>NZ_DF238906.1 GCF_000400995.2 Acidovorax sp. MR-S7 | reverse complement strand
CCGTCGGATACTGCTTACGCCTTGCCATTGGGCGAATCTACCGCAGGCGCTATCAAGTTCATAACACGCTCTAGAGGGGCTGGGTATTGCCGTGGTCGACCCCATGACGGCGGCAAAACACCAAAGACGAGGTGGAGTGGCGCTGCCTCTGCATCCGCCGATCAGCTACACGGTCTATGCGACGGCCATGAGCGACGCGAAGCTTTCCATCCCGGCCAAGGAACTCATCCGCCTAGTTGCAGCAGCTTCAAGCGCAGAACACATAACATCTAAGCATGCGATGCTGACCCAGCATCCATAGATGCCAGCAGGATCAATTCCTACCATGAGAACTCAGTCGTTATTCATGTCGAACGGAGAGTTTCCATGCTGCCTAGAATTGTGCGCCGTCCCTTTATCGCCGCCGCGGCTTTCACCACCCTGATTTCGATCGGCTTCTCGGCACAGGCAGAATGGCCTGAAAAACCGATACGGTTTATCGTGAATGCTGCAGCAGGAGGCGCCGCAGACGGCACTGCACGTGTTCTGGCAGATGGTCTCAGCAAGCGCCTGGGACAGCCCATCGTGATCGACAATAAGCCAGGTGCATCTGGGGTCATTGGGCTTGATGCAGTTGCCAAAGCCGCGCCGGATGGTTACACGATTGGCAACTCCAATCTCGCGACCTACACCGTTACCGCACTGACCGCAAAATCACTGCCTTACGATCCCGCCAAAAGCTTCACGCCTATCGCGAAGCAGTGGACGCAGCCCAACCTGCTGGGCGTGAGCCCAACCCTCCCCATCAAGAGTGTTACGGACTTGGTGAATTACGCCAAAGCCCATCCTGGCGAGATTTTCTATGGGTCCACTGGCAACGGCACCGCGCTGCATGTGCTTGGCGCATTGTTTGCCAACCTCTCCGGGGCTCAGATTACCCACGTCCCTTACAAGAGTGCCCCTGCGGCTGAATTGGATCTGGCGGCGGGCCAGATCCAGATGATGTTCAGCAATTTCACGTCGATGGAGCCGCAGGTGAAAGCGGGACGCATCAACGCGCTGGCCATTACGGGGCCCAATCGTTCCCCTCTTCTGCCGAACGTCCCCACCATACGGGAGGCTGGTTATCCGGATCTGGAAATGGAAACCTGGGGCGGTGTCGTGGGGCCTGCCAATATGCCGCAGGCCATCGTCGACAAACTGCACCGGGAAATCAACGCCGTGCTGTCGGACCCCGATGTCATTAAGAAGCACGAGCGGCTTGGCGCAAAAGTAGCTCCCACTTCCATTGCTGATTACAGACAAATGCTCAATGCCGATAGTGCGCGCTGGGGCGAGGTCGTGAAGCGGAACAACATCACGCTCAATTGAGCAAACCTCTTCGGAAAAAAGCTTTTGCCCGGCAGATATCCAAAATATCTATGTCTTCAAATGAAACAATCGTTGTCGGCGGAGGGCTGGTGGGTGCCGCCATCGCATACGGTATTGCCAAGTCCGGTGGCCCAGTGACCCTGCTCGACCAGGGCGATGTGGCGCACCGGGCTTCGCGCGGCAACTTCGGCCTCGTCTGGCTCCAGAGCAAGGGCGCCGGATTTCCCCGCTATTCCCGATGGAGCCGGGACGCCGTTGACCATTGGAGCCCCCTTGCCGACGAACTCCGTAAGCTCACCGGGGTCGATGTGGATCTCCAGCAAAACGGCGGATTCTGGATCGGCTTCAGCGAAAAAGAGGTCGCCGAGCGGGAGGCAATGTTGGCAAAAATCAAGGCTCTGTCACAAATCTGTGTTGATGACCGGCACTCCGATGGCGTCGAGCAAGAGCTGGCGCGGCTTTGCG
>NZ_DF238905.1 GCF_000400995.2 Acidovorax sp. MR-S7 | reverse complement strand
TTCACAACAAAGCCAAGCTGCTGGAGAACGCGTCCTGCATGAAGGACCTTTTGAGCGTCCGAGACGCGGCTGAGCGCCTGGGCGTCCATCGAAACACCGCCTTCCGCTACCGCCATCTCATGATGCCTCTGCTCGACAAGCACCAGCCTGGAGAGCTGTCTGGCGTGGCAGAGGCAGACGAGGCCTTCTTCCGTCGCTCGTATAAAGGCCAGAAGAGCGGGATGCCCAGGCCCTCCCATCGGCGGGGCACGCGCGCCAGCAAGCGAGGCATCTCACGTGAGCAGGTGGCCGTCCTCACGGCCGTGGCTCGCGGGTCTCGCAACAGCTTCATCACCGTGCTTCCCTCGGTTCCGAGCGCGGCCACCATTGGCGCTGCGCTTGGTCCTCTTTTGAAGCCGGACGCAGTGCTCGTGTCCGACTCAGCCAGCGCCTACAAGACCGCCGGGAAGGCGCTGGGGGTCGTGGTGCGGCAGATTCCGCGCGGCTTGCACAAGCTGG
>NZ_DF238904.1 GCF_000400995.2 Acidovorax sp. MR-S7 | reverse complement strand
CTCAGCCGCGTCTCGGACGCTCAAAAGGTCCTTCATGCAGGACGCGTTCTCCAGCAGCTTGGCTTTGTTGTGAACCCGGGAGAAGGGCGTCCCGGTCAAGCTGGTGAACGTCTTGAAGCAGCCTCCGCAGCGGTACCGCTGGTCCCCGGCACCGGTCCTTCCCCAGCGGGCGAACTCGACATTGCCGCAGTGCGGGCAGGCGCCGAGCGCCTCCACGCGCTTGTCGGTCAGGTCCTGGACCTCCCGGCGCTCATTGAGGCTACCGACCTTCTGGGATACCTGGCGCAGCTGGGCCGGGCTGAGCCCGTCCAGCGACACCAGCAATCGCTCGAATTCCCTCTTCCGCATGGCAAACCCACTCCGTCAACGCGTTGGCCCACATACTACCAACACAGATTTGTGACAGAGCC
>NZ_DF238903.1 GCF_000400995.2 Acidovorax sp. MR-S7 | reverse complement strand
ACCATTCAGTTCGGAGACCGCATCTCCGTCAATTGAAGTCCGACCCGTTTACACAAAAATTCGGACACGCCCTTTTCACGAGTGGCTCCGATATCACTTCCCAATGCGTGCGGAGCACGTCATCAGCTTGATTCGGCAAATGCGTGACGGAAAGGACAACGAAAGCAATTACGGTACACGAATGAGTGGGACTGGACCCTACGCTGAGCTACTGCGTAAGCGATTCAGGCTGGCCAAACGCAAGTTCGGCCTCGACGCGCCGGCCGTTCAATTGCAGACGTCCAACTTTGGAGTCCCGACCGTTCAACCATCGCTGTTCTAGCAATGCGCCCTCGGCTGAAGCTCCACCCCAGCGCGGCACAGTTTGTCCATTGAACATCAGGTTTAGGCCCCACTGAACAGTTCTTCGGAATGCGTTTTTCCCGCAGTAGCAAATTTCCATGAAACATAAGGATGGGCTGCGTCTATTGCTACGCCCGGCCCACGCACAGCTACCTGGGCCTGTCGCCGGGGCTGGACTTCGAGACCCGCATCATCGCCAAGCGCAACATCGCCGAGGTGCTGCGCGCCGAGCTGGCGCGGCCGGGGCATCGCCCGTCGGCGATCAACATCGGCTCGGCCACCGACTGCTACCAGCCCGTGGAGCGCGAGCTGCTTCTGACGCGCGGGCTGATCGAGGTGATGCGCGATGCGCGCCACCCCTTCACGCTGATCACCAAGGGCAGCGGCGTGGAGCGCGACCTGGATTTGCTCGCGCCGCTGGCGCGCGACCGCCTCGCGGCGGCCTGCGTCACCATCACCACGCTGGACGGCGATCTCGCGCGCATCCTGGAGCCGCGCGCCGCGGCGCCGCACCGGCGGCTGCGCACCATCCGCATGCTGGCCGACAGCGGCGTGCCCGTGGGCGTGAGCGTGGCGCCGCAGATCCCCTTCATCACCGAAGACATGGAGCAGGTGCTGGCCGCTGCGCGCGAGGCGGGCGCGACCAGTGCCTTCTACACCGTGCTGCGCCTGCCGTGGGAGCTGAACCCGCTGATGCGCGAATGGCTGGAGCTGCACTACCCGCAGCGCGCCGCGCGCGTGCTGGCGCGCGTGCAGGACCTGCACGGCATCGACGCGGCCGCGCGCGCCGCCGGCAAGAGCTACGACGCCAGCCATGCCTCGCGCATGAAGGGCACGGGCTTGTGGGCCGACCTGCTGCGCCAGCGATTTACCCAGACCTGCGCACGCCTGGGGCTGAACCGCGAGCGCATCGAACTCGACGGATCGCAGTACCGCCCGGCCCTCGCGCACGGGCAGGGTGTGCTGTTCTAGCCCGGGCTAGCCGAGCTGCTGCGCATGGTGGCGCAGGTGGTCTTCGACAAAGCTCTGGATGAAGTAGTAGCCGTGGTCGTAGCCCGCATGGCGGCGCAGCGCGAGTGGCTGGCCGAGAGCGGCGCAGGCGGCCTCGAAGGCCTCGGGCAGCAACTGCTTTTCAAGCAGGAATTTGTCGGCCAGCCCCTGGTCGACGAGGATGCCGCCGGGGTAGGGTGCGATGGGTTGGTTCTGCATGAGCACCGTCGCGTCGTGCTCACCCCAGGCCGTGCGGTCCGCGCCCAGGTAGCCGGTGAACGCCTTCTCGCCCCAGGGGCAGTTCACCGGGTTGGCGATGGGTGCGAAGGCCGACAGGCTTTTGAACCGGCCCGGGTGGCGCAGCGCCAGCGTGAGCGCGCCGTGGCCGCCCATGCTGTGACCGAAGATGCCGATGCGCTCGCCGTCGATGGGCAGGTGCGCGGCGATCTGCGGCAGCAGCTCGCGCATCAGCCAGCTCTCCATGCGCCAGTGCGCGGCCCAAGGGGCTTGCGTGGCGTCGAGGTAGAAGCCCGCGCCCACGCCGAAGTCCCAGGCGTCCGATTCGCCCGCCACGCCCGCGCCGCGCGGGCTGGTGTCGGGCGCGATCAGGGCCAGGCCCAGCTCGGCGGCGAGCTGCTGCGCGCCGGCCTTGATGGGGAAGGTTTCCTCGGTGCAGGTCAGGCCCGCCAGGTAGAGCAGGGCGGGCACCTTCTCGCCCGCCACCGCCTTGGGCGGCAGGAAGACCGAGAACTTCATCGGCAGCCCCGTTTCGCGCGAGGCGTGCTGGTAGAAGCGCTGCGCGCCGCCGTGGCAGGCGTGGGCGCTCTGGAGTTCGAGGGGAGTGGCCATGGCGTGTCAGGCGTAGTGCACGACGCTGCGGATGGATTGGCCCGAGTGCATCAGGTCGAACGCCTCGTTGATGCCGGTGAGCGGCATGGTGTGCGTGACGAAGGGCGCGAGCTGGATCTTTCCGCTCATCGCGTCTTCCACCATGCCGGGCAGCTCGCTGCGGCCCTTCACGCCGCCGAAGGCCGTGCCCAGCCACTTGCGGCCCGTCACCAGCTGGAACGGGCGCGTGCTGATCTCCTGCCCCGCGCCGGCCACGCCGATGATGACGCTTTGGCCCCAGCCGCGGTGCGCGCATTCGAGCGCGGCGCGCATCACGTTCACATTGCCGATGCACTCGAAGCTGTGGTCCACGCCCCAGCCGGTCATCTCCACGATCACCTGCTGGATGGGCTTGTCGTGGTCCTTGGGGTTCACGCAGTCGGTCGCGCCGAAGGTGCGCGCGAGGTCGAACTTGCCGGGATTCGTGTCGATGGCGATGATGCGCCCGGCCTTGGCGATCTGCGCGCCCTGGATCACTGCGAGGCCGATGCCTCCCAGGCCGAACACGGCCACCGTGTCGCCCTCCTGCACCTTGGCGGTGTTCTTCACCGCGCCCAGGCCCGTGGTCACGCCGCAGCCCAGCAGGCACACCTGCTCGGGGTTGGCGTCGGGGCTTACCTTGGCGAGCGACACCTCGGCCACCACCGTGTACTCGCTGAACGTGGAGCAGCCCATGTAGTGGTAGATGGGCTGGCCGTTGTAGCTGAAGCGCGTGGTGCCGTCGGGCATCACACCCTTGCCCTGGGTGGCGCGCACGGCCACGCACAGGTTGGTCTTGCCACTCTTGCAGAACAGGCATTCGCCGCACTCGGCGGTGTAGAGCGGGATCACGTGGTCGCCGGGCTTCACGCTGGTCACGCCTTCGCCCACTTCCACGACGATGCCCGCGCCCTCGTGGCCCAGCACGGCGGGGAACACGCCCTCGGGGTCGTCGCCGCTCAGGGTGAAGGCGTCGGTGTGGCACACGCCGGTGTGGGTGATCTTGACCAGCACCTCGCCCTTTTGCGGCGGGGCGACGTCGATCTCGACGATCTGCAGGGGTTCTCCGGCCTTGAAGGCCACGGCGGCGCGGGATTTCATGGGTGATGCTCCTTGTGGGGGGTCTCGGGCTACTTCAGGTACGAGCGCAACAGGGCCAGCGTTTCCTCCACCGCCTGGGGCGTGGGGGCCGGCTGCTGCGCCAGGGTTTCGCGCAGATGGCTGCCCAGCAGGTCGGCCATCAGCCCGTGCACCGCGCCGCGCATCGCGGCGAGTTGCTGCAGGATGGGGGCGCAGTCGCTGCCTGCCTCCACCGCGCGCTCCAGCGCCTCGGCCTGGCCGCGGATGCGGCGCAGGCGGGAGATGGCGCGTTGCTTGTCTTCGGCGGTGTGGGGCATGCCAGTGGTGTATGGGTACTAGGGTTGAGTATATAAGCCTTGCGCTTGATGGATGTGCGCAAAACCCATGAAATATGCGGCTACTAGGGGGTAGTATGTGCCTCCGCAGGCAAAAAAAGCCCGGGCAGGGCACCCGGGCGGTGGGTGAGGCGGGCCTCAGGCGCCGTGTTCCCAGTGCCGCACGCAGGCCCGCGCGAGCGCCTGGGCCGGGTCGGTGCTGATCGCCAGCAGCTGCGGCGCCGCATGCCGCAGCGCGATGGGCACCTCGGTGCAGGCCATCACGAGCTGCGTGGCACCGCGGCCGAGCAGGCGCTGCGCCGCATCGGCGATCAGCCGCCCGCCGGTGGCGATGTCGCCGGCCTTGATGGCGTAGCAGCCGGGGGTGAACAGGTCGTCCAGTTCCTGCGGACTGTGCGTCAGGTAGTCCAGCCCGGCCGCCTCCAGGCGCGCCTGGTAGAGCCGCTGGGCCAGCGCGCCCCGCGTGGCGATGATGCCGATGCGCTCGCCGGGGCGGTGCCGCGCGCGCAGGGCGTCGATGGTGGCGTCGACGATGTGCAGGATGGGCGCCGCGCTGTGCGCGCCGAGCGCGTCCCACCACAGGTGCGCGGTGTTGCACGGGATGGCGATGCAGGTCGCGCCCGCCGCGTTCAGGCGCGCGATGCCCTCCCGCATCGCGGGCAGCGGGTCCTCGCCGGTGCCCGCCAGCGCCAGCTGGCGGTCGGGAATCTGCGGCACGTTCCAAGTGACGGTGGGCACATGGTCCTGGTCGCGCCGCGCGGCGCGTGCCTGCAGGAGCTGGTGCAGGAAGTCCAGCGTGGCCAACGGCCTCATGCCGCCGAGCACGCCCACGAGCCGGGCCATGGTCAGAACGCCGCCTCGGGCGCGAGCGTGGAGCGGTAGGCGAACAGGCCCGCCGCGCCGCCGGTGTGCACGAACACGATGTTCTGCCCTTCGGTGAACACGTCCTTGCACACCAGGTCGATGAGGCCCGCGAGGCCCTTGCCGCTGTAGACCGGGTCGAGCAGGATGCCTTCGGTGCGCGCCAGCAGGTGCACGGCCTCGACCATGCCCTCGGTCGGCACGCCGTAGCCGCCGCCCACGTAGTCCGCGTTGGCGACCACGCGCTCGCCGGGGAAGTCGCCGCGCACGCCGAGCAGCGCCCAGGTCTCGCGCGCGAGCCGGCGCACGTTGTCCTCCTGGCGCTCGCGGGGCGCGCGCACGCTGATGCCGAGCACGGGGATGTGGCTGCTCACCGCCTCGAAGCCCACCACCAGCCCGGCCTGCGTGCCGGTGCTGCCGGTGGCGTGCACCACGTGGTCCACGCGCAGGTCGAGCGCGTTCGCCTGCGCGATGATTTCCTGCGCCGCCACCACGTAGCCCAGCGCGCCGATGGCGTTGGAGCCGCCGCCGGGGATGAGGTAGGGCACCTCGCCGGCGGCGCGCAGGCGCTCGCCCACGGCGGCCAGCTCGGCGTTCATGTCCAGGCCCGCGGGCCGCGTCTCGATGGCCGCGGCGCCCAGGATCTGGTCGAGCAGCACGTTGCCGTTGCGGTAGTAGTCCTCGGGCGCGCCGCTCACGCGCTCCTCGAGCAGCACCGTGGTCCTGAGCCCGTGCCGGTTGGCCGCGGCGATGGTCTGGCGCACGTGGTTCGACTGCGTGGCGCCCTGGGTGACGATGTGCGTCGCGCCGTGCGCCAGCGCGTCGCCGATGAGGAACTCCAGCTTGCGCGTCTTGTTGCCGCCCAGCGCCAGGCCGGTGTTGTCGTCGCGCTTGATGAAGATGTGGGGGCCGCCCAGCGTCCGGGTGAGGTTGGGCAGGTATTCCAGCGGCGTGGGCGCCTGCGTGAAGCGCACGCGGGGGAAACGGGTGAGGTTCATGGCGGGGTGTTCATGCCTTGTCAGGCGATGGTGGCGTCGAGGGATTTGGCGGCTTCCTGCCGCACGATGTGCAGGATGTCGCGCTTGAGCTGGCCGAAGCGCGCATCGGCCACCAGATCCTCGAAGCGGCGCGGGCGCTCGAAGGGCACGCGCAGCTCCTCGCGCACGCGGCCCGGGCGCGACGACAGGATGACGATGCGGTCCGCGAGGAACAGCGCCTCGTCCACGTCGTGCGTCACGAAGAGGATGGTGGTGCGCTTGTGCTGCCAGATGCCGGTGAGCAGCTCCTGCATTGCCAGGCGCGTCTGCGCGTCGAGCGCGCCGAAGGGCTCGTCCATGAGCAATATCTCGGGCTCCGGCAGCCAGGCGCGCGCCAGCGCCGCGCGCTGGCGCATGCCGCCCGAGAGCTGCCAGGGCGCATGCCCGGCGAAGCCTGCCAGGCCCACGAGGCGCAGGTATTCGTCCACCCGCGCCGCATAGTCCTGCGCGCGCTGGCCCGCCATGCGCGGGCCGAAGCCCATGTTCTGGCGCACGCTGAGCCAGGGGAACAGCGTGGGCTGCTGGAACACCATGCCGCGGTCCGGCCCCGGTCCGGCGATGGCGCGGCCGTCGCACAGCAGGCGGCCGCTGTCGGGCTGCTCGAAGCCGGCCACGAGGTTCAGCAGCGTCGATTTGCCGCAGCCCGAGGCGCCCAGCAGGCAGACGAATTCGCCATGCCGCAGCTCCAGCGAGATGTGGCTCAGCACCTGCTGCGCGGCAGCCTGGCCCGGCGCGGGGAAGCTCTTGCTCACGCCGTCGAGGCGGATGCGCACGTCGCGGTCCATGCTCATGCGTCCTTTCCCGACCAGGGCGCGAAGCGCCGGTGCAGCAGCACCAGCAGCGCGTCGAACAGGTAGCCGATCAGCCCCAGCAGCAGGATGCCGAGCATCACCACGTCGGTGCGCAGGTAGCCGCCAGCGTTGATCACCATCCAGCCCAGGCCCGCGTTCGCGGCCACCAGCTCGGCCGCGATGAGCGAGGTCCAGCCGATGCCGATGGCCAGGCGCACGGTGGTGAACAGCTCGGGCAGCGCGTTGGGCAGCACCACGTGGGTGAAGAGCTGCGCGCGGCTGGCGCCCAGCGTCTGCGCCGCGCGCAGCCGCGCCTGGCCCACGTGGGCGACGGCGGCGGCAGCGCCCACCATGATGCTCAGCACCGTGGCGATGAAGATCAGGAAGAACTTGGCGCCCTCGCCGATGCCGAACCACACGATCACCAGCGGCACCAGCGCGATCTTGGGCAGGGGCCGCATGAACTGCACGAACGGGTCGAGCACGGCCGACAGCGTGGGCGACAGCCCCATCGCCAGACCGAGCGGCACGCCGACGAGCACCGCCGCCGCGAACGCCGCGAGCGCGCGCAGCGTGCTGATGAGCACGTGCTGCCACAGCGGCGTCTGCCGGTAGCCGTCGGTGAACAGCTCCACGGCCGTGTGCCACAGCTCGGTGGGCGGCGGCAGCATCAGCGGGTCGGCCCAGCCCAGGCTGCCGCTGGCCTGCCACAGCAGCAGCACGCCCGCGACGGCGGCGGTGCTGACCAGCGTGCGCCGCGACCGTGCGCCGGGCCAGGCCCGGCGGCGCCGCGGCAGCCCGCCCGCCGCGGGCAGGCGCAGTTGCGTCTCGGTGCCCATGCGCACCTCACCGGCCCGCAGCGGCGCGCTGCAGGTAGGTGGTGTTGATGAAGGGGCCGTAGCTCGCCGGAATCTCCCGCGGGCGCACCTCGCCGATGCTGGCGAGGAACTCGGCCGAGTCCTTGTACGCCTGGGTGATGAGCGATTGCCCCTTGGTCTGCGCGTCGCCGATGAAGGCGGGCGTGAGCTGCTCCTGCAGCGACGGGTATTCCAGTCCGCCGAGCGTGCTGCGCACCGTGTCGGCCGGGATGTCGAGGTGCTTGGCGATGGCCTGCACCGCGCCTTCCGGGTCCTTCTTGTACTGGTCCACCTTGTCCTGCGCCACGCGCAGGAAGCGGGCGACCAGCTCGGGGTGCCTGTCGGCGAACTCCTTGCGCACCACGAAGTTGTTGAACACCAGCACCTTGTGCTTCTGCAGGTCCTTGGTGGCGAAGATTTCCTTGCCGCCTGAGGCCTCCATCTGCTGGGTGAACGGGCCCCAGACATAGGCCGCGTCGATGTCGCCGCGCTTCCACGCGGCCACGATCTCGGCGGGCTTGAGCGCCAGCGCCTTGATCTTGCGGCGGTCCGCCCCGGAGTGCTTCACCGCCACTTCGAAGGCGTATTGCGCCGTGGAGTTGGCGGGGTAGGCCACGGTCCTGCCTTCCAGGCCCCGGACGCCCTGGATGCCATCGCGCGCGATCAGCCGCTCGGACGTGGCGATGATCTCGGGCACGCCGATGACCTCGATCGGCAGCTTGCGCGCGATGCCCGCGGCGGCGGGGCTGGAGCCGAAGCGCGCGATGTCGATCTCCTTGGCGGCGAACAGACTCAGCACGTCCGCGCCCGAGGCGAACTGCACCCACTTGACCCTGGTGCCGAAGGCCTGCTCGAACGCTCCGTCGATCTGGCCCAGCACCCACACGCGCGGGCCGCCCGCCCAGGCCAGGCGCACCTCGGGCGGCACACCCTGTGCCTGGGCCTGCCCGACGACGGCGGCAAAGCCCGCGGCGGCCAGCGCCAACCATTTCCCCACACGAAAACCCGACATAACCATTCCTTAAAAACATTCGATATGAAGAACTGTATTTAAGAAACTTGTGGCTATGTAGTAAGGTTTCTGCATAACGATGCGCGCAAAACGCAGATGCGGGCCGTCCATGAAAAACACCCCATGGCCGCGGGCGCATGGGGTGCGGGAGCCGGCGCGGTGCCGGCCGGGAAGAAGGTGGGCGCCGTCAGTCCTCGACGAACGCCTCCTCGCGCTTCTTGCGCACGTTGGGCAGCAGCACGATCACCAGCAGCACCGCCGCGACGGCCAGCAGCGAGGCCGACAGCGGGCGCGTGACCAGCACGCTCCATTCGCCGCGCGAGAGCAGCAGCGCGCGGCGCAGGTTCTCCTCCATCATCGGGCCCAGGATCAGGCCCAGCAGCAGCGGCGCGGGCTCGCAGCCGAGCTTGTGGAACACGTAGCCGAGCACGCCGAAGATGGCCACCATCCAGATCTCGAAGGTGTTGTTGTTCTCCGAATAGACGCCCACGGCGCAGAACAGCACGATGGCGGGGAACAGCCACTTGTAGGGGATGGACAGCAGCTTGATCCACAGCCCGATCATGGGCAGGTTCAGGATCACCAGCATCAGGTTGCCGATCCACATCGAGGCGATCAGGCCCCAGAACAGCTCGGGGTTGCTGGTCATCACCTGCGGGCCGGGCTGGATGTTGTGGATGGTCATCGCGCCCACCATCAGCGCCATCACGGCGTTGGGCGGGATGCCCAGCGTCAGCAGCGGGATGAAGGAGGTCTGCGAGCCGGCGTTGTTGGCCGACTCGGGCCCCGCCACGCCGCGGATGTTGCCCTGACCGAAGGGCACCTCGCCGGGTTTCATCTTCGCTTTCTTCTCGATGGTGTAGGCCGCGAAGGCCGACAGCAGCGCGCCGCCGCCGGGCAGGATGCCCAGCGCCGAGCCGATGGCCGTGCCGCGTAGCACGGCGGGGAACATGCGCTTGAAGTCCTCCTGGGTGGGCATGAGGCCGCGCACCTTGTCGGTGAACACCTCGCGCTTCTCGGAGGGCACCGAAAGGTTGGCGATGATCTCGCCATAGCCGAAGATGCCCATGGCGATGGCCACGAAGCTGATGCCGTCGGTCAGCTCGGGGATGTCGAAGCTGTAGCGCGCCACGCCGGAGTTCACGTCCGTGCCCACGAGGCCGAAGGCCAGGCCCACCAGGATCATGGTGATGGCCTTGAGCAGCGAGCCCGAGGCCATGACCACCGCGCCGATCAGGCCCAGCACCATCAGCGAGAAGTATTCGGCGGGGCCGAACTTGAACGCCACCTCGGTGAGTGGCGGCGCGAACGCGGCGATCACCAGCGTGCCCACGCAGCCCGCGAAGAACGAGCCCAGCGCGGCGGAGGCGAGCGCCGGCCCCGCGCGGCCCTTGCGCGCCATCTGGTAGCCGTCGATCACGGTGACCACCGACGATGACTCGCCCGGCAGGTTCACCAGGATGGCGGTGGTGGAGCCACCGTACTGCGCGCCGTAGTAGATGCCGGCCAGCATGATGAGCGCTGCCGTGGGCGGCAGCGCATACGTGGTGGGCAGCAGCATGGCGATGGTGGCCACGGGGCCCAGGCCCGGCAGCACGCCGATGAGGGTGCCCAGCAGGCAGCCCAGGAAGGCATAGAGGAGGTTCTGCGCCGTGAAGGCGACCTGGAACCCCATGGAGAGGTGGTCGATCAGTTCCATGATGGGTAGTAGTTATGTGATGGAGGTGGAACGATCAGCCCACGATGAAGGAGGGCCACACGGGGAATTGCAGGTTCAGCGCCACGACGAAGGCCAGGTAGCTGCCTATGGCGAGGACGGTGGCGAGGATCAGCACGCCCTTGAGGTTGAACTGGTCGCCCGCCAGGCTGGCGATCAGCGTCAGCGCGTAGATGGCGACGATCATTCCCATGGGCGGCAGGCCGATGCTGGGCAGGCCGCCCAGCAGCACGCCGAACAACAGGTTGGCGCCGATGATGAACACCAGCGGGCGCCAGGCGATGGCGCCGACGGGCTCGCCGTCCTCGGTGGGCACGGTGAGCGCGCGCGCGGTGATGACCGCGCCCAGCAGCGCGATCAGCACGCCGACGATCAGCGGGAAATAGCCCGGCCCCATGCGGGCGCCGGTGCCCACGCTGTAGGTGGTGGCACCCCAGGCGAAGGCGACGCCGAAGGCGCTGAACAGCAGCCCCGCGGTGAAATCTCTCTGGCTGTGGATCTTCAAGGCAAAAGTCTCCTGATGGGCCCGTGCGAGGGGCCTGGTTGGTTGGCTGAAGGGGAGACGAAAATCGTAGGCGCGCCCCGCCGCGCGGCGCATGACCGAAGCATTGCCGGGCGGTAATGAAAGGCGCCCGATTTGCTATCGAAAAAGGAGCTGCTTGTGCTTGCCAATCAAGCGCTGGAGGTCGATTTGGCTTATATCCTGCCAGCCGGGCGCTTCATGACAGGGGCAATCGCAGGGTCACGCGCAGGCCCGGCTCGGCCGGCTCGATGCGCATGCCGCCGCCGTGCAGCCGCATGACGGCCTGCACGCTGGCCAGCCCCAGGCCGTGGCCGGGCAGCTCGGGCCGCAGGCGCACGAAGCGCTCGCCCAGCGTGGCGATGGCCTGCGGCGGGGCGCCGGGGCCGTCGTCCTGCACCACGATCTCGCTCCACGCGGCGCCGTCGCGGGCCTGCACCTGCGAGCGCACCTGCACCCGCGCGCCGCGGCCGCCGTACTTGATGGCGTTGTCCACCACGTTCACGAGGGCGCCGGCCAGCAGGTGGCGGTCGCCCAGCACGGGCGCGGGGTGCGTGCATTCCCAGTGCAGCGACACGCCCTCGTGCTCGGCCAGGTCCTCGTAGAGCTCCACCACGTCCTCTCCGATGGCCTGCCACGACGTGGGCGCGAACGGCGCGCGGCGCGTGCCGGATTCGGCCTGGGCGATGGACAGCAGCTTGTCCAGCACGCGGCTCAGGTCGTCGATGTCGTGCATGGCCGACTGCAGCGCGGTGCGCAGGGCGGCGGCGTCCGCTGTGCCGTCGTGCGCGGCCTGCAGCCGCAGGCGCAGGCGGGTCAACGGCGTGCGCAGGTTGTGCGCGATCGCGTCGGAGACGTGGGTCACGCCCTCCATGAGCTGGCCGATGCGGTCGAGCATGTGGTTGAAGTCCTGCTCCAGGCGCACGAACTCGTCGCCGGAGTCGTCTTCCACGGGCACGCGCTCGTGCAGCTGGCCGCCTGCGATGCGGGTGATGGTCTGGTGCAGTGCGTTTACGCTGCGGCCCAGCTCGCGCCGCAAGAACCAGGCGCTGGCCAGCGCCAGCGCGAGCGAGAACAGACCCGCCACCAGGCTGGCCGTGGCCACGGTGGATTCGATGCGGCGCAGCTCCCGCAGGTCGTGGCCCAGCACCAGCAGCGCGCCGTCGGGCAGCGGGTGGGCGAGCAGCTGCGCATCGACGGTCTGCGTGCCCAGCGCGAGCTGCTGCACCGTGGCCCCGGTGGTGCGCAGCGGGGGCAGCGACTCCACGTCGATGTTCCCGGCCAGGAAACGGCCGTCCGGCGTGGTGAGCAGCACCAGTTCGAGGTCGGTGTCGCGCCCGTCGTGCAGCACGCGGTGGATGGCCTGGGCCGTGGCCTCGGGGCCTTCGTGGGCGTATTGCAGCGCCAGGCGCTGCTGCGTCTGCAGCAGCTGGCGGTCCACGTTGCGGTGCAGGACGGAAGACACCTGGATGTACACCAGCGCCAGCGCGGCCAGCATGGCCAGCAGCACCAGGAAACCCGACAGCGCGGCCAGGCGCAGGCCGGCGGAGCGCCACAGGCCGTGCCCGCTGCCCGTCACGGATCGCTCTCGGGCGAGAGGGCGATGCGGTAGCCCACGCCGCGCACGGTGTGGATCAGCGGCGCCTCGCCCGGCGCCTGGAGCTTGTGGCGCAGGCGGCTGATCTGCACGTCGATGAGGTTGGTCTGCGGGTCGAACCGGTAGTCCCACACGGCTTCCAGCAGCATGGTGCGGGTCAGCGGCTGTCCGGCGTGCATCAGCAGGTAGGCCAGCAGCCGGAATTCGCGCGGCTTGAGCGCGATGGCCCGGCCACCCCGCTGCACCGTGCGGTGCACCAGGTCCAGGCGCAGGTCGCCCAGCTGCAGGGCCTTGGCCTCCTCGCCCGTGCGGGTGCGGCGCACCAGTGCCTCGATGCGCGCGGACAGCTCCGAGAACGCGAAGGGCTTGGTCAGGTAGTCGTCGCCGCCCGCCTTCAGGCCGCGCACGCGCTCGTCCAGCGCGCTCAGGGCCGAGAGCACCAGCACCGGCGTGCGCAGCCCCAGGCCGCGCATGCCGTGCAGGATGTGCAGCCCGTCCACCTGCGGGCCCAGCATGCGGTCGAGCACCACCACGTCCCACGGCTCGCCGCAGGCGCGCCGCAGCGCGTCGCGCGCCTCGCTGGCGATGATGGCCACGTGCCCCTGCGCCCGCAGTCCGTCGGCGATGTAGCGCGCGTTCTCCAGGTCGTCTTCGATCACCAGGCAGCGCCACATCATGGAAGGCATGGCGGCGGCGGGGGACTCGGTCATGGGGCCGGAAGCTCTTTCAAGGAAGGGAAGGGGAGGGGCGTCCATGGTAACGGCGCGCACCGGACGGGCAAGAAAAAACCCGCAGGCGGCGGGCGCCTGCGGGTTCTGGCTTGGCGGCCGGTGGCCGGAGATCAGCGCTTGCCGAGGTTCGGCACGTCGCGGCGCTCGGAGCCCACGAAGAGCTGGCGCGGGCGGCCGATCTTGTACTCGGGGTCGCCGATCATCTCGTTGAGCTGGGCTATCCAGCCCACGGTGCGGGCCAGCGCGAAGATGCCGGTGAACAGGTTCACGGGGATGCCGATGGCGCGCTGCACGATGCCGGAGTAGAAGTCCACGTTCGGGTAGAGCTTGCGCTGCACGAAGTAGTCGTCTTCCAGGGCTATCTTCTCGAGCTCCTTGGCCAGGGCGAACAGCGGGTCCTTCTCCAGGCCCAACTCGGCCAGCACTTCGTTGCAGGTTTCCTGCATGAGCTTGGCGCGGGGATCGTAGTTCTTGTACACGCGGTGGCCGAAGCCCATCAGCTTGACGCCGCTGTTCTTGTCCTTGACCTTCTCCATGAACTCGCCGACCTTGGCCACGCCGCCGTTGCGCTGGATGTCCTCCAGCATATTCAGACAGGCTTCGTTGGCGCCGCCGTGGGCGGGGCCCCACAGGCACGCCACGCCGGCCGCGATGGCGGCGAACGGGTTGGTGCCGGAGGAGCCGCACAGGCGCACGGTGGAGGTGGACGCGTTCTGCTCGTGGTCGGCGTGCAGGATGAAGATGCGGTCCATCGCGCGCTCGATCACGGGGTTGACCTTGTAGTCCTCGCAGGGCGTGCCGAACATCATGCGCAGGAAGTTGCCTGCGTAGCTCAGCTCGTTGCGGGGGTACATGTAGGGCTCGCCCTTGCCGTACTTGTAGGCCATGGCCACGAGCGTGGGCATCTTGGCGATCAGGCGGATCGCGGCGATGGCGCGGTGCTCGGGATTGTTGATGTCGGTGCTGTCGTGGTAGAAGGCCGACAGCGCACCCACCAGGCCGGTCAGCACGGCCATGGGGTGGGCGTCGCGGCGAAAGCCCCGCAGGAAGAACTGCATCTGCTCGTTGACCATGGTGTGCTTGGTCACGAGCTGGTGGAAGTCGCTGCGCTGCGTGTCGTCGGGCAGCTCGCCGTTGAGCAGCAGGTAGCAGGTGTCGAGGTAGTCGCACTTCTCGGCCAGCTGCTCGATGGGGTAGCCGCGGTACAGCAGCTCGCCCTTGTCGCCGTCGATGTAGGTGATGGACGACTGGCAGGCCGCCGTGGACAGGAAGCCCGGGTCATAGGTGAACATGCCCGTTTGCGCGTACAGCTTGCGGATGTCGATCACGTCCGGGCCGATGCTGCCCTGGTACACGGGAAGCTCCATGCTGGGGCTGCCGTTGCTGAACGATAGCGTCGCTTTGTTGTCTGCCAGTTTCATTTCCAGTTTCCTTCTGTAGTTGACCCGCACAGTGATGCGTGGGGGCTGCTACGCGCGGTGGCGCAGCTGTTCCAGCACTTCCTTGACTTCCGGGGTGTCGAGCACTTCCGTGGGTTCCTTGCGGCGCAGCAGCAGGTCCAGCAGGTCGTTGTCCGACAGGTCCATCAATGCCGTGAGTCCCCGTGCCTGGCGTTGGGTCAGGCGCGGGCCGTGGGCCGCGAAGAACCGCTCGATGAACAGGTCGTTCTCGACCAGCCCGCGGCGGCTGCGCCACCGCAGAATGGCCACTTCGCGTTCGTCCAGCAGTGCTTCTTCGGCCATGGTTCTTCGTTTCTTCAGATGGCGCGGCGCACCATCAGTTCCTTGATCTTGCCAATCGCCCGCGTGGGGTTCAGGTGCTTGGGGCACACGTCCACGCAGTTCATGATGGTGTGGCAGCGGAAGAGCCGGTACGGGTCTTCCAGGTTGTCCAGGCGCTCGCCCGTCTTCTCGTCACGGCTGTCGGCGATGAAGCGGTAGGCCTGCAGCAGGCCGGCGGGGCCCACGAACTTGTCGGGGTTCCACCAGAACGAGGGGCAGCTCGTGGAGCAGCTCGCGCACAGGATGCACTCGTACAGGCCGTTGAGCTCCTCGCGCTCCTCGGGCGACTGCAGGCGCTCCTTGGAGGGCGACACCAGACTGTCGTTCTGCAGGTAGGGCTTGATCGAGTGGTACTGCTTGAAGAACTGCGTCATGTCCACGATCAGGTCGCGGATCACGGGCAGGCCGGGCAGGGGCTTCAGAACGATGTCGCCCTGCAGGGTCTTCATGTTCGTGAGGCAGGCCAGGCCGTTCTTGCCGTTGATGTTCATCGCGTCCGAACCGCACACGCCTTCGCGGCAGGAGCGGCGGAACGAGATGGAGGGGTCCATGGCCTTGAGCTTGACCAGTGCGTCCAGCAGCATGCGCTCGTGGCCGTCGAGTTCGACCTCCACGGTCTGCATGTAGGGCTTGGCGTCCTTGTCCGGGTCGTAGCGGTAGATCTTGAAAGTGCGCTTCATGTGACTGTTCTCTCGTGGGCTGCTGGTTTAGAACGTGCGGACCTTGGGCGGCACGCTGTCCACCGTGAGGGGCTTTAGGTTCACCGGCTTGTACTCCAAGCCGTTGTTGGCGCTGTACCAGAGGGTGTGCTTGAGCCAGTCCTTGTCGTTGCGGCCCAGCGGGAAGTCGGGGTGGTCGGCCGGGTGCTCGTAGTCGTAGACCGTGTGGGCGCCGCGGCACTCGTGGCGCGCGGCGGCCGAGGTCATCGTCGCCTGGGCCACCTCGATGAGGTTGTCCACTTCGAGCGCTTCCATGCGCGCGGTGTTCCAGACCTGGGACTTGTCCTTGAGCGTAACGGAGCCCACGCGCTCGCGGATGGCGTTGATCTTCACCACGCCTTCGTCCATGCCCTGCTGCGTGCGGAACACGCCGGCATGCTGCTGCATGGAGGCGCGGATGTCGTTCGCGATGTCCTGGGCGTAGGTGCCTTCCTTGGAGTCCTGCAGCTCGTTGAGGCGCGCCAGCGTGCGGTCGGAGCCGTCGGCCGGCACGGCAGCGTGGTCGCCGAAGCCGTTGACGAACTGCACGATGTGCTTGCCGGCGGCCTTGCCGAACACCAGCAGGTCGAGCAGCGAGTTCGTGCCCAGACGGTTGGCGCCGTGCACCGACACGCAGGAGCATTCGCCCACGGCATAGAGGCCGTTGACCACCTTGTTTTGCTGGCCGTCCCACACCACGACCTGGCCGTTGATGTTGGTCGGCACGCCGCCCATCTGGTAGTGGATGGTGGGCACCACGGGGATCGGCTCCTTGGTGATGTCCACGTTGGCGAAATTGTGGCCGATCTCTTCCACCGACGGCAGGCGCTTGCGGATGGTGTCCGCGCCCAGGTGGTCGAGCTTCATCAGGATGTAGTCCTTGTTCGGGCCGCAGCCGCGGCCTTCCTTGATTTCCTGGTCCATGGAGCGGGAAACGAAGTCGCGCGGCGCCAGGTCCTTCAGTGTGGGTGCATAGCGCTCCATGAAGCGCTCGCCATTGCTATTCAGCAGAATTGCGCCTTCGCCGCGGCAGCCTTCGGTCAGCAGCACGCCCGCGCCGGCCACGCCGGTCGGGTGGAACTGCCAGAACTCCATGTCCTGCAGCGGGATGCCCGCGCGCGCGGCCATGCCCAGGCCGTCGCCGGTGTTGATGAAGGCGTTGGTCGATGCCGCGAAGATGCGGCCCGCGCCGCCCGTGGCCAGCAGCACGGCCTTGGCGTGCAGCTCGTACAAGTCGCCGGTTTCCAGCTCCAGCGCGGTCACGCCGACCACGTCGCCCTGGGTGTTGCGGATCAGGTCCAGCGCCATCCACTCGACGAAGAAGTTGGTCTTAGACTTCACGTTCTGCTGGTACAGCGTGTGCAGCATGGCGTGGCCGGTGCGGTCGGCCGCGGCGCAGGCGCGCTGCACGGGCTTCTCGCCGTAGTTGGCGGTGTGGCCGCCGAAGGGGCGCTGGTAGATCGTGCCGTCGGGGTTGCGGTCGAACGGCATGCCGAAGTGCTCGAGCTCGATCACGACGTTGGGCGCCTCGCGGCACATGAACTCGATGGCGTCCTGGTCACCCAGCCAGTCGGAGCCCTTGATGGTGTCGTAGAAGTGGTAGTGCCAGTTGTCCTCGCTCATGTTGCCGAGCGATGCGGACACGCCGCCCTGCGCGGCCACGGTGTGCGAGCGGGTGGGGAAGACCTTGGACAGGCAGGCCACGTTCAGGCCCGCGCGCGACAGTTCCAGCGAAGCGCGCATGCCGGAGCCGCCGGCCCCCACGATGACCACGTCGAACTTGCGCTTGGTGATGTTGGCTTTGGTGTAGCTCATTGTTTTCTTTCAATCGCGGGAATCAGAGACGCCACAGAGTCTGGAAGCCCCAGCCGGCGCAGGCCACCAGCCAGACGATGGTGAAGACCTGCAGCAGCAGGCGCAGCCCGGCGGACTTCACGTAGTCCATCCACACGTCGCGCACGCCGACCCAGACGTGCCAGACCAGGGCCACGATGACGGAGAACGTGAGCACCTTCATCCACTGGGTCGAGAAAATGCCGGCCCAGCGGTCGTAGCCGATGGGGCCCTTGCTGAAGATCACCTGCGCCAGCAGCGCGATGGTGAACAGGGCCATGAGGGCGGCGGTCACGCGCTGGGCCAGCCAGTCGCGGATGCCGTAGTGGGCACCGACCACGGTGCGCTTGGAGCCGTAATTCACGGACATGGGGAGTTCCTTATCGTGGGTGGGGAGAGCGATCCGCGCGGGATCAGTACAGGCCGAACAGCTTGGCGCCCAGCACCAGCGTGAGGCCGATGCTCAGAACCAGCGTCACGATGGCGGAGCTCTTGCCGAACTCCTTGCTGACGGCTTCGTGGCTCACGTCCATCCACAGGTGGCGCAGGCCGGCGATGAAGTGGTGCAGGTAGGCCCAGATCAGGGCCAGCGCCACCAGCTTGACGAGCCAGCCCGGCACGAAACCCAGGCCCGCGGTGAACGCGGAGGTGAAGCGGCCGAACGAAATCTCCGAGGACACCGAGGTGTCGAACATCCACAGCACGAAGGGCAGCAGCAGGAACATGATCATGCCGCTCGCGCGATGCAGGATGGAGACCCAGCCCGCGGCCGGCAGGCGGTAGGTCCTCACGTCGTTGAAAATGTTGATGTTGCGGTATTCGGGCCGTTTCTTGGCGAGCTCTGTCATGGCGGGTGCTTTCGTGGATGTAACTGCGTTGTAATCGCGCTGAAGGCAGACAACCCAAAATTCTATTGCAATGCAACACCAGGGCGCTGCGGAGACTGCGTATTCTCCCCGCGGGCGTTTGCATGCGGGCTGCGGTGGATCAGCTCAGTTCGTTGTGGTAGTGGTGGGTATCGGTCCGGTACAGGCCTCGACGTAACTCCATGGGAACATCGTTATATGTGTAAGCAAGCCGCTCCACGCTGAGCAGCGGGGTGCCGGGGGGGACGCCCAGCCCTTCGGCTTGGGCGGCGTCCGGCAGCACAGCGCGCAGCTTCTCCTCGGCGCGCACCATGCGCACGCCGAAGTCCAGCTCGAACATGGCATAGGTGGGGCCCTGGTAGCCGGCCATCTGCTCGGCGGTCAGGCCCCTGAACGCCTGGCCGGGCAGCCAGATGTCCTCCAGGATGGTGGGCACGCCCGCGAAGGCGAGCACGCGGCGTGCCTGGACCACGGGGTCGCCCGCGCGCAGCGCGAGGGCACGGGCCACGTCGGCGCTGGCGCGCACGCGCCGGCATTCCAGGATGGTGCGCTGGGCGGGGCCTTCGGTGCGTGCGTCGCCCGCGTCGGGAATCAGCTTGAGGAAGCGGTACTGCACCTGCCGCTCCGCATGGGTGGACACGAAGGTGCCCTTGCCCTGGCGGCGGGTGACGAGGTTCTCGGCCGCCAGCTCGTCGATGGCCTTGCGCACCGTGCCCTGGCTGACGCGAAAGCGCGCCGCCAGCTCGATCTCGCTGGGGATGGCCTCGCCGGGCTTCCACTCGCCGTGCTGGAGGCTGTGCAGGATGAGTCCCTTAATCTGCTGGTACAGGGGGCTGAAGGCCGGCGTCGGGCTGCCCGCCCCGCTGGTGGCAGGGGCTGCGTCGGTGGCGCTTGCGGGTGTGGAGGACATGTCCTGGTCGGAGACGGGCGGGTGCGGCGCTCCGCTGTCCAACATGGTGCGGAGCTGTCGGATCATATCTTATATAAGACATAAGACAAATTGACCCTGCGGGTGAATCGGCGGTAAACTCCAAGGCTGTTCTGCGGGGCACGGGCTGCTGATGAATGGCGCTGGTGCGACCTTGCACCAACACCCTTTTTCTTCCCTTCTCTCTGGAGTCTTTTCATGAGCAAGAAACCCGTTCGCGTCGCCGTCACCGGCGCCGCAGGCCAAATCGGCTACGCCCTGCTGTTCCGCATCGCCTCCGGCGAAATGCTGGGCAAGGACCAGCCCGTCATCCTGCAACTGCTGGAAATCCCCGACGAGAAGGCCCAGAACGCGCTCAAGGGCGTGATCATGGAGCTGGAGGACTGCGCCTTCCCGCTGCTGGCCGGCATCGAGGCCCATTCCGACCCCATGACCGCGTTCAAGGACACCGACTACGCCCTGCTGGTCGGCGCTCGTCCGCGCGGCCCCGGCATGGAGCGTGCCGACCTGCTGGCCGCCAACGCCCAGATCTTCACGGCCCAGGGCAAGGCCCTGAACGCCGTGGCCTCGCGCAACGTCAAGGTGCTGGTGGTCGGCAACCCCGCCAACACCAACGCCTACATCGCCATGAAGTCGGCCCCCGACCTGCCGGCGAAAAACTTCACCGCCATGCTGCGCCTGGACCACAACCGCGCGGCCTCGCAGCTCGCGGCCAAGGGGGGCTTCAAGGTCGGCGACATCCGCAAGCTGACGGTATGGGGCAACCACTCGCCCACCATGTACGCCGACTACCGCTTCGCCACCGTCGATGGCAAGTCCGTGAAGGACGCCATCAACGACCAGGCTTGGAACAAGGACGTGTTCCTGCCCACCGTGGGCAAGCGCGGCGCCGCCATCATCGCGGCGCGCGGCCTGTCGTCGGCCGCTTCGGCCGCCAACGCCGCCATCGACCACATGCGCGACTGGGCCCTGGGCTCCAAGGGCGAGTGGGTCACGATGGGCGTGCCCTCCAACGGCGAATACGGCATCCCCGCCGGCATCGTGTTCGGCTTTCCGGTGACCACCGAGAACGGCGAATACCAGATCGTCAAGGGCCTGGAAATCGACGCCTTCTCGCAGGAATGCATCGACAAGACCCTGGCCGAGCTGCAGGGCGAGCAGGACGGCGTCAAGCACCTACTGTAAGCCAGTCTCTCCATGCTCGACTGGAACCCCGCGCTCTACCTGCGCTTTGCCAATGAGCGCACGCGCCCCGCAGCCGAGTTGCTGGCGCGTGTCCCGCTGGCCCGGGCCCGCCACGTGGTGGACCTGGGTTGCGGGCCGGGCAATTCCACCGAGCTGCTGGTGCAGCGTTTCCCCGAGGCGCGCGTCACCGGCATCGACAACTCCGAGGCCATGCTGGCCGCCGCACGCCAGCAGCTGCCCCAGGCCGGCTTCGCGCTGGGCGACATCGCCGCCTGGGCCCCCGATGGCGGCGAGACGCCCGACCTGATCTATGCCAACGCCTCCCTGCAGTGGGTCGGCGGGCATGCAGCGCTGATCCCCCGCCTGTTCTCCCTTCTGGCGCCGGGCGGCGTCCTGGCGATCCAGATGCCCGACAACCGCGAAGAGCCCACGCACCGCCTGATGCGCGAATTGGCGGGCCTGCCGCCATTCGCCAGCCACATCGCGGACGCCTCGCGCGTGCGCACCGACATCCTGCCCATCGGCCACTACTACGACCTGCTCGCCGCGCCCCAGGCGCGCGCCGCGTCGGTGGACGTGTGGCACACCATTTACCAGCATCCCATGGCCTCGGCCGGCGCCATCGTCCAATGGCTGCGGGGCACGGGACTCAAGCCCTTCGTGGAGGGACTGCCGCCCGCGCTGCAAGGCGACTTCTTGGCCGAATACGAGCGCCGCGTGGATGCCGCCTATGACGTGCGCGCAGACGGCCAGCGGCTGCTGGCCTTCCCGCGTCTTTTCATCGTTGCCCAGCGCCAGCCATGACGAATCCCTCCACCGCCCATCCTGCCCAGGTGCTGCTGGATGCCCAGGCCGGCGCCCAGCGCATTCCCGTGTGCGACCACTACAGCGGCGTGGAAGTGCGCATGCGCAAGAGCCTGCAGCTGCAGCAGGAGCTGATGGCCGAGTTCGGCCACTGCGTGTTCGACGTCACGCTGGACTGCGAGGACGGCGCCCCCGTGGGCAGCGAGCGTGAACACGCCCGGCTCGTCGCGCGCCTGGCGCAGGAGGCGGCACCCGGCGCGCGCGTGGCCGCGCGGGTGCACACCATCGACCACCCCGCGTTCGCCGAAGACATCGCGATCATCGCGGGCGAGGCGGGCCGGCACCTGTGCCACATCATGCTGCCCAAGGTGGAGTCGGTGGACGACGTGCTGCGCGCCGAGCGCGCGCTGGCCGCCGCCGGCGCGGACCACCTGCCGCTGCATGCGCTCATCGAATCGCCCGGCGCCGTGCACCGCGCCTTCGACATCGCCGCGCACCCGCGCATCCAGAGCCTGAGCTTCGGGCTGATGGACTTCGTCTCGGCGCACGGCGGCGCCATTCCCGCGTCGGGCATGACCTCGAAGGGGCAGTTTGAGCACCCGCTCGTGGTGCGCGCCAAGCTGGAGATCGCCGCAGCCTGCCATGCCAACGGCAAGGTGCCCTCGCACTGCGTGGTCACCGAGTTCAGCGACGCGGCCGCCATGCAGGCAGCCGCCGGCCGTGCCGCGCAGGAGTTCGGCTACACGCGCATGTGGAGCATCCATCCCGCGCAGATCCGCCCCATCCTGGCGGCTTTCGCCCCCGGGGAGGCCGAGATTGCCCGGGCCGCCCGCATCGTTTCCGCCGCCGTGCACGCTGACTGGGCCCCCATCAGCGAGGACGGCGTTCTGCACGACCGCGCCAGCTACCGGTATTTCTGGCAGGTGCTGGAGCGTGCACACCAGACCGGCCGTGCGCTGCCCGAAGAGGCGCGGGGCTGGTTTGCAGAGGCTGCGGCCCCCGCACCGTGACCAGCCCCGTTGCTTCGCCCCGCTATCCTTGAGTCCCTCAGCCCACTTATCTCCCTGAACGCAGGAGCCGCCCCATGAAGACCCTCATCGCTTCCGCACTGATGCTGCTGGCCCCCGCCCTGGCGCTGGCGCAGTCGTCCACGACCCAGCCGGCCCCCAAGGCCGCCAGCAAGCCCGCCGCCAAGGCGCAGCCGGCCAAGCAGAACACGGCCAAGAGCACGGCGGCCAAGTCCACCAAGCCCGCCGCCGGCAAGACCACGGTGGCCAAGGCGTCCCCCACCAGCAGCCGCACCCAGCTGCACAGCGGCGCCGTGCAGGTGGCATCGGGCATCGCCGCCGCCGAGGCGGCGCTGACGCCCGAGGAGCTGGCCATCGCCGAGCGCGTGCACACGGGCCGCATCGCCTGCGAGCTGGGCGCCTTCGTCCAAGTCGATGCCGACCCGCAGTCGCCCGGCCGCTTCCACGTGGAAGGCAAGGGCTTCAAGTACCACATGGCGCCGGTCGCCACGTCCACCGGCACCGTGCGCCTGGAAGACCAGCGCGCGGGCGCGGTGTGGATCCAGATCGCCAACAAGTCCATGCTCATGAACCAGAAGCTGGGCCAGCGTATGGCCGACGAATGCATGAGCCCCGCGCAGGTGACCGTGGCCGAAGCCATCAAGAAGAATCCTCCGCCGAGCCTGCTCGACGCCCCGGCTCCCCGATAAATAAACCCCATCGTCCGCCGGCCTGGCCACGCCGCTGCCTTCGAGGCGGCAGGGACGTGGCCGGTCGGTTGCCGCCCCACTTGAAAACCACACCTTTCCGGAGAACGTAGACATGCTGAAAGCCTACCGCGACCATGTGGCCGAACGCGCCGCACTGGGCATCCCCCCGCTGCCCCTCGATGCCAAGCAGGTGGCCGAGCTGATCGAGCTGATCAAGAACCCGCCCGCCGGCGAAGACACCTTCCTGCTCGACCTGCTGACCCACCGCGTGCCGCCGGGCGTGGACGATGCCGCCAAGGTCAAGGCCTCGTTCCTGGCCGCCGTGGCGCACGGCGACATCCAGGTGGGCCTGATCTCCAAGGCCAAGGCCACCGAACTGCTGGGCACCATGGTGGGCGGCTACAACGTGCACCCGCTGATCGAGCTGCTGGACGACGCCGAAGTCGCCGGCGTGGCTGCCGAGGCGCTCAAGAAGACGCTGCTGATGTTCGACTACTTCAACGACGTCGCCGCCAAGGCCAAGGCCGGCAACGCCAAGGCCAAGGAAGTGGTGCAGTCCTGGGCCGACGCCGAGTGGTTCACGAGCCGCCCCAAGGTCGAGCAGAAGATCACCGTCACCGTGTTCAAGGTGCCCGGCGAGACCAACACCGACGACCTCTCGCCCGCGCCCGACGCCACCACGCGCCCCGACATCCCCATGCACTACCTGGCGATGCTCAAGAACACCCGTCCCGACGCGGCCTTCAAGCCCGAGCAGGACGGCGTGCGCGGCCCGATGCAGTTCATTGAAGACCTGAAGAAAAAGGGCAACCTCGTGGCCTACGTGGGTGACGTGGTCGGCACGGGCTCTTCGCGCAAGTCGGCCACCAACAGCGTGATCTGGGCCACGGGCCAGGACATCCCCTTCGTGCCCAACAAGCGCTTCGGCGGCGTCACGCTGGGCGGCAAGATCGCCCCCATCTTCTTCAACACGCAGGAAGACTCCGGCTCGCTGCCGATCGAGGTGGACGTGTCCAAGCTCGAGATGGGCGACGTGATCGACGTGCTGCCCTACGACGGCAAGCTGGTCAAGAACGGCGAGACCGTGGCCGAGTTCCAGCTCAAGAGCGACGTGCTGCTCGACGAAGTGCAGGCCGGCGGCCGCATCAACCTCATCATCGGCCGCTCGCTGACCGCCAAGGCGCGCGAGTTCCTGGGCCTGCCCGCATCGACCGCTTTCCGCCTGCCCCAGGCGCCCGCCGAATCCAAGGCCGGCTTCACCCTGGCGCAGAAGATGGTCGGCCGCGCCTGCGGCCTGCCCGAAGGCTTCGGCATCCGCCCCGGCACGTACTGCGAGCCGCGCATGACCACCGTGGGTTCGCAAGACACCACCGGCCCCATGACCCGCGACGAACTCAAGGACCTGGCCTGCCTGGGCTTCTCGGCCGACATGGTGATGCAGTCCTTTTGCCATACCGCCGCCTACCCCAAGCCCGTGGACGTGAAGACCCACCGCGAGCTGCCCGCCTTCATCAGCAACCGCGGCGGCGTGGCCCTGCGCCCGGGCGACGGCGTGATCCACTCCTGGCTCAACCGCCTGCTGCTGCCCGATACCGTGGGCACGGGCGGCGACAGCCACACGCGCTTCCCCATCGGCATTTCCTTCCCCGCGGGCTCGGGCCTGGTGGCCTTCGGCGCTGCCACGGGCGTGATGCCGCTGGACATGCCTGAATCGGTGCTGGTGCGTTTCAAGGGCGAACTGCAGCCCGGTGTGACGCTGCGCGACCTGGTGCACGCGATTCCGCTGTATGCCATCAAGGCCGGCCTGCTGACGGTGGCCAAGGCCGGCAAGAAGAACATCTTCTCGGGCCGCATCCTGGAAATCGAGGGCCTGCCCGACCTGAAGGTGGAACAGGCGTTCGAGCTGTCCGACGCATCGGCCGAGCGCTCGGCCGCGGGCTGCACGATCAAGCTCAACCCCGAGCCGATCGCCGAGTACCTGCGCTCCAACGTCGTGCTGATGAAGAACATGATCGCCGACGGCTACCAGGACGCGAAGACGCTGCAGCGCCGCATCGAGAAGGTGGAAGCCTGGCTGGCCAAGCCCGAGCTGCTCGAAGCCGACAAGGACGCCGAGTACGCCGCCGTGATCGAGATCGACCTGGCCGACATCAAGGAGCCCATCGTCTGCTGCCCGAACGACCCGGACGACGCCAAGTTCCTGTCCGAAGTGGCCGGCACCAAGATCGACGAGGCCTTCATCGGCTCGTGCATGACCAACATCGGCCACTTCCGCGCAGCCGCCAAGCTGCTCGGCGGCCAGCGCGACATTCCGGTCAAGCTGTGGGTGGCGCCGCCCACCAAGATGGACCAGAACGAGCTGATCAAGGAAGGCCACTACGCCGCCTTCGGCACGGCCGGCGCCCGCACCGAGATGCCGGGCTGCTCGCTGTGCATGGGCAACCAGGCGCAGGTGCGCGAGGGCGCGACGGTGATCTCCACCTCCACCCGCAACTTCCCGAACCGCCTGGGCAAGAACACCAACGTGTTCCTGGGCTCGGCCGAGCTGGCTGCCATCGCCTCGCGCATGGGCAAGCTGCCCACCAAGGAGGAATACCTCAAGGAAATGGGCGTCATCGACGCCGACAAGGCCAGCGTGTACCGCTACATGAACTTCGACCAGATCGAGGAATATGCCGAGGTCGCCAAGGGCGTGGCGGCCTGACCGCCGCCTGACGCCAGGGCCGCGCAGCGGCCCCGTGCCGACCCCGCCGGGCGCGAGCCCTGCGGGGTTTTGTTTATTTGCTCATGTATTGGTAGCTGCCTGCGCTTGCTGCATAAGCGCTGGAGACTGTTTCGGCCTCAAGCGTTTCAGCCCTGCGCCAGCACACGCAGCGCGGCGGCGCTGGCGTCGTCCGCCGGGAAGAAGGTCTCCAGCGCCAGCTCCTGCAGCGTCACGTCCACGGGCGAGCCGAACACGGTGGTCGTGCTCACCAGGTTCAGCATGCCGGCCGCTGTGCGGAACTGGAACGGCATGAGCACGCCCAGGTGCTCGTCGGGCAGCTGCAGCGCGGGAGCGTCCGGGGGCTGCGGATAGGCCTGCAGCTCCTGCAGCAGGGCCGCGAGCACGGCGTCGCCGCTTTCGTGGATCTGCTGGCGCAGGCGCTCGAAGAGATGGGTGCGCCACTGCCCCAGGTTGGCGATGCGCGTCGCCAGGCCGCGCGGGTGCAGGCTCAGGCGCAGCACGTTCACGGGCGGGCGCAGCAGTTCGGCGTCCGCGCCGGCCAGCAGCAGGGGCACGATGCGGTTGGCCATGACCAGGTTCCAGTGCCGATCCATGGCCAGCGCGGGCCAGGGCTCGTGGCAGTCCAGGATGCGCTGCACCGCGGCGCGTGCGCCCGCCATCTCGGGCGCGTCCAGCGGGCGTTCGCGGTACATCGGCGCGTAGCCGGCGGCCACCAGCAGCGCATTGCGTTCGCGCAGCGGCACGTCCAGGCGGTGGGCCAGGCGCAGCACCATGTCGCGGCTGGGGCTGGCGCGGCCCGTTTCCACGCAGCTCAGGTGGCGCGTGGAGACCTCGGCGGCGTGCGCCAGGTCGAGCTGGCTGAGCCGGCGGCGCTGGCGCCAGTGGCGCAGGCGCTCGCCGAACGGCGCGGGAATGGAGTGCGGGCTGCTGTGCATGGCCCGCATGGTAGGCCCGCCCGCGCCGCGCGGGCATGACCTGCCAGGTCATGGACGCACCGCGCCTGCGGGGCCGACGATGGCAACCCTGTTCAACCCCCTCGGGAGTCTTCCATGTCCTTCATCGCTTCTCTCACCTCCGCCGCCGGCCTGCGCCGGGTGCTCTGGGCCGATGCCGCTGCGGGCGGCGCCATGGCCGCGCTGCACCTGGCTGCGGCCGAACCGCTGGCCGGCTTGCTGGGGCTGTCGCCCGCGCTGCTCTCGGCCAGCGGCTGGCTGGCGCTGCCCTTCGTGCTGCTGGCGGGATCGCTGGCGCTGCGGCCTGTGCCCGCAGGGGGCGCTTTGGCGCTGCTCGCGGCGGGCAACTTCCTGTGGGTGCTGGCCAGCGCGGCGGTGCTGTGGGACACGGCGGGCTGGGGCCAGGCCTACGTGGCGGTGCAGGCGGCGGCCGTGCTGGTGCTGGCGGAGCTGCAGTGGATGGGCCTGCGCCGCGGCCGCACCGCCGCGCGGGCGGTGCAGCCGGCTTAGCCTTGCTCGGCCAGCAGGTCCTGCAGCGCCTTGACCTGCTGGCGCAGGCGCTCGTTCTCCGCCTCCAGCTCGGCCACGCGCTGGCGCAGTTCGTCGGCCGATGCGGCGGGTGCTGCGTCCTGCGCGGCGGCGGGCGATTCTTCGGCCTTGGGCTTCTTCTTCGCGTCGCGCACCCGCTTGGCGGCCTGCTTGAGTTCCTGCGCGCCCCCCGTGGCAGCGGCTTTTTGCTCGTCCACGGGCAGCTGGGCGACCACGGCGGCAGCGTTGAGCGACAGCTCGCCCGACTTGACGGCGGCCACCACCTCCGGCGCGGCGTTCTGGTGGATGGTCTCGATCGCCTTCACCTGTGCGGCCGTGAGGCGCGCGGCGCGGGCCAGGGCCTCGCGCGTGTCCAGCGCGTCGTCGGGCACCTTGGGCACCTTGGCGAGCGCCTGGGCCACCACGGGGTCGGTGTCGCCTTCCCACGGGGCCTGGGCGTCGGGGGACTGGGCGGCCTCGGCCTTGGCGGCCACCACGGCGGCGGCCGCGGCGGCGCGGCGCGCAGCGATGATCTCGCGCTTGCGCAGCGCCAGCACGCCGCGCTGGAACTCCGACACGCTGCGCCGGCCCAGGTGCTGGTCGATCATCCACAGGTGCACGTCCTCCATGTTCTGGAAGCGCGTGTTCTGCACCGTCTGGAACGGCAGGCCGTGCTTGGTGCAGATGCGGTGGCGGTTGTGGCCGTCCACCAGGATGTCGCCCCACAGCACCAGTGCGTCGCGGCAGCCTTCTTCGAGGATGCTGCGCTCCAGCGCTTCGTCTTCTTCGGGGGTGAGGGGGTCGATGTAGGCCAGCAGTTCGGGCAGGACGGTGATGTCGGTCATGGAAAGTCGCAAAAACAAAAGGCCCGCAGGGCCTTCATAAGGGAAACTGGCCGCCAGCGCTTGGTGACCAAGCGCTGGAAGCTATGGAATTCAGAGCAGCCGCGCGATCAGCGCGCCCTCCACGGGCCCTTCGAGCGGGATGCGCACGCGCACCGGGCTGCCCTGGGCCACCTGCACGGGCTCGCCGTCGAGGTTGAACATGGTCTCCAGCCGCACCTGGCGGTTGCCCTGCGGGTGGATGATCTCCAGCGTGTCGCCGACCTGGAAGCGGTTCTTGGTCTCCACCTCGGCCATGCCGCCCGCGTAGCCGCGCACCTCGCCGACGAAGTGGGCGCGCTGCAACACGCTGTTGCCCGTCTCGTAGTTCTGGTAGTCGTTGGCCGGGCGGCGCTCCAGCAGGCCGCCGGTGTAGCCACGGTTGGCCAGGCCTTCCAGCTCGGTGATGAGGTGCGGGTTGAACGGGCGGCCGGCCACGGCGTCGTCGATGGCGCGGCGGTAGACCTGGGCGGTACGGGCCACGTAATACAGGCTCTTGGTGCGGCCCTCGATCTTGAGCGAATCGACGCCGATCTTCACGAGGCGCTCCACGTGCTCCACCGCGCGCAGGTCCTTGCTGTTCATGATGTACGTGCCGTGCTCGTCCTCCATGATGGGCATCAGCTCGCCGGGACGGCCCTTTTCCTCGATCAGGTAGACCTGGTCGGCCTGGGGATGGCGCGCCCCGCCGCCGCAGGTGCTGGTGAACTGGCTGTCGGCCTCCTCGCGCGCCTGCGCGAAGTCGAAGCCGTTCTCCATCGTTTGCGCCAGTGCCTCGCCGGTGTTGGGGTCGACGGCCGCATCGTGCGTCTTGTATTCCCAGCGGCAGGCGTTGGTGCAGGTGCCCTGGTTGGGGTCGCGCCGGTTGAAGTAGCCCGAGAGCAGGCAGCGGCCCGAGTAGGCGATGCACAGGGCCCCGTGCACGAACACCTCGATCTCCATGTCGGGGCATTCCTGGCGGATCTTCTCGACCTCGTCCAGGCTCAGCTCGCGCGAGAGGATGATGCGCGACACGCCCGCCTTCTGCCAGAACTTCACCGTCGCCCAGTTGGTGGTGTTGGCCTGCACGGAGAGGTGCACCTCGGTCTCCGGCCACTTCTCCTTGACCATCATGATCAGGCCCGGGTCGGCCATGATGAAGGCGTCGGGCTTGCACTCGATCACCGGCTCGATGTCGCGCAGGTAGGTGCGCACCTTGTCGTTGTGCGCGATCAGGTTGCTGGTGACGAAGAATTTCTTGCCGCGCTGGTGCGCTTCCTGGATGCCCTGGGCGATCTGCTCCAGGCGGAATTCGTTGTTGCGCGCGCGCAGGCTGTAGCGCGGCTGGCCGGCGTAGACGGCATCGGCGCCGAAGTCGTACGCCGCGCGCATCTTGTCGAGCGAGCCGGCGGGCAGCAGCAGTTCGGGGGCTTTCAGGGTCATGGGGCGGGATTTTCGCCGATGCGCCATGGCGGGGCGAGCCACGCGGGTAATTTTCGCTTCCAAAAAAATAGCTGCTGGCGCTTGCTGCGCAAGCGCTGGAGGTAAAAAAGACTATGAATCCGTCCGCAGGTGCTCCACCAGCCGCCGCGTGAACGGCGGCAGGGCCGCCAGGTCCTGCATGCACAGCACCAGCGAGCGCCGGGCCCAGCCGTCGGCCAGCGGCACGGGGTGGATGCGCAGCGCCCGCGCATGCCGGCGCGCCGCCGCCTGCGGCACCACGGCCACGCCCGCGCCCAGGCCCACGAGGCGGCACACAGCCTCCAGGTGGCCCAGCCGGGCGCGGTAGTCCAGCCGCCGGCCCAGGCGGCGCGCCTGGGTGCCGACCATGGCCTGCAGCGCGCTGTCGTGCGGGAGGCCGATGAAGTCTTCATGGAGCACCTGCTCCAGGTGCACGGCCCGTGCGCCGGCCAGCGCGTGCGCGGCGGGCACGGCGAGCACCAGAGGGTCGGGGCGGAAGGGCAGGGTGGCCAGGCCCTGCAGGTCCACCGCGTCGGAGGCCACGCCCAGCTCGGCCAGCCCGCCTCGCACGGCGTCGGCGATGTCCTGGCTGCCGCGCTCCTGCAGCTCCACCGACACGCGCGGGTGCGCGGCCAGGAAGGCGGGCAGCAGCGGCGGCAGGTGCTCGCCCAGCGCCGAGGTATTGCACAGCAGGCGCACGTGGCCCGCCAGGCCCGCGCCGTGGCCGGCCATGTCGCCGCGCAGGTGCTCCATCTGCCGCAGCACCTGGCGCGCGTGGTGCAGCAGTGTGCGGCCCGCCGCCGTGGGCTGCACGCCGCGCGGGCCGCGCACCAGCAGCGGCGCGCCCAGTCCGGCCTCCATGGCGCGGATGCGCTCGCTGGTCGAGGCCAGCGCGAGGTGGCTGCGCTGCGCGCCGCCGGTGATGGAGCCGGCCTCGTGCACGTGCACGAACAGGCGCAGGTCGGTCAGGTCGAAGTGCATCTCGCCACCTTAGCAGCCTTCGGCCAGGGCGAAGGTGGGGTGCGCCAATGCCGCATTGGCATGCACGCACCAGGGCGGAACAATCGGCCGCATCTTCATGGAAAGGATTCCCGCATGACGCTCGCATCGCTGCCGCCCTGGCTGCCCGTGGCCCTGGCCATCTTCGTGCTGGCCGGGCTCGTCAAGGGCGTGGTGGGGCTGGGCCTGCCCACGGTGGCCATGGGCCTGCTGGCGCTGCGCCTGCCGCCGGCCGAGGCGGCGGCGCTGCTGGTCGTTCCCTCTCTCGTCACCAACGTCTGGCAGATGCGGCCCTGGGGTACGCTCGCGCCGCTGGCGCGGCGTCTCGCGGGGCTGCTGCTGGGCGTGTGCGTGGGTACGTGGCTGGGTGCGTGGTTGCTGGGCGCACCTGCCGGGGCCTGGGCGCGCGTGGCGCTGGGCGGGGCGCTGATCGCCTATGCGCTGTGGTCGCTGGCCGGGGCGGTGCTGCATGCGCCGCCGCGCGTGCAGCGCTGGCTGGGCCCCCTGGTGGGTGCGGCCACCGGGCTGGTGACTGCCGCCACCGGCGTCTTCGTGGTGCCGGCGGTGCCTTACCTGCAGGCGCTGGGGCTGCAGCGCGATGCGTTCGTGCAGGCCATGGGCCTGAGCTTCACCGTCTCCACCCTGGCGCTGGCCGTGGGGCTGGCGGGCAACGCCAGCTTTTCGGGCGCCGCGCTGGGCTGGTCGCTGCTGATGCTGGCGCCCGCGCTGCTGGGCATGGCGCTGGGTGGGCGGCTGCGCCAGCGGCTGTCGCCGGTGTGGTTCCGCCGCTGCCTGATGGCGGGGCTGCTGCTGCTGGGCAGCCACATGGTTCTGGGCTAGACGCGGCGCTTGTCGAGCTTGCGCGTGAGCGTGCGCCGGTGCATGCCCAGGCGGCGCGCGGCCTCGGTGATGTTGAAGCCCGTCTCGGCCAGCACCTCGTGGATGCGCTCCCACTCCAGCGTCTTGATGGAACTGGAGCGGTTGGTGAGTTCCATGTCGGCGTTGCCTTCGGCGAGGCCGAAGGCGGCCTCAATGTCGTCGGTGTTGGAGGGTTTGGCGAGGTAGTGGCAGGCGCCGAGCTTCACTGCTTCCACGGCGGTGGCGATGCTGGCGTAGCCCGTGAGCACGACGATGAGCATTTCTTCGCTGTGCGCGTGCAGCGCGCGCACGCAGGCCAGGCCCGTGGCCTCGCCCTTGAGCTTCAGGTCCACCACCGCGTAGCCCGGCGTGTGGGTGGCGAGCAGCTCCTGGGTGCGCGCGAGGCTGTCGGCGTGCAGCACGCGGTAGCCGCGCCGCTCGAAGGAGCGCGCGAGCGTGCGCGCGAAAGCCTCGTCGTCCTCCACGATGAGCAGCAGGCGTTCGGTGTCGGCGTTCATGGTGTCGTCAAATCTCCCGCATCGCGACGGAGGCCAGCGGCAGCGTGATGGTGACGACGGCGCCGCCATCGTCGCGGTTGCGGGCCTGCACGCTGCCGCCCAGGGTGCGCGCGACGTTCATCGCCAGGAACAGGCCCAGCCCGCCGCCGGGGCGGCCCTTGCTGGACTGGTAGGGCTTGCCGAACTGCTGGAGCATGGCGGGCGCGAAGCCGGTGCCCCGGTCGCTGACGATGATGCGCAGCGCATCGCTGCCTGCGTCGCGCTCGGCCTCCAGGCCGACCCAGTGGGGCGACGCATCGCGTGCATTGTCCAGCACGTTGAAAACCATTTGCTCCAGCGTGGCATCGGCCACCATGGGGCTGTCCTCGCCGAAGCGGTTGTCGTAGGCGAACGTGTCCACCGAGCGCGTGGCGCGCCAGTCGCGCGCCAGCGTGTCGAGGAACTGGCAGACGGTGGTCTGGGCCGAGGCCTCGCCGCGCGCCTCGCCTGCCGACAGCAGGATGCCGCTGACGATGGTCTTGCAGCGCTGCACCTGGGCCTGCATCTCGGCGATTTCCTCCTGCAGCGCGGCGTCGCGCGCCAGCGCCGGGTCGCGCCGCCAGTCGCCCAGGATGACGGCCAGGGTGGACAGGGGCGTGCCCAGTTCGTGCGCCGCGCCGGAGGCCAGCAGGCCCATGCGCACGATGTGCTCCTCCTCTGCCGCCCGCTGGCGGATGGCGGCCAGGCGCGTGTCGCGCTGGCGCAGGTTGCGTCCGATGCGATGGATGAAGATCACCACCAGCCCCGCGTTGAGCATGAAGCACACCAGCAGCCCCAGCACGTAGGGGCTGGCCAGCCCGCGCGAGAAGTCGGGCGCCAGGGGCAGCGGCAGGGCGTAGCGTGTCAGCAGCACGACGCACAGTGCCGCGATGAGCACCATGCCCCACACGTAGGCGCTGCGCAGCAGGGCGGCGCCCAGCGTGATCTGCAGCAGGTAGAGGAACACGAAGGGGTTGCTGGCGCCGCCGCTCAGGTAGAGCTGCACGGTGAGCACCGCCACGTCCACCAGCAAGGCCAGGAACAGCTCCACGTTGCGCACGCCGCGGCCGGTGCGCCAGCGCAGGAAGCTCACCACGTTGAATGCCGCGAGGCAGCCTACCACCATGAGCATCTCGCGCAGGGGCAGCGCCAGGTTCAGGCTGTAGTGCGCGACCTCGATGGTGAAGATCTGCCCGATGACCGCGATCCAGCGCAGCTGGATGAGCTGGTGCAGGTTCTTGAGCCCTGCCGCGGCGTCGGCCGAGCGGGCTTTCAGGGCAGGGGGCGTGGCGGAGTCAGAGCGGGGGCTCATGGCGGGTGGACAGGCGATGGGCGGCACGCAGCCGGAGCTCGTAGCGTGCCACATACACCGCCGCCGCCGCCACCATGGCCGCCAGGCCGAACCAGGTGACAGCGTACACGAAGTGGCTGTTGTGGAAGCGCACCACCGTCATCCCCGGGCGCGGCCAGGGGCCGGCGCTGGCGGGCGCATCCTCCGGCGCGGGATGCGGCGCACGCGCGTCGGGAATGCCGGCGTCGATGAAGAAGGGTGCCGCCTGCGCCAGCCCCTGCGCCTGGGCGATGGCGGCCACGTCGCGCGAATGCCAGCGCTGCTGCGCGGGGTCGTTGCGGCGCAGGAAGCCGCCGCCGGGCTCGGCCATGCGCAGCAGGCCCTCGACCTGCACGGCGGGGCTGTCCGGCGCCTGGGCCGCGGCGGCCAGCCAGGGCGCGCGCTGGGCTTCGGGGATGAAGCCGCGGTTGACCAGCACCTGGCCGCCGGTGTCGAGCTGCAGCGGGGTGAGCACCCAGAAGCCCGCGCCCAGCACGGTGGCGGCCTGGGTCAGCACGGTCTTGCGCTCCAGCCAGCGGCCCTGGGCGCGCACGGGCTGGTATTCGTGGCTGGCGGCAGTGACCTGCGGCCAGCCGGCGGGCGGGGGCAGGGGGATGGGCGCGGCGTGCAGGCGCTGCTCCACGCGCTCCATCAGCGCCAGCTTCCAGGTGCGGCGCTCCACCTGCCACCAGCCGAGCGCGCTGAACACAACGAACAAGGCGATGCCCGCCAGCGCGAGCATCGCCATCGTCAGATCGGAGTGCGGGCGCGGCAGCGGGCCCGCCTGCGCTGCGCTCAAGGCGCGGTGTGGTGGTGTTCTCCCACCTGCGGCTGGCCGGTCATGGGGTTGGCGTGCGAGGGCATCATGTTCGCGTTCATGTGGAACATGACCCACAGCGTACCCGCGAGGGTGACGGCCACGAAGACGATGGTGAACAGGGTGGACAGCATGGTCCAGCCGCCCTGGATCTTGCCGTTCATGTGCAGGAAGTAGACCATGTGGACGACGATCTGCACGGCTGCGAGCACGCCCAGCACGAGCACGGCCGTGGTGCGGTTCTGGATCACGCCGGCCATCACCAGCCAGAACGGGATGGCCGTGAGGATGACGGCCAGGACGAAGCCCTTGATGTAGTCCGAGCGGGTGACGTGCAGGTCGTCGCCGTGGCCGTGGTGGTCGTCGTGGTGGTCGCCGCCATGGCCGGCGTGGAGTTCATGCGCGCTCATCAAAGCACCCCCATGAGATAGACAAAGGTGAAGACGCCGATCCAGACCACGTCCAGAAAGTGCCAGAACATGGACAGGCAGTTGACGCGGCGCACGTTCTCGGGGATCAGGCCGTGCTTGCGGATCTGCAGCATCAGCGTGACGAGCCAGATCAGGCCGAAGGTGACGTGCAGCCCGTGGGTGCCGACCAGCGTGAAGAACGCCGACAGGAAGGCGCTGCGCTGGGGCGTGGCGCCCTGGTGGATGAGGTGGGCGAACTCGTATAGTTCCACGGCCAGGAAGGCCAGGCCGAGCAGGCCGGTGACGGCCAGCCAGGCCAGCGTGCCGCGCACGTTCTTCTGCTGCTTTTGCAGCATGGCGAAGCCGAAGGTGATCGACGACAGCAGCAGGAAGGCCGTGTTCAGGGCCACCAGGCCCAGGTCGAACAGCTCCTTGCCCGTGGGGCCGGCCGCGTAGCTGCGGCCCAGCACGCCGTAGGTGGCGAACAGGGCGGCGAAGATGAGGCAGTCGCTCATCAGGTAGAGCCAGAAGCCCAGCGAGGTGCCGTTCTCCGGATGGGGCTCGTGCGCGGGGTGGTAGGCGCGCGGTGCCAGGGCGGCCGCGCCGCCGGCTGCGAGGGTGTGGGTATCAGACATGGGCTGCTGCAAGCTGCTGGGTGCGCGTCGCTTCCACGGCGGCCACGTCGGCGGCCGGGATGTAGTAGTCACGCTTGTAGTTGAAAGTATGGATGATCGACGCCAGCACGGTGGCCGCGAACGAGGCGGCGGCCAGCGGCCACATGTGCCAGATCATGGCGAAGCCGAACAGCGTGGACAGCGTGGCGATCACGATGCCCGCGCCGGTGTTGGCCGGCATGTGGATGGGCTGGAAGCCGGCGAGCGGGCGCTTGTAGCCGTGTTTCTTCATGTCCCACCAGGCATCGATCTCGTGCACCATGGGCGTGAAGGCGAAGTTGTACTGCGGCGGGGGCGAGGAGGTGGCCCACTCCAGCGTGCGGCCGCCCCAGGGGTCGCCGGTCACGTCGCGCAGCTGGTCGCGGCGCAGGTAGCTCACGACGAGCTGCACGAAGAAGCAGGCGATGCCCAGGGCGATCAGCGCGGCGCCGCAGGCGGCGATGATGAACCAGATCTGCAGCGACGGGTCCTCGAAATGGTTGGCGCGGCGCGTCACGCCCATCAGGCCCAGGATGTACAGCGGCGTGAACGCCACCCAGAAGCCCACCAGCCAGAACCAGAACGAGCACTTGCCCCAGAACTCGTCGAGCTTGTAGCCGAAGGCCTTGGGGAACCAGTAGTTGATGCCGGCGAACACCGCGAACACCACGCCGCCGATGATGACGTTGTGGAAGTGCGCGATCAGGAACAGGCTGTTGTGCAGCACGAAGTCGGCCGGGGGCACGGCCAGCAGCACGCCGGTCATGCCGCCGATGGCGAAGGTGCACATGAAGCCCACCGTCCACAGCATGGGCACGGTGAAGTGGATGCGGCCCTTGTACATGGTGAACAGCCAGTTGAAGATCTTGGCGCCCGTCGGGATCGAGATGATCATCGTCGTGATGCCGAAGAAGGTGTTCACCGTGGCGCCCGAGCCCATGGTGAAAAAGTGGTGCAGCCACACCAGGTACGACAGGATGGTGATACACACCGTCGCATACACCATGGAGGTGTAGCCGAACAGGCGCTTGCGGCTGAACGTGGCCACGACCTCGGAGAACACGCCGAACGCGGGCAGCACCAGGATGTAGACCTCGGGGTGGCCCCAGATCCAGATCAGGTTCACGTACAGCATGGAGTTGCCACCCAGGTCGTTCGTGAAGAAGTTCGTGCCCACGTAGCGGTCCAGCGTCATCAGCGCCAGCGCGGCCGTCAGGATAGGGAAGGTGGCCACGATCAGCGCGTTGGTGCACAGGGCGGTCCAGGTGAACACGGGCATCTTCATCAGGTTCATGCCCGGCGCGCGCATCTTGATGATGGTCACGATCAGGTTGATGCCCGACAAGGTGGTCCCCACCCCCGCGACCTGCAGGCCCCAGATGTAGTAGTCCAGCCCCACGCCCGGGTTCTGCGCGCCCAGGTTGGAGAGGGCCAGCCAGCCGGCCGTGGAGAACTCGCCCAGGAACAGCGACAGCATCACCAGCACGGCGCCGCCCGTGGTCATCCAGAAGCTGAAGTTGTTCAGGAACGGGAAGGACACGTCACGCGCGCCGATCTGCAGCGGCACGAGGTAGTTCATCAGGCCCGTGACGAACGGCATCGCCACGAAGAAGATCATGATCACGCCGTGGGCGGTGAAGATCTGGTCGTAGTGGTGCGGCGGCAGGTAGCCCATGCTCTCGCCGAAGGCCATGGACTGCTGCAGGCGCATCATCACCGCGTCGGCGAAGCCGCGCAGGAACATGACCAGGCCGAGGATCATGTACATGATCCCGATCCGCTTGTGGTCGATGCTGCAGATCCAGTCGCGCCACAGCGGGCTCCACAGGCGGAACCTGGTGAGGGCGGCCAGCATCACGAGGCCGCCCAGGACCACCGCGACGAAGGTCCACAGCACGATGGGCTCGTGCGCCATCGGGATGGAGTCCCAGGTGATGCGTCCCAGCAGCCAGTGGGCTTGGGCCGGGGTAGTGTGTTCAGACATATCGGATTTCTCGGCTCGGATTCACTGTGGGGTGGTGGCCTGGACGGCGTCTGCCTCCAGCGCGGCGACGATGCGGGGCGCGTCGCTCGCCGTGCACACCTCGCGCGGCAGCGTGGCGCCGCTGGCCTTCAGGAAAGCCTCGCCGCCGCGCGCGTCGATGGCCATCATGTCGTGCATGCACATCCGGCCGTCTTCCACGCAGCGGTTGAGCACCTTGTGGTACAGGCCTTCCTCCACGCTGGAGAAGCGCTGCACCGGGTCGCGCTCGCTGGGCTTGGCCAGCTGCAGGTACGTGGTCTTGTCCAGCGGCTTGCCCTCCTGCTGGGCCTTGTGCACCCACTGGGCGAAATCGCCCTCGGACAGCCCATGGAACTTGAAGGTCATGCCCGAGAACCCCGGCCCGCTGTAGTGCGAGGCCAGGCCGTGGAACACGCCGGGCTTGTTGATCACGGCGTTCAGCTCGGTCTGCATGCCGGGCATGGCGTAGATCATGCCGGCCAGGTCGGGCACGTAGAACGCGTTCATGGTCGAGGTGGCCGTGAGCTTGAACAGGATGGGGCGGTCCACCGGCGCGGCCAGCTCGTTCACCGTGGCGATGCCCTGCTCGGGGTAGAAGAACAGCCACTTCCAGTCCATCGCCACGACCTGCACCTCCAGCGGGCGGGCGTCGGCGGGCAGGGCGCGGGTGGCGTCGATGCGGTCCAGCGGCCGGTAGGGGTCGAGCTTGTGGGTGCTGATCCAGGTCAGCGCGCCCAGGGCGATGATGATCATCAGCGGCACGGTCCAGATCACCAGCTCCAGCGAGGTCGAGTGGTGCCAGTCCGGGTCGTACTCGGCCTCGGTGTTGCCCTGGCGGTACTTCCAGGCGAACAGGAGCGTGAGCAGGATCACCGGCACGATGATGATCAGCATCAGCAAAGTGGCGGTGACCACGAGGTCGCCCTGCTGGGCGGCGATGTCGCCCGCGGGGTTGAGGACGACGGCCTTGCTGCAGCCGGCCAGGGCGGCGGTCGCGGCGGCGGCCGTCAGCCAGGCGGGCCTGCGGAGGTGCGTGGGTATGGGCATGCTAGAGGCGAGACAAAGGCGCGCTTAGGTGTAAACGCGAATTACGGGGTGGCGGACAATGTAATAGCGCCTAGCGCGCCTGTCGATTGGACATTTTGTCCAGGGTCAAAACCAGGGGCTTGCGCCAGGGTGAAACCGCCCATGGTTGATATGGCGCGAGGGTTTCTGACGGCCGATGTCAGTGAAAGCGCACTTGTTGACCGATGGGCTTGCGTGTAGAACGGTGCCGTGCATATGTCTTGAGCCAAGGAGCATCGGTATGAGTAGCGGTTCCATCGCATATCCCGTGTACGGACACGAGAGTGCGGCCTCCCTTTCGCGCGCCCACACGGACGAGGACGTCACCCCTGGCGAGATCGCCGTGGGCGTGATCATCGGGCGCTCGTCGGAGTATTTCGATTTCTTCGTCTTCGGGATCGCCTGCGTGCTGGTCTTTCCGTCGTTCCTGTTCCCCTTCCTGTCGCGCCTGGACGGCACCTTGATGGCATTCGCCATCTTCGCCATCGCCTTCGTCGCGCGGCCGTTCGGCACGGCCCTCTCCATGGCGGTGCAGCGGCGCTGGGGGCGCGGCACCAAGCTCACGCTGGCGCTGTTCATGCTGGGCTCGTGCACGGTGAGCATGGCCTTCCTGCCCAGCTACAACGCGGCAGGCATGGCCGCCATCGTCGCACTGGCCGTGCTGCGCTTCGGCCAGGGGCTGGCGCTGGGCGGCTCGTGGGACGGCCTGCCGTCGCTGCTGGCCATGGCCGCGCCCAAGGAGCGGCGCGGCTGGTATTCGATGGTGGGGCAGCTGGGCGCGCCGCTGGGCTTCATCCTGGCGGCCGGCCTGTTCGCCTACCTCTACGGCAGCCTCACGCACGAAGAATTCCTCTCCTGGGGCTGGCGCTATCCGTTCTGCGTGGCCTTCGCCATCAACGTGGTGGCGCTGTTCGCCCGCCTGCGCCTGGTGGTGGGCCAGTCCTATGCCGAGCTGCTGGAGGAAAAGGAGCTGGAGCCCGTGGGCGTGGCTCGCCTCATGCGCGACGAGGGGGGCAACGTGGTGCTGGGCGCCTTCGCGGCCCTGGCCAGCTTCGCTCTGTTCCACGTGGTGACGGTGTTCCCGCTGTCGTGGATCTCGCTGTACTCCGAGCGCTCCATGACCGAAGTGCTGGGCGTGCAGATCGTGGGTGCCTTCCTCGCGGCGGGTGCCGTGGCCGTGTCCGGCAAGCTGGCCGACCATGTGGGCCGGCGCACCCTGCTGGGCTCCATGGCGGTGCTGATCGGCCTGTTCAGCCTGGCCACGCCCTGGCTGCTGGACAGCGAGGGAGGCAGCAACATCTTCCTGCTGGCGGGCTTCGTGCTGCTGGGGCTGTCGTACGGGCAGGCGTCGGGCACCGTGACCGCCAACTTCTCCACGCACTACCGCTACACGGGCGCTGCGCTCTCGGCCGACCTGGCCTGGCTCTTCGGCGCGGCCTTCGCGCCGCTGGTGGCGCTGGGTCTGTCCGCGCGCTTCGGCCTGGGCGCGGTGACGCTGTACCTGCTCTCGGGCGTGGTGTGCACGCTGGCGGCGCTGCGCATCAACCGCATCTTCGAGCAGCAAAAGGACTGATTGCTATTGAAAAGGTAGCTGCCAGCGCTTTCCAGGAAAGCGCTGGAGCCCGATTGGGCTCATATCCTCATCCGCTGTCCCTGACCAGCCGGAACCCCACGTGCGACATGGGGCTGTGCGGGTCGCTGCCGCGCCGTGCGCTGGGGCGGTAGGACAGGCAGTAGTCCTCGTTGCACAGGAACGAGCCGCCCCGGATCACGCGCTTGGGTGCGTCGGCCGGCACGCCGGGCTCGTCGGGGTCGAACGACCGGGCGGGGCCTGGCGGGTTTTCCACCGGGCCGCGCCCGCCGCCCGCCGACTCCCGGGCGAACTGGTCCGCCCGGTACCAGTCGGCCACCCACTGCCAGGCGTTGCCGGTCATGTCGTGCAGGCCGTAGCCGTTGGCGGGGAAGGTCTTCACCGGCAGCGTGCCCGCCGCGCCGCCCGTCTGGGCGCTGACCACGGGGAAGGGACGGGAGCGCGTGTCCCAGTAGTTGGCCTGCAGCTCGCCGCCGGGCCGAACCTCGTCGCCCCAGGCGTAGGTTGCCTGCTCCAGCCCGCCGCGCGCGGCGAACTCCCATTCGGCCTCGGTCGGCAGGCGCTTGCCCGCCCAGCGGGCGTAGGCCAGCGCGTCCTCATGGCTGACCTGCACCACGGGGTGGTCGCCCTTGCCGCCGATGGAACTGCCTGGGCCCTGGGGATGGCGCCAGTCGGCGCCGGGCACGTAGCGCCACCATTGGGCGTAGTCGTCCAGGCGCACAGGGGCGCTGGTGCCCACGAACACCATGGCGCCGGGCACCAGCACCGCATCGGGCGGGCGGGGCGTGCCGGGGGGCAGCTGCACGCGGATGGTGTCCCAGTCGGGCCTGCGCTCCGCGGTGGTGATGTAGCCGGTCTCGCGCACGAAGGCGGCGAACTGGTCGTTGGTGACATGGGCCGTGTCCATCCAGAAGCCCTGGACGCGCACCGGGTGCGCCGGGCGTTCGTTGGGCTGGGCGAGCGGGTGGTCGCTGCCCATGAGGAAGGTGCCGCCCGGCACCCAGGCCATGCCCTGGGGGCCGTTCACGCCGTCGCCCAGCACGACGGCGGGGCGAGCGGGTGCGGACCGCAGGGCCCGCCAGCCGGTGATGCCCGCCGCCGCCAGGGCAACGCCGCCGCCCAGCAGCCAGCGCCTGCGCATTTCAATAGACGCCATGGCGCTTGGGGCAGGCCATGCCCATGTGCTGCTGGATGACCTGCTCGTCCGCCGCGTCGGTGCGGCCGTCGAACAGGAAGTCGTAGACGCTGGACAGGCCCCAGCCCTGGGCGATGCGGCGCCAGTTCGAGAGATCCTGCGCGTCCACCACGCCGTCCTTGTTGCCGTCGCCGGGGCAGTCGGGCTCCGAGGCCAGCAGCTCGTCCAGCTTGGCCGTGAGCGCGGTGTAGGCGTTCTGCTGCGCGGGGGTGAGCGGGCCGCGCAGCAGGTCGTTGGTGGCGGGGTCTTCCAGCAGGGGCGTGCCGGGGGCCTGGTCGATGGCGTAGAACTCGGTGGACACGTCCTCGCGGCTGCCACCCGTGGCGCTGTCGTGATTCACCGTGGTGTTGCGCACCAGCTTGTAGCGCTCGTCGCGGATGGCGAGCGTGCGCTCGGGCAGCACGGCCAGCGGCCCGGGCGTGGCGCCCGCGGCGGTGATGGCGCGGTTCACCTCCCAGCACTGCGCGTAGCCCGCGCCGCCGTTGCCGATGACGGAGGCATCGGTATAGCCCGGCCCCCACCAGACGCCGCCGTTGTCCTCGCAGACGCCCTTGGAGGTGGGGATCTGGGTGCAGCTTCCGGCCTGGCTGCTGGTGCGGTTCATCACGCAGGGGCCGTTGCGGCCGCCCCCCGCCTGGATATTGACACCCGACTGGGTGAAGTTGACGGTGCGCAGGCTGGCCTGCGCGGGCGTGGTCAGGTAGGGCAGCAGGCCCGCCGAGTCGACGGTGCGCGGCACCTGCGCGTGCACGTCGGCGATGCCCGCCAGTTCGCCGAAGAGCTGGAACAGGTCCACGGTGTTGACCATGTGCTCCACCGCGCGGCCCGGCGCGGCCACCTGCGGCCCGGCCACGATCAGCGGCACCCACACCCCCGTCTGGTACGAGGTGCCCTTGGCCAGCGACAGGCTGAACGGCGGCTTGACCGCGTAGCCCAGCGAGCCGTTGTCGCCCACGACCACGATGACGGTGTTGGCGGCCTGCGGGTCGTAGCGCAGGCTGCCGTCGTCGGCGCGCGCGGCCAGGCCGGTCTCCACCAGCAGGCGGCCGAACTCGGTGTCCATGGCCTCGGTCATCTGGTTCTGGATGGCGCGCCCGGCCACGGGGCTGGTGCAGTCCAGCACGTTGCCCGACAGGCGCGGGCTGCTCAGGGGCGACAGGTGCTTGGGCGCGTGCTGCCAGGGCGTGTGGGCGGCGGAGTAGCTCACCGTCGCCATCCAGGGCGTGCCCGCCGGGCGGGCCTTGATCCAGCGGATGGCGGCGTCGGTCTCGATGGTGGTGCGGTAGCCGCGGGCGCGCGGGTCGGTGAGCGGCACGACCTCGGTGCGGCCGCCGTCGATGACGACCAGGGGCGAGACGTAATAGGCGTTCTCGCGGCCGAAGTCCAGCCGAGCGCTGGCGGGCAGGGGCGTGCCGCACCGGTGGCGGTCCACGAAGACGCCGCCCTTGGCCAGGCATTGCAGGCCGGTCGCGTCCTCGGCGAGCGCGGGCTGGGGCATGTCCTCGCACGCGCCGTCCGCATAGTGGCAGGATCCGGCGAAGTGGTGCGGGTAGAAGCCGCAGGACCATGCGCCCGCGCCGTAGGCGCCGCCCGCCGTGGTGTCCACCGAGCCGGGCAGCCCGCCGATCCAGCCATAGAAATGGTCCCAGCCCAGCTGCAGCGGGGTGGCGTTGCCCGCCTCGTTGTGCTCGGGGCCGGCGAGGTGGAACTTGCCGAACATCGCGTTCTCGTACCCCGCCGCCTTGAGCAGCTTGGGCACGGTCACGTCGTGCGGCGAGAGCTGCGAGTTGGCGAGGTCGTTGGGCCCCAGCGCCTGGTACATGTTGGTGCGCAGCGGGTAGCGCCCGGTGAAGAACGCGGCCCGGCCCGGCGAGCATTCGGGCATGGACCAGGTGTTGCGGAACTTGACGCCCGCGCTCGCCACGGCTTCGATATTGGGCATGGGCGGCGCGTCCTGGCCGCCGTAGCCGAAGCTGCTCATCTGGTCGATGCCCACGTCGTCCATCACCACGAACAGGATGTTCGGCGGCTGCGGGGTGGGCGCTTCGGCGGCGGGGCCGCTGGACGAGCCGCCGCAGGCGGCGAGCAGGCAGGCCGCTGCCAGCGCGGCCCCCGTTGTGGTCGTGGGGTGCATCACGTGTCTCCTCAGAATGCCGGCGGCGTGCAGCGCTTGCCGATATGGGCTTCGATGACGGCCCGGTCGGCCGCGTCGGTTTTGCCGTCGTGGTTCAGGTCGTACCAGCTCGACTGGCCGCCGTTGAGCTGGCTCAGCTCTCGCCAGTTGTCCAGATCCTTCTGGTCCACCACGAGGTCGCGGTTGCCGTCGCCGGGGCAGTGGGTGCCGTCGTAGTTCTGGTGGTAGTCGGCCACCTTGTCGCGCTGGTCCAGCTCGGCGCGCAGCGTGGCGTAGGCCTGCCGCGCCTGCGCGTCCAGTCCGGACACGTCGAGCGGCGAGGCGCCGGAGGCCAGCTCGCTGCCGTCTTTGTCGATCACCGGGTTCGGCGGGGTCATGTCGATGCGGTAGAGCTCGTCGGTGTTGGTGTTGGTGCCCGTGTAGGTGGAATTCACGGGGTTGGTCAGGTCGATCGTGTAGGTCTTGCGGTTCATGCGCACCAGCTTGTAGGTGCCGTCGCTCGCGGCCTTCGACGCATCGGGCAGCACCTTGACCGCGTCGCCCGGGTTGCGCGCCTGGCGGTAGGACATCACCTGGCCGCAGTGGGCGAAGCCCTCCTCGGGCACGCCCGCGAGGCCCGAGCCGGCGCCGTACCAGACGCCGCTCTGGTCATCGCACAGGCCCTTGTACGGGAAGATGCTGAAGCAGACTTCGGCGGCCTCCACCACGCAGGGCTGCGGCGCGATGGCCGTGGCCGGGTTGGTGAAGTTGGTGCCCATCTCGGCGAAGTTGACCGTGCGGAGGGCGGCGCTGCCGGGGTCGGTCAGGTAGGCGTACATCGGCCGCGCGTCCAGCGGGCGCTGGGCGAGGATGGCCGCCTCGACGTCGGCGCCCGCAATCTCGGCGAACAGGCGGTACAGGTCGGGCGAGCTCACCTGGTGCGGCACCTCGCGGCCCGGCTCCTTGACCATCGGGCCGGCCACGAGCAGCGGCACCGCCACGCCGGTCTGGTAGGGCGAGCCCTTGCCGCGCGACGGGTCGAACCGGCCCGGCGCGGTGAACTTCACGCTGTTCACGTAGGTGCCGTTGTCGCCCATCACGACCACCACGGTGTTGGTCTTCTCGGGCTGGTAGTCCAGCGAGCCGTCGCTGCGGTAGGCGGCCAGGCCCAGCTCCACCAGCAGGCGGCCGATCTCCCTGTCCATGGCCTCGATCATCAGGTTGGTGACGAGGTGGTCGTCCACCACGGCGGCGACCTGCCCCGGCACGCCCTCCATGTCGCTGGCGGGAGAGCAGACGAGGTTGTCATTGCGGCCCGGCGTGGTCTCGGAGATCAGCGCCAGCGGCGGCAGTTGCAGCGGCGTGTGCACGGCCGAGTAGCCCAGCGAGAGCATCCAGGGCTTGTCGCCCGGCTGCCGCTTGGCCCAGGCGATGGCGCGGTCGGTCTCCATCGTGCTGCGGTAGCCGCGCGCGGCAGGGTCCTCGGCCGTGATCTTGCGGGCGCTGCCATCGGGCTCGCTGATGGCGAACTCGCCCGTGTAGTAGCCGTTCTGCGTGGAGAAGTCGAGGGCGGCGGGCGCCCGGGTCTGGCAGGACTGGCCGGGGTCGAAGATGCCGCCGCGCTCCAGGCAGCTGCGCCCCGGGGTGGCGATGCCCGCGCCGCGCTGGATGGGCTCGCAGGTGCCGGTGGCGAAGTAGCAGGCGCCCGCATCCGCGCCGTGGGCCGGGTCCATCGTGCTGTTGGGCACGAAGCCGCAGGGGTAGGTGCCCTCGGCCACGGTGCTGCGGCCCGCGCGCGTGTCGATCGGGTAGGGTGCGCCGTCGAGGTAGCCGTCGAAATGGTCCCAGCCCAGCTTCCACATCGTCTGGTGGCCGTAGGGCAGGTTGGGCGCGCCGTTCAGGTCCGTGCCCGTCAGGTGCATCTTGCCGATCATGGCGCTGGTGTAGCCCCGGGTCTTGAGCAGCTTGGGCAGCGTCACCTCGTAGGGCGAGATCTCGGAGTTGGCGAGATCGGTGGCGACCACGGCGTTGAGGATATTGGTTGCCGAGGGGTTGCGCCCGAGGAAGAAGGTCGCCCGCGTGGGCGTGCACGTGGGCATGGCCCAGGCATTGCGAAAGCGCAGGCCCGCGCTGGCGATGGCGTCGAGCGAGGGCGTCCTGGGCGGCACGGCGCCGCCATGGCCGTAGGAAGTGAGCTGGTCGATGCCGAAGTCGTCCAGCACGATGAACAGGATGTTGGGCTGCTGCGCCGTGGGCGCATCGGGCGGGGCGGTGGTGCTGCCGTCGCCGCTGCCGCCGGAGCAGGAGGCCAGCAGGGCCAGCGTGGCTGCGGCAAGGGGGGCGGCGGTCCAGTGTCTTGGGGTGTGCATGGTGGAATCTCCTCTGCCCGGCAGTGTCTGGCGCACGGGCGGTGGTGCCAATACCATGAACGGGGTATTCAACCGGGCGTGCCCGCTGTGTCAGAGTCGGGCCATGGACCCACATCAAGAGGACACATGCCGCGTGCTGCTCGTCGAGGACGACGAGCCCCTGCGCGACCGCTTCGCGCGCATCCTCGCGGCCTGGCCCGGCGGGCAACTGGTGGACGCCTGCGCGACGCTGGCCGAGGCCGTGCAGGCGCTGCAGGGCGCGCGCGTGGACTTGCTCATCACCGACCTGCGCCTGCCCGACGGCCACGGCACGCAGGCCATCCGCCTGCTGCGCAGCCTGCACCCGGCGGCGGAGGCCATGGTCATCTCGGTGCTGGCCGACGACGCCACGGTGATCGAGGCCATCGAGGCCGGCGCGGCGGGCTATCTGCTCAAGGACGCGGACTCCATCGAACTCGTCGAGGCCATCGAGGAACTGCGCGCCGGGCGCTCGCCCATCTCCTCGTCCATCGCGCGCATCATCGTGCGCCGGCTGGGGGGCGCGCCCGCCGTGCCGCTGGCCGAGGCGCTCACCCCGCGCGAGACGGAGATCCTCTGGGGCATCGCGCGCGGCCTCACCTATGCCGAGCTGGCGCAGCAGCTGGGCATCTCCAAGCAGACCGTGCCCGTGCACATCAAGAACGTCTACCGCAAGCTGGAGGCCACGAACCGCTCCGAGGCTGTGTTCAACGCCACGCAGCGGGGGGTGATCCGCCTGTGAGCGGAGCGCTTTTCCATCCAGGGGCGGCCCGGCGATGAAAAAGGCCGCCCTCGCCTTGCTCGCCTGCCTGGGCCTGCTGCTGCTCGCGGGCGCACCCTTCCTGCCGCGCCTGGTGCAGATCGAAGGCGGGCAGGTCCTGGACCGTGCCTTCGTGCTGGCCCCCGGGGCGCAGCAGGAAGTGGAAACCGCGCTGCCCCACACCTGGCCGCCGCGCCACCAGGGCGGCGACGCCGAATACCGCTATCGCCTGCACTTCGGCCTGCCGGAGGCGCCGCGCGAGCCGCTGTACCTGTTCCTGCCGCTGGTGAGCCAGCGCGCCGCGATCGGCCTCAACGGCGTGGAGCTGATGGACACGGGCAACCGCTCGCTGCCCGCGGGCATCACCTCGGGCGTGACGGTGTTCGTGCGGCTGCCGGCCGACCGGCTCGCGGCGGGCGCCAACACCCTGGACGTGCGCGTGGCGGCGGCAGGCGTGATGCGGGGCCACCTCTCGCCGCCGCGCGTGGGCAGCGCCCAGGCACTGGGGCCGCATTACCGCCTGGGCCTGTTCCTGCTCGAACACCTGCGCCTCATGGCGCTGGCGGGGCAGCTGCTGCTGATGGTGGCCGTGCTCGCGGCCTGGCTGTACCGGCCCGTGGAGCCGCTGTTCGGCTGGTTGCTGCTCATGCAGGTGCTGAGCCTGCCGCAGTACGCGGGCCTGCGGTCGGACCTGCCGGGCGTACAGGAGGCGCTGCCCTACGTGCTCATGGCCAGCTCGTCGGCCTCCTTCATCCTGCCCATCATCGCGCTGCTCATCAACGGCATGGTAGTGCCGCGCTGGCTCCAGTGGTGCGTGGCGGCGGTGCCGTGCCTGGGCATCGCGCTCGCGCTGCTGCCGGCCCTGCCGGTGTGGCAGGTCATGCTGGCGCTGAGCCTTCCTGCGGTGGTGCTGGCGGTCTGGGCGGCGGCGGCCATCACCGCCGCGGGCGCGCTGCGCGGCGTGCGCGAGGCGCGGCTGCTGCTCGTGCCCATGCTGCTGTTCGCACTGGCGCTGCTGCACGACGTGGCCCAGGTGGCGGGATGGATCGACGGGACCGTGCTGCTGGGCGCGTACTACCGCATGGTGCTCATGATCGGCATCGCGGTGATCCTCATGCGCCGCCTGGGCCTGAGCCTGATGCGGCTGGACGGCGCCAACGCCCGCCTGCGCCAGGAGCTGGCGCAGCGCGAGGCCGAGCTGGCGCGCCTGCACGAGGAAGAGCGGCGCGAGGCCGCGCAGCGCGTGCGCAGCGAGGAGCGCCAGCGCCTCACCGTGGACCTGCACGACGGGCTGAGCGGCCACCTCGCCTCCATCATCGCGCTGGCCGAGCGCGAGCGCTCCGCCGTCATCGAGCGCAGCGCGCGCGAGGCGCTGGACGACCTGCGCGTGGTGATCCACTCGCTGGACATCGGCGACCGCGAGCTGACCGTGGCGCTGGCAGGCCTGCGCGAGCGCCTGGCGCGCCAGCTCAAGCGGCTGGGGGTGGAACTGGACTGGTCCACCGCGCGGCTGCCCGAGATCTCGGGCGTCACGCCCACGCACGCGCTGGCCGTGCTGCGCATCGTGCAGGAGGCCGTCACCAACGCCGTGCGCCACGGCCCGGCCACGCGCATCGCCGTGCGCGGCGAGCCGCACGGCGCGGCGCAGGCGGCGATCGTGGTGGAGAACGACGGTGCGCCTTTTCCGCGCAGTGGATGCGGCGGCGGCGCCGGCCTGGAGAACATGCGCCGCCGCGCGGAACTGCTGGGCGGCAAAGTGCGCTGGGAGACGCCGCAGGGCGGCGGTGCGCGCGTGGCGGTGCTGCTGCCCTTGCAGCTGCCGGTGCACGGAGGCGCTATCTAAAAGGTAGCTTGCCGCGCTTGCCATGCAAGGGTTTCATGGTGTTTTTCCATTGAAACCCTTGTGCAGAGAGCGCAAGCTGCTCGCTTTTTTGGAAATCAATCCTTGGGGCGGAAGCTGATCACCATGGACGAGGGCACGCGCCCGTCCACGTCGCGCGGCAGCGTCTCGGTCTTGTGCAGGGCGCGCACCACGGCATCGTCCCACGCTTTGTTGCCGCTGGCCTTCACGATGCGAACGCCGACGATGGTGCCGTCCGGCGCGGCGCGCACCTCTACTTCGGCGTGCGGGTTGCCGGTGATGGCGTCGGGGAAGACGATGTTCGGCAGCACCTTGGCCTTGACCTTGCCGCCGTAGCTTCCGGAAGGGCCGGCGCTGCGCTGCGCAGTGCCCGTGGCGGTCTCGCCGCCCGTGGCGCCGGCCAGGCCCGCGATGCGGCGCATCTGCTCCTGGCGGAATTCCTCGGCGCGCTTGGCCTCGGCGGCTGCCTTGCGTTTGTCCTCGGCCAGCTTCTTCTGCTTTTCCTGCTCGGCCTTGGCGGCCTTCTCACGCTCGGCTTTTTCGCGCTCGGCCTTATCGCGTTCAGCCTTCTGCTGGGCCAACTGGCGCTCTTTCTTTTCCTGCTCCAGTCGCTCGCGGCGCTCCTCTTCCTTGCGTTCGCGCTCGCGCTTTTCGCGTTCGAGCTGCTGCTGGCGCTTCTTTTCCTCTTCGAGGCGTTTCTTCTCCTTCTCGCGCTCGAGGGCGATGTCGGCCTCGCGCGTATCGGGCTGGGCCTGGCGGGGCGGAGGAGGAGGCGGCGGCGGCGCCGGTGCCGGCCGCGGGGCCGGTTCGGGCGCGGGCGCGGGCGGCGGCGGAGGCGCCACGGCGCGCGGCGCGGCCTGCTGGGGCACGGCAGCCCACAGCTCGGCTTCCACGGCGGGCTGGTCCGCGCTGGTCTTCCAGTTCACGCCCCAGGTCAGGGCGCCGATGAGCACGGCATGGGCGAGCACGGCCAGCGCCACGGCCCGCATGCGGCCAGGCGGGCGGGGCGGGGCGAATTGGTCGCGGTCGTTGGTGGCGTGCATGCGGGTCGCTTCAGCCACCGCCCTTGACGGCCAGGGCGACGCGCGGCACGCCCGCGGCCTGCAGCGCGGACATGGCCTGCATCACGGAGTCGTAGGAGACGTTCTTGTCCGCGCTGATGAGCACGGGCGTGTCCTCGGGCTGGTCCTTGAGCCAGTTCCTGGCCGTGGCGCCCAGGTTCTGCAGCGGCACGGTGCGCTCGTTGCCGTCGGCCTTGAAGCGCACGCTGCCGTCCTTCTCGACGAACACGTCGGCGCGCGTCTTGGGCACCTTGGCGCCCTTGCCGACCGAGGGCACGTTGACCGAGCTGGGCGTGAGCATGGGCGCGGTCACCATGAAGATGATGAGCAGCACCAGCATCACGTCGATGAACGGCACCATGTTGATCTCGTTCATGGAGCGGCGGCGCGATCCGCCGCGCGAGGCCATTGCGGGCATGCCGTGTCTCCCTTCAATGCCCCGAGGGCGATGCGGGGTGCGCGCCCAGGTTGCGCTGCAGGATGTTGGAGAACTCCTCGATGAAGGTCTCCTGGTGCGTGGCCACGCGGTCGATGTCGCGCGCGAAGCGGTTGTAGGCGATCACGGCGGGGATGGCGGCGAACAGGCCGATGGCCGTGGCCACCAGCGCCTCGGCGATGCCCGGCGCCACGGTGGCCAGCGTGACCTGCTCCATGCCCGCGAAGCCGGTGAAGGCGTGCATGATCCCCCACACGGTGCCGAACAGGCCCACGTAGGGGCTGACGGAGGCGACGGAGCCGAGGAACGAGAGGCTGGATTCGATCACGTCCATCTCGCGCTGGAAGCTCGCGCGCATGGCGCGGCGCGCGCCGTCCAGCAGCGTGCCGGGGTCGCCGATGCGGCGCTCGCGCAGCTTGTGGTATTCGCGCATGCCGCTGGCGAAGATGCGTTCCATGGGGCCGGCGTGCTTGGCGTTCTGCGCGGCGGCGGCGTACAGGTCGTTGAGGCTGGTGCCGGACCAGAAGTCGCGCTCGAACTCGTCGTTGAGCGACTTCACGCGCTTGAGGGCGAACAGCTTGCGGAAGATGGCCGCCCAGCTGGCGATGGAGACGCCGATCAGCAGCAGCATGACGAGCTGCACCACCCAGCTCGCGTTGAGCACGAGGCTCAGGATGGACATGTCTTGGGAATTCATGATGAAAGTCGTTCCAGCAGGGAGCCTGGGATGCGCGCGGGGCGCAGGGTGGCGGCTTGGACCCAGCCGATGCGGATGGTGCCTTCGCACAGCAGGGCGGGGGAGGTATCTGGGTTCATCTGCTCTGGTTTCAGGAGCGCCTGCTGCTCGATTGTGAGCGATGCCCGGCCGCTTTCCCGCACGCTGGCGGTAACAATCAGTTCATCGTCCAGCCGGGCGGAGCGCAGGTAGCGCAGGCGCGCGTCGGTTACGACAAACATGCCGCCCGTGAGTTCCCGCAGCCGCTGCTGGCCCAGGCCCCGCGAGCGCAGCCACTCGGTGCGCGCGCGTTCGAAGAACTTGAGGTAGTTGGCGTAGAACACGATGCCGCCGGCATCCGTGTCCTCCCAGTAGACGCGCACCGGCCACTCGAACGCCATGCGCCTCAGCCCAGCAGGGCGCGCAGGCGCGCCACCGATTCCTGCAGCTGCGCCATGGAGCTGGCGGTGGAAAAGCGCACGAAGCGCCCCGTGTCCGCCGTGCCGAAGTCGCGCCCCGGCGTGATGGCCAGGTGCGCGCGGCGCATCAGCGCGAAGGCGAAGTCCCAGCTGCCCGACACGCCCAGCGTCTGCGCGGCCTGCGTGCAGTCGGCCCAGGCGTAGAAGGCGCCGTCGGGCATCACGGGCACCGTCAGGCCCAGCGATTGCAGCGCGGGGATGAAGAAGTCGCGCCGCGCCTTGAACTCCGCACGGCGGCGCTCGTACTCGGCGATGCTGTCCTTCTCGAAGCAGGCCAGCGCGGCATGCTGCGAGATGGCCGAGGCGCAGATGAACAGGTTCTGCGCCAGGCGCTCGACCACCGGCACCATGGCGTCGGGCACCACCATCCAGCCCAGGCGCCAGCCGGTCATGTTGAAGTACTTGCTGAAGCTGTTGATGCTGATGACGTCGTCGCCCAGCGCCAGAGCGGTCTGGCCGAAGGCCTCGTCGTAGGACAGACCCAGGTAGATCTCGTCGATCAGCGTGATGCCGCCGCGTGCGCGCACCACGCCCTGGATGCGGCGCAGTTCATCGGGGGCGATGGAGGTGCCCGTGGGGTTGGAAGGCGAGGCGAGCAGCACGCCGCGCGTCTTCGGGCCCCAGGCGGCCTCGACCTTGGCGGCGCTCAGCTGGAAGCGCTCCTCGGCCGTGGTGGGGATCAGTACCGCCTTGCCCTCGGCCGCGCTCACGAAGTGGCGGTTGCAGGGGTAGCTGGGGTCGGGCATCAGGATCTCGTCGCCGGCCTCGATCAGCGCCAGGCAGGCGAGCTGCAGCGCGGCCGACGCGCCGGCCGTGACCACGATGCGCCGCGCGGGCACGTCGACGCCGAAGCGCTGGGCATACCAGCCGCTGATGCGCTCGCGCAATGCGTCGAGCCCCAGCGCCTGCGTGTACTGCGTATGGCCCGCGCGCATGGCGCGGTCGGCTGCTTCCTGCACCAGCGGCGGCGCGGTGAAGTCGGGCTCGCCGATGTTCAGGAAGATCATGGGCTCGGCCGTGCCTGCGGCCTCGCGCGCCAGGGCCTGCGCGGCCTTGGCGACTTCCATCACGTAGAAGGGTTCGATGCGCTCGGCGCGGGTGGAAAACCTCATGCCTTGCCCGCCGCCTTGTCGGCCGCCACCTCCGCCTCGCGCAGCTGGGGCGCCAGGCCGCCCAGCACGCCGTTGACGTACTTGTGCCCGTCGGTGCCGCCGAACTCCTTGGCCAGCTCGATGCATTCGTTGATGACCACGCGCCAGGGCACGTCCAGGCAGTGCTGGAACTCGTAGACGCCGATCCACATCACCGCGTGCTCGATGGGCGAGATCTCGCTCATCTTGCGGTCGAGCTTGGGGGCGATCAGCGCGTCCAGCGCCTGCGCGCCCTCGATGCAGCCGTGCAGCAGCGCGTCGTAGTGCGCCGCGTCGGCCTTGTGGAAGCCCGAGAGGTCGCGCGTGAACAGGTCGATGGCGGTGGCGTCGTTGCCGCCCACCAGGTGCTGGTAGAGCGCCTGCAGCGCGAATTCGCGCGCGCGGCTGCGGTTGGACTTGGAGCCGGCCTTGCGCGCCCCGGTGCTGGTGGTGCCGGTGCGCGGCTGGCGCGGCGGGCGCCCGGGTTGCTCGGGCGTGGTGGTGGGTTCGGTCACGACAGCTCCTCCAGCAGGTTCGCCATTTCCACGGCCACGCGGGCCGCGTCCACGCCCTTGTCCGTCTGGCGGGCGATGGCCTGTTCCAGGTTCTCGGTGGTGATGATGGCGTTGGCGATCGGCACCTGGTAGTCCAGCGCCAGGCGCGTGACGCCTGCGCCCGACTCGTTGGCCACCAGCTCGAAGTGGTAGGTCTCGCCGCGGATGATGCAGCCCAGCGCGATCAGCGCGTCGAACTCGTCGCGCTCGGCCATGGCCTGCAGCGCCACCGGCACCTCCAGCGCGCCGGGCACCAGCACGTGGCGGATGTGCTTGTCCTGCACGCCCAGCCGCAGCAGCTCGGCGCGGCAGGCCGCCGCCAGGCTGTTGGTGATGCTCTCGTTGAAGCGGGCCTGCACGATGCCGATGTGCAGCTTGCGGCCGTCGAGTTTGTCCGCCGTTCCTTTTTCTGCGCCAAACATGGTTTACTCCTTGGAGATGTAGCCGGTGATTTCGAGCCCGTAGCCCGCCATGCTGGGCATGCGGCGCGGCTGGCCCATGAGCTGCATGCGGGCCACGCCCACGTCGCGCAGGATCTGCGCGCCCACGCCGTAGGTGCGCAGGTCCATGCGGCCGCGCTCGGGCGCCTGGGCGGCGCGGGCCTTGCCCTCGAACTGCTCCAGCAGCTGCTCGGCCGTCTCGCCGCAGTTCAGCAGCACGGCCACGCCGCAGCCGTGGCTGGCGATGTGGCGCAGGCTGGCGTCCAGGCTCCAGGAGTGCATGGCGCGGCCGGTTTCCAGCGCGTCCAGCACCGACAGCGGCTCGTGCACGCGCACGGGCACGCTGGTCTGTGCGTCCCACTGGCCCTTGACCAGCGCCAGGTGCACGGCCTGGCTGGGCGCGTCGCGGAAGGCGTGGGCGGTGAATTCGCCGAAGGCGGTGTGCAGCACCCGCGAGCCCACGCTCGTGACCAGCGATTCGGTGCGGCTGCGGTGCTCGATCAGGTCGACGATGGTGCCGATCTTGATGCCGTGCTCGGCCGCGAAGAGCTGCAGGTCGGGCAGGCGGGCCATGGTGCCGTCGTCCTTCATCACCTCGCAGATCACGGCGGCGGGGCTGCAGCCGGCCATGGCGGCCAGGTCGCAGCCGGCCTCGGTGTGGCCGGCGCGCATGAGCACGCCGCCGTCCACCGCCTGCAGCGGGAAGATGTGGCCGGGCTGCACCAGGTCGGCGGCCACGGCGCCGGGCGCCACGGCGGCCTGCACCGTGCGCGCACGGTCGGCGGCGGAGATGCCGGTGGTCACGCCCTCGGCCGCCTCGATGGAGACGGTGAACGCCGTGCCCATCTTGGTGCCGTTGCGCGCCGCCATGGGCGGCAGCTGCAGGCGCTCGCAGCGCTCGCGCGTGAGGGTCAGGCAGACCAGGCCGCGGCCGAAGCGGGCCATGAAGTTGATGGCCTCGGGCGTCACGTGGTCGGCGGCGATCACCAGGTCGCCTTCGTTCTCGCGGTCTTCCTCGTCCACGAGGATCACGATGCGGCCGGCAGCCAGCTCGGCCACGATGTCCTCGACGGGCGAGATCGGCACAGGCGTGAGGGGGGAATTCATGCAGGGCTTTCGGGTGGATGGCCGCGCGCCCAGGTCAAGGAACAGGCGATGCGCCTCACGGGCCGCACGGCTTAAGGGATGCGTCGATCCCGAAGCGCGCGATTTTAGTCCAGCCGGTCAGATGCCGGGCGCCTCGAGTTTGACGTCGCTCAGCGGATACGCCACGCAGGGCAGCACGCAGCCCTCGGCCTTTTCCTCGGGCGAGAGGCCGGGCCACTCCACCTCGTAGCGCACCTGGCCCTCGGCGAGCATGCCGATGCAGGTGCGGCAGGTGCCGTTGCGGCAGGAGCTGGGCCAGTCGATGCCGCCTTGCTCCAGCGACACCAGCAACGGCTGCTGGGGCCAGGCGTCGCATTGCGTGCCGTCGTCGCCTACGCGGGCGATGAAGAAGGGCAGGGGGGCGGGTGCGTTCATGTCGGTCAAGGGTAAAAATCGCCTCCGGCGCTCGTCCATCAAGCGCTGGCAGCTATGAAATCGATAGTCCGTGGTGGCCGGCCCGCGTGCTTAAAAAACAGGCAGCGCAGCGTGCCGCCTTGCAAATCAAGCACTTGGGCACGCCATACAGCGGTTGTCCAAAGTTATCCCCATGATTGTCCAACGGCGGGCGGGATAACCTGCGGCCGGCCTGCCCAAATTTTCAGCAATGCAAGAGAAATCCTTGCGGATCAACCACTTGCGCGGGCCATACAGCGCTTGTCCAGGGTTATCCACACGATTGTCCAGCGCGCCCAGGGATAACCCGCAAGCCTGGCCGCGCGGCGCGGGCGCATGCGAACATGGGGCGCATGAGCACCCCCGACTTCTCCCAGGGCGCCGCCTACGTGCGCGGCCGGTACGTCCCCATCGGCGAGGCTGCCATCCCGATCACCGACTGGGGATTCCTGCGCTCCGACGCGGCCTACGACGTGGTCACCGTGTGGGAGGGCGCGTTCTTCCGGCTCGACGCGCACCTGGAGCGCTTCATGGCGAGCTGCGCGCGCTTCAGGCTCGATCCGGGGCGCACGGCGGCGCAGGTCACGGCCGTGCTGGAGGAGTGCGTGCGCCTGTCGGGCCTGCGCAGCGCCTATGTGGAGATGATCGCCACGCGCGGCCAGCCGCCCTGGGGCTCGCGCGACCCGCGCCAGGCGGTCAACCAGTTCTACGCCTTCGCCGTGCCCTATGTGTGGATCGCCAACGAGGCGCAGCGCGAGCGCGGCCTGCACCTGCAGGTGAGCGCGGTGCCGCGCATCCCGTCGGCCAGCGTGGACGCGCGCGCCAAGAACTACCACTGGAACGACCTCACCATGGGCCTGCTTGGCGCGCTGGATGCAGGCGCCGACACCGTGGTGCTGGGCGACGGCGCGGGCCACGTGGTGGAGGGGCCGGGCTTCAACGTGTTCTGCGTCAACGCGCAGGGCGTGCTGGTCACCCCGGCCGCGGGCGTGCTGGAGGGCATCACGCGCCGCACGGTGCTCGAGATCGCGCAGTCGCTCGGCCTGCCCGTGGAAGTGCGCGCGCTGCCCGCCGCCGAGCTGCGCGGCGCGCGCGAGGCCTTCCTGTCCTCCTCCGGCGGCGGCGTGCTGCCCGTCACGCGGGTGGATGGCGCGCCTGTGGGCGACGGCGTGGTGGGCCCGGTCACCCGGCGCCTGGCGGACACCTACTGGGCCTGGCACCAGGACCCGCGCCACAGCACGCCGGTGCGCTACGGCTGAGCCGGGCTTCAAGCAAAATAGGCCTCCCGCGCTTGCTGGGCAAGCGCGGAAAGCTATTGTTTTTGACATCACATCATCAGGAGATCCTCGACATGACCCTCGACTTCCAAGGCCGCGTGGCCATCGTGACCGGCGCGGGCGGCGGCCTGGGGCGCCAGCATGCGCTGGCGCTGGCCGCGCGCGGCGCCAAGGTGCTGGTCAACGACCTGGGCGGCGCGGTGGACGGCAGCGGAGGCGCGGCCACGGCCGCGCAGGCGGTGGTCGACGAGATCCGCGCCGCGGGCGGCGAGGCGCTGGCCAACGGCGCGTCGGTCACCGACTTCGCCGCCGTGCAGGCCATGGTGCAGCAGGCCGTCGATGCCTGGGGCCGCGTGGACGTGCTGGTCAACAACGCCGGCATCCTGCGCGACAAGTCGTTCGCCAAGATGGACATGGCCGACTTCGCCCTGGTGGTGCAGGTGCACCTCATGGGCGCGGCGCACTGCTGCAAGGCCGTGTGGCCGCACATGCAGGCGCAGAACTACGGGCGCATCGTGATGACCACCTCGTCCACGGGCCTGTACGGCAACTTCGGCCAGGCCAACTACGGCGCGGCCAAGCTCGCCCAGGTGGGGCTGATGCAGACCCTGGCCATCGAAGGCGCCAAGTACGGCATCCACGTGAACGCCCTGGCACCCACGGCGGCCACGCGCATGACCGAGGGGCTGTTCCCCCAGGAGGTGTTCGACGCCCTCCAGCCCGAGGCCGTCGTGCCCGCCATGCTGGTGCTGGCGCACGAGAGCGCGCCCACGCGCGCCATCCTGTGCGCTGGCGCGGGCACGTTCGAGGCGGCGCACATCACGCTCACGCAGGGCATCCACCTGGGCATCGGCGCAGACGTGCCCGAGCAGCTCGCCGCCCGCCTGGCCGAAGCGACCGACCGCACGGGCGAGCAGGTGCCGCAGAGCGGCTCCGCCCAGGGCACGAACGAGGTGGGCAAGGCCCTGGCGGCCCGGCGCTAATACACCAGACGCCGCCGCGGTGCCGGGGGCGGGCAGTTCCCCGGCGTGCCGCGGGCGCTTGACATGGCGTCAGGCAGGCGGCAGCGCGGCATGCTAAGTTCCGCCCCCACGCCAAGAACAGAACCAGCATGAGCACACTGCAACAGCGCCTCGCCGCTCTGCCCGCCGACCGGCTCGCGGGCATGCGCCGCGGCATCGAGAAGGAGGGCCTGCGCGTCCTGCCCACGGGAGGGCTCGCGCTCACACCCCATCCGGCTGCGCTGGGCTCGGCCCTCACGCACGGCAGCATCACCACCGACTACAGCGAATCGCAGCTCGAGCTGATCACCGGCGCCCACGGCACGGTGCAGGCCTGCCTGGACGAGCTGCAGGAAGTGCACCAGTTCGTGCACCGCGTGCTGGCCCAGCAGCAGCCCGGCGGCGAGATGCTGTGGGTGTCGAGCATGCCGTGCATGCTGCCCACCGACGAGACCATCCCGCTGGGCCGCTACGGTGGCTCCAACATCGGGCGCGCCAAGAGCGTCTACCGCATGGGCCTGGGCCACCGCTACGGGCGGCGCATGCAGACCATCTCGGGCATCCACTACAACTGGTCGCTGCCGGGCCTGGGCAGCGACGACTACTTCGCGCTGATCCGCAACTTCCGCCGCCACGCCTTCGTGCTGCTGTACCTGTTCGGCGCCTCGCCCGCGCTGTGCCCGTGCTTCGTCGCGGGGCGCGACCACAGCCTCCAGCCTTTGGCGGGGCCGGCGGACGCGGCCACCTGCGAGGGCGCGCGCGCGCTGCACCTGCCGCACGCCACCTCGCTGCGCATGGGCCGCCTGGGCTACCAGAGCGATGCGCAGGCCACGCTGGCCGTGAGCTACAACGGCCTGCAGGGCTATGCCGCCTCGCTCTACGAAGCGCTCACGCGGCCGTACCCGGCCTACGAGGCCATCGGCATTCGCAACCTGGGTGGCGAATACAACCAGCTCGGCACCAGCCTGCTGCAGATCGAGAACGAGTTCTACGGCACCATCCGCCCCAAGCGCACCGTGCAAAGCGGCGAGCGCCCGTTGCACGCGCTGCGCGAGCGCGGCGTGGAATACGTGGAGGTGCGCCTCATGGACCTCGACCCGTTCGAGCCCGTGGGCATCACGGCCCAGACCATGCGGCTGCTGGACGTGTTCCTGCTGCACTGCCTGCTGTCCGACAGCCCGCCCGACACGCCCGAGGAAATCGCCGCGCTCAAGCGCAACCAGCACCTGACGGCCGAGCGTGGGCGGGAAGACGGCCTGTGCCTTGAACGCGGCGGCGCCCGGGTGCCGCTCACCGCATGGGGCGCCGAGGTGCTGGCCGAGTGCGGCCCGATCGCCGCCGCGCTCGATGCCGCCCACGGCGGCGAAGCCTACGCCCAGGCCCTGGCCGCCGCCCAGGCCGCCATGGCCGCGCCGCACGCCACGCCCTCGGCCCGCGTGCTGGCCGAACTCACGCAGCAGCACGGCGGCGACTTCACCGCCTTCGCGCGTGCCTATTCGCAGTCCGCGCGCGACGTGCTGCTCGCCCAGCCGTGGACGGAGGCGCAGCAGCAGCGCTATGTGGCCCTGGCCGAGCAGTCGCTGGAGGCGCAGCGCGCCATCGAGGCCGCTGACACGCTGCCGTTCGAGCAGTGGCGCGAGCAGTACATGGCTGTCGACCAGCTGGCTTAGGCAGCACGTGGTCTGGGGTGTTCTTGCCTCAAACCTTTGCCAGGCAAGCGCTGGCAGCTATCTTTTATTCGATGAATCAATAGTCCCAATTTGGGACTAAAATGCGCCATGCACATCGTGTCGCGCGCCATCCTGGTGTCTTTCTACAGCCAGCCCGCACATGCGGACGCGCGAGAGGCCATCGAGGCGTGGTTCGCCATTGCGCAGAAGGCGCAGTGGCGTTCGCCCGCCGATGTGAAGGCGCAGTTCGGCAACGCCAGCATCGTGGGCAACAACCGGGCCGTGTTCAACATCAAGGCCAACGACTACCGCCTCATCGTCGCCTTCGCGTACCGCATGCAGTGGGCCTACGTGAAGTTCATCGGCACGCACGCGCAATACGACGCGGTGGACGCCGCCACCGTGGACCAGACGCAATTAAAGGAGCCGCCATGGAAATCCATCCCATCCGCACCGAGCAGGACTACCAGGCCGCGCTGGCCGCCGTTGCCCAGTTGATCGACCAAGACCCTGACCCCGACTCGGCCGAGGGCGAGCGGCTGGAGGTGCTGGGCCTGCTGGTGGAAGCCTACGAAGCACGGCATTTCCCCATCGCCGCCCCCACGCCCATTGCCGCCATCAAGTTCCGCATGGAGCAGGGTGGCATGACCGTGGCGGACATGGAGCCCTACATCGGCCCCCGCAACCGCGTGTACGAAGTGCTCAAGGGCACGCGCCCGTTGAGCCTGGGCATGATCCGCCGGCTGATGACGCTGGGCATCCCGGCGGAGTCCCTCGTCGGAGCGCCGGAAATCGTTACGCGCTAGCGCCGCGCATCCGCTCCAGCGCCGCACCGCGAATCCCGTCCAGCGTGCCGGTGGGCGTGATGGCCTGCGGATCGAGCAGGCAGTGCAGCACCGCCGGCAGGCCGCTCGCGCGGGCGCGGGCCAGGGCGGGGGCGAAGTCCTCGGTGCGCTCCACGCGCTCGCCGTGGCCGCCGAAGGCGCGGGCGTAGGCGCAGAAGTCCGGGTTCTTCAACTGCGTGGCGCTGATGCGGCCGGGGTATTCGCGCTCCTGGTGCATGCGGATGGTGCCGTACATGGCATTGTCCAGCAGCACCACGATGATCGGCAGCCCGTACTGCACGGCGGTGGCGAACTCCTGGCCGTGCATGAGGAAGTCGCCGTCGCCCGCGAACACCACCACCTCGCGCTCGCGCCACAGCCGCTTGGCGCCCACGCCGGCGGGCAGGCCGTAGCCCATGGAGCCGCTGGTGGGCGCGAGCTGGCCGCCATACGCGGTGAACGGCCAGAAGCGGTGCACCCAGGTGGCGAAGTTGCCCGCGCCGTTGCAGAAGATGGCATCCGCCGGCAGTACCTCGCGCAGGTGTTGCATCACCGCGCCCATCTGCAGCGGGCCGGGGATGCGGATGGGCGCCGGGTCGCTCCAGGCCAGGTATTCGGCGTGCGCCGCCTCGGTGTGCGCGGCCCAGCGCACGGGCGCCGTTGGCAGCATGCTGGCCAGCGCGGCGGCCATGGCCTGCGGCGTGGCGTGGATGGCCTGCGCGGGGCGGTACAGGCGCCCCAGCTCATCGGCGTCGGCATGCACGTGCACCAGCGGCTGCGCGGGCGTGGGGATGCCGAACAGCTCGTAGCCCTGCGAGGGAATCTCCGACAGCCGCCCGCCCAGCACCAGCACCAGGTCGCTCGCGCGGATGCGCGCCAGCAGCTTCGGGTTCACGCCCAGGCCCAAGTCGCCCGCGTAGCTGTCGTGGCTGGCCGGGAACAGCATCTGGCGGCGGAACGAGCAATACACCGGCAACTGCCACGCGCTGGCGAAGGCCGTCAGGTCGCGCACCGCCTGCTCCGACCAGCGGCTGCCGCCCACGATGGCCACGGGCCGCTCGGCCGCTTGCAGGCGCGCCGCCAGCTCCTGCAGCGCGGGGGCGCCGGGGTAGGTCTCGGGCACGGTGTAGGGCAGGGCGTCGGCGGCCTGCACGGCGTCGGACAGCATGTCCTCGGGCAGGGCCACCACCACGGGGCCGGGGCGGCCGGAGGTGGCGACGTGGAAGGCGCGCGACACCAGCTCGGGCACGCGCCGCGCGTCGTCGATCTGTACCACCCACTTGGCCATGGTGCCGAAGACGGCTTGGTAATCCAGTTCCTGGAACGCCTCGCGCCTCAGCGCGCCGCGTGCCACCTGGCCTACGAAGACGATGAGCGGCGTCGAATCCTGGTGCGCGATGTGGATGCCCGCCGACGCATTCGTCACCCCCGGCCCGCGCGTCACGAAGCAGATGCCCGGCCGCCCGGTCAGCTTGCCTTGCGCCTCGGCCATCATGGCCGCGCCGCCCTCCTGGCGGCAGACCGTCACGGCGATGCTCGCGTCGTGCAGCGCGTCCAGCACGGCCAGGTAGCTCTCGCCCGGCACGCAGAACAACTGCTGCACGCCGTGCACGATGAGCTGCTGGACAAGGATCTGCCCGCCCGTGCGGGCGGCGGCGGTGGTGGCGGATTGCGGCATGGCGGTTGTCGGAGAAAAGGCGGAACCGCGACTATCGCCCAGCCGCGCGCCGCTGCATAGCGAAAAAGCGGAACGACTTGTTGCGTCATGCGCATGAACTGGCAAGATGTGCGCCAAGGCCCGCATGCCGCCAGCGCTTGTCCTCAAAGCGCCAGGGCCTGGTAGCCCTCCGTCGCGGGAGGGCTGGTTCATTCGCCCACTGCATGAATTCGCGCCATGTTCCGCAAACTCTTCCTGCCCCCCGTGGCCGACCTGCTGGCCTTCGAGGCCGCCGCGCGGCACGCCAGCATCTCGCGCGCCGCCGAGGAGCTGCACCGCACGCAAAGCGCCGTTTCGCGCCAGGTGCGCCAGCTGGAGGAGCAGCTCGGCCAGGCTTTGTTCACCCGCGTGCGCCAGCGCGTGGTGCTCACCGACGCGGGCCGCCTCTACGCCGCCGACGTGCGCGCCGCGCTGCAGCAGCTCAGTGCCGCCACGCAAAAGGCCATGGCCCTGACCAATGGCGGCGGCCTGCTGCACCTGGCCGTGCTGCCCACGCTGGGCGCGCGCTGGCTCGTGCCGCGCCTGCCCGCCTTCGCCGCGCTGCACCCAGAGCTGACGGTGAACCTCTCCGCCCGCAGCGAGCCCTTCGACTTCGCCCAGGAGCCGTTCGACGCCGCCATCCACTACGGCGCGCCCCACTGGGCCGGCGCCGTGTGCGACTACCTCATGCGCGAGGAGGTCGTGCCCGTGTGCAGCCCCGCGCTGCGCCAGCGCCAGCGCATCACCACCCCCGCCGACGTGGCCGGCCTCACGCTGCTGCACCAGACCACCCGCCCCACGCTGTGGGCCGACTGGTTCGAGCAGGAGGGCGTGCCCGCGCCCCAGGCCCTGCGCGGCCCGCGCTTCGAGCAGTTCGCCATGATCGCCCAGGCGGCCATCTCCGGCCTGGGCGCGGCCCTGCTGCCGCGGTTTCTGATGGAGGAGGAACTGGCGAGCGGAGCGCTGGTGGAGCTGCCGGGCGCGGTGATGACCAGCAGCGATGCGTATTACCTCGTGGTGCCGCTGGCGCGGGCACAGGTGCCGGGGGTGAGAGCGTTTCGCCAGTGGATGCGGGGAATGGCAGGGCAGCCTACTTGACTGCGGCCGTGACAATGATTTCCACCAAGATATCCTGTGCGCCCATCTCGCACTGAGCGGTCGCGCGCGTGGGAGCGGCATTGGGCGCAGTCCACGCATCCCAGACTTCATTCATTCCTGCGAAATCCCGTTTGAGATCCTTGATCCAAATCTGGGCAGTCAGGAGTCGGCTTTTGTCGGTTCCCGCTTCCGCCAGGAATTTCTCGATTTTTGCGAGGGTTTGAGCGGTCTGGCCGCGAATGTCCTGGCTCCTGTCGTCGGCAGTCTGGCCGCCGACGAAGACCATGTGGTTGTAGACCACTGCACGGGAGCGGCGGGTATCTGTCGCGATGCGCTTGATTTCCATGAAAAAACTCCTTGGCTAATTGAAAATGCGTTATTCAAATGAGGCGAGTTCACCCAGGGTGATGGGCTTGATGGGCGGGCGAATTCGGTAGTAGCCCACTTCCTGTGGGCTGACTTTTCTCTCGCTGGCGATGATTTCGGTCACAGTCAGTCCGCACAGCCGCCCCTGACATGGCCCCATGCCGCAGCGGCCAAATGCCTTTGTCTGATTGGGACCGAGGCAACCTACTTCCACATATTTTTTGATCTGCCCCGCTTTTACTTCTTCACAGCGGCATACCGTGACCTCGTCATTGACGGGAATGCGGTGCATGTCTTGCGGCCGGTACAAAGTGTCAAGAAAGGGGCGGATCTGCGTATGGGCACTGATCTCATCCTGGATCGCTTGCTCGCGTCCCCTGAATGTCTCTGGTAGGAGGGCATTGAGCTGGTTGGCAATCGCCAGTCCAGCCAGTCGGCCCTGGCATGCGGACGCTTTCGCACCGACGATGCCGCGGCTGTCGCCCGCGATGTAAATCCCGGTTTCCTCGATTTGCCCACAGGCATCGGTCACTGGGATCCAGCACAGTTGCTGCTCATCCCAGCGGTGCTCGGCGCGCAGCGACCAACTGAGTTGCGTATTCGGAACCACGCCCTGGTGAAGCAGTACCAGAGAGGCTTCGACGCGCTTTCTTTGGCCGTTGTGGGTGAACGTTATGGATTCGGCCTTCTCCGCACCTTCGATAGCGAACGCGCTGGCTCCCGTGAACGTCTGAACGCCATGGCTGCGGATTTTCTTCAGCATCCGGCTGCCCTTGGAGAGATCCTTCCAGCCGCGCAGCGCGCCCAGAACATGTGGGGCCGCGCGCAGATAGTCGCCTGTCCCCGTGGTGTGAATCAGCGCCTTGATCTTGACGCCTGCATCCAGATACTGCTGCGCCAGGAGCAGCAGCAATGGTCCGCAGCCTGCCAGCACCACAGGCTCTGTGGGAATGGCACCCGAGGATTTGTACAGAATTTGGGCAGCGCCCGCGCCCATGACTCCTGGCAGCGTCCAGCCGGGAACGGGAAAGGGCCGCTCCATCGCACCGCTGGCGAGCACCAGGCTGCGCCCCTGGATTTTCCTGCTGCCGCCGTCGAGAAGGTAGGACACCGTCTTGCCCTTATCGACGTTCCAGACGGCGGCGCCACCCAGGTGCACGGCACCGCAGGCTGCAAAATCTTGCGCGAGTTTTGCGCCAGCGGCGTAGTCAGGGCCCAGCACTTGGCGGCGTCGGGAACTGGATTCCTCAATGGCCCGGTAGATCTGGCCGCCAACCCGCCGCTGCTCATCGAGCACGGCCACTGAAAGCCCAAAACTCCGTGCCTCGATAGCCGCAGAAAGCCCTGCGGGGCCTGCACCAATAACCACCAGGTCAAACAATTCAACACCGGTGGCCATATCAGCTCTCCGCACTTTGCAGATTCAGCGCGGATGCCCCCTCTTGGCGCTGGACGACCATGCCGTCCCTCACCTGCGTGAGGCATGACTGGCGGCTGGGGCGGCCGTCTATTTCCACGAGGCACTCAAAACAGACGCCCATCATGCAATAGGGCGCGCGTGCAGAGCCGGAAACCGGGGTCGAGCGGAATGTCCGGACTCCCGACATGAGCAGTGCCGAGGCCACGCTCACATCGTCAGGAACATCGAGCGGCTGGCCGTCAAAATAAATGCGGACTTTCTTTCCCTCTGCGCCGACTTCGGGCAGGAACAGGGAAGTCTTTGTTTCTTGGGTTTCAGTATGCACTGCTGAATTTCCTATTTGGGTCCAGGAATCGCTCGCCAGCAAATTCCCCGATGCCATCCGGCGCTGGTTTCACTCCCGCGATCCAGGGCGCGATTTCGTAGGCATGGGAGCCTGCCAGGGAGACCCCGCTGTGGCTGGTGGCCGTGAATGCGCCGGGGTATTTGGACGACTCTTGGTAGATCGGCGAACCATCGGGGGTCAGCACGCGAAGCGATCCCCATGCCCGGACGAGCTTGACCGACGACAGGATGGGAAAGGTGACAACCGCGCGTTTCGCAATCGACTCGATGGCCTCCACCGTCGTTCCATCGTCCAGTCCCACGTCCTCCGCCGAGAATCCGAGCTGGACTGTGCCCTCGGCGGTCTGGCGGGCCTTGTTGGTCGGGTGCGGCAGGAATTTCTTCAACCGCTCGGTGATGAGCACCTGGCCCCGTTTAGGCACTACAGGTGCGTGAAGGCCCAGTTGGGGAGCGAGGATGCTGTTGCTCAGTCCTGCGGCAAGCACGATTTTTGCGCCGCTCCACTGGCGGCCATCGCTGCTTCTTGCCTGAAAGCCCCGTCCTTCGCCGAGCGAGCGGACCTCGCCCACGTCTACTCCGCTGCAGATGCGGCCGCCGAGCGCTTTGATGCCCGCATGCAGTGCATGCAGCAGCTTCAGCGGGTTGGCATGGCCGTCCAGAGGGCACCAACTGCCCCCGGCCACCTTCGGGCCGATCGCGGGCAGTCGGACCTTCAGTGCCTGGTGATCGAGCATCTCGAAGGGAGTCCGGCCGTCGGCATTGATTTTGGCTCTGTCACAAATCTGTGTTGGTAGTATGTGGGCCAACGCGTTGACGGAGTGGGTTTGCCATGCGGAA
>NZ_DF238902.1 GCF_000400995.2 Acidovorax sp. MR-S7 | reverse complement strand
TCCGCATGGCAAACCCACTCCGTCAACGCGTTGGCCCACATACTACCAACACAGATTTGTGACAGAGCCAAAAAGAAAGCCCGGTGAGCGGAATTCTCCGGTCACCGGGCTTGATGGCAGACACAAGGTCTCTTGCCATCTTTTTGCGCCATGGAGATAGCTGTCCACGGTGCAGGAGGCAACGATTGCCTCCAGGGGGTGCCAAGAATGGGGCGGCCTGGCTGGACGGTGCACTGCATGCAAGCCATCCAGAAGACGTTGCCTCATCCGGCGGATGCCTGAATCGATCAGGCAGGGATAAGGTACCAGACTTGCACGGCAGGTGCCAACAGCTTCTTTCAATGGCACCGGCGCCACGATTGCGTGTTTCATTTGCGGCGCCTGCTGGCCTGAAATTCGTCAAAAACTGTGCTTTTTTACAAGTTGTATAGAATTTTTAATTCTAAAAACCTCAATCATCAGTATTGACCTGGAATTTGAGGAACTCCTAGAATCCGCCAGCTCCAAAAACGGACCTCAGCAGAAACCCTCATCCGCTGCCATCCCGGCTACCACAGCCTGCCCTTTCCCCGGCGCGACGCGCCAGACACAGGCTATCGATGGCACCCCCCACCGGGCAACACCGCCTGGCAAGACCGAGTCTTCCGAGCTTTCTTCGGGCCACAGCGCCCCTCGGGACTCGACTCAGAAAGGAAGAGCTATGACAGCGTCAGGAAAAGCGGTTGCCGGCATGCGCACCTTCGCGGCCGATGTGGCCAGCGGTTTTCTTGAAGTAACCCACAGCGGCTTCGCCCTCCTCGGGCTGGCCGTGGCCTTCGCCGCCATCGCGCTGACGGCGCGCCCCGACCTGCGCCAGGCAGGCGAGGAGCAGCTCATGGGCTGGCTCCAGGCGCGCCAGGTCGCGGTGATCGGCTTCCCCGTGGAGCCCGGCGCCAGCGAACGCGCCACCGCCAGCAACCCCAAGGACCTGCCCCGCGAGCAGGCCGCCGTGGCGTACTGGCTCAGCAAGAAGTACCGCGTGGCGCCGGAGCCCCTGGCCGTGCTGGTGGCCGAGGCCTACGACATCGGTGCCCGCACCAAGCTCGACCCGACGCTGATCCTGGCCGTGATGGCCGTGGAGTCCAGCTTCAACCCCTTCGCCCAGAGCCCCGTGGGCGCGCAAGGGCTGATGCAGGTGATGACCCGCGTGCACACCGACAAGTACGAGGATTTCGGCGGCCGCTTCGCCGCGTTCGACCCCGTGGCCAACCTGCGCGTGGGCGTGCGGGTGCTGCAGGAGTGCATCGCGCGCGCCGGCTCGCTGGAGGGCGGCCTGCGCTACTACGTGGGCGCTGCCAACCTGCCCGAGGACGGCGGCTATGCGGCCAAGGTGCTGGCCGAGCACTTCCGCCTGCGCCAGGTGGCCGGCGGCCGGGCCCCGGCGACGCCCCCGGCCCTGGTGACGCCGCCTACGCTGTCCACCAAGGCCGCGCCCGACGCCGCCGTGCCCGCGGCGCAGCCGGCCGCGCAGAAGGTGGCCCTGCTGGAAGGCGTCTGACCTGCCGGCCGTCCGCTACACTAGCGGGGTACGCAACTGGCGATAGGCGCGGCGCCCCTCCAGGCCCGCCGCTGACGTGGAAATCCGGCAAAGACCTCTTTGCAAACCACTGGGGAGCGTACCGCGCACCGCGCGATCCGTCGTTCGCCTGGGCAGCCCTTGAAGATTCCCAAGGGACACACCCGTTCATCTGACTGCCATGTACCAACGCAACATTCTTGTCGAACAAACCGACCCCGAGGTGTGGGCCGCCATCCAGGCCGAGAACCTCCGCCAGGAAGAACACATCGAGCTGATCGCCAGCGAGAACTACGCCTCCCCCGCCGTGATGGCCGCGCAGGGCTCGCAGCTCACCAACAAGTACGCCGAGGGCTATCCCGGCAAGCGCTACTACGGCGGCTGCGAGAACGTGGACGTGATCGAGCAGCTCGCCATCGACCGCATCAAGCAGCTCTTCGGCGCCGAGGCCGCCAACGTGCAGCCCAACTCGGGCTCGCAGGCCAACCAGGCCGTGCTGATGGCCTTCCTCAAGCCCGGCGACACCATCCTGGGCATGAGCCTGGCCGAAGGCGGCCACCTCACGCACGGCATGCCGCTGAACATGAGCGGCAAGTGGTTCAACGTGGTCTCCTACGGCCTGAACGCCAAGGAAGAGATCGACTACGACGCCATGGAAGCCAAGGCGCGCGAGCACCGCCCCAAGCTCATCATCGCCGGCGCGTCGGCCTACTCGCTGCGCATCGACTTCGAGCGCTTCGCGAAGATCGCCAAAGAAGTCGGCGCCATCTTCTGGGTGGACATCGCCCACTACGCGGGCCTGGTGGTCGCGGGCGAATACCCCAACCCCGTGCCGCATGCCGACGTGGTGACCTCCACCACGCACAAGAGCCTGCGCGGCCCGCGCGGCGGCATCATCCTGATGAAGGCCGCGCACGAGAAGGCCCTCAACTCCGCCATCTTCCCCGGCCTGCAGGGCGGCCCGCTGGAGCACGTGATCGCCGCCAAGGCCGTGGCCTTCAAGGAAGCGCTCTCGCCCGAGTTCAAGGCCTACCAGCAGCAGGTCACGAAGAACGCCAAGGTGTTCGCCGAGACGCTGATCCAGCGCGGCCTGCGCATCGTGAGCGGCGGCACCGAGAGCCACGTGATGCTGGTGGACCTGCGCGCCAAGGGCATCACCGGCAAGGAGGCCGAGGCCGCCCTGGGCCAGGCCCACATCACGATCAACAAGAACGCGATCCCCAACGACCCCGAGAAGCCCATGGTGACCAGCGGCATCCGCGTGGGCACGCCCGCGATCACCACGCGCGGCTTCAAGGAAGAGGAAACGCGCATCACCGCCAACCTGCTGGCCGACGTGCTGGACAACCCGCGCGACGAGGCCCACATCGCGGCCGTGCGCACCAAGGTGAACGCGCTCACCAGCCGTTTCCCAGTCTACCGCTGACCCGGCGCCCGACGCCCCGCCGCCATGAAGTGCCCTTTCTGCGGCCACCCGGACACCCAGGTGGCCGAAACCCGCGTATCCGAGGACGGGGACTTCGTGCGGCGCCGACGCCGCTGCAGCGCCTGCGACAAGCGCTTCACCACCTATGAGCGGCCGGAAGTCAACTTCCCTGCCATCGTCAAGAAGGACGGCCGCCGCGTGGAATACAACCGCAGCAAGCTGCTGGATTCGTTCAACCTGGCGCTGCGCAAGCGCCCGGTGAGCACCACGCAGATCGACAGCGCCATCGAGCGCATCGAGGAAAAGCTGCTCAACCTCGCGCAGCGCGAGGTGCTCTCCAGCCGCATCGGCGAGCTGGTGATGCGCGAGCTGAAGAAGCTCGACAAGGTGGCCTACGTGCGCTATGCCAGCGTCTACCGCAGCTTCGAGGACATCGACGAGTTCCGCGCGCTCGTCGACGAAGTGCGCAAGTAGCCCCGCGCTCCTTCATTCATAGCTGCCTGCGCTTGACTGGCAAGCGCTGGAGCCCTTTTCCATTCAAATGCTGGCCGGAATCGGCGGCACCGGCTGCGCCACGTCGCCGCACTGCGCGCGGTGGCGCAGCGCGTGGTCCATGAGCACCAGGGCCAGCAGCGCCTCGGCGATGGGTGCGGCGCGGATGCCCACGCAGGGGTCGTGGCGGCCCTTGGTGACGACCTCGGTGCTCTGGCCGTGGATGTCGATGGACTCGCGCGGGCTGATGATGGAGCTGGTGGGCTTGATGGCGAGGCTGACCTCGATGTCCTGCCCCGAGCTGATGCCGCCCAGGATGCCGCCCGCGTTGTTGCTCGCGAAGCCCCGGGGCGTGAGCGAATCGCCGTGCGTGGTGCCGCGCTGCGCCACGCTGGCGAAGCCCGCGCCGATCTCCACGCCCTTCACCGCGTTCAGGCCCATCATCACGTGGGCGATGTCGGCGTCCAGCTTGTCGTAGAGCGGCTCGCCCAGGCCCACGGGCACGCCCGTGGCCTGCACGCGGATGCGCGCGCCGCAGGAGTCGCCCGCCTTGCGCAATGCGTCCATGTAGTCCTCGTAGGCCTGCACGTCGGCCACGGGGGCGAAGAAGGGGTTGTGCGGCACGTGCTCCCAGCCCTCGAAGGGAATCGGCAGCTCGCCGATCTGCGTCATGCAGGCGCGCAAGCGGGTGCCGAACTTCTCGGCCAGCCACTTCTTGGCCACGGCGCCCGCCGCCACGGTGGGCGCCGTCAGGCGGGCCGACGAGCGGCCGCCGCCGCGCGGGTCACGGATGCCGAACTTGTGCCAGTAGGTGTAGTCGGCATGGCCGGGGCGGAAGCTCTGCGCGATGTTCGAGTAATCCTTGCTGCGCTGGTCCTGGTTGCGGATCAGCAGCGCGATCGGCGTGCCGGTGGTCTTGCCCTCGTAGACGCCCGAGAGGATCTCCACCGCGTCGGGCTCGTTGCGCTGGGTGACGTGGCGGCTGGTGCCGGGGCGGCGGCGGTCGAGGTCGGCCTGGATGTCGGCCTCGGAAAGCTGCATGCCGGGCGGGCAGCCGTCGATCACGCAGCCGACCGCCGGGCCGTGGGATTCACCGAAGTTGGTGACGCAGAAAAGGGTGCCAAGTGTGTTGCCGCTCATAGGGGCGCGATTATCCCAGAGCGGCTCACACTACCAAAAAAGGAGCTGCTCGCGCTTGCAGGACAAGCGCTACAGCCCTTTCATTCAAGAGCCGGCGCGCACGATGCGGCCCGCGCCCGGCGGCGCCACGGGGCTGTGCGTGCGGAAATAGTCCTCCAGCGCATCCAGGTCCTGCCCGCCGCCCACCGCGTCGCGCCCTTCGGTGAACACGGTGAAGTTATCGCCGCCCGAGGCCAGGTAGCTGCTGACGACCACGCGCAGCGTGTCGCCCGGCGCGATAGGCGCGCCATGCAGCGCGAGGCCGGACACGCGCTCGCCGCGTGGGCGCGAGAGGTCGTAGCGGTAGCCGAACCCCTCGGACACCGACAGCACGCGCGGGCGCTGCACGGTGTTGGTGCCACTGTCGAACTGCTGCTCCAGGATCTCGCGCAGCTGCGCGCCGCTGTAGCTGCGTACCTCCAGGCTGTTGCCGAAGGGCTGCACGGCGAAAAGCTGGCCGTAGCGCACCAGCCCCTGCCCGTCGGGCTCCAGGTCGGCGCGCACGCCGCCGGGGTTCATGAAGGAGATCTGCGCCCCGCCGCGCTCGGGCGCGCGCGTGGCGGCCAGTTGCGCGTCGGCGATCAGGTTGCCCAGCACCGACTCGCCCGAGGGCAGTTGCTGGCGCAGGAAGGCCCCGCTGGCCTGCCCCGCGGGCCGCTGCGCGAGCGGCACGGCGGCGGCGCGGTAGCGCTCCACCAGCGCCGCCACGCCCGCATCGGGCGCGAACACGGGAAATCCGGGGTGCAGTTCCACCCGCCCCTGCGCGCCCGTGAACGCCTCGCCTTGCACGATGACCTGGCGCGCGCTCTTGCGCGCCACGCGGCGCGTGCGCGTGTCCACGGCCAGGCGGATCTCGGTGAGCAGCGTGCCGTAGACACCCGCGCTGGTCAGCAGGAAGGGCCGCGCGGAATCGACGCGCCCATAGTCGCAGATGTAGGCCCGGTGCGTGTGGCCCGAGACGACCACGTCCACCTCGGGGCTCAGGCGCTGCAGGATGGGCACGATGTCGCCGCTCAGGCCCTCGCAGCCCGGCTCGGTGATGGGCGCGGTAGTGCTGCCGCCTTCGTGGATGACGGCCACGATCACGTCCGCGCCCTGCGCACGCAGCGCGGGGATGAGCGCGTTGGCCGTCTCGGCCTCGTCGGCGAAGCGCAGGCCCGCCACGCCGGCGGGCGTGACCATGGTGGGCGTGGTGCGCAACGTCAGGCCGATGAAGCCCACGGTGACCGTGGCGCCGTTCTCGGTGAAGCGCTTGAGGCCCGTGGCGGGCAGCAGCGGGCGGCCGTCCTCTTGCAGGGTGTTGGCGGTGAGGATGGGAAAGCCGGCGCCCGCGAAGGGCCGGCTGATCTGGCACGGCTCGCGCACGGTGTGCTTGTCGCAGCCGCCGTGCTGCAGGCGCAGCAGCTCGCGCCAGCCCCGGTCGAACTCGTGGTTGCCCGCGGCGTGGAAGTCGATGCCGATGGCGTTGAACGCCTCCACCGTGGGCTCGTCGAGGAACAGCGCCGACACCAGCGGCGACGCGCCCACCATGTCACCCGCCGACACCACCGCGTGGTGCGGGTGGCGCGCCTTGAGCGCGGCGATGGCGCTGGCGAAGTAGGCCGCCCCGCCCGCCGGCACCTGCGCGGCGCCGGTGGCCGCGGGCACGGGCACGGCCTGGCGCGGCGGCTCCAGCTGGCCGTGGAAGTCGTTGAAGCCGATCACGGCGATGTCCATGAGCGGCGGCGGCGCGCTGGAGCCGCAGCCCGCGATCAGCGACAGGCAAAGCGCCCATGCCGCCCCGTGGATGAATCTGTTGCTGCCCATGCCTGCTTGTGCTCCCCAAAAAAGAGCTGCCAGCGCTTGCTGTACAAGCGCTGGCAGCCGTTTCGACGGTTATTGCGCGATCAGCTCGCGGAGGGCGCTTCCTTTTCCTCCGGCCAGTCGCGGATGTAGGCCTTGAGCATCCTGTTCTCGAAGTTCTGCGCGTCCACCACGGCCTTGGCCACGTCGTAGAAGCTGATCACGCCCATGAGCATGCGCTGGTCCATCACCGGCATGTAGCGCGCATGGCGGCCCAGCATCATGCGGCGCACCTCGTCCATGTCGGTCTCCATGGTGCAGGTCAGCGGCGCGTCGTCCATCGCCGTGCGCACCAGCGTGGTGCCCACGCTGCCGCCGCTCCTGACCAGCAGCTGGATCACCTCGCGGAAGGTGAGCATGCCCACCAGGTCGCCGTGCTCCATCACCACGAGCGAGCCGATATCCTTCTCGGCCATGGTCTCCAGCGCGCGCGCCAGCGGTTCGTCGGGGGTGACGGTGTAGAGGGTGTTGCCTTTGACGCGCAGGATGTCGCTGACTTTCATGGGATGTGTCTCTCTCGTACTCGGTATAGCGGTGCTCCGGAAAATATAGCCCACAAATCCCCCACAATGGCGCACGAATTCACCACATTGGAGACATGGATGCCCGGATATTCCGACCCCGGCTTCGACACGCTCGCGCTGCACGCGGGCGCGCAGCCGGACCCCGCCACCGGAGCGCGCGCCGTGCCGATCCACCTGAGCACCTCGTTCGTGTTCGAGTCGAGCGACCACGCCGCGGCCCTGTTCAACCTGGAGCGCCCCGGCCACGTCTACAGCCGCATCAGCAACCCCACCAACGCGGTGCTGGAGCAGCGCGTGGCCGCGCTCGAAGGCGGCGTGGGGGCCATCGCCGTGGCCAGCGGCCAGGCGGCGCTGCACCTGGCGGTCAGCACGCTGATGGGCGCGGGCGGGCACATCGTGGCCAGCACCGCGCTCTATGGCGGGTCGCAGAACCTGCTGCACTACACGCTGCGCCGCTTCGGCATCGAGACCACCTTCGTCAAGCCGGGCGACATCGACGGCTGGCGCGCGGCGGTGCGGCCGGAGACGCGCCTGTTCTTCGGCGAAACCGTGGGCAACCCGGGCCTGGAGGTGCTGGACATCCCCACGGTGGCGCAGATCGCGCACGAGGCCGGCGTGCCGCTGCTGGTGGACTCCACCCTCACCTCGCCCTGGCTCATCCAGCCCTTCGCGCACGGGGCCGACCTGGTCTACCACTCTGCCACCAAGTTCCTCTCCGGCCACGGCACCGTGATCGGCGGCGTGCTGGTGGACGGCGGCAGCTTCGACTGGGAAGGCTCGGGGCGCTTCCCCGAGCTGACGCAGGCCTACGAGGGCTTCCACAACATGGTGTTCAGCGAGGAATCCACGGTGGGCGCCTTCCTGCTGCGCGCGCGCCGCGAGGGCCTGCGCGACTTCGGCGCCTGCATGAGCCCGCACACGGCCTGGCTGATCCTGCAGGGCATCGAGACGCTGCCGCTGCGCATGGAGCGCCACGTGCGCAACACCGAGAAGGTGGTGCAGTTCCTCGCCAGCCACCCGTTCGTGGCGCGCGTGGGCCACCCGCTGCTACAGGCGCACCCCAGCCACGCGCTCGCGCGCAAGCTGCTGCCGCGCGGCGCGGGCTCGGTGTTCAGCTTCGACCTCAAGGGCGACCGTGCGCAGGGCAAGAAGTTCATCGAGACGCTCAAGGTGTTCAGCCACCTCGCCAACGTGGGCGACTGCCGCTCGCTGGTGATCCACCCTGCCAGCACCACGCACTTCCGCATGAGCGACGAGGCGCTGGCGGCGGGCGGCATCGGCCAGGGCACCATCCGCCTGTCGATCGGCCTGGAAGATGCCGACGACCTGATCGATGACCTGCAGCGCGCACTCAAGGCCGCGGAAAAAGCGGCAGAAAAGGCAGGTGCCTGATGTACATCGAAGTCAACGGCGCCCGCACCTTCTGCTACACCGGCGGCAAGCCCTTCGACGCGGCCAAGCCCACCGTCGTGCTCATCCACGGCGTGCTCAATGACCACAGCGTCTGGGGCTGGCAGAGCCGCTACCTGGCCCACCACGGCTGGAACGTGCTGGCCGTGGACCTGCCCGGCCACAGCGCCAGCGCCGGCGAGGCGCCTGCCAGCGTGGAGCAGGCGGCGGACTTCATCGCCGCGCTGCTCGATGCGCTGCACATCGACCGCGCCGCGCTCGTGGGCCACAGCTGGGGCTCGCTGATCGCGCTGGAAGCCGCCAGCCGCCTGGGCGCGCGCGTGAGCCACCTGGCGCTGGTGGGCACGGCGTTCCCGATGAAGGTGTCGCCCGCGCTCATCGACGCTGCGCTGAACGCGCCCGAGAAGGCGCTCAAGATGGTCAACGTGTTCTCGCGCAGCACGCTCGCGCCGCCCTCCGGCGCGGGCTTCTGGGTCTACGGCGCGGGCATGGCACTGGGCCGGCGCGTGCTGCGCAGCAACCCGCAGGTCAACGTGTTCCACCGCGGCTTCGTGGCCTGCGACAGCTATGGCGGCGGCGAACAGGCCGCCGCCGCGCTGCAGTGCCCCGTGCTGTTCGCGCTGGGCACGCAGGACCAGATGACGCCGCCCAAGGCCGCTCAGGGCCTGATCCAGGCCGCGCGCTCCGCCGGCGTGCCCGTGAAGGTGGCGCACCTGCCCGTGGGCCACCACCAGATGAGCGAGGCGCCCGACGCCACGCTGTTCGCATTGCGCGATTTTTTGATGTGAATCAAAAACGGCTGCAGCGCTTATCCAGCAAGCGCTAGCAGCTATCGATTCAGAAGCATTCGGCATGTGAAGGCGGCGGTTTCCCGCCCCGCGCTCTGGGGCATTGCCGCGCCGCCCGGCGCCGCGCCCTAGACTGGGCCGCTCCGCCCTCCACCACCCGCGTGGCCTGGCGCGCGCAACGCCGGGCACGCGGCCACCGCATGCCACCGACACCACCGACCGGACACAGCGACACCCCCTGGCACGCCCTGCCCGCCGGCGCCGCCGCCGAGCGCCTGGCCACCGACGCGCAGCACGGCCTGCCCCACGCCGAGGCCGCGCGGCGCCTGTCCGTGCACGGCCCCAACCGCCTGCCCGCGCCGCCGCGCCGGCCCGCATGGCTGCGGCTGCTGGCGCAGTTCCACAACGTGCTGATCTACGTGATGCTGGTGTCGGCCGCCGTCACCGCCGGGCTGGGGCACTGGATCGACACCGGCGTGCTGCTGGGCGCGGTGGTCATCAACGCCCTCATCGGCTTCGTGCAGGAAGGAAAGGCCGAGTCGGCGCTGGACGCCATCCGCCGCATGCTCTCGCCGCAGGCCACGGTGCTGCGCGGCGGCGAGCCGCAGCTGGTCGCCGCCGAGCAGCTCGTGCCGGGCGACATCGTGCTGCTGGCCTCCGGCGACAAGGTGCCGGCCGACCTGCGCATCGTCTCGGCCAGGAGCCTGCGCGCCGACGAGGCGGTGCTGACCGGCGAATCCGTGCCCAGCGACAAGAACGACGCCCCCGTGGCCGGGGACGCGCCGCTGGGCGACCGCCACGGCATGCTCTATTCGGGCACGCTGGTGGCCGCGGGCACGGCCACGGGCGTGGTGGTGGCCACCGGCTCGCACACCGAACTGGGCCGCATCAGCGCGCTGCTGGCGCAGGTGGAAACGGGCACCACGCCGCTGCTGCGCCAGATCGCGCGCTTCAGCCGCTGGCTGGCATTGGCCATCCTGCTGTTCGTGGCCGCCACCTTCGCCATCGGCGTGCTCTGGCGCGGGCAGGCGCCGGCCGACATGTTCATGATGGCCGTGGCGCTGGCCGCATCAGCCATCCCCGAGGGGCTGCCCGCCATCATGACCATCACGCTGGCGCTGGGCGTGCGCCGCATGGCGCAGCACCGCGCCATCATCCGCCGCCTGCCGGCGGTGGAGACGCTGGGCTCGGTCACCGTGATCTGCTCGGACAAGACCGGCACCCTCACCTGCAACGAGATGACGGTGCAGCGCGTGGTGACCGCCAGCCACGTCTACGACGTGACCGGCAGCGGCTACGCGCCGCAGGGCGGCTTCCACGTGGGCGGCGCGGCCGTGCCGCCCGCCGAGCACCCCACGCTGCAATGCATGGCCCGCGTGGCGCTGCTGTGCAACGACGCCGCGCTGCACCAGGGCGCCGAGGGCTGGCAGCTCACGGGCGACCCGACCGAGGGCGCGCTGCTCGCCTTCGCCCTCAAGGCCGGGCTCGACGGCCCGGCCACGCACGCGGCGCTACCGCGCATCGACGCGATCCCGTTCGAGTCCGAGCACCGCTTCATGGCCACGCTGCACCACGACCACGCGGGCCACGCGCTCATCCTGGTCAAGGGCGCGCCCGAGCGCGTGCTGGACATGTGCAACACACAGCACGGCGGGCAAGGCTGCGAGCCGCTGGACCACGACTACTGGCGCCGCGCCGCCAACGACTGCGCAGCGCGCGCGCTGCGCGTGCTGGCCATCGCCGCCAGGCGCGTTCCTGCCCGGCAGCACGCACTGGACTTTGCCGACATGGAAGGCGGCTTCACGCTGCTCGGGCTGCTGGGCAGCATGGACCCGCCGCGCCCCGAGGCCATGGCCGCCGTGGCCGAATGCCACGCGGCCGGCGTGCGCGTGAAGATGATCACCGGCGACCATGGGGAGACCGCACGCGCCATCGGTGCGCAGCTCGGCATCGGCCTGGGCCGCCCCGCCCTCACCGGCGCAGAGATCGAGCTGATCGACGACGAAGCGCTGCGCGAGGTGGTGGACAGCGTGGACGTCTTCGCCCGCGCCAGCCCCGAGCACAAGATCCGCCTGGTGCGGGCCCTGCAGGCGCGCGGCGAAGTCGTCGCCATGACGGGCGACGGCGTCAACGACGCCCCCGCATTGAAGCGCGCCGACGTGGGCGTCGCCATGGGCAGGAACGGCACCGAGGCCGCCAAGGACGCCGCCGCCATGGTGCTGGCCGACGACAACTTCGCCACCCTGGGCGCGGCCGTGCGCGAGGGCCGGGGCGTCTACGACAACGTGCGCAAGTTCATCCTGTTCATGCTGCCCACCAACGGCGGCGAGGCGCTGGTGGTGTTCTTCGCCATCGCCTTCGGGCTGGTGCTGCCGCTCACCGCCGCGCAGGTGCTGTGGATCAACCTCGTCACGTCGAGCACGCTGGGCGTGGCGCTGGCCTTCGAGCCCACCGAGAGCGACGTGATGCGCCGCCCGCCGCGCGACCCGCGCGAGTCGCTGCTGTCGGGCCTGTTCGTGTGGCGCGTGGTGATGGTGTCGGTGCTCATGGCCTGCGCGGCGCTGGGCCTGTTCCTGTGGGAGCTGGGGCGCGGTTCGAGCCTGGAGACCGCGCGCACCGTGGCCGTCTGCGCCGTGGTGGCCGCCGAGATGCTCTACCTGCTCAACAGCCGCCACATCCTGCGCAGCGCGCTCTCGCGCGAAGGGCTGCTGGGCAACCCGCAGGTGCTGCTGGCCATCGGCGTGTGCGCGCTGCTGCAACTGGCCTTCGTGCACGCGCCGTGGCTGCAGGCCGTGTTCGGCTCCACCGACCTGTCGCCCGGCGAATGGCTGCGCGTGCTGCTCGCGGGCGCAGGGGTGTTCGCGGCGGCGGAGCTGGAGAAGTGGGCGCTGCGCAGGCTCGGCCGCGCTACGCCAGCCACTGGCACAGCACGGTGAGGCTGGGCACCGTGGCGTGGGGCGCCGCGCCCTCGTGCGCCCAGGCGGCGCCGGCCGTGTTCAGCCACGCGGCCTGCATGCCGGCATCCAGCGCGCCGCGGCAATCGAGCAAGGCATCGTCGCCCACATGCAGCACCGCGCCGCACGCCACGCCCGCGGCCTGCGCGCCCGCCTGGAAGATGCGCGCATCGGGCTTGGCCACGCCCAGCACCGTGGCGCTCAGGCTGGCCTTGAAATAGCGGCCGATGCCGATGCGATGCACATCGGCGTTGCCGTTGGACACCGCCACGACGGGATAGCGCGCCGCCAGGAATTCCAGCGCCTTCAGCGCATCGTCGAACAGGTCCACGCGCTGGCGCTCGGCGAAGAATAAATCGAACGCGGGCTCGGCCAGCCGCGGATCGTCGCCCGCCTGCGTGAGCGCCAGGCGGATGGACTCGCGCCGCAGCGCGCTCAGGTCGTGCAGCAGATCGGGCCGCAGCGCCTCCACCTGCACGCGCACGGCACGCAGCGCCTTGGCATCGGCATACATTGCTGCCGTGGCGGGCGCATGCACGGCCAGCCAGTCGACCAGCGCAGCCTCGGCCCGCGCGATGGTGGGCCACACGGGCCAGAGCGTGTCGTCCAGGTCGAGGGTGACGGCACGGATGCGGCCCACGTCCATGCTGTGGGGATGAGTCCCTGCGGATTGCGTCATGGCCGCGAGCATATCCCGCGCAGCCCGAGCGCCTTTCAGCAAGGGCAATGCCAGCCAGCCCGGGAAAACCCAAGGTGCAACCACCAACAACTGGTTACTAAAATGGCACAGGCAAGGGGAGTGCCATGCAAGAACAAGCAAAACGCATCGCAGGGCTGCTGTATGACGGCGTGCTGTCGCCGCAGGATTGGTACGACGGTCTTGATGGTTTGCGCGAAGCCCTGGGTGCTGGATTGTTCGACTATTTCACGCTGAGCACTATCAGTTCTCAGGCTTCCGGCAGCGTGAACAACCAGGGCTATGTGGGCCTGCATGCCGAGAAACTGCGCGAATATCAGGCTCATTACATCGGTCAGGACCTGCGCATGGCCGCCCTGGTGCAATTGCCCGTGGGGCAACCCATGCTGGACCACGAGCACATCAGCACGCGCGAGATGTCGCGCAACATCGTGTACACCGACTTTCTGCGCCCCCACGGCTTTCAACACACGCTGGGAGCGCTGGTGCGCGACGAAGGGGGGTCGCGCGATTTCCTTGGATTCATACGCCCGTCGGACCATACGCCTTATGGCGCGAACGACAAGGCGCTGGTTGAACGCCTGATGCCTGACCTGACCCGCGCCGCCCGGCTGCGCGCCCGTACCGGGCAACTGGCCCGCCATGCCGCGCTGGGCCTGGCCGCGCTCGACGCGCTGCCGCAAGGCATCGCCGTGGTGGATGCGCAGTGCCGCATCCAGTATTCCAACCCCGCCGCCGACCGCCTGCTGGCCCGCCCTGGCGCGATGAGCGTGCGCCACGGCCGCCTGTCGTGCCACGACGGCAATGCCCAGGCGCGCTGGCAATCCATCGTGGCGGCCGCCTGCGGACGTCAGGGAACGGGCATGGCCGGGGCACTGCAGCCCGCGCCCGGCGCGCGCAGCTTCGTGGTCACCGTTCTGCCGATCAATGCCCGGCATCCCATGGCCTTGCACCAAGCCCCTATGGCGCTGGCAGTCCTGCACGACCCTGCCGCTCCCAACGGCATCAACCCGCGCCTGATCGGAGAGATGCTCGGCCTGTCGCCTACCGAAACCCGGCTGGCGCTGCTGCTGGCAGCCGGCAAGACCGTCAAGGATTTCGCTGCCGCCGAAGGCATGAGCTGGCACACGGCGCGCTCGCACACCAAGAACCTCCTGCGCAAGACAGGCTGCCGCCGCCAGTTGGAGCTGGTGGCCCTTCTGCAATCGCTGCGCATCGGCTGACGCACATGCAGAGCGAAACCCAGGCCATCGCGGGACTTTTCTACGACGGGGTGCTGCAGCCCCAGGCCTGGCACGCGGCCATGGATGCGATGTGCACCCGGCTGCAGGCGGGCGTCTTCCACAGCTTCACACTGGACGAAAGCAGCGCGCCAACGCCCGAGAGCGCCGGCAACCTGGAGCAGTTCGGGCTGCACGCCAGGCACATGGCCGAATACGAAACCCAGCATGCCGGCAATGACCCGCGCCTGGCGGCCACGCTGCGCCTCGCGACAGGCGGGGTCATGCTCGACCATGAGCATTTCAGCGCACGGGAAGCGCTGCGCAACCCTGTCTATGCAGACTGGCTCATTCCCCTGGGCCTCAAGCACACGGCGGGCACCGTCGTGCGCCTGGAGGGCAGCGCGCTCGACATCATCAGCTTCATGCGCCCCAGAGACGCCAGGCCGTATTCCGACGATGACAAACGCTTCATCGAACGCCTGGTGCCCGACATCGCCCGCGCGGCCAAGCTGCGCGCGCGCATGGTCACGCTGTCGCGCAGCGCCCACCTGGGCATGGCGGCGCTGGACAGCCTGCGCCAGAGCATCGTGGTCGTGGACGCGCAATGCCGCATCCATCACGCCAACGCCGCCGCCGAGCGCCTGCTGACCCTTCCGGGCGCGCTGGGCGCGCGTCACGGCCGGCTGCGGTGCACCGTGGGCGCGGCACATGAGCGGCTGGAACAGCTGGTGCGCGGCGCATGCGCCACGCCAGCCAAGACCGGCGCCATCGCCCTGGCGGACGGTCCACAGCGGCTGGTGGCGGCCGTGCTGCCACTGCAGGCCAGCCATGCCTGGGCCGGCATGCAAGCGCCCATGGCGCTGGTCGTGGCCGCCATGCCAGGCGCGGCATCCAGCCTGGACCCTCGGCTGGTGGGCGACATGCTGGGCCTGTCACCCACCGAGACGCGCCTGGCGTTGCTGCTGGCAACCGGCAAGACCGTCAAGGACTTCGCCGCCATCGAGGGCATGAGCTGGCACACGGCGCGCTCGCACCACAAGAACCTCCTGCGCAGGGCGGGCTGCCATCGGCAGACGGAGCTGGTGCAGTTGCTGCAAACGCTGCAATTCGCTTGACGGCCTATTGCCATTCGACGGCTCATGGCGGCCTTCGCCTCTCAGCCTCCATGCGTCATTTCAGCTGAAAACTCACCACCTCGCCGCTGTTGCGCTTCAGGTAGAGCACGCCGTCCTTGCGCCGCATTTCATTGCAGCCCACGTTCTTGCCCGAGTCCAGGCACAGGCTGCTTTCCTTGGTGCTCCATTGGCCGGAGTCGGAGTAGTTGCCCACGCTCAGGTAGAAACGGCCTTCGTTCTTGAACTGCCATTGCCACTTGGGGCCTTGGGCCGGGGCTGTCGAGAACACCTTGTCCGCCAAAGCCTCGCGCAGCGCCTCTTGCGTCAGCAGTTCGGCCCCTTCGGGGTAGGCGGTGGTTTGTGCGGCGGCGCTGGCGCCGAGCAGGGCCAATGCCATGGCAGAGGCCGATAGGAATTGCTTCATGGCGGTTTTCTTCATTGAGTCTTGAGAGTGCAGCAAGGAGCGCCGCCACCGGGCGCCGCCCTTGCCGGGGTTGTGCCTTACTGGGCTTCCAAGGTGAAGTGCATGTCCCGCCCATTGCGGTCCGTATAGGTCAGGCCGAATTCGGCATAGGTGGTGGCCGATGCGCCATCCGGCTTGCCACCGAAGGGGATGGAGGCCGTCTTGCCGTCCGCCGCCATCGTGCCCGGCATGCTGGCCGTGCGCACCACGGCCGGGCCGCTGGCCGATGCGTCCTTGGGTCCCTGGCGGAAGGAGTACAGCGCCGATCGCGCCATGGGCAAACCGCCAGCCGGAGGCTTTGCCGCCTGCAACTCGGCCTGGGCTGTACCACCGCTGGCCTTGAAGGCCGCCACGATCTCGGCTTCGCTGGGCGAGAGATCCAGGAACCGGGGGAAGGCCTCCACATCGAACTGCGCGAAGGGGTACGAAGGGTTCTTGAGCTTCACAACGTAGGTGGCGATGGGTGTCTTGCCCTGCTGGCCGTTGACGGCCTTCCAGCCGTCGTCGGCATAGAGGGCGAAGGTCACATCGGCGCCTGCCTTGTCCAGGCCCCAATTGGCAAACCGGGTGTCGCCCCCGGCAAAGCCTTCGGCATCAAACCGGGTCACTGCAGAGCCCCAAGCATCGGTGCGCACACCCAGTTTGGCGCAATCGGCCGTGGCGGCGTTGGCTTCGGTGTTGTCGGCGTTCGAACGGCAGTTGCGGAAGCGGTCGCCATCCGTCCAGTTGGCATTGCCAACCAGGCCCTGCATCTCGGCCGCATCGCGGGCGATGCGCGGCGACAGCAGCTTGAGCGAATGGGGGGCTGCACCCGCCTTGCCCGAAGCCCAGGACACCACGGCATAGGTAGCCACCTTAGCGGGGTCGGTCACGCTGAACAGCACCTCCCGCCGCAACTGGTACGGTGTGTTGGCCGACGCGCCATCCGCCAGCTTGCGGAATACCTGCAAGCGGTTGCGCGACACCAGTCCCACAGCCGCCACGCGCCGGTTGCCCAGTTCGCGCAGGGCCTCGCCCGTCTGCGGCGTGGCGCAGGCGCCGCTGCTGCTGCCTGAGACAAGGGTCTGCACCTGCCCCGTGACGGACGTTCCGTCGGTGTACTGCTCGTCGTAGCCTATGTCCACCTCATGCCGGGCTGAGCCGTCGGCGTTGGTGGTCTTGCGCTCGGCCAGCACCTGCACGTTGGCCATCTTGCGGCCCACCAAGTGGGCGGAGTTTTGCGCCTGCGCAGCGCTCCAGTTCGCCACCAGCATGGCCTTGGTGCTGCCATTGCCCAGGTAGCACGCATCCACCAGGGAATAGCGCTCTGCCCCGCCGTCGGGCATGCGCTGCGCCAGCAGCGCCTCGCTGGCCTGCACGTACTTCTGCACCAGCTCTTGCGTGCTGGGGCCTGCGGGCGGCGGGGTGGAGGGTCCGCTGCCGTCGCTCCCACCGCCGCAGGCGGCAAGGGCGATGACAGCGCTGGCGACTGCCGTGCAGCGCCACAGGGTGGTGGGTTGGTTTTTCATGGTTGCTTGCCTTTCTTGAGCTTGGAGTCGCGGGATGGATGCGGCAGATGCCTCCCTCATCCCCCGCGATGCAGGCTACCCAGGCGCCCCTGTGCGCACCATCCCGCATTTGTGGGATGGCGTGCGGCCTTGCGCCCACGGATAGTGTTGGGAACTTCGCCATGAATTTTCAAAGATGACTACAAAAATGAGAGCTGCCAGCGCATGCCTGGAAAGCGCTAGGACCCAAAAACATTCCAAACTCTTTGCCTGGTGCCTGCGCTGGCTGCTGGCGCTGTGGCTAGGCCTGGGGGGCGGCGCTGCGGCCTGGGCGGTGGATGCGTGGGCACCTACGGGTCCTTGGGGTGGGAATGTTCGAGCCTTGGCCGTGGGCAGCGACGGCCAGACGGTGTTTGCGGGCACCACCTATGGCGGCGTTTTCAAGAGCACCGATGGCGGCACGAGTTGGGCAGCGGCCAATACGGGGATGGGCACTGATGGCGTGCTGTCCCTGGCGCTGGGCAGCGATGGCCAGACTGTGTTTGCGGGCACCGGCGCCGGCGTTTTCAGGAGCACCGATGGCGGCGCGAGTTGGGCTGCGGCCAATACAGGGCTGGGCAATCTGTCCGTGCTCTCCCTGGCGCTGGGCAGCGGCCAGACCGTGTTTGCGGGCACCGGCGGCGGCGTTTTCAAGAGCAGCGATGGCGGCACGAGCTGGGCGGCGGCCAATACGGGGATGGGCTATCAGCAAGTGCTGTCTCTCGCACCGGGCAGCGACGGCCAGACGGTATGGGCGGGCACCTTTCACAGCGGCGTTTTCAAGAGCACCGATGGCGGCGCGAGTTGGGCGGCGGCCAGTACGGGAATGGGCAATCAACGCGTGCGCTCCCTGGCGCTCGGCAGCAATGGCCAAACGGTGTTTGCGGGCACCGAAGCCGGCGTTTTCAAGAGCACCGATGGTGGCACGAGCTGGGCAGCGGCCAATACGGGGCTGGGCAATCTGTACATGAGCGCCCTGGCGCTGGGCAGCGACGGCCAGACGGTGTTTGCGGCCACCAATGACGGCGTTTTCAGGAGCAGCGATGGCGGCACGAGCTGGGTGGCGGTCGGTCCGATGGGTACCACGCCCGCCCTGGCGCTGGGCAGCGACGGTCAGACGGTGTTTGCGGGCACCGCTGGCGGCGGCGTTTTCAAGAGCAGCGATGGCGGTGCGAACTGGGTGGCGGCCAATACGGGGTTGGGTAGTTATTACGTGCAGTCCCTGGCGCTGGGCAGCGATGGCCAGACGGTGTTTGCGGGCACCGCTGGCGGTGGCGTTTTCAAGAGCAGCGATGGCGGCACGAGCTGGGCGGCGGTCAATTCGGGGTTGGGTAGTTATTACGTGCAGTCCCTGGCGCTGGGCAGCGATGGCCAGACGGTGTTCGTCGGCACCCACAGCGGTGTTTTCAGGAGCAGCAATGGCGGCACGAACTGGACAGCGGTCAATACGGGATTGAGCAATCTGAACGTGTACGCCCTGGCGCTGGGCAGCGATGGCCAGACGGTATGGGCGGGCACCGCTGACAGCGGTGTTTTCAGGAGCAGCAATGGCGGCACGAACTGGACAGCGGTCAATACGGGATTGAGCAATCTGAACATGTACGCCCTGGCGCTGGGCAGCGATGGCCAGACGGTATGGGCGGGCACCAATGACGGCGTTTTCAGGACCAGCAATGGCGGCACGAGCTGGGCGGCGGCCCATACGGGGATGGGCAATCTGACCGTGTATTCCCTGGCGCTGGGCAGCGATGGACAGACGGTGTTTGCGGCCACCAATGGCGGCGTTTTCAGGAGCAGCAATGGCGCCACGAGCTGGGTGAGGGTCGGTCCGATGGGTGCCACGTACGCCCTGGCGCTGGGCAGCGACGGCCAGACGGTGTTTGCGGGCACCGCTGGCGGTGGCGTTTACAAGAGCAGCGATGGCAGTGCGAACTGGGCGGTGGCCAAGAGGGGGATGGGCAATCAGGCCGTGTATTCCCTGGCGCTGGGCAATGGCGGCCAGACGGTGTTTGCGGGTACCTCTGGCCGCAGTGTTTTCAAGAGCCCCAACGGCGCCCTCTCCAGCGAGTCGCGGCTACTGAACCTGGTCTTGTCCGTGGGCGGCTCCCCCGTGGCCCTGTCGCCCGCCTTCAACAGCGGCACGCCGGGCTACACCGCCACCGTGCAGGGTGCGGGCGGCGCCACGCTCACGCCCACGGCGTGGATCAATGACCAAACCATCACCGTCAACGGCACGCCCGTTGCCAGCGGCAGCGCATCGGCGTCCATCGTGCTGAACCCGGGCAGCAACACCCTGAGCGTGGTGATCACGTCGGGCGACGCAACGTCCACTAGCACCTACACCATCACCGTCACCCGCCAGGTCGTCGCCCCCGCCGCACCCACCAACGTGCAGGCCGTGCCCACGGGCGGCGGGCAGGTCACGGTGACGTGGCAACCGCCCGCCGACGTGGGCAGCGGTATCACCGGCTACGTGGTCACGGCCCAGCCGGGCGGGCAGACCTGCGTGCCTAGCCCGGCCACTGCCACCACCTGCACGTTCACCGGCCTGCCCAACGGGCAGACGCAGACCTTCGCCGTGGAGGCCACGAACAGCGCGGGCAGCGCCACGTCAGCAACGCCATCGAACCCGGCGACGCCGCTGGCCGACGCCAAGGCGTTCTCGGCTCCGTCGCCCATGGGCACGGGCCCCGTGGGCGTGACGGTGGCGGGTGGCGGCGCCACCTGCGCATTCGAGAGCGTGCAGCTCGTGTCCGCCGCCAGCGCCGGAGCGCCCGCGACGCGCAGCTTCCCACACGGGGTGCTGGACTTCGTGCTGCACGCCTGCGACGCAACACCCGTCACGGTCACTGTCACCTATCCCCCCGGCTCGCCGCTGCAGGGCGCGCAGTACTGGAAGCGCCAGGGCGGCACGTGGGCACCGTTCGCAGGCGCCGTGCTGGGTGCGAACACGGCGGTGCTGACGCTCACCGACGGCGGCACGGGCGATGATGACGGCGTGCCTACGCCCAACGGCCGCATCGTTGATCCGGGCGGCATCTCGGTGCTGGCGGCGGCCGGCGGCGCAGCGCCCATTCCCACGCTCGGCGAATGGGCGCTGGCGCTGCTGGCGGTGCTGCTGGGCCTGCTGGCCTGGCGACGCCAGCGGCATGCCTAGACCCGCCCAGGGCCTGCCACAATCGCGGCCCATATGTCTGCACACACCGCCATCCTGCTCTGCAACCTGGGCACGCCCGACGCGCCCACCGCCCCCGCGCTGCGGCGCTACCTCGCGCAGTTCCTAGGCGACCCGCGCGTGGTGGAGATCCCCCGCGCGGCGTGGCTGCCGATCCTGTACGGGATCATCCTGCGCACGCGGCCGGCGAAGTCCGCCGCCAAGTACGCGACGATCTGGACACCCGAGGGCTCGCCCCTGGCCGTGTGGACATCCAAGCAGGCGCTGATGCTGCGCGGCTGGCTGGGCGAGGCCGGCGTGCGGGTAGCGGTGCTGCCCGCGATGCGCTACGGCCAGCCGGCCATCGGCGCGCAGCTGCAGGCACTGCACGATGAAGGCGTGCGGCGCGTGCTGGTGCTGCCGCTCTACCCGCAGTATTCGGGCACGACCACGGCCAGCGTGGTGGACGACGTGGCCGCGTGGGTGCGCCGCTCGCGCAGTTTTCCCGAGCTGCGCTTCGTGAACGACTACCACGACGACTCCGGCTACATCGCCGCGCTGGCCGACAGCGTGCGCGCGCACTGGCAGCGAAGCGGCGGGCCGGCCGAGAAGCTGGTGATGAGCTTCCACGGCATTCCCGAGCGCAACGTGCGCCTGGGCGACCCCTATGCCGACCAGTGCCGCGCCACCGCGCGCCTGCTGGCCGGGGCGCTGGGCCTGGCGCCGGAGCAGTACCTGCTCACCTTCCAGTCGCGCTTCGGCAAGGCGAAGTGGCTGGAGCCCTACACCGAGCCCACGCTGGTGGCGATGGCCCAGGGCGGCCTGCGCCGCGTGGACGTGATGTGCCCCGGCTTCACCGGCGACTGCCTGGAGACGTTGGAGGAGATCAACCAGGAGGCGCGCCACGCCTTCCTGCAGGCGGGCGGGCAGGAGTTCCGCTACATCCCCTGCCTGAACGACGGGCACGCCTGGATCGGCGCCCTCTCCCGCATCGCGCAGAGGCACCTGGCGGGCTGGGTGGACTCATAGTCGAATCGGCCTCTAGCGCTTATACAGCAAGCGCAAGCAGCTCCTTTTTCAGGAGCAATCAGAAGCCCCGTGCCTCCGCATCGGCCAGGAAGCGGTCCACCAGCGCATAGTGCTGCGGCACGTTGAGCGCGGGCGCATGGCCACAGCCCGGCACCTCCACCACCTGGGCAAGGCCGCGCGCACCGGGGCCGCGCGCGAGCATTTCGGCCGTGGTCTCGCGCAGCACCAGGTCGGAATCCACGCCGCGCAGGCACAGCACGGGGATGGCAAGCCGGTCGTAGTCGTCCCAGATCAGGTAATCGTTCTCGTGCGCCGTGAACTGCCGCACCATGGCCGGGTCGTAGTGCGGCGTCACGCGCCCGTCGGGCAGGCGGCGCGTGGAGGTTTCCGTGAGGCGCCGCCACTGCGCCTCGCTGAGCCAGCCATAGGGCGCATACACCTGCCGGAAGAACGCCTCCAGTTCCTGCACGGTGCCGAACGCGGGCGGCTGGCCCGCATAGGCGCGGATGCGCGCAAGCGCCGCGTCGGCCAGTCGCGGCGCGTTGTCGTTGAGCAGCAGGCTGCGGATGCGTCCGGCCAGACGCGGCTCGGCGCGGCCGGCGGCGCACACGGTGCCGATGGCGCCGCCCATCGAGGTGCCCAGCCAGTGCGCGCGCTCGATGCCCAGCCGCTCGAACAGGTCGCCCGCCAGGCGCGCGTAGAACGCCAGGCGGTATTCCTCGTCGGGCCGCGCGGCCCACTGGCTCAGGCCGCGGCCCAGCGTGTCGGGGCAGATCACGCGGTAGCGGCCGGCCAGGTGGGCGGCGATCTCGTCCATGTCGCGCCCCGTGCGCGCCAGGCCGTGCCAGGCGATCACTACCGGGGCATCGGGCGCGCCCCAGTCCATGTAGTGGATTTCATAGCCGGCGCAGGTGGCGTAGTGCGACGAGGGAGACATGGTGGACCGCCTTGTGGGAGCAGGGAAGAAAGCTATTTCATGAGCCGGCCGTTGGCGCCGATCACGGTGACCTCGACGTAGCGCGAGCCCACGCGGCTGGTGGGCGAGTAGCCGACGGAGACGCCGCCCAGGTCGAAGCCCTGCAGCGATTCGAGCGCCTTGACGACCTTGGCCCGCGTGGGCGCGGGGCCCGCGCGGCGCAACGCCTCGACCAGCACCTTGGCGCCCAGGAACTCCTCGAAGCTGGTGTAGTTCACCTCGGCCCCCGGGGCGTACTTCTTCAGGAGCTGCTGGTATTCGCGCACCACGGGCAGCAGCGGCCGGTAGGGGTACGGCACCACCTGGCTGATGCCCAGGCCGTGCGCGTTCTTCAGTCCGGCGATCTTCACGATCTCCGCCGGATCGACCACCGAGATGCTGTAGAGCTGCGCGCCGCCGCCCAGCTCGCGGTAGCGCTTGACGAACGCGGCCGCGGGCTTGTTGATGGCGATCATGATGACGGCCTGCGCGTCCACGGCCTTGATGGTCTGGGCCGCCGCCTCGACCTGGTCCGTGTTGCGCTCGTAGCCCGCCGATGCCGCCAGCGTGAGCCCGCGCCTGGCCAGCGCCGCCTCCACGCCGGCCAGGCCGGCCTTGCCGAAGCCGTCGTCCTGGTACATCACGGCCACGCGGTCCATGCCCAGCGTGGCGAGCTGCTGCACCATGTGCTCGGCCTCGTCGGCGTAGCCCGCGCGCACGTGGAAGATCCAGGGGTTGAACGGGCTGCGCAGCGACTCGCCGCCCGTGTAGGGCGCCACCAGCGCCGCCCCGCCCTGCTCCAGCACGCCGTCGGCCAGCAGCTGCGTGACGTTGGCCGTCCCCGCGAAGCCGAACAGCGCCACCACCTCGGGCCGCGCGAGCAACGCGCGCGTGAGGCGCACCGTCTCGGGCACCTTGTAGCCGTCGTCCACCACCTCCTGGCGGATGGCGGCACCGTGCACGCCGCCCTGGGCGTTGACCCAGTCGAAGTAGATCTTGCCGCCCAGCACCATCTGCTGGCCCGTGGAGGCCAGCACCCCCGACAGCGGCGCCACCTGGCCCACCACCACCTCGGCGGCCAGGGCCGGGCAGCCCGTGGCGCCGAGGGCGCACAGCGCCAGGGCGGCGAGCAGCCCCCTGGCGCGCATGCCGATGCGCAGCGCTTTCATGCCGGCGTCAGCGGGGCACCGTGATGGACGTGCCCGCGAAGCCGATCTGGTCGGCCGCCGCGGGCGCGGCCACGAACGGCGGCACGTTCGCCGCGGTGATCGCGGGCGCCGCGCCCGGCGTGCCGCCGCGCGGCGTGGTGCGCACCACCTGGTTGGCGGGCAGCGCGGCGCCGCTCTTGAGGTGCGCCCACATCGCGTCCATGGCCTGGTTGAAATACGGGTGCAGCGGCACGAAGCGCGTGTCGAAGCCCGCGAACGGCAGGAAGGCGTCGAAGTGCTGGCCGTTCAGGACCTCGATGTAGCGCAGCTTGCTCGACGCGCCCTCCACGGTGCGGTTGAGCGCCGTGTAGGCGCGCGCATTGTTGTTCACCGGCACCAGCGCGTCGCTGCGGCCCGCGACGATGATGGCCGGCTTGCCGCGCAGGTTGGCGCTGTGCAGCACCTCGGCGATGCCCGCGCGCACCTTGTCGCTGTCGGCCTTGGTGGGCGTGCTCGACGCCGTGAGCGCGGCACCCGTCGCCGGGTCCTTGCCGCTCACCAGCGCGTGCTGGCACAGCGCGTTGTCCAGCCCCAGGTCGGCCACGCCGGTGGAGGGCGAGACGGCGAACTGCCAGGCCTTGGCGCCGCCCACCGAGTCGTTGTAGACCACGGTGGCCGGCGTGCCGTTGGCGGTGCCGTTGGCGGTGGCGAAGCTCTGTACCAGCGCTGCGGGCGCCGCGGCAACGACGTCGCCAGTCAACAAGTTGGTGGCCGCGAAACTCGTGTCGCACAAATTGGCATCGGCAGCGAAGCGGCCGTAGGCCATGGTGTACATGGCCGAGAGGATGGGACCGTTGCCCAGGCCGTGGTGGGCGTTGTGCATGGTGTCGTTCTCGGCCGTCCAGCCATAGGCGTGCAGCTTGGCCAGCGCATCGGTCGCACGCTCGGCCGTGGTGGCGCCGGCCACCAGGCCCTTGGAGGCCAGACCGTCGCAGCGGGCCGTTGCGCGCGCGGCCAGGTCGATGCCGAGCAGCGCCTTGTAATAGGCGTAGTAGCCGTAGACCGAGGTTTCGCCGACCGCCGCATCGGCCGCCAGCGCCGCGCAGGGCTGGTAGATGTTGCCGTAGGTGGTGTATTCGGCCAGCGTCTTGCCGTAGCCCGCCACGGCCGCGCCGCCGAACTGGATGCCGTAGCCGCTCGCGGTGGGCATCTCGGTCACGGGCTCGGAGGCCACCACGCCGTCGATCAGGCCGTCGCCATCCTGCTCGGCCGCGCGCAGCGAGGCCGCGCCGCCGTTGGAGGCCGAGCCCGCGATCACCAGCGTGTTGCCCTTGGTGAACGGCACGGGGTCGGTGGCCGTGCCGTAGCGCGCGTTGAGCACGTACAGCGCGTAGCGGCCCGCGGCCAGCGTGTCGCTGCCCCAGTCCTTCTCGGGGTTCTGCTGCGAATGCGCGTGCTTGATGGCGATGCGGTTGGGGAAAGCCGCGTCGTAGGCCGCGCGCGCCGCATCGCCCAAGGCGGTGAAGAAGCTGGATGCGCCCGCCGCGCTGCGCGTGGCGCGCGTGCCGTCGATCTGGTTCACGGTGTCGTCGGCCAGGTTGTGCAGGCCCACGCCCTTGCCCGCGTCGGTCAGCGCCACGGCGCAGCCCTTCTTCAGGCCCCACTCGCCCGCCGTGCCGATGGCGCCGTACACGCCGCGCGAACCCGACGAGGGGCCGAGCACGATGCAGGGATTGCTGGCGCTGAAGCTGTCGGGCACCTGCACGGCGATCACGGTCTGCTTGCGGCCCGAACCGTCGTCGAGCACGGCCACGTATTCGCGTCCCGGGATCAGGCCTTCGCCGGCCGTCACCTGGCCGCCGGCCGTGACGTTGGGGCCGTAGAGCGTGCCGTAGCCGCCGGCGGGCAGCGGGTCGAGGATGCCGCGGTAGTTGGAATACAGCGCGTTGCGGCGCAGCTCGGCCGCCGTGGGGCGGGCCGGGTCGGCATAGGCCGGCGCGGCGGCCGCGCCCAGGCCGGTCTTGCCGATGCCGCCCGTCAGCAGGTCCTGCGTGGCCGCCGTGGCGCCCGTGCCCGCCGTGGTGGCGGGGTAGACCGTGGCGCCGATCTCCTTGATGCCCTTGGGCAGTTCGTTCGACGGTCCGGAAGAGCCGCCGCCGCAGGCCGCCAGCGCCGCCACGGCCAGGGCCGTCGCGGTGCAGCGCATCGTCACTCGTTCGTTCACTCGCATGTTGTCTCCTTGGGGGTAATGGTTGTCATGCAGGGACGGAAAGGCACATCGCTAGCGGATGCGCAGGGAACGCAGGCGCCCCACCACGCCGGTGGGGAAGTAGTAGACGGACAGCACGAACAGCAGGCCCAGCCACAGCAGCCAGCGGTCGGGCGACAGCAGCGCGGCCAGCCACGGCAGGCCGGCGGCGGCCTCCGAGCCGATGCGCAGCAGGTCCTGCAGGTAGCTCTGCGCCACCACGAACAGCACCGAGCCGATCACGGCGCCGTAGATGGTGCCCATACCGCCGATCACGACGATGAGCAGGCAGTCCATCATGATCTCGAAGCTGAGCGAGGTGTCCGGCCCGTTGTAGCGCAGCCAGAGCGCGAGCATGGCGCCCGCGAGCGTGGCGAACAGGGCGGAGAGCACGCTGGACGTGGTGCGGTAGACCACGACGCGGTAGCCGATGGCCTCGGCGCGGAACTCGTTCTCGCGGATGGCCTGCAGCACGCGGCCGAAGGGCGAGTTCACGATGCGCAGCAGCGCCAGCACCAGCACCACGGCGACCGCGAACAGCAGGTAGTAGGTGACGATGCGCCCGTCGATCAGCACGCCCAGCACCTCGTCCTCGAACGGCTCGAAGCTGGGCGACAGCAGCAGCGGCAGCTTGAAGGTCAGCCCGTCCTCGCCGCCCGTCCAGTCGGAGAGCTGCGAGGCCAGCGTCTGGAACGCCGCCGCCACGGCCAGCGTGATCATGGCGAAGAAGATGGCCCGCACGCGCAGCGAAAACAGGCCGATGGCCAGCGCCAGCAGCAGCGACAGCGCCAGCGCCGCGCCCAGCCCCACGGCCAGCGCTCCCCAGGTAGCGCCCATGCGGCTGGTGGCGATGGCGATGCCGTAGGCGCCGATGCCGAAGAACATGGTGTGCGCGAAGCTCACGATGCCGGTGTAGCCCAGCAGCAGGTCGAAGCTGGCCACCAGCACCACGAACACCAGCACCTTGGCCGCCACGTTGAGCGCCTTCACGCCGGGAAAGACGAAGGGCGCCGCCGCCAGCCCGAGGAAGACAGCCACGAGCAGCACCGCCAGCACCCTGCTGCGCGGATAGTCGCCGGAAAGAATGCGGTTCATCATGGTCTCAACGATTCGCTACGGGGTACACACCTTGCGGCCGCCACAGGAGCACGGCCACCATGAGCGCGATGTTGGAGAACAGCGCCACCTTGGGCACGAGAAAGCCCGTGTAGTTCGCCATCAGCCCCACGAGCAGCGCGCCGATCAGCGCCCCACCGGTGCTGCCCAGCCCGCCGATGATGATGACGATGAAGATCAGCACGTTGACCTGCGCGCCCATCTGCGGCACCACGTTCTGCTGGTACAGGCCCCACATCACCCCGCCCAGGCCCGCCAGCGCGCTGCCGGCCACGAACACGCCCACGAACAGGCGCCGCACGCGGTAGCCCAGGCTCTCGACCATCTCGCGGTCCTGCACGCCCGCGCGGATCAGCAGGCCCACCTTGGTGCGCGAGAGCGTCCACGCCAGCAGCGCGAAAACGCCCAGGCCCACGCAGACGGCGAGCACGCGGTATTTCTCCACCGCCGCGTCGCCCACGATCCACGCGCCCTTCATCGCCTCGGGCAGCGGCAGCGGGATCTGCTGCGGGCCCCAGATGACCTTGATGAGCTCCTCGCCGATGATCATGCCGCCCATGGTGATGAGGATCTGCTTGAGGTGCTGCCCATAGACAGGCCGCACGATGCAGCGCTCGAACGCCAGCCCCACCGCGCCCGCCACCAGCATGGCGACCACCATCGCGGGCAGCACGGCGAGCAGGTTGCGCCAGAGTTCGGCGCTTTGCGTGTAGTCGCCCATGGCGCCGAGCACGCTGGTGGCCACGAATGCGCCCAGCGCGATGAACACGCCGTGGCCGAAGTTCAGCACGTCCATGAGGCCGAAGACCAGCGTGAGGCCCGAGGCGATGATGAACACGATCATGCCCATGGCCAGCCCCGCCACGGTGAGCGTGGCCCAGGTGCTGGCCGAGCCGATGAAGGGCAGCGGGGCCAGCATCAGCGCGGGCACGAGGGCGATGGGCAGCCAATCGATGTCGCGCGCCATCGCTTCTTTTTTGATAGCTGGTTGCGCTTTATTGGCGGGCGCTATGGCCTGATTTGGCTTGTATCCGCTCATAGCGCCAGCCCCAGCAGCGACTGCTGCAATGCCTCGTCGGCGGCCAGCGCGGCCATGGGGCCGGCGTGCACCACCACGCCGTCGTCCATCACCGCCACGTGGTCGCCCAGGCGCTTGGCGAAGTGCAGGTTCTGCTCCACGAGCAGGATGGTGGTGCCGCTTGCTTTCAGTTGCGCAAAGGCGTCGATCATGTTGTTCACGATGGCGGGCGCGAGGCCCTTGCTGGGCTCGTCCACGATGAGCAGTGCGCGCGGCTCGACGATGGCGCGGGCCACGGCCACCATCTGCTTTTGCCCGCCGCTGAGCTTGCCGGCCGGGTGGTTCCAGAACTTCTGCACGGCGGGAAAGAGGCCGAAGATCCACTCCAGCCGCGCCTCGTCCATCTGCGCGGCGGTGCGCGCGCCGCGCGCAGCCAGCAGCAGGTTTTCCTTCACCGTCAGGTCCGCGAAGATGCCCATGTTCTCGGGCACGTAGGCGATGCCCTGCTGTGCGATACGCGGCGTGGGCCAGCCAGCGATGTCGGCGCCGTCCATCACGATGCGGCCCTGGCTGGCCTGCCACAGGCCCATGATGGTGCGCAGCGTGGTGGTCTTGCCCGCGCCGTTGCGGCCCAGCAGCATGGTGAGCTGCCCGCGCGGCACGGCGAGGTTGACGCCGTGCAGGATGTGGTAGGCGCCGATGTGCGTGTGCACGCCGGAGAGCTCCAGCAGGTTCGTGCTCGCCGTGGTCATGCTGCCCTCCTTCATGCGGCCTCCTTCGCGGCGGTGCCCAGGTAGGCCTCCTGCACGATGGGCGAGGCGATCACCTCGGCCGGGTCGCCGTCGGCCACCAGCGTGCCGTTGTGCAGCACGATGATGCGGTCGGCCAGCTCGCGCACCACGTCCATCTTGTGCTCCACGAGCAGGATGGTCTTGGTCTTGTCCTTCTTCAGCGCGCGGATGAGCTGCAGCACCACTGGCGCCTCGTCGTGGCTCATGCCGGCGGTGGGCTCGTCGAACATGTAGACCTGCGGCTCCAGCGCCATGAGCAGCGCCACCTCCAGCTTGCGCTGGTCGCCGTGCGGCAGGCTGGCGACGGGCGCGTCCTGCCGGTGCATCAGCGCCACGGCGCGCAGGATCTCCTGGGCGCGCGCCGTGAGCTGCGGGTGGTCGCTCCACACGCTCCACAGGTTCAGGCCGCGCCGGTGCGCGCCCTCCCGGGTGGCCTGCACGGCCAGGCGCACGTTCTCCAGCACGCTGAGGTGGGGAAACAGGTTGGTGAGCTGGAACGCGCGGCCCAGCCCGGCGCGCGTGCGTGCCGAGGCGGGCAGCTCCGTCAGGTCGCGCCCGCCCAGCGACACCGTGCCCGCCGTGGCCTTGAGCTGGCCCGAGATCAGGTTGAAGTACGTGGTCTTGCCCGCGCCGTTGGGGCCGACGATGGCGGTGAGCGTGCCCGGCGCGAAGGCACAGGTCACGGCGTTCACCGCCACGTGGCCGCCGAAGCGCACGGTCAGGTCCTGGGTTGCAAGCATTGTTTGAATGAAAATGGCCTCCAGCGCTTGATGGACAAGCGCTGGCAGCTATCGAAACAGGAGTGGATCAGCGGCCGTTGCGGATCGGCACCTGCATCTCTTCGGGCTTGATCTCGCGCACCAGCTCCGGCACGCCCCAGGCGAAGGCCGGGTCGTTCTTGATGCGGAAGTGGTACATGCTCTGCATGGCCTGGTGGTCTTCCTTGCGGAAGGTCATGGTGCCCTTGGGCGTCTCGAAGCTCATGCCCTCCATGGCCTTGATGAGGGTGTTGCTCCTGGTGTCGCCGTTCGTCTTCTTGAGCGCGGTGACGATGGCCATGGCCGCCGAGAAGCCACCGGCGGTGAAGAAGTCCGGCGGCGTCTTGTACTGCTTGTAGTGCATGGAGACGAGCGCCTCGTTCACCGGGTTCTTGGGGATGCCGAAGTAGTAGTACGTGGCGCCCTCCATGCCCGGCATGCCCTTGTAGGCGGCCATGGCCGGCAGGATGTTGCCGCCCGTGGCGATCTCGATGCCGTAGCGCTTCAGGTCCATGTCGTTGATCTTGAACGGGTTGCCCGCGCCCGCCCAGACGATCCAGATGACCTTCTTGCCCGGCTGGTCCTTGAGCTTGTCGATCAGGCGCTGCGCGCCGGCCGTGAAGTCGGTGGTGGCGGCGGGCAGGTATTCCTCGTGCACCAGCTTGCCCTTCTTGATGGCGTCCTTGAACGCCTTCACGCCGTCGCGGCCGAAGGCGTTGTCCTGCGCCAGCGTGGCGATGGTGGTGCCGGGCTTGTCGATGGCGACGGCGTTGCCGATCGCGTCCTGGCTGGAGTTGCGGCCCGTGCGGAAGATGTACTTGTTCCACTTGTCGCCGGTGATGGAGTCGGCCACGGCGGGCTCGACGATCAGCACCTTCTTGTACTCCTCGGCCACCGGCAGCATGGCCAGCGCCACGCCCGAGGCGCTGGGGCCCACGGCCAGGTCGGCCTTGTCGTCGGAATACGCGGTGGCGAGCTGGCTCTTGCCCAGGTCGGGCTTGCCCTGGTCGTCCTTCTCGATCACCACCAGCTTCTTGCCGGCCACCGCCATGGTGCCGCCGGTGGCGTATTCCAGGCCCATCATCAGGCCCGCCTGCGTCTGCTTGCCGTAGGCCTCCAGCGGGCCGGTCTTGCTGTAGACGTGGGCGATGCGGATCTCCTGCTGGGCCATGGCGGCGGACGGCCCCCACGCGGCGGCCAGGACAGCGGCCAGAGCGCAGGCGCGGACGGCGAAGGTGCGGCGATGGTGCATGTGTGTCTCCTCTTGAATCGTTGGGCAATGCCGCCCCGTGATTGCACACACCATGCCAGCCTGTCTGCAGGCGGTTTTTCTGCGAAATGGCGCAAAAGCCACTGGTTTTGTTTGTTTTTGAGACAAATCAATGCCTGAAAAACAGACAATTGCCTGATTATTTATCAGGGTTTTCCATGCGTTCGTACAGCGTGGCGCGTGAGATGCCCAGGTGCCGCGCCGTGGCCAGCTTGTTTCCGCCGTGCAGCGCCAGCGCGGCAGCGATGGCACGCTGCTCCAGCTCCGCCACCTGCACGGCCAGGGGCCGCAGCAGGCGCGCGGCCTCGTCGGGCTCGGCATGCTCCAGCGCAGGCGCCGGGGCGGCGGGCTCCACGCCGCTCTCGCGCAGCACGTCGTGCAGCTGCTGCGCGCCGATGGCCAGGGTGTCGCTGCGCATGGCCGCCTGCTCCAGCACGTTGCGCAGCTCGCGGATGTTGCCGCGCCAGGCCTGGCCTGCCAGCAGCGCCAGCGCGTCGGGCAGCAGCTCGGGCGGCGCGGCGGCGCTGCGCAGGGCCAGGTCTTCGCCCAGCGCTTCCACGAGCGCGGGGATGTCCGAGCGCCGCTCGCGCAGCGGCGGCACGCGGATGGGCAGCACGTGCAGGCGGTAGAACAGGTCTTCGCGGAAGCGCCCCTCGCGCACCAGCGCGGCCAGGTCGCGCGAGGTGGCGGCCACCACGCGAACGTCGAACGGCACGAGCTGGTTGCTGCCCAACGGCTCGATCTCGCCCTCCTGCAGCGCGCGCAGCAGCTTGGCCTGCAGGCTGGGCGGCATGTCGCCGATCTCGTCGAGGAACAGCGTGCCGCCGTCGGCCAGCTTGAACTTGCCCTCGCGCCCCTTGGCCGAGGCGCCGGTGTAGGCGCCCGGCGCCACGCCGAAGAACTCGGCCTCCAGCAGCGTGTCGGGCACGGCCGCGATGTTCACGCTCACGAAGGGCCCGGCGGCGCGCGCCGAGGCCGCGTGGATGGCATGCGCCAGCAGCTCCTTGCCCGTGCCCGTCTCGCCCAGCAGCAGCACCGGGCTTTGCGACTGCGCCGCGCGGCGCGCCTGGCGCTTGACCTCCACAGCCGCGGGGCTGGCGCCCACGAAGCTGGCGAAGGTGTGCTTGGCCCGGCGCGCGCCCTGCCCCGCGGGCAGCCGGCTGCGCTGCGCGGCCAGCTCGCGGCGCGCCTCGTCCAGGTCGCGCTGCAGCCGGGCGAACTTGCCGATCAGCGGCTGCAGCGTAGTCTCGGGGTGGTCGAACAGCACGATGCCGATGGCGCCGATCACCTGGCCGCCCTCGCCGCGCAGCGGAATGCGGCTGACCACGAAGGTGCCGGCCTTGTTGGTGAGCAGATCCACCAGCACGGGCTGGCCCGTCTCCAGCACGCGGCGCATCTGGGTGTTGGGAATCACCTCCTCCACCATGCGGCCCACGAAGTCGTTGACGGAGCCCACGCCCAGGTCCGGCAGGAAGCGCCGGTAGCCCTCGTTCACCCACACGATGCGCCCGCTCAGGTCCACCAGGAACATGCCCTGGCTCATGCTGGAGAAGAGCTGGAACATGGAGCGCGCGGCCAGTTCCAGGATGCCCTGCGCATCCAGCGGCAGGGGCGAGGCGTCGGTGTTCAGCGGCATGGGGCGATGGTAGCGCGGCGCCCCATGTTGACCATTATTAACAAGAACGATTCTCAATCACGTGCTACACTCCGCGCCCGTGCAAGCACACTCTCTGGTGGGGAGTCCCGGGGGCGGCCAAGCCCCCGGGTGCTGGCCCGTCAGACGATGTCGTCGGCGGACTGGTAGTGGTGGCGGCGAGCTGCCTTGCGCACCGCCCAGTGGCGCAGCACGCGCGGCACGATGAGCACGGCCAGCACGATCACCACCAGCGCCAGCGACATGGGCCGCTGCAGGAAGATCCACCAGCTCCCCTCTCCCAGCGCCACGGCGTTGCGCATCTGCGCCTCGGCCAGCGGCCCCAGGATCATGCCCACCACCACCGGCGCGGTGGGGAAGTCGAAGCGCCGCATCACCACCCCCAGCACGCCGATGGCGTACAGCAGGAACAGGTCGAACGCGCTCTGGCGCATGCCGTAGGCGCCCACCGTGGCGAAGATCAGGATGCCCGCGTAGAGCTGCGGGCGCGGCACCTTGAGCAGCTTGACCCACAGGCCCACCATGGGCAGGTTCAGCACCAGCAGCATGAGGTTGCCGATGTAGAGCGACGCGATCAGCGCCCACACCAGCGCGGCCGAGCTGCTGAACAGCTGCGGCCCCGGGTTGATGCCGTAGTTCTGGAACGCGCCCAGCAGCACCGCCGTGGTGTTGCTGGTGGGAATGCCCAGCGTGAGCAGCGGGATCAGCGCGGCCGTCACCGTGGCGTTGTTCGCGGCCTCCGGGCCGGCCACGCCCTCGATGGCGCCCTTGCCGCCGAACTCGGCCTTGTCCTCGCCCTTGGCGAGCTTCTTCTCGGTCGCGTAGCTCAGGAAGGTGGGGATCTCGGTGCCGCCCGCGGGGATGCAGCCGAATGGCGTGCCGATGGCCGTGCCGCGCAGCCATGCGGGCCAGGAGCGCTTCCAGTCGCGCGCCGACATGTGCACGCGGCTCAGCTTGTTCTGCGTCTCGACCACGCGGCCCTCGTAGAGCGCCGCGTAGAGCACCTCGGCCACGGCGAACAGGCCCACGGCCACGAGCACGATGTCGATGCCGTCCAGCAGCTCCATTTGCCCCGCCGTGTAGCGTGCGGCGCCCGAGATCTGGTCCATGCCCACGCAGCCCAGCGCCAGGCCCAGGAACAGCGCCGTCATGCCGCGCAGCGCGCTCTGGCCCAGCACCGCGCTCACGGTGGTGAAGGCCAGCACCATCAGCATGAAGTATTCGGGCGGGCCCAGCTTCACGGCGAACTCGGCAACCGAGGGCGCGAACAGCGTCACCACCACCGTGGCCACCGTGCCCGCCACGAAGGAGCCGATGGCCGCCGTGGCCAGCGCCGCCCCCGCGCGGCCGCTCTTGGCCATCTTGTTGCCCTCCATGGCGGTGACCATGCTCGCCGTCTCGCCCGGCGTGTTGAGCAGGATGGAGGTGGTCGATCCCCCGTACATGGCGCCGTAGTAGATCCCCGCGAAGAAGATCATCGAGGCCGTGACCTCGACCTTGGCCGTGATGGGCAGCAGCATGGCCACGGCCACGGCCGGCCCGATGCCGGGCAGCACGCCCACGGCCGTGCCCAGGGCGCAGCCCACCAGGGCCCACAACAGGTTGGCAGGGGTGATGGCGGTGGCGAAGCCCGCCAGGAGTGCGTCGAAGATTTCCATTGAGAACCTCTTTGTGGCCTTTTTATGGGGTGCGCATGGCAGCAAACGGCCACGATCTAGGCGCCCACCGCAGCCCATGCTGGCGGCCTGGGCAAGGTGGGCAACAACGAGCGTGGCCGTTTGCTGCCATGCCCGAAGGGTTGCCCTGCCACGGCAGCGTCTGCCGCGTTGCAAATCCTCGCCGGGCCACCAGCCCGTCTGCGGTTTGCGCTTTGCAGCCACTGCCGTGGCGGGGCAACGTACCCCATAAAAGGGCCATAAAGAGGTTCATAGCCACCCCGTTTCAGTGAGACCCGGCAGGTTGATCGCCAGGAACTGCGTGAAGGCCCAGAACACCGGCGCGGAGATCAGCAGCCCCGTCGCCACGTCCTTGGCCCAGGTGGCGGGCGTGCCCGCCAGCGGCTGGCGCCCCGCGCGGCGCAGGCCCTGAACGGCCAGCACATAGCACACGGTGCAGCTCACGATGAAGCCCACGGTGCCGATCAGCGCCGCATTGACCAGCAGGCCCGTGGACACCCAGACGAAGGGGCCGATATCGGCCCGGGGCTGCCCGCCCGGATCGGACGCCTCGCGAAAGCCTCCGGTGCGCGCCTCCCACACCAGCCAGGCGCCGCACACGGCCAGCACCACGGCGCACAGCCACGGCAGGAAGTTGGGACCGACGCCGCCGTAGCCGGCCTCGGACGAGATCTGCAGCGCGCCGAAAGCCATGCCGGCGGCCACGAGCAGCACGCCGACGCCGACGACGGTCTGCGCGCGCGGCGAGGGAATGCAATCCGGCGCCTCGTCGGCGCCGGCAAGAGAGGGATCGGACATGGCGACTCCTGAAAACAAAAAAAGCATCGCCCCTGAAACTGGCGCGGCCCAAGCCAGGACACCCGTGGAGCTGGCTGTGCCAGGCCACTGGGTACGTCCCCCTGCCCGCATTGCGGAGCAATGCGAGAGCGGGGGGAAGGCGCGCAGCACCCAGGGGGTGTACCTGCGCTACACCATGCCGGACTTGACCATCGTGGCACGCAGGCTCGCGAACTCGGCATCCACGAAGGCGGCGAACGCATCGCCGGCCAGCCACGCGGGCGTCCAGTCGTTCTTCTGCAGCGCCTCGGCCCAGGCCTTGCTCTTGGTGGCTTTCTCGATCAGCGCGATCAGCGCATCCCGCTGGGCCTTGGAGATGCCTGGCGCGCCATAGACGCCGCGCCAGTTGCCGATCTCGACGTTGATGCCCTGCTCCTTGAGCGTGGGCACGTTCACGCTCGGCAGGCGGGTGCCCGAGGTCACGCCGATGGGGCGCATCTTGTCCGCGGCGATGTACTCGGCGAACTCGCTGTAGCCGCTGCCGCCGATGGTCACATTGCCGCCCAGAATGGCCGCCGTGGCCTCGCCGCCCCCACGGAAGGCCACGTAGTTGATCTTGGCCGGGTCCACGCCCACCTCGCGCGCGATCATGGCCGCCGCGATGTGCTCAGTGGAGCCGCGCGAGCCGCCGCCCCACTTCACGCTGCCCGGGTCCTTCTTGAGCTGGGCCACCACGTCGGCCATGGTCTTGAAAGGCGAGTTGGCGGGCAGCACGAACACGTTGTATTCGCTGGTCAGGCGCGCCAGCGGCGTCACCCGGTCCAGGCCCACGGGCGGCTTGCCGGTGATGATGCCGCCGAGCATCACGGCGCCCATCACCATCATGGCGTTCGGGTCGCCCTTGCTGCCGTTGACGAACTGCGCCAGGCCGATGGCGCCGGCCGCGCCGCCCTTGTTGTCGTACGTGACCGACGAGGCCACACCCGCGTCCTGCAGCGCCTTGCCCAGGGCGCGGCCGGTGGTGTCCCAGCCGCCGCCGGGGTTGGCGGGGATCATCATCTTGACGGCCACGGCCGCCTGGGCCGACAGCGGCAGGCTGCCGGCGGCGGCCAGCGCGGCCAGGGATTTCAGGAAGGTGTCGCGGCGCATGGAGTCTCCTTGTGCATCATTGGTTGAACCGACCGGACGATGATGCGCGCGCAAGCTGTCAAACCGCTGTCCTGGCGCTAGGGGTTATCACGCATCCGCGCACGCTCCGCCGGCGCCGCCGCCCCGCGCCGCGCCGCAGGCCGGACAATCCGCGCACCATGCAACTGCTCCTCGTCGAAGACGATGCCACCATGCAGGCCACGCTGCAGCGCTCGCTCACGCGCCGGGGCATGGCCATCACCGCCTTGTCCGACGGCCGCGCCGCGCTGGCCGAGTGGCGCGCCCGCCCGCCCGACGCCGTGGTGCTCGACCTGACCCTGCCCGGCCTGGACGGCCTGCAGGTGCTGCAGCAGGCGCGCGCCGCCGGCCTGCGCACGCCCGTGCTGCTGCTCACCGCGCGCGGCACCGTGGGCGACCGCGTGCTGGGCCTGAACGCCGGCGCCGACGACTACCTGCCCAAGCCTTTCGACCTGGACGAGCTGGAGGCGCGCCTGCGCGCCCTGGTGCGCCGCAGCAGCGACGCGGCCGAGGCCAGGCCCGCCCCCGCCGCCGCCACGCTGGGCGTGCTGCGCCACGACAAGGACAGCGGCGCCATCTATGCCCACGACGCGCCCATGGACCTCACCCCGCGCGAGCTGGCCCTGCTGCGCGCGCTGCTGGCCCAGCCCGGGCGCGCCGTGGCCAAGGAGCGGCTGTACGAGCTGGTCTTTCCCGGACAGAGCGACGTGCAGTACGAGGCCATCGAGGTCGTGGTCTACCGCGTGCGCAAGAAGCTCGCGGGCACCGGCGTGGTGCTGATGACGCTGCGCGGCCTCGGGTACCTGCTGAAGGCCGAGGCGTGAGCCGCCCCCGCTCGCTGCGCCGCCAGCTGCTCGTGGGTATCCTGCTGCCCACGCTGCTGTTCGTCGCCGTCAACACCTACAGCTTGCACCGCCAGGCGCTGGCCGCGCTGCACACGGCCTACGACCGCACGCTGCTGGCATCGGCCAAGACCATCAGCGAACAGCTCGACGTGCGCGGCTGGGACGAGCTGGCCGAGCTGCACGCCACCGTGCCCTACGCGGCGCTGGAGGCCTTCGAGGCCGACAACCAGAGCCGCATGTTCTACCGCGTCTCCAACCTGCACGGCGAGATGGTCTCGGGCTTCGCCGAGCTGCCCGTGTGGCGCGGCGCCATCCCCGCGCGGCCGCCCTATGCGGCGCTGGTGGACTTCTACGACGACCAGTTCCGCGGCGCGCCCGTGCGCGTGGCCGTGCTGCTGCAGCCCGTGGCCAGCAGCGAGGGCCGGGGCATGGCCGTGGTGCAGGTGGCCGAGACGCTGGAGCTGCGCGAGGCCGCCGCGCTGCAGATCCTGCGCACCACCCTCACCCGCCAGGCGCTGCTGCTGGGCCTGATCGCGCTGCTCGTGGTGCTGGTGGTGCAGCGCGCCACGCGGCCCGTGCGCCAGCTCAGCGCCGACCTGCGCGCGCGCCCCGAGGGCGACCTGGCCCCCATCGCCGCGCCCGCCGCGCCGCGCGAGCTTCAGCCGCTGATCGACGCCACCAACGCCGTCATGCAGCGCCTGTCGCACCTGCTCGCGCACCAGCAGCGCTTCGTGCGCGATGCCTCGCACCAGCTGCGCACGCCGCTGGCCGTGCTCAAGGTACAGGTGCAGTCCGCGCTGCGCGGCGACACGCCCGCGCCGCAGGCGCTGCACGAGATCGGCGACACCGTGGACCGCGCCACCCAGCTCGCCAACCAGATGCTGGCCCTGGCCAAGGTGGAGCAGTTGCGCCAGCAGGGCGCCGTGCCCGTCACGCGCCTGGACGCTGTGCTGCGCGAGATCGCGCTGGAGCTCTCGCCCCTCGTCGCCCAGGGCGACCTGGACTTCGGCATCGACACCTGCGCCGCCCCCGTGCATGCGCACGAATGGATGCTGCGCGAGCTGTGCCGCAACCTGCTGCACAACGCCATCCGCCACGCCCCGCCCGGCACCGAGCTGGCCGTCGCCCTGCGCGCCGACGGCCGCCACGGCGATGGCCGCCATGCCATCCTCACCATCGCCGACGGCGGCCCCGGCATCGACGACGAGCTGGCCGCGCGCCTGTTCCAGCCCTTCTCGGCCGGCGACGTGCGCACCGGCTCCGGCCTGGGGCTGGCCATCTGCCGCGAGATCGTGCAGGCCCTGGGCGGCACCATCGCCCTGGCCAACCGCCGCGAGGGCGCGCGCATCCTCGGATTGGATGCCGTCGTACGCCTGCCCCTGGCGCCGTTGGCGACAATTGCGCCATGACCCTTCCTCCCGAATCCATGCGCCTGGACAAGTGGCTGTGGTGCGCCCGCTTCTACAAGACACGCGCCCTGGCGGTCGAAGAAACGGCCAAGGGCCGCGTCACCGTCAACGCCCAGGCCGCCAAGGCCTCGCGCGAGCTGCGCGTGGGCGACACCGTGGCGCTGCGCCAGGGCCCGGTGGCGCGCACCGTGGTCGTGCGCTCCCTGAGCAACTACCGCGGCCCCGCTCCCGTGGCCCAGCAGCTCTACGAGGAAACCGCCGGGAGCATCGCCGCCCGCGCCCAGGCCGCCGAGGCGCGCCGCCTGGCGCCCGAGCCCGCCGCCAGCCTGCGCGAAGGCCGCCCCACCAAGCGCGACCGGCGCAGCATGGACGAGCTGGAGCGCGGCTGGGGCGACCGGTGGAGCGCATCGTTGGACGACGAGCCGCCCGCCAAGTTTTGAATCCGAGGAATCCACGCATGCCCGACCTCTCCACCCCCGCGGCCGATACGGAAAGCATCGTCATCGCAAACTGGGCCCACCCGCCGCACGCCCAGGCCGTCGTGCAGCTTCTCGACGCGTACGCGCAAGACACCATGGGCGGCGGCGCCCCGCTCCCCGGTTTCGTGAAGGACAACCTCGTCGCCGAACTGCGCAAGCGCCCGCAGGCCCTGGCGATATTGGCGTTCGTCGGCAGCGAGCCGGCCGGCCTGGCGATCTGCATCGAGGGATTTTCCAGCTTCGCCTGCATGCCGCTGCTCAACGTCCACGACATGGTGGTCGCGCCCCGGTTCCGCGGCCGCGGCCTCTCGCAAAAGATCCTCGCCAAGGCCGAGGAATGCGCCCGGGAGCGCCAATGCTGCAAGCTGACCCTGGAGGTGCTGGAGGGCAACGCCGTGGCGCAGCGCGCCTACCGCGCCTTCGGCTTCGCGGGCTACGAGCTCGACCCGGCCATGGGAAAAGCCATGTTCTGGCAGAAGAAGCTGGCCTGACCTGGATTCAAGTCTTTCCGGCCTCCAGCGCTTATCCACCAAGCGCGAGCAGCTCCTTATTCGATAGCGCTACGCCACCCGGTACGGCACCAGGCTGCTGCGGTCTTCCTGCACCTCCAGCGCGCGCCCGATGGGCGGGAACGCCCGCTGCGGGCAGGCCGTGCGCTCGCACACCTTGCAGCCCATGCCGATGGGCACGGCGGCCCCGGGGTCGGCCAGGTCCAGCCCGCGCGCGTAGACGAGCTGGTCGGCGTGCTGCACGTCGCAGCCCAGCGCCACCGAGAAGGTCTTGTCCGGCGCGCCCCAGCCGCCCGCGCTGCGCGTGACGGTGCGCGCGATCCACAGGTAGGCGCGGCCGTCGGGCATGCGCGCCAGCTGGCGCACGATGCGGCCGGGCTGGGCGAAGGCCTCGTACACGTTCCACAGCGGGCAGGTGCCGCCGATCTTGCTGAAGTGGAAGTGCGTGGCCGACTGGCGCTTGCTGATGTTGCCCGCGCGGTCCACGCGGATGAAGAAGAACGGCACGCCGCGCGCGCCGGGGCGCTGCAGGGTGGACAGGCGGTGGCACACGGTCTCGAAGCCCACGCCGAAGCGCTGGCCCAGCCGCTCGATGTCGTAGTGCAGCGCCTCGGCCGCATGCAGGAAGGTGGCATAGGGCAGCAGCAGCGCGCCCGCGAAGTAGTTGGCCAGGCCGATGCGCGCGAGCGAACGCGCCGCATCGCCCGACAGGCCCGCGCCCTGCACGATGCGGCGCAACTGCGGCTCCATCTCCAGGAAGGCCAGTTGCGTGGCCATCTGGAAGGCGCGCTGCGCGCCCTGCAGCGCGGGCGACAGGTACAGCACGCGCGCGGCCGCGTCGAAGCGCCGCTGCGTGGCCTCGCCCTCATGGCCGGGGCCGGGCTCGGCCAGCAGGGCCACGCGCACGCCGTGGGCGGTCTCCAGCCGGTGCAGCAAACCGGGCTCGGGCGCGCCGAGCGGCAGGCGCCATTCGAAGGCCAGGCGCTCGGCCGCGTCGTCCAGCTCGGCGATGTGGTTGTGCCGGGCGAAGAAGAAGTCGCGCACCTCCTCGTAGGCCATGGGCGCCTGCGCCGCCGGGCCCGCGCGGTCGTCGCCCAGGTGCTGCGACAGCGCCTCCAGCCGCTCGCGCGCCTCGCGCCGCCCCTCGTGCAGGGCGAGCAGCGTACGCGCCACGGCGGGCATGTTGGCGGCCAGCTCGCGGATCTCGGCGAGCGACACCGCATCGCCCGGGCTGGCGGCGGCCACATCGGCCATCACGTCGCGCAGGCCGGCGATCAGGCGCGCCTCGTCGTCGTCGGAAAAGCGCTGCACGTCCACGCCGAACACGGCGTTGATCTTGAGCAGCACGGGCACGGTGAGCGGGCGCTGGTTCTGCTCGATCTGGTTCAGGTAGCTGGCCGACAGGTCGAGCGCGCGCGCCAGCGCCACCTGGGTCATGCCGCGCTCCTCGCGCAGGCGGCGCAGGCGCACGCCCATGAAGGTTTTTTTCATCGCTCTCTCTTGCTGATCTTTCGCAATATTCGCAAAACCCGGGGGAAAAGTTCACAACCATTCGCCAATTCAGGCCTTATGCGGGGGAGCTATTGTGCGTAGATTGCGAAGCATGACAACCCCCCAAGGCACCGCCGAGACGGCGGACATGGTGTTTCCCGGAGATGCCAACCACCACGGCACGCTGTTCGCCGGCAACGGGCTGAACCGCATGGCCCGTGCTGCTTTCCTGGCCGCGCGCGGGGCGGCGCAGCGCGAGGTGGTGATGGCCAGCGTGACCCGCGTGGACTTCCTCGCCCCCGTGGGCGTGGGCCAGCAGCTCCTGCTGCGCGCCTGGGTCAGCCGCGTGGGCCGCAGCTCGCTCACCGTGTGCGTGACCGGCCTCGCGCAGGCCCCGGGCACGCCGACCGAAGAAGTGCTGAAAGGGGTTTTCGAGATGGTGGCCGTGGACGCCCACGGCCGCCCCGCGCCCATCGCCAACGCCTACCTGAAACCGGAGACCACATGACCACCGCCACCACGACCGCCGCCCCCAAGGCGAAGAAATCCGTCGCCCTCTCGGGCGTGACCGCCGGCAACACGGCACTGTGCACCGTGGGCCGCACGGGCAACGACCTGCACTACCGCGGCTACGACATCCTGGACATCGCCGAGGTCTGCGAGTTCGAGGAAATCGCCCACCTGCTGGTGCACGGCAAGCTGCCCACGCGCGCCGAACTCGCCGCGTACAAGGCCAAGCTCAAGGCGCTGCGCGGCCTGCCCATCAGCGTGAAGCAGGCGCTGGAGCAGCTGCCCGCCGCCAGCCACCCGATGGACGTGATGCGCACGGGCGTCTCCGCCCTGGGCTGCGCGCTGCCCGAGAAGGACGACCACAACCTGCCGGGCGCGCGCGACATCGCCGACCGGCTCATGGCCTCGCTCGGCTCCATGCTGCTGTACTGGTACCACTTCAGCAGCTCGGGCAAGCGCATCGAGGTGGAGACGGAGGACGACTCCATCGGCGCGCACTTCCTGCACCTGCTGCACGGCAGGAAGCCCAGCGCAGCGTGGGAGCGGGCCATGCACACTTCGCTCAACCTCTATGCGGAGCACGAGTTCAACGCATCGACCTTCACCGCGCGCGTGGTGGCGGGCACGGGCAGCGACGTGTACTCGGCCATCACCGGCGCCATCGGCGCGCTGCGCGGCCCCAAGCACGGCGGCGCGAACGAGGTGGCCTTCGAGATCCAGAAGCGCTACGACAACCCCGATGAGGCGGAAGAAGATATCCGCCGCCGCGTGGAGGCCAAGGAAGTGGTGATCGGCTTCGGCCACCCGGTCTACACGGTGAGCGATCCGCGCAACGTCGTCATCAAGGGCGTGGCCAAGCGCCTGTCCGACGAGGCGGGCTCGACCAAGATGTACGACATCGCCGAGCGGCTGGAGCAGGTCATGTTGGAAGTGAAGAAAATGTTCCCCAACCTCGACTGGTTCAGCGCCGTGAGCTACCACATGATGGGCGTGCCCACCGCCATGTTCACCCCGCTGTTCGTGATCGCGCGCACCAGCGGCTGGGCGGCGCACATCGTCGAGCAGCGCATCGACAACAAGATCATCCGGCCCAGCGCGAACTACACGGGCCCGGAAGACCAGACCTTCGTCCCGATCGAACAACGCCGCTGATCCCTGCCTCGCTCCACGATGATGAACAACGCATTCCGCAAGCGCCTGCCCGGCACGGCGCTTGACTACTTCGACGCGCGCGAGGCCGTCGAGTCCCTCCGGCCCGGCGCCTGGGACACCCTGCCCTACACCGCCCGCGTGCACGCCGAGAACCTGGTGCGCCGCGCCGACCCGGCGCAGTTGAACGGCTACCTGCGCCAGCTCACCCTGCGCAAGCGCGAGCTGGACTTCCCCTGGTTCCCGGTGCGCGTGGTGTGCCACGACATCCTGGGGCAGACCGCGCTGGTCGATCTGGCCGGCCTGCGCGATGCGATTGCGCAAGAAGGCGGCGACCCCGCTGCCGTGAACCCCGTCGTGCCGGTGCAGCTCATCGTGGACCACTCGCTGGCCGTGGAATGCGGCGGCTACGACCCCGATGCGTTCGCCAAGAACCGCGCCATCGAGGACCGCCGCAACGAGGACCGCTTCCACTTCATCGAGTGGACGAAGAAGGCCTTCGCCAACGTGGACGTGATCCCGGCGGGCAACGGGATCATGCACCAGATCAACCTGGAAAAAATGTCTCCCGTGGTCTACGTACAGGACGGCGTGGCCTTCCCCGACACCTGCGTGGGCACCGACAGCCACACGCCGCACGTCGACGCGCTGGGCGTGATCGCCGTGGGCGTGGGCGGGCTGGAGGCCGAGAACGTGATGCTGGGCCGCGCCTCGTGGATGCGCCTGCCCGACATCGTGGGCGTCAGGCTCACCGGCAGGCGCCAGCCGGGCATCACCGCGACCGACATCGCCCTGGCGCTGACCGAGTTCCTGCGCAAGGAGAAGGTGGTGGGCGCGTATGTGGAGTTCTTCGGCGAGGGCGCGGACAGCCTCTCGATCGGCGACCGCGCGACCATCTCGAACATGTGCCCCGAGTACGGCGCCACGGCGGCGCTGTTCTACATCGACCAGCAGACCATCGACTACCTCAGGCTCACCGACCGCAGCCCCGAACAGATCGCGCTGGTCGAGAACTACGCCAGGCAGGCGGGCTTCTGGCGCACGGCGCTGCAAACCGCGCAGTACGAGCGCGTGCTGGCGTTCGACCTGTCCAGCGTGGTGCGCAACATGGCCGGCCCGTCCAACCCGCACCGCCGCCTGCCCACGTCGGCGCTGGTGGACCGCGGCATCGCGGGCCCCATCAAGCTGGAGATGGCGCGCTCGGAAGAAGCGCGCGGCCTGATGCCCGACGGCGCCGTCATCATCGCCGCCATCACCAGCTGCACCAACACCAGCAACCCACGCAACGTGATCGCCGCCGCGCTGCTGGCGCGCAACGCCAACCGGCTGGGCCTGGTGCGCAAGCCCTGGGTCAAGACCTCGCTCGCGCCAGGCTCCAAGGCCGTGGAGCTGTATTTGGAGGAAGCGAACCTGCTCGGCGATCTGGAAAAGCTCGGCTTCGGCATCGTCGCCTTCGCCTGCACCACCTGCAACGGCATGAGCGGCGCACTCGACCCGAAGATCCAGCAGGAGATCATCGACCGCGACCTCTACGCCACAGCCGTGCTCTCGGGCAACCGCAATTTCGACGGACGCATCCACCCGTATGCCAAGCAGGCGTTCCTGGCCTCGCCGCCGCTGGTGGTGGCCTATGCGATCGCGGGCACGGTGCGTTTCGACATCGAGAACGACGTGCTCACGGTGGTGGACGGCAAGGAAATCCGCCTGAAGGACATCTGGCCCAGCGACGAGGAGATCGACGCCATCGTCGCGAAGGCGGTCAAGCCCGAGCAGTTCCGCAAGGTCTATGAGCCGATGTTCACCATCCGTGTCGATGACGGCGAAAAAGCCGCGCCGCAGTACGACTGGCGCCCGCAGTCCACCTACATCCGCCGCCCGCCGTACTGGGACACGGAAGGCGTGGGCGCGCTGGCGGCCTTCCCGCGCACGCTCAAGGGCATGCGCCCGCTGGCCCTGCTGCCCGACAACATCACCACCGACCACCTGTCACCGTCCAACGCGATCCTGCTGGACAGCGCCGCCGGCGAGTACCTGCACAGGATGGGCCTGCCCGAGGAGGACTTCAACTCCTACGCCACGCACCGCGGCGACCACCTGACCGCCATGCGCGCCACCTTCGCCAACCCGCAGCTCGTCAACGAGATGGCCGTGGTCGATGGCCAGGTGAAGAAGGGGTCGCTGGCCCGCATCGAGCCCGAAGGCCAGGTGGTGCGCATGTGGGAGGCCATCGAGACCTACCTGAACCGCCGCCAGCCGCTCATCATCATCGCCGGCGCCGACTACGGCCAGGGCTCCAGCCGCGACTGGGCCGCCAAGGGCGTGCGCCTGGCGGGCGTGGAAACGGTGGTGGCCGAGGGCTTCGAGCGCATCCACCGCACCAACCTGATCGGCATGGGCGTGCTGCCGTTGGAGTTCAAGCCGGGCGTCAACCGCCTCACGCTGCAACTCGACGGGACAGAAACGTATGACGTGGAGGGCGACCTGCAGCCGCGCGCCGACCTCACGCTGGTCATCCACCGCAGGAACGGCCAGACCGATCGCGTCGACGTCACCTGCCGCCTCGACACGGCCGAGGAAGTCTCGGTGTACGAAGCGGGCGGCGTGCTGCAGCGCTTCGCCCAGGACTTTCTGGCCCAATCGGCCTGCAGCGCTTGATGCTCAAGCGCCACCAGCTATTGAAAAATGAGCAACTCACCGCAAATCAAGATCCCCGCCACCTACCTGCGCGGCGGCACCAGCAAGGGCGTGTTCTTCGACGCGAAAGACCTGCCCCCGCCCGGCCCGCAGCGCGACGCCATCCTGCTGCGCGTGCTGGGCAGCCCCGACCCCTACGGCAAGCAGATCGACGGCCTGGGCAACGCCTCGTCCAGCACCAGCAAGGCCGTCATCCTCTCCCGCAGCACGCGGCCCGGGCACGACGTCGACTACCTGTTCGGGCAGGTCAGCATCGACCGGCCCTTCGTCGACTGGAGCGGCAACTGCGGCAACCTCTCCGCCGCCGTGGGGCCGTGCGCCATCCACCTGGGGCTGATCGACGCGGCGCGCATTCCCATCCAAGGCAGCGTGACCGTGCGCATCTGGCAGGCCAATACGGCCAAGACCATCGTGGCCCATGTGCCGATCAGCAACGGCCAGGTGCAGGAGACGGGCGACTTCGAGCTGGACGGCGTGACCTTCCCCGCCGCCGAGGTGCCGCTGGAGTTCCTTGAACCTGCCGATGAGAGCGGCGCGATGTTCCCCACCGGCAACGTGGTGGACACGCTGGAGGTGCCGGGAGTCGGCAGCTTCCAGGCCACGCTCATCAACGCGGGCATTCCCATCATCTTCCTCAATGCCAGGGACATCGGCTACACCGGCACCGAGCTGCAGGGCGACATCAACGAGGACCGCGCCGCGCTCGCGCGCTTCGAAATCATCCGCGCGCACGGCGCCGTCAGGATGGGCCTGATCCGCGACGTGGCCGAGGCCGCCCAGCGCCAGCACACGCCAAAGATCGCCTTCGTCGCCCCGCCCGCCGGCTACACCGCGTCCAGCGGCAAGCGCATCGAAGCGGGCGACATCGACCTGCTCGCGCGCGCCCTGTCCATGGGCAAGCTGCACCACGCCATGATGGGCACGGCGGCCGTGGCCATCGGTACGGCGGCGGCTATTCCGGGCACGCTGGTCAACCTGGCAGCCGGTGGCGGCACACGCAACGCCGTGCGCTTCGGCCACCCCTCGGGCACTTTGCGCGTGGGCGCCGAAGCACAGCAAATCAATGGCCAGTGGACAGTCACCAAAGCCCTCATGAGCCGCAGCGCCCGCATCCTCATGGAAGGCTGGGTACGCATCCCCGCCGACACTTTCCAGGCATCCGCATGAACACCAAGCAGCAACTCAAGGCCCTCGCCGAAGCCCGCCGGGGCGTCATCGTCCCTGGCGCATTCAACGCCCTCTCCGCCCGTGTCGTCGCCGACCTGGGCTACGAGGCGATCTACGTCACCGGCGCGGGGGTCACCAACATGTGGTTCGGCCTGCCCGACCAGGCCTTCATGGGCCTGACCGACATCGCCGACCACACCGCCCGCATCCGCGACGCGGTGGAGGTGCCGTTGATCGTGGACGCCGACACCGGCTTCGGCAACGCGCTCAACACCTACCACGCCGTGCGCACCCTGGAGCGCGCGGGCGCGGACTGCATCCAGCTCGAAGACCAGGTGAGCCCGAAGCGCTGCGGCCACTTCAACGGCAAGGCCGTGATCGAGGCTGGCGAGATGGTCGGCAAGATCCGCGCCGCCGTGGATGCGCGCCGCGACGGCCTGCTGGTCATGGCCCGCACCGACGCGGCGGCCGTGCACGGCTTCGACGCCGCCGTGGAGCGCGCCCAAGCGTACGCCGAGGCGGGCGCCGACATCCTCTTCGTCGAGGCCGTCACCACGGCGGAACACGTGCGCGCCCTGCCCCAGCGCCTGCAAGCGCCCCAGCTCATGAACATGGTCATCGGCGGCAAGACGCCCATCGTGGGCGCCGACGAGCTGGGCCGGCTCGGCTACGGCTTCGTGCTCTACGCCAACGCCGCGCTGCAGGGCGCCGTGGCCGGCATGCAGAAGGTGCTGACCCAGCTGCGCGACGCGCGCGAGGTGCGCGAAGACCCGGCGCTGGTCGCCCCGTTCGCCGAGCGCCAGCGGCTGGTAGGCAAGCCGTTCTGGGATGCGCTCGAAAAGAAATACGAATGAGATCAGTCTCTAGCGCGTATCCAGAAAGCGCAAGCAGCTATCAAAACTAAAGCAGCTCTACGCCCTTGAGCGTGACGAAGCTCGTCTCGCGCGTCACGCGCACGAAGTCCTGCAGGAAGGGCCTGGGCGAGAGCTGCGGCAGGCAGGCCGCGTGCAGTTCGCCGCGCAAGCCGCGCGCGCCGATGGGGCGCGCGGCCACGTAGCCCCGGTCCAGGTAGCCCTGCACCGCCCACAGTGGCAGGGCGGCCACGCCCCGGCCGCTGGCCACGAGCTGCAGCATGGCCACCGTCAGCTCGGTGGTGCGCCGGGGCGGGCGCACGCCGGCGGGCTCCAGCACCTGGCGCACGAGGTCCAACATCTCGTCGGGCACCGGGTAGGTGATGAGGGTCTGGTCCGCGAAGTCCTGCGCCTGCAGGAAGGGCTTGTCCAGCAGCGGGTGGCCGTGGGCCAGCAGCGCGCGGATCTCGAAGCCGAACAGGGGGTGGTAGTCCACGGCGCCCGCCTCCCCGGCGTCCAGCTCGGAGACGATGGCCAGGTCCGCCCGGCCCTGGTGCAGCAGGCCCACGGGGTCGGCGTGGAAGCCGCTCACGATGTCCAGCTCCACCTCGGGCCAGCGCGCGCGGAAGGCGTCCATGGCGGGCATCAGCCAGTCAAAGCAGGTGTGGCACTCCACGGCGATGCGCATCTGCCCGCCCTGCCCCTGGGACAGCCGCGCCACATCGCGCTCGGCCGCCTCCACCTGCGGCAGCACGGCGTCGGCCAGCTGCAGCAGGCGCGCGCCGGTGGCGCTGAACTGCGGCGGCACGGACTTGCGCTCGAACAACGGCGTGCCGTAGCGGTCCTCGAGCAGCTTGATCTGGTGCGACAGCGCCGACTGCGTGAGGTTGAGCAGCTGCGCCGCCCGCACCAGGCTGCCGCTGTCGCGCAGGGCCTGCAGCGTGCGCAGATGGCGGACCTCCAGGATGGACTGCATCATTAGAAATATTCAAGCTGACAAGACAAAACTTTCGTTTGAATCATAAACGCGCTTGGCCGACCATCGCGGTTTTCTCTTGCACAAGGACTTCCGGACCATGGCCGCCTCCCCCATCTTCACCCACACACTGGGCTTTCCCCGCATGGGCGCGCAGCGCGAACTGAAAACGGCGCTGGAGCGCCACTGGCGCGGCGAGATCGACGCCGCCGCGCTCGAAGCCGTGGGCGCCCAGCTGCGCGCGCGCCACTGGCAGGCCCAGCGCGACGCGGGCCTGGCCTTCGCTACGGTGGGCGACTTCGCCTATTACGACCACATGGCCCACCACATCCAGATGCTGGGCTGCGAGAGCCCGCGCTTCGGCTTCGCGCCCGGCACGCCGGAGCTGGCGCGCTACTTCGCCATGGCGCGCGGCGTGCAAGGCCACGGTGCCGAGGCCTGCGGCGCGGGCTGCGCGCACGCGCCACATTCCGGCGAAGGCCAGCCCGCGCTGGAGATGACCAAGTGGTTCGACACCAACTACCACTACCTCGTGCCCGAGCTGCACGCCGGCACCGCGTTCCGCCTGGCCAGCGAGCGCCTGTTCGACGAGGTGGCCGAGGCCCAGGCGCTGAGCCACCGCGTGAAGGCGCAGCTCGTGGGGCCGCTCACCTTCCTGTGGCTGTCCAAGGAGAAGGGCGAGGCGCCGTTCGACCGGCTGGCTTTGCTGGAGCGCCTGCTGCCCGTCTACGCGCAGATCCTCGCGCGCCTGAAGGCCCAGGGCGTGGAGTGGGTGCAGATCGACGAGCCCATCCTGGGCCTGGACCTGCCCTCCGCCTGGACACAGGCCTTCGAGCCCGCGTACTGGCAGCTCGGCAAGGCCGGCCCGCAGGTGCTGCTGGCCACCTACTTCTCGCCCCTGGAGGGCCACCTGCGCCTGGCCTGCCAGCTGCCCGTGGCCGGCCTGCACGTGGACGCCGTGCGCGCCCCGCAGGAGCTGACGGGCGTGGCCGACTGGCTGCCGGGCTACAAGGTGCTGTCGGTGGGCGTGGTGGACGGGCGCAACATCTGGCGCACCGACCCCGACGCCGCCCTGGCCCTGCTGCGCCCCGTGGCCGCCAAGCACACCGGGCCGCTGTGGGTGGCGCCCTCATGCTCGCTGCTGCACGTGCCCGTCAGCCTGGCGGGCGAGGATGCGCTGGACCCCGAGTTGCGCACCTGGCTCGCATTCGCCACCGAAAAGCTGGGCGAAGTGGCGCTGCTCGCCGGCCTGCTGGACGGCCGCGTGGCCGACGCCGACCCGCGCCTGGCCGCCGCGCGCGCCGCCATCGCCAGCCGCCGCGCCAGCCCGCGCGTGCACCGCCCC
>NZ_DF238901.1 GCF_000400995.2 Acidovorax sp. MR-S7 | reverse complement strand
TGAGGTCTTCAGGCTTCTTGTAGTTAGCCAGCAGGCCAGACAGCAGTTCTTCGGGTACGTCGTGTTTCTTGGTGTTCATTGTGCTTACGGACAGGCCGGCTTGCGCCGGCGGTGGATTGTCCGTTTACACAAATTTCTGCACACCCTCGCGCCATGATGGCCTTCGTGGAGCAGGCCATCGCCCTGCGCATGCAGGCGCTGGAGCGGCACTTCACACGCGCCGAAATGGGGCTGTTCGGTTTTGTGCCGCTGGCGCACTGGCAAGCGCTGGAGGACGAAGTGGCCGCTCTGCTGGCCCGTGGCGAAGCCCTCGCCAGCCCCGCGACGCACGCGGCCGTGGCGCACTGGAGCCGCCTCATGGACCGGCTCTGCGGCAACCGCCCGGCCCTGCGCGCCAAGCTGCTGCACGCATGGACCACTGAGCCCCTGCTGCAGTCCAGCGCCTTGTTGAGCCCGGCGGTGCGAGCCTTCATCGGCCATGCCGCCGCCCTGCCGCAGCCACCGCAAATAGCGCTTGACCCTCACGCAACGTGAGGCCCTAGAGTCGGCCCCCATGCCGACAAAGCCGACCATGCCCCCTCCCCCGCGCAGCCCCGAGCGACTGCATGCCCTGGACAACCTGCGCGCCGCCATGATGTGGCTGGGCATCGTGCTGCACGTGGCGGTGATCCACCTCGCCGGCCCCTCGCCCCTGCCCTGGCGCGACAACCGGACCACCCCGGTGGCCGACCTGCTGCTGGCCTTCATCCACGCCTTCCGCATGCCAGTGTTCTTCATCCTGGCGGGCTTTTTCGTGGCCCTGATGATCGAGCGGCGCGGCACGCGCGCCATGGTGCGCAACCGCCTGCAGCGCCTGGCGTTGCCGTTCGCGCTGTTCTGGCCGCCCCTCTTCGCGCTCTGCAGCGTGCTGGCCCTGGCCTTCATGCACCGCATGGCCCGCGGCACCTGGGGCCTGGACCCGGCGCTGATGCAGACCGCGCCCAGCACGCCCGCCGGGCTTTCCACCATGCACATGTGGTTTCTGTGGATGCTGCTGTGGCTCAGCCTGGCCACGGCCCTGGCCCACGCCGCGCTGGCGCGCCTCACGCCCGCCGTCCCGCACTGGCTGGGCCGGGCCATGGCGCGGCTCGGCCGCACGCCCTGGGGCCTGGCGCTGCTGACCCTGCCGCTGGCGGGCGCCGGCATGCTCTACCCCGACGGACTGCTGCAGCCCAACGGCGCCTTCATGCCCCCCTGGACCGAATGGCTGCACAACGGCCTGTTCTACGGCTTCGGGCTGGCCCTGTACGCGCACCGCGAAGCGCTGCTGGCGCACTACGTGCGGCGCTGGCCCTGGTACGCCGGGGCGGGCCTGGCGCTGTTCTTCGCCACGGGCGCGCTGTTCGAGGCCCGGCCGCGCGGTGCCCAAGGCCTGCCCGAGGCGCTGCGCCTGGGCGTGGCCCTGGCCTACAACGCCACAGCCTGGTGCTGGAGCCTGGCGCTCATCGGCGGCTTCCTGGCGCACGTGCCCCGGCGCAGCGCCTGGCTGGGCTACCTGGCCGACAGCTCCTACTGGGTCTACCTGGTGCACATGCCCATGACCATCGGCTTCGGCGCGCTGCTGTTCGGGCTGGAATGGCCCGCCGGGGCGAAGATCGGCATCAACATCGCGGCCACCTCGCTCCTCAGCCTGGCCAGCTACCACCTGCTGGTGCGCTACACCGCCGTGGGCGCGCTGCTGAACGGCAGGCGCCATGCCCGCCCGGCACTGCTGCTGGGGCAGGCCGCCCGGAACACCTAGCGCTCAGAGCTGGTGCACCACCAGCCGGAACTCCGGGTCTTCCTCGAACGCGCGCACCTCGAAGCCCAGCCGCCGCATCAGCTTGAGCATGTTGGGGTTGTTGGCCAGCACCAGGCCCTGGATCTCGGCCAGGCCGCGCTCGCGCGCCACGTCCATGATGCTGAGCATGAGACGCGAGCCCAGGCCGCGGCCGGCGAAGTCGTCGGCCACGAGCAGTGCGAATTCGCAGCTCGCATGGTCGGGGTTGGTCACGTAGCGCGAGACGCCGACGATGCGCTCCTTGTGGCTGACCTCGCCATCGTCATGAACCACGCGCTCGCGGTGCACGGCCACCAGGGCCATCTCGCGGTCGTAGTCGATGAGGGTGAAGCGCGCCAGCATCGAAGGCGGCAGCTCCGCGAGCTGCGAGACGAAGCGGAAGTATCGGCTCTCGGGCGAGAGCTCCTTGACCAGGCGCTGCACCATCTGCGCGTCGTCGGGGCGGATGGGGCGCACCAGGTATTCGCCGCCGCCGCGCAGCGGCCAGATCTGCTCATAGCGCGCGGGGTACGGCAGGATGGCCAGGTGCCCGTAGTGCGCCAGCCCCAGGCCGCCGGGCCCGTCGCCCCGCCCGCCGCTGGCCCCCGGCGCGGTGTCGCTGATGACGATGCGCGCATCCACGGCCACGGCGCTCAGCTCGTCGACGATGATGGGGTTGATGTCCATCTCGCGCAGCTGCGGCAACGCGCAGACCATTTCGGACACGCGCAGCAGCACCTGCTCCAGCGCCTCGCGGTGTGCGGCGCCGGCGCCGCGCCATTCGCCCAGGGTCTCGGCCACGCGCGAGCGGTCGATCAGGCGGCGCGCCAGGAACTGGTTGAGCGGCGGCAGCTCCATGGCGCGGTCGTTGATGAGCTCGATCATGGTGCCGCCGGCGCCGAAGGTGATGACGGGGCCGAAGGGCTCGTCCGTCACCAGGCCGATGCAGATCTCGCGCCCGCGCCGCGCGCGCGCCATCTTCTGCACCGTCACGCCGTTGATGCGCGCATCCGGCTGCAAGCGCGCCACGCGCTGCACCATGTCGGTATACGTGTCGCGCGCCGCGGCGCCGCCCTGCACGTTGAGCGCCACGCCGCCCACGTCGGACTTGTGGGCCACGTCGGGCGAATCGATCTTGAGCGCTACCGGAAAGCCGAGCTGCGTGCCGATCATCATCGCCTCGTGGGCGCTGCGTGCCAGCAGCGTCTTGGTCACGGGGATGTGGAAGGCCGCCAGCAGCGTCTTGGATTCCATCTCGGTAAGCACGTTGCGGCGCTCGGCCAGCACGCTCTCGATCACCAGGCGCGCGCCCTCGATGTCGGGCTTGGCCAGGGCGGTGAGCGGCGGCGGCGTCTGCTGGAGCAGCTGCTGGTTCTGGTAGAACGAGGCGATGTTGCCGAACGCGCCTACCGCCGCCTCGGGCGTGCGGAAGTTGGGGATCTGCGCGGTGCGCAGGATCTCGCGCGCGGGCACCACCGAGGCATCGCCCATCCAGCACGACAGCAGCGGCTTGGTCGCCAGGCGCTTGGCCTGGGCCAGCGCCTCGGCCACGGCGCAGGCGTCCACGCCCTCCTTGGGCGAGAACAGGGCCAGCACCCCGTCGATCTGCCGGTCGCGGAACGCGGCCTCCAGCGCCAGGCGGTAGTGCTCGGGGCCGGCCTCCTCCGACAGGTCCATCAGGTCCGTGAGCGAAGCCAGCGCGGGCAGCTGCGGCGCCAGAGCCTGCGCCGCTTCGGGCGACAGCCGCCCGAGCTCCAGACCGATCTCGTTCACCCAGTCGGCCGCGAGCACGCCGGGGCCACCGCCGTTGGTCACCAGGCCCAGGCGCTTGCCCACGGGGCGGTAGCGCGAGGCCAGGCACTTGGCGGCGGAGAACAGCTCCACGAACGAGCGCACGCGCACGGCGCCCGCGCGGCGCAGGGCGGCGTCGAACACGTCGTCGCTGCCCACGATGGCGCTGCTGTGCGTCTGCGCCGCCTCGTTGCCCGCCGGCTTGCGGCCGGCCTTGAGCACCACCACCGGCTTGGCGAACGCAGCCGAGCGCAGTGCGCTCATGAAACGGCGCGCGTTCTGGATGCCCTCCATGTAGACCACGATGCTCTGCGTGCGCGGGTCGTTGGCCAGGAAGTCCAGCGCCTCGCTTAAGCCCAGGTCGGTGTGCGGCCCGAGCGAGACCACGCTGGAGAAGCCCACGGCGTTGTTGCTGGCCCAGTCGAGGATGGAGGCGGTGAGCGCGCCCGACTGGCACACCAGCGCCAGCGACCCCTCGCGCGCCAGCGGCCCGGTGGCGCTGGCGTTGAGCTGCAGCGCAGGGCGCTGGATGCCCAGCGAGTTGGGGCCCAGCAGGTGCATGCCCTCGCGCCGCGCGATCTTGCGCCACTGCTCGGCCTGCGCCGCGCCGATGCCGCTGGAGAGCACCACGGCCGTGCGGCAGTTGATGCGACCGGCCACCTCCAGCGCAGCGGCCACGTCCTGCGCGGGCAAGGCGATCAGCGCCAGGTCCGCGCGGGTCTGCGCTAGGTCGGCCAGCGTGCCGCTGGTCTGGATGTCCATGAAGGTGAGCGTGCCCGTGTAGCGCTGCGCGCGCAGCGCCTGGTGCAGCGCGCGGGCTTGCGGCGTGAGCGTCTCGGGCGCGTCCGCGCGTCCAGCCAGCACGATGATCGAGGTGGGCGCGAACAGGGGCGTCAGGTAGTGTTTGTCCATCATGATGTGCGGATTCTCTGCCATCGCCCGGGGTTTGGCGATGTGCCGCGCGGCGGCCTTGCGCTGCGTCAGTCGGCCGAGCGCAGCAGGCCGGCCACGGCCATGGCGGTGGACAGGGCCGCGCCGCGGTGGCTCTCGGTGAAAGTCTCGCAGAGCGCGGCCAGGCGCGCGCGCTGCTGCGGGTCCTGCGCCAGGGCGCAGGCGGCAGCCACCGCCCCGGCCATGTCCGCCACGCGCTGGGCCGCGCCGGCCTCCTCGGCCAGGCGCGCGGCCTCGGCGAAATTGAAGGTGTGCGGCCCCATGACCACGGGGCAGCCGCACGCCGCGGCCTCGATGAGGTTCTGCCCGCCCAGCGGCGCGAAGCTGCCGCCCAGGACCGCCACGTGGGCCAGGCCATAGTAGAGGGCCATTTCGCCCAGCGAGTCGCCCAGCCACACATCGGCCTCGCCCGGCGCGCCCACCCACTGGCTGCGCCGCGACACGCGCAGGCCTGCGTCTTCGCACAGGCGCTGCACCTCGTCGAAGCGCTGCGGGTGGCGCGGCACGAGCAGCCACTGCACGGGCATGTTCGCTCCTGATTCAATAGCTGCTTGCGCTTGCCCGGCAAGCGCTGGAGGCCATTTTTGCTTCAAGGCCTCCAGCCACATCGCCTCCTCGCCCTCGCGGCTGCTGGCCAGCAGCACCACGGGGCGCGGGTCGGCGTCGCGCCAGGCACGGCCCTGCGCGCGCTGCGCGGCGTCCGGCACCACGTCGAACTTCAGGTTGCCGAACACGCCGTCCACCCGCGCGCCCACGTCGCGCAGCCGCTGGGCGTCGCCCTCGGTCTGGGCCCAGACGGCCGCCAGGCCCGCATAGGCCGGGCGCGAAAGCCACGACAGCCGCAGCGCCCCGGCACGCGATTTCTCGTTGAGCCGGGCATTGGCCAGCACCAGCGGCACGCCCTGCGCGCGGCAGCCCGCCGCGAGGTTGGGCCAGACCTCGGTTTCCATGAGGATGCCGATGGACGGGCGCAGCAGCCGCAGGAAGCGCCGCACCGCGCGGGGCGTGTCCCATGGCTGCCACACCTGCACGTCGCCGGGCAGCAGCAGCTTGGCGCCCTCGGCGCGGCCCGTGGCCGTGCCGTGCGTGAGCAGCAGGCGCATGCCGGGCAGCAGCGCGCGCAGCTCCTTCAGCAGGATGGCCGCGGCGCGCGTCTCGCCCAGCGAGACGGCGTGGATCCAGACGAAGCGCTCGGCCGGGTCGCGGCTGGCCAGCGGCACCACGCTGTCCATGGAGCGCGGATAGCGCCCCAGGCGCTCGCCCACCGCGACGCCGTAGCCGGATTCGGTGCGTGCACGGCGGCGCAGCTTGCGCAGCAGCAGCGGCGTGGCCAGCCAGGTGACCAGGCTGTAGAGCCACAGGGCGATGCGCTGCATGGCGCCGCCGTCAATGCGCGGCGCTGCCCACCTGGGCGCCGGGCTTCACGCGCTCCAGCAGCGCGAGCATGGCGGCCTCGATGCGGTGCAGCGCCGCGTCGGTGTGGCCCTCGAAGCGCAGCACCAGCACGGGCGTGGTGTTGCTCGCGCGGATCAGGCCGAAGCCGTCGGGCCAGTCCACGCGCAGCCCGTCGATGGTGCTGACCTGCGCGGGCGCGGCGAAGGCCTCGCCGGCCAGCGCCTGCAGCTCGGCCGTGAGCTGGTGCGGCTCGCCCTCGGCGCACTGCACGTTGAGTTCGGGGGTGGAATGGCTCGTGGGCAGCGCGTTGAGCACGCTGCTGGGGTCGCTGCCGCGGCTCAGGATCTCCAGCAGGCGGCAGCCCGCGTAGGTGCCGTCGTCGAAGCCGTACCAGCGCTCCTTGAAGAAGATGTGGCCGCTCATCTCGCCGCCCAGGGGCGAGTTCACCTCCTTCATGCGCGCCTTGATGAGCGAGTGGCCCGTCTTGTACATGAGGGGCTGGCCGCCCGCCTGCTGGATGGCGGGCGCGAGGCGCTGCGTGCACTTCACGTCGAACAGGATGGTGCCGCCCGGCACGCGCGAGAGCACGTCCTGCGCGAACAGCATCATCTGGCGGTCGGGGAAGATGTTCTGGCCGTCCTTGGTGACGATCCCCAAGCGGTCGCCGTCGCCGTCGAAGGCCAGGCCCAGCTCGGCGTCGGTGCTCTGCAGCTTGGCGATCAGGTCGCGCAGGTTCTCGGGCTTGCTGGGGTCGGGGTGGTGGTTGGGGAAGTTGCCGTCCACCTCGGAAAAGAGCTCGATCACCTCGCAGCCCAGCGCCCGGAAGATGCCCGGCGCCGAAGCGCCCGCCACGCCGTTGCCGCAGTCCACCACGATCTTCATGGGCCGCGCGAGCTTCACATCGCCCACGATGCGCTGCACGTAGGAGGACAGCACGTCGGCCTGGCGCACGCTGCCTGCGGGCGCGAGCTGCCAGGACTCCCCCTCCATCGTGCGGCGCAGCCGCTGGATTTCCTCGCCGTAGATGGCGCGGCCGGCCAGCACCATCTTGAAGCCGTTGTAGTCCTTGGGGTTGTGGCTGCCCGTGATCTGGATGCCGCTCTGGCACAGCGTGGCCGCCGCGAAGTACAGCATGGGCGTGGTGCACATGCCGATGTCGATGACCTCGACGCCGCTGTCCACCAGCCCCTGGATCAGCGCGGCCGCGAGGCCCGGGCCCGACAGGCGCCCGTCGCGGCCCACGGCCACCACGGTCTGCCCTTCGGCCCGCGCGGCCGTGCCGAACGCGCGCCCGAGCCCCAGGGCCACGGATTCGTTCAGGGTGCTCGGGACGATGCCGCGGATGTCGTAGGCTTTGAAAATCGAGGGGGAGAGCTGCACGGGCCTGCCTGTGGTGGGAGTGGGAAGGAGCCGGTCATTGTAGGCCGCCCTCCCCGCCCGGGCCGGTGTGCCGGATCAGTCCAGGCGGATGTTCGCGGCCTTGATCACGCCGCTCCAGAGCTTCTGCTCCGACCGCACGAAATCGGTGAACTCGGCGGGCGTCATGGGCATCGGCTGGATGCCCAGCTCCTCCAGCCTGGCGCGCATTTCCGGGTGCTTGAGCGCGGCCACCAGGCGCGCGCTGAGCTTGCCCACCACCGCCTCGGGCAGCTTGGCCGGCCCCACGAAGCCCTGCCACGCATAGGCCTCGAAGCCGGGCACGCCGGCCTCGGCCATCGTCGGCACGTCGGGCAGGATGGACAGGCGCTGCGGCGTGGCGACGGCCAGCACGCGGATCTTGCCGCTCTTGATCATCGACAGGCTCGGCGGCAGGTCGACGAACATGGTCTGCACCTGGCCCGCCATCAGATCCTGCAGCGCGGGGGCCGAGCCCTTGTAGGGCACGTGCATCATGTCGGTGCCCGTGCGTTGCTTGAACAGCTCCAGCGCCACGTGCAGCGGCGAGCCGGGGCCGGACGACGCGCTGGAGATGCTGCCCGGCGACTTCTTCACCAGCGCCAGCAGCTCCTGCATGTTCTTGGCCGGGAAGTTCGGCGCCACGGCCAGCACCAGCGGCATCTTGCCCAGGCCGCCGATGTAGGTGAAGTCCTTGGCCGCGTCGTAGGTCAGCGTGGCGTACATCGCCGGGTTGAACGCCAGCGTGCCGGAATCGGCCGTGCCCACGGTGTAGCCGTCGGGCTGCGAGCGGGCGATGAAGGTGGCGCCGATGATGCTGGCCGCGCCGGGCTTGTTGTCCACGATCACGGGCTGGCCCATGTCCTGCCCCATGCGGGTGGCGAGGTTGCGCGCGATCACGTCGGTGGTGCCACCGGGCGCGTAGGGCACGATCCACTTCACGGGCTGGCTGGGGTAAGGGCTCTGGGCGTGCGCGCCCATGCTGCCGGCCAGCAGCGCGGCGGCGATCAGGCAAAAGGTCTTGCGTTTCATGGCTTTGTGTCTCCTTCAGGTGGATTTGGGATGTTTTTGGCCTCCAGCGCTTGATGGACAAGCGCTGGCAGCTATTAATAAAGTAGCAATGAGGTCAGCGCGCTTCGAGCATCCAGGCGTGCTGCGGGTCGTTCCAGAACGCCCAGCGGCGCTGCGGGCCGGCCATGGTGTTGAGGTAGTACAGGTCGTAGGCGTGCGGCACCACGCAGGGGTGGTAGCCGCGCGGCACCAGCACGGTGTCGCGGTGCTCCACGGCCATGGATTCGTCCAGGCTGCGGTCGTCGGTGTAGACGCGCTGGAAGGCGAAGCCCTGCTCGGGCCGCAGCATGTGGTAGTAGGTTTCCTCCAGCGACGTCTCTCCTTCGCGCGCCGTGTCGTGCTTGTGCGGCGGATAGCTCGACGAATGGCCCGCGGGCGTGACCACCTCGACGACGAGCAGGCCTTCGGCCGGTTCGCCCTCGGGCAGGATGTCGCACACGTAGCGCGTGTTGCTGCCCTGCCCGCGCACGCTGCGCTTCATCTGGCCAGGTTCGATCACGCGCGGGGGCAGTCGGCCTTCGGCGGGCGCGGTAGAGAGGGCTACCTCGGCCGCGCCGCGCGCCGCGATGCGTACGCGCCGCCCCGGTGGCACGTAGACGGCGGCGGGCGCGGCGTCGTCGAACACCGAGGCGCGGCCGCCCAGGGCGGTGTACAGGGCGCCGTCCACCTGCACGTCGGCCTGGCCGGTGAGGAGAGTGATGCACAGCTCGCGGTTCGCGGGCAGGTCGAATGCTTCCTCCTCCCCTGCCCCCAGGCGCAGCGCGCGGAAGCCCACGTGGCGCCAGCCGGCGGATGCGGGAGTGATGTCGGCCACCACGCGCCCGGTGCGCGCGGCCTTGACCAGGAGCGGGCTGATCGTCATGCGGTCTCCTTCTGTGGTTGTGTCTGCCGGGCGGCGCGCCAGCCCTCGATGAGCTGGCGGAAGTTGGCCGCCACGCGGGCCTGGAGCTCGGCATCGCCGATGCGCCCCGCGAGCCATTCACGGCTCGCTTCGGCCCAGACGCTGCGGCCGATCATGAAACCGCGCACGATGCGGCTGCCGCGCGCCTCGGCGAAGCCCGCCACGAGCTGGTCGAGCGGCTGCGACAGGCCCAGGATCACCGCGCCGCGGCAGTACGGGTCGCGCTCGGCCACCAGCGCGTCGAGCGCCTGCCAGTGCTGCGCGGCCATCACGCCCACCTTCCACCACTCGGGGCGGAAACCGAGGTCGTAGAAGCGGCGGATCGCGCGCACCGTGGCTTCGCCGTGGTCGCCGGCCATCTCGCGCGGCGGGATCACTTCGAGCAGCAGCTCATGGCCGCTGGCGCGCGTGGCCTCCCACACCTGCTGCAGCCATTCCTCCTGCTCGGCGCGCAGCGCCTCGGGGTCATCAGGGTGGTAGAAGACCAGGCATTTCACGACCTGCTCGCGCGGCCAGTGCGCGAGCTGCGAGGCCAGCGAATGCGTGCCGTCGAAGCGCAGGGGGCGCGAGCCCGGCCGCTCGACGGGCCGGCCCAGCCACCAGCCGCGCCCCGTGGCGTCGTGCAGCGCGGCCTCGCCCAGGCGCCCGTCGATCAGCACGCCGAGCTTGCCGCGCACGCTGGCGTCGGAACTTTCAAGGTCGGCCACCACGCCATTGATGAGCTTCTTGAGCGCGGGGATGCGCGCCGCGTCGGCGCCAGCCTCGCGCGCCATGTCCTCGAACTGCGAGCGGTGGTCGTAGGCCAGCACGTACAGCTCGGGCCACTGGCGGCGCGGCACGCTCACGCGGTGCAGGTGGGCCAGGTCGGCGTCCTGGTCCGGGCGCACGTGGCGCTCGCTGGTGAACCAGTGCGCCAGTTCGGCCTGCGTGGGCATGGCGGGGGCGCAGCCGTGGCGCGAGACGACGATGGCGCCGCAGGCGTTGGCGATGCGCGCCGATTCCTCCCAGCCCTTGCCGGTCAGCAGCCCATGGAGCAGGCCGGACGCGAAGGCATCGCCCGCGCCGAGCACGTTGAGCACCTCGATGCGCTCGCCCAGCACGGTGAGCGCGTCGTTGATGCGCGCGGGCACGTCGCCTTCGATGACGCTGCAGCCCAGCGCGCCGCGCTTGACAACGAACACCGCCCGCGTGTGCTGGCGCGCACGGCGCAGCGCGGCCATCAGCTCGCCCTCGCCGCCCACGATCAGCCATTCCTCCTCGGTGCCGATGATCAGCTCGAAGAGCGGCAACTGCGCCTGCAGGTGGCGGCTGACCGCATCGCTGCCCACGTAGCGCGTCTCGCCGTCGCCCTTGCCCGTCAGGCCCCAGAGCACGGGGCGGTAGTCGATGTCGAGCACGCGCACCGCGCCGTGCCTGCCCGCCAGTTCCAGCGCGCGGCGGCTGGCGGCCAGCACCGTGGGGGTGCTCAGGTGGGTGCCGGTGATGAGCAGGCTGCGGCAGCCGGCGATGAAGTCTTCGCTGATCGCGGCGGCGTCCAGCGCCATGTCGGCGCAGTTCTCGCGGGCGAACAGCAGCGGGAAGGTGTCCTGGTCCTTGATGCCCAGCAGCACCATGCCGGTGAGGCGCTGCGGGTCGATCTGCACCTGGCTCACGTCGCAGCCTTCATTCTTCAGCGTGTTCAGCAGGAAGCGGCCGTTCTGCTCGTCACCCACGCGCGAGACCATGGCCGAGCGCAGGCCCAGGCGCGCGGTGCCGAAGGCGATGTTGGCCGACGAGCCTCCCAGGTATTTGGAGAAGCTCGTCGCGTCCTCCAGGCTGCAGCCGATCTGCTGTGCGTAGAGATCCACGGCCAAGCGGCCGAGGCAGGCCACGTCGTGCGTGCGGCCCAGGGGAAAGTTCAGCGTGGTGGGCATGGTCTTGGAAGCGAGGCAGCGCCAGATAATGGGCCGATCATAGCCTTAAATAGAAATATTTTTCCAATTCAATGGAAAACAGAAAAAACCATCCAACCACGGACGCCGCCTATGCCAGCGCGGATGCCTTCCTGGCCGACCTGCGCGCCCAGTACCCCCGCCTCAGCCGCCAGCTGCAGGCCATCGCGCGCCACGTGGAGCACAGCGGCGCGCACATCGCGCTGCAGGGCATTCAGGAGGTGGCGCAGGATTGCGGCGTGCAGCCCTCGGCCGTGGTGCGCTTCGCCAAGCACTTCGGCTTCCATGGCTACACGCAGCTCCAGACGCTGTTTCGCGCCGGGGCGGCGCGCCAGCTCGCGCCGCAGCGCGACTACCAGGACCGCATCCGCAGCCTGATCGACGCGGGCGTGGGGCCGCTGCCCGGCGCGCAGATCGCGCACGAGGTGGTCGAAGGCAGCCTCGCCAGCCTGCAGGCGCTGCAGGCCGGGCTGGCCGATGCGCCCATCGACGCGGCGGTGGATCTGCTCGCGGCCGCGCCCGCGCTCTGGCTCGCGGCCGCGCGGCGGGCCTTTCCCGTGGGCGCCTACCTGGCCTATGCGCTGCAGCACACGGCCAAGCCCGTGCACTGGCTGCACGGCCTGGGCGCGATGCAGATGGGCGAGCTGCGCGCCATGGCGCCGGGCGACGTGATCGTGGCCGTGTCGTTCGACCCCTATGCGCGCGAGACGCTGGAGCTGGCCGATGCCGCCATCGCGCGCGGCGCGCGCCTGATCGCGCTGACCGACAGCCCGCTCTCGCCGCTGGCCACACGCGCCAGCGTCACGCTGATCGCGCAGGACAGCGCCACCTTCGGCTTCCGCTCGCTCACGGGCACGCTGTGCCTGGCGCAGTCGCTGTTCATCGCGCTGGCTTATCGGATGGAGTTAGTGAGCTAGTTCCGGCTTTGGCCGCCCCGCGATGCTTGCGGGCGCGCAGGCCGCGGCTTGGCCGGATTGCCGACGACAGTTTGGCCGGCGCCGACGTCACGGGTGACTACGCTGCCAGCGCCAATCACCGCGTCATCTCCAATGGTCACCCCCGGAAGAATGAGCGCGCCGCCACCAATCCACACGTTCCGGCCGATGCGAACCGGGCGACCGAACTCGAGCCCCGCCTCGCGCGAAGCCGAGTCACGCGGATGATCCGCCGTGAGAATCTGAACGCCTGGCCCTATCTGGGTCTTGTCCCCGATGCTGACCCCGACGACGTCGAGGATGACGCATTTGTAGTTCAGGAACACCCCGGAGCCAAGGCTGATGTTGAAGCCATAGTCGCAATGGAAGGGCGGACGAACCACCGCGCCGTCGCCGACGCGGGCCAGCCGCTCTCGAAGAAGGCTGAGGCGATCCTGCACGGCCGCGCCAAGCGACGCGTTGTACTTGACCATCCATGCACACGCCGACACCAGGTCGGCTTGGATCTCGGCGTCGCCAGCGTCGTACAGCTCGCCGGCAAGCATCTTTTGTTTCTGCGTCTTTTCCATCGCGGGAGAATGCACCAACCGCGTGCACTGCCACGAAGCCAAGGGTCAAAGTCTGAAGGCGACGGTGGAAGCGCATGTCCGAAAACGGCCAGCTCCGCCCCGGGCACGACCTATCATGCGCCCCATGCCCGCCCACTTGCCTGCCGACGATGACGACGCCCGCTACCTCGCGCTGAAGGCGCGCGACGCGCGGTTCGACGGGCGCTTCTTCACGGGCGTGACCTCCACCGGCATCTACTGCCGCCCGGTCTGCGCCGTGCGCACGCCGCGGCGCGAGAACTGCCGCTTCTTCACGCTCGCCGCGCAGGCCGAGAGCGCGGGCTTCCGGCCCTGCCTGCGCTGCCGGCCCGAGCTGGCGCCGCAAGCACTGGCGTGGTCGGTGCAGGACGCCTCAGGCATCCTCGTGCGCCAGGCACTGCGCCTGCTGGATGCGCCCGAGGCCTGGAGCACCGACGGCGGCGGCGCCCTGGTGGCGCAGTTGGCCCACCGCCTGGGCGTGAGCGACCGGCACCTGCGCCGCATCTTCGAGGCGGCCCTGGGCGTGTCGCCGCTGCAATACCTGCAGACGCGCCGGCTGCTGGCGGCCAAGCAGTTGCTGACCGACACGCGCCTGCCCGTCACCCAGGTGGCGCTGGCCAGCGGCTTCGCCAGCGTGCGGCGCTTCAATGCGGCCTTCAGCACGCACTACGGGCTCAACCCCACACAGCTGCGCCGCGAGGGCGGCGCGCACCCGGGCGCGGCCCGCCCCGTGCACCTGGGGCTGCGCCCGCCGTACGACGCGGCGGCGCTGCTGGGCTTTCTGGCCACGCGCCAGATCCACGGCATGGAAAGCGTGGACCCGCAGGGCCTGCGCCGCACGGTGCGGCTGGCCGTGGGCGACGTGCAGTACACGGGCTGGATCGATGCCCGGTTCGACCGCAAAGATCAGCCCGGCCCCCGCGTCGCGCTCACCGCCAGCGACAGCCTGCTGCCCACCCTGCCCCAGGTGATCGCCCGTGTGCGCGCCCTGCTGGACCTGGATGCCGACCCGGCCGCCATCAACGCCGTGCTGCACCCGGCCTTCCCCCTGGGCGACGGGCTGCGCGTGCCGGGCTGCTTCGACGGGTTCGAGCTGGCCGTGCGCGCCGTGCTGGGCCAGCAGATCACGGTGGCCGCCGCGCGCACGCTGGTGCAGCGGCTGCTGGAGCGCTTCGGCGAGCCCATCGCCACGCCCTGGCCCGGGCTGCGCCTGCTGTTCCCTGCGCCCGCCACCCTGGCCGCCGCCGAGGGCGATGCGCTGGGGCAACTGGGCATCGTGCGCCAGCGGCAGGCGGCCATCGTGGCGCTGGCGCGGGCCGTGCTGGACGGCCGCATCGCGCTGCACGCGGGCAGCGACGTGGAGGCCACCACGGCCGCGCTGCGCCAGCTCCCCGGCATCGGCGACTGGACGGCCCAGTACATCGCCATGCGCGCGCTGCGCTGGCCCGACGCCTTTCCCGCCGGCGACGTGGCGCTGCACAAGGCCCTGGGCGTGCGCGGCGCGCCGCAGCCCGCGCGCGCCGCGCTGGAGGCGGCGCAGGCCTGGCGCCCATGGCGCAGCTACGGCGTGATCCGGGCCTGGGCCGCGCTATCCAATCCGTAGCTGCTTGCGCTTGCCCCGCCTGCGCCAACGGCCGATTTCGCTTCTAATAGAGGTTCCACCATGCACTTCCCTCCCGATACGGTGCAAGCCCGCACCCCCACCGTCCTGGGCGACGTCCGCCTGGCCGCCTGCGCCCAGGGCCTGGTGGGGCTGTGGTTCGACGGCCAGCGCCACCTGCCGGCGCAGCTCGACGGCGCCCATGCCTGGCCCGAAGACGCCACGCACCCCGTGCTGCGCGCCGCCGCGCAGCAGGTGCGCGAGTACCTGCAGGGCACGCGCACCCGGTTTGACCTGCCGCTGTGCCTGGCGGGCGGCACGCCCTTCCAGCAAGCCGTCTGGCAGGCGCTGCTGGCCATCCCGCGCGGCGGCAGCACCACCTACGGCGCGCTGGCCCGCCAGCTCGGCAACCCGGCCGCGGTGCGCGCCGTGGGGGCCGCCGTGGGGCGCAACCCCATCAGCGTGGCCGTGCCCTGCCACCGGGTGCTGGGCGGCGGCGGCGCGCTCACCGGCTATGCCGGCGGCCTGCCGCGCAAGACGGCGCTGCTGCAGCTGGAAGGCGTGCTGAAGTGAAACACCTCCCTGAGGCGCTTCGCGCCTTCCCCCCGCTCTCGCAGCGCTGCGCGCTGCGGGCAGGGGGACGCAGCCAGCGCGGCGGGGCGGTGCGGCCGGCTCAGGCCCTTGCACGGCGGCCCTGGCCTGGCGCGCGCCAGTTTCCTGCGCCGCAGGCCGCGCAACGCACAGCGAAAAACTGATATGACCGCTTCCACCTGCGCCCGCCCTGCCCCCTGGGTGGGCGAATTCGTCCTGCTCGCCGCTCTCTGGGGCGCCTCGTTCCTGTTCATGCGCCTGGGCGCGTCCGAGTTCGGCCCGTTGCCCATGGCCGGGCTGCGGGTGACCCTGGCCACGCTGTTCCTCTGGCCCATCCTGCTGCAGCGCGGCGAATGGCCCGCGCTGCGGCGCCACTGGCGGCCGGTGCTGCTGGCCGGGGTGATCAACTCGGCTATTCCCTTCGCGCTGTTCGCCTGGGCCGTGATGCACATCGCCACCGGGCTCACCTCCATTCTCAACGCCACGGTGCCGCTGTTCGGCGCGCTGGTGGCCTGGGTGTGGCTGGGCGACCGCATCAATCGCCTGCGCTGGCTCGGGCTGGCGCTGGGCTTCGTCGGTGTGGCGCTGCTGGCCTGGCGCGCGCCGGCGGGCACAGGCTTCAAGACCAGCCATGCCGGCTGGGCCATCGCCGCATGCCTGCTGGCCTCCACCTGCTATGCCGTGGCGGCCAGCTACGCGCGGCGCTACCTCACGGGCATTCCGCCGCTGGCGACGGCCACGGGCAGCCAGCTCGGCGCGGCGCTCGGGCTGGCGCTGCCCACGCTGCTGTACTGGCCCGCCCAGATGCCGGGGCCGCGCGCCTGGGCCGCCGTCGTCGCCATCGCCGTGCTGTGCACGGGCATCGCCTACATCCTGTACTTCCGCCTCATTGCCCGCGCGGGCCCGAGCCGGGCGCTGGCCGTGACCTTCCTGGCGCCGGTCTTCGCGGTGTTCTACGGCGCGGTGTTCCTGGGCGAGGCCGTGACGCCGTGGATGCTGGGCTGCGGCGCGGTGATCGTCTGCGGCACCATGCTCTCCACCGGCTTGGTGGGACCACGCCCCCGCGCCGGCTGACCACGGAGCGCCAAACCAACACCCAGGGTATGCCGCCACCGGAGACCCGCCCGGAGCGAAATACACTCTGACACATGTCGAGTTTCGCCGCCCCCGTGCCGTCGCCTTCCATGCCACCGGCGGTAGCGCTTTTCCCGCCCTCCACAGGCCGAACCGGCACGCCGGACACCACCGCATGACGGACGAGGTGCTCGTCACCGGGCTGGTGCACCTGGCCCTGATCGCCGCCCTGGCCGCGCTGCCGCAGCAGGTGCTGCTGGCGCCGACGCGCCTGCAGCGCGGTGCGATGGGCCTGGCCTGCGGCCTGGCCTCGGTACTGGTTGCGCTGCAGGGCCTGCCCGCCTATGCCGAGGGCGTGCGGCACATGCATCCCACGCTGGTGGCTTCGGCGGCGTTCCTGCTCGGCCCCTGCGCCGGGGTGCTGGCTGCGGCCGCCTCGCTGGGCAGCCAGTGGCTGGCGGACACGCCCGACTGGGCCACCGGCCTGGGCCTGGCCTGCGCCACCACGGCGCTGGGCCTGGCCTGGCGGCTCGCGCGCCAGCGCGGGCACCTGGCGGTGTGGGCGGCGGTGGCCGGCCTGGCCTTCACGCTGCCTCCGGCGCTGCTGCCGTGGGTCAACACCGACCCCGGCCTGGCGGCCTCGCTGGGCGACATGCTGCTGCACGCCACGCCTTGGCGCTACGTGATGGGCACCATCGTGCTGTGCGGCGGCGCCGAGCTGCTGCGCAGCCGCGCGCAGTCGCTGCGCACGCTGCGCCAGCGCGAGGAAGACCTGCTGCGCGCCATCCGCGCCTCCGGCGGCGGGCGCTGGGAGTGGGACATCCGCCGGCGCCAGTTCTCGTATTACGGGCGCTTCTACCGCACCTTCGGCATGGAAGGCTGCCCGGACGACAGCGAACTCTCGCCCCCCTACACGGTGAGCGACCTGGACGCCGGCCGCCGCTGGCACGAGCGCTGCCACCCCGACGACCGCGCCCGGCTGCGGCCCTACCTGCGCCGCGTGCTGGACGGGCACGAGGAGATGCATCACGCGGAATTCCGCCTGCGCGACGAGCAGGGCCGCTGGCGCTGGCTGATCTCCCGCGGGCGCGCCGTGAAACGCGATGCCCAGGGCCGCGTGCTGCTGCTCGCGGGCATGGACCTGGACGTCACCGAGCACTACGAGATGCGCGAGGCCATGCGCGCCTCCGAGGCGAAGTACACGACCGTGTACCAGACGCTGCCCGACGCCGCCGGCATCACCCGCCTGAGCGACGGCGCCTACCTGGACATCAACCCCGCCTTCGAGCGCCTGCTCGGCCGCACCCGCGCCGAGACGCTGAGCCGCACCTCGCTGGAGCTGGGCGTCTGGCCGCATGCGGGCGAGCGCGACCGCCTGCTGGAGGCCCTGCGCAAGCAGGGCGAGGTGCGCGGCCTGCCGATGACGGCGCAGCGCGGCGGCGAGGACATTCCCGGCCTCATGTCCGCCCGCACCGCGCGCATCGCCGAGGAAGACTGCCTGGTCTTCGTCTTCCACGACATGACGCAGGAGCAGCGCGTGCGCGACGAGCTGCTGGCGGCCAACAGCCTGCTGCGCCAGGCCGGCCGCATGGCGCGCCTGGGCGTGTGGGAGGAGATGCCGGGGCTGGGCATCACCTACTGGTCGGACGTGTGCTTCGACATCCACGGGCTCTCGCCCGGCCACCCGCTGCCGCGCGACTACCTGCACGAGTTCGTCACGCCCGCCTGGCGCGAGGCCATGGGCGACGCCATGCGCCGCTGCCTGCGGGACCATGCGGTGTGGAACCTCGAAATCGAGATCCTGCGCACCGACGGGCGCCCGATCTGGGTGCGCGTGCACGGCGAGCCCGTGGTGGAGGCGGGCCGCGTGGTGCGCATCCGCGGCATCCTGCAGGACATCGACGAGTGGCGCCGCGCCCTGGAGCGGCTGCGCTCCTCCGAGGAGCGGCTGGCGCTCATCTTCAAGGTCATGCCCTACCCGCTGGGCTTTTCCCGGCGCGAGGACGGCGTCTACCTCGACGTCAACCCCGCGTGGGAGCAGGCCCTGGGCTTCACGCGCGACGAGGCGCTGGGCAACACCGTCGTGGGGCTGGGCATCTACGAGGCCCAGGCGCGCGCCAAGCTGCTGGAAGCCGCCGTGCGGCAGGGCCAGCTCGTGAGCTACGAGGTGGACCTGACCACGCGCAGCGGCGAGAAGCGCACCGTGCTGCAGTCCATGAGCCCGGTCGACGTGAACGGCGAGGCCTGCTGGCTGTTCGCGCTGCACGACATCACCGAGCGCAAACAGGCCGAGCAGCACGTGCGCGAGCGCGAGGAGCTGCTGTCGCTCACCATCGCCGCCGCGGCGCTGGGCCTGTGGGACTGGGACCTGCACGGCGGCGGGATCACGGGCGACGCGCGCTGGCGCGCCATGAACGGCCTGCCCGAGCCCGTGCATGGCGCTTCCCCGCCCGTGCCCTGGACCTCGGGCATCGCGCCCGAGGACATCGACGCCGTCACCCAGGCGCTGCAGCGCCACATCGCGCAGCAGGCCGCGCCTTTCGACGTCACCTGCCGCATCCTGCTGCCCCAGGGCGGCAACCGCTGGATCCGCAGCCTGGGCAAGATCGTGGCGCACGATGCCAACGGCCGGCCCGCGCGCATGGTGGGCATGTCCATCGACGTGACCAGCGAGCGCACGCAGGAGCAGCAGCTCGAGCGCATGGCCCACTACGACGCGCTCACCGGCCTGCCCAACCGCGTGCTGCTGGAGCGCCGCCTGCGCGAGGCCATGGAGCAGTGCCACCCGCGCGGCCAGCAGCTCGGCGTGGCCTATCTCGACCTGGACGGCTTCAAGCCCGTCAACGACCGGCTGGGCCACGCGGCGGGCGACCGGCTGCTGGTGATCGTGGCCGAGCGGCTCAAGCGCTCCCTGCGCTCCTGCGACTGCGTGGCCCGCCTGGGCGGGGACGAGTTCGTGATCCTGCTGCCCGGCCTGGCCTCGCCCGCCGAATGCGAGCAGCACCTGCGCATGGTGATGGACGGCGTGTCCGCGCCCTACACCCTGGACGCCGAGCGCGTGCTCATCACGGCCAGCATCGGCTACACGGTCTACCCCGAGGACGGCGCCGACACCGACACCCTGCTGCGCCACGCCGACCAGGCCATGTACGCCGCCAAGCAGGCCGGCCGCAACCGCTTCCACGCCTTCGACGCCGTGCAGGAGCGCGCCCTGCAGGCCCAGCGCGAGCAGAGCGCCCAGCTCGCCGCCGCGCTGGAGCGCGGCGAGCTGCGGCTGTACCTGCAGCCCAAGGTGGACATGCGGCGCGGCACGGTGGTCGGCGCCGAGGCCCTGGCGCGCTGGCACCACCCCGAGCGCGGCGTGCTCGCGCCGGCGCAGTTCCTGCACCTCATCGAAGGCCATGCGGAGCTGCAGGCCCTGTTCGGCGAATGGGTGGTGGACACGGCGCTGGCCATCGTGGCCGGGCTCATGGGCCAGGGCCTGGCCGTGCCCGTGAGCATCAACATCACGCCCGAGCACCTGCGCCGCAGCGGCTTCGCCGACTGGATGGCCTCGCGCCTGGCGCTGCGGCCCGGCGTGCCGGCCTACCTGCTGAACATGGAGCTCACCGAAAGCGCGGCGCTCTACGACATGGACCACGTGGCCTACGAGCTCACGCGCCTGCGCGCGCTGGGCATGAGCATCTCGTTCGACGACTTCGGCACCGGCTATTCATCGCTGGCCTACCTGCGCCGCCTGCCGATGGACCACCTCAAGCTCGACCGCAGCTTCGTGGCCGGCATGACCACCGACCCCGGCGACCGGGCCATCGTGCAGGGGGTGATCGGCCTGGCGCGCTCCTTCGGCTACCAGATCGTGGCCGAGGGGGTGGAGACCGTGGAGCAGGGGCAGATGCTGCTGCAGATGGGCTGCACGCTGGCGCAGGGCTACTGCATCGCGCGGCCCATGCCGGCCGAGGAATTCGCCGCCTGGGCGGCCGCGTGGCACGCGCCCGGGGCCTGGCGGGAATATGCATGAAAACAGCCCCCAGCGCTTGTGCAGCAAGCGCAAGATGCTATTGAAACGGCAGCAGATCAGCCGACCAGTTCCTTGATCTGCTGCAGCGCCGCCGGGTCTTCCATGGTGGTCAGGTCGCCCGGGTCGCGCCGCTCGGCCACGGCCTGCAGCGCGCGGCGCAGCAGCTTGCCGCTGCGCGTCTTGGGCAACGCGGTGACGAACAGCACGCGCGCCGGCCGGGCCACGGCGCCGAGCTGGCCGTCCACCTGCTTCATCACCTCGCCCTCGAACTGCAGGCGCGCCGCATCGTCCACCAGGCCCGATGCATCGCGCGGCACGGCGAAGGCCATGGCCACCTGGCCCTTGAGCTGGTCGGCCACGCCCACCACCGCCACCTCGGCGATGTTCGGGTGGCCGGAGATGCACTCCTCGATCTCGCGCGTGCCCAGGCGGTGGCCCGCGACGTTGATCACGTCGTCGGTGCGGCCCAGGATGAAGTAGTAGCCGCCCTCGTCGCGGATGCCCCAGTCGAAGGTGCTGTAGATCAGCCGGCCGGGAATGCTCTTCCAGTAGGTGTTCACGAAGCGCTCGTCGTTGCGCCAAACGGTCTGCAGGCAGCCGGGAGGCAGCGGCCCCTCGATGGCGACCACGCCCTTCTGGTCGGGCTCGGTGAGCTCCTCGCCCGTGGACTCGTCGATGAGCTTGACGTTGTAGCCGTAGACGGCCTTGCCGGGGCTGCCGAAGCGCGAGGGCTGCTGCTCCACCCCGTTGCACAGCGTGAGGATGGGCCAGCCCGTCTCGGTCTGCCAGTAGTTGTCGATGATGGGCACGCCCAGGGCTCCGCTGATCCACGTGGCCGTGGGCTCGTCCAGCGGCTCGCCGGCCAGCCACAGCGCCTTGAGGCTGGAGAGGTCGTGCTTCTTCAGGTACCCGGGGTCCTGCTTCTTGAGCACGCGCACCGCCGTGGGCGCCGAGAACATGTGCGTGACCTGGTACTTCTCGACGATGCTCCACCAGATGCCCGCGTCGGGCCGGATCGGCAGGCCCTCGTAGAGGATGGTGGTCATGCCCGCGATCAGCGGGGCGTAGATGATGTAGCTGTGGCCCACCACCCAGCCGATGTCGCTGGTGCAGAAATACGTGTCGCCCGCGTCGGCCTGGAAGATGTGGCGCATGCTGGAGGCCAGCGCCACGGTGTAGCCGCCCGTGTCGCGCTGCACGCCCTTGGGCTTGCCGGTGGTGCCGCTGGTGTAGAGCGTGTAGCTCGGGTGGGTGGACTCCACCCAGGCGCAGGGCACCTGCGCATCCATGTGCCGCGCGCGCAGGGCCGCCCAGTCGTGGTCGCGCCCGGCGCGCATGGCGGCGGGGGCCAGGCCCCGGTCCACCAGCAGCACGGCGGCGGGCTTGTGGGCCGACAGCTCGATCGCCTCGTCCAGCAGCGGCTTGTAGGGCACCACCTTTCCGCCGCGCGAACCCGCGTCGGCGCTCACGATCACCGTGGGTTCGGCATCCTCGATGCGCGAGGCGAGCGACGACGAGGCGAACCCGCCGAACACCACCGAGTGGATCGCGCCGATGCGCACGCACGCCAGCATGGCGAAGGCCGCCTCGGCGATCATGGGCATGTAGATCAGCACGCGGTCGCCCTGCTTCACGCCCAGCGCCTGCAGCACCGCCGCCATGCGCTGCACCTCGGCGTGCAGTTCGCCATAGGTGTAGGCGCGCTCGGTGTTCGTCTCGGTGGAGATGGCCACCAGCGCGTTCTGCCCGGCGCGCGCGGCCAGGTGGCGGTCCACGGCGTTGTGGCACAGGTTGGTGGTGCCGCCCACGAACCACTTGGCGAACGGCGGGTTGCTCCAGTCGCAGATCTGCGCGGGCGGGGCCTGCCAGTCGATCAGGCGGGCCTGCTCGGCCCAGAAACCGTCGCGGTCCTCGATGGAGCGGCGGTGGAAATCGGCGTACTGCGTGCTCATGGCGGGGTGTCTCCTGGGCGTTCTGGCTCGGCCTGCGGCATGGGTGGCAGGTCCGCTATCCATAATTATTCATGAAGGGCTTGCGGCAACCTGACGCGTGCCCGGCAGCGTGGATCTTCTCTCCTACAATGATTTTTCGCCCTCCCCCCTACCGGATCCACCACCATGACCCAAATCGCCGATCTTGTTGTAAGCACACTGGAGAACGACGCCGCCGCCGTGATCCAGGAATGGCTGACCGAAGCCAAGGCCGGCAATCCCACGGCCATCCGGACGGCCTCGGCGGACGCGGCGCAGATCGTGGCCGCCCTGGCCAAGGCGCTGCGCGCCGGCGCCGACGCGAATGCATTCACCGACGCGCAGTGGTCCGAGCTGCACGGCGTGCTGTCGGACCTGTCGCGCTCGCGCGCGGCCCAGGGCCAGAGCGCGGGGGACACCAGCGTCTTCGTGCTGGCGCTCAAGAAGCCGCTGCTCACCGCGCTGCAGGCGCACATCGCCAGGCTGGACAGCGTCCAGCTCCCGGCGCTGTTCTGGGAGCTGACGCGGCTGGTGGACAGCATGGCGCAGTACACCGTCTCCACCTTCCAGGCCGCGCGCGAGAGCATCATCGTGCGCCAGCAGGAGGAGCTGCTGGAGCTGTCCACCCCGGTTGTCAAGCTCTGGGACGGAATCCTGGCCCTGCCCATCATCGGCACGCTGGACAGCCACCGCACGCAGATCGTGATGGAGACGCTGCTGCAGAAGATCGTGGAGACGGGCTCGGAGCTGGCTATCATCGACATCACCGGCGTGCCCACGGTGGACACGCTGGTGGCGCAGCACCTGCTCAAGACGGTGACGGCCCTGCGGCTCATGGGCGCGGACTGCATCATCAGCGGCATCCGCCCGCAGATCGCGCAGACCATCGTGCACCTGGGCATCGACCTGCAGGGCATCGCCACCAAGGCCACGCTGGCCGACGCGCTGGCGCTGGCACTGCAGAAGACCGGCTGGCAGTTCAGCCGCCAGCACTGAACGGGGCGCCACCATGGACCGCATCCCCATCCTCCGCATGGGCGACACGCTGCTCGTCACCATCCAGTTCGACATGCAGGACCAGACCGCGCTCACGCTGCAGGAGGACCTGGCCGACCGCATCGCCAAGACCGGAGCCACGGGCGTGATGATCGACATCTCGGCCCTGGAGATCGTGGACTCCTTCGTGGGCCGCATGCTCACCAGCATCTCGGGCATCGCGCGCATCCTGTCGGCCGCCACGGTGGTGGTGGGCATGCAGCCGGCGGTGGCGATCACGCTGGTGGAGCTGGGCCTGTCGCTCGACGGCGTGCGCACCGCGCTCGACGTGGAGCGCGGCATGGCCCTGCTGCGCCGCGCGCAGGAGGAGAGCCGCCTTGGCCGCCATTGATCCGACCGGCACGATGCCGCTCACGACCGAGCAGCACGTGGTGCTTACCCGCCAGACCGTGCGCCAGCTGTGCCAGCAGATCAAGCTGTCGCTGGTGGAGCAGACCAAGATGATCACCGCCGCCAGCGAGCTGTCGCGCAACACCCTGATCCACGGCGGCGGCGGGCGCATGCGCTGGGAGCTGCTCGCGCGCGACGGCCGTGCAGGCCTGGCGCTGCACTTCGAGGACGAGGGGCCGGGCATCGCCGACCTCAAGCTGGCCATGACCGACGGCTGGACCTCCGGCGCGGGCATGGGCCTGGGCCTGCCGGGCAGCAAGCGGCTGGTCCACGACTTCGTGGTCGATTCCGCCCCCGGCAAGGGCACCCGCGTGAGCATCACCCAGTGGAAGTGATCCGTGGCTGGTGCCACCACGCCTTTCCCGTCACCGACGCGAGCCGCGTCGGCGAGGCCCGGCGCTTTGCCGCCAAGGCGATCGAGCCCTGGGGCTGGCTTGAGGCCGACGCGGGCCGCCTGTCCCTGGTCGTGACCGAACTGGGCACCAACCTGATGCGCCACGCCGTGGACGGCGCGCTGTGGATCGCCGTCAAGGACGGGCTGCAGGAAGTGGAGGTGCTGGCCCTGGACAGGGGGCCGGGCATCGCCGACCTGCCGCGCGCGATGCAGGACGGCCACTCTACCGGGACCGGCTCACCCGGCACGGGCCTGGGCGCGCTGCGCCGGCTGGCCGACGACTTCGACCTGGCCTCCTCGCCCGAGGGCACGGTCTGCGTGGCGCGGGTGCGCCTGCCTCCTGCCCGCACGCCCCGGCGGCCCGCCGCCCAGCTGGGCGCCGTGAGCCTGTGCGCTCCCGGCGAGACGGTGTGCGGCGACGGCTGGGCCGCCGCGCTGGACGAGGGGCGCCTGTCGCTGCTCGTGGCCGACGGGCTGGGCCACGGGCCGCTGGCGGCCGTGGCGGCCTGCGCGGCGGTGGACGTATTCCTGGAGCAGCCCTTCGCCCGCCCCGACGCCCTGCTGCCGCAGCTGCACGCGGCGCTGCGCACCACGCGCGGGGCCGCCGTGTTCGCCGCCCATCTGACCGCGCCCGACAGCGTGTGCTGGACAGGCGCGGGCAACATCCTGGGGCGGCTGGTCTCGGGCACCGCCGACAGCACCCTGACCACGCCGCACGGCACGGCGGGCCTGCAGATGCGCCTCAAGGCCGAGTCTTCCGTACAGCCGCTGCCGGCACATGCCGTGGCCGTGGTCTGCACCGATGGCGTGGCCACGCGCTGGCGGAGCGAGGACTTCGCCGCCCTGCTGCCGCGCGACCCGGCCCTGCTGGCCGCCTCCATCGCCTGGCGGCACGGCCGCGGACGCGACGATGCCACCGTGCTCGTCCTGCAACCGGGAGAAGCCTTTGACTGAAGACACCCAGGCGCAACTGCGCGCGAGCCGGGCCGAGGCCGAGGCCCTGCGGCTCGAAGTGGAGGCGCTGCGCGCCGAGGTCGAGGAAACCAACCGCGGCGTGGTGGCCCTCTATGCGGAGCTGGACGCCCAGGCCGAGGAGCTGCGCCGCGCCACCCAGCTCAAGAGCCGGTTCCTGTCGTACATGAGCCACGAGTTCCGCACGCCCATCGGCGCCACGCTGAGCATCACGCGGCTGCTGCTGGACCGCGTGGACGGCCCGCTCACCCCCGAGCAGGAACGCCAGGTGCGCTTCATCGCCGGCACCTGCGAGGAGTTTTCCGAAATGGTCAACGACCTGCTGGACCTGGCCAAGATCGAGGCCGGCCGGCTGGAAATCTCGCCCGAATGGTTCGAGATGATGGACCTGTTCGCCGCGCTGCGCGGCATGTTCAAGCCCATCCTCAACAACCACGCGCTCAACCTCGTTTTCGAGGAGCCCGAGGGCATCCCGCGCCTGTACACCGACGACCGCAAGCTCTCGCAGATCCTGCGCAACTACATCTCCAACGCCGTCAAGTTCACGCCCCACGGCGAGGTGCGCGTCTCGGCCCGCACCGAGGGACAGGGGATGATCCGCTTCTCCGTCACCGACACGGGCGTGGGCATTGCGCCCGAGTACCTGCCCCGGCTGTTCAACGACTTCTCGCAGGTGGACTCTCCCATTCAGAAGCGCCTGCGCGGCACCGGCCTGGGCCTGGCGCTGTCGCGCCAGCTCGCCACCCTGCTGGGCGGGTCGGTGGAGGCGCAAAGCGAGCTGGGCCGGGGCTCCGTGTTCTCGGTCATCGTGCCCGCGCGCCTCACCACGGACGCCCCGCACAGCGAGAGCGAGGGATGAACCATGCCTGATTCCCAATGGATCGCGCCCACCATCGACCGCAGCCAGCACACCGTGCTGGTGGTCGATGACAACCCCGCCACCCGCTACGCCACGTCGCGCGTGCTGCGCGCCGCCGGCTTCCCGGTGGTGGAGGCGGAAACCGGCGCGCAGGCGCTCGCGCAGGCCGGCACGGGCATCGCGGCGGTGGTGCTGGACGTGCACCTGCCCGACATGGACGGCTTCGAGGTCTGCCGCAGCCTGCGCGCCAACGCGCGCACCGCGCTCACGCCCGTCGTGCACCTGTCGGCCGCCTACGTGCAGAACGAGCACCGCGTGGCCGGCCTCAACGCCGGGGCCGACGCCTACATGGTCCATCCGGCCGAACCCGCCCTGCTGCTGGCCACGCTGCAGGCGCTGATCCGCGCGCGCACGGCCGAGGACGAGCTGCGCCGCTCCGAGACGCGCTTTCGCGCCATCTACGACCAGGCGCCCGTGGCCATGATGCTCATCGACACGGCGGGCCGCTTCGCCGACGTGAACCCGGCCGCGCAGGCGCTGTTCCAGCGCGGGCGCGACGAGCTGGTGGGCGTGTCCGTCACCGCGCTGGCGCCGCCCGCGTGGCGGGCCTTCGCGCAGCGGCTGTTCGAGCACGGCCCGGGCCAGGAAACCATGCCCTGGCAGGGCGAATTTCCCATGCTGCGCGCCGACGGCGGCGAGATGCTGCTGTCGTGGAACCTCTCCGACCACGAGGAGCCCGGCGTGCGCATCGGTATCGCGCGCGACCTCACCGAGCGCATCGACTTCGAGCGCCGCCGCCAGGAGCTGCTGGAGCGCGAACAGGCCGCGCGCGTACTGGCCGAGCGGCAAAGCCGCACCAAGGACGACTTCGTGGCCGTGCTCTCGCACGAGCTGCGCACGCCGCTGACCCTGATCACCGGCTGGGTGCACATGCTGCGCCGCGCCAAGCCCGCGCCCACGCCCGACGGCCTGGCGCGTGGGCTGGACGCCATCGAGCGCGGCGCCAAGGCGCAGGGCCGGATCATCTCGGACATCCTCGACGTCTCGCGCATCGCCTCCGGCAAGCTGCGGCTGCACCGCGAATGGGCGCGGCCGCTGGAGCTGACCCAGACCTCGCTGGACGCGCTGCGCGACCAGGCGCAGCTCAAGAACATCGCCCTGGTCATCGAATCCGCCGGCGTGGACGAGGCGGCCTGGCTGGACGTGACGCGCTTCCAGCAGATCGTGTGGAACCTCGTCACCAACGCCATCAAGTTCTCGCAGCACGGCGGCGCCGTCACGGTGCGCCTGGCGCGCAGGGGCGACGAGCTGCTGCTGGAGGTGCAGGACCAGGGCATCGGCATCGCACCCGAATTCCTCCCCTACATGTTCGAGCGCTTCACCCAGAGCGACACGCCCGGCAACCGCGCGCACGGCGGCCTGGGGCTGGGCATGTCCATTGTCAAGCACCTGGTGGAGCTGCACGGCGGCACCGTCGCCGCCGCCAGCGCCGGTGCCAACCAGGGCGCGACGATGACGGTGCGCATGAACGTGGCCCACCAGGAAAGCGCAGCCCCCGCGCCCGCCGGCGGCGGCGATGCGGGCAATGGCCAGCGCCTGCTGCAGGGCAAGGACATCCTGGTGGTGGAGGACAACGCCGACACGCGCGAGATGCTGAACGTGGTGCTGGCCGACGAGGGCGCCCATGTGCGCCTGGCCGGCGACTACGATTCGGCGATGGCGCAGCTGGACACGGCGTGGCCGCAATTGCTCGTGAGCGACATCGGTCTGCCCGGGCGCGACGGCTACGAGCTCATCGCCGCCATCCGCGCGCTGGAGCGCCAGCAGGGCCGCCCGCCGATACGCGCCGTCGCCCTCACCGCCTTCGCCCGCCCGCAGGACCGCGAGCGCGCCCTGCTCGCGGGCTTCGACCAGCACTTGGACAAGCCGCTGCAGCCGCACGTGCTGGTCAGCGCGCTGAGCGGCTGAATCCCCACCCTCACCCCATGCCCAGTTGCGGCAGCCCCAGCGCGCAGGCCGCGCTCATGACCGCCGACAGTTCGTCCAGGATGACGCGCTTCTTGCGCTCCAGCCGCTCCACGGGCGCATGCACGCTGATGGTCAGCGGCCGCGCGCCGGGCTCTTGCGGCACCAGCATGCCGATCATGCCCGCGCCCTGCACCACCGTGTGCCGCGAGAAGACGTAGCCGTCGCGCCGGATCGCGCGCACCTGCGCGAGCACGGCCGCCACGTCCGGCGGGTTGCGCCCGCGCCGCGCGTGCTGCACGCGCCGCAGCAGGTGCTCCACCTCCTCGTCGCCGTAGGCGCTCAGGATGAGCCAGCCGGTGCCCGAGCGGTCGAGCGAGCGCACCGTCTGGCGGATGCGCTCGTGCGGCACGTGCAACTGCGAGGCGATCTGGCAGATGTATTGCGCATACAAGTCGCTCTGGGTGCCCAGGTTCACCGTTTCCTGCGTGGCCGCGTGCACGCGCTGCATCGCCAGCAGGATGCCGCCCGTGCCGAAGCGCGCCCGCTCCACCCAGCTCACCATGCTGGACATGCGGATCGTGGGGAAGTAGGTGCGCTGACGCAGGTCGTATTCGAGGTAGCCCATCTCCACCAGGCTCTTGAGCAGCGCCGACGCGCTCGACGCCGGGTAGCCCAGGCTGCGCGTCACCTCCCTGAGCGGCAGCGGCGCCTGGCGCTGGGCGAACAGCTCGAAGACCTCGCACACGCGCATGGCGGATTTGGTGATCCCCCTGTCGCTCTGCGTGGGCGCCCTGCGCGTGAGCAGCCCCTTGTCGATCAAGCCCGGCATGGGCCGATTCTGGCTTAGAACGTGCTGACGATCTTATTCAACGCTGATGCCGCCCTGGGCGATGGCCTTGCGCCACAGCTCCATCTCCGCCCGGGTGCGCTCGGTCAGCTCCTCGGGCGTGCTGGACTGCAGGTCCGTGCCCATCTCGCGGAACTTGGCCTTCAGCCCGGGCTCGGCCAGCACGGCCGCCAGCGCCTGGTGCAGGCGCGCCACCACGGGCGCGGGCGTGCCCACGGGCACGTACATGGCGTACCACGTCGTGTACTGCGCGCCCGGCAGCAGCGACGACACCAGCGGCAGGTGCCTGCTGTCCGCCGCCTGCGTGGCCGAGGTCAGTGCGATCGGACGCACCGCGCCCTTTTCCATCAGGCCCTTGAGCGAGGCCATGCTGCTCAGCATGAACTGCACCTGCCCGGCCGCCAGGTCCACCGTGGCCTGCGAGATGCCCCGGTAGGCCACGTGCGTGGCCTGGATGCCCGCCTGCGCCAGGATCACCTCCATGCCCAGGTGCGACACGCCGCCCGCGCCCGCGGACGCATAGTTGAGCCGGCCCGGCCGCGCCCGGGCGTAGTCGAGGAACTCCTGGAAGGTCTTCACCGGCAGCTGGCTGCTGACGAACAGCACGTGCGGGCTGGTGGACACGAGCGACACCGGCGCGAGCCTGGCGGCGGCATCGGCGCCAGCCTTGGTCAGCAGGGTCTGGATCGTCACGTGGCTCGCGCCGGCGAGGATCATGGTGTGCCCGTCGGGCGCCGAGCGGCTCAGCGCCTGCATGGCCGGCAGGCCGGCGCCGCCGCCGATGTTGTCCACCACCACGCTCTGGCCCAGGTGCTCGCCGAGCCGCACCGCCACGTCGCGCGCCACGGAATCCGTGGGGCCGCCCGCGGCGAAGGGCACGATGATCTTGAGCGGCTTGCTCGGGAAGCCGCTGGCAGCGGCGGGCAGCGCCCATGCCAGGGCTGCCAGTAGCAAGATGCGGCGCGGGAAGTTGCGCATGGGTCCAATCTCCTTCGGGTCTATGGGTGTGGCCGCGGCGCGGCCGGCAGGGAAATTCAGCCGCCCGCATCCATGAAGGCGCGCGCGCGCCGCTCGATGGCCAGGGCCTGCGGCGTGCCGCAGAGGGCGTGCAGGTCGTCGAACGGGGCGAACACCTGCGCGTCCACGCGCGTGCCGCCCCACTCGCGGATGCGCCGCAGCCCCTCGCGCATGCCGTGGATGGCCGACAGCATCAGCGAGGCCGACAGGCTCACGCGCGCCACGCCCGCCGCCTGCAGGCGCTCGAAGGTCAGCCCGGCGCAGCCCGGGTGCTGCTCGATGAGGTTCATGCCCACCGGCCCGTCGATCGCGGCCGCCAGCAGCTCGGCCTCGTCCACGCGCGAGACGCCCTGGATGAACACCATGGTGGCGCCCGCGCGCAGGTAGGCGTTGGCGCGCTCGACGGCCGCATCGATGCCCTCGATACCCAGCGCGTCGGTGCGCGCGTTGAGCACGAAATACGGGTCGCGCCGCGCCGAAGCCGCCGCGTCGAGCTTGGCGCACATCTCGCGCAAGGGGATGAGCTCCTTGCCCTCGACGCGGCCGCAGCGCTTGGGAAAGCTCTGGTCTTCCAGATTCATGCCGGCGGCGCCCGCCGCCTCGAATTCGCGCACGGTGTGCCACACGTTCACCACGCCGCCATAGCCCGTGTCGCCATCGCCCATCACGGGAATGTCCACGGCGGCGGCGATGCGGCGCGTGCGGCCGGCCATCTCGCGCATCGACAGGATGCTGAAATCGGGCAGCCCGTCCGCTGCCGACAGCGACAGGCCCGACACCTGCAGGGCCTCGAAGCCCGCCTCCTGCGCCAGCCGGGCGGAGAGCGCGTCGTACGCGGCGGGCATGACGAGAAGCGGGGGACGCACGATGAGTTCGTGCAGGCGCTGGGCAGGAGACATGGGCGGGATGCGGCGGGCAGTCGATGGGCGCGTATTCTTTGCACCCGCCCGGCCAGCGTCCAGCACCCGGCCGCTTTTTCACATATGTGAAACAGGGCAGGCCCCGGCCCTGGCCTGCCTGCGCGCCGCTCGACTACATTTTCAATAGCTGCCCGCGCTTGTCTGGCAAGCGCTGGAGCCCTATTTCACTCATGCCTCGCTGCGGCCGAACTGGCGCGCGGCGAAGGCCCAGATCAGCGCCGAGGCATCCGGCCCGGCCGGGTCGCTGTAGGGCCGGTGCGCGGCCCCGCCGCTCCAGGCGTGCCCCAGGCCCAGCACCTCGCGCAGCACCACCACGGCGCGGCCACGGACCTTGAATTCCGTCACCCGCATGGCGTAGCGCTGGCCGCGCTGCTGCACGCGCTCGGGCCCCGGGCGGGCGCCCAGCGCCTCGGCCCAGAGCTGCGCCGTGGCGGCGGCGTTGCGCACCGACACCACGCCGTCCGCATCGCCATGCAGCACAAGCAGCGGCGGCAGTGCAGGGGAAGCCGGCGCGGGGCATCCCGGCACGAGCGGCGCGGGCAGGCGCGCCGCGCGCCGCCCCTGCATGGCGGCAAGTGCGGTGGCCGCCGACTCGGCCGTGCCCGGCGCGGCGCCCGAATGCACGGCCACGGCGCAGAAGCGCTGCGGGTACAGCGCGGCCATGAGCGCGGCCATGCCGGCCCCGGCCGACAGGCCCGCCACGGCCACGCGCGCCGGATCGACGGGGTGCCGGCGGGCCACCTTGTCGATGGCCGCCAGCAGCGTGGCGGCCTCGGCCGCGGCCTTGCCGCTGCGGCGCTCGAACCAGTTCCAGCAGCCGTGGGCGTTGGCTACCCGCTCCTGCTCCGGGTAGAGCACCAGGAAGCGCCCGCGCGCGGCCAGCCGGTGCATGCGCGAGGCGGCCGCCAGGTCGCGCCCCGTCTGGCCGCAGCCGTGCAGCATGACCAGCAGCGGCAGCTTTTCGCCTGGCCGCAGCGCCAGGCCGGGCGGGATGTGCAGGTGGTAGCGCCGCGCGCCGGCAGGCCCCGGCGCCACGCCGGGCAGCCAGTCGCCGGGGGCGCGCGCCGGGCGCTTGGCGGGCACGGCCAGCGGCGCCACGGCGGCCTTGCGCCGTGCCGCCGGGCGGGCCGGCCGCGCGGCACGCGCCAGCGCCTTGAGGTTGCGCTGGTACGCCCGCGTGAGCGCGGACAGGGAAAACAGCCGGGAGCGCCGCGCCATGGCGCCCCCCTCCTACTTGACCAGCCCCAGCATGTCCTTGAACGCCGGGTGCTCGCAGCTGCGCAGCCACTCGAACGCCACCATCTCGGTGGTGACCAGCTCGGCGCCCGCGCCGGCCAGGCGGTCGAAGGCGGCATCGCGGTTGCGTTCGGTGCGGGAGCTGCAGGCGTCGGTGACCACCCAGACGTCGAACTCGTCCTCGATGAGCTGCAGCGCCGTCTGCAGCAGGCACACGTGCGCCTCGCAGCCCGCGATGACGATGCTGGCGCGCTCGGGCGCCTGCTGCGCGGGTTTCTGCAGGTGCTTGGGCAGGCTGCGCGCATTGCCGCCTTGCGGCTTGGCCGGCGGGCGCAGCCACTCGCCCAGCCCTTCCTCGGTGGCGCTGAAATGCATCTTGGCCAGGGTCTTGCCGCACAGGGCGCGCAGCGCGGCGTCGTTCGGGCCCAGGCGCGAGGGGTTTTGCTCCGTGCCCCAGACGGGCACGTCCACCAGCCGGGCGACCTGGGCCAGGCGGCGGGCGTTGTCCAGCACGGCCGCGCCTTCGAAGATGGCGGGCATCAGGCGCTCCTGGTAGTCCACGAGCACGAGTTGGGATTCGGAGGCGTCAAGCAGCATGGCGGGGCAATGTCCTGAAAGAGATCATCCGGGCATTGTCGCAGCCAGCAGTTCCAGCAGCAGGGACACGCGCGCCTTGACGGGGCTCAGGCCGTCCGCGTCCTGCCAGCGGGCGTCCTGCAGCGCCAGCATGCGCCCCTGCGGGCAGCGCGAGGCCACACGCACCCGCACGCCCGCCGCAGCGGCGCGCGCCAGCGCCTGCTCCAGCGCCGCGTGCAGCGTGCCGTTGCCCGTGGCGGCCACCACGATGCCCGCCGCGCCGCCCTGCACCAGCCAGTCCACCAGCGCGCCGTCGGCGCCCGCATGGCTCAGGACGATCTCCACGCGCGGCCAGGGCCGTGCCTCCAGGGCCTGCGCCAGCGCGCCGTGGGCAGGCGCCTGCGCCGCGGGCGCGCGGCCATGCGCCCAGCGCACGCGCCCCGCTTCCACCCAGCCCAGCGGCCCCGTGTCGCCGGAGTCGAACGCGTCCAGCCGCAGCGGGTGCACCTTGCTCACCTCGCGCGCGCCGTGCACCACGCCCGCCGCCGCCACCAGCACGCCGCGCGCGGACGGCTCGGCCGCCAGCGCCACCGCATCCAGCAGGTTCTGCGGCCCGTCGGGCGCCAGAGCCGTGGCGGGCCGCATGGCGCAGGTCAGCACCACGGGCTTGTCCGCGGGCAGTACGCTGTGCAGCAGCCAAGCCGTCTCCTCCAGCGTGTCCGTCCCGTGGGTGACGACGATGCCCGCCACCGACGCATCCGCCAGCAGCGCGGCGCAGCGCGCCGCCAGGCGCGCCCAGACGGCGTGCGTCATGTCCTTGCTGTCGATCTGCGCGACCTGTTCCGCCGCCAGCTCCGCGCCGCCCGCCGCGCGCTCCAGTCCCGGCAAGGCGGCCAGAAGCTGGGCCACGCCGATCTGCGCCGCCGTGTAGCCCACGTTAGCGCCGGCCACCTCGGACGTGCCCGCTATCGTGCCCCCGGTGCCCAGCACCACGATTTTTCTTGCCTGACCCACTTGCACCCTTTCAAAAACTGTTCAAAAATACAGTTACTGGATCGAAAAACAGTTATCCACCTCTGGAGCCCGCCATGCTCGACAGTCCCAAGCTCACCGCCCGCCAACAGCAGATCCTGGACCTGATCCAGACCGCCATCGCGCGCACCGGCGCGCCGCCCACGCGCGCCGAGATCGCGGCCGAGCTGGGCTTCAAGTCCGCCAATGCGGCCGAGGAACACCTGCAGGCCCTCGCGCGCAAGGGCGTGATCGAGCTGGTCAGCGGCACCTCGCGCGGCATCCGGCTGCGCGGCGAGACCGTGCGCCACATCAACGCGGCGCGCGGCGCCCAGTTCAGCCTGCCCATTCCCGGCCTGTCGCAGCTCACGCTGCCGCTCATCGGGCGCGTGGCCGCCGGCTCTCCGATTCTCGCGCAGGAGCACGTGGACCAGTCCTACACCCTGGAAGGCAGCCTGTTCCAGCACAAACCCGACTACCTGCTCAAGGTGCGCGGCATGTCCATGCGCGACGCGGGCATCATGGACGGCGACCTGCTCGCCGTGCAGGCCACGCGCGAGGCGCGCAACGGGCAGATCATCGTCGCGCGCCTGGGCGACGAGGTCACCGTCAAGCGCCTGCGCCGCACCGGCACACACATCGAGCTGCTGCCCGAGAACCCCGACTACCCCGTGATCCAGGTCGATCCGGGCGAGCCCTTCGAGATCGAGGGCCTGGCCGTGGGCCTGATCCGCAACACCATGCTGATGTAGCAGCGCCACCCCTTTCGTGCGCTGGCGCAGGTGGCGGGCGTCTGGCAGGTGGAAGGCCCCACGGGGCTGCCACATGCCAACCCTGCGCGAGCGTGGTTTCCCGTTGGCAATCCTGCCTGTGTTCCACCTTGCATGCCATGCGCATGATGGAGTCTTCACATGGGATTCGCTCTCCCCGCACTCGCCACCCTCGCCCACCCGCTGGGCGCTGTCGCGCGCTGGATCTTTCCGCGCCCCGCAGCCGCCAGCCCCGCCCCATCGGCGCGGCCCGCGCCCGCCGTGGCGCGCATCCTCGTTCCGCAGCCCTGCCCGGGCGAAGGGCCCGCGCCCGCCGCCATCCAAGCGCTGCACCAGGCACCGCCCCCGGCCCGGCCCGTGCGGGTGATGCTCCGCACGTTGGAGGACGGCAGCCCGCGCATCGTGATCTCCGGCCGCATGGCCGACGTCTGCGCGGAGCTGGAGCGGCTGGTGCCCTCCCTCGACCCTGCGGCCGCGCCGGCGCCCTGACGGAGCCATCGCCATGCCCCACGAACCTTGCCTGGCCGCGGCGCTGCGCCACCTGGTGCACAGCCGCCGCACGGCGGCGCTGGCCACGCTGCTGCAGGATGCGGCGCGCACGGCGGCGCCGCAAGCGTCCTTCGTGCCCTTCGCCATGGACGCGGCGCAGGGCTGCTTCGTGCTGCACGTGAGCGCCCGGGCGGCGCACACCCGGCAGATGCAGGCCCACGCCGCGGTGGCCCTGCTCATCGCCGCGCCCGAGGAGGCGGGCCAGCCGGTGCACGCGCTGGAGCGCGTCGGCATCGAGGGCGAGGCGCGGCTGCTGGAACCCGGCAGCCCGGCCTGGGCGTCGGCACGCGACGCCTACCTGGCGCGCTTTCCCGAGGCGGAGTTCATGACCACACTGGGCGACTTCCGCTTCGTCGCCATCGACCCGCTGGCGGGGCGCCACATCGCCGGGTTCGGCGCGGCACGCGACGTGTCGCGGCAGGAGCTGCTGGCCCTGATGGGTGCCTGAGAAAGGTCACAGCATCAACTGCTGCCAGACTTTCTCCAGCCGCTTGCTGCTCACCGGATACGGCGTGCGCAGCTCCTGCGCGAAGAAGCTCACGCGCAGCTCCTCCAGCATCCAGCGGTATTCCTGCATGCGCGCGTCCACCTGGCCCTTGCGCTCCGCCACCAGGCGCCAGTAGCGCTGCTCCAGCGGCTGCAGCTCCTTCGATTTGGCGGCGTCGCGCGCCGGGTCTGCGCGGTACTTGTCCAGGCGCGTGGTGATGGCCTTGAGGTAGCGCGCGTAGTGCTGCAGCTGCGCCCACGGGGCCACGGCGATGAAATGCTTGGGCACCAGCCTTTGCAGCTGCTCGCCCGCGTCCTTCGTCGCCTCCGGAGCGTTTTTGGTGTCCTTGATCTTGCGGGCGGCCACGGCGTATTCGGCGAGGATGCCGGCCGCCATGCGCGCCACCTCGTTGGCGATGAGCGTGAGGCGCCCGCGCCCGTCCTGCACGCGCTGCTTGAACTGCGCCTCATCGGCGGGCAGCGGCTCCTGCAGGAAGGCGCGGTCGATGGCGACGTCGATGATCTGCTGCCTCAGCTCCTCCTGCGTGCCCAGCGGCATGTAGGCCACGGCCATCTTCTGCAGGTCGGGGATGTTCTTTTCGAGGTACTTGAGCGCGTCCCGGATCGTGAGCGCGAACAGGCGGCGCAGGCCCGCGCGGTGCCGGGCCGCCGCCACCTCGGGCTCGTCGAACACCTCGATGGCAACGGCATCGCCCTGGTCGATGAGCGCGGGAAAGCCGACCAGCGTCTGGCCGCCCTTCTTGATTTCCATCAGCTCGGGCAGCTCGCCGAAGCTCCATTGCGTGTAGCGGGCGTCGGCCTTGCGCGGCGGCTCGGCCGGGGCAGCGTTTTCATTTTTGATAGCTGCTTGCGCTTGTCCTGCCTTGTTTTTCGATGGTTTTTCATCGGAAACCGGCTTCTGGTTAGCGCCACCAGCTATCTTTAACGAAGCAAGCGCCTGGAACGCCCCGCGCGCCTTGCTGCCCCATTCCGCCTTGAGCGCGGCGAGGTTGCGCCCCTGGCCAAGCTGGCGGCCGTGCTCGTCGGTCACGCGGAAGTTCATGAACAGGTGCGGGCTGAGCATGTCCAGCTTGAAGTCAGCGCGCTTCACGTCGAGCGAGGTTTCATCGCGCACCTGCTTGAGCAGCGCGTCGATCAGGCCGCCCTGCGCCCAGCGCCCTTCCTCGGTGAACAGCGCCGCCAGCCGCGCGGCGCTTTCGGGCAGCGGCACGAAGCGGCTGCGCGGGCGCTGCGGCAGGCTTTTCAGGAGCGCCTGGATCTTGTCCTTGAGCATGCCGGGCACGAGCCATTCGGCGCGCTCCTCGCTCACCTGGTTGAGCACGAACAGCGGCACCGTGACGGTGATGCCGTCGCGCGCGTCGCCAGGGCTGTGCAGGTAGGCGGCCGAGCAGTCCACGCCGCCGAGCTTGACGGTCTTGGGGAATTTCTCGGTGGTGATGCCCGCCGCCTCGTGGCGCATCAGCTCGCCCTCCTGCAGCTGCAGCAGGCTGGGCGCGGCCTTGGATGCGGTGCGGAACCACTTGTCGAAGGTGGTGCCGCTGTAGATGCCCTCGGGGATGTGCTGGTCGTAGAAGGCGTAGATGAGTTCATCGTCCACCAGCACGTCCTGGCGGCGGCTCTTGTGCTCCAGCTCCTCCACCTTGCGCACCAGCTTGTGGTTGGCCGCGAGGAAGGGCCAGTGCGTGTCCCACTCGCCATCGACCAGCGCGCGGCGGATGAAGAGCTGGCGCGCCTCGTGCGGGTCGATGCGGCCGTAGCTCACGCCGCGCCCGTTGTAGACCACCAGGCCGTAGAGCGTGGCGCGCTCGTAGGCCACCACGTCGGCCTGCTTCTTGGACCAGTGCGGGTCGAGCAGCTGCTTCTTCAGCAGATGGCCGCCCACTTCCTCCAGCCATTGCGGCTCGATGGCGGCGATGCCCCGGCCGTAGAGGCGCGAGGTCTCGACCTGCTCGGCCGCGACGATCCAGCGCCCGGGCTTCTTGCCCAGGTGCGCGCCGGGGTGCGGGTGGAAGCGGATGCCGTGCGCGCCCAGGTAGGACTCGCTCTCCTCGCCCTTGAACCCGATGTTGCCTAGCAGGCCCGAGAGCATGGACAGGTGCACCGCTTCGTAGCCCGCGGGCTTGTCATTCACCTGCCAGCGGTGCTCCTTGACCACGGTGAGCAGCTGCGAATGGATGTCGCGCCACTCGCGCACGCGGCGGATGTTGATGAAGTTCTGGCGCAGCAGCTGCTCCCACTGGCGGTTGCTGAGCTTGTGGGCCGGCGTCTCCGCAAGATCAGCGGCGGGCGCCTGCGCCTGCCGCTGCGCCACGGGCAGGAAGGCCTGGTTGCGCGCCGGGGCCGGGGCGGCGCCCTGCGCCGCCATTTCCTTGCGGCTCATGGCCACGGCCTTGCCGCCGCGCGCGTCGTGCAGCCAGTTCCACAGGCGCAGGTAGCCGGTGAACTCGCTCTTCTCGTCGTCGAACTTGGCGTGCTGCTGGTCGGCCTGCTGCTGGGCCTCCAGCGGCCGGTCGCGCACGTCCTGCACCGACAGGGCCGAGGCGATGACCAGCACCTCGGCCACCGCGCCGCGCGCGCGCGCTTCCAGGATCATGCGGCCCACGCGCGGGTCCAGCGGCAGGCGCGCCAGCTCCTGGCCCATGGGCTCCAGGCGTCCACGCTCGTCCACCGCGCCCAGCTCGGCCAGGAGCTGGTAGCCGTCGGCGATGGCGCGGCCCGAGGGCGCCTCCAGGAAGGGGAAGTTCACCACGTCGCCCAGGCCCAGCGCTTTCATGCGCAGGATGACACCAGCCAGCGACGAGCGCAGGATCTCGGGGTCGGTGAAGCGGTCGCGCTGGTTGAAGTCGTCCTCGCCGTAGAGACGGATGCAGATGCCGTTGGCCACGCGCCCGCAGCGCCCGGCGCGCTGGTTGGCGGCCGCCTGGCTGATGGGCTCGACCAGCAGCTGCTCCACCTTGCTGCGGAAGGAATAGCGCTTGACGCGCGCCGTGCCCGCGTCGATCACGTAGCGGATGCCGGGCACGGTGAGCGAGGTCTCGGCCACGTTGGTGGCCAGCACGATGCGCCGGCCGGTGTGGCCGTCGAAGATGCGGTCCTGCTCGGCCTGCGACAGGCGCGAGAACAGCGGCAGCACCTCGCTGCTCCGCAACACGGGCGAATGCTGCAGGTGCTTGCGCAGGTGGTCCGCCGCCTCGCGGATCTCGCGTTCGCCGGGGAGGAAGACCAGGATGTCGCCGCCCCGCCCGCCCTGCCAGAGTTCATCCACACCATCGGCGATGGCGTCGTTGAGGTCGTAGTCCTTCTTTTCCTCGAACGGGTGGTAGCGCATCTCCACCGGGTAGGTGCGGCCCGAGACCATGATGACCGGCGCGGGCCCTTGCTTGCCCTCGAAGTGCTTGGCGAAGCGCTCCGCGTCGATGGTGGCCGAGGTCACCACCACCTTCAGGTCGGGCCGCTGGGGCAGGATCTGCTTGAGGTAGCCCAGCAGGAAGTCGATGTTCAGGCTGCGCTCGTGCGCCTCGTCGATGATGAGCGTGTCGTAGGCCTTCAGGAGCGGATCGGTCTGCGTCTCGGCCAGCAGGATGCCGTCGGTCATCAGCTTGACCGAGGCGCCCTTTTGCAGCGTGTCCTGGAAGCGCACCTTGTAGCCCACCACCTCGCCCAGGGGCGTCTTCAGCTCCTCGGCGATGCGCTTGGCGACGCTGCTGGCGGCGATGCGGCGCGGCTGCGTGTGGCCTATCAGGCGCCCGCGCGTGCCCTCCGGCGCGTTGCAGCGGCCGCGCCCCAGCGCGAGGGCGATTTTTGGCAGCTGCGTGGTCTTGCCCGAGCCCGTTTCGCCGCACACGATGATGACCTGGTGCTTTTGCATCGCCGCCATGATCTCGTCGCGGCGGGCGGATACGGGAAGGGACTCGGGAAAGGAGATCGTGAGGGGCATAGGGGCGGGAATTATCCCAGGCCCGCCCTGCCCCGCGCCAAGAGCGCGTTCAAGGCCTTTTCATGGCGCCCGCGCGCTCCAGGGTCAGCCGGCGAACATCGTCTCCATCTCGCGGCGCACCTTCCAGGCGTGGGTGGTGGTGTCGCTGTCCACGTCGTCCCAGGACAGCGGCTGGCCCTTGGCCACGGGGCGCAGTACCTTGACGTTGTGCGCCATGCCCAGCGGCAGGCCGCGGATGCGCCGCGAAGTGGCCGCCGGCAGCAGCTTGCCCCAGACGGTGTAGCCGCCCTCGCCGTCCAGCAGGTCGCCGGGGCGCAGGTCGCGCTTGGCGGTGGCCACCACGTCGGCGTTCCAGGCGCGCGGCACGCCCGTGGGCTCGCCGCGCAGCGCCACGCTGGCCACCGACATGCCCACCTCCAGCCCGATCAGGTGCCAGCGCTTGTACAGCGTGAAATAGCGGCCCGTGGGGTCGGTGTGGGCGTTGTATTCCTCGAAGCAGTGCTTGATGTAGTCGGTCTCGGCCTCCACCGTCACCCACACGCCCATGCGGATGTCGTAGGGGATCTTGCGGCCGTCCTTCTCCAGCGAGGAGATGACCTCCACCATGCCCTTCTTCTCCAGCACGCCGCCCTCGGAAACGGGGCGGGTGACGTAGGGAATGTCCTCCACGCTGGCAGGCGGGTACAGCAGGCCGTCGCTGGGCACGGCCAGGCCCGTGGCGTTGGAGACGGCCGTGCTCTCGATGCTGGGCTTGGAGCCGTCGAGGAAGCTGTTGAACATCTTGGGGTTGAGCCCGCCGCGCGCGGCCTGCTCGGGGCTCAATCCGTAGTGGCCCCAGACGGTTTCGGGCGTGGACTCGCAGAAGTGCGGCAGCCACTTGTGCCCGCGCCCTGCCGCCACCACCGGAAAGCCGCAGGTGCGCGCCCAGTCCACCAGCTCGCAGATCATGGCGGGCTGGTCGCCGTAGGCCAGCGAATACACCACGCCCGCCTGCGCGGCCTTGCGCGCCAGCAGCGGGCCGCAGAAGGCGTCGGCCTCCACCGTCACGTTGACCACGTGCTTGCCGTGCGCGAAAGCGCCCAGGATGTGGTCCACGGCCGCCATGGGGTTGCCCGTGCACTCCACGATCAGCTCGATCTGCGGGTGGCTCACCAGGGCCTGCCAGTCGTCGGTGATCCAGGTGGTGCCGTCCTGCAGCGCCTCCTGCGCGGAGCGGGCCGCGGACTGCCCGGGCTGCCAGCCCACGCGCGCCAGGCTGGCGCGGGCGTTGTCGGGCGACAGGTCGGCAATGCCCACGAGGTGCACGCCCGGCATGCGCGGCACCTGCGCGAGGTACATGGCGCCGAACTTGCCCGCGCCGATCAGGCCGATGCGGATGGGACGCCCTTCCTGGGCGCGCTGCTGCAATTGGTGGTGAAGGTTCATGGGTGCGGGGAAAGGGGTTGAGAAGATAGCCACGGGCACCCTAGCGCAAGCAGCGCCGTGCGTCTCTCGGGACAAGACCTGAGGCCACGTGCGCCCGATATGCGCGCGATGTGTGCGCGATATGCTCGCCCGTTTGCCCTCGCTCCCGCGCCCCGCATGGTCACGCTCGTCACCCTGGTCATTCCCCTGTTCGCCGCCTGGCTCTGGTGGCCCGTCGGCCCGCTGCCTCGGCGCACGCGCGTGCTGGCCGTCGCCGCCACCGCCCTGCTGGGCTGCGCGCCCGCCCTGCTGCTGCGCGTGCTGCAAAGCGGCGCGCTGCCCTACCCCGTGGTGGCCTACCTGCAGGTGCCCGGCGGCTGGGTGCTGGCCACGCTGCTGCTGATGGCCCTGTTCGTCCTGGTGCGCGACGCGGCCTGGCTGGCCGCGCGCGCGGCCCGCGCCGGCGCGTGGGCGCGGCGTCTGCATGCGCCGGCGCTCACCGCAGGCGCCCTGGTGCTCGCCCTGGGCGTGGGCGCCGGCGGCGTGTGGACCGCGCTGCAGCCGCCCGAGGTGCAGGAGCGCACGCTCGCCCTGCCCGGGCTGCCTGCGGCACTGGACGGCCTGCGCGTGGCGGTGGTGGCCGACATCCATGCCAGCCCCATCAACGACACACGCTATGTGCAGGCCGTGGTGGAGCGCACCCTGGCCGCGCGGCCCGACCTGGTCGTGCTGCCCGGCGACCTGGTCGATGGCGACGTGCGCAGCAGCGCGGCCCACGTGGCGCCGCTGGCGCGCCTGCGCGCGCCCCTGGGCGTCTGGGCCGCGCCGGGCAACCACGAGTACTACAGCGGCTACGACGCATGGATGGCCGAGTTCCGCCGCCTGGGCCTGGGCCTGCTCGCCAACCAGACCCAGGTGCTGGAGGTGCGCGGCGCCCGGCTGGCGCTGTCGGGCATCGGCGACCCGGTCTACGGCCGCACCTCGCACAACAACGCCGACCCGCGCGTGCCCGAGGGCGTGCCGCCCGACGTGGCCGCCGTAGCCCGCCTGGCGCGGGAGGCCGGGGCCGACTTCCACCTGCTGCTGGCCCACCAGCCCCGCTTCGCGCGCGACAACGCGGCCCATGGCGTGGGGCTGCAGCTCTCGGGCCACACACACGGCGGCCACATCCTGGGCATGGACCGCTGGCTGGTCGCACCCGCCAACAACGGCTTCGTGCGCGGCGAGTACGCGGTGGACGGCATGCGCCTGTTCGTCAGCAGCGGCGCGGGCCTGTGGGCCGGCTTCGCGGTGCGCCTGGGCGTGCCGCCGCGCATCGACCTGCTGGTGCTGCGCCGCCGGTAGACTGCCGCCAAACCATTCTTCCTGCCGCAGCCATGACCTCCTCCCTCGAACGCCGCAACCTGGGCCTGCTCGTCGCGGCCCAGTCGCTGGGCGGCGCATCCCCGCCCATCATCATCTCGCTGGGCGGGCTGGTGGGGCAGATGCTGTCGAGCACGCCCACCGCGTCCACGCTGCCCGTGAGCCTCTACCAGCTGGGCCTGGCCCTGTCCACGCTGCCCGCGGCCTGGCTGATGCACCGCGCGGGGCGGCGCACGGCCTATGCGCTGGGGGCGGCGATGGGCATGCTCTCGGGGCTGGTGGCCGCCTGGGGCATCGCGCAGTCGGACTTCGCGCTGTTCTGCCTGGGCACCGCGCTGGCGGGCTTCTACGGCGCCTGCGTGCAAAGCTATCGCTTCGCCGCCACCGACGCGGTGGGCGAGCCCTCGCGCCACGCCAGCGCCATCTCGCGCGTCATGGTGGGCGGGCTGGTCGCCGCCGTCATCGGGCCCCAGGTGGTCATCTGGACGCGCGACGCGCTACCCGCCACGCCCTTCGCGGGCAGCTTCTACAGCCAGGCGGCCCTGGCGCTGCTGGCGCTGCCGCTGCTGCTGGCGCTGCGCCTGCCGCCCGCGCCGCCGCGGGCCGTGGCCGGGGACGCGCGGCCGCTGGGCGAGATCGCGCGCACGCCGCAGTTCGCCGTGGCGGCCATCGCCGGCGTGGTGAGCTACGGGCTGATGTCGTTCCTGATGACGGCCGCGCCCATGGCCATGGTGGGCTGCGGCCACAGCGTGGGCGAGGCGGCGCTGGGCATCCAGTGGCACGTGCTGGCCATGTTCGGGCCCAGCTTCTTCACGGGCCGGCTGATCGCGCGCTACGGCAAGCGGGCCATCACCGGGCTGGGGCTGGCGCTGATCGCCGCCTCCGGCCTGATGGCGCTGATGGGACTGGCGCTGACGCACTTCTGGGGCGCGCTGGTGCTGCTGGGGCTGGGGTGGAACTTCGGCTTCATCGGCGCCACGGCGATGCTCACCGAGTGCTACCGCCCCAGCGAGCGCGCCAAGGTGCAGGCGCTGAACGACTTCCTCGTCTTCGGCACCGTGGCCGTGGCCTCGTTCGGCTCGGGCCAGCTCCTGCACACGGTGGGCTGGGAGGGCATCAACGCGGGCATGCTGCCGCTGGTGGGCGCCGTGCTGGCGCTGCTGCTGTGGCAGGCCCGGCGCCAGGCACGCATCGCGCCTGCCGCGTAGCACTGGAAGGCCGGAAAAGAACAAAGGGCCTGGAATCGCTTCCAGGCCCTTGGTCTTCGATGTGGTGGGTGATACATGGATCGAACATGTGACCCCTGCCGTGTGAAGGCGCCAGACCCTCAGTATAACCGTGCACCAACGCACGACTTTCTGCCGAGTGTGTCCACCGGCTGTGACCAAAGATAGAGGACCCCATGTTCAACCGCTTTTTGCTCGGGCGCCTGACCGTCGACAACGCCGTGCGCAGAGCCCTGCAGCGCACGCCGCTGGACATGGTGGCGCGCCACGCCGTCGGGGACTTCGGCGTCGTGTCAGTGGAGGGTGTGCAGAATTTTGTGTAAACGGACAATCCACCGCCGGCGCGAGCCGGCCTGTCCGTAAGCACAATG
>NZ_DF238900.1 GCF_000400995.2 Acidovorax sp. MR-S7 | reverse complement strand
TCCGCATGGCAAACCCACTCCGTCAACGCGTTGGCCCACATACTACCAACACAGATTTGTGACAGAGCCTTTTTCTTTGAAGGAACCATACATGACCACCTTGTTCGACCCCCTCGACGCGGGCGACCTGCACCTGGCCAACCGCATCGCCATGGCACCGCTCACGCGCAACCGCGCGCCGGACGCCGTGCCGCGCGACATCACCGCCACCTACTACACGCAGCGCGCCAGCGCCGGGCTGCTCATCACCGAGGCCACGGCCATCAGCCACCAGGGCCAGGGCTACGCCGACGTGCCTGGCCTCTACGGCACCGAGCAGCTCGACGGCTGGAAGCGTGTGACCAGTGCAGTGCACGCCGCCGGCGGCAAGATCGTCACGCAGCTCTGGCACGTAGGCCGCATCTCGCACAACGACCTGCAGCCCGAGGGTGGTGCGCCCGTGGCTCCTTCGGCCGTCCAGGCGAAGTCCAAGACCTACCTGATCGACCGCACCACGGGCCAGGGCAGCTTCGTGCCCACCTCGGCGCCACGCGCGCTGGACGCGGGCGAGCTGCCCGGCATCGTGCACGCCTACGCCGCGGCCGCGCGCAACGCGGTGGAGACGGCGGGCTTCGATGGCGTGGAGATCCACGGCGCCAACGGCTACCTGCTGGACCAGTTCCTCAAGACCGGCGCCAACCAGCGCACGGACGACTACGGCGGCAGCATCGAGAACCGCGCCCGCCTGATGCTGGAGGTGACGCGCGCCGTGGCCGACGCCGTGGGCCCGGGCCGCGTAGGCATCCGCCTGTCGCCCGTCACGCCCGCCAACGACATCGTGGACGACGATCCGCAGCCGCTGTTCGACTACCTGGCGCGCCAGCTCGCCCCGCTGGGCCTGGCCTACATCCATGTGATCGAGGGCGCCACGGGCGGGCCGCGCGATGTGGAGGGCCGCCCGTTCGACTACGCCGCGTTCAAGGCCGCTTACCGCAACGCGGGGGGCAAGGGTGCGTGGATGGTGAACAACGGCTACGACGCCGCCACGGCGCAGGAGGCCGTGGCCAGCGGCCGCGCCGACATGGTGGCCTTCGGCCGCGCCTTCATCTCCACGCCCGATCTGGTGGAGCGCCTGCGGCGCGGCGCGGATTTCAACGCCTGGGACAGCAAGACCTTCTACGGCGGCGGGGAGAAGGGCTACACCGACTATCCGACCCTGGCGGAGATTTAAGCCGAATCGGGCTCCAGCGCTTGCCAGACAGGCGCTGGCAGCTACGCTTTCAGGAGCGGCATGCCTTCGTCTTCCAGGTGGAACTGCTGCACCACCTGCGACAGGCGCGCGGCCTGCTCGCGCAGCGACTCGGCGGCGGCGGCGGACTCTTCCACCAGCGCGGCGTTCTGCTGGGTCATGCGGTCGATCTCGCCCACCGATTCGTTCACCTGGCCGATGCCGCCGGCCTGCTCGGAGGCCGCGGAGTTGATCTCGCCGATGATGTCGGTCACGCGCTGCACGCTGGCCACGATCTCCTGCATGGCCTTGCCCGCGTCTTCCACGTGGCGCACGCCGCCGTCCACGGCGGACACGCTGGCGCTGATCAGACCCTTGATCTCGCTGGCCGCCTGCGCGCTGCGCTGCGCCAGGCTGCGCACCTCGCTGGCCACCACGGCGAACCCACGGCCCTGCTCGCCCGCGCGCGCCGCCTCCACGGCGGCGTTGAGCGCCAGGATGTTGGTCTGGAAGGCGATGGAATCGATCAGGCCGATGATGTCGCCGATCTTGCGGCTGGAGGTGGAGATCTCGTGCATGCTGGTCACCGCCTGCTCCACCACCTGGCCGCCGCGCGTGGCGATGCCCGAGGCCGAGGCCACGAGCTGGTTGGCCACCTGCGAGGACGAGGCCGTCTGCTGCACCGTGGCCGTGAGCTGGGCGAGCGAGGCCACGGCCTCCTGCGCATTGCTGGCGGTCTGCTCGGTGCGCGCGGACAGGTCCTGGTTGCCCGAGGCGATCTCCTGGCTGGCCGTGGCGATGCTGCCGCTGGCGTCGCGCACCTGCGAGACCAGCGCGCCCAGGCCGCCCTGCATCTCCAGCAGTGCGCGCTGCAGGTCGGCCACCTCATCGCGGCCGTCCACGCGGATGCGCTGCGACAGGTCGCCGCCCGCGATCGACTGCGCCAGCGCGCGCGCCACCTCCAGCGGGCGGCAGATGGACACCATGTTCAGCAGCGTGAGCGGCACCACCACCACCACGGTGATCAGCACCGCCAGGCCGAACAGCCACTTGGTCTGCTCGGTGATGCCGTCGGCGCGCGCGATGGCGCTGTCCACCTCACCGGCCAGGCGCTTGTCCAGCGCCTCCAGCGTCTCGGCGGCGCCCGCGAACTGCTCCACGGCCCGGCCGCTCATGCGGTTGGCGATGGTGGCGGTGTCGTAGCCGCCCTCTTCCAGCTGGCGCGCCACGTGGGCGAACTGCGTGCGGTAGGCCTCCAGCTTCTGGGCGATGCCCTTGACCTCGGCCAGTTCCTCGCCCTGCCAGACGCTGGCGAACTTCTCGGTCAGCGCCTTGGCGCGGTCCAGCGCCGCCTGCCACTGGCCGTGGGAGGCGCGCACCGCGTCGGGCTTCTCGTAGTGGATGATCATGTCCTTCTCGAACTGGCGGACCTGGCCCATCTGGCCGCGCAGGTCGCCCAGCAGCTTCACCGCCGCGTGGGACTGGTGGATGAAGTCCTGGCTCAGCCCATGGATGCGGAACATGCCCAGCATGCCCGCCCCGCCCAACAGGCCCAGCAGCCCCAGCACCACCGCAATGGCGCCGATCATGCGCACACGAATGGTAAAAAGCCGCATGAGTGCGTAGAAGTTCATTGGCGTATTCCTCGACGTGTCCGGCCCATGGCCCGACCAACTGCAACAAAACGTTGCAGTTTGCCAGACATGGGAAAGACCTGCCGCGGTATTTATCAACCGCGCCAGCGCTTCAATAGCAAGGCATTGGTCATCACGCTCACCGAGCTCAGCGCCATGGCCGCGCCCGCCACCACCGGGCTCAGGTAGCCCAGCGCGGCCAGCGGGATGCCGGCCACGTTGTACGCGAAGGCCCAGAACAGGTTCTGGCGGATCTTGGCCACCGTGCGGTGCGAGATGTCCAGCGCCGCGGCCACCAGGGCCGGGTCGCCGCGCATCAGCGTCACGCCGGCGGCGTGCATGGCCACGTCGGTGCCATTGCCCATGGCCATGCCCACATCGGCGGCGGCCAGGGCGGGCGCGTCGTTCACGCCATCGCCCACCATGGCGACCACCCGCCCCTCGCCCTTGAGGGCGGCCACGGCGGCGGCCTTGTCGCCGGGCAGCACCTCGGCCATCACCTCGCCCGCTTCCGGGTCCAGGCCCAGGCGGCGGGCCATGGCCTCGGCCGCGCCGCGGTTGTCGCCGGAGATCATCACGCAGCGCACGCCCTTGGCGCGCAACGCCGCCAGCGCCTCGCGCGCACCGGGCTTGGGCTCATCGCCGAAACCCATCAGCGCACACGCCGCCAAGCCATTCTCCGCCCGCTCCGCCACGGCCGACACGGTGGCGCCCTGCGCCTGCAGCGCCGCGGCCTGGTCGGCCAGCGCGCCCAGATCCACGCCCAGCTCCTGCATCCAGCGCAGGCTGCCCACCAGGTAGCTGCGGCCCGCCACCTCGCCCTCGGTGCCGCGCCCGGGCACCGCGCGCACGCCCTCGGGCGCGGGCACGGCCAGGCCGCGCTCCTGCGCTGCGGCCAGCACGGCGCGCGCCAGTGGGTGCTCGCTGCCGCTCTGCACGCCGGCCACCACGGCCAGCAGCGCCGCCTCTTCGGCACCTGGTTCCACGTGAAACGCGGTGAGCCGGGGCCGGCCCACGGTGAGCGTGCCAGTCTTGTCGAAGGCCACCGTGTCGACGCGGTGCGCCGTCTCCAGCGCCTCCGCGTCCTTGATCAGGATGCCGTGGCGCGCAGCCACGCCCGTGCCGGCCATGATGGCGGCCGGCGTGGCCAGCCCCAGCGCGCAGGGGCAGGCGATGACCAGCACCGCCACGGCATGGATCAGCGCCTGCTCCACACCCGCGCCCGCCCACAGCCAGCCCGCCAGCGTGACCAGTGCGATGCCCAGCACCGTGGGCACGAAGACGGCCGACACCTTGTCCACCAGCCGCTGGATGGGCGCCTTGGCGGCCTGCGCATCCTCCACCAGGCGGATGATGCGCGCGAGCACCGTCTCGCTGCCCACGGCCGTCACCTGCATGACGATGCGGCCGTCGCCGTTGATCGCGCCGCCCGTCAGCAACGCGCCCTCCTCCCGCGTCACCGGCAGCGGCTCGCCTGTCAGCATGGATTCGTCCACCTGCGTGCGGCCTTCGAGCACCGTGCCGTCCACCGGGATGCGCTCGCCGGGACGCACCACAATGCGGTCGCCGGCCATCACCTCGGCGATGGGCACGTCCACCTCGCCATCGCGCCCCAGCAGGTGCGCCACCTCGGGCCGCAGCGCATGCAGCGCACGGATGGCCGCCGTGGTCTGGCGCTTGGCGCGCGCCTCCAGCCACTTGCCCAGCAGCACCAGCGTGATCACCACGGCCGAGGCCTCGAAGTACAGGTGCGGCGTGTGCCCCGGATGGGCCGTGGCCCAGAGCCACAGCGACAGGCCGTAGCCCGCGCTGGTGCCCAGCGCCACCAGCAGGTCCATGTTGCCGGTGAGCGCCTTCGCCGCATGCCATCCCGCCTTGTAGAAGCGCGCGCCCAGGATGAACTGCACCGGCGTGGCCAGCAGGAACTGCACCCAGGCGGGCAGCATCCAGTGCCTGCCGAACAGGTCGCCGACCATGGGCAGCACCAGCGGCGCCGACAGCAGCAGCCCCAGCGCCACCGACGCGAAGCCCGCCCAGGGAGACAGGTCGGCCTCGGCCTCCTGCGCCGCGAGCGCGCGCGGCTCGTAGCCCGCGTTGCGCACCGCGCGGCGCGCCAGCGCCTCCACGTCGCCGCCCGCGGCGTCGTAGGTGATGCGCGCCGACTCGGTGGCCAGATTGACCGTTGCATCGTGCACACCGGGCACCTTGCGCAGCGCCCGCTCCACGCGCGCCACGCAGCTCGCACAGGTCATGCCGCCAATGCCCAGGTCGAGCGAGGAAGAAGCCGTTGAAGTAGTCATGCCGCGTACGTTAAACCCTGACAACATGGCAAGGTCAAGCGCCTCCGCGCAGTCCATATGATGACCGCCTTGGATTGATCGGAAAGCATGGAAATGGCATGGATGGATGCAGCAAGAGGATTTTCGGTACTGGCGGTCGTGCTGCTTCACGTCGCTGGCAGCGTCGTCGCACAAACCCCGATCGGCAGCCTGGACTGGTGGTTTGGCAACCTCTATGCCTCGATGGTGCGATGGTGTGTTCCGGTCTTCGTGATGGTCAGCGGCGCACTGCTGCTGGATCCAGCCAAGCGGGAGGGTATAGCGGCCTTCTACCGTAAACGGCTCGCGCGCATTTTCATCCCCCTCTGTTTCTGGACCGTCGTCTACGTCGCATGGAACCACAGGGCTGCCATTGGCGCGCTACGGGTGGCCGACTTCCGCGAGGCCATCGCCAGAGGGTGGCCGCACTACCACCTTTGGTTCATGTTCATGATCGTGTGCCTGTACATCTTCGTGCCTTATCTGCGCCCAGTGGTCTGGCACACCCGCCGGCGCGACCTCTGGTGGCTGGTCGGCATCCTGTTCCTGTTCGCCGGCATCAACGAGTTCAACCGGGTCTTCACTGGGAACCAGGCTGGCCTCTTCATCAACTGGTTCCTGCAATACCTGCCCTACTTCCTCTGCGGGCATCTGATCAATACCAGCACCCGCCTGCCTCACCCCTTCGCATCGGCATGCACGTTCGCCGCAACGGTCTTCCTCACCGCCATGGGATGCTATTGGCTGGGCTTGTCCGAGGGCATCGACAAGGGACTTTATTTCTACGGCTACCTGAGCCCCTTCGTGATTCCCATGTCAGTCAGCGCCATGCTGCTCTTCAAGGCTTGGACTCCGCCAACTTCCGACGACCGATTCATCGGGGCACTCGCAGCACTTTCCATGGGCATCTACTTGGTACACCCCATCCTGCTGGAAACCATCCGCGAATATGTCGTGAAACCCGAGAACCACCAGGCATTCGCCACAGTCCCGCTCATCACGGTAGCGGTCTGCGCTGGGTCGCTCGCTTTCGCTTGGATCGTGCACCGCATTCCTGCCCTGAACAGGGTCATATAGCCCTTGACTCTGCCACCATGTCAGACTTCATGATGACGCCGTCAACCAACCCAAGGAGCATCCTATGCAACACACCTTCCAAGTCCAGGGCATGACCTGCGGCCACTGCGAGCGCGCCGTCGTCCACGCCGTGCGCGAGGTCGATACCGACGCCGTCGTCAAGGTCGACCTGCCCACCGGCCAGGTCGTCGTCGAGAGCGACCAGCCGCGCGACGCGATCGCCAATGCCATCCAGGAAGAAGGCTACAAGGTCGCCGCATGAGCCCCCGCCCTGCCGAGGGCTGGCCGGTGCCCATCGGCACGGCGGCCGATCGCGCGGGCGTGTCCGCGCGCATGGTGCGCCACTACGAGTCGCTGGGCCTGCTGGCCCAGGTAGCGCGCACCGACAGCGGCTACCGCCAGTACACCGAGGCGGACGTGCACACCCTGCGCTTCATCCGTCGCGCGCGCGACCTGGGCTTTTCGATGGACGAGATCGCCACCCTGCTCGGCCTGTGGCAGGACAAGCAGCGCGCCAGCAGCCACGTGAAGCGCATCGCCCAGAAGCACATCGCCAACCTCGCCGAGCGCATCGCGGCCATGCAGGCCATGCAGCGCAGCCTGCAGTCGCTGGTGTCGTGCTGCCAGGGCGATGACCGGCCGGATTGCCCCATCCTCGACGATCTGGCGGGGCCAAGGCATCCATAGCTATATTTTCGATAGCTTCCCGCGCTTGTTATGCCTTGAATTCCGGTTTCTATCTATTTGAACTCCAGAGATATCAAGCGCAACCAGCTCCTTATTTCATAGCGCATCACTCCAGGGAAAGTGCTTGCGGGCGATCGCGGAGAACGCTGCCACCAGCGGGGCGCGCACCGACGAGCGCTGCGACAGCAGGCCAACGATGCGCGAGGGGCACGGCTCGGGCAACGCCCAGCGCCGCACGCCGGCATCGGCACGCAGAACCGCCCAGTCGGGCAGCACTGAGACGCCGAAGCCTTCAGCGACCAGCTTGGCGACCGATTCGATGCCGTCCAGCTCGAAGCGCACCGCAGGCCGGATGCCGCGCGAGCGCAGGTAGCCGTCGGCCAGGCGCCCTCCCACCACCTTGCGGTCGTAGAGAATGAACGGCTCACGCCGTATCACCGCCAGCGGGTCCTTCACGCGCATGTCCGACGGCGTGATCAGCACCAGCCGCTCGCTGCGCAGCGGCGTCCAGACGCACGCCTTGGGCAGTTCGAACAGCGGGTGCACCAGCAGCGCCACGTCCAGTTCCCCGGCCAGCACCCGGGCATGCAGCAGCGCAGTGGAGGCAGGCTCCATGTACACGTCGATCCGCGGGTAGCACGCCACCCATTCGCGCAACACCGGCGGCAGCATGCCCGTCATGCCCGTGGGCGTCGTGCCCAGGCGCAGCGGGCCGGCGGGCAGCCCTGTGTCGGCGGCGGCCGAGCGCAGGTTTCGCACCTCGCGCAGCACGGCATATGCATGCTCGACCACGCGCTGGCCTGCCGCCGTGGCCTGCACGGTGCGCCCGGACCGCACCACCAGGCGGCTGCCCAGGTCGGCTTCCAGCGCACGCAGCCGCTGGGCGACCGACGCAGGCGTCAGATCGAGCCTGCGCGCCGCCTCGGCGATCGACCCGACCTCCGCCACGCACACCAGGGTGTCGAGAAAGCGAACGTCCACGGCATCTCCCTAAAAAGATGTTTTTTCCATCTTTTGATGTTATCCAAGAATGGTTGTTCTGCTGTTTACGCATTCCTAGACTCCGCCCCATCGATCCCCCAAACCCCGGAGTCCTTCATGCCCCTCATCCAATCCATCGAGGTCTGTTCCGTCGCCGTGCCGCTGGACCGCGTGACCTCGTTTTCCAACCGCACCGTCACCCACCGCCATTACGGCCTGGTCAAGGTGCATTCGGCCGACGGCCAGACCGGCATCGGCTTTTGCTACGTCGGCAGCAGCGCGGGCGGCCTGTTCACGGCCGCCGTCGAACAGCTGCTCGCGCTCGTGCTGCTGGGGCAGGACTCGCATGCCGTGGAGGGACTCTGGGCGCGCATGTACCAGGAAGCCCTGCTGCAGGGCCGCGCCGGCACGGTGATGCGCGCCATCAGCGCGCTGGACACGGCGCTGTGGGACCTCAACGCCCGCAGCGCCGGCCTGCCGCTGCACAGGTACCTCGGCGCCTACGAACTGGAAAGCGTGCCTGCCTATGCCAGCGGCGGCTATTACCTCGACGGCAAGACGCCGGCCATGCTGGGCGAGGAAATGGCCAGCTACGTGGCCATGGGTTTCAAGGCCGTCAAGATGAAGACCGGCCGCCTCTCGCCCGCCGCCGAGGAGGAGCGCCTGCGCGCCGCGCGCGACGCCGTGGGTCCCGACGTGGAGCTGATGCTCGACTGCAACAACGGCTGGGCCGACGTGACGCAGGCCCTGCAGTACATGCGCCGCTTCGAACGCTATGACCCGTACTTCATCGAGGAGCCGTTCTCGCCCGACGACGTGGACAGCCACGCCAGGCTCGCCAAGCTCACGCGCGTGCCCGTCGCCACCGGCGAGATCGGCTACGGCCGCTGGCACCACCAGGAACTGCTGGGCAAGCAAGGCGCGGCCATCCTGCAGACCGACGCGGCGGTGTGCGGCGGCATCACCGAATGGCGCCGCATCGCCGCGATGGCTGCGGGGCACGGCGCGGTGATGTGCCCGCACTGGTTCCACGACCTGCACGCCCCGCTGGTGGCCGCCACGCCGAATGCGCGCTACGTCGAATTCTTCTGGGACGACCAGGTGCTCAACTTCCGCAGGCTCGTGGACCGGCAGTTGCAGCACCGAGGCGGCCGCGTCGTCCTGCACCAGGACCCAGGCCTGGGGTTCCGCTTCGACGAGCAGGCCGTCGGCAAGCTGGCGAGCTGGACACGCGTGGACGGGAGCGCGGCATGATGCCCGCCGCTGCAAAGCGGTTGCGGGGCGTGCTGTCGCCCGTGCTGACACCTTTCGAGGCCGACGGAACCCCTTCCGCCAGCCGCTTCCTGCGCCACTGCCGGTGGCTGCTGGAGCAGCAGGTAGGCCTGGCGGTGTTCGGCACCAACTCGGAGGCCAATTCCCTGACCGTGGGCGAGAAGCGCGCCCTGCTCGACCACCTCGCGGCCAGCGGCATTCCCGGCGCGCGTCTCATGCCCGGCACCGGCGCCTGCGCGCTGCCCGACGCGGTCGAGCTCACGCGCCACGCCGTGCAGCTGGGTTGCGCCGGCGTGCTGATGCTGCCGCCCTTCTTCTACAAGGGCGTGAGCGACGAGGGCCTGTTCCGCGGCTTCGCGCAGGTGATCGACGCCGTGGCCGACGAGCGGCTGCGCATCTACCTGTACCACATCCCGCCCGTGGCGCAGGTCGGCATCAGCCCCGCGCTGATCGAACGGTTGATGGCACGCTACCCCGGCACCATCGCGGGCATCAAGGACAGCGGAGGCGACTGGCAGCACACCGCGCTTCTGCTGCGCGAATACCAGCCTGCCGGGCTCGACGTGTTCGCAGGCAACGAGACGCTCCTGCTGGATACCATGCGTGCCGGCGGCGCAGGCTGCATCACCGCCACCGGCAACGTGAACCCCGCCGCCATCGCCGCGCTGTACCGGCACTGGCAGGAGCCCGATGCCGACGCCCGCCAGCAGCACCTGAACGCAGTGCGCGCCGCGTTCCAGGCCCACCCCATCATCCCCGCCATGAAGGCCGTGATCGCACGGCATACCGGCGACGGCGCATGGGCTGCCGTGCGCCCGCCGCTGGTGGAGCTGGGCCCGGAGCCGTTGCGCATCCTGCTGCACGCACTGGATGCACTGGACTTCGGCATGCCAGGCGCCGCAGCACTGGCAGTCCAGCCCTGAGGCGCACCGACTTTCATCGACAACGACAGAAGGAGACAAGCATGGACCGGAGACATTTCCTCGGCGCAGCCGGCGCGCTCGCGGCCTGCGGCGCAGGCGCCCAAAGCCTGCTCGGCAAGCCCGAACCCATCACCATCGTGGTGGGCTTTCCGCCCGGCGGGGGCACCGACCTCATCGCACGCCTGCTCGCGCGCGAACTCACGGGGGTGTGGAACACACCCATCGTCATCGAGAACCGCGCGGGCGCCGCCAGCACCATCGCCGCCAGCCAGGTTGCGCGCCAGCCCGCGGATGGCAGAACGCTGCTGCTGGCCCACATCAACAGCCATGGCATCGCACCAGGCCTTTTCCCGCAGCTCGGCTATTCCGCGGACCGTGATTTCACCCCCATCGCCATGATCGGCCAGACGCCGATGATGCTGCTGTGCACCCCGACGCAGAAGGCCAGGACGCTGTCCGCCATCATCGAGCTGTGTCGACAGAACCCCGGCAAGGTGACCTTCGGATCGGCCGGCACGGGGTCCGCACAGCACCTGGCGCTGGAGGAGCTCAAAGCCCGCGCCAGGATCGAAGTGCTGCACGTTCCCTATAAGGGCTCGTCTCCCATGCTGACCGACCTGATGGGCGGCCAGATCCAATACGCTTTCGAGGGCATGACAGGCTCGACGCCGCACCTCAAGGGCGGCCGCCTGATCGCCGTGGCGCAGACACGGGCCAAGCGATCCGCAAGCTATCCATCGGTCCCCACCGTTGCCGAGCAGGGCTATCCGGGCTTCGACGCGGGCATCTGGTTCGCCCTGGTAGCCCCTGCGCAATTGCCGCAGGTCCTGGTGGAGCGCATGAACGCGGATGTGAACAAGGTGCTCGCACGGCACGAAATCGAGGTCAAGCTGGCCGAATACGGCGCCGAGGACGGGGGCGGCAGCGCGAAAGCGCTCGACGACTTCATGAAAGCCGAACGGCGGCGCTGGGTCAAGCTCATCCAGGACGCGAAGATCACGCCGGACTCCTGAGCCGAAGCGCTATGGCCGCCGCAATACGCCATCCATGAGCGTGGCGATGCACTGCCGCGCCACCTCGGCGGCGGAGTATTCCCCTCCAGGCTGGTACCAGCGTCCGATCCAGCTCAACGCGCCCGCGATCACGAAGGCCGTCATCTTCGGATCGCAGGCGGCGAGCGAGCCCTCCTCCACGCCCTGCGCCACCAGGCGGCGGAACGCGTGGTCGATCTCCGACTTCATGCGGCGCAGCTCGGTGCGGCTGGGCTCGGGCACCTCTTCGTCGCCCACGCGGATCAGGCACATGCCGAAAGGCTGGGCGACGATGTCCGCATACACCTCCATGCACGCACGCAGCTGATCCACCGCGTTGCCGCCGGCCTGGCGCGAGGCCTCGATGCCGTCCAGCGTCATGTGCAGGCCCTTGCGCACGCACTCCAGCAGGATCTCGTCCTTGTTCTTCACGTAGTAGTACAGCGTGGGCTTGGTCACGTGCAGGCGGGCAGCGATGTCGTCGAGCGACGTGGCGTGGAAGCCCCGTTCGTTGAACATCTGCGCGGCCGTGGACAGCACCGCGTTGCGCTTGGCCTCGCGCTGGCGTTCGCGCTCCGGCGCCCGGGCCCAGGGCGAGGCGTCGGCCTGCTTGCGCGCGCGCGCGGCGGGGGAAGGGGTGGCGGCTTTGGAGGACGTACCCATGCTGATGGCCCTTTGCGTACCGGGAAAGTCCTGATGCCCCGAAAGGCCGACTCTCCAAAAATCTACTCACGAGTAACGAGTCTACGTAAAAGTAGGCTCATCCCCGGTGCGAAAAAACCCGTAGAGGAAACCGATGGAGACAACGCTTGCGCGCGGCGCGCCCGCCGCCGCCCCGCCCCTGCTGCAGGTGGACAGTGTCACGCTGGCCTTCGGCGGCGTGCGGGCGCTGTCGGGCGTGGGCTTCGGCGTGCAGCCGGGCTCCATCACGGCCGTGATCGGGCCCAACGGGGCGGGCAAGACCTCGCTCTTCAACACCATCTCGGGCTTCTACCGGCCCACGGGCGGCAGCATCCGGTTCAAGGGCCAGGACATCACGCACGTGCCCGCGCCGCAGCGCGCCCGCATGGGCCTGGGCCGCAGCTTCCAGAACATCGCCCTCTTTCGCGGCATGACGGTGCTGGACAACATCAAGCTCGGCCGCCATGCGCACCTGAAGACCAACGTGTTCGACGCCCTGCTCTACCTGGGCCGCGCACGCCGCGAGGAGGCCGAGCTGCGCCGCGACATCGAGGAGCGCATCATCGACTTCCTCGAGATCGACCACATCCGCCACGCGCCCGTCTCGGCCCTGTCCTACGGGCTGCAGAAGCGCGTGGAGATGGCCCGTGCCCTGGCCATGCAGCCCGAGATCCTCATGCTCGACGAGCCCGTGGCCGGCATGAACCGCGAGGAAACGGAGGACATGGCGCGCTTCATCCTCGACGTGCGTGCCGAATGGGGCGTGACAGTGCTCATGGTGGAGCACGACATGGGCATGGTCATGGACCTGTCGGACCACGTCGTGGTGCTCAACTTCGGCCAGATCATCGCCCAGGGCACGCCCGCCGTGGTGCAGGCCGACCCGGAGGTGAACCGCGCCTACCTCGGCTCGGGCGACGTGGGCGCGCTGCGCCGCAAGCTGCATGCCGGCGCGCGGGAGACTGCATGATGGACTGGGCCTACCTGTTCGAGATCAGCCTCACCGGCATCGCCAGCGGCGGCCTCTACGCGCTCGCGGCGCTGGCCTTCGTGATGGTCTACAAGGCCACGCGCGTGGTGAACATCGCCATCGGCGAGATGCTCATGGCCGGCGGCTACCTGTTCTTCACTTTCGCCGCCATGTGGGCCATGCCGCTGTGGCTGGCCATCCTCGCTGCCGTGCTGGCCTGCGGCCTGCTGGGCGCGGTGATCGAGCGCACCATGATCCGCCCGCTGCTGGGCGAGCCGCCCATCTCCGTCTTCATGGTCACCGTGGGCCTGGGCTCGGTGCTGGTGGGCCTGGTGGAGATGGTCTGGACGGCCGACCAGCGCCGCCTGCCCGAGTTCATGCCCAGCGACCCGATCATGGTCGGCGACGCCTTTCTCGCGCCCAAGGTGTTCTGGGGCGCGGTGACCGCCGCCGTGTTCATCGCGGCCGTTCTGCTGGTGTTCCGCTTCTGGCGCGGCGGCGTGGCCCTGCGCGCCACGGCCAGCGACCAGGCCGCCGCCTACTCGGTGGGCATCAACGTGCCGCGCGTGTTCTCGCTGGCGTGGGTGGCCTCGGCCATGCTCGCGGCCATCTCCGGGATCATCGTGGGCTCCATCGGCGGCATCTCGTCGAGCATGGGCGTGTTCGGCCTCTCGGTGCTGGTCGTCGTCATCGTGGGCGGGCTCGACAGCGTGCTCGGCGCGCTGCTGGGCGGGCTGATCATCGGCCTGGTGGAGGCGCTCGCGGGCGCCTACCTGGGCGGCGAATACAAGCTGCTGGCCACCTTCGTGGTGCTGGTCGCCATCCTCATGCTGCGGCCCTACGGCCTGTTCGGCACCCACGAGATCGAGAGACTCTGATGCGCATCGGAACCCTCAAGGAAAGCTACGTCGCCGACGCCGCGCTGTTCGATTCACGCACGCAGAAGGCGTGGCTCGCCATCGCCGCCGCGCTGCTCGCGCTGTTCCCCTTCGTCGCCAGCGACTACTGGCTCTACATGGCCTGCCTGGTGGCCATCAACATCGCCAGCGCCACGGGCCTCAACATCCTCACGGGCTATACGGGCCTGGTGAGCCTGGGGCAGGCCGCGTTCATGGGCCTGGGCGCATACACGGTGGCCATCCTGCAGGCGCGCTGGGGCACGCCCTTCCTGCTGAACCTGGCCGCGGGCGGCGTGGTGGCCATGGTGGGCGGCATCGTCGTGGGCATTCCCTCGCTGCGCGTGAAGGGGCTGTACCTGGCGATCGCAACCATCGCCGCGTCGTTCATCGCGCACTTCCTGTTTGCCAACCTGCAGATCACGGGCGGCACGGCGGGCATCTCCATGCAGCCCGCACGCCTGCTGGGCACCGACCTGGACACGTCGTTTCGCCTCTACTGGCTGATCGTGCCGGTCACGGTGCTCCTGCTGCTGGGCGCGGCCAACCTGTTTCGCACGCGCATCGGGCGCGCCTTCATCGCCATCCGCGACCGCGACATTTCGGCCGAGGTGCTGGGCATTCCGCTGCTGCGCTATAAGCTGCTGAGCTTCGGCCTGTCGTCGTTCTACGCGGGCGTGGCCGGGGGCCTGTGGGCGTATTTCTTCCGCGTGGTCACGCCCGAGAGCTTTCCGCTGTCCATGTCGATCTTCTTCCTGGCGGCCATCATCGTCGGCGGCATGGGCTCCATCCTGGGCGGCATCCTCGGCGCGGCCTTCATGACCATGGTGCCCGAGCTGCTCAAGTTCGCCGTGGACCTGCTGCCCGGCGGGGCAGGGCTGGCCGTGTTCCTCTCGCCCGTGCGCCTGGTGGTGTTCGGCGCGCTGATCATCGGTTTTCTGGTCTTCGAGCCGCTGGGGCTCGCAGAAATATGGCGCCGCGTGCGCCGGTTCTTCCACCTGTGGCCCTTCCGCAACTAGACCCATCGACCAAGGAGACAGACATGCAACGCATTTCCCAGAAACGCCGCCGCCTCATGCTGGGCGCGGCCGCCGCCACGCTCGCGCACCCACTCTCGGTGCTGGCGCAGGGCACGGAGGACATCGTCATCGGCGGCTCCATTCCCATGACGGGCGTGTTCGCCTTCGCGGGCGTGGGCATCAACGCCGGCATCCAGGACTACGTGAAGATCGTCAACGACGCGGGCGGCATCAAGGGCCGCAAGGTGAAGTACGTGCCCGAAGATACGGGCTACAAGGTCGACGTGTCGGTGGCCGCGTTCAAGAAGATTACCAGCCAGAACAAGGTCAACCTCTACTACGGCGACTCCACGGGCTTCTCCAAGACCATCAACCCCGAGCTGGAGCGCAACGGCAACATCCTCATGGCCGGCGCCTCGTTCGCCAGCGAGCTGAACGACCCCAAGAAGTACCCCCACCAGTTCCTCGTGGGCCCGGACTACACGGAGATGTTCAGCATCCTGCTCAAGCACATCGCCAAGGAAAAGCCGGGCGCCAAGGTGGCCTTCGTCTATTCGGACTCCGAATTCGGCCGCGACCCCATCGAGCGCAGCGAGGCCGAGGCCAAGAAGCTGGGCCTGTCCGTGCCCATCAAGATCATGACCCCCGCGGGCAGCGTGGACGTGTCCACCGAGGTCATCAAGCTGCGCCGCGCCGCGCCCGACTACACCATCTTCCACGGCTACATCCTCGCGCCCATCCCCGAGTTCATCAACCAGGGCAAGCAGCAGGGCATGAAGTCGAAGTGGATGGGCACGTTCTGGACCATGGACAGCTCCACCGTCATGAAGATGGGCGAGGCCGGCGACGGCTTCATGGGCGTGATGCCCTACCGCTACTACTACGACACCGAGAAGGCGCCCATGCTGGAGAAGATCCGCGCCATGCGCCCGGAATACCAGAGCACGGCCTACACGCAGGGCTTCCTCGCGGCCATGCTGTTCCTCGAGGCGGCCAAGCGCTGCCTCGACGCGGGCAAGCCGCTCACGGGCACCCACCTGAAAGCCGCGCTCAACTCCATCAAGGACTTCGACACCGGCGGCCTCATCGGCGTGCCGCTCACCATCACGGGCAATTCCCTGCCCGTGGGCCGCGTCTACAAGGCCGACATGAAGGCGCAGAAGATGGTGCCCGTCTCTGACTGGATCAAGCTCTAAGACGGCATGAACCCGCAGGCCACGGACAACGTCCTCGAAGTCAACAACATCGAGGTCATCTACCACAAGACGGTGCAGGCCCTGCGCGGCCTGTCGCTGGCCGTGCCGCGCGGCCAGATCGTGGCGCTGCTGGGCAGCAACGGCGCGGGCAAGAGCACCACGCTCAAGGCCGTCTCGGGCCTGCTCGCGCTGGAGAACGGCGAACTCGCATCGGGCAGCGTGCACTTCAACGGCCACAGCACGGCCGGCCGCGCGCCGCAGGAGCTGGTGCGCGGCGGGCTGTCGCACGTGATGGAAGGCCGCCGCGTGTTCGAGGACCTCACCATCGAGGAGAACCTCGTCGCCTCCACCTACGCGCTCAGCGGGCGCGCGGGCGCGGCGCGGCCGGACTTCGACCTCGTCTACACCTATTTCCCGCGCCTGCACGAGCGGCGCAAGGGCCTGGCGGGCTACCTGTCGGGCGGCGAGCAGCAGATGCTGGCCATCGGCCGTGCGCTCATCGCGCAGCCCCAGCTCATACTGCTGGACGAGCCCTCGCTGGGCCTGTCGCCGAAGCTGGTGGAGGATATCTTCACCATCATCGCCCGCATCAACGCCGAGCGCGGCACCTCCATGCTGCTGGTGGAGCAGAACGCCACCGTGGCCCTGGCCGTGGCGCATGGCGGCTACATCATGGAGAACGGCAAGATCGTCATTGACGGCACGGCCGAGCGCCTGGCCAGCGACCCCGACGTGCGCGAGTTCTACCTCGGCACGGGCGGCAGCGGGGAGGCGAAAAGCTTCAAAGAAATCAAGCACTACAAACGTCGGAAACGCTGGCTGTCATGACCCTCCCCGACCTCACCCTGCCGCAGATGCTGCGCGAACGCGCGCGCACCGACGCGCAGCGCGTCGCCATCCGGCAAAAGGACTTCGGCATCTGGAAGCCCTTCACCTGGGCGCAGTACCACGAACGCGCGGCGCACTTCGGCCAGGGCCTGCTGCAGCTCGGTCTGGGCGCGGGCGGGCACGTGGGCGTGATCGCCGAGAACCGCATCGAATGGGTACTGGCGCAGATGGGCGCGGGCCTGGTCGGCGCCATCACCGTGGGCGTGTACCCCACCAGCCCCACGGCGGAAGTGGCCTACGTGGTGGGCCATGCCGACATCGAGGTCATGGTCTGCGAAGACCAGGAGCAGACCGACAAGGTGCTGCAGGCGCTGGAGCAGCTGCCGCGCCTGAAGAAGATCATCGTCATGGAAACCAAGGGCCTGCGCAGCTTCGCGCCCGAGGTGCGCCAGCTCATCGCCACCTTCGCCGAGGTGGAGCAGCTCGGCGCGCGGGCCGGCCAGGGCGCGGCGATCGACGAGGCCCTCGCGCGCCAGCGGCTGGACGACATCGGCCTGATGATCTACACCTCCGGCTCCACCGGCAAGCCCAAGGGCGCCATGATCTCCTGGCGCAACATGCGCGGCGTGGTGCCCGGCATCGTGGAGCGGCTGCGGCTGGACGCGGCGACCACCCACCTGTCGTACCTGCCGCTGTGCCACGTGGCCGAGCAGATGCTCACTACCTTCTGCCCGGTCTACATGGGCTCGCAGGTGAACTTCGGCGAATCCATCCGCACCGTGCAGGAAGACCTGCGCGAAGTGGCGCCCAGCATGTTCCTGGGCGTGCCGCGCATCTGGGAGAAGCTGCACTCGGCCATCACCATCAAGATGCAGGAAACCGGCCCGCTGCGCCGCGCGCTGTACGCGCGCGCCCTGGCCGCCTGCGCGCCGCTGGCGGAAAAGCCCCGCGGCCAATGGTCCCTGGCCGAGCGCCTGCACTATGGGCTGAGCTACTGGACCGTGCTGCGCGCGCTGCAGAACTTCATCGGCCTGCGCGAGGCCCGGGTCGCACTCACCGGCGCGGCGCCCATACCGCCCGACGTGGTGCGGTTCTTCCGCACGCTGGGCGTGCCGCTGATCGAGGTCTACGGCCTGACCGAATCCACCGGCATGGTGACCGGCCACGCGCTGGACGACGTGGCCGTGGGCACCGTGGGCCCGGTGACCGAGGGCGTGCAGTACCGCATCGCCACAACCGGGGAAGACATGGGCGAGCTGCAAATCCGCGGCGACATGGTCTTCTGCGGCTACTACAAGAACCCCGAGGCTACCGCCCAGACCATCGTGGACGGCTGGCTGCACACGGGCGACGTGGTGCGCGAGGAGCGCGGCCAGATCCGCATCGTGGACCGGCTCAAGGACATCATGATCACCGCCGGCGGCAAGAACCTCACACCCTCGGAGATCGAGAACACGATGAAGGCCAGCCCCTACATCAAGGAATGCATCATCGTCGCCGAGGGCCGCAAGTTCGTCGGCGCGCTGGTGCAGATCGACTACGAGACCGTGGCCAAGTGGGCCGAGGCACGACGCCTGCCGTTCACGCATTTCCGCTCGCTCGTCGAGACGCCGCAGGTACGCGAGCTCATCGACCTGGAAATCGGCCAGGGCAACGCGCGGCTGGCCCAGGTCTCCCAGATCCGCCGCTTCCACCTGCTCGCCAAGGAACTGGACCACGACGACGGCGAGGTCACCGCCACCATGAAGGTGCGCCGCGCCAGCATCTACAAGACCTACGCCGCCGAGATCGAGGCGCTGTATTCATAGCCCAATTGGCCTCCAGCGCTTGATGTAAAAGCGCGAGCAGCTCTTTTTTAGATAGCACACCATGACCGACGCATCCCCCCTCCTCCTCACCCGCCAGGGCGCGGTGGCCACGCTGCAGTTCAACCGCCCCGAGGCCATGAACGCGCTGGACCTGCCCACCGCGCAGGCGCTGCTGGCCGCCGTGAAAGCCATCGCGCAGGACCCCGGCGTGCGCGCCGTGCTGCTCAAGGGCGCCGGCCGCGCCTTCGTGGCCGGCGGCGACCTGGCCACCCTGCGCGCCGATCCGGCCCAGGGCGCCAGGGATCTGCTGGCGCCGCTCAACGAAACCCTCACGCTGCTGCAGGGACTGAACGCGCCCGTCATCGCCCAGGTGCACGGCGCGGCGGCCGGCGCGGGCCTCTCGCTCATGCTGATGTGCGACTTCGTGCTCGCGGCCGAAGGCACCCAATTCAACCTCGCCTACATCAACCTGGGCACGAGCTGCGACGTGGGTGCCTCCTGGGCACTGCCGCGCCTCGTGGGCCTGCGCCACGCGCTGGAGATCGCCCTGCTGGGCGACACCTTCACCACCGCCGACGCGCTGCGCCTGGGCCTGGTCAACCGCGTGCTGCCCGCCGCCGACCTGGAAGCGGCCGCGCAGGCCCTGGCCCAACGCCTAGCCGCCGGTCCCACGGTGGCCTACGGCCACATGCGCCGCCTGATGCGCGCCGGTTTCGACCGCGACCTGCCCACGCAGCTCGCGGCCGAGGCCGCCTCGTTCGATGCCTGCGCCCACACGGCCGACCTGCGCGAAGGCATCGAGGCCTTCTTCGCCAAGCGCAAGCCGGAATTCAAAGGCCAGTAAAGGAAACCTTCATGACCCACCGCGAAGTCTTCGTCGCCAGCACTGCCCGCACCGCCATCGGCACCTTCGGCGGCAGCTTGAAGGACGTGCCCAACAGCCGGCTCGCCACCATCGCCGTCCAGGCCGCCATCCAGCGCGCCGGCATCGCGCCCGACGCCGTGGGCCACGTCGTCATGGGCAACGTGATCCCCACCGACACCAAGGACGCCTACCTCGCGCGCGTGGCCGCCATCGACGCCGGCTGCCCCATCGAGACGCCCGCGTTCAACGTCAACCGCCTGTGCGGCTCGGGCCTGCAGGCCATCGTCAGCGCCGCGCAGGCCATCGGCTACGGCGACTGCGACGTGGCCGTGGCCGGCGGCTCCGAGTCCATGAGCCGCGGCCCGTACTTCGACCAGGGCGCGCGCTGGGGCCAGCGCATGGGCGACAGCAGGAGCATCGACTACATGCTCGGCATCCTGCACGACCCGTGGCAGAAGATGCACATGGGCATCACCGCCGAGAACGTGGCCGAGCGTTACCGTATTTCGCGTGAAATGCAGGACCAGCTCGCGCTGGAAAGCCAGCGCCGCGCCGCCGCCGCCATCGCGGCGGGCTGCTTCAAGGAACAGATCGTCCCCGTCGAGATCGCCACCCGCAAGGGCACGGCCCTGTTCCAGGAAGACGAGCACGTGCGCGCCGCCACCACGCTGGAAGTGCTGGCCGGCATGAAGCCCGCGTTCAGGAAGGACGGCGGCACGGTGACCGCCGGCAACGCCTCGGGCATCAACGACGGCGCGGCCGCCGTGGTGCTCGCCGCCGGCGACCGTATGGCCGCCCTGGGCCTGAAGCCCCTGGCGCGCCTCGTGGGCTACGCGCACGCGGGCGTGGAGCCCGCCTACATGGGCATCGGCCCCGTGCCCGCCACGCGCAAGGTGCTGGCACGCACGGGCCTCACGGTGCAGGACATGGATGTGATCGAGGCCAACGAGGCCTTCGCCGCCCAGGCCTGCGCCGTCATCCAGGAGCTGGGCCTGGACCCCGCCAAGGTCAACCCCCACGGCTCAGGCATCTCCCTGGGCCACCCGGTGGGCGCCACCGGCGCCATCATCACCACCAAGGCCATCGCCGAGCTGCACCGCACGGGCGGGCGCTACGCGCTGGTGACCATGTGCATCGGCGGCGGCCAGGGCATCGCGGCCATCTTCGAACGGGTATGACTATAAGAGAATGTACGTTTCCGGCAACACGTCTACAACGTACATGAACTTCCTTCTTCGTTCAGCCACAGCATTGCTGTACGCCCTATTTTTTACCAGTGCGGCGGTCGCCAAGCCGCAGGTAGCCACCCTTATCGTCATGCCCCAGGATCTGCGCCAGAACCCGCAGATCATCGGCGACCTGCAACGCGTTGGCATCAACCACGCAACCGTGTACCTGAACTGGTCCGACGTCGAAGCCCAGCCGGGCAGCTTCGACTTCTCGGCCTACAACCCGTACTTTGACCAGCTCACCCAGGGCGGGCTGTCGCTGGTGGTCGTGCTCGACATGGGAGGCCGCACGTACTTTGACGCCAACGGCAAGATGCACCCCGACCGCACTACCGTGCCCACCTGGCTGTACAAGCAGTTGCCCGACGGGATCATGAAAAACTTCTCCGGCCAGATCACGCCGCAGCCTGATTTCGCGAATCCCACGGTGCGCGAGCTCTCAGCCAAGTTCGTGCGCCATGCCGTGGCACACATGCAGCAGCGCTACCCTGGCAAGGTCCTGGGTTACTCGATCGGACTGCAGGAGGAGCACGAAATCAAGTACGGCCAAACCGGCTACCAGTGGCGCGACTACGCCGACGCTGCACAGGCCGCCTTCCGCGCCCAGAATGGCGCGCCGCTGCCCGTCATCAACTACACCAGCGACATCGCCCTGGGTCTGCCACGCACGGAGCCACTGCTGCACGCGCACAAGCAATTCCGTGAAGCGCGCCTGAAGGAGGCCACCTGCTTCTATGCCAACACCATCCGTAGCCAGGGCGGCCGCGCCATGAGCTATTTCGGTGAACTCTTTACCGCGCACGACGCCATTTACGCCACCAGCGTAGCCGAGCAACTGGCCGACTGTCTGGACGTCGCCGTCATCGACTACAACTTCTACGACGGATGGGCCCTGTCTGGTGACGCGCGCGTTCTGCCCATGCTCGCCAACTACATGGCGTCAGTAGGCTACAAGCAAATCATGGTGGGAGCTTATGCCGAGCAGTGGGAGCGGGTGAAGAAGTCCGCCGAACTGTTGCCCGTCATCAACCGCACCTTGTCCACCGCACTGGCACTGCCGAATGTGATCGGCTACGAAGTGGGGGGCTTGCAACGCCAGCTCGACCCGCACCTGGCCGGCACCATCGACCTGAAAAAGCTGCAAACGCTGAACGTGCGGCCCACCCCGGCCACGTCGGACACAAAGGCGACGCTCACCATCGGCATTCTTGCCTCCACCACCAACTACTATGTATGGCACGGTGACCGCAGTGGCGGCGTCAATGTCCACCGCGAGGCGCTGCTCGCCGCCTACGACCTGCTGAGCACTCAGCCGGGCTTCAAAGTCCACGTCATCGGAGAGAAAAACCTGCGCGGAGACGATCCGCTGCTGCAAACCCTGGACGCCATCGTGGTACCGCACCAGGCCGCGCTGCCCGCATCCGTGAAGCAGCAGCTCGCAGCCTTCTGGAAACAAGGTGGCACGCTGATCCAGGACATGCGCCTGGGCGAATTCGACGAAAACGGCAAACCCGTTTTCGACTGGATGCACGAGCTTTTCGGCATCGAAGCCCTGCACTGGAAGCCGCGCGGCGGCATATTCATGACGGGCGATGGTGAAATCCTGCGCTTGAAGTCCTCGCGCAAGCTGTACACGGGCTACGCGGCCATGACACCGCGCCCCGGCTACCGCCTATTGGCCACCGACATTGTCAACAAACACCAGGGCATCATGGTGCGCGGCGAACGCACGCTGGCATTCGGTTTTACGCCGCAACTGGTGGACGATGCCACACAGGATCTTTGGAAGAAGATTTTCGTTCGCGAGATCGCCAACGCCGTGCCTTGCACCGCAATCAACGCTTGTCGTTCAAGGTAGAAACCCGCGTTCTCGCATATCCCCAAGAAGCAATTCACTGCCTCTGACGGAAATATGGTCATCATCAAGATACAACATCCGGCCTTCACGCAGACCATAGCAACGCATTTCGTCACAGAATAACGCTATTGGATCGTATGTATCCATTAGCGGATTATCTTCCTGTATTTTTTGAACGAGGCTACGGTATTGCGCCTGGTGCTCCATCACTTTCGATCTGTCATGGCTGCAGCTGGAGAATGATCGTTCCGTGATGGAGACAGGTCGCATGGAAAAGCAATACCGTGGATTTTCTCCCAGCTCAGGTGGATCAATGACGAAAACCACGCGCTTGCCCTGTTCCAGGAGTTTTTTGATAAATAAAGAGTAGCCTCTGTAAAACATATCAACTTGGCTGGCCGCCGATCCGTCGAGCGAAGAAATCGAGAAATTACTGACACCCTCGATGCCATAGCCATGCCCCGAAAAATAAAAAGGGCCGCGCGTGGCAACAACCACAGTACGGATGGATGGAAACCGTGGCAACACGCCCCACACGCTGTCAATCAGCGCGGCACAATTCTTGTTCATGGTGCCATCATGGACGGCGTACCCCACCAAAGGCAGGCATCCATGCATACCCAGCAATAAAGAATTCACGGGTACCTTGCCAAGTTGTGCTGCGCTGTTCAGCACCATGGCGTGGCTGTCGCCAACCACTAGCACCTCAGGGTGATTCGTGGTGGTATGGCAAACGGGATTTCCTCGCGTATCCAACTGAAGTATTTTTTCACAAGACCCATCTGAAAAAAATACTCTATCCAACGAAGTTGTATCATCAATCAACACCTTATTAGCCAAAAATTCCAGGCGCTCAGGGAAACCTTTTTGCCGGTAGGTTATATACCCCAGCAAACCAATAATCCCCATCAAAGCGCACAGCACAACCACTGTGAAGCGCCCACTGTTTCCAAATCGAACAGGGCGTTCGATAAACCGATAGGTCAACCAAGCCAGCGCCACTGCCATGATGACTGCCATGAGACGAATATCCCAGCGCGGCAATTCGCCCTCCATGATGCGGGTAAATGCCAGCAACGGCCAATGCCATAGGTACAAGGGAAAGCTAATCGCCCCGAACCAGACGGCCACGCGGTTGGAAAGTATGGCACGGTTGAACCAGGCACCTGGGCCTGCCATGATGATGAGCGCGGCCCCAAGCACAGGAACCCCGGCCCATTTCCCAGGAAACCGCAGCCCGGCGTGAATTCTGAAAAAACCATAAACCAGCAGCAATGCCCCCATCATTGCCAGTGTATTGGCCAAGGCCTTTTCGTTGCTTCTGGAGGGTGAGCGAAAGCAGACACCATGAAGCCAACGGGATAGCCTGCTTTTCAGCGCAACCACCTTGGCATGGGGGTGCAGCGATGCCCAGGCGAGGAGGCTACCGCACAGCAACTCCCAGAATCGGGTTTGGGGCGAATAGAACGTAGCTGTGGCATCTCGGGTAATCCCACGGAGGTTCAAAGCCAGTGAAATTACAGCAAACAGTACCGTCAAACTCAGCACGTTGTATGCGCGCTTCCACGCCAGTATCAGCAATACAGGCCAGACGATATAGAACTGCTCTTCGATTCCAAGGCTCCACAAATGGAGCAGGGGCTTGATTTCGGCTGCGGCATCAAAGTACCCGGCCTCGCTCCATAGTGCCAGATTGGAAATGAACAAAGCGCCTGCCGACAGGTGCTTTCCCAATTGCGCGAATTCGTCCGACAAAAGAACGTACCACCCCATGGCGAACGTTGCCACGAGCACTACGAGGAGCGCAGGAAAAATTCTTTTGACGCGCCGTGCATAAAACTCCCGCAAACTGAAAGAATCATTCTCCAGATTACTAAAAATAATCGAGGAGATGAGAAATCCAGAAATGACAAAGAAAATATCCACTCCGATGAAGCCACCGCGAATCCATTCAGGGGCAGCATGAAAAATCACCACCGACAGAACAGCAATACACCGCAAGCCATCAATATCGGCGCGGTAGGAAAGATGTGACCCGAGGCGAGGCGAAGAAGCAGTCATAAAACTCTGGAGGCTGCTACAGGGTATGAGTGAATGCGTTCAGGCTACTTGTAGAACGCCTCCACCACGCCCTTGAGCGTGATCAGCAGAGGCCGCCCGCGCCGGTCCAGCGTCTTGCCAGCGGGCACCTTGATCCAGCCCTCGCTGACGCAGTACTCCTCCACATCCATCCGCTCCTTGCCGTTGAAACGGATGCCGATGTCCGCCTCCTGCTGGAACACGGCCGCCACATGGTGCGGGCTGCGCGGGTCGATGGCGAGGCGGTCGGGCAGGGGAAGGCGGGTGGAATCGGTCATGGCTGGATTATCCCGCACTCCTGAAATGAGAGCTGCTTGCGCTTTCATATCAAGCACTAGAGCCCGATTTCATCCAAAAAGCAGTTCTGTGGACAAGTCTGAGGAGCATTCCGGCACAACCGGGCTGTTGTCCACAGCGGCAGCCTACACGGCGCGCTTGTCCCCATTGCGGGTACATCGGCGCGGCATTGCCATCCCCATGCTTTGGCGCCCCGCAAGTGCTTGATGCAGTGGGGAAAAAAGCACTTGTCCACTTCCGGAATCGGCCTCTACTACTACCACTATTTCTTAATAAGACATTCAATGAATAACAGGCAAGCGAACTGCGGCGGGCGAAAAAAAGCCCCTTCGGGGCGCCGGGTGCGGTGCCAGGGGCTTATCTCAGCAGCGCATAACCCACGCCGATGGCCGCCACAAGCCCCACGGCATCGGCGAACAGCGCGCAGCCCAGAGCATGGCGGCTGTGTTTGACGCCCACGCTGCCGAAGTAGACCGCCAGCACGTAGAAGGTGGTTTCGGTGGAGCCCTGGACGATGGCGGCCAGGCGACCGGCGAACGAATCGACGCCGTGCGTCTGCAGCACGTCGATCATCAAGCCCCGCGCGCCCGCGCCGGAGAGCACCTTCATCAGTCCCACGGGCAGCGCTGGCAGGAAGCCGGTGTCCCAGCCCAGCGCGGCCACGCCCGCGCCGATGGCGCCGAGCAGCGCGTCCATGCAGCCGGCGGCGCGGAACACGCCGATGGCCACCAGGATGGCGATGAGGTAGGGCACGATCTGGATGGCCACCCCGAAGCCTTCCTTGGCGCCTTCGACGAAGGCGTCGTAGGCGTTGACGCGACGCCACGCGCCGGCGACGAGGAACAGCGCCACCACGCCCAGGATGACCGCCGCGCCCGTGGTGCCCGCGATCCGTGCGGCGCGCTCGGCCGGCAGCTGGGCCAGCAGCGCCACGGCCGCCGCCAGCAGGCCGCCCACCGCCAGCACCGGCACCGCCAGGCGCGCGCGCCACAGCGGCAGGCGCTGGCACCAGGCCACGGCGAGCACCCCGGCCAGCAGCGAGGCGAAGGTGACCAGCAGCGTCGGCAGGAAGATGTCCGCCGCGTTGAACCCCGCGCCCAGCCCCTGCTGGAGCGCGACGCTTTGGCGGATGGCGATGACCGAGGTGGGGATCAGCGTGAGCCCGGCGGTGTTCATCACCACGAACATGATCTGCGCGTTGCTGGCCGTGCCCTCCGGTTCGCGGTTGAGCGCCTGCAGCTCGCGCATGGCCTTCAGGCCCAGCGGCGTGGCGGCGTTGTCCAGACCCAGCAGGTTGGCGGAGATGTTCAGCGTCATCGCGCCCCGGGCCGGGTGGCCGGGCGGCACGCCGGGGAACAGCCGCGCGAGCAGCGGGCCGGCCAGGCGCGCCAGCAGCTCCACCATGCCCGCGCGCTCGCCCACGCGCATCAGGCCCAGCCAGAGCGCCATCACGCCCGCCAGGCCCAGCGAGATCTCGAAGCCGGAGCGCGCGGCGTCGAACATCGCCGCCAGCAGGGCCTGGAAAATGCCCGCCTCGCCCAGCAGCCAGCGCACGACGGCAGTGGCGAAGGCGACGAGGAAGAAGGCGGTCCAGACCCGGTTGAGCGCCATGGTTCAGTCTAGAAAGGCGCGTCGTCGTCCTGCGCAGGTGCGGCAGGCGCCGCAGCGGCGCTCAGCTCCGTGCGGCCCTCGCCGCCCAGCGCCTCGATCAGGTCGGGGATGAGCTTGGACAGCTCGCCCGTGGCGATGGCCACGTCGGCATCGAAGCCGCCATCGTCCTGGCCCTGCCCCTCGAACACCGTGTCGAGGAAGGCCACTTTCTTGAGCTGCAGGCCCTCGGTGAGCACGAAGCTCACGCGGTCGTCCCAGGTCATGGCCAGCTTGGTGGGCAGCTTGCCGGCCTGGATGTGGGCCTGCACTTCCTCGATGTCCAGCGGGTGGCGGGCGTAGCGCACCACCGCCTTGCTCTCGTCGGCCGCCTTCAGCTCGCATTCGCGGTCGATGGAGAAGCCCGCAGGCGGCTCCTGCTCCTTGAGCCAATGGGCCATGGCGGCCTGCGCGGAGGTCTGGGTGTCCAGCAGCGCCACCGACAGGCCGGGCAGCGCCTCGACCAGTACGGTGACGATCTCATCGGCGCGTCCCTGCGCGCCCGTGTCCAGCACCAGCATGCGCGCTTCGCGGTCGATCCACACCCAGGTGGAGCCCTGCTTGGTGAAGGCCATGGGCAGCAGGTCCAGCTTGGCCTCGTCCTTGAGCTCCTTGGTTTCCTTCTTGCCGGGCTTGCGGCCGGTCTGCTGCTCGATCTGCGCGGCCTTTTCCTTCACCTTGCGCGCCAGCACCGTGCCGGGGAGCATCTTGGCCTCGGTCATGAAGCGCAGCACCCACTGCCCGCCCACGCTCTCGGCCAGCAGGCCGTGGGCCTCGCCGCGCGGCGGCACCCAGCCGCTGGACTTTTCCTGCGTGGCGCCGCACTCCTGGAAGGGGGCCTTGGCCAGCGCTTCTTCCAGCGCGGCCAGCTCCGCCTGCCACCCGGGCGCGATGCGGTACACGATCATGTTCTTGAACACAGGGAGATTCCTTGTCAGATTTGGTAGCTGCCAGTGCTTGCCAGTCAAGCGCTGGAGGCGGATTTCATTCAAAAAATGCCCGGCAGCCGGGCATTGCTTGACGCAACTTTACACACGTGCAGGGTTCGCTCATGGCGGCGATACACGGGCCGCGCACACTGCCTTCCATCGACCACCCGAAAGGAAGCCACCATGACCCGCATCCGTTTCTCTCCCCACCTTGCCGCCACCGCCCTGGCCGCCGCCCTGCTGGGTGCCGCCACTCTGCCCGTGGTGGCCCAGCCCGCCCCTGCGGCCGCCGTCCAGGGCCAGCGCGCCGACGGTCCGCGCCACCACCGCACCCCGGAGCAGCGCCAGCAAGCCATGGCCCGGCATGCCGAGGCGTTCAAGCAGAAGCTGCAGCTCACGCCGGACCAGGAGCCTGCCTGGACCGCGTTCACGCAGAGCATGCAGCCCGGCCAGCATGCCCGCCTGGGGCGCCAGGACATGGCGCAGCTCACCACGCCCGAGCGCATCGACCACATGCGCGCCGTGCGCACCCAGCGCGCGGCCGAGGCCGACCGCCGCGGCGAAGCCGCCAAGACCTTCTACGCCGCGCTGACGCCGGCGCAGCAGAAGGTCTTCGACGCCGAGAGCGCCCGCATGTTCCGCCACGGCCCCAAGGGCAAGCACATGCATGGCCACAAGGGGCCGCGCCACGGCGCAGCGCCCGCACAGTGACTCTGGCCAACATCCCCTCGCGGTGAAGGCCTACAGCGTGGCAGGGGCAAGGTTTTCTACAGTGTCGTTACACAATCAAACGACACACCAGAGAGAACCATGCGCACCACTCCCCTGCCACGCACCCTCCTCGCCTTGCTACTGTCCGCATGCGCCATGAGCCCCGCCCTCGCGCAAGACGCCTCCCACGGGCCCTCGCTCTACGTGCAGGGCAACTGGGCCGAGCGCGGCACGGACGCCCTCACCCTGGGCACCACGCTGCCCTGGAGTGGGTGGAGCAAGTCCCTGTGGGGCGGCGAGCTGCGCGGCCACTGGGACATCTACCTGAGCCGCTGGTCCTTCGATGCCGCGCCCGGCCGCAGCGACAACCTGACGCTGCTGGGCGTCACGCCCACCTTCCGCCTGCGTCCCGACGAAGGGCGCTCCGCCTGGTTCTGGGAGGCGGGCATCGGCGCCACCCTGGCCAGCCGCCGCTACGTCGCGGCTCACCACGAATTCAGCACGCGCTTCAACTTCGCCTCGCACGTGGGCGTGGGCATCAACCTGGGCGCCCAGCGCCAGCACGAACTGCTGCTGCGCGTGCAGCACGTCTCCAACGCCGGCATCAAGCACCCCAACCCGGGCGAGAACTTCGTCCAGCTGCGCTACGCCCTGCACTTCTGATCGCCGGGTGTGGACAGGCCTGGGGATGGTTTTCTGGCAAGTGCCCGCTTGTCCACAGGGCGGCGCGGCGCGCCGGACTTGTTCCAATCCGCGCACGCTGTTCCACCCGCCACGGGGCACAGGGTTGGCCTGCATGCAAGTGCGCGCCGGCATTAGGAAAACCGGGCTTGTCCACAGTGCAGGCGGTGGCTCTACTACTACCACCATGTATAGATAAAGAATGAAAGGAATAACAACAGGGAGCGGAACGGCTACCCCTAGGCATCGCCCCGCTCCTGTTTTCAGGCCCGGCAGCGGGTGCTCAGCAGGTGTTCCAGACGGTCCGACGGCAGCGGGCGGCTGAAGAAATAGCCCTGGTAGCACTGGCAGCCGGCCTGGGCCAGCCAGTCCCGCTGCTGCACGGTTTCCACGCCCTCGGCGATCGCCTCCAGGCCCAGGCTGTCGGCCAGGGCGATGATGGTGCGCACGATGGCCGCGTCGTTCGGGTCGGTGAGCAGATCGCGCACGAAGCTCTGGTCGATCTTGAGCTGCTCCAGCGGCATGCGCTTGAGGTAGGCCAGGGACGAATACCCGGTGCCGAAGTCGTCGAGCGAGAAGCCCACGCCGTGGGCGCGCAGCGCCTCCATGGTGGCGATAGTGGCCTCCATGTCTTCCACCAGCAGGCTTTCGGTGAGTTCCAGCTTGAGCTGGCCCGGCGGTGCGCCGGTGACGGCCAGCACGCGCGCCACATCGTCCACGAAGCCGTCGTTGCGGAACTGGCGCGAGCTCACGTTCACCGCCATGGTCAGGGGGGCCAGCGCCGGGTCGTGCTGCCACGCGGCCAGCATGGAGCAGGCCGTGTGCAGCACCCAGCGGCCCAGCGGCAGGATCAGCCCCGTTTCCTCGGCCAGCGGGATGAACTGCGCCGGCGACACCATGCCGCGCTGCGGGTGGGCCCAGCGCAGCAGGGCCTCCACGCCCACGATGCGCTCCTGGGCGTCGATCTGGGGCTGGTAGTGCAGCAGGAATTCCTGCTGCGACAGGGCATTGCGCAGGTCGGCCTCCAGCGATGCGCGCTCCGCCACGGCCAGCTGCATGCCGGGGTTGAAGAAACGCAGCGTGCTGCGACCTGCCGTCTTGGCCTGGTACATGGCCAGGTCGGCCTGCTGCAGCAGCTCGCCCACGGTGGTCGGCGCATCGTTGAACAGCGCGATGCCGATGCTCGGTGTGCTGCGGTACTGGTAGCCGGTCAGCACGTAGGGCGTGGAGAGCACGGACAGGATCTTCTCGCCCACGCCGCGGGCATGCAGGGCCAGCGCCTCGGCCTCGGCGCTGAGGTCCTCGACCATCACCACGAACTCGTCGCCGCCCAGCCGCGCCACCGTGTCCACGCCGCGCACGCAGGTGGTCAGGCGCTGGGCCACGAGCTGCAGCAGCTGGTCGCCCTTGTCGTGGCCCAGGGTGTCGTTGAGGGTCTTGAAGTTGTCCAGGTCGATGAACAGCAGTGCTCCGCCCTGGCGCTGGTGCTGGGCCTTGCGCAGGGCCTGGCCGATGCGCTCCATGAGCCGGATGCGGTTGGGCAGGCCGGTGAGCGGGTCGAAGAAGGCCAGGCGCTGGATCTCGCGCTCGCTTTCTTTGCGCTGGCCGATGTCGGCGTTGATGGCGAGCACCGATTCGGGCTCGCCGCGGTCGTTGCGCACCAGGGTCCAGCGGCCCTCGGCCTCGATGGCGCGGCCGTTGCGGTCGTACTGCAGGATTTCCCCGCTCCAGTCGCCCTGCTGCATCACCGCGGCCGTGGCGCGCTCGAAGTCGCGCGTGTCCTTGTATAGCAGCGTGGCGATGGAGCGTCCCAGCACCTCCTCGCGCGTCCAGCCGTACATGCGCTCCGCGCCTTCGTTCCAGAAGGTGATGCGGTGGTCCAGGTCGCGCACGATGATGGCGTCGCGGGCCTTGTCCAGCAGCGAGGCCTGGTGGCGGATGCGCGCGTCCGCCGTCTGGCGCTCCAGCTCGGCCGAGGCGCGCGCGGCGAAGATGCGCAGCGTGTTCTCGACGAAGTCGGCGTGCTCCAGCGGCTGCGCGAACATCACGAAGATCAGCCCCACGGGCGTGCCGTCGCTGGCGGTGAGCTGCTGGCCCACATAGCTGCGCGCGCCCGCGCGCGTCAGCACCGGCGCGTGCGGGTACAGCGTGGCAGCATGGTCCACGATCACGAACTGGCGGTGTGTCAGCAGCTGCCGGCTGGGCGTACCGTCCAGCGAATACTCGGCGTTGGGCTGCACCACGCCCTGCGTGACGTGCGACAGGGTGATTGCGCGCGGGGGCTGGCCCTCCGCGGGCGGCAGCAGGCGGGCCACGCAGGCGATCTGCGCGTCCAGGGCCTGGGCCATGTTGTGCGCCAGGCGCTCGAAGAACTCCGTGCCGATGCCCGCCGACACAGCCGTGGCCACCTTGAGCATCGCGCCCTGCAGGCGCTGCTGCTCGGCGCGGGCGCGCAGGTTGCCGATGCCGAAGGCCAGGTCGGCCGCCATGGCCTCGAGCAGCTGGGTCTCTTCCTCGCCGACATGCAGCACCTCGGGCGCATACAGCTGCAGCAGGCCGAAGGTGCGCTGCGCGTTGCGCAGCGGCAGGCACACCACGGCGTGGAAGCCCATGCGGGCCATCTGCCCGGCGACGCTGCGGAAGGACGGGTTGGTGCGGATGTCGCGCACGATCATCGTCTGGCCGCTGCGCACGGTCACGCCGGCGGGGCCATTGCCGTGGGGGTCGTCCGCAGACCAGCTCAGGCGTCGCAGGTCTTCCAGATACGCCTCGTCGGCGCCAGCGTGGGCCACGGGCTCGATGCTCTTGCGCTCGTCGTCGCGCACCATGCCCACCCAGCACAGCGAATAGCCGCCGATCTCCGCGGCCACGCGGCACACGGCGTGCAGCAGCTCGGCCTCGGAGCCCGCGCGTACCAGGGTTTCGCTGCAGGCGCTGCGCATGCGCTGCGTGCGGTTCAGGCGGGCCAGCTCGCGCTCGATGCGGCGGCGCCCGGTCACGTCGTTGGCCAGCACCTGCCAGGCATCGTGGCCGCCGAAGGTGGTGCTGCCCACGAACAGCTCCATCTCGATGGGCGTGCCGTCCTTGCGCACGTGTTCGGCCAGGATGGGCCCGGAGGGCGAGGCGGCTGCCGCCTGCATGGCCGCGGCGGCCTGGCCGCGCTCGTGCGCGGGCCAGAAGCCGCGCAGGTCCATGCCGCACAGCTCGTCTTCGCCGTAGCCGTAGTGCTGGGCCATGGCGCGGTTCGCGGCCAGCAGGCGCAGGCTGCTGCGCTCGCAGACCCACATGGGCTGCGGGTGCTCGGCGAACAGTGCGCGGTATTGCAGCTCGGACGCGCGCAGCTGCGCATCCGCGTGCCGCAGCTGGACCAGGGCGCCCAGCGATTCGGCCAGGATGCGCAGATGTGCCAGGTGGCGCGGCGAAAATTCCTGCCCCGGTGCCGCCGTCACGTGCAGCAGGCCCGCCAGCGCGGCGTGGCCGCGCAAGGGCGCGGCGATGAAGCGCCGACCGTCCTGCACGCAGGCCACATGGTCGTCCGGCAGCCCGTCGCTGCCCTGCGGGGCCGGCTGGGTCAGCCGTTGCCACAGCGGGTGCTCGCCCAGCGCGCGGACGCTGTGCAGCGCCGGCAGCGGCCCCCCGTCCGCGCCCACGCGGGCGTGCACGCGCAGCGCATCGCCTTCGCGCAGCTCGATCACCGCGGACTCGGCGCCCGCCAGGTCGCAGGCGGTCTGCGCAGCTTCCTGCAGCACCTGCGCCAGCGGCTGCTCCAGGCGTGTGATCTGCTGCTGCACGCGCAGCAGGCGGGCATGGGCCTGGGCCTCCTGCTGCGTCTGCAGCTCGACCTGCTTGCGTGCGCCGATATCGGTCATGCCGCCGACCATGCGCCAGCCGCGCCCCTGGGCGTCGCGCAGCACGAAGCCGCGGTCGCGCACCCAGGCGTAGCTGCCGTCCTGGCGGCGGAAGCGGTATTCGTCGCTCCAGTGCTCGCCCGTGCCCTGGATCACGCCGTCCAGGCCCGCGAGCACGCGCTGCGCGTCCTCGAGGTGCAGCCGCTCGGTCCAGGAACGGCTGTCGGGCGGCAGACTCTCCAGCGGCACGCCGAACAGCGTCTCCATGCCTTCGTTCCACCACATGGTGTCGTCCACCAGGTTCCAGTCCCAGATGGCGTCGGCCGTGGCGCGGGCCACGAGGTGGAAGCGCTCGTCGCTCTCGCGCATGTCGCGCACCGCGCCGTGCAGGGCGGTGATGCGCCCCTCCCCGTCGCGCACCGCCTGTCCCGCGAGCCGCACCGACACGGCCGCGCCGCACGGCAGCAGCGCCTGGCACAGCAGGTCCAGCGGCGTGCCGTGGAGCGTTGCCTCGCGCAGCGCGCCCTGCACCTGCGCGCGCGCCTCGGGCGCGAACCGCAGGGCGGCTTCTTCCAGAGAATGCCCGCCCTGCTCCCAGCCGAACAGCGCGGCCGCCTGCGGCGACCACCAGAGCCGGCCCTGTTCTACGTCCAGATGCCAGCCGCCCGTGCGGGCCACGCGCGCCACCGTGTCCAGAAGGTCCGTCTGCGCGTCCGTCGGACTGGAGGCCGGCTGGCGTGAAGGCGTGGGGGGAGCGGTGGTCACGGCGGTTTCGTGGTCAGGGCGTTGCGGCTCTCGCGCAGGCAGGTGCGCGTTCGCAAGACGGAGCACGGCGGGGCAGCCGCATGGCGGGGTCCTCGGGTGGAATCATCGGCGGGGGTTTACGCCATGTTACACCCGGTACGGCATGCGCTGAAATCGCCCTGGCGCAGGGCCAGCGGCGTGCAGGCTAGGCCAGGAAGATTGCAAGCCTGAATGGCCTTCAGCGCTTATCCAGCAAGCGCAAGCAGCTATTGTTCAAGGAGCAACCGCGCGCCGCGCCCGCACGGCGGCGGCGAGCTGCTCCAGCACGGGCACCGTCTGCGCGAAGCTGATGCAGGCGTCCGTCACCGAAACCCCGGGCTGCAGCGATTGGCCGGGCACGATGTCCTGGCGACCCTCCTCCAGGTGGCTTTCGATCATCACGCCCGTGATGCGCGCGTCGCCAGCCGCGACCTGGGCGGCCACGTCCCCGGCCACCACGATCTGGCGCGCGTGCTGCTTGCTGCTGTTGGCGTGCGAGAGGTCGATCATCACCTGCTCGCGCAGCCCCGCCGCGCGCAGCAGCGCACAGGCGGCCTCCACGTCGGCCGCGCCATAGTTGGGCTGCTTGCCGCCGCGCAGGATCACGTGGCAGTCGTCATTGCCGCGCGTCTCGAAGATGGCCGACTGGCCCATCTTGGTCATGCCCATGAAGGCATGCGGCGCACTGGCCGCGAGGATGGCGTCGCTTGCCACCTTCACGCCGCCGTCGGTGCCGTTCTTGAAGCCCACGGGGCAGCTCAGGCCGCTGGCCAGCTGGCGGTGGCTCTGGCTCTCGGTGGTGCGCGCGCCGATGGCGCCCCAGCTCACCAGGTCGCTGATGAACTGCGGGCTCAGCAGGTCCAGGAACTCCGTGCCCACCGGCAGGCCCAGCGCCAGGACGTCGAGCAGCAGGGCGCGGGCGCGCTCCAGGCCCTCGTTGATGGCGAAGCTGCCGTCCAGGTGCGGGTCGTTGATGTAGCCCTTCCAGCCCACGGTGGTGCGGGGCTTCTCGAAATAGACGCGCATCACGACGATCAGATCCTGCGACAGCACGTCGGCCTGCGCCAAAAGCTGCCGCGCGTATTCCATGGCCTGGTCGTGGTCGTGGATGGAACACGGTCCCACGACCACGACCAGCCGGTCGTCCCGCCCATGCAGCACGCGCGAGATGGCGGCGCGGCTGCTTTCCACGAGCTGCTGCGCGGCCTCGGGCGCGGGCAGCCATTCCTCCAGGATGGCGGGCGTGATGAGCGGGCGCACCGCCTTGATGCGCAGGTCGTCGATGCGCGTGGTGTCCAGAGTGGAAGGCGTGGGCGTGGGGCGGTCGGTGTGGATCATGGTGCCCCGATTGTCGCGTCTCAGGGCCGCCGGAAGCTCTGGCTCTGCTTGGCCCAGTAGCCAGCTTGCAGGCTGTCCAGCCGCACCGTGCCGCCCGTAGAGGGCGCATGTACGAAGCGCCCCTGCCCCACGTAGATGCCTGCATGGGTAGGCCGTCCACGGCCGAACACCACGAGGTCGCCGGTGCGCAGATCGCTCGCCCCTATCGCCTGCCCGAAGCCGCTGAGCTGTGCCACCGTACGCGGCGGCGCCACGCCGGCGCGGCTGCTGTACACGTAGCCGATCAGGCCGCTGCAGTCGAAACCGCCCTCGGGCGTATTGCCGCCGTAGCGGTAGGGCGTACCGACCAGCCCCAGCGCGTGTATGGCGATATCGCTCGACTGCTCGGCCGACAGGCGGGAGTAGGCAGGGGAGCGCGGCCCCGCGGGCGGGGACGTGCCGCAGCCGGCCGCCAGCAGCGCGGCGGCCAGGGCCAGGCCGGGAAGGAAAAAAGCACGCATGGCACCCGAGCGTAGCAGCCGTGCGGCAGCTCCATCGGCTTTCTCGTACTTTTTCCGGGCGTTTTCGGCCTGTTTTCGCGCTTTTCCGAAACCGCCGAAATCATTTTCGGAATTTGGCGCTTTCTTTTGCAAAGCCATACAAAATTTTGTACTAGTACAAACAATACAATGCATGGATGCCATCGTTGTTTGCCCGAGGAAGCAATGCCAGAGACATTGCCGAAAGTCTTGAATATGCCATGCGTTCCGGCGCTCTGCAGCCGGGCGATCCCCTGCCCGCCGTGCGCCGCCTGGCGTCCGATCTGGGCGTCAATCCCAACACCGTGGCGGCCGCCTATGCGCGGCTGCGCAATGCCGGTCGCCTGACGACCGCAGGCCGCCACGGCACGCGCGTGGCGGATGAGCCACCCCGCCCTGCCCCGGTCTTCGCCGTGCCGCCCGGGTTGCGTGACCTGGCCAGCGGCCACGTCGACGCCGCGCTGCTGCCGACGGCCTCGCAGTTGCCTAGTGCGCCGCATAACGACACCATGTGGAACGCTGAACTGCAGTCGCTCGGATGCGGCTGGCTGCAAGCGCAGGGGCTTCCGCAGGACGCAATGGGCGTCTTTTCCGGAACGCTCGACGCCGTGGAGCGCGCTCTGCGCCAGCATGCGCGCCCCGGTGACCGCGTGGCGATCGAGGACCCGTGCTGGCCGCCTCTGCTGGCGCTGCTGCACAGCCTGCGCCTCGTGCCCGTGGGGCTACCGGTGGACGCGCAGGGTGTGTGCGTGCCGCCGCCGGGGCTGCTCGCGGGCTGCGTGGCGCTGGTGATCACGCCGCGTGCGCACAACCCCACGGGCGCGGCTCTGGGCACCACGCGCTGGAGGACGCTGCGCCGGCAGCTGCAGGCCAGCCCGCACACGCTGCTCATCCTGGACGACCACTGGGGCTTGCTGAGCCAGGCGCCCCTGGCCGTGGCCGGTGCATTGCCTCCCCTGTGGCTGCATGTGCTGTCCGTCAGCAAGGCGCTGGGGCCGGACTGCCGCGTAGCGCTGGTGGCGGGCACGCCGCACCTGGTGCAGGGCATGTGTGCCCACCAGACGCTGGGGCCGCGCTGGGTCAGCCGCTGGCTGCAGGCCTGGGTAGCGCGGCTGTGGAGCCAGACGCGCAAGGGCAGGGAGCCTGGCTCGCTGCGGCACATGGCGGCCCGCTATGGGGCACGCCGTACCGTGCTGGTCCGGGCACTGCGCGACGAGGGCGTGGAGATCGCGTGCGGTGAACGCGGCGAGGGCCTGCACCTGTGGCTTCCCGTGCCGCACGAGGCGGCCGTGGCGCAGTTCATGGCCGCGAGGGGCTGGGCCGTGCAGGTGGGGGCGCCCCTGCGCCTGCAGGCCGGCCCGGCCATCCGCGTCAGCATCGGCACGGTGGGGCCGCGCGACATGGCCCGGCTGGCGCGCGACCTGGCGGCGGCGCTGCGGCACACGGCCCGGGCGGTGTTTTGAGAAGAATTAGCCTCCAGCGCTTGTGCAGCAAGCGCAAGCAGCTATCAATTCAGGAATCACCCCGCCGGCGCGACAGCCAGCGCGTGCTGGCGCAGCAGGCGCTCCACGGCCGGGCGCGGACAGCGCTGCAACTGCATGAGCAACGCATGGCCGGGCCAGCCCAGGCCGAAGCGCTGGCCCAGGTCGTGCTGCAGGCGCGCGAGCAGGGCGGCGGCCATCTCGGCGTCGGCCAGTGCGCGGTGGGCGCGGCCCGCGCGTGGCAGGCCCAGGTGGTCGATCAGGTTACCCAGCTTGTGGCTGGGCGCATCGGGGTAGACGCGGCGCGAGAGCAGCACGGTGCAGGCGAAGGGCCGGGCCGCGTGAGGCTGGGTGGCCTCCAGCCCCGCGTGGTGCAGCTCGGACTGCCAGAACTTGCTATCGAACGCGGCGTTGTGCGCCACCATGGGGGCGTTGCCCACGAAGCGCGCGGCCTCGCGCATCACTTCGTCGGCGGGCGGGGCGGCGGCCACCATGGCGTTGGTGATGCCGGTGAGCTGAGTGATAAAGGGCGGTATCCACGCGCCCGTCTTCATGAGGCTGGAAAAGCGGTCCACCACGCGCTCGCCCTCGATCAGCACGATGGCCACTTCGGTGGCGCGCGACCCCTGGGCAGGGGCCATGCCGGTGGTTTCGAAGTCGATGACGGCAATGGGAGGCATGGAGGCAGGAAAGAGTAGCAAGCGGGGATTGTCTCCCCACGCCACCGCCTGCCTTCGCTTGCCGGTTATCCGGCGCCCCGGCTTCCGCCTCCGCTGCTGCTACCGGCAGCCCCTTGCCGGGACTGCATCTGGTTGCCGCTGCCCACGTGCGCATCGCGGTCGCCGCGGCTTTCGGGCGTGCGGCGGCCCTGGTGGAGCTGGGTGGCAGGCTTGTCGCCTGCGCTGTTGTGGGCCTGGGCGACCTTGCCCGAGCCCTGGGCGCTGGCGTCGTTCTGGCTGTCGTCCCTGTCGCTGTGCTGGTCCTTGCGGTTCATGGAAGCCTCCTGTGCGTTGGGTTGGGGAATGCCGCCGGTCACGGCAGCGTCAGTTCCTGGTGCTCGCCCAGCTGGCGCGGAGGCTCGCCGGTGACGGCGGCCTTGGCCATCTTGAACAGCTGCACCATCTTGCTTTCCTTCACGTCCCAGTACTCGGCGTGGCGGATGCGCACGGCCAGCAGCGCCAGATCGGGGTCGGTGGGGCCGCCGGGAAACCAGGCCTTGGCCATGGAAGACCACAGGGCCTCCTTGCGTGCAGGCTCGTCCAGGAACCGTGCCTGGCCGGAGAGCGAGACATAGCTGTCGTCGCCCGGATCGGCATAGGACACGTTCACCTCGCCATCGGCCAGCAGGCGTTCATGTAGCTCGCTGGATTGGGAGATGAAGAAATACAGATCCGCACCCTCGTCGATGCCGCGGTTCTGCGTGGTCAGCGGGTGCGCGTGCAGCATGCCGGAAGCCGTGCGGTGCACGAGCATGCCGAAGCGGATGTCCTTGATGAGTTTCCACAGGGTTTCGTGGGCGGGGGTGTGGTCGGGCATGGGCGGTCTCTCCGAAGGAAGGGGTTGCCTTCACTCTAGGCAGCCTGCCGCGTGCGCCGTGTCGGCCCGGGACCCATGGGAGCGTGGCGTTTGTCCCACAGCCCAGGCGGCCCTACAAGGCCGCGCGCTGCTCCAGCGTGAACGGCGGCAGGCCCTTGAGCAGCCGCTGGCCGTAGCCCGTGCGCACTAGGCGCTTGTCGTAGCAATAAACGCGCGCCCGGTCTTCCTCGGTGCGGATGGCGCGGCCCACCCATTGGGCGAGGCGGATGGCGGTGGCGGGCACGACGAGTTCGCTGAACGGGTCGCGCCCCGCGCCGCGCAGCCATTCGGCGCGGGCCTCGCCCACGGGGTCGTCGGGCGGGGCGAAGGGCAGCTTGGTGACGAAGAGCGACTCGCACAGCGCGCCCGGCAGGTCCAGTCCCTCGCCGAAGGACTGCATGCCGAAGATGATGGACGGCAGCCCTTCGGCCACGCGCTCGCGGTGGCGCGCCAGCAGCTGCGGGCGGGGCAGGGTGCCCTGCACCAGCACGCTGGCGCGCATGGCGGTGGGCAGCAGGTCCACGGCCTGGCGCATCTGCTCGCGCGAGGTGAAGAGCACCAGCGCGCCGGCTTCCACCTGGGCCAGGTCGCACAGCAGCGCATCGACCATCTCGGCCGTGAAGGCCTGGGCGTCGCGCGGCTCAGCGCGGGTTTCGCTGGCCACCAGCGTGCCCTGCAGCGCGTAGTCGAACGGGCTGGGAACTGCCAGCGTGGCGACGGCCTCGTCGTCCCACAGGCCGCTTTCGCGCAGGAAGAAGTCGAACTGCCCGCAGCTCGTGAGCGTGGCCGAGGTGAGCACCGCGCCGCGCACGGCCGACCACAGGTGGTGGCGCAGCGCGCTGCCGGGCAGCACCGGGCTGGCGTGCGCGCGCAGGGCGATGAAGTCGCCGTCCGCCTCCAGCGTGAACCACTTGGCGGCGGGCGCCGCGCCTTCGGGCGTGTCCTGCAGCAGCAGCTGCGCGGCGGCGTGCAGGCCCTCCAGGCGTGGGGCCAGCGCGCCGATCTGCGCGTAGAGCTGGGACAGGCGGCGCGCCTCGTCGGGCTTGTCGCGCATCTCGCTGCGCAGCGCCTTGGAGATGGCGCGCAGCGCGGCCAGAAAGCCGTCGGCATGGTGGGCGGCCTGGGCGAAGGGCTCGGTCAGCGCCTCGGGCAGCACGCCGCCGGGCACGCGGGCGCGCGTGGGCGCGGCGGCGTTGAACGCGCGGCGCGCGGGCGCGCGCAGCTGCTCGCCGTACACGTCCATCACCAGCCGGGCCGCGTCCTGCAGCGCGGCGCGCAGGCGCGCGGCGTGGTTGGGGATGTCGGCGATCTCCTCCACCTCCACCAGCTGGCCGATGCGCAGCGCGCGGCTGGCCAGGCGGTCGATCCAGGTCAGGCGCGACAGGTCGGCCTCGCAGGCGAACTGGTCGAGCGCCGTGGCGGGCAGATGGTGGGCCTCGTCGATGACCAGCAGGCAGTTGTCCAGCTCGGGCAGCAGCCGCGCGCCGATGGACGACAGCAGCAGGTCGTGGTTGGCCACGATGACCTGCGCCGCCACCAGCTCCTTGCGGCGGTCGTAGTAGGTGCAGCGGCTGAACAGGGGACAGTGCTTGCCGGTGCAGGAGTTGGCCTCGGCCGCCACGGGGCCCCAGGCCTCGGGCTCGGGGGGCGTCGCCAGCGTGTCGCGGTCGCCGTCCCAGCCGCCGGTGGCCAGCGCGTCGGCCATGGTGGCGTAGAACTTCATGCGCGCCTCGGATTCGTGGCGCGGGCGCTGGCTGCGCCGCTCGGCCTCTTCGTCGGGGAACAGGTCGTCGTCCTCCACGCCGTCCTCGCCGGCTGCCGCGCCGCCGGCCAGGCGCTCCAGCTTGAGCTTGCACACGTAGCGCCCGCGCCCCTTGGCCAGTGCGAAGCGCAGGGGCTGCTCCATGCGTGCGGCGAGCTGCGGCAGGTCCTTGTGCACCAGCTGCTCCTGCAGCGCCACCGTGGCGGTGGAGATCAGCACCCGCGTGCCGCGCGCCAGCGCCATGGCGATGGCCGGAGCGCTGTAGGCCAGCGACTTGCCCACGCCCGTGCCGGCCTGCACCACGGCAATGGCGCGCTGGGGCTCGTCGTCCTCATCTTGAAGCTTGCCGAGCTGCGCCTGGGCGAAGGTCTGCGCCACCTGCTCGGCCATGCGCCGCTGGCCCTCGCGCGGGCGGAAGCCGGCGGTGGACTGCACCGCCGCCTCGAACGATTGCAGGGCCTGTGCGGCCCATTCTTGCGCGGACATGGAATTCAGGAACGGGGGGCGGAGCACTGTGCTTTCATCCAGCCATGGTAACGGATCGCCGCGCCGCGCGTCCGATGGCGGCCGGCGGCTCCGGCCTACGCGGTGCCCGCGGGTGCCGGCCTAGCATGGGGCCATACCGTTGCACGAGGTACCGCCATGCCAGCACCTTCCCCGTCTTCCGAGCGCACGCGCCAGCGCGGCGTGGACCTGCGCCATCCGCCCGGGCAGCCCGCCCAGGCCGCCGAGCCCCCGGCCCCGCTGCTGCCCCATGAGCGCGACCAGTCGGTGGACATGACGGACGAGAAACGCGACCCGGTCGTGAAGCAGGCCTACGACGACCTGGAGCGCGGCCTGCAGGACACAGACCGCGGGCCTCCCGCGGGCGAGGCCTACCGCAAGCTCAAGCGCTAAGCTATCAAAGCAGGAGCTGCTGGCGCTTATCGGACAAGCGCTGGAGGTGTTTTGGGCTCTCATTCTTCTACCCGCAGGCGCCGCACCAGTGCGCCCGTGTGCTGCTGAAGCCGCTCGGCCGCGCGCGCGGCCACGCCGTCGGGCGCCGGGGCGGTGAGCAGCGCCAGCGTGGGTGCGCCGCCCGGCGCCTGGGCGGGGCCCCAGGCGCGGCGCTGCACGGCGAGCCCTTCTCGCGCGAGCGCGCGCAGCACCTGGGCCTCGCAGAGCGCCGTGCCCGGCAGCAGGCGCAGGAAGTGCCGTGTGCGCACCTGTGCCAGGGGCAGCACCCGGGGCGGCGTGGCGGCGCGGGGGCCCAGTGCGGGCAGGCAGGCCATGCCCTCGGGCCGCCGCGCCAGGTCCACCAGGTCGGCCACCACGGCGCTGGCCGTGGGCTGCGCACCCGCGCCTGCGCCGCTGAAGAAGAGGGGGCCGGTGGCATCGCCGTGCACCAGCAGGCCGTTCGACACGCCGTGCACCTGGGCCAGCGGGTGGCCGGCCGGCAGCAGGGCAGGGTGCACGCGCAGCTCCACGGCGGCGCCGTCCTCGGTGGGCCCGCGGCGTGCCAGCGCCAGCAGCTTCACGGCATAGCCCCACTGCGCGGCGGCGGCCACGTCGCCGTGCTGCAGCGCGCGGATGCCCTCCACGTGCACCGCGCCGGGCTGCACGGGCAGGCCGAAGGCGTTGGCGGCCAGCAGGGCGAGCTTGTGGGCGGCGTCCACGCCGTCCACGTCGAAGGCCGGATCGGCCTCGGCATAGCCCAGGGCCTGGGCCTCGGTCAGCGCGGCGGCGAAGCCCAGGCCGTCGGCTTGCATGCGCGTGAGGATGTAGTTGCTGGTGCCGTTCAGGATGCCGGCCAGCGCCTCGACCCGGTTGGCTGCCAAGCCCTCGCGCAGTGCCTTCACGACGGGCAGGCCGCCCGCCACCGCCGCCTCGTAGGCCAGCACGCGGCCGTGGCGCGCGGCGGCGGCGGCCAGCGCCTCGCCGTGCTCGGCCAGCAGGGCCTTGTTGGCGGTCACCACATGCTTGCCGTGGGCCAGTGCGGCCAGCGCCCAGGCGCGCGGGGCCTCGGTGCCGCCCGCCAGCTCCAGCAGCACGTCCACGCCGGGGTCGGCGGCGAGCTGCAGCGGGTCGGCCAGCAGGCGCACGCCGGACGCGTCGCCCAGCAGCGCGGCGGCGCGGGCCGGGCTGCGCGCGGCCACGGCCACGATCTCGATGCCGCGCCCCGCGCGCGCGGCGATCAGCGCCTGGTTGCGCCGCAGCAGCCGCCACACGCCGCCGCCCACGGTACCGGTGCCGATGAGGCCCACGCGCAGGGCAGGGGGCTGGGCCGGGGCGTGCGCGCACGCGGTGGGCGAAAGGGCCGGCGGGGGTTCTACGAACATGGTTCACTCTCCAAACAAGGCGGTCAAGCCAATGAAAAAAACCCAGCGGCCTGGGCTGGGTTTCGTTCGGAGGGAAGAGACACCAGGTGGCCGCCGGTACGGCCACCCCGCGTGCGCTAGGTAGCCGCGGTGGTCATGGTGGTAATCATGGATGCGCCTGGCAGCCGCCGCACGCAGGCCGGTGCGCGGCCCGGGCGGGCGGCGGTGGCGGTGCGGCAGGGGGACAGGCGCGACATGGGCTGCAGTGTAGCGCAGGCCATAGCGCTCCTGTTTCAATAGCTGCCTGCGCTTGCTGTTAAAGCGCTGCAGGCCTTCCGGTCCAGGCTTACCGAATGGTAATGAAAGCGTCACCCGCAGGCAGGGCACGCGTTCCTAGGATGCGCGCGTCGAATGTCGAAAGGGAACGCGATGAACGCGCGCAAGCTGCAGCCCCGGGCTGCCGGGCGATGGATGGGTGCCGTGGCGGCCGTGGCCGCGGCGGTGGTGGCGGCCGGGTGCGGGCTGTCCGGCGCGAACGAGGCCGTGGCCCCTCCGGCCAGCGCGCCGCCGGCCGACGGCCTGGTGCGGCTGCAGGGCGCGTCGCTGAAGATGCTGGACATCCAGCCCGTGGCGGACCCCCAGGGCGCGCAGACGGCCTGGGCGCCGGCGCGCGTGGCGTTCATGGAAGACCGCATGGCGGCCGTGTCCGTGCCCGTGGCGGCGCGCGTGCAGACCGTGCAGGCCCACGTGGGCGACGAGGTGAAGGCCGGCGACGTGCTGGCCGTGCTGGTCAGCGCCGACGCGCTGCGCGTGCGCCACGAGGTGGCTGCCGCCCGCTCGGCGCGCGACGTGGCGGCCGCGGAGGCGCAGCGCCAGCAGACCATGGTGGACAAGGGCGTGGGCGTGGACGTGGAGCTGCGCGCCGCCCAGGCCAAGCTGCGCGAGGCCGCGCAGGAGCTGGCGCGCGCGCAGGGCGCGGCGCAGCTGTTGGGTGGCGGCGACGGCGACCGCGTGGTGGTGCGCGCGCCGCGCGCCGGCGTGGTGGCCGAGCGCAAGGCCGTTCCCGGCGCTACGGTGGAGGCGGGCGCGGAGCTGTTCTCGGTGGGCGACCCGCAGGGCCTGGGTGTGGTGGCCGAGGTGTTCGAGTCCGAGCTGCCCGGCATCCGCAAGGGCAACCCCGTGCAGGTGGTGGTGCCGCAGCTGCCGCAGCCGCTCAAGGGCAAGGTGCAGTACCTGGGCGCCACGCTCGACAAGGAGTCGCGCCGCGCCAGCGTGGTGGTGGCGCTCGATGCGCAGCACCCGCTGCTGCGCCCCGGCATGCAGGCGCGCGTGGGCGTGCAGGTGTCCGGCCAGGGCGAGATGCTGATCCCCATCACGGCGGTGCTCATCAAGGACGAGAGCCGCAGCGTGGTCTTCGTGCAAAAGAGCGAAGGTGCGGGCGATGCCGCGTTCGAGGCGCGCGCCGTCACGCTGGGCCGCCCCGTGCGCGGCCTGGTGCCCGTGGTCTCCGGCCTGCAGCCGGGCGAGAAGATCGTGGTGCGCGGCGGGCTGCTGCTCGACGGCGCCGCCAGCCAGCTTCTGTGAGCCTCCCATGCTGCATTCCATGATTTCGTTCGTGGTGCACCGGCGCCTGCTGGCGCTGTGCGCCACGCTGGGCATCGCGCTGTACGGCGTGTATTCGTATCTGCACACGGCCATCGAGGCCTACCCGGACGTGACCAACGTGCAGGTGGGCGTGATCGCCCAGGCGCCCGGCCTCGCGCCCGAGGAAGTCGAGCGCCAGATCACCCAGCCGCTGGAGCGCGAGCTCAACGGCACGCCGGGCCTGGTCTCGCTGCGCTCGGAGAGCTACTTCGGCCTGTCGATGGTCAACCTCGTCTTCAACGACGACGCGCAGAGCTTCAAGGCGCGTGCCGAGGTCTCGCAGCGCCTGCCCCAGGCCGACCTGCCGCCCGGCGTGACGCCCGAGATGGCGCCCGACTACACGCCGCTGGGCAAGATCTTCTACTACCGCCTGCACAGCGACCGCCACACGCTGGCCGAGCTGCGCACCGCGCAGGAGTGGCGCGTGGTGCGCGTGCTCAAGCAGGTGCAGGGCGTGGCCGACGTGGTGAGCATCGGCGGCTTCGTGAAGGAATTCCACATCGAGGCCGACCCCGACAAGCTCTACGCCATGGGCCTGACGCTGGAGGACGTGAGCCAGGCCATCGCCCAGTCCAACCGCAACGTGGGCGGCGGCCTGATGCGCCGGGGCGAGCAGTCGCTCATCATCCGCGGCATCGGCCTGCTGCGCTCGCCGCAGGACATCCAGGGCGTGGTGGTGGCCATGCGCGGCGGCGCGCCCGTCACCGTGGGCGACGTGGCGCGCGTGCTGCAGTCGCACACGCCGCGCCAGGGCTCGGTGGGCATGGACGAGCACGACGACGTGGTGCAGGGCATCGTGCTGCTCAAGCGCGGCGAGAACCCCTCGGTGGTGCTGGACGCGATCCACGAGAAGGTGGACGCGCTCAACGGCGGCGGCCTGCCCGAGGGCATGCGCATGACCACCAACTACGACCGCTCCGACCTCGTGGGCCACACGCTGGCCACGGTGCAGCACAACCTGCTGTTCGGCGCCACGCTCATCGTGGCGGTGCTGTGGCTGTTCCTGCGCAGCCTGCGCGGCTCGCTGATCGTGGCCACGGTGATCCCGCTGTCGCTGCTGGCGGCCTTCATCGGGCTGCACTGGCTGGGCATGCCGGCCAACCTCATCTCGATGGGCGCGATCGACTTCGGCATCATGGTGGACGGCGCCGTGGTGCTGGCCGAGAACATCATCCGCAACGCGCGCCTGCGCAAGCCCCAGAACGCGGTGGACATGCGCCACATCATCGTGGACTCGGCCGTGGCCGTGGCCAAGCCGACGCTGTTCGCCATGGCCATCGTGATCGCGGCGCTGATCCCGGTGTTCTCGCTGCAGAGCATCGAGGGCCGCATCTTCCGGCCCCTGGCCATGACCTACAGCTTCGCGCTACTGGGCGCGCTGGTGTTCGCCATGGGCCTGGTGCCCGCGCTGTGCGCGCTGCTGCTCAAGCCCAGGCACGTGATGGTGGAAGAGCCCAAGGTGTTCGAGCGCGCCGAGCACGGCTACCAGCACTGGATCGGCGCCGTGCTGGGGGCGGGCCGCAAGCGCCTGCTGGTGCTGCTGGCCGCGCTGGCCGTGCTGGCGGTGGGCGGCGTGTCCGCCAGGTTCCTCGGCACCGAGTTCCTGCCCGAGCTCGACGAGGGCGACGCCTACGTGCTGGTGCAGATGCCCGCCTCCATCTCGCTGGAAAAGGGCCAGGAGGTGCTGCGCGACGTGCGCGCGCGGCTCAAGGTGTTCCCCGAGGTGATCTCCGTCACCTCCGAGCAGGGCCGCCCCGAGTCGGGCACCGACAACGAGACGCTGAACCTGGCCAAGGTGCTGGTGCGCCTCAAGCCCCACGGCCAGTGGCGCGCGGGGCTGGACAAGCCCGGCCTCATCGAGCAGATGCGCGCCACGCTGGGCGAGATCCCCGGCGTGTCCTTCAACTTCGCCCAGCCCATCCGCGACAGCGTGGAGGAGTCCACCTCCGGCGCGCGCGGTCAGGTGGTGCTCAAGGTCTTCGGCCCCGAGATCCCGCAGCTGCGCGCCGTGCTGGAGCAGACCGTGGCCGCGGTGAAGGACATCGACGGCGTGGTGGACCTGGGCCTGTACCGCGACGCGCCCGCGCCGCAGGTGCACGTGGAGTTCGACCGCCAGGCCCTGGCGCGCCACGGCATCGCCATGGAAACCGCGCAGAAGACCCTGGCCGGCGCGCTGGCCGGCGACGTGGCCACCACGCTGTGGGAGGGCGAATACCCCGTGCCCGTGCGCGTGCGCCTGCCCTACGCCGACCGGATGGACGAGGAGCAGGTGCGCCAGATCGCCATCCCGCTGCCCTCGGGCGGCTCGGTGCCGCTGCACGCCGTGGGCAGCGTGGGCATCCAGATCGGCAACTCCTCCATCTTCCGCGAGGGCAACGCGCGCTACATGGCGCTCAAGTTCAACGTGGAAGGGCGCGACATCGGCTCCGTGGTCAAGGACACGCTGGCCGCCTTCAAGGACAAGGTGCAGGTGCCCGACGGCTACCAGGCCATCTGGGGCGGCGAGTGGGAGAACCAGCAGCGCGCCGCCGCGCGGCTGAAGGTGGTGGTGCCGCTGTCGCTGCTGGTGGTCTACGCGCTGCTGTTCGGCGCTCTGGGCCAGGCGCGCAGCGCCGGCGTCATCCTGCTGTGCGCGCCGTTCACCATGGTGGGCGGCATCGCCGCGCTGCACCTGGCGCACATCGAGCTGTCCATCAGCGCGGCCATCGGCTTCATCGCCCTGCTGGGGCAGGTGGCGCTGGCGGGGCTGCTGGTGGTGTCGGCCGTCGAGGAACTGCGCCGCCAGGGCATGCCGATGCTGCAGGCGCTGGTGGCCGGCACGGCCGAGCGCATGCGCTCCATCGTGCTCGTGGCGCTGCTGGCCCTGCTGGGGCTGCTGCCCATGGCCCTGTCCACCGGCGTGGGCAGCGAGACGCAGCGGCCCTTCGCCTCGGTCATCGTCGGCGGCATGGTCGTGCTGCCGCTCGTGGCCCTGGTGCTGCTGCCGGTGCTCTACGTGCTGCTGGGCCCCAAGACCATGAAGACCCAGGAAGAACTCGATGAACTCCCCGATGGAGAGGCCTGACATGCGGCACGAAAACTCCTGTTTTGATAGCTGCTTGCGCTTGTCTGGTAAGCGCTGGAGGATGATTTGGCTTCATTTGTCAGGCGCCGCGCTGCTGTGCTGCGCGCAGGCCGTGGCCGCCGCCCCTGCCGCGCCTGCGCCCGCGCAGCCCGTGACGCTGGAGGAATACCTGCGCCTGGTGGCGCGCAACCAGCCTGCGCTGGCGGCCGAGCAGCTCCAGGTGGAGGCGGCCCGCGCCGACACGCGCGGCGCGCGCGCCTTCCCCAACCCCACCGTGGGCTATTCGCGCCAGCCCAGCGAGCGGCAGTGGAGCATCGACCAGCCGCTGCCGATCTTCGGCCAGCGCGGCGCGCGCATCGAGAACGCGCGCCGGGGCGAGGCGGCCGCGGCGGCCCATGCGCAGGCGGCCGTCACCTCCGCGCTCGATGAGGCCGCCCACGCCTTCAACGAGCTGCTCGTGGCCCAGCGCCGCCTGCAGGTGTGGCAGGAGGCGTCGCAGGAGCTGGAGCGTGCCGGCCGCATCGTGCGCGGGCAGATCGAGGCCGGCGCGCGCAGCCGCTATGACGGCGCGCGCCTGGACCTGCGCCAGGCCCAGATGGCCATGCAGGTCGCCAAGGCCGACGCCGCCGCGCAGGAGGCCGCCGCCCGCGCCGCCGCCCTGGCCGCGCTGCCCGCCTGGGCGCCGCGCGCCGAGGGCAGCCTGCAGGCGGGCCCCGCCGCGCAGGCGCAGGACTTCGAACTGCTCTGGCACGAGGCCAGCGCGCGCCTGTCCGCCGTGCGCGCCGCCCAGGCCGACCTGGACCAGGCGCGCCAGAAGGTCGCGCTGGCGCGCCGCGAGGCCCTGCCCACGCCCAGCGTGGGCGTGGCGCGCGTGCGCAACCGCAACGACGGCAACTACACCCAGTGGGGCGTGTCGGTGGAAATACCGCTGTTCGACCGCCACCAGGGCGCCATCGACCGCGCGCTGGTCGAGGCCGACCAGGCCGCGCTGCGCCTCGATGCCGCCGTGCTTGCCGCGCAATCCAGCCTGCGCCTGGCCCTGCAGCAGGTGCAGCTCAAGCGCGCCAGCGTGCTCGCCTACGAAAAGGAAGGCCTGTCCCGCGTCGCCCCGCTGCACCAGATGGCGCAGGACGCCTACAAGCTGGGCCAGGGCGGCATCCTGGAGCTGATCGACGCGCTCGGGTCGATTGCCGAGCACCGGCTGGAGCACCTGGAGCTGGTCAAGGACATGCTCGACGCCGAATGGCAGCTGCGCGTGGCCACGGGGAATTTGCCGGCCGTCGATCCCTGATACTTGCGGGGGCATGTACCGCTACCTCATCATCGAAGACGACGCGCTCAACGCGCGCTACATCGCCGACGGCCTGCGCCAGCAGGGCGCGCAGGTGGCGGTGTGCGGCGACGGCGTGCAGGGCATCGCCCTGGCCGTGGGCGAGCAGTGGGACGTGATCATCCTCGACCGCATGCTCGAAGGCGGCTTCGACGGCCTGCAGATTCTGCAGACCCTGCGCGCGATGGGCCGGCAGACGCCGGTGCTGGTGCTCAGCGCGCTGTCGGCCACCGACGAGCGCGTGCGCGGCCTCAAGGCCGGCTGCGACGACTACCTGACCAAGCCCTTCGCCTTCTCCGAACTCTCCGCCCGGCTGGAGGCGCTGGTGCGCCGCGCGCGCATCCCCGCGCCCGAGCGCGAGATGCGCGTGGCCGACCTGCGCCTGAACCTCATGAGCCGCAGCGCCGAGCGCGCCGGCCAGCCGCTGGCGCTGCAGCCGCGCGAGTTCCGCCTGCTGGCCTTCCTGGCGCAGCACGCGCACCAGATCGTCACGCGCACCATGCTGCTCGAATCCGTGTGGGACTACCGGTTCGACCCGCAGACCAACGTGATCGACGTGCACATCAGCCGCCTGCGCGGCAAGGTGGACAAGGGCTTCGAGCCCCCGCTCATCCACACCGTGCGCGGCGTGGGCTACAGCCTGACCGACCGGCCGCAGGCATTGCCCCAGGGCGCGTGATGGCTGCCGCCCGTCCCTGGAGCTCCGTCGCCTTCCGCCTGGCCCTGTACTACGGCGGCCTGCTGGTGCTCACCATGGCCATCGTGCTCTCGGTGTTCTACGTGCAGACCGTGGGGGTGCTCGGCGCGCGCATGGACCGGCAGGCCGAGAACCACCTGCGCCGCCTGGTGGAGCACGGCGCCAAGTACGGCCAGGAGGCGCTGGAGGGCGAGATCCGCTGGATGCTGCAGGACGGCGTGAACACCGATACCGAGATCCTCATGCTCACCGACGCCCAGGGCCACGTGCTGCTGGGCAACGCCGCGCCCTGGCCGCCGCGCCGCCTGAGCACCGTGGGCGTGCGCGACGTGAAGGTGCGGCGCGCCGGCGCGCTCGTCGCCGGCCGCGTGGCCGTGGCCGAGCTGCCCGGCGGCCGTCTGCTGGCCGTGGGCAGCGACCTGCAGGCCCAGCGCCACATGGAGGAGCTGATCGGCCGCGCCAGCCTCATGGCGGCCTTCATCGCGCTGGTCATGGCCGTGGTCGGCGCGCTGGTCTTTCGCCGCGTGGTGGACGACCGCGCCGCCGACATCCGCAGCACCATGGCGCGCGTCGCCGCGGGCGACCTGCGCCAGCGCATCCCCGTGGCCGGCCGCGACGACGAATTCACCCTGCTGGGCCGCGACATCAACGGCATGCTCGACCGGCTGGAGCACCTGATGGAGGGCATACGCCACGTCTCCAACACCATCGCGCACAACCTGCGCACCCCGCTCACGCGCATGCTGCTGCAGCTGCGCGGCGCCGAGCAGGCCCCGGCCGCGGAGCAGGCGGCCACGCTCGCGCGCGTGGCGCGCGAGGTGGAGGAGCTGGGCGTGGTGTTCGACAAGCTGCTGCAGATCGCCGAAGTGGAGAGCGGCACCAGCCGCACCCGCTTCGCCCGCGTGGAGGTGCGCGATCTGCTGCTGGACGTGGCCGACCTCTACGCCCCCGTGCTCGAAGACAGCGGCGGCAGCCTGCGCGCCCAGGTGCAGGACGCGCCCGCCGCCCTGGGCGACGCGGACCTGCTGGCCAGCGCCATTGCCAACCTGATCGACAACGCTATCAAGTACGGCCGCGCGCCGCAGGGCGGCCGCGGCGCCGACATCGTCCTGCACGCCGCTCCCGCCCAGGGCCCGGGCGGCGCCCCGGGCATCGCCGTCACCGTGCGCGACCACGGCCGCGGCGTGGAGCCCCAGGCGCTGGAGCAGCTGGGCACGCGCTTCTTCCGCGCCTGCACCGACGGGCAGGGCTACGGCCTGGGGCTGTCGAGCGTGCGGGCCATCGTGGAGTTGCACGGCGGCCGCCTGGAATTCGCCAACACCCACCCCGGCATGCAGGCGCGCATCTGGCTGCCGGCCCCGCCGCCTGCATGAATCAGGTGGCGGTGCGCACCATGCGGATGGCGTCGAACGGGCAGCGCACCGCGCACAGCGCGCACCCCGTGCAGCCCGGCGCATCGTGCAGCACTGAGCGCTTGGGGCCGAAGCGCGCCCCTGCCTTCACCTGCAGCGACAGCACGTGCGGAGGGCACACGCCCACGCACCAGCCGCAGCCGGTGCAGCGCTGCGGGTCGATCACGGGCAGGGCCTTGCGCGGGGCGGTCATGGCCGCAGCATGCCATGGCGGGCGCTACAGTGCGGGGCCTATGCCCGATTCCGATGCTTCCATCACCCGCCACCTGCGCGTCCACGGCCGCGTGCAGGGCGTCTACTACCGCCAATCCATGATCGAAGCCGCGCAGCGCCTGGGCGTGCACGGCTGGGTGCGTAACCGGCACGACGGCAGCGTCGAAGCCCTGGCCACCGGCCCCGCCTCCGCCGTGCAGGCGCTCATGGATTGGGCCCGCCAGGGCCCGCCCGCCGCGCGCGTGGAGCGGGTGGAGGTCGCCGAGGCGCCCGCCGGCGAGTCGCAGGGCTTCGTGCAGCGCGAGACGGTTTAAGCCAGATCGGCCTCCAGCGCTTATCCAGAAAGCGCAAGCAGCTATTGAAACAGGAGCTATTGGCTCACGCGAGCTGCCGGAGCAATTCCATGGCGCCGGCCGGCGCCCGCTCCTTGGCGCCATTGATGAAATACACGAACACGTCGCGCGGCCGCGCGCCGCCGGTCCAGGCGCGCACGCCCTCGGCCCACCGTGCGATGGCCTCGGGCGTATAGCCCGTAGACACATCGGCCTGGCCGCGCATCAGTCGCAGGTAGGCGAAGCCGGCCTGCGCATCGGCGATGGCGGGGAATTTCTCCGAGTCGGTGCACACCGGCACGCAGCCGTAGCGCCGCGCCAGCGCCAGGAACGCTGGCGTGGCGAAACTCGCGTGCCGCACGTCCAGCGCATGGCGCAGGCGGCGCCAGGAAGGCCTCGAAGTCCCCCGGCTCGAACAGCTTGGCGGGCATGAACTGCCAGACGATGGGGCCCAGCTTGTCCTTCAGCTCCGCGATGCCGCTCTCCACGAAGCGCGTGACCGAATCGCCCGCCTCCGCCAGTACCCGGCGGTGCGTCGCCAGGCGGTGGGCCTTGAGCGAGAACAGGAAGCCGTCGGGCGTCTCGCCATGCCACTTGGCGAAGGTGGCCGGCCGGAAGGTGCTGTAGAACGTGCCGTTGACCTCGATGGACGTGAGCCGGCGGCTGGCGTAGTGCAGCTCTTGGCTGTGCGCCAGGCCCTCGGGGTAGAAGCTGCCGCGCCAGGGCGCGAAGGTCCAGCCGCCAATGCCGACGCGAACGTCTGCAGTGGTTGCCACGGCCGGGCCGCTACTGCACCAGCGTGGCCTCAAGCGTGATCTCGGGCACGGACGCCAGGGCCTTCGACAGCGGGCAGTTGGCCTTGGCCTCCTGCGCCATCTTCTGGAAGGCGGCCTCGTCCATGCCCGGCACCTTGGCCTTCAGCGTGAGCGCGATGCGGTCGATGACGAAACCGTCGCCGTCCTTGGCCAGGCGCACGCTGGCGGTGGTGTCGAGGCGCTCGGTGGCGATGCCGGCCTTGTCCGCCGCGAACGAGAATGCCATGGTGAAACAGGCCGCATGCGCCGCGCCCAGGATCTCCTCGGGGTTGGTGCCCTTGCGGTCGTCGCCGAAGCGGCTGGTAAAGCCGTAGGGGTACTTCTCCAGCGCACCCGTTTCGGTGCTGATCTGGCCCTGGCCGGCCTTGCCGGCACCTTCCCAGTGAACGCTGGCTTTCTTTTCAGGCATGCGAAATCTCCACGGTGTGCAAGGAAAGCGCCCATGACACCACGCCCCGCGCGCATCCGAGGTGGGCCGCGGCGGCCTTGCGGTGTGGGTCGCGTCCTACGCGCGGCGCGCGCCGTAGGCGCACCAGCCGGGCCGGGGGCTTTTCTGCAGCGGGTGCAGTCGGCAGGTCTCGGGCCGCTGGTCGTACACCGTGCACAGCCGCGTCCTGGGGTCCAGGAAGTGGCAGTCCCCGCTAGCCCGCCGCGCGATGGTGAAAACCGCGTGCTTGTGGTTGAAGTGGTCGATCAACCGTGCCTTCTGCAGCCGCTTGGCGATGTGCCGGGGCTCGTTGTGCTCGGCTTCGAAAGCGTCCACCAGGCCGAGGCGCACCAAGTCGGGCAGGCGCACTTCGAGCGGCATCGTGCAGCAGTTGGCCGCGCAGCCAGCGCACAGGCCCGCGCGGTAGCGGGTCCAGGTGTCGGGGCGGTCGACGTCGACGATGGCAATGGGGGAGCGCATGGATGGCCGGGCTGCAATGAAAACGCCCAACCGGGGTTGGGCGTTCGGGCGCAAAGGGGCGGGTGATTACACGTCGATATTGCCTGCGCGCAGGGCGTTGGTCTCGATGAAGTCCCGGCGCGGCTCCACCTCGTCGCCCATGAGCATGGTGAACACGCGGTCGGCCTCGATGGCGTCGTCGATCTGCACGCGCAGCAGGCGGCGCACCTCGGGGTCCATCGTGGTTTCCCACAGCTGCTCGGGGTTCATCTCGCCCAGGCCCTTGTAGCGCTGGCGGGCGGTGGTGCGCTCGGCTTCGCTGATGAGCCATTGCATGGCCTGGCGGAAGTCGCCCACCTTTTCTTCCTTCTGGCGCTCGCCCTCGCCGCGCGTGGCCCTGGCGCCTTCTTGGATCAGGCCGCGGAAGGTGTTGGCCGCGTCGGCCAGAGCGGCGTAGTCGGCGCCTGCCACGAAGTCCTGCGTGATGATGCTGCTCTTGACGTTGCCGTGGTGGTGGCGGCTGATGCGCAGGATGGGCTTGTCGGTGCGGGCGTCGACTTCGCCGGCCACGTCGGCGGGCACGCCGTTCACGTTCAGCTCGCGCAGCTTGGCCTGCAGCTGCACGGCGCTGGCTTCGGCGTCCTGCACGGTGTCGAGGTTGACGGCCACGCCGTCGGCGATGGCGCGCAGGGCCTCGGCGTCCATGAAGGCGGACAGGCAGTCGATCACGCGCTCGGCCTGCTGGTGCTTGCGCGCCAGGTCGGCCAGCGCGTCGCCGGCCAGGGGCTCGGCGCCGCTGCCGGTGTGGACGGCCGCGTCCTTGAGCGCCACGCGCAGCAGGAAGCTGTCGAGCGCGGCGCCGTCCTTCAGGTACAGCTCTTCCTTGCCGTTCTTGACCTTGTAGAGCGGCGGCTGGGCAATGTAGATGTGACCGCGCTCGACCAGCTCGGGCATCTGGCGGTAGAAGAAGGTGAGCAGCAGCGTGCGGATGTGCGCGCCGTCCACGTCGGCGTCGGTCATGATGATGATGCGGTGGTAGCGCAGCTTGGCGGCGTCGAAATCGTCCGCGCCGCTCTTGCCCGATTCGACGGCGGCCTTGCCGATGCCGGTGCCCAGGGCCGTGATGAGCGTGACGATTTCGTTGCTGGACAGCAGCTTCTCGTAGCGCGCCTTCTCCACGTTCAGGATCTTGCCGCGCAGCGGCAGGATGGCCTGGAACTTGCGGTCGCGCCCCTGCTTGGCGGAGCCGCCGGCGGAGTCGCCCTCGACGATGTAGATCTCGCACAGCGCCGGGTCTTTCTCCTGGCAGTCGGCCAGCTTGCCGGGCAGGCCCATGCCGTCGAGAACCCCTTTTCTGCGTGTCATTTCACGGGCTTTTCGCGCGGCCTCGCGGGCGCGCGCGGCCTCGACGATCTTGCCGCAAAGGATCTTGGCGTCCTGGGGCTTTTCTTCGAGGTATTCGGTGAGCGCCTTGGCGACGATGTCTTCCACCGGCGCGCGCACTTCGCTGGAGACCAGCTTGTCCTTGGTCTGGCTGCTGAACTTGGGTTCGGGCACCTTCACCGACAGCACGGCGCACAGGCCCTCGCGCATGTCGTCGCCGCTGACTTCCACCTTGGCCTTCTTGGCCAGCTCGTTGCTCTCGATGTACTTGCCGATCACGCGCGTCATCGCCGCGCGCAGGCCGGTCAGGTGCGTACCGCCGTCGCGCTGCGGGATGTTGTTGGTGAAGCAGAGCACCTGCTCGTTGTAGCCGTCGTTCCACTGCATGGCGACTTCCACGCCGATCTCGGTGCCGGGGATGCCGCCATAGGTCTCGGCCGGGCGCGTGCCCGTGGCGTGGAAGGCCGTGGGGTGCAGCACTTTCTTGGTGCCGTTGATGAATTCCACGAAGCCCTTGACGCCGCCGGCGCCGGAGAAGTCGTCTTCCTTGCCCGTGCGCTCGTCGATCAGGCGGATGCGCACGCCGTTGTTCAGGAACGAGAGCTCGCGCAGGCGCTTGGCGAGGATCTCGTAGTGGAAGTCGCTGTTCTCCTTGAAGATCTCGGTGTCGGGCAGGAAGCGCACTTCGGTGCCACGCTTTTCCGTGGGGCCGACGACCTTCATGGGCGAGACCTCGAAGCCGTCCACCACCTCGATCAGCCGGTGCTGCACCACGCCCTTGGAGAAGTCGAGCTGGTGCGTCTGCCCGTCGCGGCGCACCGTGAGGCGCAGCGTCTTGGAGAGTGCGTTCACGCACGAGACGCCCACGCCGTGCAGGCCGCCCGAGACCTTGTAGCTGTTCTGGTTGAACTTGCCGCCCGCGTGCAGCTCAGTCAGCGCGATCTCGGCAGCGCTGCGCTTGGGCTCGTGCTTGTCGTCCATCTTCACGCCGGTGGGGATGCCGCGGCCGTTGTCGGTCACGCTGATGGAGTTGTCGGTGTGGATGGTGACGACGATGTCGTCGCAGTGCCCGGCCAGGGCCTCGTCGATGGAGTTGTCCACCACCTCGAACACGAGGTGGTGCAGGCCCGTGCCGTCCGACGTGTCGCCGATGTACATGCCCGGGCGCTTGCGCACGGCCTCCAGGCCCTCCAGGATCTGGATGGCGCCTTCGCCGTAGCCGTCGCTGCCGGCGACCGATGCGGTGGGCTGGTCGGCGGGTGCGGGGATGGGCGCGTCGGGTGCGGGCTGCGTGTGCTCTGCGGTCATGAAAGGGTCGCCTTCGATCCGGGCGCATCCGCCGGATGGGCGGATGGCGGTATATAGCCAAATGGGCCGCTAGCGCTTGTCCAGCAAGCGCGGGCAGCTATCAAAACAAAAATTGGTCAGATGCGCATGGGCATCACGACGTACTTGAAGTGCTCGTTGTCGGGGATGGTCATCAGCGCGGAGCTGTTGCCGTCGGCCAGTTCGACCTTCACCATGTCCTGGCCCATGTTGGCCAGGGCGTCGATGAGATAGGTGACGTTGAAGCCGATCTCGATGGCGTCGCCGCCGTAGTCGATGTCGAGCTCGTCCACGGCCTCTTCCTGCTCGGCGTTGTTCGACGCCACACGCAGCAGGCCGGGTTCGATGTTCAGGCGCACGCCCTTGAACTTGTCGCTGGTCATGATGGCCGTGCGCTGCAGGCTGGCCAGCAGCGGCGCGCGGCCCAGGGTCACGCTGTTGTGGTGGTTCTTGGGGATCACGCGGTTGTAGTCGGGGAACTTGCCCTCGACCAGCTTGGTGACGAACTCCATGCCGCCGAAGCTGAACTTGGCCTGGTTGTTGGCGAACTGCATCTCGATGGCGCCTTCGGCGTCCGACAGCAGGCGCTGCAGCTCCAGCACCGTCTTGCGCGGCAGGATCACCTCCTGCTTGGGCACCTCGACTTCGAGGGTGGCGCTGGCGAAGGCCAGGCGGTGGCCGTCGGTGGCGACCAGCGAGAGCGTGTTGCCTTCGGCCACGAAGAGGATGCCGTTCAGATAGTAGCGGATGTCCTGCACCGCCATGGCGAACGACACCTGGCCCATCAGCGCCTTGAGCACCTTCTGCGGCACGCTGAACGCGGGGCCGAACGCGGCCGACTCCTGCACCAGCGGGAAGTCCTCGGCCGGCAGGCTCTGCAGCGTGAAGCGGCTCTTGCCGCCTTTCAGGATCAGCTTGGACTGGCTCGACTCCAGGCTCACCGTCTGGTCGGCGGGCATGGTCTTCAGGATGTCGATGAGCTTGCGCGCGCCCACCGTGGTGGTGAAGTCGCCCGTGTCGCCGCCCAGCTCGGCCGTGGTGCGGATCTGGATCTCCAGGTCGCTCGTGGTGAGCTGGATCGCGTTGCCCGTCTTGCGGATCAGCACGTTGGCGAGGATGGGCAGCGTGTGCCGGCGTTCGACGATGCCGGACACCGATTGCAAAACCGCGAGAACCTTGTCTTGTGTGGCCTTCAGGACAATCATGTCGTCAACCTTTGGTGGTTTTGGGAGGAGTGCGCAGACGGCGCCCTCTGCGAGCCGTCCAACACGCCATTTTGCCTTTGAAAGGGGCGGCTCCTGCTGGGGTGGCGGCTCACCGGGCGTCAACCTTTCAGCGTCTGCTCCAGCACGTGCAGCTGCTGGTTGAGTTCGGTCAACTGCTGGCGCTCGCCGGCGATCTTGCGCACCGCGTGCAGCACGGTGGTGTGGTCGCGCCCGCCGAACAGCTCGCCGATCTCGGGCAGGCTCTTCTGCGTCAGCTCCTTGGCCAGGTACATGGCGATCTGGCGCGGCCGCGCGATGCTGGCCGGGCGCTTCTTGCTGTACATGTCTGCCACCTTGATCTTGTAGTAGTCGGCGACGGTCTTCTGGATGTTCTCCACGCTGATCTGGCGGTTCTGGATGGAGAGCAGGTCGCGCAGCGCCTCGCGCGCGAGCTGGATTGACACTTCCTTCTGGTTGAAGCGCGAATAGGCCAGGATCTTGCGCAGCGCGCCTTCCAGCTCGCGTACGTTGGAGCGCACGTTCTTGGCGACGAAGAAGGCCACCTCCTCGGGCATCTCCGCGCTCTCGGCGCGCGCCTTGTTGATCAGGATGGCCACGCGCATTTCCAGCTCGGGCGGCTCGATGGCCACCGTCAGGCCCGAGTCGAAGCGCGACACCAGCCGCTCGTGGATGTTCGCCAGGCCCTTCGGGTATGTGTCCGAAGTCATCACGATGTGGCTCTTCTTGGCCAGCAGCGCCTCGAACGCGTTGAAGAACTCCTCCTGCGTGCGGTCCTTGTTGGCGAAGAACTGCACGTCGTCGATCAGCAGCAGATCGAGCGAGTGGTAGCGTGCCTTGAAATCGTCGAACGTGCGCCGCTGGTAGGACTTGACCACATCCGAGACGAACTGCTCCGCGTGGATGTAGAGAACTTTCGCGTCCGGCTTGTCCTGCAGGAGCTTGTTGCCCACCGCGTGCACCAGGTGGGTCTTGCCCAGGCCCACGCCGCCGTAGATGAAAAGCGGGTTGTAGAGGTGCCCCGGCGAGCCCGCCACGTGCATCGCGGCCGAGCGTGCCATGCGGTTGGCCGTGCCCTCCACCAGCGTCTCGAACGTCAAGGCCGGGTTGAGCCGCGTGCGGAACGCGCCGGCCTGCGCCTCGTCGCCCGCCACGGGCGGGGCGGGCTGGTCGGCCGCCGGCTGGGGCTCGGCTGCCATGGGGCGCACATAAGTCCTGACAACGGATTCCCGCTGAGCGAGCGCTAACTCAAGGGTCACTGGCTGGCCGTACAGGCCCTCCAGCAGCGCGGAGATCCGGCCCGCGTACTGCGCGCGAATCCAGTCGAGCTTGAAGCGGTTGGCCACGAGCAGCGTGACCTTGGAGAAGTCCGGTGCCACCTGGGCCACCAGCGGCTTGATCCAGGTATTGAACTGCTGCTCGGGCAAGTCCTGCGCAAGCTGTTCGACACAGGCCTGCCACAGCCCCTGCCCGGCGTCGGAGCCGTCGTGGTCGTGGCGGGAGGAGAAGGGTTCCTCGGGCATCTCGGATGGTTGTAGTTGTGGATAGGAGGAACGGTGCAAGGCCGGGGATTCTAGCTTGTCAAGGAGTTATCCACAATTCGCGGAGCAGGGAGTAGAAACGCAAGGGATTGCCATGATTGCTGGCCGGTGCAATAATCGCGGGTTTCCCTGAATGCGTTCAGGGTGATCGAGCGCGGCTGGAAAGAAAAGCCGCAACTGAACCTTTCAAGGACTACAAACATGAAGCGTACCTACCAGCCTTCCAAGACCCGCCGCGCCCGCACCCATGGCTTCCTCGTGCGCATGAAGACGCGCGGCGGCCGCGCCGTCATCAACGCGCGCCGCGCCAAGGGCCGCAAGCGCCTGGCCGTCTGAGCCGGCAGCTCCCGTCAGGGGCTGCTTTCTCATGCACCGGCTGAAGACCCGCCCCCAGTTCCAGGCGGCGATGGCGGGAGGCACCGTCTCCCGCACGGCGCATTTCGCGCTGCACCGGCTGGGACTGGATGCCGCAGCCTGCGCTCCCTCCCCCACAGGGCCCGACCCTTCGCCGCAGGCGCAGGGGCCGCAGGCCCTGTTCGGCGTTGCGGGCGTGTGGCTGGGCGCGATGGTGCCCAAGCGCTGGGCGCGCCGCGCCGTGACGCGCAACACCATCAAGCGGCAGATCTATGCCGTGGCCCAGCACTACGAGCCGCGCATGCCCGCGGCGGCGCACGTGGTGCGGTTGCGCTCGGGCTTCGACCGCCAGCATTTCGTGAGCGCCACCTCGGACGCGCTCAAGCAGGCCGTGCGTGACGAGCTGGAGCAGCTCTTCGCGGCGGCCGAGCGCCGGGGGCGCACGCCGTGATGCGCGCCCTGCTCATGGGGCTGGTTCGGGGCTACCGGCTGCTGCTGAGCCCCTGGCTCGGCTCGGCCTGCCGCTTCGAGCCCACCTGCTCGGTGTACGCTCTGCAGGCGCTGGAGCGGCACGGCGCCGCGGCGGGCAGCTACCTCACGGTGCGCCGGTTGGCGCGCTGCCATCCCTGGTGCGACGGAGGGCACGATCCGGTGCCGCAGGAACTGCCGCGCGGCATGCGCCTCTTTTCCCGGCTGACGCCCTCCGATTCCTCATCTTCCTCACCTACGAAGACTTCATGAACGACATCCGCCGCACCATTCTGTGGGTGATATTTGGCTTCTCCATGGTTCTGCTGTGGGACAAATGGCAGATCCACAACGGCAACAAGGCCACCTTCTTCCCGGCGCCGCCGGCGCAAACGGCTTCGGCGCCTGCCACGCCGGCCTCGGCCAGCGCGGGGGCGTCCAGCGTGCCGGTGGCCGCGGCTACGCTCGCGCAGCCGCCCGTGGACGGCGTGCCCGCCCAGCCGGCTGCCACGCCGCGCCAGCGCGTGACGGTGAGCACCGACGTGCTGCGCCTGGCCTTCGACAGCGAAGGCGGCTCGCTGGTACACGGCGAACTGCTGCAGTACCCCGAGATGGAGGACAAGTCCAAGCCGTTCCTGCTGCTCGACGAGAGCGCCAACCGCGTCTACGTGGCGCAGACGGGCCTCATCGGCAGCGGTGCCGGCGGCGCCTTCCCCACCCACAAGACCGGCATGGCCATCGTGCCCGGCCCGCGCGAGCTGCAGGACGGCCAGAACGAGCTGTCCGTGCGCTTCGAGTCGCCCGACCTGGGTGGCGTGAAGCTGGTCAAGACCTGGACGCTCAAGCGCGGCGCCTACGACGTGGCCGTGCGGCACGAGGTGGTCAACACCGGCACCGCGCCCGTCTCGCCCCAGCTCTACCTGCAGCTGGCGCGCGACGGCAACAAGCCGCCGGGCGAATCGTCGTTCTATTCCACCTTCACCGGCCCGGCCCTCTATACCGAGGCCAAGAAGTACCACAAGGTCGAGTTCAAGGACATCGAGAACGGCAAGGCCGAGATCGACAAGAACTCCACCAACGGCTACGTGGCCATGGTGCAGCACTACTTCGCGACCGCCTGGCTGCTGGCCGATGGCACGCAGCGCGACAACTTCGTGCGCAAGGTGGACACGAACCTCTACTCCGTGGGCATGATCACGCCGCTGGGCGAGATCGCGCCCGGCCAGGCCAAGGCCATCGACGCGCGCCTGTTCGCCGGCCCGCAGATCGAGACCATGATGGAAAAGCTCTCTCCCGGCCTGGAGCTGGTCAAGGACTATGGCTGGCTCACCATCCTGTCCAAGCCGCTCTATTGGCTGCTCGACCAGCTGCACAAGCTGCTGGGCAACTGGGGCTGGTCCATCGTGGCGCTGGTGCTGCTGCTGAAGATCGCGTTCTACTGGCTCAACGCCAAGGCCTACTCCAGCATGGCCAAGATGAAGGCCATCAACCCGCGCATCATGGAAATGCGCGAGCGCCTCAAGGACAAGCCGCAGCAGATGCAGCAGGAGATGATGCGCATCTACCGCGAGGAGAAGGTCAACCCCATGGGCGGCTGCCTGCCCATCATGGTGCAGATTCCCGTGTTCATCGCGCTCTACTGGGTGCTGCTGTCCAGCGTGGAGATGCGCAATGCGCCGTGGATCGGCTGGATCCGCGACCTCTCCTCGCCCGACCCGTTCTTCATCCTGCCCCTGCTGATGACGGCCAGCTCGCTGCTGCAGACCGCGCTGAACCCGGCGCCGCCCGACCCGATGCAGGCCAAGATGATGTGGATCATGCCGTTGATGTTCAGCGTGATGTTCTTCTTCTTCCCGGCCGGCCTGGTGCTGTACTGGCTGACGAACAACATCCTGTCCATCGTCCAGCAGTGGATCATCAACACGCGCATGGGCGTTCCGCCGCAGTTCAACCTGCCGAAGTTCCGCTGAGCGCATAAGCTTCCACGAAAAACAACGGCCGCATCCCTGCGGCCGTTGCCGTTTTCGGTACGATGATCGGCTCGCAATACAACCGAGGAGCCAAACAGATGATTCAGCGCAAGACTTTGAAACTGGGCCTGGTGGGCGCGGCGGTGCTCATGGCGCTGGGCGCCGCGAATGCGGCGACCCTGCGCTGGGCGGGCGCCAACGACATCCTCACCGTGGACCCCCACGCCCAGAACCACCAGACCACGCACGCCTTCCTGCAGCAGGTGTACGAAAGCCTGGTGCGCTACGACGGCAAGTACCAGATCGAGCCGGCATTGGCCACCAAGTGGACGCAGGTCTCGCCCACCCAGGTGCGCTTCGAGCTGCGCAAGGACGTGAAATTCCATGACGGTGCGCCCTTCACGGCCGACGACGTGGTGTTCTCGCTCACGCGCGCTGGCACGGCGCCGTCCAACATGATGTCGGCCGTGCAGAGCGTCAAGGAAGTCAAGAAGGTCGACGACCACACCGTGGACGTGATCCTCAAGGGCCCCAACCCCATCCTGCTGCGCGAGCTGACCGAGGCGCGCATCATGAACAAGGCCTGGGCCGAGAAGAACAACTCCGCCAAGGCGCAGGACTACGCGGGCAAGGAAGAGAACTTCGCCTCGCGCAACGCCAACGGCACCGGCCCCTTCGTCATGGCCGGCTGGCAGCCCGACGTGAAGGTCACGCTCAAGAAGAACCCCCACTGGTGGGACAAGCCCAAGGGCAACATCGACGAAGTGGTGTTCACCCCCATCAAGTCCGCCGCCACGCGCTCGGCCGCGCTGATTTCGGGCCAGGTGGACTTCGTCGTCGATCCCCCGCCGCAGGACCTGGCCCGCATGAAGGCCAACCCCGACATCAAGCTCATCGAAGGCGCCGAGAACCGCACCATCTACCTGGGCCTGGACCAGTTCCGCGAAGAGCTGCCCGGTGCCGGCACGCCCGGCAAGAACCCGCTCAAGGACAAGCGCGTGCGCCAGGCGCTCTACCAGGCCATCGACTCCGCCGGCCTGCACAGCCGCACCATGCGCAACCTGTCGGTGCCCGCCGGCACCATGGTCGCCCCCATGGTCCACGGCTGGAGCAAGCAGCTCGACGAGCGCGCCGCCAAGTACGACGTCGATGCCGCCAAGAAGCTGCTGGCCGATGCGGGCTACCCGCAAGGCTTCTCGCTCAAGCTCGACTGCCCCAATGACCGCTACGTGAACGACGAGGCCATCTGCCAGGCCGTCACCGCCATGTGGACGCGCATCGGCGTCAAGACCCAGCTGCAGACCGCGCCCATGGCCCAGTTCGTCACCCGCGTGATGAACAACGACGTGAGCGCCTACCTGTTCGGCTGGGGCGTGGCCACGTTCGACGCGCTCTACTCGCTCGACTCGCTCATGTCCACCAAGGACGGCAAGACCTCCGCGGGCGTCTACAACGGCGGCCGCTTCAGCGACGCCAAGCTCGACGGCATGATCAACCAGATCAAGGTCGAGATGGATGCGCCCAAGCGCGACGCGCTCATCAACGATGCGCTCAAGCTGGTCAAGGACGAGTACTACTACCTCCCGCTGCACCACCAGATCCGCCCCTGGGCGATGCGCAAGAACGTGGACACCCAGCACCGTGCGGACGACCGCCCGATGCCCGCCTGGACCACGATCAAGTAAGAAGCGGGCCGCTGCACGGCATCCAAGAAAAGGAGCGCACTGTCGCTCCTTTTTTAATAGCTGCTTGCGCTTAATGGTAAAGCGGTAGAGCCTGTTTTGGCTCATAATCAGCCCCGCACTTCCCTGCGCCATGGCCCACCCCTCTCTCCCACCGGCCGCCCTGCGGGCCCCGCCTGCCGTGCTGGCTGGCTGCGTGCGCGCCTACATCTGGCGCGACCTGGCCGCGCTGCCGCCCACTGCGCCGCGCGACACGCGCACGCCCGCCAGCGCCTACCCCGGCCTGATGTGGCTGGTGCGCGGCGCCGTCACGCTGCGTGAATGCGGTGGGCGCGCGGTGTGCCAGCCCTTCGCGCCCATCGTGGTCTCCGGTGCGCACCGGCATGCCTACCACTCGGAGGCCGAGCCGGGCGCGGACTTCTTCTGCATCGCCTTCCAGCCGGGCGCGCTGGCCTGGCTGGCGGGCATCGACCTGCAGCCCCTGACCGACGGCGTGCACGACGCCTGGGCCTGCCTGCCCGCCGTGGACGGCTGGCCCGCCTGGCTGCACGCCATGCAGGCCGCGCCCGACCATACCGCCCGTATGGCGCTGTGCGAAGCGTTCCTGCTGCCGCGCTGGGAAGCCGCGCGGCGCGCCCATGCGGATTGGCTGCCGCTGCTGGAGCAAGGTTTTCGCCGCGACGCCCGCCAGGCCCTGGCGCGGCGCCTGGCATGCACGCCGCGCCACGTGCAGCGGCGCGTGCGCAGCCTCACGGGCCTGCGTCCCGGCGAGGTGGAGCGCATGCTGCGCGCCGAACAGGCCGTGCTGGCCATGCGCGACGCCAACGCATCGCCGCTGGACGCCGCCCTGGACAGCGGCTATGCCGACCAGGCCCACTTCAGCCGCGAAGCGCGCAGCCTCTTTGAAAAACCGCCTGCGGCCCTGCGCCAGCACATGCACGGTGACGCAGCCCAGGCGAAGGACGCCGACTGGATGCTGCGGCGATAGACAGCCCTGGCCGGCGCCGCCGGTCGCTTTCATTCAATACGCCACGCGCGCATCTGCCGAAGATGCGCCCCCATGGCTTTCAACGACCTACCCAACCTGGAGCCGCCCCGCTACAGCGTGGAGCGCGATGGCTTCGTGCTCTCGCGGCTTGACGACGTGGTCCGTGCCGTGCGCAGCGACAGTCTCTGGCCCATGGCCTTCGGCCTGGCCTGCTGCGGTGTGGAAATGATGCATGCGGCCGCCGCGCGCTACGACATCGGCCGCTTCGGCTCCGAGGTCTTCCGCGGCAGCCCGCGCCAGTCCGACCTGATGATCGTCGCGGGCACGCTCACCAACAAGATGGCGCCCGCCTTGCGCAAGGTCTACGACCAGATGGCCGAGCCGCGCTGGGTCATCTCCATGGGCTCGTGCGCCAACGGCGGCGGCTACTACCACTACAGCTACTCGGTCGTGCGCGGCTGCGACCGCATCGTGCCCGTGGACGTGTATGTGCCCGGCTGCCCGCCCACAGCCGAGGCTCTGCTCTACGGCCTGCTGCAATTGAAGAACCGCATCCGCCACCCGCAGGTGCTGCAGCGCTGACGCGCGCTGCGCCCGCGTCTTTTCCCTCCCCCCATCACCATGAAATCCCTGACCCTTGCCGCGCTCGCGGCCAGCGCCGCCGTGTGTGGCGCCCTGTGCGGCGCCAGCGCCCAGGCCGCCATGCTTTACCGCTTCACCTCTCCCGCCTATGACAGCGTGACCAATTTCCAGCCGCCCTGCGGCGGCGGAAACTGTGTGACGCTGCCGGTGGGCGGGCGGGTGCAGGCGCAGTTCACCACCGTGTCGCCGCTGCCGCCCAACCTGAACTGGAGCGACGACGTCGTGCCCCTGCTCACCGGCTGGCAGATCAGCAACGGCTCCGTCCTCCTGGCCCACAGCACGCCGGGCGTGCGCATCGTCAACTTCCACATCGCCACCGACGCGGCGGGCCGCATCACCAGCTCGCGCATCAGCGTCAGCCGCTGGATGGACGGCGGCCCCGGCCCCCATGCGGCGGGGGACCGCGTCGCCTACCTCACCGCCCATTCCGCCCACACGTACGAGAGCTACACGGTGCTCAACGCGCCCTGCAGCACGCTGGGCACTTCGCAGTGGGGCGTGCCCGACACCTGCACCGGCTTCCTGGAGCCGCCCAATGAACGCTCGCGCGCCAGCTATGCCGGCGGCACCTGGGAGATGGATGCGCCGCTGGCCAGCATCACCGACGCCACCCTGCAGGAAGGCAATGCGGGCGCGGCAGGGATGGTGTTCACCGTCTCCTTGAGCCGTGCACCCCTGCAAGCCGCCAGCCTGCGCTGGCGCGCCGTGAACGGCACCGCCACCGCACCGCAGGACTACAGCGCCGACAGCGGCATGCTCACCTGGGCCGCTGGCAGCCAGGCGCCGCGCACCATCACCATACCCATCCATGGCGACACCGACGCCGAGCCCGACGAAACCTTCACCGTGGTGCTGGAGGACTTCGTGGGTATGGCGGGCGGCGCATCGACCGTTGGCACCGGAACCATCGTCAACGACGACGTGGCGCTGCCGCCTCCACCCCCGCCACCGGCCGGTGCCACGCCCGTGCCCGCACTGACCGCAATGGGGGCCGGCGCGCTGTCGGCCTTGCTGCTCGCCGCCAGGGCCGCCGGGCGCCGCCGCGTCCGCAAGAACCACAACCCACCCGAGGAAACACCATGAAACATTCCCCTGAAACCCGCCGCGTGGATATCTATGCCGGCATCCACAAGGCCCTGCGCGCCATGATGATGGACACCCTGCACGCCGTGGGCAGCGTGGACGTGGAAGACGCCGCCGAACTGCACGCTGTCTGCGGGCGCGTGCTCGGGCTGGCCGACGCCTGCGCCAGCCATCTCGGGCACGAGAACGACTTTGTCCACTCCCTGCTGGAGGAGTACGGCAATGGCCCATGCTGGGAAGTCGCCCAAGACCACCGTGAGCACCTGGTCGCCATCGCGGAGCTGCGCGCCCTCGTCACCACGCTGCGCGCCGCCTGCCGGGGCGCGGCGCAGGCCGCTGCCGCACAAGCGCTGTACCGTCAGCTGGCCCTGTTCATTGCCGACAACTTCGTCCACATGCATACCGAAGAGGTGGAGCACAACCAGATGCTCTGGGCCCGCTGCAGCGACGACGAACTGCGCGCGCTCGAAGGCCGCATCGTCGCGGCCATCGCACCCGCCGAACACCTGGAAACCCTGCGCTGGATGGTCCCGGCGATGGCGCCGGCCGAGCGCGCACAGGTGCTGGCCGGTGTGCGTGCCCACGCGCCTGCGTCCGCCTTCGCGGCGGTTCTGGGCACGCTGCGCCCGCACCTGGACGAGAAAGGCTGGGCCAAGCTCAACCGCGACCTGGAGGCGGCATTCTATAATGCGCCCGCATGACGGATTCCGACGCTTTGCCCCTGCGCATCCGCGCGCTGCAGCCCGGCGAAGCCCTGCGCTTGTACCCCGTGTTCCACTCCGCGGTGCACCGCCTGGCCGCGCGCCACTACACGCCCGCGCAATGCGCGGCATGGGCGCCCCTGCCGTTCGATGAGGCAGCCTGGGTGCAGCGCATCGAACGCAACCACCCTTGCGTCGCGCTGGTGCGCGGCGTCATTGCCGGCTTTGCCGACCTGCAGCCCGACGGCACCATCGACCAGTTCTTCGTGGATGCCGCGCACGCAGGGCAGGGCGTCGGCAGTGCCCTGCTGGCCTTCCTGCTCGGCCAGGCGAAAGCCCAAGGCCTGCGGCAGGTGCGCTCCCATGTCAGCCTGACCGCGCAGCCGCTGTTCATGCGGCACGGGTTCGCGGTCGTGCAGCGCCAGACGGTGCAATTGCGCGGCATGGCGTTCGAGAACGCGGTGATGGCCTGCGAACTACGCCCATAATCCCTGTCGAAGGCTTATAGGCCAAAATGGCCTCCAGCGCTTATGCAGCAAGCGCAAGCAGCTATTTGTTCCATAGCATCCATTTCGCACCCATGTTGGCCCGGCACCACGATCCCATTGCCGCCATCGCCACAGCCCCCGGGCGCGGGGCCGTGGGCATCGTGCGCGTGTCGGGCCTGGGGCTGGCGCCCTTCGTGCAGGCGCTGCTCGGCCGCGCGTTGCGCCCGCGCGAGGCGCACTACCTGCCTTTCCCCGACGCCCAGGGCCAGCCCATCGACCGGGGCCTGGCGCTCTGGTTCCCCGCGCCGCACAGCTACACCGGCGAGGATGTGTTGGAGCTGCAGGCCCACGGCGGCCCCGTGGTGCTGCAGCTGCTGCTGGCGCGCTGCCTGGAGGCGGCGCCCAGCACCCTGGCGCGCCTGCGCCTGGCCGAGCCGGGCGAGTTCACCGAGCGCGCATTCCTCAACGACAAGATCGACCTGGCCCAGGCCGAGGCCATCGCCGACCTGATCGACGCCAGCACCGAGGCCGCCGCGCGCAGTGCGGGCCGCTCGCTGTCGGGCGACTTCTCGAGCGAGATCCAAGGCCTGCGCGACGCCCTGGTGCACCTGCGCATGCTGGTCGAGGCCACGCTCGACTTTCCCGAGGAGGAAATCGACTTCCTGCGCAAGGCGGACGCGCGCGGGCAGCTATCCAAATTGCAGCAAACCCTGGCTGCCGTGATGCAGCGTGCCAGCCAGGGCGCGCTGCTGCGCGAGGGCATCAAGGTCGTGATCGCGGGCCAGCCCAACGCGGGCAAAAGCTCGCTGCTCAACGCCCTGGCGGGTGCGGAGCTGGCCATCGTCACTCCCATCGCCGGCACCACGCGCGACAAGGTGCAGCAGACCATCCAGATCGAGGGCGTGCCGCTGCACGTGATCGACACCGCCGGCCTGCGCGAGAGCAGCGACGAGGTGGAGCGCATCGGCATTGCCCGCGCCTGGGACGAGATCGCGGCGGCCGATGCCGTGCTCTTCCTGCACGATCTCACGCGCCAGGATGCACCCGACTATGCCGCCGCCGACGCGGACATCGCACGCGCCTTGGCCCAGCGGCTGCCTGCTGGCGTGCCCGTGATCGACGTCTGGAACAAGACCGACGCTGCCGCTCCCGCGCCGGACCGCGCGGGCGTGCGTCTGTCGGCGCGCACCGGCGAGGGGCTGGATGCGCTGCGCCGCCAGTTGCTGCACATCGCCGGCTGGCAGTCCGCCGCCGAGGGTATCTACATCGCCCGCGCCCGCCACATCGAAGCCCTGCGCGCCGTGGATGCCCACCTGATGGAAGCCGCCGCCCAATTGGAAAGCACCGGCCCCGCGCTCGACCTGCTGGCCGAGGAGCTGCGCTTGGCGCAGAACGCATTGGGCGCCATCACCGGCGAATTCACCTCGGACGACCTGCTGGGCGTGATTTTTTCCAGCTTCTGCATCGGCAAGTGAGCTGCGGCTGCTTGTGCGCCGGATGTAAGCAGTGGTAATGCCGGCTTGTGCGGATCGCGGGGCCGCGTTACCGTCGCGCGCGATGAACGCCGTCACCCCCGCCACCCCTTCCTCCGCCTCCAAGGTCGATCTGCGCGGCCTGGTGCAGGCCATCGCGCAGGCGTCGGCCGAGGACAGCATGAACAACGTGCTGACTGCGGACCAGTGGGAACTGCTGTCGCACTACCTGCTGCCGCTGAGCCTGTCGGCCGGGCAGGTGCTCTTCGCGCAGGGCACGACGGACCGCACGCTCTACCTGCTCGAAAGCGGCAGCCTCAGCGTGCACTACGAAGACGAGAAGCAGCGCCTGCGCCTGGCCATCGTCGGCCCTGGCTCGGTGGTGGGCGAGGGCGCCTTCTTCTCGCACCGCCCCCGCAGCGCGACAGTGCAGGCCGGCGCGCCGTGCAAGCTCTGGAGCCTGCCCGCGCTGCGCTTCGCCGAACTGTCCAACCGCCAGCCGGCGGTGGCGCTCGCGCTGGCCATGGCGTCCGGCGCGGTGCTGGCCAAGCGCCTGGGCAACCGCCGCCGCCGCGTCGCCGCCACCTGACCGGCCGGCGCCGATGGCGGCGTGTCGGATGGCGCACATTCCCGGCGCGCTGCGGCGCATGTCCATGCCCTGGCGTCAAGGGCGCGCAGTACACTGTCAGCCGTTTTTCAAGTGCGCTCCCGACGAAGGCATGGCATGTCGCTGTTCAGCTGGTTCTTCCGCAAACCCCAGGCCAAGGCGCCCGCTGCGCGCCCGCGCCCGGCAGCCCCGCCGTTGAGGGCGGAGGCTGCGCCCCTGGCCGGGGCGCGCAACAGCAAGCCCCTGCTGGAGCCGCAGCCGACGCCGGAGCAACTGGCCGGCCGCAAGAACGAGCGCATGGAGCGCCGCGAACTGCTCTACACCGTGGTGCGCGACGCCATGGTGCGGGCGGGCGTGCTGTCCGCGGGCTACAAGTTCAAGGTCCTGTCGCTGGACCAGCGCGGCGCCCAGTTCCTGGTGATGATGGACCTGGTGCCGGAATACGGCAGCGACACCGCGCGGCTGAGCGAAATCGAGGCGATGATCGCGCAGGCGGCGCGCACGCGCTTCGACATCCTGGTGACGGCGGTGTACTGGCGCGTCAACGACCAGGCCGCGGGCTCCCGCCGTGCTGCGGCCGCGCCCGCAGCAGCAACCGGCACGGCACCGGCGCCCCTTGCGCCCACGTCGCCCACGTCGCTCATCATCGCCGCGCCGCGGCCGGCGCCTGCGCGCAACGGCAACCCGGTGCTGTCCTCCCGTCCCGCGCCCCTGGTCCCGCCCGCTCCCCCTGCTGCGGCGCGCACCACGCCGCGCTTCGAGCCCATCGAGGCCGATGAGGTGGCCGCCTTCAAGCAGGCGCTGGTGCATGCGGCCGCCACCCGCCCTGTGGCGCCTCCGCCGCCCCTGGGCGTGACCACGCGCAGCGGCCCGCTGCTGCCGCCGGCGCCCGCTCCCACGGGGTTCGAGGACACGGTGATGCCGGGGCAGGACGGGCGCGTTTCCGATCTGAGCACGACCCAGTACGGCGACCTGCGCTGAGGTTGCGGGCCCTCGGGCCCGCCCTCCGCTGGTCAGTGGCCGCTGAAATCCACCAGCGTGTAGAGCGGCAGGCCCGTGGCGCGCAGCCGCGCCGATCCGCCCAACTCGGGCAGGTCCACGATGGCGGCGCCTTCCATGACGGTGGCGCCGAGCTTCTCCAGCAGTTTCTTGCCGGCCATCATGGTGCCGCCGGTGGCGATCAGGTCGTCGATCAGCAGCACCTTGTCGCCGGGCTGGACGGCGTCGGCATGCAGCTCCACGGTGGCGCTGCCGTATTCCAGCTCGTAGGTTTCCTCCACCGTGGTGAAGGGCAGCTTGCCCTTCTTGCGGATGGGCACGAAGCCCACGTTCAGCTCGTAGGCCACCACGGCCCCGAGGATGAAGCCGCGTGCGTCCAGGCCTGCCACGACGTCGGGGCGCAGCGCGCGGTCCATGTAGCGGTGGACGAAGGCGTCGATCAGCACGCGGAACACCTTGGGGTCCTGCAGCAGCGGCGTGATGTCGCGGAACTGCACCCCCGGCGCGGGCCAGTCGGGCACGGTGCGGATGTGCTGGCGCAGGTAGTCGTTGACGTTGAGGGAAGACATGGGCAGTGGAGCGGTGAGAGGGCAGGCGCGATGCTAACCGCGCAGCAGCTTCTCTTCCGCCAGTCCCAGCGCGGTGGGGTGTCCGCTCAGCACCAGCGTGTCGCCTTCGGCCAGCGGCGCCGCAGCCTCGCCGCGCACGCGGCCGTGGGCCCGGCGCACGTTGACGAGCCGCGCGCCGATCGCCTCCAGGGGCAGCGTGTCGGGCTCCTGGCCCACCGCGGCGGCGCCCGGCGGGAGGGTGATGGAGGACAGGCGCTCCTGGTCGCGTTCGCTGGGCGTGTCGTCGTCCGCGCCATGGAAGTAGCCGCGCAGCAAGCCGTAGCGCGCGTCGCGCTGGTCGCGCACCAGGCGCAGCACGCGCCGCATGGGCACGCCCACGAGGGCCAGGGCGTGGCTGGCCAGCATCAGCGAGCCTTCGATGGCCTCGGGCACCACCTCGGTGGCGCCGGCGGTCTGCAGCCGGTCCAGGTCGGCGTCGTCCTGCGTGCGCACCACCACGGGCACATGGGGCGCGTGGGTGCGCGTCTGTTCCAGCACCTTGAGGGCCGAGGGCGTGTCCAGATAGGTGACCGCCACGGCGGCCGCGCGCGCCAGGCCCGCGGCCATCAGGGCCTGCAGGCGCGTGGCGTCGCCGAAGACCACGGAGTTGCCCGCGGCGGCGGCCTGGCGCACGCGGTCGGGGTCCAGGTCCAGCGCCAGGTAGGGGATGCCCTCGCGCTCCAGCATGCGCGCCAGGTTCTGCCCGCAGCGGCCGTAGCCGCAGATCAGCACGTGCCCGCTGGTGTTGATGGACAGCCGCGCGATGCTGGTCACCTGCAGCGACTGCTGCAGCCAGTCGCTGGCGACGAGCTTCATCACGATGCGGTTGCTGTACTGGATGAGGAAGGGCGTGGCCAGCATCGACAGCACCATGGCGGCGAGCACCGGGTTCATGAGCGAGGGCTGGACCAGCTCGTGCACCTGCATCAGCGACAGCAGCACGAAGCCGAACTCGCCCGCCTGGGCCGCGTAGAGCGCTGTGCGCAGCGACACCCCGGATGTCGCCCCCAGCCCCCGGGCCAGCGCGAAGATGATCGCCGTCTTGAGCAGCAGCGGCCCGGCCAGCAGCAGCAGCACCAGCGCCCAGCGCTCCAGCAGGATATGCCAGTCCAGCATCATGCCCACGGTGATGAAGAACAGGCCCAGCAGCACGTCGTGGAAGGGGCGGATGTCCGTGCCCACCTGGTGGCGGTATTCGGTCTCCGACACCAGCACGCCGGCGATGAATGCGCCCAGCGCCAGCGACAGGCCGGCCTGCTCGGTGAGCCAGGCCAGCCCCAGCGTCACCAGCAGCAGGTTGAGCATGAACAGCTCCTCGCTCTTGCGCCGCGCCACCAGCGTGAGCCACCAGCGCATCACGCGCTGGCCGCCCGCCAGCAGCAGGCCCACGAGCACGGTGGCCTTGAGCAGGGCCAGGCCCAGCGCCAGCAGCAGCTGGTCGGACGACGATCCCAGGGCCGGCACCAGCACCAGCAGCGGCACCACGGCCAGGTCCTGGAACAGCAGGATGCCGAGCACGCGCCGGCCGTGCTCGCTCTCCAGCTCGCCGCGCTCGGACATGAGCTTGACCACGATCGCCGTGCTGCTCATCGTCAGCGTGCCGCCCAGCGCCAGGGCCGTCTGCCAGCCCATGTCCCACACCCCCCCGGCCAGGCGCGAGAGCAGCAGCAGGGCGGTGGTGAAGGCGGCCATGGACAGCGCCACCTGCAGCATCCCCAGGCCGAACACGTGGCGGCGCATGGCGCGCAGCTTGGGCAGGCTGAATTCCAGCCCGATGGTGAACATGAGGAACACCACGCCGAACTCGCCCAGGTGGCGCACCCCTTCGGAATTCTGCGTGAGCGCCAGTGCGTGCGGCCCGATCAGGATGCCCGCCGCCAGGTAGCCCATCATGGGCGGCAGCTTGAGTGTGCGGCAGGCCACCACGCCCAGCACGGCGGCCAGCAGGTACAGCAGGGTCAGTGCCAGCGAGGACATGCGCCATCCTAGCCGAGCGCCTGCCAGGGCGGCCGATAGAATCCGCCCATGCCTACCGCCGCCGCAGCAGCCGCCACTCCCTTCGATGCCCAGCAGGTCCTGCGCCTGGGACGGGAGACCTTCGACATCGAGGCCGCGGCGCTGGCGCACATGGGCGCGCGCCTGGGCCCGGCCTTCGTGCAGGCGGTTCAGCGCGTGCTGGCGACGGCCGGCCGCGTGATCGTCATGGGCATGGGCAAGAGCGGCCACGTGGGCCGCAAGATCGCGGCCACGCTGGCCTCCACCGGCACCCCCGCCTTCTTCGTGCACCCGGCCGAGGCCAGCCATGGCGACCTCGGCATGGTGGCGGGGGGCGACCTGGTGCTGGCCATCTCCAACAGCGGCGAAAGCCAGGAGATCACCGTGCTGCTGCCCGTGCTCAAGCGCCAGGGCGTGCCTCTGATCGCCATGACCGGCGGCCTGCAGTCCACGCTGGCGCGCCATGCCGATCTGGTGCTCGACTGCGGCGTGGTGCGCGAGGCCTGCCCGCTCAACCTGGCCCCCACCACCAGCACCACCGCGCAACTGGCCATGGGCGACGCGCTGGCCGTGGCGCTGCTGGATGCGCGCGGCTTCCGCCCGGAAGACTTCGCGCGCTCCCACCCGGGGGGGGCGCTGGGCCGCCGGCTGCTCACCCACGTGCGCGACGTCATGCGCATGGGCACGGAAGTGCCACGCGTCTCGCCCCAGGCCGGCTTCAGCGAGCTGATGCGCGAGATGAGCGCCAAGGGCGTGGGCGCCTCCGCCGTGGTGGACGCCGCCGGCCGCCCCGTGGGCATCTTCACCGACGGCGACCTGCGCCGCCGTATCGAGGCCGGTGCGGACCTGCGCGCCCTGCACGCCGAGGACCTCATGCACCCGCACCCCCGCACCATCGCCGCCGATGCCCTGGCGGCCGACGCCGCCCAGGCCATGGAACAGCACGCGATCACCAGCGTGCTGGTCACTGACACGGACGGCGTGCTGGTGGGCGTCGTGCACATCGGCGACCTGATGCGCGCCAAGGTCATCTGATGCACGCGCTGCCTTCTCTTTCCCCCGCGCTGCAATTCGACCCTGAACTGCTGTTGCGCGCGCAGGACGTGCGCGTGGCTTTCTTCGACGTGGACGGCGTGCTGACCGACGGAAGCCTCTACTTCACCGAGGCGGGCGAGACGCTCAAGCGCTTCCACACCCTCGACGGCCACGGCATCAAGCTGCTGCAGCAGGCCGGCATCACGCCCGCCGTGGTCACCGGCCGCGACGCGCCAGCGCTGCGCCTGCGCCTGAAAGCGCTGGGCGTGGCGCATGCGCGCTTCGGCACAGAGGACAAGCGCCCCGCGGCCGAAGCCATCCTGGCCGAACTGGGCCTGGGCTGGACGCAGGCCGCGGCCATGGGCGACGACTGGCCCGACCTGCCCGTCATGCGCCGCGCGGCCTTCGCCTGCGCGCCCGCCCAGGCACACATCGAGGCCCGGGCCGTGGCCCACTACACCACGGCGGCACCCGGCGGAAGCGGCGCCGCGCGGGAATTCTGCGACCTGCTGCTCGCCGCCAGCGGCCGCTACGCCGGCCTGCTGGCTGCGCACGCCGGATGAGCCAGCCCCTGCGCCAGGCGTGGGAGCGCCTGTCCCTCTACCTGCCCGTGGTACTCATGGGCCTGCTGGCACTGGGCACGTGGTGGCTGGTGCGCAACGCGCCCAAGCCCCTGGCGCCCGCCCAGGAGCAGGAAGTGCGCCACGAGCCCGACTACTACATGCGCGACTTCTCCGTGAAGAGCTTCGATGCCACGGGCCGCTTGCACAGCGAGGTGCGCGGCACCCTGGCGCGGCACTACCTCGATACCGACACGCTGGAGATCGACCAGGTGCGCATGCGCGCCGTGAACGCCGAAGGCCGCATCACCACGGCCACCGCCAACCGCGCCGTGACCAACGCCGACGGGTCGGAGGTCCAGCTCTTCGGCAACGCCGTCGTCACGCGCGAGTACACGGCCCGCGCCGGCCGCCAGCCGCTGCCGCGTCTGGAATTCCGCGGCGAATTCTTGCATGCCTGGGTGAACGACGAGCGGGTGCGCTCGGACCGGCCCGTCACGCTCACGCGCGGCACCGACACCTTCACCGCCGACAGCATGGACTACGACCATCTGGACCAGACCCTGCGCCTGCAGGGCCGCGTGCACGGCACCCTGATGCCTGCTCCCGCCCGCCGCTGATGCCCATGGCCGCTGCCGCGCCCCTGGTCTTCATCACCGGCGCCTCCAGCGGCATCGGCCGCGCGCTGGCCCTGCGCTACCACCAGGCCGGCTGGCGGCTGGCGCTGTCGGCCCGCAGGGAGGATTTCATAAAATCATGGGCTAGCGCTTGCGGGATAAGCGCAAGTAGCTATGAAATTTATAGTGCTGATATCGCGCAGCCCGACCGCATCATGGCGGCCGGCCAGTCCTGCCTGGAGCGGCAGGGGCTGCCTGACGTGGTCATCGCCAACGCCGGCATCAGCATCGGCATGGACACGGCCGAGCGCAGCGACATCGACGTCATGGCACGCACCTTCGCCACCAACAACGTCGGCATGGCTGCCACCTTCCAGCCCTTCGTGGCGCCCATGGCGCTGCGCGGCAGCGGGCGGCTGGTGGGCATCGGCAGCGTGGCGGGCATCCGGGGCCTGCCCGGCCACGGCGCCTACTGCGCCAGCAAGGCGGCGGCGATCAGCTACTGCGAAAGCCTGCGCGGCGAGCTGCGCGCCAGTGGCGTGCGGGTGGTGACGATCTGCCCCGGCTACGTGGATACGCCGCTCACGCGCGAGAACCGCTACGCCATGCCCTTCCTGATGCGGGCCGAGGACTTTGCCGACCAGGCGTTCAAAGCCATCGAGGCGGGCGCGAGCTACCGCGTCATTCCCTGGCAGATGGGGGTGGTGGCCAAGCTGCTGCGCGTGCTGCCCAATGCCCTGTTCGACCGCGTGCTGGCCGGACGCCCGCGCAAGCACCGGCAGGGAGAAGGCCGCTCCTGAACGGCGCGGGGCCAAGAAAAAAGGCTCCCGAGGGAGCCTGTCTTGTGCGCTGGTGGGCCTCAGTAGCTGTTGCCGCCGCCACCGTAGCCGCCGCGGCCACCACCGCCGCCGCCACGCGGACCCGCGCCATACGGGCTGCGGAAGCCGCCTTCGCTGCGGCCGCCACCACCGAAGCCACCGCCGCCGCCGCCACTGCGGCCGCCGCCGTAACCACCGCCGCCGCCACCACCGAAGCCGCCGCCGCTGCGGGGGGGGCGGGGTTCCATGGGGCGCGCTTCGTTCACCACGAGGCTGCGGCCGCCCAGGGACTGGCCGTTCATGCCGTTGATGGCGTCTTGTGCCTCGGCGTCACTGCCCATCTCGACGAAGCCGAAACCCTTGGAGCGGCCCGTGTCCCGCTCCATCATGACCTTGGCGCTGGTCACGGCGCCAAACTGGCCAAACGCCTGCTCGAGATCTTGGTCGCGCACCGTGTAGGGCAGGTTGCCGACATACAGTTTGTTGCCCATCAAGGGACTCCTCAAAAACAATTGGATAGAGCGACGGAGTCCCGAACCCGCAGCCAGTTGATCACAAAGACGCCCCTATGCGCGAAACTGACGGATCACCGCAACCTCGGCGAGGCAAAAAACTCGCCGCAAATATTATGTGCCAGAACTACGGCAGAAATACAAGGAGTTTTCCGCCCCTGTGGCACAAAAAAAAGAGGGCCTTTCGGCCCTCTCTTCATTTGCAGTCGCTATCAGTAGCTGGAGCGGCCGCCGCCGTAGCCACCGCGGCCACCGCCACCGCCGTAGCCGCCGCCACCGAAGCCACCGCCGCTGCGGGGGGGGCGGGGTTCCATCGGACGGGCTTCGTTGACCACCAGGTCACGGCCGCCGAAGTTCTGGCCATGCACGCCCTGGATGGCGGCCTGGGCTTCGGCATCGCTGCCCATTTCGACGAAACCAAAGCCCTTGGAGCGGCCGGTGTCGCGCTCCATCATGACCTTGGCGCTTTGGACGGCGCCGAATTGGCCGAACGTCTGCTCCAGGTCGTTGTCGCGGAAGGAATAGGGCAGATTGCCCACGTAGAGTTTGTTGCCCATGATCGGACTCCTAAAAAAACACGAAATGCGATGGAGCCTGACGCAATCAACAAACCTGTGACGACTTCAAAGACGCGAAACTGACCAAACACCGCAGCCTGCATTCCTGCAAGGCAGAAAGGCGTAACCATTATCGGGCATTGCCGCGTGCAGAAAACGGCGGATAGTGCGTGGCAGCAACACTTTTCAGGGTAAATACCTGGGCGGTCGTTACAATGCGCCCCAGTCCTTGGGGAGTAGCCTGCCCTTGCGTCGCTGGCGCGAGAGGAGGCATGCATCAACAGACTTGGGGCCCACCGGGCGCCATGGTGCATGAGGTCCGCCGCAATGGCGGGCTGGGCGAGACCATTGACTGCGCGCCGATCCCATAGGCCGGAATCGGTGCGCGGTCAATGCTGTCCGATCTATTTCCGGCCGGAAATCCCCCCACCATGGAAGCCTTCCTCGTCTCTACCGCCATCGTCGCCCTTGCCGAAATGGGCGACAAGACCCAGCTGCTCTCGCTCGTGCTCGCCGCGCGGTTCCGCAAGCCCTGGCCTATCGTCTGGGGCATTTTCGTGGCCACCGTGGTCAACCATGCGCTGGCCGGGGCCGTGGGCGCATGGGTGACCACGGTGCTGGGGCCGCAGGCGCTGCGCTGGGTGCTGGGGCTGTCGTTCATCGCCATGGCCGTGTGGATGCTGATCCCCGACAAGCTCGACGACGATGGAGCAACCCGGGCGCCGCGCTTCGGCGTCTTCGGCACCACGCTCGTGGCCTTCTTCCTGGCCGAGATGGGCGACAAGACGCAGATCGCCACGGTGATGCTGGCGGCGCAGTACAGCGCCTACCTCTGGGTGGTGGCCGGCACCACGCTGGGCATGATGCTCGCCAATGCGCCCGTCGTCTGGCTGGGCGAGCGCATCACGCGGCGCGTGCCGATCCGCGCGGTGCACGTGGTTTCGGCCCTCATCTTCCTCGTGCTCGGGCTGCTGGCGCTTTTGGCATAATGGCCGACGCGCCGATTTGCCACCGCTTGCGGGCGCTTTACAAATTCAGCTAAAGACATGACCGATGGAGATGCGACCCGGCCTCGTTTTTAGCGACAGCCGGGTTTTTTCATGTCCTTCATCGCCACACCGCAGTCCATGCACTTCGCCGAGGCCCTCGCCCTGCAGTCGGGCGCCTCGATCCGCGACTACACGCTGGCCTACGAAACCTACGGCACGCTGAATGCCGACAAGAGCAACGCCGTGCTCGTGTGCCACGCGCTCAATGCCTCCCACCACGTCGCGGGCGTCTACGAAGGCCAGCCGAAAAGCGAGGGCTGGTGGGACAACATGATCGGGCCGGGCAAGCCGGTGGACACCAACCGCTTCTTTGTCATCGGCGTCAACAACCTGGGCTCGTGCTTCGGCTCCACCGGCCCCATGCACACCCACCCCGACACAGGCGAGGTCTATGGCGCCGATTTCCCCGTGGTCACGGTGGAGGACTGGGTGAATGCCCAGGCGCGGCTCCTGGACTGCCTGGGCATCGAGCAGCTCGCCGCCGTGATGGGCGGCAGCCTCGGCGGCATGCAGGCGCTGAGCTGGACGCTGCAGTATCCCGGGCGCATGCGCCACGCCGTGGTGGTGGCCAGCGCCCCCAACCTCACGGCCGAGAACATCGCCTTCAACGAGGTGGCGCGCCGCGCCATCGTGACCGATCCCGACTTCCACGGCGGGCACTTCTACCGCCACGGCGTGATACCCAAGCGAGGCCTGCGCATCGCGCGCATGATCGGCCACATCACCTACCTGAGCGACGACGTGATGAACGAGAAGTTCGGACGCCAGCTGCGCGAGGGGATGCAGCTCAAGTACAGCACGCAGGACATCGAGTTCCAGATCGAGAGCTACCTGCGCTACCAGGGCGACAAGTTCAGCGAATACTTCGACGCCAACACCTACCTGCTCATCACGCGCGCGCTCGACTACTTCGACCCTGCGCGCCAGCATGGCGGCAGCCTCACGCAGGCGCTGGCCGCGGCGCGCGCCCGCTTCTTGCTCGTGAGCTTCACCACCGACTGGCGCTTCTCGCCCCAGCGCAGCCGGGAGATCGTGCACGCCCTGCTGGAGAACCGCCGCGACGTGAGCTACGCCGAGATCGACGCACCCCACGGGCATGACGCCTTTCTGCTAGATGACGACCGCTACATGGGCGTAGTTCGCTCTTATTTCGATAGTATCGCCAAGGAGCCGACATGAGCGACCACGCCACCATGCAAGCCATCGCGCGCCGCGTGCCCCAGGGGGCGCGCGTGCTCGACCTGGGTTGCGGCGACGGGGCGCTGCTCGACCTGCTGCAGCGCGAGCGCGGCTGCAGCGGCTACGGCATCGAGATCGCCGACGCCAACGTGCTGGCTTGCGTGCGCCGCGGCGTGAACGTGATCCAGCTCAACCTCGACGAGGGGCTAGCCATGTTCGCCGACAACAGCTTCGATGTGGTCTTGCAGATCGACACACTGCAGCACCTGCGCAACGCCGAGGTGATGCTGCGCGAGACCGCTCGCGTGGGGCGCAGCGGCATCGTCGCCTTCCCGAATTTCGCCCACTGGCCCAACCGCCTGTCGGTGCTGCGCGGACGCATGCCCGTCACGCGGCGCCTGCCCTACCAGTGGTACGACACGCCCAACATCCGCGTGGGCACGTACAAGGACTTCGAGGTGCTGGCCGGCAAGAACAAGCTGCGCATCCTCGACGCCTTCGGGCTGCAGGACGGGCGGGAGGTACGCTGGCTGCCCAACGCGCGCGCCGGCACGGCGGTGTTCCACTTCGAGCACGATTGAGGCCGGACCGCCCGGTACGTGACACCGCGTAAGGGATTGCGTGAATAAATGTAACTAAATGTTTGCCGTAGATTCGTTGGCCCGTCCGGAGCGAACCGGACACCACGAATATCTCAGGAGACACTCCCCATGGCTGCTTCGTCCGCCAACAACCGTTCCGTCGCCCGCCGGGTCACGCTGATGGCGCTGTGCCTGGTGGCGCTGGTGCTGGTGGGTGTGGGGGCGACGCTGGCGGTGCTGACCGAGCGCAGCACGCGCGCGCAGCTGGTGCAGAGCGTGGGCACGACGGCGCAGGCCGTGGCCCAGTCGCTGGACGCCGCCGACAACACCAACCGCGAGATGGTGCGCGCCACGATGCGGGGCTTCCAGCGGTACTTCGAGGCCACCATGCAGCTCGACGAAGGCGCGGGCGAACTGCGCAGCTACGGCGCGCTGGTCAATGGCGACTACGGCTCGGTAGACAAGTTTGCCCAGGAGACGGGCGGCGTGGCCTCCGTGTATGCGCGCAAGGGCGACGACTTCGTGCGCATCACCACGTCCGTGAAGAACGCCCAGGGCGAGCGCGAACTGGACACGCCGCTTGCGCGCACCGACCCGGCCTATGCCGCCGTGCTCAAGGGCGAGCCCTTCACCGGCCTGGTCATGGTGCAGGGCAAGCCCTACATGGGCCACTACCTGCCCGTCAAGGACGCCAGCGGCAAGATCGTGGCGCTGCTGTTCATCGGCAACGACGTGAGCATCTTCCACACCATGCTGCAAAAGCAAGTCGAGCAGACGCGCTTCTTCGAGCATGGCGGCGTGTACGTGATCAACCCCGGCGTTTCGCTGGAGCAGGCGCGCTTCGTCTACCACCCCGCGGCGCGCGGGCGCGGCGTGCTGGAGGCCTTCCCGCAGGCCAAGCCCTTCCTGGAATCGCTGGCGGCCGCCGAGGACGGTTTCGTGCGCCACGCGGCCTCCGTGCTCTATGCCGACGCGGACGACCCCTGGGCACTCATGCGCAAGACCCAAGGCGGCTGGTGGGTGGTGGCCGAGGTGCCCGATGCCGAGGCCATGGCCGGCCAGCGCCACATCACCTGGGCCGTGTGGGGGCTGATGGCCCTGGCCGTGGCGCTGCTGGGCGTGGGCCTGCTCGTGATGCTGCGCCGCGGCGTGAGCCAGCCGCTCACCGAGCTCACGCAGGCCATCACCCTCGTGGCGCACGGCGACCTCACCCAGAGCTTCCGCACCACGCGGCGCGACGAGATCGGCGCCCTGGTGCAGGAGGTGGAAGGCATGCGCCAGCGCTACGTGCAGATGCTGCAGCAGGTGCGCACGGCGGTGGACAGCATCGACACCGCCAGCGCCGAGATCGCCAGCGGCAACCAGGACCTGTCCGCCCGCACCGAAGCCACGGCCAGCAGCCTTGCGCAAACCGCGCAGAGCATGGACCAGTTCACCGCCACGGTGCGCCAGTCGGCCGACGCGGCGCGCCAGGCCAACCAGCTCGCCGCGTCCGCCGCGGAGGTGGCCGCGCGCGGCGGGCAGGTGGTGGGCGAGGTGGTCACCACCATGGGCGACATCAACCAGAGTTCGCGCAAGATCGCCGACATCATCGGTGTGATCGACGGCATCGCGTTTCAGACCAACATCCTGGCGCTCAACGCCGCCGTGGAAGCGGCGCGCGCGGGCGAGCAGGGCCGGGGCTTCGCCGTGGTGGCGGGCGAAGTGCGCAGCCTGGCGGGCCGCTCGGCCGAGGCGGCGCGCGAGATCAAGCAGCTCATCCAGGCCTCGGTGCAGAAGGTCGAGTCCGGCGCGCGCCTGGTGCAGGACGCGGGCAGCACCATGGGCGAGATCGTGGGCAGCGTGCAGCGCGTGGGCGACATCATCGGCGAGATCACCGTCGCCGCTGACGAGCAGGCCGGCAGCATCGGCCAGGTCAACCAGGCCGTGGGCCAGCTCGACCAGATGACGCAGCAGAATGCCGCCCTCGTCGAGCAATCGGCCGCCGCGGCGCACAGCCTGCGCGAGCAGGCCTCGCGCCTGGCCGGCGCGGTGCAGGTGTTCAAGCTCGGCCCGGGCATGGACGGGCCGGCGGCGCTGGCGCTGGAGGCCGCGCCGCCCCAGCCGGCCCTGGGCGCGCGGGCCGCGCAGCCGGCGCTCGAACATGCCTGAGGGCGCATTGGTCACGGCAAAGGCACCCTGACCTTGCCCTGAGCACCGCACAGGTTCAGGGGCAGGGGGCGGCGCACGGTTATCCTCGGGCCACCGCCGCCCGCTTCGCCTCATGCTGCCGCACCTCGACGTTCCCACCATGCTGCTGATGACTGCGGCAGCATCGCTCACCATGGCGTGCTCCCTCGCGGCCATGCAACCGGGGCGCCGCGAGGGCATGGGCCTGTGGGCGCTGGCGTTGATGCTGCACACCGCCACCTACATCCTGTACACGCTGCGCGGCGTGGCGCCCGACTGGGCCAGCATCGTGCTGGCCAACACGCTGCTGTCGGGCACCTTCGCGCTGGTGCTGGCGGCCGTGCACCAGTTCCAGGGGCGGGAGATGCCCTGGCGGCGGATGGTGCCGCCGGTGCTCGTCATGGCGCTGCTGTTCGCCGTGTTCATCGACGACTACCGCGCGCGCCTGATAGTGACGAGCACACTGCTGCCGCTGCAACTGCTCCTGATCCTGTGGGCACTGTGGCGGCCGCAGCCGCCGCCGCAGCTGCGCGGCGCGGTGCTGCTGTCGGTGGGGGTGGCGCTACAGGTGATGCTGCTGTCGGTGCGCGGCGTGCTGGTGCTCACCAACGGCACCTCGGTCGAAGGGCTGATGCGCGGCAGCGGCATGCAGTCTCTCGTCTTCATGGCGGCGTTCATCGTCGTCGTCCTGTCGTCGCTGGGCTTCATCGTCATGGCCAAGGACCGGGCCGACGCGGCCAACCGCCACTTCGCGGCGCACGATGCACTCACCGACGTGGCCAACCGCCGCTCGCTCATCGCTGCGCTGGAGCGTGACGTGGCGCGCGCCGTACGCACGCGCGAGCCCTACGCGCTGATGATGCTGGACATCGACCATTTCAAGGCCGTCAACGACACGCGCGGCCACCTCGCCGGCGACCAGGTGCTGTGCCATGTGGCGGCCATGCTGCGCACCCGCCTGCGCGCACAGGACCTGGTGGGCCGCTACGGCGGCGAGGAATTTCTGGTGCTGCTGCCCGACACGCCCCTGCGTGGCGCCATGGAACTGGCCGAAGTGCTGCGCCAGGCGGTCGCGCAGACGCCCTGCATGCACGAAGGCCGGGCGCTGCCCGTCACCGTGAGCATCGGCGTCTGCGGCGGGCGGCTGGAGCAAGGCGACCACGGCGACCTGCTGATCCACACCGCCGACCAGGCGCTCTACGCCGCCAAGGCGGCCGGGCGCAACCGCGTCGAAGGCGCCCTGCTGCCGCGCGACGGCCCGCCTACCCTGCCCATGCAGAGGCCGGAGGGGCTGGCGTATCCTGTTCCCTTTCCCCATCGCTCCGAGGAACTGCCATGACCGCCCGCCTGCCCGCCGCCGCACTCGACACCGCCCTGGCGCTGGAGCGCGTGGGCCGCCTATGGGATGAGGACATCCTGCGCCAGCTCACCGACTACATCCGCATTCCCGCCAAATCCCCCGGCTTCGCGCCCGACTGGCGCGCGCAGGGCCATCTGGAAACCGTGCTGCGCAACGCCGCGCAGTGGGTGGAGGCGCAGAAGGTCGCTGGCCTGCGCCTGGAGATCGTGCGCCTGGACGGCCGCACGCCGGTGCTGTTCTTCGAGGTGGAGGCCACCCGGCCGCAGTCCACGCAGACGGTCCTGATGTACGGCCACCTGGACAAGCAGCCCGAGTTCGAGGGCTGGCGCGCCGACCTGGGGCCCTGGACCCCCAAGTACGAGGACGGAAAGCTCTACGGCCGCGGTGGCGCCGACGACGGCTACGCGGTCTACGCCAGCATCGCCGCGGTGCAGGAGCTGCAGCGCCAGAACGTGCCGCACCCGCGCATCGTCGGCCTGATCGAGACCTGCGAGGAGAGCGGCTCCGCCGACCTGCTGCCCTACATCGACCTGCTGCGCGGGCGCCTGGGCGACGTGGCGCTGGTCATCTGCCTGGACTCGGGTGCCGGCAACTACGACCAGCTCTGGCTCACCACCAGCCTGCGCGGCATGGCCAGCGGCACGCTGAAGGTGGAGATCCTCACCGAGGGCGTGCACTCGGGCGACTCGTCCGGGCTCGTGCCCTCGTCGTTCCGCATCATGCGGCAGGTGCTCGACCGGCTGGAAGACTCGGCCACCGGGCGCCTGCTGCCCGCCAGCTTCCACTGCGAGATGCCTGCCGACCGCCTGGCGCAGGCGCGCGCCACCGCCGCCATCCTGGGCGCCGAGGTCTACAAGCGCTTTCCCTGGGCGCACCACGACTGCGGCGGCAGCACGGTGTTCGCGCTGCCCACCACCACCGACCCGGTCGAGGCGCTGATCCGCCGCACCTGGCAGCCCACGCTCAGCGTCACCGGCGCCGAGGGCTTCCCCGCCCTGCGGGACGCGGGCAACGTGCTGCGCCCCTACACCGCCTTCAAGCTCAGCCTGCGCCTGCCGCCGCTGGTGGACGCGGGCGCCTGCGTGCAGGAAATGAAGGCCTTGCTGGAGGACAACGCACCCTACCAGGCCCGCGTGACCTTCGCGCCCGACGGCGCCGCCAGTGGCTGGAACGCCCCGGCCATCGATCCGTGGTTCGCCCAGGCGCTGGACGCCGCCAGCCAGGCGCACTTCGGCGCGCCCTGCGGCTACATCGGCCAGGGCGGCACCATCCCGCTCATGAACATGCTGAGCCAGGGCTTCCCCAAGGCGCAGATGATGGTCTGCGGCGTGCTCGGTCCCAAGAGCAATGCGCACGGCCCCAACGAATTCCTGCACGTGCCTTACGCCAAGCGCCTCACCGCCGCCGTGGCCCAGGTGGTCGCTGCCCTGCCTGCCTGAACACCGCTCCCGCCATGCAGGACCTGCCCGAGTCCACGCTGAGCCCCTTCACCGCCGGCGACGGCGAGAACCTCGCCGTGCGCGACTGGCCGCTGCCCACCCGCGAGCGGCGCGGCACCGTGCTTGTCGTGCACGGGCTGGGCGAGCACTCGGCCCGCTACCGCGTGCTCGCCGCGCGCCTGAACGGCTGGGGGTTCGCCGTGCGCAGCTACGACCACTACGGCCATGGCGAGTCGGGCGGCCCGCGCGGCGGCCTGACCAGCGACCTGCGCCTGGAAGACGACCTGGCCGACCTGGTCGACGCCACGCGCGCGCGCATGCGCCCGGGCGAGCCGCTGGTGCTGCTGGGCCACAGCATGGGCGGGCTGGTGGCCGCGCACCTGGTGGCGCGGGGCGTGCGGCCCGTGGAGGCGCTGGTGCTTTCGTCGCCTGCGCTCGCCGCCTTCCTGAACCCCGTGCAGAAACTCCTGCTGGCCACGCTGCCGCGCCTGGTGCCGAACCTGCGCGTGGGCAACGGCCTGAGCGCGGATTTCCTGTCGCATGACGCGGACGTGGTCGCCGCCTACCGGGCCGACCGGCGCTGCCACGACCGCATCTGCGCCCGTCTGGCGCGCTACATCGCCGACGCCGGCCCCGCCACGGTGGCCCATGCGCCGCAATGGAGCGTGCCCACGCTGCTGCTCTGGGGCGAGGACGACCGCATCGTGGACCCCGCCGGCAGCCAGGTCTTCGCCGCCGCCGCGCCGCAGGACGTGTTGGCCGCGCAGGGCTTCGCGGGGCTGTACCACGAGATCTTCAACGAGCGCGAAGCCCAGCCCGTCTTCACGGCGCTGGAGCAGTGGCTCGGGGAAAGGTTTTAAGCGAAATCGGCCTCCAGCGCTTGTCCATCAAGCGCTGGCAGCTATTGTTTCGGGAGCATCCTGCCCCGCCCACACCACGCGGTCGCGGCCTTGGCGCTTGGCCTCGTAGAGGGCCGCGTCGGCCCGCTGCAGCAGGGCCACGGGCGTCTCGCCGGCGTGCAGCCGGGCGGCGCCCACCGACACGGTCAGGCGCACCGTGCCGCCCGCGGGCAGCGCCACCGGCGACGCCGCCACGGCCGCGCGCACGCGCCCCAGCAGGCGCGCGCCGTCCTCGGGCGTGGTGCCGGCCATGAGCAGCACGAACTCCTCGCCGCCCCAGCGCGCCAGGATGTCGGTGGCGCGCACGCTGGCCAGCACCGTGCGCGCGAAAGCCTGCAGCGCCAAATCGCCGCCGGCGTGGCCGTGGGTGTCGTTGACGGCCTTGAAGTGGTCCAGGTCCAGTTGCGCCATCAGCACCGGGTGGCCGCCGCGGCGCACGCGCAGCCCTTCCAGTCGCATCATCTCCAGCATGTAGCGCCGGTTGGGCAGGCCGGTAAGCTCGTCGCGCGTGGCCAGCTCGCGCACCTGCTCCACGGCATGCGCCAGCTCGGCCTTCTGCCGCCGCAGCTTCTCGCGCGTGGCATGCATGCGCATGTTGAGGAAGGTGCTGCTGAGCAGCACCACCACGATCATCACCATGTAGGCGCCGGCCAGCGCCGCCGGCTGGCCGCCGGGCGGGTACCACCACTGCACCACGGCCGAGGCGAGGCCGAACACCGCCAGCCCGTAGACCAGCACGCCCACCATCTGCCGCGGCGTCAGGCCGAAGATGCCGAACATCAGGATCACCGCCAGGATGGGCAGCGCGATGCCGCGCGCCGGCCCGGCGATCACGTAGGCCGTGGCATTGCAGGCGATGGCGTAGACGATCTGCAGCAGCGTGAGCGCGGGATCGTGCCAGCGGCTGCTGTAGCCGCTGCGGATCAGTGCGTAGACCGCCGCCAGGCCGGTGGCGCAGGCCAGCGTCCACCAGTGCACGGGCCGCGCGGCCGTCAGTCCGGCGGCGGCCACCAGGTGCATGGCGGCGATGCAGCAGAGCATGAGCAGGGCGGCCAGGCCCGTCATCGCCAGCCGCAGCCGCTGGTGGGGGTCGCGGGTGATGAGCGCGTCCAGCACGCGCTGCGGCAGGGTGCGGGCCACGGCCTCCTGGTCCACGGGCGGGTTCCTTTCCTTGCGCGCTCGGCGCCGTCCGCATCTTAGGCCGGCAGCGGCGGCTGGATGTAGGCAGGAAACCCCTTGGAGGGTCAGGCCGCGATGGGCCGCAGCTCCGGCACGCCGCGCCGCTTGGCCACCGCGATGGGCGGTGCCCAGCGGCTCTCGCGCGGCTTCTTGCTGGTGACCAGGGTGATCTCGGCGGGCTCGAACACTTCCAGGTTGTGCGTGATCGGCGTGGTCAGCACGTACTGCGCGCGCGTGGAGCGCAGGAAGTGGCCGACGAGCTGGATGTTGCGCACGTCCAGGTGGGCGAAGGGCTCGTCGATGAACACGAAGCCGCCCGAGCCGCTTTCCTCGTCCTTGAGCAGGCCCACCAGCAGGATCAGCGACTTGATGACCTGCTGCCCGCCCGAGGCCTCGCCGTCGTTCAGGCCGATGCTGCCCTTGCCGTCGAAGGCGAAGTGCACCTTCAGGCCCGCCTGGGCCAGCACGGCGTCGTCGTTTTCCAAGAGCGGCAGGTCGGCCGCCACCTCCACGCCCGCGAGCTGGCCCAGCTCCTGGATGTTCTTGCGGTAGCGGCGCACAGTGCTGCGCAGCACCTCGATGTAGCTCTCGCGCGCGTTCAGCACGGCGGTCTGGGCCTGGGCGTTCTTCACCTGGTGGTCCGACAGGCTCGTGGCCTGCTCGCGCACCGCCACGTCCATGCGGCGATGGCGCTCTTCCACCGTGGCGTCGTGCTCCCAGGCGCCCTGCTCCAGCTCCTGCTCCACGGCCTGCAGGCGCAGGCGGGCCTGGGTGTCGTTCACGTATTCGTCGGCCAGCCGGGCGATGGCGCCGGGCGCGATCCAGCGCGCGGGGAACTGCGCGCGCTGCGCCTGGCTGCGCGCCACCGCGCCTTGCTGCTGGCGGCGGCGCGCGCTCCAGTCCTGCGCGGCGCGCTCGCTCTCGCCGCGTGCGCGCTGCAGCTGCTGCTCCAGGCGCTTGTGCTCCTCGGAAAACGCGCGGTGGCGGTCGTGGGCGCGGCCCGTGTCCTGCTCCAGCCGCTGCCAGAGCTGGGCGGCGGCCACGCGCGCCTGCCTGGCGCCGGGCAGCTGCTCGCGCGCCTGGGCGAACTCGTCGCTGCGGCGCGCCAGCTCCTCGGCGGCGCTGTGGCCCTCCAGCGCGCGGCGCGTGTCGGTGATCTGGCGCTTGAGGGCCAGCAGCGTGTCCAGCACCGGTGCGAGCTGCGCGTCGATGCGGGCCAGCTCGCGCTCGGCCGCGGTGCGGCGCGCATGCACGGCGGCGGCGCCGAACTGGTGCTCGTGCGCGTCCACCCACATGGAGCGCGCGCCGCGCCCGTCGTGCATGTAGGCCTGGGGCGTGATCCATGTGCCGCCCAGCTTCTTGCCCTCGCGCGGGTCGGCCACGCAGCGCAGCTGCTGCAGCTGCTGCACCAGCCAGCGCGGCACGGGGGCGGTGAACTTCACGTGCGCCAGCAGCGTGCCGTCCTCGCCGCGCAGGGCGGTTTCTACGGCGTTCTGCCCGGGGCCGACGATGTAGTGCCGGTAGCGCTCGCGCTCGCCGGTTTCGTAGGCCTCGGCCAGGTCCTGTTCCTTGTCCAGCAGCGCCACCCAGCGGTGGCCCCGCAGCACGCCCTCGATGGCGGCGCGCCAGCGCTCGTCCTGCACCTCCACCACCTCGGCCACGAAGCGGTGGCCGATGCCTTGCGCGCTGAGCGCCCGGCGGAATTTCTGCACCTCGGGCGGCAGCGGCGGCAGGTGCTGGCCTTCCAGCGCGGCGAGCTGCGCGGCGGCCAGCTTGCGGCGCTGGGCCAGCGCGGCGCGCTCGTCCTGCAGGGCCGATTCCTGCGCCTGCAGCTGGGCCAGATGGGCCTGCAGGTCGCCCGCGTCGCTGCCCTTGTCCACCAGGGCCAGCAGTTCCTGCGCGCGCTGGGCCAGTTTCTCCAGCGGCGCTTCGTGGCGCGTGGCTTCGTCGAGCTGGGCGCGGGCCTGGTCGCGCTCCACGCGCAATTGCTCGGCCTGCTGCTGGGCGCGGGCGCTTTCCTCCAGCAGGTGCAGCAGGCGCTTGTTCTGCACTGCCTGGTCGGCCAGCGCGGCGCGGTGCTGGGCCTTGTGGCGGCGCAGCTCGCGCGACTGTTTCGCCAGCCCCTCGCGCTCGCCCCACCAGGCGAGCACGGGCAGCACCTCGGTGGCCAGGCGCTCGCGCTCGGCCAGCCGCATCTGCCAGGTCTTGTAGCTGGTCACGCGGTTGTGCAGCTCGGCCAGCTGCGCGCGGCTGTGCTGCAGCTCGCGCTCGGCCTGCACCATCTCGCGGGCGAGCTGCTGCTGGTGCTCGCGTGCCTGGTCGTAGGCGTCCAGCACCTGCTGGTCGCCAAACACGTCGAACACGAGGCGCAGCAGCTCGCGCGGGCTGAATTCGCACAGCCGGTCGGTCTGACCCTGCTCCAGCGAGAGCACGCGCGCGATGGCCGGCGACAGGCCGGCGGCGGACAGCACGCGGCCCCAGGCCTCCACGCCCATGAAGCCCAGGTCCTTCTCGGGCGTGTCCACCAGCTGCTCGATGGACACGTCGCCCTCCAGCAGGCAGTAGCGGCGCTGCCAGTCGCCGCCGTTCTTGTCGATGCGGCAGGCCAGCGTCACCTGGTCGCTGTAGAGCAGCCGGCGCGCGAACGGCCGGCTGGAGCTTTGCCGCCCCTGCGGCCGGTTGTCCACCACGGCGCGCAGCCACGCCGTCTGCGCGCCCGCATGGCGCGCATAGGTGCGGTAGTCGCGCGGGGCCGAGCAGCGCAGGCCGAGCAGCGTGCGCAGGGCGTCCAGCAGCGTGGTCTTGCCGGAGCCGTTGGGGCCGGCGATGGTGATGATGGAGGCGTCCAGCGGCAGGGAGACGCGCTGGCAGTAGTCCCAGTGGACGAGTTCGAGGGTTTGCAGGTGGAACACGGGTGCTTCTGTATGGATGCTGCTGGCAAAAGGGCGGTGGCGTCCGTCAGGGACCGCTCATGTCGGGCCGCGTGGACGCATGCTCTTGCGCGAGTTCTTGTTGCTGCCGGAGCTTGGTTTCCTGCCAGGGAACGCCGGATTCGATGCCGGACACGCGGGTGTGGTATTTGTGAAGCGCTCTTTCCAGAACGGACTCCAGCCGTATGCCCGCTTCTTTCTCCAAGGCAAGGACGGCATTGAGGTAGTCCCACAGCACATCGCCCAGCTCGTCTTCCAGGTAGCACGCGCGATGCCGCGGTATTTCGTCGGCGACTTCGTCGACTTCCTTTTTCAGCGCGGACAGATAAGTGCCCGGGCCGGAGTACCAGGGGTTCGTCCGGTCGAACGCCGACTTGCGCCGCGCGACCTCCAGCAGCCTCTCAAAGTCTTCCATCGGGCCGTGCGCTCCCCTGGTCCTGCGATGCTTCCATATCCATAGCTGCCAGCGCTTGATGGTCGGGCGCTGGAGGCTGATTTGGCTCGGATTCCTCTGCCGCCCGCTCGCGCACCAGCACCTCGGCCAGCGCCCCGTCGAGGATGCGCGGGGCGAGCACGTCGTAGTCCAGCAGCACGTCCAGCAGCGGCCCTTCGGCGATCTCGTCCTGGCGGCGCAGGATGAAGCCGTGGCGCTCCAGCAGCTTGAGGTTGGCGTCCAGGCGCAGCTTCTTGCCGAGCTGGGGGCCGTAGTCTTCCAGCAGCGCCTTGTACGAGAGCACGGGGCTGACGCTGGCGGCCTGGGGCAGGGGCTTGGCGGCGGGGAAGAAGTCGCTCTGGCCCGCGTCGCCTTCCTGCGCGCGGCTGGTCTGGCGCTCGCGCTTGGGCAAAACGATGAGCGCCCACAGCACGACCAGCAGCGCCTGCGCGTCGCGCGGCAGCTCCAGGTTGTTGTTGGCGTTGAGCCCGGCTTCGCCCATCACGCCGTTCTGGGCGGCGGGCAGCAGGGCCACGCTGACGTGGTCGGCGTAGATGCTGTCCATCCAGCGCAGGCCGGACTGGGCCAGGCGCTGCTCGACCTGGGCGAAAAGCTCGGCGTCGACCAGCGCGCGCTTCACGCGCGGGTGGCTGCGCGGCAGCCAGCGGCGGGTGAGCAGTTCGGCGATCAACAGGGCGGCGTCATCCATGCGTGTCTTCCTTGGCGGGCACCAGCGTGCCGCGGCTCAGCAGTGCGACCTGGTGGTGGTCGATGGGTTCGGCGGCGCCGTCCCAGGCGATGCGCCAGGGCTGGCGCGCCAGCGCGCCGGTCAGGCCGGGCAGCACGGCGGCCTGCGGGTCGCCCAGCAGGGGCATGAGCTGTGCCTTGTAGGCCACCTGGGCGTAGCGCGCGGCGCCGGGGCGCGGGCCCAGCAGGGCGTCGGCCACGGTGCGGGCGGCGCCGGGGTCGCCGCCGGTCCACTCGGCCAGCAGCGCGTTCAGGTCGCCCAGTTCGCGCGGCAGGGCCACGGCGGCGAGGGTACCGGGCGGCGCGCTCTGGGCGGCGGGCAGGGTGTCGGGCAGGGCGGCCTGGGGGCGGTCGCGCTCGAACTCGGCCTCCACCACGTCCAGCAGCTCGTGCGGCGCCAGCGTGGCCAGTTGCGTGGGCTGGGCCAGCGCGCCGTCCAGCAGGCGGTGCGGCGCGGGCGCGGTCTGCAGCCAGCGCTTGACGTCCGTGCTGGTGATGCCGGTGGTGCCCAGCGTCACGCGCTGGCGGTCCACCTGCTGCAGCGCGCGGTTGAACTGGCTGGCCATGGCCAGCAGGCGCGACTGGGCCTGGCCCAGGCCGCGTGCGGCGCGCTCCAGCAGCAGGTGGCCCTGGGCGTTGCCGATGAGGGCGCTGATGGCGTCGGACGCGCGGTCGATGAGCGTGGCGGCGCGGTCGTAGCGCTTGCGCGCCTCGCGCAGGCGGAACTCGGAGCCGCTGGCGATCGCGTCGGCGAACTCGCCGTGCAGCCGCGCGAGCTGCGCGTGCAGCATCTGCACCTGGGCGGCGTCCACGCTGCCGAGCTGGTTGGCGCCGACCACCTGGCCGAGCAGGGCGGCCAGCTCGCCGCCGTCGGCGTCGCCTTCCTCGTCGGCGGTGGGCGAGTCGGCGGCCAGCGGCGTCAGCAGGGCGGCCACGCGCTGGGCCAGCGGGGGCAGGGCATAGGCGCGCTGGGTCTCGTCCCAGGCCAGCAGGCCCACGTCGCGCAGGCGCTTGAGCACGGTGTCCAGCGCCTCGGGGCGCAGGGCGTTGAAGAGCTCGTCGATGCCCTCGCGCGGCCACTGCGCGTCGCCCTGCGAGGCGAGCTGCAGGAACACCCATACGCGCAGCTGCACCAGTGCGGCAGGGCCGTGGAACAGGCCGCTCAAGGCCTGCGTGAGCGGCTGCTGGCGCGTGATGCGGCCGAGCAGGGGCGCGTCGGCGGCGGCGTCGCCGAACAGGTAGCCGTCGCGGAAGAAGTCGGCCACGGCGCCCAGTTCAGCGCCGGATGCGGCGCTCTCATCCATCTCGCTATGCATCAGAGCCCCAGCACGGCCAGCGCGGCAACGGAGGCCGTCTCGGCCCGCAGCACGCGCGCGCCCAGGCTGGCGGGTGCGAAGCCCTGGGCCAGCGCGGCGTCTTCTTCCTGCGCGCTCAATCCGCCTTCGGGGCCGTGCAGCACCCACACCGCGCCGGCATGGCCAGCGGCCTCCTGCAGGGGGCGGGCACCGCCCTGCAGCGACAGCAGCAGGCGCGCGCCTTCCGCCGCAGGCCGGCGCAGCCAGTCCGCCAGCGGCAGCGGGGCGGCGACCGGCGGCACGCGGTTGCGCCCGCACTGCTCGCAGGCGGCCACGGCGATGGCCTGCCAATGGGCTTGGCGCTTGGCGGCGCGCTCGCCGGCCAGCTTGAGCACGCTGCGCGCGGCGGCCACGGGCTGGATGCTGGCGGCGCCGAGTTCGGTGGCCTTTTCCACCAGCCAGTCCATGCGCTCGTTGGCAGGCATGCCCACGACGAGGTGCACGGCGCGCGCAGCCTCGCGCTCGATGGCCGCGTGTGCGCCCACTTCCACCTCCACGTCGGAGCGGCCCATGCGGGTGACGCTGGCGGACCATTCCCCGCCCTCGCCGTTGAACAGCGTGACCGCGTCGCCCGGCTGCAGGCGCAGCACCTGCACATGGCGCGCGGCCGTGGGCGGCAGCGCGATGCGCGCGCCGGTGGCCAGGGGCAGGGGGCAGTGGAAACGGGGCATGTGCTTCAAAAAAAGTAGCTACCAGCGCTTGCAGGATAAGCGCTGGAGGCCGTTTTTGTTGGTAAACCTAGACGCGTCCGAAGGCGTAGCCCACGGGGGCCTGGGTGCCTTCGATCTCGTCCACCAGCCGCAGCAGGGGCGACAGCTCGCGGTAGCGCCCGGCCGTCTGGCGGATGTAGTGGATGAAGCGCGGCGCGTCCTGCAGGTACTTGGGCTTGCCGTCGCGCAGCGTGAGCCGCGCGAAGATGCCGGCCACCTTCAGGTGGCGCTGCAGCGCCATCCAGTCCACCGCGCGGTAGAACTCGCCGAAGTCCGCGCCCCAGCCGCTGCTGCTGGCGGCGCCGAGGATGCCCGCGCGCCGGGCCTTTTCCCAGTAACGCACGGTAATGTCGATGACGAAATCCTCTTCCCAGCTGATGAACGCGTCGCGCAGCAGGCTGGCGATGTCGTAGGTCACGGGGCCCAGCACCGCGTCCTGGAAGTCCAGCACGCCCAGGCGCCCGTCCTCGCCCACCATGAGGTTGCGCATCATGAAGTCGCGGTGCACGAACACGCTGGGCGCGGCCAGGTTCTGGGCGACGATGGCGTCGAAGGCCTTGGCCAGCACGGCCTGCTGCGCGCCGGTGAGCGGGATGGCGCGGTGGCGGGCGATGTACCAGTCGGGAAAGAGCTGCAGCTCGCGGCGCAGCAGGGCGTCGTCATAGGCCGGCAGCGCGCCGGGCCGGCTGGCGCGCTGCCAGTCGATCAGCAGGCCCACCGCCTGCACATACCAGGCGTGCGCGGCCTGCGGGTCGCGCGCATCCAGGCGCTCGATGGCCGTCTGGACGCCCAGGTCGGTCAGCAGCATGAAGCCGTGGGCCTCGTCCCAGGCCAGGACCTGCGGCACGCGCAGGCCGGCCGCGTGCAGCAGCGCCTGCACGTGCACGAACGGGCGGCAGTCTTCCTTCTCCGGCGGCGCATCCATCACGACCAGGCTGGCGCCGGATTGCGTGTCCAGCCGCAGGTAGCGGCGAAAGCTCGCGTCGGCGGACGCAGGGCGCAGCGTCGCGGGCAGCAGGCCGTGGGCGGGAACGAGGGGGGAAAGCCAGGCCTCGAAGGCGGCCTGGCGGGCCGGATCGCTCCAGGCGACGGCCGCGCGGGCGCTGCCTGCCGGCGGAAAAGGGGAGGGGTGGCTCATGGATAATCCGATTCTACAAACCGGCCTGGCTGCTTGAAGCCGCGCAGCCCCTCGCCTCACTCCATGGATCGACCTTTCCTGCCCTCCGACCCGCCCGCCCCCCTGCTGCGCCCGCTCGCGCGGCTGGCCGCCCTGATGCTGTGCGGCCTGCCGCTGTCGGCGCTGGCCCAGGCGCAGGCCGCGGCCGAGGAGGCGCCGCCGGCGCTGCGCCCCAGCCCGCGGCTGCAGGAGGCGCTGCCCTACGGCGTGCGCCAGCAGATGCCGGTGTTCGTGCGCGGCGACCAGGTCACCGGCCAGCCGGACATCCGCGCCACCATCGAGGGCAACGCCGAGCTGCGCCGCGGCGACACCGTGATCCAGGCCGACCGCATGGACTACGACGTGCCCGAGGACCGCGCCCAGGCCAGCGGCAACGTGCGCATCAACCGCGCCGGCAACCGCTACGAGGGCTCCGAGCTGGACCTGCGCGTGGACGCCTTCAGCGGTTTCTTCAGCGAGGCGCGCTACCGCTTCCTGGAGACCTCGGCCCATGGCGAGGCGGCGCGCGTGGACTTCCTGGACCGCGACCGCTCCGTGGTGCACGAGGCCACCTACACCACCTGCGAGCGCACCGACGAGACGAGCTGGCAGCCCGACTGGATCCTGCGCGCCAAGCGCATCCACCTGGACCGCGCGGAGGACGTGGGCACGGCCGAGGACGGCGTGCTGGAGTTCAAGGGCGTGCCCATCCTGCCGGTGCCGCGCATCACCTTCCCGCTGTCGGACCGGCGCAAGTCCGGCCTGCTGCCGCCCACCATCGGGCTGGACAACCTGAGCGGCGTGGAATACGCCCAGCCGTACTACTGGAACATCGCGCCCAACCGTGACGCCACCATCACCCCCGTGCTCATGAGCAAGCGCGGCGTGTCGCTGGGCGCCGAGTTCCGCTACCTGGAGCCGCGCTACAGCGGCGAGCTGGGCGTCAACTACATGCCCAATGACAGCCTGCGCGACCGGGACCGCTGGGCCTACAGCCTGCGCCACCGCCAGGCGTTCGACACGCCGCTGGGCGGCCTGGGGCTGAACGTCGACATCAAGCGCGTGAGCGACGACGACTACTGGCGCGACTTCACGCAGCGCACCGGCATGCGGCCGGGCAATTCCACCGACCAGCTCACCCAGCGCCTGCTGCCGGGTGACGCTTCGCTGAGCTGGGCGCGGGACGACCACTCGGTGGTGCTGCGCACGCTCAAGTGGCAGACGCTGCAGGATGTGAGCGCGCCCATCGCCCCGCCCTACGACCGCATGCCCCAGCTGCACTGGCGCTATGCGCCGCTGCAGCTCGCCGGCGGCTTCGATGCCACGGTCGAGGCGGACTACACGCACTTCCTGTCCGACCGGCGCTTCTACAACCAGCCCAACGGCCGGCGCAGCTACACCATGGCCCAGGTCAGCCGGCCGTTCCTCGCGCCCGCGGGCTTCATCACGCCGCGGCTTCAGCTGCATGCGACGAACTACGAGTTCGACGACCTGCTGGCCAACGGCCAGCGCTCTGCCTCGCGCACGCTGCCCACTTTCAGCCTGGACAGCGGGCTGGTGTTCGAGCGCGACGCCGCGTACTTCGGCCGCAGCTTCCTGCAGACGCTGGAGCCGCGCGCGTTCTACACCTACACGCCCTACCGCGACCAGAGCATGCTGCCGGTGTACGACACGGCAGCCACCGACTTCAACTTCGCGTCTATCTACACCGAGAACGCCTTCGGCGGCAACGACCGCATCGCCGACAACAACCTGCTCACGCTGGGCGTGACCACGCGCCTGCTGGACGCCGACTCCGGCGCCGAGGCCGCGCGCTTCGGCATCGCCCAGCGCCTGCGCTTTTCCGACCAGAACGTGACCATGCCCGGCGGAGCCCCGGTGAACGACCGGCTGTCGGACGTGCTGCTGGGCGCGGGCCTGAACTGGACGCCGCAGTGGGGCTTCGACGCCACCGTGCAGTACAACCCCAAGACCGGCCGCTCCCTGCGCTCCACGGTGGCCGCGCGCTATTCGCCTGGCAAGTACCGCACGGTGAGCGCGGCCTACCGCCTGCAGCGGGTGACCGACTTCATCAGCGAGCCCAGCGAGCAGCTCGATGTGGGCTGGCAGTGGCCCCTGAACGACCTGTGGGGCGACCGCAGCGACAAGCCTACCGCCAGCGCCGGGCGCTGGTACGGCGTGGGCCGCCTGAACTACAGCCTGCGCGACCGCAAATTCGTGGACACCGTGGTCGGCGTGGAATACGAGAGCTGCTGCTGGATCGGCCGCGTGGTGCTCGAACGCCTGCAGCGCAGCTACACGTCGAGCAACACGCGCGTCATGTTCCAGATCGAGTTCATCGGCTTCTCGCGCCTGTCGCTGGGCTCCAACCCGCTCACCAGCCTGAAGCAGAACGTGCCGCGCTACGAGTTCCTGCGCGAAAACGTGGCCCTGCCCAGCCGCTTCACCCAATACGATTGAACGCCATGAAACACCGCGTCCTCCCCTTCGTCCTGGCCTGCTGGACCGCGCTTGCGGTGCCGCTCACGCAGGCCCAGGGGCTGCGGCCCTCGGCCGGCAACGGCGTGCCGCGCCTGTCCTCTCCCGCCACCCTGCTGCCGCCCGCGGGTTCGGCCGCGCCCAGCCAGGCCGGGCCGCGCCAGGCCGACTACATCGTGGCCGTGGTCAACTCCGAGCCCATCACCAACAACGAGGTGCGCCAGCGGGCCGACCGCTTGGCCCAGCAGGTCGCCAGCCAGGGCGGCAGCCTGCCCGCACGCGACCTGCTGCTCAAGGACGTGCTCGAACGCCTCATCCTGGAAAAGATCCAGGTGCAGCTGGCCAAGGAAAGCGGCATCAAGGTGGACGACTACGCCGTCACGCAGGCCGAGCAGTCGGTGGCGCGGCAGAACCAGCTGAGCCTGCAGGAGATGCACCGCCGCATGGAGGCCGAGGGCATCAGCCAGGCGCGCTTCCGCGAGGAGCTGCGCAGCCAGTTGCTGGCCCTGCGCGTGCGCGAGCGCGACGTGGAGTCGCGCGTGCGCGTGAGCGACCTGGAGGTGGACCAGTACCTGCGCGACCAGCAGAAGTCGGCCGCGGTGGACAAGCTCGAGCTCAACCTGGCCCACATCCTCATCCAGGTACCGGAGAACGCCAGCCCCGCCCAGGCGTCCGAGCGCAGCGCGCGCGCGCAGGAGGTGCTAGCCAAGCTGCAGGCCGGCGGCGACTTCGGCGCGCTGGCGCGCGAATATTCCGATGCGCCCGAGGGCACGAGCGGCGGCCTGCTGGGCCTGCGCCCGGCCGACCGCTATCCCGAGCTGTTCGTGAACGCCGTGCAGAACGCCAATGTGGGCAGCGTGGTGGGGCCGCTGCGCTCGCCCGCAGGCTTCCACCTGCTCAAGGTGATCGACAAGACCCACGGCGGCGTGGCCACCACGGCCATCCAGAACCATGCGCGCCACATCCTGCTGCGCACCAACGCCGGCCTGACCGAGCGCGAGGCCGCGGCGCGGCTGGAAGACCTGCGCGACCGCGTGGTGCGCGGCCAGGCCGAGTTCGCCGCGCTGGCGCGCGAGTATTCGCAGGACGGCAGCGCCAAGGACGGCGGCGACCTGGGCTGGGCCTCGCCCGGGCGCTACGTGCCCGAGTTCGAGGAGGTGCTCGATGCGCTCGCGCCCGGCGAGATCAGCCACCCCGTGGTGTCGCGCTTCGGCGTGCACCTGATCCAGCTCATGGGCCGCCGAGAGGCCAAGCTCACCCAGCGCGAGCAGCGCGACATGGTGCGCGACACGGTGCGCGAGAAGAAGCTCGACGAGGCCTATTCCACCTGGATCCAGGAGGCGCGCGGCCGGGCCTACGTGGAATACCGCGAACCGCCGCAGTGATGAGGTGCAACCCCCTGAGCCGCTGCGCGGCTTCCCCCTTCTCTCCACGCGCTGCGCGCTCTGGGAAGGGGGACGCAGCCCTCGCTGCGGGGCGGCCCTTGCTCGGCTGCCCTGGCTTGGGGCGCGCTGGTTTCATGCGCAGCGCCACGGATCAATGAGATGAAGCACATCCCGCGCAAGCGCTTCGGCCAGCACTTCCTGTCCGACAGCGGCATCATCGATGCCATCGTGCGGGCGATCGCCCCGCAGCCCGGCCAGCCCATGGTGGAGATCGGCCCCGGCCTGGCGGCGCTCACCCAGCCGCTGGTCGAGCGCCTGGGCCGCCTCACCGTGATCGAGCTGGACCGCGACTTGGCCGCGCGGCTGCGCCAGCACGGGCAACTGCAGGTCATCGAATCCGATGTGCTGAAAGTGGATTTTGCGCAGGTGGCGCAAGCGCTGGGCGCTCCAAAAATCAGAGTGGTAGGCAACCTGCCCTACAACATCTCCAGCCCCATCCTGTTCCATTTGCTGGAGCACGTGCAGTCCATTGAGGACCAGCACTTCATGCTGCAAAAGGAAGTCATCGACCGCATGGTGGCCGCGCCCTCCACCGCTGCCTACGGGCGCCTGTCGGTCATGCTGCAGTGGCGCTACGCGATGGAAGACGTGCTGTTCGTGCCGCCCCAGGCGTTCGATCCGCCGCCGCGCGTGGACAGCGCCGTGGTGCGCATGGTGCCGCATGCCGACCCTGCGGCGGTGGACGTGGCGCTGCTGGAGGAGCTGGTGCAGGTGGCCTTCAGCCAGCGGCGCAAGCTGCTGCGCCACACCCTGGGCCGCTGGCTCGAGGCGCGCAACGGGTCGGGCGATTTCGACACCCAGCGCCGCGCCGAGGAAGTGCCCGTGGCCGAATACGTCGCACTGGCCCAGTCGCTGCAAAATTAGGAGCTGCCAGCGCTTGACTGGCAAGCGCTGGAGTCCGATTTGGCTGGGAGCCGGCTACGCTGCCGCGAGCCAATAGCCCGCGTTGAACGGGCTGCTCATGCGCAGCGCCAGCGGCGACACGTCCACGAGCTTGTCGGTGGGCATCTTCTCGCCCGAGAGATCGACTTCGATCTCGATGGCCGGAGACGAGGCGCTGAGGGCGGCCTCGCTGGCCCGTTCCGCTTGGCCAGCGGTTGCGGAACGGGCTACAGAAAAGAATAGAAGCAGCGGAACGGAATCTTGCGGTCGCCCCAGTACTCGGCCGCGTCGCGGAAGATGTCCAGCAGTTGCTCGCGTGCTTCCTTGTCGAACTTGGCTGTGGCCGGGATCTGCTCCAGCACCACGATGAAGCCCGGCTGCGGGCCCGACTTGTGCAGCGGGTCGGTCATGCAGTCGTACAGCGCGTCGAAGTTCTTGCCGAAGTGCGGCGGAAAGGTGAACTGCGATGCGATGAGGTCGAGCACGTCCTGCTTGGACTGTGCGTGTGCCAGGTTGGCATACAGGAAGTGCTGGCCCAGCGCGCGTGCCGTGTCCTGCAGGTCCTGCACCCGGAAGGCGCGGATCGACTGCACGATGTTGGTGCGCACGCCGCGCAAGAGAGTGTCCTGTTCTTTACGAAGTGGCGTTTCCATCTCCGTTGCTCTTTCTTTCAGAGGTCCACGATAGGCATATCCGACAAGCCCGTGGGGGCGGCTGTCGGACGAAGATCCGATGGCATGGCGCGCCGGCCCACGGCCCGCCGCGAGGCTTTCGGCGCTCATTCCCTAATTTCCCGAAAACTCGCGTAGTGGTCGCCGGTGTAGTAGCAGGCGTCCGGCGTGCGCGGAGCGCCGCCACAGACGATGCGCCGTGCACCCCGGCCGCGCGCACCCGGCGTCTTCACGGTGTACTCGCGGTAGTAGCCACGCTTGTGCAGGGGAAGCAACCGCTCGCGGTTGCCGAACACCGTGCCATCCTTGTCATAGGGGAACGGCCCGCCCTGCAGGATCAGTGCATAGGTCTTGCGCCCCTGGAAGGGCAGATCGGCCAGCGCCACGGGAGCGGCCCCGGGCAAATCGGAGGACTGTCGCGCGGACGCGGCAGCCGGCGCGAGCATGAATGCAGCACCCAGAGCGCACGCCAGAACTGTCTTGTACGCCCGGATGGCGACAGCCTTCAACATCCACTACACCTTTCGGAAACTACGGGTTTACCCGAAATTTCGAGCCGTTAGTGTGACAAAAATGGCCCCAAAAAGCAAGCGCCTGCCCAAAAAGCGGGCAGGCGCTTGTGGGGTTAACGGAAGTTAATAGTTAGCGCTTGCTCTGGTTTGTTGCCTTATCGGGACGCATTGGCGTCGGCCACCGTGAGGGCCGTCATATTGACGATGCGGCGCACCGTGGCGCTGGCGGTGAGCACCTGCACCGGCGCGGCCGCGCCCAGCAGGATGGGGCCGATGGCAATTCCGCCGCCGGCCGCCGTCTTGAGCAGGTTGTAGGAAATGTTGGCCGCGTCGATGTTGGGCATGACCAGCAGGTTGGCGCTGCCGGCCAGGGTGCTGTGGGGCATGAGTGTGGTGCGTGCCTTCTCGTCCAGGGCCACGTCGCCGTGCATCTCGCCGTCCACCTCCAGCCAGGGGGCCTGCTCGCGCAGGAGGTCCAGCGTCTGGCGCATCTTCACGGCGCTGGGCTGGTTGCTGGAGCCGAAGTTGGAGTGCGACAGCAGCGCCGCCTTGGGCTTGATGCCGAAACGCATCATTTCCTCGGCTGCCATGATGGTGATCTCGGCCAGCTGCGCGGCGGAGGGGTCGTAGTTGACGTGCGTGTCCACCACGAACACCTGGCGGTCGGGCAGCAGCAGGGCGTTCATGCAGGCGTAGGTGTTCACGCCCGTGCGCTTGCCGATCACCTGGTCGATGTACTGCAGGTGGTGGGCCGTGTGGCCCCAGGTGCCGCAGATCAGGCCGTCCACTTCGCCCTTGTGAAGCAGCATGGTGCCGATCAGCGTGAGGCGCCGGCGCATCTCGATCTTGGCGATCGACACCGTGACGCCCTTGCGCTCGGTCATGCGGTGGTAGGTCTGCCAGAAGTCGCGGTAGCGGTGGTCCTGCTCCACGTTGACCACGTCGTAGTCCCGACCTTCCTTCAGGCGCAGGCCGAACTTCTCGACGCGCTGGGCGATGATGGCCGGGCGGCCGATCAGCGTGGGCCGGGCCACGCGCTCGTCCACCAGGATCTGCGCGGCGCGCAGCACGCGCTCTTCCTCGCCCTCGGAGAAGGCCACGCGCTTCAGGGTGGCCTGCTTGGCCGCCGTGAAGATCGGCTTCATGATGGTGCCGGAGGCGTAGACGAAGGTCTGCAGGTGGTCGCGGTAGGCGTCCATGTCCGCGATGGGGCGCTGGGCCACGCCGCTGTCCTTGGCGGCCTGCGCCACGGCGGGCGCGATCTTCATCATCAGGCGAGGGTCGAACGGCTTGGGAATCAGGTATTCCGGTCCGAACGCCAGCGGCTCGCCCACGTAGGCCGCGGCCACCACCTCGCTCTGCTCCGCCTGCGCCAGCTCGGCGATGGCGTGGACGGCGGCGATCTCCATCTCCGTCGTGATGGTGGTCGCGCCGCAGTCCAGCGCGCCCCGGAAGATGTAGGGGAAGCACAGGACGTTGTTCACCTGGTTGGGGTAGTCCGTACGGCCCGTGGCGATGATGGCGTCGTCCCGCACTTCCTTCACGTCCTCGGGCGTGATCTCCGGGTTGGGGTTGGCCAGCGCGAAGATCAGCGGGTGCGCTGCCATCTTGCGCACCATGTCCTGCTTGAGCACGCCGCCGGCGGACAGGCCCAGGAAGACGTCGGCGCCCTCGATCACCTCGGCGAGCGTACGCAGCGGTGTGTTCTGGGCGAACTGGGCCTTGTCGTCGTCCATGAGTTCGGTGCGGCCCTGGTAGACCACGCCGGCGATGTCGGTGACCCAGATGTTCTCGCGCGGCAGCCCGAGCTTGACCAGCAGCCCCAGGCAGGCCAGCGCCGCAGCGCCCGCGCCCGAAACCACCAGCTTGACCTGCCGGATGTCCTTGCCCGACACCTTCAGCCCGTTGAGGACGGCCGCGCCGACCACGATGGCCGTGCCGTGCTGGTCATCGTGGAACACCGGGATGTGCATGCGCTCGCGCAGCTTGCGCTCGATGTAGAAGCAGTCGGGCGCCTTGATGTCCTCGAGGTTGATGCCTCCGAAGGTCGGCTCGAGCGAGGCGATGATCTCGATGAGCTTGTCCGGGTCCTTCTCGTTGATCTCGATGTCGAACACGTCGATGCCCGAGAACTTCTTGAACAGGACGCCCTTGCCCTCCATCACGGGCTTGCCGGCCAGTGCGCCGATGTCGCCCAGGCCCAGCACGGCCGTGCCGTTGGTGACCACGCCCACCAAGTTGCCTCGGGCGGTGTAGCGGAACGCGGCGGAAGGGTCCTTCACGATCTCCTCGCAGGGCGCGGCCACGCCGGGCGAGTAGGCCAGCGCGAGATCGTGCTGGTTGATCATCTGCTTGGTGGCAGCGATGGTGATCTTGCCGGGCTGGGGAAACTCGTGGTACTCCAGTGCCGCACGGCGCAGCAGGGCGCGTTTATCGGTAAGGTTGGTGGCCGTGTTGTCGGGCATCGAGCGTCTCCAGCGAAAGCATGGCCGACGCGGCGGCATGGCAGCCCCTGCGCCCCGTCAGCAGTAGGTAGGGGGAGCCGATTGTAGGCCGCGCGGCTGTCAGTCCGCCGTCAAGTGAAACACTTGTGATCGGGGTGCGTGCAATCGTTCCGGCGCCGCTCAGATCGGGTCGAGCGGGAACACGGGGCGGCGGACCCGCGCGAACGGGAAGCGCGCGTAGTCCGACGTGGTCACGCCGGGGCTGTCGCACTCCACCAGCCCCTCGGACAGCGGCACGAACACCGGCCGGCAGTACATGCGCGACTTGAGCAGCAGGAAGCGAAAGCGCGTGGGATCGATGCCGACGCAGTGGAACACGCCCAGGTCCCAGGGCTCGTGCGTCTGCTCGGCCACCACGATCTGCGCATCGCCGGTGTCGAAGCACACCGCGCGGCCCATGTGGCAGCGCTGGCCCGTGTAGATCGGGCCCGTCACGGTGTAGGCCCCGTCGCTCACGGCGCGCACCGTGCCGCGCAGGCGCAGCGGCTCCTTGTGCAAGCCGATGCTGTCGAGCGGCACCTTGTTGCCGAGCGCGATCTCCACCTCGGCGCCTTCGCCAGCGGCGACGAGCTGCGCCACGGCTTCGGGATCGCAGAGCGGGCCCACGGCGATGCCGGTGAGCCCCAGTGCGCGCGCGGCCTGCAGCACGTCCATGGTGTCGCAGGTGCCGCCCGACATGCAGTTGTCGCCATGGTCGAGCAGCAGCACCGGCCGGGAGGCGCCTTCGGCCAGGACCTGCGCGCGGCGCAGCGACTCCGGCAGCGGCTCGCTGCGGTACACGTATTCGGCGCGCCGCTGCCAGATCTGCTGTGCCAGGCCGTCCACCTGGGATTGCGCGGCGGCGTCCTCCGCGCGGCAGGTGGCCACCACGCTCATGCAGGGCGCCTCAATGTCGGCCAGCGAGAAGCCGCCGAACACCGACACGGCGGGCATTCCGCCACGCTCCAATGTGCGTGCCGCTTCAACGGCGTCGCGCATGGGGCCGCCCAATGTCGTGCTGCGCAGCGTGTGGCTCATGAGGGGCAGGCGGTGCCAGCGCACGCAGTAGCGCGCTTGGCCGCGCAGCATCTGCAGCAGCAGGCGGCCTGCATGCTCGCCGGTTTCGTACATGTCGATATGCGGATAGGTCTTGAAGCCCACCATCACGTCGGCGTTCGCCACCATCTTTTCGGTGATGTTGCCGTGCAGATCCAGCGCCACGCCCAGCGGCACGCCGGGTGCGGCGGCGCGCACGCGCGCCAGCAGGTCGCCCTCGCCGTCGTCGGTGTTCTCGGCCACCATGGCGCCGTGCAGGTCGAGCAGGATCGCGTCGCAGCCCGGCGCGGCCTCGACGATGCGGCGCGTGAGTTCGTCGTAGGCCGCAGCGTGCACGGGGCCGCTCGGGTTGGCGGTGGCCGACACCGGGGTGACCAGCGTGGCGCCCAGGCCTTCCGCCAGTTCGATGAACGCGGCCATGGCCGTGCGCATGCCCTTGTTGGCGCGGTAGGCGTCCTCGCCGTAGGTGGGCGCGAACGCCTCGAGGGGCGTGGGCACGGGAGAGAAGGTGTTGGTCTCGTGGTTGAGGCGCGCGATCAGGACCTTCACGACACCACCTCCGCGGCCGCCAGCATGGCGCGCAGCAGCACGTTGCAGCCGGCCTCCAGGTGGGCGGGCTCGGCGTCCTCGATCTCGTTGTGGCTGATGCCGTCTGCGCAGGGCACGAAGATCATGGCCGCGGGCGCCACGCGGGCCACGTAGACGGCGTCGTGGCCGGCGCCGCTCACCACGTCCATGCTGCCGTAGCCCAGGTCGGCCGCGTTGGCGCGCACGGCCTCCACCAGGTGCGGCGTGAAGGGCTGCGGCGGGAAGTAGACCACCTGCTCCACGTCCACGCGCAGGCCGCGCTCGGCGGCGATGCGGGCGCAGGCGCTGCGCAGCGCGGCGTCCATGTCGAGCAGCTGGGCGTCGTCGGGCGCGCGCAGGTCCACGCTGAACTTGACGCGGCCCGGGATCACGTTGCGCGAGTTCGGGAACACCTCCAGCGAACCCACCGTGCCGCGCGCATGCGGCATGCGGTTCACCGCGATGCGGTTGACCTCGGCCACGAGATGGCTCGCGGCCAGCAGCGCGTCCTGGCGCAGCTCCATGGGTGTGGGGCCGGCATGCGCCTCCATGCCGTGCACGGTCACGTCGTACCAGCGCTGGCCCAGGGCGGCCTGCACCACGCCGATCACGCGCCCGTGCTTCTCGAGTACGGGGCCCTGCTCGATGTGCGCCTCGAAATACGCGCCCACGGCCGGGGCGGGGCCGGCCTCGCCGGCATAGCCGATAGCTGCGAGGGCCTCGCCCACGCTCACGCCCTGCGCGTCGCGCTGCGCGAGCGCATGCTCCAGCGTGAATGCGCCCGCGAACACGCCCGAGCCCATCATCACGGGCACGAAGCGCGAGCCTTCCTCGTTGGTCCACACGGCCACCTCGATGGGCGCGCGCGTGCGCACGCCGGCGGCGTTGAGCGTGCGCAGCACCTCCAGGCCCGCCATCACGCCGTAGTTGCCGTCGAACTTGCCGCCCGTGGGCTGGGTGTCGATGTGGCTGCCGGTCATCACCGGCGGCAGGCTGTCGTCCGCGCCCGCGCGGCGCGCGAAGATGTTGCCGATGGCATCGACGCGCAGCGTGCAGCCGGCGTCGCGCGCCCATTGCGCGAAGAGGTCGCGGCCCTGGCGGTCCAGGTCGGTGAGCGCGAGGCGGCACACGCCGCCCTTGGGCGTGCCGCCGATGCGCGCCAGGTCCATCAGCGATTGCCACAGGCGTGCGCCGTCGATGCGCAGTGCGGCGACGGAAGGGGCGGAGGTATTCAGGTCCATGGGGGTCTCCAGCGGGAAAGAAGGCGTCAGGCCATGCCGACGCCGAGGTAGCGGTCCTTCACGGCGTCGTCCGCCATGAAGGCATCGTTAGTGGCTTCGTGCACGATCGCGCCCTGTTCGATGACGTAGTGCCGGTCGGCCAGCTGCGTGCAGACCTCCAGGTTCTGCTCCACCAGCAGGATGGCCACGCCCGCGGCCTTGATGGTCTTGAGCTGGGCCACGATTTCCTCGACGATCACGGGCGCCAGGCCCTCCACCGGCTCGTCGAGCATGAGCAGGCGCGGCGCGTTCATGAGCGCGCGGCCGATGGCCAGCATCTGCTGCTCGCCGCCCGAGAGCTGGCCGCCGCCGTTGGCGCGCCGCTCCTTGAGGCGGGGAAAGATGCGGTACACGTCCTCCAGCTGCCAGGGAGAGTGCTTGCGCTGGCCCAGCATCAGGTTCTCCTCCACCGTGAGCAGCTTGAAGATGCCGCGGTGCTCGGGCACCAGGCAGATGCCGCGCTGCGCCACGAGGTGCGTCGCCAGGCGGTGCGTGGCCTCGCCGCCGAAGCGCACCTGGCCCTGCGTGGGTGCCATGGCGCCCGCGATGGTCTTGAGCGTGGTGGTCTTGCCCGCGCCGTTGCGGCCCAGCAGCGTGACCAGTTCGCCGTCGCCGACGTGCAGCGAAACGCCCTGCAGCACGTGGCTCTTGCCGTAGTGCGCGTGGATGCCCTCCACCGAGAGAAGTGGTGCACTGCTCATGCCTTGCCCCCGGTGATCATGTTGCCCAGGTAGGCGCTGCGCACGCGGTCGTCGGCGCGGATCGCGTCGGGCAGCCCTTCGGCCAGCACGCGGCCCTGCTGCATCACGGTGATGGTGTCGGAGATGTCCATGACGATGCCCATGTTGTGTTCGATGAGCACCACGGTGTGCTCGTCCTTGAGGCCCTGGATCAGGCGCTTCATGTCGTCCAGGTCGTCGATGCCCATGCCGGAGGTAGGCTCGTCGAGGAAGATCGCCTTGGGCCGCGCAGCCAGCGCCATGCCCACCTCCAGGCGCCGCTGCTGGCCGTGCGAGAGGTTGCCTGCCGGGGTGTCGGCGTGGCGCTCCAGCCCCAGGCGCGCCAGCACGCTCGCCACCGTGTCGGCGCACGAGCGGCGGCCCACGGGCGGGCTCCAGCAGTTGAGCGCCATGGCGGGCGCCACGCCCTGCGCGGCCAGGCGCAGGTTCTCGCGCACCGGCAGGGTGAGGAACAGGCTGGTCACCTGGAACGAGCGCGCCATGCCCCGGCGCACGCGCCGGTGGTCGGGCTCGCGCGTCACGTCGTGGCCGTCGAACAGGATGCGCCCGCCGCTCACGGTCTTGGTGCCCGTGAGCATGTGGAACAGCGTGGTCTTGCCCGCGCCGTTGGGGCCGATGACCGAGTGCACGGTGTTGGCGCGCACCTTCAGGTCTACGCCGCCCAGGGCGACGAACTTGTCGTAGCGCTTCTCGACGCCCTGGGCTTCGAGCAGGATGGGGGAGGCGGCGGCGCTCATGCGTTGTCTCCCGTCGCATTCAGGCCGGCGGACGATGCGTCCTTGGGCGCCTTGCGCCGCACCAGGCCCCACAGGCTTTCGCCCAGGCCCCACAGCCCGCGCTGCAGCCCCAGGCTGACCACCATCAGCACCACGCCCAGCAGCAGCAGCCAGCGCGGCCACAGCGTGGAGAGCCAGTCGCCCAGCAGCACGTAGAACGCCGCGCCCAGCACCGAGGCCAGCAGGTTGCCCGTGCCGCCGATGACGGTCATCACGAGGATCATCTCGCTCGTGTGGTACTCGGCGTTCGACAGCGGAGCGATGCCGGTCATCATCGCGTGCAGCGCGCCGGCCAGGCCCGTGACGGCGCCCGAGATCACGAAGGCCTGCAGCTTCAGCAGGCGCAGGTCGTAGCCCACGGCGGCGGCACGCTCCTCGTTGTCGCGCACGGCCAGCAGCGTGCGGCCGAACACCGAGTCGCACACGCGGCGCAGGAACCAGAAGGCGGCGAGGAACAGCACGGCCACGAAGCCGTAGTACTGCCACGGCGTGGCCAGCGGCCACAGCGTGTGGCCCGCGACCGCGAGCGAGGGGCGCGGGATGTCCAGCAGGCCGTTGTCGCCGCCCGTGAGGCCCGAGGCGGAATAGGCGATGAAGTAGAACATCTGCGCGAAGGCCAGCGTGAGCATCACGAAGTAGGTGCCGCGCTGGCGGATGGCGACCCAGCCGACGATGGCGGCGCCCGCGGCGCCCATGGCGACGGCGGCCGCGAGGGCCAGCGGCATGGGCAGCGGCCAGCGCGTGAGCAGCAGGCCGATGGTGTAGCTGCCCAGGCCGAAGAAGATGCCCTGGCCGAACGAGAGCAGGCCGGTGTAGCCCAGCAGCAGGTTGCAGCCCATGGCGGCGAGGCCGAAGATCAGCACCTCGCTGGCGAGCGAGCCCGACTGCATGAATAGCGGCATGGCCACCACGATGGCCAGCGCGAGAAGAAGATGGAAGTGCCTGGTCATGGTGAGGTCATCCTTTGCGGCCCAGCAGGCCATGGGGGCGCAGCAGCAGCACGGCGGCCATGGCCACGTAGATCATCAGGCGTGCGCCCTCGGGCCACAGCGTGCTCATCACGCTCTGGACGATGCCGATGAGCAGCCCGCCGACGAGTGCGCCGCCGAAGCTGCCCAGGCCGCCCACGACCACGATCACGAAGGCCACGCCCAGCGCCTCGATGCCCATGAACGGCTCGGCGCCGCGGATGGGCGCGGCCAGCACGCCCGCCAGCGCCGCCGTGGCAGCGCCCAGCGCGAATACCAGGCTGAAGATGCGCAACACGTTCAGGCCCAGCAGCGAGACCATCTCGGTCGATTCGCTGCCTGCGCGCACCGCGCTGCCCAGGCGCGTGCCCTCCAGCACCCACCACAGCAGCACCGCCAGCACGGCCGTGAAGCCGATCACGAACAGCCGGTACTTCGGGTAGACGAAGCTGCCCCACATCACCACGCCCTGCAGCAGCTCGGGCACGGCCACGCTGTCGCCCAAGGGGCCCCACTGCAGGATCACCAGCTCCTGCACCACCAGCGCGAGGCCCACGGTGACGATGATGTGGAATTCGTGCGGCTTGGCGTACACATGGCGCAGCATGAGCTTCTCGGTGAACCAGCCGATGGCGCCCACGGCCAGGGGCGCCACCACGAGGGCCAGCCAGAAGCTCAGGCCCCAGCGCGTCATCTGGTAGCAGAAGTACGCGCCCAGCAGGTAGAAGGCGCCGTGCGCGAAGTTCACGAAGCGCAGCAGGCCGAACACGATGGACAGGCCCACGGCCAACAGGAAATACAGCATGCCGATGCCGATCCCGTTGATGGTCTGTAGCAGGTAGATGCTCATGGAGGACTATCAAAAATATAGCTGCCAGCGCTTGCTATGAAAGCGCTGGAGGCGTTTTCTGCTTGAGAACCGGCGGCGGCCCGTCAGGCCAGCTTGCAGCCGGTCTTGTCCACGGGCAGGAAGGACTTGCCGGAGCTCACCACATCCACGTAGTCGTCCTTGTTGGCCATCTTGGACTTGGCCTTGCCCTTGAGCAGGTAGTAGTTCTTGAGCACCTGGTGGTCGGCCTTGCGCACCTCTTCCTCGCCCGTCAGGCCCTGGTACTTCATGCCCTCCAGCGCTGCGACGACGGCCTTCTGGTCCACGGTGCCGGCCTTGATGATGGCGTCGATCAGCAGCTTGGTGCAGATGTAGGAGCCCGCCAGGCTGTAGTTGGGGTTGGACTTGAACGTGGCTTGCGAGCGCTTGACCAGGTCGTGGTTCAGCGGCGTGTCCGCCGTGTGCCAGTACTGCGCGCCGAAATACACGCCGTCGCACAGGTCGGCGCCGAGCGACTCGAACTGCTCCAGCCCCGAGGCCCAGGCGATCAGGATGGTCATGTTCTTGTGCATGCCGAAGCTCACCGCCTGGCGCAGCGCGTCGGACGACTGGGCGCCGAAGTTGAGCAGCAGCAGCACGTCGGGCTTGGCGGCCATGGCGTTGGTGAGGTAGCCGCTGAACTCCTTCTCGGTCAGCGAGTGGTAGCTGTTGCCCACGTGCTCGATGCCCTTTTCCTTGAAGATGTTCTTGGCGGCGGTGAGCAGGCCGTCGCCGAACACGTACTGCGGCGTGATGGTGTACCAGCGCTTGGCCTTGGGATGGGCGTCGAGCAGCGGGCGCACCGTCTGCTCGATGGCGCCGAAGGTGGGCACCGACCAGCGGAACGTGGCGCTGTTGCAGTCCGTGCCCGTGAGCTCGTCGGCGCCTGCCGTGGTGATGAAGATGCCGCCGGCCTTCTCGGCCTCCTTGCCCATGGCCAGGGCCTCGGACGACAGGATGCCGCCCGCGAAGAAGCGCGCGCCCTTTTGCTGGGCCGACTCCTGCACCTTGCGCACGGCGGTGGCTGGCTTGCCTTCGGTGTCGAGCAGCGTGTAGGCCAGGGGGCGGTCCAGGGCCTTGCCGTACTGCTCGATGGCGAGCTTCATCCCCAGGTCTGCGTACTTGCCGTTGGCCGCGAACGCGCCCGACATGGGCACGGGGCAGCCGAACTGGATCGCATCCTTGGACTGGGCCCAGGCGCTGGCGCCCAGGCCGAGGGATGCGGGCAGTGCGCCGAGCGCGGAAAGTTGCAGGAGGTGACGACGTTGCATGAGGGACTCCGTGGTGTGGGAACGGGTTGGGGCTTGTGTCAGAGCACGTTGCATGCCAATCCGCTGGGCCATGCGCTCACGCTCCTTGCTCATATTTATAGTGACAAATAGAATGAATATGACGCGTACAAACCCTAGAAGCTTCCACCATGCCCCCGGGCGGTGCATACTGCACCAGGACAGCGAATGCAGGGGTGCCGGCGGCGCCTGACCACCCCGAGGAAAGACAACAAGCCATGGAAACACAGAAGTCCGCTCCCCTGGCGATCAAGCAGCTCAAGCGCTCCGATCTCGTGGCCCAGGAGATCAAGCGGATGATCACCGAGAAGAACCTGAGCCCCGGCGACCGCCTGCCGCGCGAGAGCGAGCTGCAGGCGCAGTTCCAGGTCAGCAAGGGCACCATCCGCGAGGCGCTCAAGTCGCTGGAGGTGCAGGGCCTCGTCACCATCTCCACGGGCCCGTCGGGCGGCGGCACCATCGTCGAGGTGCCGCTGGACCGCACGCTGCAGTTCATGCAGAACTACCTGTTCTTCAAGGAAGTGACCATCGACGACATCTACGCCGTGCGCCAGCAGCTCGAACCCCTGCTGGCCGCCGGCGCCGTGGCGCACCTGGACGAGGCCGACTTCGAGGCGCTGGAGCACAGCATCGCCTGCTGCGACCCCACGCAGGCCCAGGGCGACCTGCTGAACCAGCGGCGCGAGGACGTGAACTTCCACGACATCCTCGCGGCGGCCAACCCCAACCCGTTCCTGCGCTTCACCTGCGAGCTGATCAACGAGATGATCCGCCAGCTCATCGTGCTGGGCAACCGCACCTCGCAGGCCGAGCACCGGCGCTTTGGCGAGACCAATGCGCAGTTCCATCGCGACATCGTGCAGGCCGCGCGCGCGCGCGACGCCGAGAAGGTCCGCGTGCTCATGGAGCGCCATATGCAGGACGCGGCCAGCAGCGTCAAGCGCATGAAGGGCCGCATCCAGGGCCGCCTGATCCTGGATGCCGACACGCTGCGCCGCCCCCGCGCGGCCCCTGCGCCCGCCAAGCGGCCGCGCAAGCTCGCGGACGGGGCGCAGTGAGCCGGAAGACTCAGGACACGGGCGCTTCCTGCGCCGCGTGCGCCACCACCCGGTTGCGGCCGGCCAGCTTGGCCGCGTAGAGCGCGGCGTCGGCCGCCTGCACCAGCTTCGTGGCGCTGGCGCCGTGTCCCGGAAAGCATGCGATGCCGCAGGACAGCGTGCCGCGCAGCGTCGCCGCGCCATAGGCGACCTGCAGGTCTTCGAACGCGGTGCGCAGTGCCTGCGCGCGCTCTTGCGCCTGCGTGATCGGGACGTTGGGCAGCGCCAGCAGGAACTCCTCTCCGCCCATGCGTATGGCCAGGTCGCTGGCGCGCACGTGCGACTGCAGCAGGTGCGCCAGCGCCTGCAGGACCGCGTCGCCGGCCGGATGGCCGTGGGTGTCGTTGATGTGCTTGAAGTGGTCGATGTCGATCATCAGCACGCACAGCGGCTCGCGGGCCTGCTGGCAGCGGGCGAGCGCTTCGGCCAGCGCGGTGTCGAGCGAGCGCCGGTTGAACAGCCCGGTGAGCGGGTCGCGCAGCGCCATGTCGTGCAGGCGCACCTGCAGCATGCGGATCTCGTCCAGCTGCCGCTGCGCCTGTTTGCGGCTTTCGTACAGTCCCTTGGCGCGCAGATAGCCATCGCGGGCGAAGACGACGAGGAACGCCGTCAGCACCGCCATGCACAGCAGCGACACGGACAGGCTGGTGTCGGGTGTCCAGACTGGCGGCCAGAAGATGGCCGCACCCAGCAGCATGCCTGCCACCACGACCCCGGCCAGTTCGGCCAGGCCGGTCGGCCCCTTGAAGACGACGAGGTTCACGCACACCGCGATGAACAGGATGAAGCTGATCCACAGGGGCAGGCCCATCCAGACGATCCAGATGCCGAAGCAGAAGCCGTCGAGCGCCATGTTGCGCTCCTCGGCGCGGCGCGGGTGGGCGCTGCGCCGTGCGTGCTGGTAGATGACTTGCGGATAGACCGCGAACTGCAGCACCAGCCACGCCCACCCCGCCGCAAGGCGGCCGGTCTGGTGGAGATGGAGGCCCACGATCAGGCCCAGCAGCGCGAAGAAGACCGAACGGTTACGCCAGTTCATGCGCACGGCCCAGTGGGTCTTCGAGGCGTGGGTGGAGGGAGCGGCGGTCATGCGGGGCCCGGTAGTGCAACCAACTGTAGCAGTGCTCCGGCAGGTGCGCGAGGACCTGCGTCAATGCAGGCTGCCCGTGCCCGGCCTTTGCTATGCTGCGCCGCCCCCGCAACGAATCCCCAAGGAACCCATGAACCCTCCTGCAAAGTCCCGTGCGCTCTGGCGCGCGCTGATCGGCGGTGCCGCAGCCGCCGCGGCCCTGTCCGCGCCCCTGGCGCAGGCCCAGAACGCCGGCGCCTATCCCACCAAGCCCATCCGCCTCGTCATCCCGTTCGCGCCCGGCGGCTCGACCGACATCCTGGGCCGCCTGCTGGCGCAGAAGATGGGCGAGAACATGCAGGCCACGGTGGTGGTGGACAACAAGCCCGGCGCCAACGGCACCATCGGCTGCGACCTCGTGGCCAAGGCGCCGCCGGACGGCTACACGGTCATCCTGGGCGACGTGGGCTGCATGTCCATGGCGCCGGGCCTCTACACCAAGCTGCCCTACGACCCGCTGCGCGACTTCGCGCCCGTGAGCCTCGTGGGCCGCAGCCCGCTCGTGCTCACCGTGGGCGAGAACAGCCCGCTGCGCTCGCTGGCCGACCTCACCGCCGCGGCGCAGGCCGCGCCCGGCAAGCTCAACTACCCCTCGTCCGGCACGGGCGGCCCGAACCACCTGGGCGCCGAGCTGTACGCCATGCAGGCCAAGGTCAAGGTCAGCCACATCCCCTACAAGGGCAGCGCGCCGTCGGTGGTGTCGCTCGTGGCGGGCGAGACGGACTTCGGCTTCCTCACCGCCGTGACCATCGCCTCGCAGCTCAACGCGGGCAAGGTGCGCGCGCTGGCCGTGGCGCATACCGAGCGCCTGCCGTCCATGCCCAACGTGCCGACGATGACGGAGGCCGGCCTCAAGGGCTTCACGGCCGATGCCTGGTTCCTCGCGGCTGTGCCCGTGGGCACGCCCCAGCCCATCGTGGACCGCCTGTACGCCGAGATCGCCAAGGCCCTGCCCGCGCCCGAGGTGAAGGCCAAGCTCGACGCCGTGGGCGTGCTGCCCTCGGGGCTCGACCCGCAGGCCTCGGCGAAATTCCTGCGCACCGAGGTGGACAAGTGGCGCGGCGTGATCAAGACCGCCGGCATCACGCTCGACTGACGCAGCCGTTCCAAAGACAAAGCCCCTGGGCCGCGAGGCCCAGGGGCTTTTTTGTGCGTGCGGCGCTGCTTCAGCGGCTGCTGGGGAAGCTGAACACGGCCCCCTCGCGCACGCCCGCGCTCGGCCAGCGCTGGGTGA
>NZ_DF238899.1 GCF_000400995.2 Acidovorax sp. MR-S7 | reverse complement strand
CTACCAACACCACCTCCGCGCCAGTGCTAGCTTTTCGTACCGTCACTTATTGCACTGAAAACGAGGAGACCCCAGCACGCGCAGGATCTGCAGTGCCCGCCGCATGTTCTGGGCCCCCGGGGTTTCCAGAGGTTTGCTCACTATGTGGGATTTCTTTGCAGTGATGTTTGTCATGTGGACATTGTTACCGGACCATCGATGCATTGCCAAGGACCATCCACATGCATCAATCCTCAGAACCTATCTCCACCGAAACACTGGGCGCCGTGCGCCGCATCTGGCTGAACCGGCCCGAGGCGCGCAACGCGCAGAGCCAGCAGATGCTGGAGGCCCTGGACCAGGCCTTCACCCAGGCCGAGCACGACCCCGCCATCCGCGTGGTGCTGCTGGCCGCCCGGGGCGCGCATTTCTCGGCCGGCCATGACCTCAAGCAGGCCCAGGCCGAGCGCGCCGAGTTCACTGTGGAGCAGCGCTGGGCCTATGAAGAAAAGCACTACTACGGCTACTGCCTGCGCATCTGGGACTTCCCCAAGCCCACGGTGGTGCAGGTGCAGGGCGCCTGCATGGCGGCGGGCTTCATGCTGGCCAACATGTGCGACCTGGTGGTGGCGGCCGAGGACGCCTTCTTCTCCGACCCCGTGACCCACACCATGGGCGCGGCGGCCACCGAGGTGCTGATCCACCCCTGGGTGATGGGGTTGCGCCAGGCCAAGGAGTTCCTGTTCACCGGCGCGCGCTGGAGCGCGCAGCAGGCACGCGAGGCCGGCTTCGTGAACCGCGTGGTGCCCACGGCCGATCTGGACGCCGAAACCCTGGCGCTGGCCCAGCGCATCGCCCAGGCGCCGCCCTTTGCGCTGCGCGTGCTCAAGAAGTCGCTCAACCGCTCGGTGGATGTGCGCGGCCTGCGCGAGGCGCTGTCGGCCCACTTCGACCTGCACCAGCTCAGCCATGTTAGCGAAGAGTACCGCCAGACCAAGGAAGCTGGCCTGGCCAGCGCCATCGCCAAGGGGGCCCGCGCATGACAACGAACGCCCACCACCCGCAGCGCCTGCAACCCCTGCTGGCCCCGCGCTCCATCGCCCTCATCGGTGCCAGCGACAACCCGGGCCGCATCGGCGGCATGCCGCTCGATCTGCTGCGCCACTTCGGCTTTGCAGGCGCGGTCTACCCGGTCAACCCCAAGTACCAGGAGGTATTCGGCTACCGCTGCTACCCGGACATCGAATCCCTGCCCGAGGCCTGCGACCTGGTGGTGCTGGCGATTGCCGCGCCCGAGGTCACGGCCATGCTGGAGCGCTGCCACGCCCGGGGCATCCCCGCCGGGATTGTCTACGCCGCCGGCTTTGCCGAAGCGCCGGGCGAGGGCGAGGCCCTGCAGCGCACGCTGGAGGCTTTCGTGCAGCGCAGCGGCATGGTGGTGGCCGGCCCCAACTGCATGGGCTTTGCCAACCTGAACCTGCACGCCTACACGGCCTTTGCCTCGGTGTTCAAGAACGTGCCGCCGCAGACAGGCCCCGGGCGGGCCAGCATCGTCACGCAAAGCGGCAATGTCTGCTCGGCCGTGTTCGCCCTGGCGCGCCGGCTGGGCGTGCCGGTGAGCCACTTCATCAACACCGGCAACGAAGCCTGCGTGGAGTTCTCCGAGTACCTGCAGTACCTGGCGGCGGACGAGTCCACCGAGTGCGTGGTCGGCTATGTGGAGCAGCTGCGCGACGGGCCGCGCTTCATCGACGCGGCGCTGGCCTTTGCGCGCCAGCGCAAGCCGCTCATCCTGTACAAGGCGGGCGAAACGGACAAGGGCTCCGAGGCCGTGCGCTCGCACACCAGCGCGCTGGCCGGCGACCTGGCGCTGTACAAGGCGGCCTTCGAGCAGCTCAACGTGATCCGCGGCACGGACTTCGCCCAGATGGCCGACCTGGCCTACCTCAGCGGCTTTCGCGCGCGCCAGGGCGGGCCGCGCGTGGCCATCGTCACCATGTCGGGGGCGCTGGGCGCCATCCTGGCCGACAAGTTCATCGGCGCGGGGTTGGAGGTGCCCACACTGAGCGAGGACCTGCAGCACACCCTGCGCGAGGGCATCCCGGACTACGGCATGGTTTCCAACCCCGTGGACGTGACGGGCAACGTGGTCAACTCGCCGCAGTTCGTGCGCACCATCCTGGGGGCGCTGGCGCAGTCGGACCAGGTGGACACCGTGGTGGTCTATGCGCCGGGCTACCTGCTCGACCGCATGGCCGAGCCGCTGGTCGAGGTCTGCGGCCAGTGGAACAAGCTTTTCGTGGCCATCGACACCGGTGCCGCCCGGTGCCGGGATCAGCTCGCCCAGGCAAGCGTGCCGGTGTTCGACGACATCGGCCGTGCCACGCAGGCGCTGGCCCCGTTTTGCCAGTGGCTGGCGCGCCACGAGGACGTGGCCCGCTGGGCGGCCCTGCGCCAGGCGCAGGCGGTGGTTCAGCAGGGCGCGGCACCGGCGCTGCCCGCAGCGCTCAACGAGCATGCCACCAAGCTGCTGCTGGCGGGCTATGGCGTGCCCTCGCTGCAGGGCCTGCCGGCCCGCGATGCCGACGAGGCCGTGGCGGCCGCCGGGCAGCTGGGCTACCCCGTGGCCCTGAAGATCCTGAGCGCCGACATCGCCCACAAGACCGAGGTCGGCGGCGTGCGCCTGAACGTGGCCGACGATGCCGCGTTGCGCACGCTCTGCGCCGACATGCTGGCCAGCGTGCAGCGGCACAGCCCTGCGGCGCGCATCGACGGCTTTCTCGTGCAGCCCATGGCCAGCGGCGGCGTGGCCGAGCTGATCGCTGGCATCACGCACGACCCGGTGTTCGGCCCCGCGCTCACCGTGGGCCTGGGCGGCGTGCTGACCGAGCTGTACCGCGACGCCAGCCACCGGCTGCTGCCCGTGGATGCCGCCATGGTGCAGACCATGCTGCGCGGGCTGCGCGCCTGGCCGCTGCTGGACGGCTTTCGAGGGCGGCCCCTGGCTGACGTTGACGGTGCATGCGAAGGAATTGCCGCGCTATCACGCGCCCAGGCTGCCTTGGGCCCTCAAGTGCAGGAGATCGAGATCAATCCTCTGCAGGTGCGAGCGCAGGGGCAAGGCGCATTCGCCCTGGATGCACTGGTCGTCGTCCAGGGCTGACTATTTCCCACTTCACAAGGATCATAAGGAGACAAGCATGGCAAACCTCTTCACAAAATTCGCTTCTGCACTGGTGGCTGCTGCCGTGTTGGGCGTAGCGGCCCCTGCAATCGCTCAGGACGGCTACCCCAACAAACCCATTCGCATGGTGCTGCCGTTCCCCCCGGGTGGCGTCACGGACCTGCTGGCGCGGGCGCTGGCTGACAAGCTGGCCCCGCGGCTGGGACAGCCTGTGATCGTGGACAACAAGCCGGGCGCTGGCACCGTGTTGGCATCCGACATCGTGGCGAGGGCGCCTGCAGACGGCTATACGTTGCTGCTGGCTGCGTCCTCATTGGGCACCGCTCCACTCATCTACAGCAAGGTGAACTACGACGCAATCAAGAGCTTCACCCCTGTCACCCAGGTGGCCTCGGTGGTGCACGTGCTGGTAGTCAACCCGGCGCTCCCTGTGAAGTCGGTCAAGGACCTGGTCGAATACGCGCGCGCAAACCCAGGCAAGCTCAACTACAGCTCTACCGGGACTGGCACTTCGACCCATCTGGAAGGGGAACTGTTCAAGAGCATGGCCAACGCCTACATGGTGCACATTCCGTACAAAGGCAGCGGGCCGGCGCTGACCGACCTGGTGGCGGGAGAGGTGAACGTCATGTTTGATGCATTGGGTTCCTCAAGCCCTTTCATCAAGGCTGACAAGTTGCGCGTCCTGGCCGTAACTACCGCCAAGCGCTCCGAGTCCATTCCCGAACTGCCCACCGTGGCGGAGTCCGGCGTGCCGGGCTACGAGGCCATGCCCTGGCTGGGCCTGGTGGCGCCGGCCGGAACGCCCGCACCCGTGGTAGAGCGGCTGCACAAGGAGATCGCCGCCATCCTCAAAGAGCCGGACATCCGCGAGCGCTTCAAGGGCTGGGGGCTGGACATCATCGGCAACACATCTGCCGAGTTCACGACCTTTCTGCGTCGCGATGTGGACCAGTGGGCGCGTGTGATCAAAAAAGCCAACATCAAAGCGGACTGAGTCTCATGCGTTTCACGTTCACCGAGCAGCAGCAGCTTATTCAGGACAGCGCGCTTGATTGGCTGCGCGACAACTACGATTTCCATCAGCGCGCGGCGAGTGTGCATTGCGAAGGTGGCAACTTGCAGGTGTGGCAAGCCCTCGCCGACCTTGGCTGGTTGGGCCTGCCTCTGGCGGAGGACATTGGCGGATTGGCTGGCGACGCGATCTCCGTTGGACTGGTAGCTCAAGCTCTGGGTCGGCATCTGGTTGTCGAGCCATACGTGGCACATGTTGTGTTGGCGATGCAGGCGATGGACCGCTGCGCAACCTCTGCACAGCGCCTGAGCTGGTTGCCACCACTGGTAGCAGGACAGCAGAGGTTGGCCTGGGCCCACGCGGAGCCTGGTGAGGTCAGCCCGTTTGACGCCCGAGCCTGCACCGCAGAGCACACAGGGGGGGGAATACTGATCAGGGGAGCCAAACAGGGCGTTCGTGGGGCAGCAGGCGCTACCCACTGGCTTGTATCGGCTACTTTAAAACACAACGGTCAGCAACTTCTGCTGCGCGTGCCGAGAGAGCAGGAGGGCGTCCGTATAGACGGGTACCGCACGAGCGATGGGGCGTGTGCGGCGGATCTGTACTTTGATGGCGCGCTGGTGCCAATGGCGAGTGTTCTGGGTGACGGCAACACAAGTACCAATGCGCTGGAGTCTGTGGTTTGCTGGGGCATCGTTACTGCCTGTTGGCAGGCGACTGGCGCCATGCAGGCAGCATTGGAACAGACCCGGCGCTACACCGCTGAGCGACACCAGTTTGGGCAGGCCTTGGCCCAGTTCCAAGTCGTCCAGCACCGCCTTGCGGAGATGGGAGTGCTTTGCCTCGAAGCGCAAGCTGCGTGCGAGCTTGCCTCCATGCGGATGACCCGAATCCAGGGAGAGGGCCTGAGGGCCGTAGCTGCCGGAGCCCGAAGCAAAGTTGCGCGTGCGGGAACCATTGTCTCGCAGGACTGCGTGCAGCTGCACGGCGCCATGGGCGTTTGCGAAGAACTTCCCATTGCCGCCACTTTTCGATACCTGCTTGCTTTCGAAGTTGAGGACGGTTCAGCCGATGCCCATGCGCAATGGTTGGGTGAGCACGCTCACACCTCACAAAGATACGCGATCAGCCAGACATTGGGAGACCTGTGATGGATTTGGAACTGAGCCCTGAAGACCAGAAGTTCCGGCAGGAGGTGCGGGAATTCTTGTCGACGCATCTCACAGACACCTTGCGTGTTGGACAGCTACGCACTACAGCGATGTATCCGGATCCCGACGTATCCGGTCCTTGGCAACATCTACTCAATCAGCGTGGGTGGCTTGTTCCGCTCTGGCCCGTGGAATGGGGTGGCACCGGCTGGACAGCATTCCAGCGCTTTATCTTCGAAACAGAATGCGCGCTTGCGGGTGCACCGCTGGTTCATCCGATGGGTGTTCGACTGGTCGGCCCCGTGTTGCTCAAGTTCGGCACTGACGCCCAAAAGCGCGAGCATTTGCCGCGAATCCTGTCTGGCCAAGACTACTGGTGCCAGGGATTCTCTGAGCCCAACGCAGGGTCGGACCTCGCGGCGCTGCAACTTCGAGCGGACCGGGATGGAGAAGATTATGTGCTCAATGGCTCCAAGATCTGGACTACGCACGCGCATTTCGCGAACCGCATGTTTGCTCTGGTACGCACCAGCAATGCGGGACGCCGGCAAGACGGTATCTCGTTCCTGCTGATTGACATGTCCTTGCCTGGCGTCGGCGTGCGGCCGATTCACACCATCGGAGGAGACCACGATGTGAATGAGGTCCACTTCGACAATGTGCGCGTTCCTGTCTCTCAACGTGTTGGGGAAGAGAACGCCGGGTGGGAGTATGCCAAGTATCTGCTCGAGTTCGAGCGTGGTGCAGGCATCTTCAGCCCGCGCCTGCGATCCCAGCTCAAGCGCGTGGCCAGCGTATTGCCGTCGACAGGCTCTGGCGATGGCCTTCTGCACAAGGCCTTCGGAGATCTGAATGCTGATCTGGACGCTTTCGAATGGCTTGAAGCGCGCAGCATGGCTTCGTTGGCGCCCGGATCGAGTCCAGGACCCGTGGCGTCGGTGCTGAAGCTGCGCGCGAGCCGCCTCAAGCAGGCAATCGGCGCTCTAGGACAACGAGCGCTAGGTCGCAGTGGGCTGCGATGGCACAGTGAATCGCCCTTCTCGGACGCCACCCAGCCTCAAAACATGTCCCTGGTTCCTGAATATTGCAACAGCCGGGCTTTCACGATCTTTGGAGGAGCAGCAGAGATCCAATTGGGCCTCATCGCGAAGAGCTACGCGTGAGCAGCGTCTGCAGGTTGGGCAGATCGACGATCCTCGCCCTGCAGGCGGCATCAACATCCGAAGCGAAGACACCGCAGCTTCCTCGCTGAATTCCACGCAATGGTCGACGGCAATGGCCGGCGCAAAGAGCGAGAACGGGTTGCCAAGTCACTTGAGTCAAGCCACTGAGCACTTAACCAGGCGCACACCTGCGGGCCTTGCGAAACAGTGCAGATTTCCTCCCGCGTCCAATGGTTGGTAGCACAAAGTTACACCGTCACCCCGGCCAGGCATGCCGGTCCCACCGCCAGGGTGCGCATGCCAAACAGGCATGCGAGAGAGCCAGTGCTTCCGCCACATCTGCTGAAGCGCGACACCCAGTCGAAACACATCAAGCGAGAAAAAGACGCACCGCCAGCGTACTGCGGACCTACACGGTCTAGTGCAGGGAGCACCATGGGCTCGGGCAACACCAGATCAGCCAAACATATCGTAAACACCAATATTAGATATGTATAAACTGCAACGACAATGGGCCCCAGCGGCTGAATGACGCGAACAGCGGATAGGCCGTGACGTAGCTGAACTACTCAATGAGGAGACGCAATGGCCACCCTGTTCATGGACACCAACAAGTACGACGACGGCGAAGGCCCCCCTATCGTCGAGGCGTACCACAGTGCAATCAAAGACCTCATCAGGCGCAGGCTGGAGGAGCGAAAGTGCACCTGGGCTGAATTCGTGTTCGGCGCAAGCTACGAGCTGATTACGGCCGAAGACATGAAGTCGATCGAGGCGCAAGTCCTGGCGAACGGATACCGGTTCACCAGCTCCGCCATGATTTCCGCGCTTGAACGCCCGAACGCCTACCTGCCCATCCCAGGCGCGGAAGGCAATCCCGACGAATTCTCGTTCGAGCACGGCGAGGCCAACATCGCAGCGGCCGACCAAGACGGACGACAGCTTTGCGGCCAGGGCGACAACGTGGTCGAGCACCCCAAGAACGTGCGAGGTACTGCGCGTTACTTCCGGTCGATCAAGGACGTGGCAGATGCGCTCGCCGGCGGCGTGCCTGTGAACACCATTGCCGTCATCGACGACAGCGGAGGCACGTTGACCGCGCCCATTCTGGAGCAGTTCGCCGGGGTGATCTGTGCAGGCGGCACTGTCCGTTCCCATCTGGGAATTCTCACGCGTGAGTACGGCATACCTTGCCTCATGAACTCCAAGATCAAGGGGATCAGGAATGGCGACCTGGTGGAGCTTGAGGTCAGTGCTCCAGCAAAGACAACCGAGGCCTACCAGTCGGGCACCGATATGTCTGTGCGAGTTTGGAAGATCGCTCGCTGATAGCGCAATCAATCAAAACTGAAGGAGACAGCCATGCCCCGTCCAAACCTGACCTACAGCCAGATTCTGGAGACAAACAACATCATGCGTGCCGCCGGCGAGGAGACCTACTACCTCGGCGTCACGCGTACCGTCCAAGAGTCCAAGTTCTTCCCGGTGTCGGCTTACGTGATGCTGGGATACCTCAATGCGTTCTACCGCTATCCGGCACTGCTGCGAAAAATCGAATCGCACATGTCGCCGGAGGACATTGCTGATCGCATCCGCAACTGCACCACCAAATTGGAGTCGATGGGCATCAACTGGTGCATGATCAACTTCTATCTCCTGGGCCGGGAGATGCTCATCAACATGGGTGTGATCCGCCCGCACGACGCTGCGGAAGACCTTGCCTACGTGCTCAACTTCTGGCGCCGCTTTCAACTGGCGCGTCGACGGGAAGATGGACGCCTGACGTGCAAGGAGGCCGGGCACCGTTCCCAAATCCTGGCAGAACGCCGCATCCAGGTCTACCACGCCGATATGTATGAGTGCGCCCATGGGGACGAGCTCCATACAGCAACGGACCAATTCCTCGCGGCACTGTCCCAGTACGCCGTTCTGGTGGCCTGCGAGAGCCGGGTATGCATGACCAACCACGGGCCCTACAACCTGGGCAATGGCCGCGAGATGCTGGTGCGGGACTTCTTCGACCTGGCGGAAGGCGACATGCCATGGTTGGATGGCATCGCCACCGAGGTGCCCTATGGCCGGATCACGGTAACCACTGCGGTGAAAGACACCCACTTCTACATTGTCGACGACTGGGGGAGCTTCGAATCGAAGCCTGAGTACAAGGCTGAGAATCTTTGCGGGGTAGGCCTCTATACCTCTGACGAACTGTCGGAGACCCAGATCCCAATCGGCATGGGAAGCAAGGAAGAACTCACGAAGACCCTGGTGGAACTCACCAACATCTTCAAAGACACGACGGCCAAGTTGTGGAAACGCTTCGCCTCCTACCACCGCGAGCAACTGATGGATGCGGGCGCACTGACGTACTACAACATCATCAAGGATTTCGCGCATGTTGCCGGCTGCTATGAGGCCGACGACTGGAACAAGATCGACGAACGCGCGGATCGCTTCCGTCCACTGCTCAACGACGAGTACGGCAACCAGATCCTGGGTGCGCTCTTTGTGCCGTTGTCCTGCCCAAGTCACCAGGTCAGTCCCTACGTGATGATGCAGCACTCCAATCTGCCCAAGCGTACCTACTCTCCGCTGTCCGCTGCAGCTTCGGTCGACGACGGCTGTGTTCCCACGGTTGGCAACCGGATTCATCCGGGGGTCACCTACCTGCCGGAGAAGGTCGATAAATACCGAACGACCCAGGGTGACCTCACGCTGCAGGAGTTGAACAAGCGCTGCAAAGAGTTCTTGCCCGCCCTGTTCAAGGAGCCTTTCCGGTATCTGGACGACACATGGGTGAAGTACCACTTCGATAGCCCTCTCGCCGATGAGCTCTACAAGCTCGAGCAGCGGCAATCGAGGACTCTCAAAGGCAAGGGAGCGCGTGTCACGCGCGATGAGATCAACGCACAGACTTTCGAATGAGCCATGAACGCTGAACAACACTTGGTACTTCACGGCCTTGCCATCAAGAAGTATGCGCACCCCGATGCGATTGCATCGCTTTTGGATCTACCTCCCGGGCGTGTGAAGCAGGTCGTCGACGAGGGCGTGGCCAAAGGGACCGTGATCGACGTCGGTGGAAAGTTCGCAGTTTCGCCGGCGGCTCGCCTGTCGCTTCACGCCAACTACAGCCGGTTCTACGGAGCGCTGCGAAACGACAAAGCGTTCCGTGACGCGCATCTGGACTTCGAGAAGATCAACCACGACCTCAAGTCCTTGATCACGGACTGGCAGACGATGAAAGTCGCTGGAAAGTTGGTCCCCAACGATCACAGCGACGAGGCCTATGACGACAAGATCCTGTCACGGCTCTCAAAGCTGCATGAGCATGCGAAGCGCATCCTCGCTGCACTTGCTCAGAGTTTGCCTCGCATGAAGGTGTACAGCGAGAAGCTCGAAGAGGCACTGGACAAGGCCGAGTCAGGAGACTTGGCCTGGGTCAGTGACGCAAAAACCGACAGCTACCACACCGTCTGGTTCGAGCTCCACGAAGACCTCCTGTGCCTCTTGGGCGAGCAACGCAAGGAATGAAGCCATGATTGCCATTACAGAGGCACCTTCGACATTGGTGCTGGATGGATCGAACCTGCCGGAGCGAAGTCTTGTGGGCGGAAAGGCGTGGTCTATCGCCCACATGATGCACCTTGGATTGAGGGTGCCCCCAGCATTCGTGATCACTGCGCCATCCAATGCGAGGTATCTCGAAGAGGGTCGGCTATGGCCCTCGCTTCTCGAAGAAATCCAGGCGGGCATCGGCTACTTGGAGCGTCAAAGCGGGCGAGTGTTCGGAGGAGGCCCGAGGCCGCTTCTCGTGTCGGTCCGCTCCGGAGCGGCTGTGTCAATGCCGGGCATGATGGATACCGTCCTCAACCTCGGCATGAACGACGATGTGCAGGCGGAGATTGCGAAGGAATGCGGCGACCCGGCGTTTGCAAATGACACGCACAGGAGATTCCTGCAGCTGTTTGCGAGCGTGGTGTTGAAGGAGGACATCGAGGAAGGTCACTCGACAGAACTGCAATCCATTCGCCAAGCCCTCATCAACCGGAGCGTGGGCGTGCCGAAAGATCCCTATGCCCAATTGCATGCGGCAATCGAGGCTGTGTTCGCATCGTGGAACTCCAGGCGGGCAAAGCGGTACCGCGAGCACCATGGCATCCCGCACGACCTAGGCACGGCTGTGACTGTCCAGGCAATGGTCTTCGGCAATCTCAATGAGCGCTCCGGGACTGGGGTGCTCTTCAGCCGTAACCCACTTACCGGAGAGCGTCAGCCATTCGGCGAGTACCTGAGCAAGGCGCAGGGTGAGGATGTGGTCTCAGGCCGGTTCACGCCGCAGCCCTTGGATGACCTGAAGCAGAGACTAAGCAGTGCGCACCAAGAGCTGCTGAGTGCCGCCGAGACCTTGGAGCGAGCCGCGTCAGAGGTACAGGACATCGAGTTCACCGTGGAGGACGGTCGGCTGTTCATTCTTCAATCGCGATCTGCGAAGCTGGCTCCGCAGGCGGCGGCGCGGACGAGCGTTGACTTTGTGAAGGAAGGCCGGATCTCGCGGGAGGCAGCATTGAAGCGTGTCACACCTGACCGACTGCGTCAGCTGCTTGCACCTCAGATACCCGCCTCGTCCATTCAGGGAAAACTGCCAGTCGCCCAAGGTGAAGGCGCTTGCCCTGGCGTCGGTATCGGCATCGTTGTCAACGATGCGGATCAGGCTGAAGTCCTCATTCAGCGCGGAGAGCGCGTCGTGCTATTTCGCCCCACCACCAGTCCAAACGATCTGCACGGAATGATTGGTGCGGCAGCGGTCGTGACCGAGGAGGGAGGAAGCACCTCTCACGCGGCCGTGGTCAGCCGTTCGCTCGGTGTCCCGTGTGTCGTCGGGTGCGGTGCTGGAAGGCTACGGGAGCTAACAGGTCGCATTGTTACGGTCGATGGCCAGAACGGGACCGTCTACGACGAAGCTCTTCAAGTTGAGCGCGCTGATGAACGCAGCGATCCTGTGCTTGGTGAGCTGTTGTCTTGGGCTGCGGCGCGGTCGCCAATTCGCGTTTTGCGGATTGGTGACTCCACTGCCCAGCCTGTACTGGATTTGGATGGGGATGAGGAAGCCTGTGACGCGGACACCGTGGATGCAGCACTCGCGCGGCTCCTGAAAGGCGGCTCCTACAAGGGGGCAAAAGGCGGTGCCATCGCCACCGATGCAGGGATTCACGCGGCTGTCAGGCATGGCCTGGACTTCGTTGTCGCAGATCCGGTTCTTCCTCCTCTCGTCGCCGCAGTCGCCGGCGCCCTTCGCTGAATTTTGCGGCTCGGAGCCGCCAACCATCCTTCCATTTCTATCCACCTCTACCCAAGGAACACTCCGTGCTGAACATCAAGTCCCAAGATATCGCTGCTCTCATCGAGGCCTTCGAGCGCAGCAGCTCGCGAGAGATGCGCGTCGCTGCGGGCAATCTCGAACTTCAACTTTCCAAGAACGCTGACGGTGTGCGGCAGATTTGGAAGGGACGCTCTGACGTCCCGTCGCAAGCTCCCGCAGCGCTTGCCCCAGCGACTCCGGCTCCTACCGCCACCACGACACCGCCCGCCGCTGAAAAGGCAACGCAGGCAGCGGCCCCCGCAGCGGCAGCGGCAGTGTCTGGTGCTGCCCCGGATGGGCACGTCTTCGTCCGTGCGGCGAACCTGGGAACCTTCTATCGCGCCCCAAAGCCAGGTGCCGAGAAGTACGTCGAGATCGGATCGCGTGTATCCAAAGACACTGAGGTCTGTCTCATCGAAGTGATGAAGCTCTTCACTCCCCTCGTGGCAGGAACAGAAGGCATCGTTCGCGAGGTCTATGTGAGCGATGGCTCATTGGTCGAGTTCGATCAGCCGCTGTTCCTTGTGCAGCTCGAATCCTGAAAGGGCCTCCAGTGATCCGGAAGTTGTTCATTGCCAACCGCGGAGAAATCGCGCTTCGTGTGGTGCGGGCTGCGAAAAAGCTTGGCATTCACTCGGTACTGGCCGTATCCACTGCTGATCGCGAGAGCATGGCGGCAAAGGAGGCCGACCAGGTCGTGGTGGTAGGACCTGCTCCTGCACGCTCCTCCTACCTGAATGGGCCGGCTCTTGTCCATGCTGCGGTGACAACTGGGTGCGACGCGTTGCACCCAGGTTACGGCTTTCTCTCGGAGCGGGCATCCTTTGCCAAGCTTTGCGAGGACCAGGGCATATTGTTCGTAGGACCTCGATCCGAAACCATTGAAGCAGTTGGAGACAAGCTTGCCGCGCGTCGCTTGGCCACGACGGCCGGAATTCCAATGGTGTCGGGAACTGGCAAGGTCTCGTCCACTGAGGAAGCGCTCAGTACCGCTGAGCGAATCGGCTATCCAGTAATCACCAAGGCGTCCGCTGGCGGTGGCGGCCGTGGCATGCGGGTTGCGCGCAATGCATCCGAACTGCGGGATTCTTTCGACCGCTCATCGCAAGAAGCGCTTGAGGCATTCGGAGATGGAACGCTCTATTTGGAGCGTTTTGTTGAACGAGCGCGCCACATTGAAGTGCAGGTACTGGGCGATGGACACGGTGAAGTTCTTCACTTTGGAGAGCGTGACTGTACCCTGCAGCGTCGGTACCAGAAGATGATGGAAGAGGCGCCTGCAATTGCCCTTTCGGAAGGTGCAAGACAGCGCATTCATGCGGCTGCAATTGGTCTGCTGAAGCCGTTGAAGTACCGGAATGCTGGAACGGTGGAGTTCCTGTTCGACCCGGATCGAGACGAGTTCTACTTCATGGAGGTGAATGCTCGAATCCAGGTGGAACATCCCGTCTCCGAGATGATCTGCGGCGTGGATCTGATCGAGTTGCAGCTTCAAGTCGCCGCCCTTGAAAAGCTTCCGCTTCAACAATCAGACATCCGTTTCAATGGCCATGCCGTGGAGTTGCGAATCCTGGCGGAAGACCCGCGCCGAGATTTTCAGCCAAGCCCTGGCCGTCTCACGGAATGGCACTTCGACACGAACAGTGATGGTCGCCGCCTGGATAGCGCGATGCATGTTGGTGCCCTTGTTCCCCCGTACTACGACAGCATGATCGGAAAGCTTCTCGTCCACTGCAACAACCGAGACGAGACCATGCGAACCATGCTTTCGGTGGTACAGGGGGCCCGCATTGCTGGCATTCGAAGCAATGTCGAACTCCTGCGCTTCCTCCTTGCGCACCCGGACGTCTTGAAAAACGACGTCGATACCCGATGGGCTGAGCGCGTACTCATGCCTCAATTTCTTCAAGCTCAATAAGTACTGCTATGGCACACATTCACATCTTGGATACGACAATTCGCGACGGACAGCAAGCGCTGTGGGGTATGCGGATGAAGGCTGGAATGGCGCTCCCAGTCGCTCCTATCATTGACAGGACCGGCTACAGCGTCATTGATACAACGGCTTCCTCTCTGTTTGAGGTACTGGCGCGCAGTTGCCAGGAGAACCCCTGGGAAGGCCTGGACCTGCTGGTGGAAGCCATGCCAAGGACACCCAAGCGGGCGGGAATGCGCTCCAACGCAGCGGTCACCTTCTCCATCACGCCTGACGCGTTGATGGACGCGTGGATGCGCCAGTTGAACGTGCACGGGCTGCGCAGCTTCTGGGTCTACGACGTACTTTTCAACATCGACAAGATGCTGCGTCTCGCCAAGGTCGCCAAGGAGTTCGGATCGACCTGCGCGGGAGCCCTGATGTTCACGCTTTCGCCTGTGCATACCGATGCCTACTACGCAGACAAGGCAAAGAAGCTGGCGGCTTCCGACGATATTGACTCGATCCTCATCTACGACACTGCAGGTGTCTTGGAAAAAGAGCGCCTGAGCACGTTGATCCCGGCAATCCTCGCGGTCTCGCGCGGCAAGCCGATCGAGCTTCACGCCAACAACATCCTGGGCCAATCGGGCAAGGCCTATCTGGATGCGGTCGAGCTCGGAGTCACCATCCTTCACACCTCTTCTAGGCCGCTGGCCAATGGGCCTGCCGTTCCTTCGGTCCAGATGTTTGCCCACAACCTGGAGGTGATGGGGCACACCCACGACCTGAATCTTGACCTTCTCGAGCCGGTCGCCACTCACTTCGAACGGGTGGGACGCGCCGCTGGCTATCTGATCAATCAGAACAACGAGTACGACGTGCTTGCTGTGAAGCATCAGATCCCTGGGGGGATGGTCGGTACGTTGAAGGCGAATCTTGCCACGCACCGCATGGAGCACAGGCTGGACGAGGTGCTCCGCGAAACTGCGGTTGTGCGGCGCGAGCTTGCATACCCCGGCATGGCGACTCCCTTCAGTCAGATCGTGGGCATCCAGGCTGTTCTGAACATCGTCACTGGCAAGCGCTACTCGATCGTCTCGGATGAGGTGATCGCATACGCCGCAGGTCACTACGGCGAGATGGTTGCGCCCATCGAGCCAAACGTTCTCGACAAGATCATGTCGAACCCGCGTGCCAAGCACGTCGTCGCCAACCCTCCCGAACAGCCGACCATCCAGGAACTGAGGAAGCGCCACGGCACGGAAGACGACGACGAACTCTTGTTGCGGGCCCTTGTTCCGGAAGCCGACCTGGTGCGCATGCGCGCCGCCGGCGCCGTGCGACGCGACTACCCGCTCTTCTCCAGCCCAGAGCTGGAAGAGGTGTCACGACTCATCCTGGCGACGAAGCTGCCCAGCGCTCAACTGCGATTTGGTGAGATCGAACTCGAGCTTTATGGGAGCCAAGCGGTATGACCTCCAATGAGTCGATTGAAGCTTTGACACGCCGCATCGTTGTCGTGAATGACGACGGCGTGCACGCCCGCGGCCTGGCCCTGCTTGAGAAGGTCGCCGCGAAGTTTGGCGGCGAAGTCTTCGTTGTTGCTCCCGACGAAGAGCGGTCGGGCGCTTCGCAGTCCATCTCCCTTTCCCTGCCACTGCGTGTCCGGCAATTGGATGAGCGTCGATTCGCCGTCAAAGGTTCGCCAGCGGACTGCGTGATGTTTGCGCTCGGACACCTGCTGAAGGACTCTCCGCCCACGCTTGTGCTTTCGGGCGTCAATCATGGTGAGAACCTGGCCGATGATCTTGCATATTCGGGGACTTCGGGTGCGGCGATGGAGGCTGCGCAGTTCGGCATCCCTGCTATCGCATTCAGCCAGGTGCGTGAACTCGGTCAGATGCCGAACTTCGACGTCGCGGAGCGACACCTGGAACCAGTCCTTAGAAAGCTGATTTCGCAACCGTTCGTGGATGGATTGGTGTTCAACGTGAACTTTCCTGCCAATCCTGGCGGCGAAGTGACAGGCGTTCATGTAGTCCCTGCAGGCCGTCGTGTCCGAAGGCCGTTCTTCCCTGTGGAAAGCCGCGATGGGCGCAACATTCCGCTGTACTGGGTTCATGTGGACTATGCCCACGAAGTACCCGCGACGCCCGGCACTGACTTGGCGTCCGTTCGCTCAGGCGCTATCTCCGTCACCCCCCTGCGCAGAGACCCGACTGACGAGTACATCCTTGGGCGCATCGAAGAGGCTTTCGCATCATGACTACCTCCGTGAGCCGCAAGGCCATCATTACGTGTGCCATCACAGGCGCTGTACACACTCCGACAATGTCGCCGGCTCTGCCGGTGACCCCGAAAGAGATTGTCGACTCCAGTCTGGCCGCCGCAAAGGCAGGTGCAGCGGTAATTCACTTGCATGCGCGGGATCCGGTCGATGGACGCCCAACCCCTCGGCCAGATGTCTTCATGGAGTTTCTTCCCGAGATAAGCGCGCGCACGGACGCAGTTCTGAATATCACCACCGGTGGTAGCACCCGCATGACGCTCGAAGAACGTCTGGCTGCACCGCTTCAGGCGAAGCCTGAGTTGTGCTCGCTGAACCTGGGTTCGATGAACTTCGTGTTCTCTCAGATGGCGTCCAAGTACGACACATGGAAGCATGCTTGGGAGAAGGACTATGTAGAGGGCAGTGACAACGTCATTTTCCGCAATACCTTCCGAGACATCGACGGCATCCTGAGGCAACTTGGCCACCAGCACGGCGCTCGGTTCGAGTTCGAATGTTACGACCTCGGCCACCTCTACACGTTGGCGGACTTCGCTGATCGGAAAATTGCCCAGCCGCCGTTCTTCGTGCAGATGATCTTCGGCGTACGCGGTGGAATTGGCGCAGATCCCGCGCATCTGACGCACATGAAGCGCACGGCGGACAAGCTGTTTGGAAACGACTACGTGTTTTCGGTCATGGCTGCCGGCCGCCACCAAATCCCATTCGCAACCCAGAGCGCAGTGATGGGAGGCAGTGTGCGGGTGGGATTGGAAGACAGTCTTTTCATCGCCCGCCGGACCCTCGCCGAATCGAACGAGCAACAGGTTGGCAAGATCAAACGCTTGCTGGATGAGCTCGGCATCGAGGTGGCAACACCCGATGACGTCCGATCGATGCTCCAGTTGAAGGGGCGTTCAAACGTCGGCTTCTAGTTGGTTGTCGAGCCTATTCGTCGTTCATCATCCAGGGCTCATTCTCGTGGGAGGTCACCTCCCCCAGAATGATGTCCTCCATGGCTTTGGCTTCAGGGGATTGATTTCTTTCGCGAAGCCTTGCCATGTAGAGCGTCCGGCTGAGTGCCGGACGCAGTGGCTTTGCAACGAATTGTCCGGATTCAAGTTGTTCCTGGCAGGCCATTGCAGGAAGAATTGCACAGCCAAAGCCTTGAGAAATCATCCCTCGCATGAGCGAGACACTGTCCATGCGGACCATCGGGTCAAGCTCGATGTTGCCGTCTTGCAGATAGCGCTCTATCACAAAGCGTGTTCCGTGGGTGGCGGCAGGAAGCAGCAGGTCCGGGATCGCGCTGAGTCTTGATCGATCAATCAACTTCTCGCCGACCAACGGATGGTCGTTTCTCATCGTCAACTCCAGTGGTTCAACAATGATCTTGCGGGTTGCAATCTTCTGCGAGTTCGGATTGTGGAGAACCACGGCCAAGTCGACGGCCCCGTCCGCCAGATACTGGTGGACATGGCCGCTTGAAGCCTCCAGCACAGTCAGCTTGGTCTTGGGGAATTCCTCCCTGAAACGGCGGATTACACCTGGAAAGTATCGCGAGGAAAAAGGACGCGGGGCCGCAATGGTGACTCGGCCTCGCGTCGTTCCCCTCGTCATGCTGATCTGTTCGCGTGCAGACTCCATCTCGCGAATGATCAGTTCGGCCTGGCCCAGCAGAACTTCGCCGGCGTGCGTCAAGGTGACTCCACGGCTTGCTCGCAAAAGCAGCGGGGCGCCCAGTTCCTCTTCCAACTGCTGGATCTGGCGACTGAGAGTCGACTGTGCCACGTCCAGCGCCGCCTCTGCAGCGGTGAAGCTCCCCATCTTGGCGACTTGCGAAAAGTAGAAGAGGCGGCGGCTATCTATCAGGTGCTGGGCGGCACGTTCGCCAAGCTCGCTACGCTTGTTCCGTGAGGAACTTGGGCTTGTATCGGCGATGCTCGCCTGATCATCCTCCGCCATGGGCAGTGCTTTTTTCTTGGTACTCATGTAAACCTAAGTGGCTATGCCGCAGAACTGCGGCCACAGCCAAGGGCTGTGAAGCTAGATTCAAACTCTGCACGTTGTCGACGTGCGTTGCGCTGGTCAATTTTACGGGGGGGCGACTATGCCGGCAGTCCTCGAAATCCCGAATCTGCCGGTCGTCATTGCCCGCATCGACATATCGAAAACCACTATGGAAGATATGTACAAAACGGATTGTAATTCACGGAAACCCGCCTCTGGTTGATGGCTATCGATCAGGGCAGCCAGCTTTTGCATAGGTAAGAAAGAGACAAGTATGCTGAAACTCATTGATGTGCTTCTATATGGCATTACGACATGCCGCCGCATTGCTCTCGCGATTGCTCTTCCGTGCATTGCACTGACAGATTTTGGAGCTGCGGCATATGCAGCTGAGCAAACAACAGCGGAACGCAATACTGCGCCAGCAGTGAAGATGGCGCTGATCGAAAGCCTCTCGGGCACCTTCGCCAACACCGGCGAGGCCGTCTACCGCAACATCTACTGGGCCATGGAGCGCGTGAATGCGCGCGGCGGCGTGGCGCTGCCCACCAGCGCCGGCGGCCCGCGCCCGCTGGCGCTGGAGCGCTACGACAGCAAGGGCCAGAACGAAGAGGCCCTGTCGGCCCTGCGCGCGGCCATCGACGATGGCGCGCAGATCGTGCTGCAGGGCAATTCCTCGGCCACGGCTGCGGTGCTGATCGAGGCCATCAACAAGCACAACGAGCGCGAGCCGAACAAGCGCGTGCTCTTTCTCAACTACTCGGCGGTGGACCCCATCCTCACCAATGAGAAGTGCAGCTTCTGGCACTTCCGCTTCGACGCCCATGCCGACATGCGCATGGCCGCGCTGATGGAGGTGATGCGCGAGGACAAGGCGCTCAAGAGTGTCTACCTGATCGGCCAGGACTACAGCTTCGGCCAGGCTGTGCTGCGCGAGGCGAAAAAGCAGCTGGCGGCCCAGCGTCCCGACGTGGCCGTGGTGGGCGACGAACTGCATCCCGTGGGCCGCGTGAAGGACTTCGCGCCTTACGCCGTGAAGATCAAGGCCAGCGGCGCGCAGGCCGTGGTCACGGGCAACTGGGGGAACGATCTCACGCTCCTGGTCAAGGCCGCGCGCGAGGTGGGCTACGAAGGCAGCTTCTACACCTTCTACGGCAATGCGCTGGGCGCTCCGGCAGCCATCGGCGACGCCGGCATCGGCAAGGTGGTGGCCGTGGCCGACTGGCTGCCCAACGTGCCGGGCGCCCAGAGCGAGGTCTTCTACCAGGCCTTCCGCGAGCGCTTTCCCAAGCCGCAGGACGACTACGTGCACATGCGCATGCAGCTCATGGTGGAAGCGCTGGCCCAATCCATCGAGCGCGCGGGCAGCACCGACCCGGTGGCCGTGGCGCGCCAGATGGAGAAGGCCAGTGTGCAGCTCTCGGGCCAGGGCGGCAGCATGCGCGCGGCGGACCACCAGTTCCAGCAGGCGCTGGTAGTGGGCGTGATGGACAGGAAGGGCGCGCCCGGCGTCAAGTTCGACGTCGAAGGCTCGGGCTATGGCTTCCGTGTGGTGCGCCAGATTGCTCCCGCCAAGGCCGAACAGCCTCATGGCTGCAAGATGTCCAAATACTGATGAGGGCGTATATGTCGACTGCTTCCATCGACGATCTTTTCGTCAACAACCGCACCTGGGCCAGTCGCATGGAGCGCGAGAGGCCGGGATTCTTCACTGACCTCATGAAGCAGCAACAGCCGAAGTTCATGTGGGTCGGTTGCTCGGACAGCCGGGTTCCCGCGAATCAAATCACGGGTTTGGATCCAGGCCAGATCTTCGTCCACAGGAATGTGGCCAACGTCGTGGTGCCAACGGATCTGAACAGCCTGTCGACCATTCAGTTCGCTGTAGATCAGTTGCACGTTGAGCACATCATGGTGGTTGGACACTATGGCTGTGGTGGTGTTCAGGCCGCTCTTCAGAACATCCGCGTTGGATTGGCAGACAACTGGATCCGCCACGTCAAAGACGTGCGAGATCGGCACCACGAGTTGATCGAGAGACTCGATCCCCAACATCACCTGGATGCACTATGCGAGCTCAATGTCGTAGAGCAGGTCATGAACGTTGCACAGACGACCGTAGTACTCGATGCGTGGAAGCAAGGGCAAGCGCTTGCTGTGCACGGGTGGTGCTACGGTCTGAAGGACGGGCTCATCAAGGACTTGAAATTCTCCGTGCGCAGTACTTCTGAACTAGAGACCAAATACAAAGCCGCAGTTGCCTCGATCACACGAAGCGAATTGGAAACGCGGTGTGAGGACAAAGCTATCGAGCAATGGCGAAGCCGTCAGGCTTCTTGAAAAGGCACGCGCTACGTTGGGAGAATCCCTGCAAGCGTTGTCCTCAGACAGTGTTCAAAAGCCTTCACATCCATGGGCTCTGGAGCAATGCGACGTTGCACAGAGCCCTGCGCGAGCACAGTCATCAATTCGTAGCGGGCAGCCAACTCACTGTCGACCAGGTCTGGATAAGCTGTCCTGAAAATCCTCATGCAGGCTGCATAGGTTTGCGCGTCCGAATGGGAGACGATCTTGGCGACTGCCGGATCGCGGAATGCTTCCGCAGTCATGTGAAGCACGAGCAACTGATTTTCCACACTCTCGGTGTCCGCATTCGCCATCCGAGAGGCGAAGACATGCGCCCAATCCATCCGCAGACCTGTCTCCTCGATACGTTCTAACCGCCAGGCTGCTATGCCTTCCATGATGGCGTGAACGATGGCTTCCTTGTTGTCGAAATAGCGGTAAATCTGCCCAGCGCTCAGGCGCGTGCGTTCCGACAGCCGCGACATCGTCAAGCCGGCAAAGCCATGCTCAAGCACACACGCACGCGCCTGGCGCAGGATCATGCTTCTACGCTCCTCATAACGATCGCTTTTCGAGGATTTCCGTTCCGGGTCTAAGGCCATTGCCTGTTGTCTTACAGAGCTATTCATGTGCTCATGATAATAATTGAGAATGATCGTTCTCAATTCACCAATTTCTCCTTCCGAGCCGCAGGCTCGGCTAGCTCTTCCATACGGTGCATTCATCGCCATAGGGGTGGTGCTTGCGGGTTGCGGCGAGCCGCCACCGCCACAGAAAGCGGGCCCAGTAGAAGTGGGGATCGTGACCTTAAGCGCTCAGCCCGTGTCGCTGCAGAAGGAGGTGTTCGGGCGGACAGTGGCGTCTCTGGTTTCTGAAGTACGGCCCCAGGTCGCGGGCATCGTGAAGACCCGTCGATTTGAAGAAGGAGCCATGGTGAAAGCGGGGCAAGTTCTGTACGAGATCGACCCCACGCTTTACCAGTCAGCTGTCAATGAAGCAACTGCATCGCTGCGCAACGCTCAAGCAGTCGTGGCTGCCGCTGAAGCGAAAAGTCGGCGCTACGGTGAGTTGGTGGACATCGAAGGGGTGTCAAGGCAGGAAGTGGACGATGCGAAGGCTGCACACGAACAAGCGCGTGCGGCAGTGGAACAGCAACGCGCAGTTCTCGAAACCGCCCGAGTCAACTTGGCGTACACGCAGGTTCGCGCACCAATTGGTGGCCGTATCGGAAAATCAACTGTGACACCTGGCGCGCTGGTCACTGCCAGTCAAGCTGACCCACTGGCCACAATACGCAAGCTTGATCCCATGTACGTCGACGTTACGCAGTCGAGTGCCGACTTGCTGCGTTTGCGCCAGGTGCTGTCAACCGGCGGATTGCGGCCTGCGGACGCTGCGATAAAAATGGTTTTGGAGGACGAAAGTGCCTATGCCCAACCTGGACGCCTGAAGTTCTCTGAGGTTGCTGTGGACGAGTCCACAGGAACAGTCACTCTGCGAGCGGAGTTTCCCAACCCTGATGGGGTGCTGCTACCGGGAATGTACGTGCGTGCCGTGCTGACAGAGGCGGTAGAACCTGAGGCCATCATGGCCCCCCAACAGGGGATCACCCGTGATCCGAAGGGCGGAGCTACAGCGCTGGTGCTGAACGCTGAGAACAAAGTGGTTCCCAGAGCGGTGACGACGCGCCGCTCAATCGGCGACCAGTGGCTTGTTGCCTCGGGCCTTTCGGAAGGCGACAGGCTGATTGTTCAGGGTCTCAACAAGGTGAAAGCGGGCGATACCGTTAACCCTGTCACGGTCGACCCCAAGGCCCCGGCTGCGCCTGCACGCCCCGCTACTGCCGGGGGGCGTTGACATGCTTGGGGTCTCCTCGTTTTCAGTGCAATAAGTGACGGTACGCAAAGCTAGCACTGGCGCGGGGGTGGTCTGGG
>NZ_DF238898.1 GCF_000400995.2 Acidovorax sp. MR-S7 | reverse complement strand
TCATTGTGCTTACGGACAGGCCGGCTCGCGCCGGCGGTGGATTGTCCGTTTACACAAAATTCTGCACACCCTCCCTGTTGGCGACGACTGCTGTAGCGCAGCGCATTCGTAACCCGAACATCAAACTGTTCCCGGCCAACGAGCTGCTGGCGGTGACCTTGCCGCGCTACGACACCAACACGGTGCTGCTTGAAGGGTTGCACAACTGCCTGGCGCACCAGGACTACGCCCAGGGTGGACGCATCGTGGTGGAGGAGTCCGCTGGGCTGGTGCGCATGATCAACCTGGGTGGTTTCTTTGATGGCCAGCCCGATGACTACGCCAGCGGCGCGCGCACGCCCGAGCGTTACCGCAATGAGCGCCTGGCCAAGGTCATGGCCGAGGTGGGCATGATCGACAAGGTAGGTTTCGGCATCCATGACATGGTGCTGGCGCAGCGGCGGCGGTTCCTGCCACTGCCGGACTACGAGGGGTCTTCACCTCTGCGCACGGTCTTCAATGTTTATGGGCAAGCCATCGACGAAAACTACAGCCACTGGCTGATGGAGCGCACGGACTTGCCCATCGAGCATGTGCTGTGGCTCGACCGCGTGCAGAAAAAGCGCAAGCTGGATGCGGCGCAGGTGGCGGAGCTGCGGCAGGCGGGCCTGATCGAGGGACGCAGCCCCCATCTGAATATCTCTGCCCAACTGGCGGTGGCTACCGGGCAGGAGGTGGAGTATCTGAACCAGCGCCGGCCAGATGCGGATGACTACAAAACGGCTTTATGCAAACTGCTGGCGCTGGGGCCGCAGCCTCGCGCCAAGATTGACGAGCTACTTTTGCCCAAGCTGCAACTGTGGATTCCCGAACTGGCGCGGCGCAAGGAGTTTGTCCGGACACTTCTCAAGGAAATGGTCAAGGAAGGGCGCATTCAAAACATTGGCGGAAGAACCAGGGCAGCACTGTGGGCGCTGATGCCGGATGGCATGTCGCCAAACAACCCCGAAACGCCACCAAATACCACCCAATCAAAGGCGATCCTTCTTAAATGAGTTTTTGAAAAATCTTTTGAAATCAACGGGTTGCATTTGGGGTGGACTGTGTTTTTGCCCCAATCTTCCCTAATCATTTCCCAATCCATGATCCCCATCACCCTCAAGTCCTACCAGCAAACCGCCCTCGACACCCTGACCGCCTTCGCCCGCCTGGCAGCCGTCAAGGGCCCGGCGGCGGCTTATCGGGAACTGGCGGGCCACGCCTACCATGCCGGGGCTTTTGGCGAGGTGCCCTGCGTGTGCCTGCGCATCCCCACCGGTGGCGGCAAGACGGTGATGGCCGCGCATGCCGTGCCCCTGCTGGCCCGCGCCTGGTGCGCCACGGATGCGCCGGTAGCGGTGTGGCTGGTGCCCAGCGACGCCATCCGTGCGCAAACCCTGGGCGCGCTGCAAACCCCCGGCCACCCGTACCGCGAGGCGCTGGCCGAGGTTTATGGCCAGGGCTTGCAGGTGTGCGCGCTGGAGGACGTGGCGCAGATCGCGCCGCCGGACTGGGGGCGCCGCGCCGTGGTGGTGGTCGCCACCATCCAGAGCTTTCGCATCGAGGATGCGGGGCAGCGCAATGTCTACAGCTTTTCCGAAGGCTTCGAGCGCCACTTCAAGGGCGCGGACAGCCAGGCGCTGGCGAGCCTGCATGGCTTGCCGGATGCCCTGGTCACGCCAGAAGATGCCGCGCGCGATGCCACCGGCGTGCTGGCGGGCTTCGTGGGCCAGCCGCGCTGGAGCCTGGCGAACTGGCTGGCGCTGCACCAGCCCATCGTCATCGTGGATGAGGCGCACAACGCTAAGACGGACAAGAGCTTCACGGCCCTGCAACGGCTCAACCCCAGCTTCATCGTGGAGCTGACGGCCACGCCCATTCCGGCCAAGACGAATGTGCTGTACCACGTCAGTGCCCAGGAACTGGCCGCCGAGGACATGATCAAGCTGCCCATCGTGCTGGCCGAGCACCCCGAGGGCTGGCCCGCCGCCGTGTTTGCCGCAGTGCAGACGCAACGCCAACTGGAGGCCGAGGCGCTGAAGGACGAGGCGGCGGGCCATGGCTACGTGCGTCCCATCGTGCTGTTCCAGGCGCAGAACGTGGGCGACGAGATGCCGCCCGAAAAGCTGCGTGACTACCTTGTCGAGACGCTGAAACTGCCCGAGAGCCAGATCGCCATCGCTACCGGCACCCTGCGCGGTCTGGCCGACATTCAGCTTGCCGCGCGCGATTGCCCGGTGCGCTACGTCATCACCGTGCAGGCGCTGCGCGAGGGCTGGGACTGCCCATTCGCCTACGTGCTGTGCAGCCTGCAAAAGCTCACCAGCGCCCCGGCCGTGGAGCAACTGCTGGGCCGCGTGCTGCGCATGCCCTACGCGCGCAAACGCGGGCGCCCGGCGTTGGAGCGGGCCTACGCGCATGTGTGCGCGGCGGAGTTCGGGCAGGCGGCGCGGGCGCTTGCCGACCGGCTGATCGATCACATGGGCTTCGAGGCGCTGGACGTGGCTTCGATGATCGCCGCACAAGCGGCCTTGCAGTGGAGCGATGGTTCTGAGTCAAATCGCAACCAAACGACCGCCAGTCAAGCGCAGATAGCTACTAATTTTGAACTGGTGGCAGCCACGCCCCAACTGCTGGCATTGCCCGGCATGCAGGCGCAGGACATTGCGGGCGTTCCACGGCTCGTGGCAACCCGCCATATCGGAGCGGAGGCCGAGGCGCTGCTGCTGGCCCAGGTGCGCGGCGCCAAGAAGCAGGAGCAGGTACGCGGCCAGGTGGTGCAGCACAACGCACTGGTGGCCGCGCAGACGGCGCCATCGGCACGCGGTGTGCCGTTCGCGCCCCTGCCCACGCTGGGCTACCGCATCGCGCAGCAGGCCCCGCTGTGGCCGCTGGAGCGCGAGGCCGTGCTGGAGGCCGTGGAACTCGATTTGCTCACTCCCCAGGCCGTGCAGTTGCCCGGCTTTCGCGTGGTGCAGGAGTCGGACGTTTTCGAGATCGGCATGGACGGCGAACGCATCGCGCTGCGCCGCACCGGCGGGGCGCAAATGCCGATGGATTACGCCAGCAGCAGCATCGACGCACAGACGCTGGTGGGCTGGCTGGACCAGTCGCTGTTCAAGTCCGCCCATCTGGCGGGACTGACGCAAGGCGAACGCCGCACCTACCTGGCGGCAGTGGTGAACCACCAGCTTCACACCTGCGGGGTGCCGCTGGTGGTGCTGGCGCAGGCACGCTTTCAACTGGCGCGGGCCATTGAAAACCACGTGGCCGATTTGTGGCGCGGCGCCGCGCAACGGGCCTTCCAGCAAAAAGTGCTCGGCGATGAGGGCTGGCTGGTGGAGCCGGACTGGGCGCACCCGCATGTGTTCATGCCGGGACGCTACCCGGCGTCCGCCGCTTCGCGGTACGGCGGGCGCTGGCGCTTTGAGAAGCACTACTTTCCGGTATTGGCCGATTTGAAGGACGGTGGGCAGGAATTCCAGTGCGCGCAGCTCATCGACCGCCACCCGCAGGTGCGCCACTGGGTGCGCAACCTGGATACTGCCCCGTGCGGATTTGGTCTACCCACGTCGCGCGGGCGCTTCTATGCCGACTTCGTCGCCGAGCTGGTGGACGGGCGCGTGGCGCTGCTGGAGTTCAAGGGTCTTTTGCAGCACGACCCCTACGAACTGGAAAAGCGCCAGGTCGGAGAGCTGTGGGCGCGCACCAGTGGCGGGCGCGCGGTGTTTGGCTGGCTGACCATCGACGGTTTGGCGCAGCAACTGGATGCCGCGCTGAGGTAGCCATTCACACATCCAGGCAGTACCCCATGCCCCGGTGCGTGCTGATGTATTCGCGCCCCGGGTCGGCCTCGCGCAGCTTGGCGCGCAGGGTCTTGACGTGGGTGTCCACGGTGCGGTCGGTGCTCTCGCTGTCGTCGCCCCAGGCGGCGGAGAGCAGCGCGTCGCGCGCGTGGATGCGGCCCGCGCCCGCGAGCAGCGTGGACAGCAGGCGGTATTCGCGCCGCGTGAGCGCGAGCGGCTGGCCGTGCAGGAAGATGCGCTGGCCGGCCGCGTCGTCGTGGAAGGCCGGGGGCGCCGCGGCGGCGGGCGCGGCCGCGCGGCGCAGCAGGGCCTTCACGCGCGCGGCCAGTTCGCGCGGGCTGAAGGGCTTGGGCAGGTAGTCGTCGGCGCCCAGCTCCAGGCCGAGCACGCGATCGATCTCCTCGCCGTGGGCGGACAGCATGAGTACGGGCAGCGTGGGATGCGCGCCTTGGCGCAGCTCGCGCAGCAGGTCCAGGCCGTTGCCGTCGGGCAGGCCTACGTCGAGCACCAGCAGGTCGAAGCGCGAGCCCCGCAGCTGGGCCCGCGCGTCGCCTAGCAGCAGGCTGTGCGTGACGGCCAGGCCCTCGCGCTCGAAGGCGTAGGCCACGGTGCGGGCGATGGCGGGGTCGTCCTCGACGAGCAGCAGCCGCGCGCTCATGGCTACCCTGCCAGCGCCGGGAACAGCTTGGTCAGCCCGTCGGCCATCACCTCCACCGCCAGCGCGGCCAGGATCAGGCCCATGAGCCGTGTCATCACGCTGATGCCGGTCTTGCCGAGCACGCGCGCGATGGGGTCCGCCAGCGAGAAGCACAGCGCCGTGGCCGCCGCGATGACCACGCCGTAGCCCACCAGGGCCGCGTGCTGCCAGAAGTTCTGCGCGCGGTCGGCGTAGATCACCACGGTGGACATGCTCGCCGGCCCGGTGAGCAGCGGGATGGTGAGCGGCACCACGGCGATGCTGTCGCCCGCGGCGGCCTTTTCGGCGCCCTGTTCCAGCTCGTGGGTGTGGGGCTTGGCCTCGGCGGGCTGGGCGTTGAGCATGTTCATCGCGCTGATGAGCAGCAGCATGCCGCCGCCCACCTGGAAGCTCTGCAGCGAGATGTTGAAGAACGCCAGGATCTGCAGGCCCAGCAGCGCGCAGGCCGCGATCACGCAGAACGCGCTGAAGGCCGCCACCTCGATGGTGCGGCGGCGCTGCGCGGCGGTGAAGCCCTGCGTGTAGTGGATGAAGAAGGGCACGATGGCCAGCGGGTTGACGATGGCGAGCAGCGCGATCAGCGGCTTGATGGACTCCATCAGCGGCCTCCGGAGACTTCCATGAAGCTGGCCGTGGTGTAGGGCGAGGCGTCCGACATCAGCCACACGATCGCCTCGGCCACCTCCTCGGCCGTGCCGCCGCGGCCCATGGGCACCTGGTGCGCCAGGTCGCGCACGCGGTCGGGCAGGCCGCCGCTGGCGTGGATCTCGGTCTCGATCAGGCCGGGGCGCACCGCGTTGACGCGGATGCCCTCGGCCGCCACCTCGCGCGCCAGGCCCAGCGTGAGCACGTCCACCGCGCCCTTGGCGGCCGCGTAGTCCACGTACTGGTGCGCCGCGCCCAGCCGCGCGGCGGCGCTGGAGACGTTGACGATGCTGCCGCCCGCGCCGCCGTGCTTCGTGCTCATGCGCTGCACCGCCTCGCGCGCGCAGTAGAAGCTGCCCAGCACGTTGATGTCGAACATGCGGCGCAGGCGCTCGGCGCTCATTTCGTCCACGCGGGCGGGGCGGTCCACCACGCCTGCGTTGTTCACCAGCGCGGTGAGGCGGCCGAGCTGCCGGCCCACGGCCTCGAACATCGCCAGCACCTGCGATTCCACGGCCACGTCGGCCTGCACCGCGATGGCGCGGCCGCCCGCGTCCGCGATGCGGCGCACCACGCCGTCGGCGGCATGGGCGTTGTGTGCGTAGTTCACGGCCACGGCCCAGCCGTGGCGCGCGGCCAGCAAGGCGGTGGCGGCGCCGATGCCCCGGCTGCCTCCGGTGACGAGAACGATCTTGTCCATGATCGGATGACTCCTGCAAGAATCGCGCATTTGAACAGGAAAGGAGCTGCCATGGGCCAATGGATCCACCTCACCTCGGCCGACGGTTTCACGCTGCCCGCCTGGGAGGCGCGCCCCGATGCCGCGCCGCGCGGCGCGGTGGTGGTGCTGCAGGAAATCTTCGGCGTCAACGCCCACATCCGCGCGGTGGCCGACCGCCTGGCCGCGCGCGGCTACCTCGCGGTGGCGCCCGCCACGTTCGCGCGCGTGCGCCCGGACGTGGACCTGGGCTATGGCGACGAGGACATGCGCACGGGCCGCGAACTCAAGGCCGCCGTGGAGGCCCTGCCCGCGCCGGGCGTGCTGGCCGACATCCAGGCCGCCATCAACCACGCCGCCCAGGCCAGCGGCCGCAAGGTGGGCGTGGTGGGCTTTTGCTGGGGCGGCCTGCTCGCGTGGCGCGCGGCCTGCCTGCTGGAGGGCCTGTCGGCCGCCGTGCCCTACTACGGCGGCGGCATGACCACGGCCGGGGAGGCCGCCCGCCAGCCTCGCGTGCCGGTGCTGGCGCACTTCGGCGAGCGCGACCACTTCATCCCCGTGGACGGCGTGCAGGCCTTCGCGCGCGCCCATCCCGAAGTGCAGGTGCACCTTTACGCCGCGGACCACGGTTTCAACTGCGACCAGCGCGGCAGCTACGACGAGGCCGCCGCCATGGCGGCGCGCGACCGCACGCTGGCCTTCCTGGACCAGCACCTGGCCTGACGCTCCAGGCCGCACCGGTGCCGCCAGCGCGGCGGCGCCGCCACCTATTCCCGGCTGCGGCTCATCTCCATCGAGAAGGTGAAGCGGCTGGCGGGGTGGGTGGAACGTGAAATCTCCAGCAGCTCCCCCGTCGCGTCGTAATAGCGCCGCGTGATGCGCAGCGCGGGCGAGCCCGCTTCCGCCTGCAGCTCGCCGGCCAGCCCGGGGGGCATGAGGATGGCATCCACTTCCTGGCGGATGCGCGTGATGGCGCGCCCGTAGCGCGCCTCGATCAGGGAGCTGATCAGGGTTTCGGGCGACTCGCGCACCAGCGCGTCGATGTCGCCGAACGCCGCGTCCACGTACACGTCGGTCCAGCAGATGGGGCGGGCCGTAGGCGTGGCGTCTTCCATGCGCAGGCTGGAGATGTGCAGCCAGCGCGTGCCGCCGGGGCAGTCCAGCTCCCGGGCCAGCGCCAGGTCGGCCACCAGCCGCTCGGAGCCGCGGACGACGCGTACGTGCCGGGCGCCGAACTGGGCCAGTTCGTCCACCGTGGCGATGGACTGCGTGAACCCCGCCGCCGGCCGCGTGGCCTCCACGCGCGTGCCCACGTTCTTGCGCCGGGAGATCAGCCCCAGCTCCTGCAGCTCGTCCAGCGCCTTGCGCACCGCATAGCGGCTCAGGCCGTGCGTCTCGCACAGCTCGAATTCGGTGGGCAGCAGCGAGCCCACGGGGTAGGTGCCAGCCGTGATGGCCTCGGCCAGGTCGCGGGCGAGGTCGGCGTAGGTGGTCTTGTTCATGGCGTGCGGCAACGGCTCAGGGTTATTCCTGATTCTCGTTTGTTCGAACATATCTACGGTTGATTTGTTCGAACATATTTATATGTTCGATGTATATCCACCTACTCCAGGCCGCTCCCATGTCCTTCAGCCCCGTCTCCAGCACCGTCATCGATTCCATCCTGTTCCGCGACGCCTTCGGCACGCCCGCCATGCGCGAGGTGTTCTCCGACCGCCGCCTGATCGCCCGCTACATCGAGGTGGAAGTGGCCCTGGCGCGCGCCGAGGCGCGCTGCGGCGTGATCCCGGCCGAGGCGGCCGAGGCCATCGCCCGCGAGTCGCGCCTGGAGCGCATCGACTTCGACCACATGCGCCACGAAACCGACATTGTCGGCTACCCCATCCTGCCGCTGGTGCACCAGCTGGTGGCCATGTGCGGCGACGCCGGCCGCTACGTGCACTGGGGCGCCACCACGCAGGACATCATGGACACGGCCAACGTGCTGCAGGTGCGCGATGCGCTGGACATCGTGGAGGCCGACATCCGCGCGCTGCGCGCCATCCTGGCCGGCCTGGCGAAGAAGCACCGCGACACGCCCATGGCCGGCCGCACCCACCTGCAGCAGGCGCTGCCCGTGACCTTCGGCTACAAGGTGGCGATCTGGCTGGCCATGTTCGACCGCCACCAAGAGCGCCTGGCCCAGCTGCGCGAGCGCGTGCTGTGCGTGGAATTCGCGGGCGCGGCGGGCACGCTGGCCTCGCTGGGCGACAAGGGGCTGGAGGTGCAGCAGGCGCTGGCCGAGGAGCTGGGCCTGGCCGTGCCGGCCACCACCTGGCACGTGGCGCGCGACGGCTTCGCCGAGGCGGTGAACCTGCTGGCGCTGGTGACGGGCTCGCTCGGCAAGATCGCGCTGGACATCATGATCATGGCCTCGACCGAGTTCGCCGAGGTCTACGAGCCCTTCGTCAAGGGCCGGGGCGCCAGCAGCACCATGCCGCAGAAGCGCAACCCCATCTCCAGCGAGCTGATGCTGGCCGCCGCCAAGGCCGTGCGCCAGCACGCCGGCCTGATGGTGGATGCCATGGTGCAGGACTTCGAGCGCGCCACCGGCCCGTGGCATGCCGAATGGGTCGCCATCCCCGAGAGCTTCATCCTCGCCGCCGGGGCGCTGCACCAGGCCAAGTTCGCCCTGGGCGGGCTGATCGTGGACACGGACCAGATGCGCCGCAACCTGGGAATCAGCCGCGGCCTGATCGTGGCCGAGGCCGTGATGATGGGCCTGGCCCCCGCCATGGGGCGCCAGCAGGCGCACGACGTGGTCTACGACGCCTGCCGCACCGTCAACGAGCACGGCGGCACCCTGGCCGACGCCCTGGCGGCCCTGCCCGCCGTCACCGCGCACTTCGACCGTGCCGCCATCGACCGCCTGACCGATCCCGCGAACTACCTGGGCCTGGCCCCGGTGATGGTGGACCGCGCGATCGAGACATCGGCCAAGACCTATTGATCCCCCAACCACCCAGGAGACACGCATGAAATTCCTCAAAACCCTTGGCGCCATCGCACTGCTCGCCGCATCCCCGCTCACCCACGCCCAGGCGTGGCCCACCAAGAACGTGACCTGGATCGTGCCCTTCGCCGCCGGCGGCCCCACGGACGCCATGGCGCGCGACATCGCGGACAAGGTCAGCCGGCAGCTGGGTCAGCCCGTCATCATCGAGAACACCCCCGGCGCGGGCGGCACCATCGGCGCGGCCAAGGCCGCCAAGGCGCCCGCGGACGGCTACACCTTCCTGGTGGGGCACATGGGTTACATGGGCGCGGGCCCGGCGCTCTACAAGAAACTGAGCTACGACCCGGTCAAGGACTTCGAGGCCGTGTTCCGCTTCCCCGACACGCCGCTGGTGATGCTGGTGGGCAAGAACTCCCCCTACAAGAACGCCGGCGACCTGGTGGCCGCGGCCAAGGCGCAGCCGGGCCAGATCAACTTCAGCAACGCCGGCGTGGGCTCCACCTCGCACCTGATCGCCGCGCTGTTCGCCGCCAGGGCCGGCATCGACGTCACGCAGGTGGCCTACAAGGGCGCCGCGCCCGCCATCAACGACCTGATCGGCGGCCAGGTCGATGCCATGTTCGACCAGAGCAACACCGCGCTGCCCCAGGTGCAGGGGGGGCGCCTCAACGCCATCGCGCTGACCTCGCTCACCGCCATGCCGCAGCAGTACCCCGGCGTGCCCCCGCTGGCCGACAAGACCCTGCCGGGCTTCGAGGCCGCCACCTGGTACGGCCTGTACGCCCCCAAGGGCACAGCCAAGGACATCGTGCAGAAAATGCACCAGGCCTACCTGAAGGCCCTGGCCGACAAGGCCTGGACCGAGCGCATGGCCGCCCAGGGCATCCACCTCCTGCCTGAGGCGCAATACGCCCCCGATGCATTCGCCAAGCACACGGCCGCGGAAGTCGAGCGCTGGCGCAAGGTAGTGGCGGACGCCAAGATCCAGCTCGACTGACCGCCATGACACGCATCGCCCAGGAAGACCTGGCGGACAGCCTGGCGCAGGCCTTCCAGTTCGTCAGCCACCACCACCCGCCCGACTTCGTGCGCGCGCTGCGCCGGGCGCTGGCCGCCGAGACCCACGCACCGGCGCGCGCGGCCATCGAGCAGTTGCTCGTGAACAGCCGCCTTTCCGCCCTGGGCCGGCGGCCCGTATGCCAGGACACGGGCGTGGGCCAGGTGTTCCTGCGCGTGGGTTGCGGCGTGCAGTTCTTCCGCCGCGATGGCGCGCCGCCCTGGAGCCTGCAGGCCGTGGCCGACGAGGGCGTGCGCCGCGCCTACCGCGACCCGGTCAACCCGCTGCGCGCCACCATGGTCTCCGACCCGCTGGGCCGGCGGCTCAACACGCGGGACAACACGCCCGCCGTCGTGCACTGCGAGATCGTGGAGGGCGATGCGCTGGAGGTGCTGGTGGTGGCCAAGGGCGGCGGCGGCGACGTGAAGGCGCGCTTCGCCACGCTGGAGCCCAGCGACAGCGTGGCCGACTGGGTCATCGCGCAACTGCCCGGCATGGGCGCCGGCTGGTGCCCGCCCGGCACGCTGGGCATCGGCATCGGCGGCACGCCCGAGCAGGCGATGCTGCTGGCCAAGCTCTCGCTGTTCGACCCCATCGATATGGATTTGCTGCAGGCGCGCGGCGCCCGGAACGCCGAAGAGGCCCTGCGGCTGCAGGTCTGCGAGCGCGCCAACGCGCTGGGCATCGGCGCGCAGGGCCTGGGCGGCACGTCCGCCGTGCTGGACGTGAAGCTGCGCACCGCGCCCTGCCATGCGGCCACGATCCCCGTGGCGCTGGTGCCCAACTGCGCCGCCGCGCGGTACGTGCGCTTCACGCTCGATGGCAGCGGGCCGGCGCGGATCGAGGAGCCTTCGCCCACCCTGTGGGACGGCATCGCCGACCGCTTCGACATGCCCGGCGCCGTGCGCGTGGATATCGACCGCCTCGGCGCCGATGCGGTACGCAAGTGGCGCATCGGCCAGACGCTGCTGCTGTCAGGCCGCGTGCTCACCGCGCGCGACGCCGTTCACAAGCGCCTGGTGGACCTGCTCGCGCGCGGCGCGCCGCTGCCGGTGGACTTGCGTGGGCGCGTCGTCTACTACGTGGGCCCGGTCGATGCCGTGGGCGACGAGGCCGTGGGCCCCGCGGGGCCGACCACGGCCACGCGCATGGATCGTTTCGTCGAGCCCTTGATGGCGCAGGCGGGACTGCTGGCCATGATCGGCAAGGCCGAGCGCGGCCCGGACGCCATCGCGGCCATCGCCCGCCACGGCGGCGCCTACCTGAGCGCCACGGGCGGCGCGGCCTACCTGCTGTCCCGGGCCATCCGCGCCGCGCGCGTGCTGGCCTTCGAAGACCTGGGGATGGAGGCGATCCACGAGTTCGAATTGGTGGACTTCCCCGTCACCGTGGCGGTGGACAGCCGGGGGCGCACGATCCATGCGTTCACGCAGGTTTCATAGCCAAAACGGCCTCCAGCGCTTATTGGAAAAGCGCGAGCTGCTCTCTTTTCAGGAGTCAATGCGCCCCTGCCGCCGCATCTGCGCTGCCCGCCGAGGCACGCGGCGCGTGGGCCAGCCAGACCAGCGGGATCAGCAGCATGAACAGCACGGCCGACACGTAGAAGATGTCGTTGGCTGCGAGCATGAAGGCCTGCTGGTTCAGCATGCGTTCCACCTGCGCCAGCGCCTGCTGGGGCGTGAGGCCGCCGGCCTGCAGTCCTTGCAGCGCCTGGGTGAAGGCGCCGTTGCCCTGGGTGAGCCCTTCGGTGAGCTGGGCGTGGTGCAGCGTGGCGCGGCGCTCCCACAGCGTGGTGGCGATGGACGTGCCCACGGCGCCGGCGGTAATGCGCATGAAGTTCGACAGGCCCGAGGCGGCGGGAATGCGCTCCGGCGGAATCTCCGAGAGCGTGATCGTCACCAGTGGAATGAAGAAGAACGCCATGGAGATGCCCTGCACGATGGTGGGCACCATGATGGTCGCCAAGTCGGCCTGGGTGTTGAAGTTCGAGCGCATCCACAGCACCAGCGCGAACACCAGGAACGCGAAGGTGGCGAAGCGGCGCGGGTCGCTCTTGCCGATGTTCTTGCCCACCCAGGGCGAGAGCACCAGCGCCAGCAGGCCCACGGGCGCCATCACCTCGCCGGCCTGCGTGGCGGTGTAGCCCATGTACTGCTGCAGCCACAGCGGCAGCAGCACCACGTTGCCGAAGAACAGGCCGTAGCCCACGGCGGTGGCGAGCGAGCCGGCCCAGAAGTTGCGGTTCCTGAACAGGGTGAGATCGACCACGGGATGGTCGTCGCCGCGCTCCCAGATCAGGAAGGCCACGAAGCCAATGGCCGCCACCAGCGCGCAGGCCACGACCCAGGGCGACTCGAACCAGTCGTGCTCCTTGCCGATGTCCAGCATGATCTGCATCGCACCCACCCAGATCACCAGCAGCGCCAGGCCGATGGAGTCGATGGGGAGTTGGCGGCGCACCGTCTCGCGCTTGTGGAAGATGCCCCAGGTGACCACCACGGCGGCGATGCCCACGGGCACGTTGATGTAGAAGATCCACGGCCAGGCCATGTTGTCGGTGATCCAGCCGCCCAGCAGCGGCCCGGTGACGGGCGCGATCAGCGTGGTCATGGACCACATCGCCATCGCCAGCCCCGCGAGCGCGCGCGGGTAGCTGGAGAGCAGCAGCGCCTGCGACAACGGAATCATCGGCCCCGCGACGAAGCCCTGCAGCGCGCGGAAGGCGATCAGCAGCGTCATGTTCGGTGCCAGGCCGCACAAGAGCGACGCGATCACGAACAGCGTGACGCTGGCCACGAACAGCCGCACCTGTCCGAAGCGCTGCGACAGCCAGCCCGTGAGCGGCACGGCGATGGCGTTGGCCACCGCGAAGCTGGTGATGACCCAGGTGCCCTGCGTGGGGCTCACGCCCAGGTCGCCCGCGATGGCGGGCAGCGACACGTTGGCGATGGACGTGTCGAGCACGTTCATGAACGTGGCGGCCGACAGGGCCAGCGTGCCCCAGGTGCGCGCGCTGCCGGTGAGCGGCGGGGGCGGAGCGGCAGCGGAGGAGGGGGCGCTCATGCTCAGGGCTTGAGGTTGGCCGTGATGATGCGGGCCACGTCGGCGTCGGCGCCCTCGTCGAGCGATGCGTACACGGTGGTCTGCGCCACGGCCTCCTTGCGCGGGGCCTCAGCCAGCGATGCGCCGCTGCGCTCCTTCGTGTCCACCTCGACTTCCATCGACAGGCCCACGCGCAGCGGGTGCTGTTCGAGCTGCGCGGCGTCGAGCGCGATGCGCACCGGCACGCGCTGCACCACCTTGATCCAGTTGCCCGTGGCGTTCTGCGCGGGAAGCAGCGCGAAGGCTGCGCCCGTGCCCACGCCCAGGCCGGCGACGGTGCCGGTGTATTCGACCTTCTTGCCGTACAGGTCGGCCGTGAGCTTCGCGGGCTGGCCCAGGCGCAGGTGGCGCAACTGGTTTTCCTTGAAGTTCGCGTCCACCCACACCCCGTGCAGCGGCACGATGGACAGCAGCGGCGTGCCCGCCGCCACGCGCTGGCCGAGCTGCACGCTGCGTTTGGCGACGTAGCCGTCCACCGGCGCGGGCAGGGCGGTGCGGCGGTCGGCCAGGTAGGCCTCGCGCACCTTGGCGGCGGCGGCCAGCACGCTGGGGTGCTCCTGCACGGCCACGCCCTGCGTGAGCGACTGGTTGCTGGCGAGCTGCTCGCGCGCCGCCGCCACGCCGGCCTGCGCGGCCGCGAGCTGGGTGCGCGCGGTGTCGAGCTGGCTTTGCGCGTGGTTGAGTTCTTCCTTGGAGACGGCGCCGTCGCCCGTCAGCATCTGGCGGCGGCGCAGGTCGTCCTGCGCGCGGGCGATGTCGGACTGGGCGCGCGCCACGTCGGCCTCGCGCAGGCGCACCTGGGCGGTGAGCGCGCCGTTGTTGGTGTAGAGCTGGCGCGCCTGGCGCACGGCCTGCGCCAGCGCGGCCTCGGCCTGCTGCAGGGCCACGCGCGCGTCGGCCGGGTCGAGCTGCACCAGCGGCGAGCCGGCGCGCACCAGGTCGGTGTCGTCGGCCAGGATGGCCGTCACCGTGCCGCCGGTCTGCGGGGTGATCTGGATCACGTTGCCCTGCACGTAGGCGTTGTCGGTGCTCTCGTAGTGGCTGGCGACCAGCCAGTCGTACAGGCCCCAGGCGGCGCCGGCGAGCACGACCACGCCGGCGAGGGTGAACAGAGCCTTGCGGCGGTTGGGCTTGGGCGCGGCCGGGGAGGGGGATTGCGGTGCGTTCATGGTGAAAACGGGTGGTGTTGGAGTGGTATCAGGCTGCGCAACTGGCGCGCGGCAGGCGCGGGCCGCCGTGCAAGGGCCGCCCCGCCGCACGGGCGGCGTCCCCCTTCCAGGGGGAAGACGCGAAGCGGCTCAGGGGGTCTTTCATATGTAGCCGCCGCCCAGGGCGCGCATCACGGCGGCCTGGGTGTCGAGGCGGCGCGCGGCCAGATCGACGGCCTGGCGGCGCTGGGCCAGCACCTGCGTTTCGGCCGAGAGCACCTGCAGGTAGCTGCCGAGGCCGGCCTCGTAGCGCTTGCGCGCGATGGCGTAGGCGGATTCGGCCGCCTCGCCGGCCTGGCGCTGCTCGGCGATCTGGCGCTCGACCGAGGCGCTGGAGGCGAGCTGGTCGGCCGCGTCGCGCACGGCGTCGAGCAGCACGGCGTTGTAGCTCTCCACCGCCGCGTCCAGGTCGGCCGACTTGCCCGCCAGGTTGGCGCGCAGGCGGCCCGCGTCGAAGACCGGCAGGCGCAGCGCCGGGCCCACGCCCCACTCGCGGCTGCCGCCCTCGATGAAGCGATCCAGCCCCATGCTGGCCAGGCCCACGAAGGCCGTCAGGCTCACGTTCGGGTAGAACTGCGCGCGCGCCACGGCCACGTCTTGCGTGGCGGCTTCCACGCGCCAGCGCGCGGCGGCCACGTCGGGGCGGCGGCCCAGCAGGTCGGCGGGCAGGGTGGTGGGGATTGCTTCTGATCTGATAGCTGTCAGCGCTTGAGGGGTAAGCGCCAGGGCCGTTTTCGGCTCTGCAATCAGCGCGCCCAGCGCGTTGCGCGTGAGGGCGGCCTGCTCGCGCAGGGCCTCGATCTGCTGGCGCGCCTCGGGTAGCGCGCCCTCGCTCTGGCGCAGCTCCAGCCGCGTGTCCAGGCCGGCGCTCACGCGCTGCTGCACGAGGCGCAGCATTTCCTCGCGCTGGGCCAGCGTGCGTTCGGCCACCTGCAATTGCTCCTGCAGCCGCGCGAGCTGCAGGTAGGAGTGCACCACGTTGGCCGCGAGCAGCAGGCGCGCGGCATCGGCATCGGCGCGCGCGGCGCGGGCCGTGCCCAGGGCCGATTCGAGCGCGGCGCGGTTCTTGCCGAAGAAGTCGATCTCCCAGCTGCCCGACAGGCGCGCCGTGTCGATGCTCAGGATGCTGCCCGCCTGGCCGGGCGGGTAGGGGCCGTTCTCGCTGTAGCGCTGGCGCATGAGATCCGTGCTGGCGTTGACCTGCGGGCCGAGCGCGGCGCGCGCGGCGTAGGTAAAGGCCTCGGCGCGGACGATGCGCGCCTGGGCCTGGCGCAGGCCGGGGTTGCCGTCCAGCGCCTGCTGCACCAACGCGTCGAGCTGCGCGTCGCCGAAGGCGCGCCACCAGTCGGGGGCGACGGCCAATTCGGCCGTGCCGGGCGCGACGAGCGTGGCCGTGTCGCGCAGCCGCGCCTGCGCGGCGATGCCGCCCGTGTCGGCGCAGCCCGTGAGCGCGGGCAGCGCCAGCAGGGCCACGGCCAGCGTGGCGGCGTAGAGCAGCGCGGAGCCGGGTGGTGCGACAGCGGGCGGTGCGGCGGTGGGGTCGGGGGAGAGGTGGTTCTTCATGTTGTGGTTCTCTCGGAGGACGGGGAAATTCAGGAGCCGGGCATGGCGCGGGTGTTGGCGTAGATGCGGGCGAGGAAGTCGCGTAGTCGCGCTTCTTCCGCCTCGTCGAAGCCCGCAAGCAGCTCGCGCTGCACGCCGGCCAGGATGGCGGGGAGCTGCTCGGCCACGGCGCGGCCCTCGGGCGTGAGGGCGATGTTCACCACGCGCCGGTCTTCCTGCGAGCGTTCACGCTGGCACAGGCCCTTGGCCTCCAGGCGGTCGAGCAGGCGCGTGAGGCCGCCGGCGTCCAGGTGGCACACGCGCGCCAGCGCCGCGGCCGTGCCGGGCGGGTCGAGCAGCAGGCGCAGCAGGGGCTTCCACTGTGCGTCGGTCAGGCCCAGGGGCTCCATGCGGCGGTCCACCTCGGCGCCCAGCAGCGTGGCGATGCGGCGCAACTGGAAGCCGAGGCTTTGCTCCACCTCGAACGGAACGGGCAGCGAGGGATGGGACAGCGGGCACAGGCCGTCGCCGGCCAGCGCGTCTTCTTCATCCGGCGTTTTCATGGGGCGCAACAATAATTGCCTAGGCAATTATTTGCCAGGACAAGGATTGAATCCCTGCCGTGAGAAGGGTCTCAGCCCCGCCCCGTGCGCGTCAGGTAGCGCTTGCGCCAGAAGAAGGCCGTGAGCGCCACGGCGATCAAGGTCATGCTGCCCATGGCCCACCAGAAGCCTTCCTCCTGGTGCACGAAGGGGATGAACTCGAAGTTCATGCCGAAGATGCCGGCGATCAGGTTCAGCGGCAGGAACACGGCGGTGAGCGCCGTGAGGGTGCGCATGATGTCGTTGGTGCGGTTGCTCTGCACGGAGAAATGCATCTGCAGCACGGCCTCGGTGCTTTGCTCAAGGCGGCGCACGTGGTGCACCACGCGCTCGATGTGCTCCAGCACGTCGCGGCTGCGCACCTTGAGCAGGTCCAGCTCGCGCGCGGCCTGCGCGTTGCCGCCGGGCGCGGCCCAGGTGTCCAGCGCCTCGCTCCAGGCCTGGATGGCGGCGCGCTGGTCCTCGCAGATCTCGTCGAGCTGGTGCAGGGTGAGGCGCGCGTCGAGCAGCGCGCCCCAGTTGGTGAAGCGGGTGCCGGGCTTGAGCAGCTCGGACTGCCAGTGGTCGAGCTGGCGCGAGAGCTCGCGGCGCAGGTCCAGGTAGTTGTCCACGATGTGGCCGGCCACGCGCAGCATCAGGTCGGCGGGGCTGGCGGGCAGGCGCGCGCCGGCCACGGGGCCGCTGCGCAGGTCGCGCACCACGGCCTCGGCCGGGGTGGTGGCGGGCGCCGCGGCGGGCGGGGGCGCGGCCAGGCGGGCGGCGTAGGCGTCGCGCACGGTGCAGTCTCCGGGGTGCACGGAGAGCAGCACCTGGTCGAACACGGCGAAGCCCACGGGGCTGGTGTCGATGCGCCGCAGCACCGGCGGGCCGCCGCGCGCGGCCGCGGCCGCCAGCGGGGCGGCGGCGCTTTCCTGCGCAGTGCCCAGGCGGCGCACCACCAGCAGGTCGTACTGCGAGGTGTAGTCGTAGTGCGAGGGCAGCTGCGGGTTGAGCAGGTCGGACACGTGCAGGTCCACCAGCTGCTGCCCGGCCGCCGCCTGCAGCGCGGCCTGCAGGCGCGGCAGCTCGGCGCTGAAGGCCGCGCGCGTGCAGGCGATCCAGTAGAAGCCCTGTGCGGGCGGCTGCGCGGGCAGGGCCTGCAGCTCCTGCGCCAGGGCGCCGGGCTGCAGGAGGAAGACGCGGATCGGCTGCGGCGGGTTTCCAGTCAAATCGGCCTCCAGCGCTTTTCCATCAAGCGCAAGCAGCTCTTATTTTGCGAGCAGAAGGCGCGCGGCGTCGAGCGCGAAATAGGTCAGCACGCCGTCGGCGCCCGCGCGCTTGAAGGCCAGCAGCGACTCCATCATCACCTTGTCGTGGTCGAGCCAGCCGTTGGCCGCGGCGGCCTTGAGCATGGCGTATTCGCCGCTGACCTGGTAGGCGAAGGTGGGCACTCGGAACTCGTCCTTCACGCGGCGCACCACGTCCAGGTAGGGCATGCCGGGCTTGACCATGACCATGTCGGCGCCTTCGGCCAGGTCCAGCGCCACCTCGCGCAGGGCCTCGTCGGTGTTGGCCGGGTCCATCTGGTAGACGTTCTTGTTGCTGGCGCCCAGGTTGGCGCTGGAGCCCACGGCGTCGCGGAACGGGCCGTAGAAGGCGCTGGCGTACTTGGCGCTGTAGGCCATGATGCGCGTGTGGATGTGGCCGTGCGTCTCCAGCGCCTCGCGGATGGCGCCGATGCGCCCGTCCATCATGTCGCTGGGCGCGACCATGTCCACGCCCGCGCCGGCATGCGCCAGGGCCTGGCCCACGAGGACTTCGACCGTCTCGTCGTTCAGGATGTAGCCGGTGTCGTCGAGCAGGCCGTCCTGGCCGTGGCTGGTGTAGGGGTCCAGCGCCACGTCGGTCAGCACGCCCAGGCCGGGGAACTCGGCCTTGAGCTTGCGCACCACGCGCGGCACGAGGCCGTCGGGGTTCAGCGCCTCCTTGCCGTCGGGCGTCTTGAGCTGCGTGTCGATCGAGGGGAACAGCGCCAGCACGGGGATGCCCAGCTTCACGCACTCCTCGGCTACGGGCAGCAGCAGGTCCAGGCTCAGGCGCTCCACGCCGGGCATGGAGGGCACGGGCACGCGCAGGTTGGTGCCTTCGTGCACGAACACGGGGTAGATGAAGTCGTGCGGCGTGAGCACGGTCTCGCGCACCAGGTTGCGGGTGTATGCGTCGCGGCGCAGGCGGCGCGGGCGGTTGGCGGGGAAAGGGGTGGGGCTGGACAGATGCATGGGCAAATTGTGCGCCATATGCCATGCCGCAGCCTTGCGCTGGCGGGGATCGGGTGCTAGATTGCCCCCGGGCGGCACGCCGCCCCCCGCTTTACCTCCCTGAGCGGGGCCTTGGCATGCCACGCATGCCCAGGGCTTTCCCGCCCGGTCCCGCCGGGCTTCTTTTTTTCCTCCACCGCCTCCATGCTCTGGGTCAAAGCCTTCCACATCGTCTTCATCGCCAGCTGGTTCGCCGGCCTGTTCTACCTGCCGCGCATCTTCGTCAACCTGGCCATGGTGACGCCCGGATCGGTGGCCGAGCGCGAGCGCCTGGTGCTGATGGCGCGCAAGCTGCTGCGCTTCACGACGATGCTGGCGGTGCCGGCCCTGGGCCTGGGCCTGTGGTTGTGGCTGGGCTACGGCATCGGGCGCGGGCCGGGCAATGGCTGGCTGCACGCCAAGCTGGCCGTGGTGGTGCTGGCGGTGGGCTACCACCATGCCTGCGCCGTGCTGCTGCGCAAGCTGGTGGCCAACACCGACCAGCACAGCCACCGCTGGTTCCGCGTGTTCAACGAAGTCCCCGTGCTGCTGCTGGTCGCGGCGGTGATCCTCGTGGTGGTCAAGCCGTTCTAGCCGGGGCATGCACAAGACGTCGGCCTGGCCCCTGGCGCTGATCTATGGCGCGCTGATCGTCTTCGCCAGCCTGTTCCCGTTCGAGGGCTGGCGCGAACAGGGCATCTCGCCCTGGGTGTTCTTCACGGCGCGCATCCCGCCGCCGTACTGGACGTGGTTCGACGTGAACCTCAACGTGGCGGGCTACGCGCCGCTGGGCTTCCTGCTGGCGCTGGCGCTGCTGCGCACGGGCTGGCCGCGCGCGGCGGTGCCGGTGGCGGCGCTGGCGGGCGCGCTGCTGTCGCTGGCAATGGAATACCTGCAGATCTACCTGCCGCGGCGCGTGCCCTCCAACATGGACCTGGCGCTCAACGCCGCGGGCGCGCTGCTGGGCGCGCTGGCGGCGGCGCTGCTGGAGCGCCTGGGCGCCATCGCGCGCTGGAGCCGTTTCCGCGCGCAGTGGTTCGTGCCGGATGCGCGCGGCGCGCTGGTGCTGCTGGCGCTGTGGCCCTGGGCGCTGCTGTTCCCGGCGGCGCTGCCCTTCGGGCTGGGGCAGGTCTGGGAGCGGCTGGAGGCGGCGCTTTTCGATTTGCTGGACGACACGCCCTTCCTCGAATGGCTGCCGGTGCGCGACGAGGCGCTGGAGCCGTTGTCGCAGGGCGGCGAGCTGCTGGCCGTGGCGCTGGGGCTGCTGATCCCCTGCTTGCTGGGCTACTGCGTGATGCGCCATGTGGGCCGGCGCGTGGTGTTCGCCCTGTGCGTGGCCCTGGCGGGCGTGGCGGTGACGGCGCTTTCGGCGGCCCTGACCTACGGGCCCACCCACGCCTGGGAATGGCAGACGCTGCCCGCGCGCGCGGGCGTGATCGCCGGCGTGGCCGCCGCGCTGGCGCTGGCGGCGGTGCCTCGCCGTGCCTGCGCGGCGCTGCTGCTGCTGGCGCTGATGCTGCACCTGAACCTGCTCAACGAGGCGCCCGAAAGCGCCTACTTCGCGCAGACGCTGCAGGCCTGGGAACAGGGACGGTTCATCCGCTTCTACGGCCTGGGGCAGTGGCTGGGCTGGATCTGGCCCTATGCGGCGCTCGTCTATGTGGTGCTGCGGGTGTCGCGGCGCGAGGCGGAATCCTAGAATCGGCCCATGAGCGACACCCCGTACTACCAGCGCCACATCTTCTTTTGCCTCAACGAGCGCACCAACGGCGAGAACTGCTGTGCCCACCACGGTGCGCAGCAGGCGTTCGAGCGCTGCAAGTCGCTCGTCAAGAAGCAGGGCCTGGCCGGCCCCGGCAAGGTGCGCGTGAACAAGGCCGGGTGCCTGGACCGCTGCGCGGGCGGGCCCATCGCCGTGGTCTATCCCGAGGGGACCTGGTACACCTATGTGGACGAGGCCGACATCGACGAGATCGTGGAGTCGCACCTCAAGAACGGCCAGGTGGTGGAGCGCTTGCGCACGCCGCCGGAACTTGGCCGCTGATCCGCATTCATAGTGTTTTTGGCCTCCAGCGCTTGCCAGTCAAGCGCCGGCAGCTATTGAATTGGTAGCTTGACGTGAACGCACAGACCGAACGCTTGACCCTTGCCGGCCCCGTGGGCCCCATCGAAGCCCTGCGCGATGCGCCTGCCGAGGGCGCGCCCGCGCGAGGCGTGGCGGTGATCGCGCACCCGCATCCGCTGTTCGGCGGCACGATGGACAACAAGGTGGTGCAGACGCTGGCGCGTGCCTTCGTGCAGTGCGGCTTCACCGCCGTGCGCTTCAACTTCCGCGGCGTGGGCGGCACCGCCGGCACGCACGACGAGGGGCGGGGCGAGCTGGACGACCTGCTGGCCGTCGTGCGGCAGGCCGCCGAAACGGGGCCGATCGCCCTGGCGGGCTTTTCCTTCGGCGCCTTCGTCACCAGCCATGCGCTGGCGCGCCTGTGGGGCGAGCGCGAGGTGGACCGCGCCGTGCTCGTGGGCACGGCCGCCAGCCGCTTCACCGTGGCGCCCGTGCCGCCCGACGCCCACCTGCGCACGCTGGTCGTGCACGGCGAGGCCGACGACACCGTGCCCCTGGCTTCCGTGATGGACTGGGCGCGCCCGCAGTCACTGCCGGTTACCGTCGTGCCCGGGGGCGGCCATTTCTTTCACGGACAATTGCCGCTGCTCAAGGGCCTGGTCGTGCGCCACCTGCAATGAGCCCCCGCCTCTATTCTTTTCCCCCTGTTTTCCGCGTTTCCTCCACCATGAAGTCTTTCCTGTCCTCGTTGCGAACCCTTGCCTGTGCCGCCCTGCTGGCGCCCGCCGCCCTGTGGGCACAGGCGCCCCAGCCGCCGGAAATCGCCGCGCGCAACTACCTGCTGGTGGACGTGACGGCCGGCCAGGTGCTCGCCGCCAAGGACATCGACGCGCCGGTGGAGCAGGCCTCGCTCACCAAGCTCATGACCGGCTACCTCGTCTTCGACGCGCTGCGCGCCAAGAAGATCACGCTGGAGCAGAAGCTGCCCGTCTCCGAGCGCGCCTGGAAGATGCCCGGCTCGCGCATGTTCATCGACCCCAAGATGCAGGTGCCGGTGGACGACCTGCTCAAGGGCATGATCGTGCAGTCCGGCAACGACGCCACCGTGGCCCTGGCCGAAGGCGTGGGCGGCACGGTCGACAATTTCGTGCGCCTGATGAACGAGCAGGCCAAGGCCCTGGGCATGAACGGCACCGCCTACAAGAACCCCGAGGGCCTGACCGAGCCCGGCCACACCACCACGGCGCGCGACCTGGCCACGCTGGCCACCCGGCTGATGCGCGACTTCCCCGAGTACATGCACTACTATGCCACCAAGCAGTACCGCTACGAGGGCACGCCGGCATCCAACAGCAACAACCGCAATACGCTGCTGCTGCGCGACCCGACGGTGGACGGCCTCAAGACCGGCCACACGGCCGCCGCGGGCTACTGCCTGGTGGCCACGTCCAAGCGCGACTTCCCGCAGGTGGGCCAGCGGCGCCTGCTGTCCATCGTGCTCGGCGCAGCCAGCGAGAACGCCCGCGCCAACGAGAGCCAGAAGCTGCTGAACTGGGGCTACACCGCGTTCGATGCCGTCAAGCTCTTCGACGCCGGCCAGCCGGCCGCCACGCCGGCCGTGTGGAAGGGCACGCAGAACACGCTGAAGATCGGCCGGCCCGAGGCCATCGTCATCACCGTGCCCTCGGGCAGCGCCGGCAAGATCGCCACCGAGCTCGTGCGCAAGGACCCGCTGATCGCGCCCTTCACCAAGGGCCAGTCCATCGGCACGCTGAAGGTGTCGCTGGAAGGCCAGCCCGTGACCGAGGTGCCGCTGGTGGCGCTGGAAGACGTGGGCGAGGCCGGCATCTTCGGCCGCGCGTGGGACGCCATCCGCCTCTGGATCAAGTAAGGGTCCATGGACGCGCAGGACCCGCAGGCCCCCCCGGCGCCGGGCTGGTCCAGACCCCCGGCGCCGCAGCCCCGGGCCGGCAGTTCCCCGAAGGCCCCGCCCAGGCCGCCGGCGCGGCGCCCTCGGCACACCCCGGCGCCGGCCGCCCGGCGTCCTGAATCCACGGGCGCGGGGATGGGCGCCTGGAGCCTGTACTTCCTGGCCAAGGCGGGGCTGTACCACGCGGGCTCCATCGGTTTCGGCTGGATCGGCAACCTGCTGTTCGCGGCCGCCCTGGCGTGGCCGCTGCGCTGGCCTTGGGCCCGCCGCGCGCGGCGCTGGCTGGCCTGGCCCGTGGCGTTGGGGCTGTTCTACCACGACTCCTTCCTGCCTGGGCCCGAGCGCCTGCTGGCCGGGCTCGGCGGCTTCAGCGCCGAATACCTGTGGGAGCTGGCAGCGCGCGCCGTGAACCCGTGGGTGGCGTTGGCCCTGGTGGCGGGCGTGGTGGCCTATGGGCTGCTGGCGCGCTGGGTGCCGTTCACCGTCGTCGCATTCCTGGGCATCCTGAGCGTGCCGGCCGTGGCGGAGCTGGGTGCCGAGCCGGCTGCCGCCAGCGCGGTGCAAAGCGCTGCTGCTCCCGCGGACCCGCAGGCCCGGCTGCAGACGTTCTACCAGGACGAATCGCGGCGCAAGCTGCATCTGCCTGCGGGCGGCACGCCGGCGTTCGACCTCGTCGTCCTGCACGTGTGCTCGCTGGCATGGGACGACCTGGACGTGGTGGGGGAACGCAATCACCCGCTGTTTGGCCGCTTCGACCTGCTGTTCTCCGATTTCAACAGCGCTGCCAGCTACAGCGGCCCCGCCGTGCTGCGGCTGCTGTACGGCGCCTGCGGGCAGGTGCGGCACGGGCAGCTGTACCGCGGCGCGCCGCGCGAATGCCAGATCTTCCCGGTCCTGGAGCAGGCCGGGTTCAAGACCGGTGCCCTGCTCAACCACGACGGCGAGTTCGACGACTTCTCCAAGCTCCTCGAATACCGCGGCGGGCTGCGCGGCAAGGTGCAGGTCAGCCGCGGCGCGCCGGTGCACATGCGCAGCTTCGACGGCTCGCCCATCTACGACGACCTCGCCGTCCTCTCGGCGTGGTGGCGCCAGCGGCAGGGCCAGGGCGGCCAGCCCGCCGCGCTGTACTACAACACCGTCTCGCTCCACGACGGCAACCGCGTCTCCGGCTCGGACACGCGCGGCAGCCTGGCCTCGTACAAGCCCCGGCTGCATAAGCTGTTGAACGATTTCGACCGCTTCATCGGCCAGCTCGAAAGCAGCGGCCGGCCCGTGGTGCTGGTGATGGTGCCGGAGCACGGCGCGTCCCTGCGGGGCGACAAGATGCAGTTTGCCGGCATGCGCGAAATTCCCGGGCCGCGCGTCACGCTGGTGCCGGCGGCGGTCAAGCTCATCGGCCTGCCGGGGCGGCAGGGCGGCGGCCCGCTCGTGGTGGACCGGCCGACCAGCTACTTCGACCTGAACAGCCTGCTGGCCGATCTGGTCGCCGACAGCCCCTACGGCGCCCGTGCCCGCCCGCTGTCGGCGCGCCTGGGCAGAGTGGGCACGACGCCCTTCGTCTCGGAGAACGAAGACGTGGTCGTGGTGCGCGACGCGGCGGGCGGCTACCGGATGAAGGCAGGGCAGGGCGCCTGGGCGTCCTACGCGTTCTAGCGCCGGATTCGGCTGCAGCGCGGGTGGATTGCCTTGTTATCCGCAAACCAGTACACTAGAAGGCTTTTCGGAATTTCCGAAGGGACTCACGTTTTCGCTTAATTCACGTTTAGGGACGTATTCATGCCAACCATCAACCAACTCGTGCGCCAGGGCCGCACGGTCGAAGTTGTCAAATCCAAAAGCCCTGCAATGGAAAACTGCCCGCAGCGCCGTGGCGTGTGCACCCGTGTGTACACCACGACGCCCAAGAAGCCGAACTCCGCTCTGCGTAAGGTCGCCAAGGTGCGCCTGACCAACGGCTTCGAGGTGATCTCGTACATCGGCGGCGAAGGCCACAACCTGCAAGAACACAGCGTGGTGCTGGTGCGCGGCGGCCGTGTGAAGGACTTGCCCGGTGTGCGCTACCACATCGTGCGTGGTTCGCTTGACCTGCAAGGCGTCAAGGACCGCAAGCAGGCCCGTTCCAAGTACGGTGCCAAGAAGCCCAAGGCCAAGTAAGCCCTGCGCTTTCGCAAGGAATTTTCGGTGCTGTCTCCCGCGTGGCGCGGTGATGCAGCGTAGTGACCCCAAACGCAGGTGTTCTGCGCGGGTCGAGTAAGTGGGAGTCCATGGTTTGGCTCTCGCGGTGTCTGAAAAGACGCCAACTGAAGCAAAGATAGAGGTGAAAAATGCCACGTCGTCGCGAAGTCCCCAAACGTGAAATCCTGCCGGATCCCAAGTTCGGCAACGTAGAGCTGTCCAAATTCATGAACGTGATCATGGAAGGCGGCAAGAAGGCGGTTGCAGAGCGCATCATCTATGGCGCGCTGGAACTGATCTCCAAGAAGCAGCCCGAGAAGGATGCTCTGGAAGTGTTCGTCACGGCCATCAACAACGTGAAGCCGATGGTCGAAGTGAAGTCCCGCCGCGTGGGCGGCGCCAACTACCAGGTGCCCGTGGAAGTGCGTCCCGTGCGCCGCCTGGCCCTGTCGATGCGCTGGATCAAGGAAGCCGCCCGCAAGCGTGGCGAGAAGTCCATGGCGCAGCGCCTGGCCAACGAACTGATGGAAGCCACCGAAGGCCGTGGCGGCGCGATGAAGCGCCGTGACGAAGTGCACCGCATGGCCGAAGCCAACAAGGCATTCAGCCACTTCCGCTTCTAAGTTCCGCCCCCACCTATCGCACTGGCAGGGAGCCCGATCCGCCCTTTTCGGCGGACGGGCTCTCAGCCGTTAACGAAAGTACCCATCATGGCTCGCAAAACTCCCATCGAGCGCTACCGCAACATCGGTATCTCGGCCCACATCGACGCTGGCAAGACCACGACCACGGAACGTATCCTGTTCTACACGGGTGTGACCCACAAACTGGGCGAAGTGCACGACGGCGCCGCCACCACCGACTGGATGGAGCAGGAGCAGGAGCGCGGCATCACCATCACTTCCGCGGCAGTGACCTGCTTCTGGAAGGGCATGGACATGTCCTACCCCGAGCACCGCTTCAACATCATCGACACCCCTGGCCACGTGGACTTCACCATCGAGGTGGAGCGTTCCATGCGCGTGCTGGACGGCGCCTGCATGGTGTACTGCGCCGTGGGCGGCGTGCAGCCCCAGTCCGAAACCGTGTGGCGCCAGGCCAACAAGTACAAGGTGCCCCGCCTTGCGTTCGTCAACAAGATGGACCGCACCGGCGCCAACTTCTTCAAGGTCTACGACCAGATGAAGCTGCGCCTGAAGGCCAACCCCGTGCCCGTGGTGATCCCGATCGGCGCGGAAGACAACTTCAAGGGCGTGATCGACCTCGTGAAGATGAAGGCCATCATCTGGGACGAAGCTTCCCAGGGCATGAAGTTCGAGTACCAGGACATCCCGGCCGAGCTGGCTGCCGATGCCCAGAAGTGGCGCGAGAACATGGTCGAGGCCGCCGCTGAAGCCAGCGAAGAGCTGATGAACAAGTACCTCGAAGAGGGCGACCTCTCCGAAGCCGAAGTCAAGCTCGGCCTGCGCACGCGCACCATCGCGACCGAAATCCAGCCCATGCTGTGCGGCACCGCGTTCAAGAACAAGGGCGTGCAGCGCATGCTCGACGCCGTGATCGACTACCTGCCCTCGCCCGTGGACATCCCGCCCGTGGGCGGTACCGACGAGGACGAGCAGCCCACGTCGCGCAAGGCCGACGACGCCGAGAAGTTCTCCGCGCTGGCCTTCAAGCTGATGACCGACCCGTTCGTGGGCCAGCTCACGTTCGTGCGCGTGTACTCCGGCGTGCTCTCCAAGGGCGACACCGTCTACAACGCCGTCAAGGGCAAGAAGGAGCGCATCGGCCGTATCGTGCAGATGATGGCCAACGAGCGCGTGGAAATCGACGAAATCCGCGCCGGCGACATCGCCGCCTGCGTGGGCCTGAAGGACGTGACCACGGGCGAAACCCTGTGCGATCCCGATGCCGTCGTGACCCTGGAGCGCATGGTGTTCCCCGAGCCCGTGATCGCGCAGGCCGTGGAACCCAAGTCCAAGTCCGACCAGGAAAAGATGGGCATCGCCCTGTCGCGCCTGGCGTCCGAGGACCCGTCGTTCCGCGTGCGCTCCGACGAAGAGTCCGGCCAGACCATCATCGCCGGCATGGGCGAGCTGCACCTGGAAATCATCGTCGACCGCATGAAGCGCGAGTTCGGCGTGGAAGCCAACGTGGGCAAGCCCCAGGTGGCCTACCGCGAAACCATCCGCAACACGGTCAAGGACGTGGACGGCAAGTTCGTGCGCCAGTCCGGCGGTAAGGGCCAGTACGGCCACGTGGTGTTCCGCCTGGAACCCAACGAGCCGGGCAAGGGCTTCGAGTTCCTCGACGAGATCAAGGGCGGCGTGGTGCCGCGCGAGTACATCCCCGCCGTGCAGAAGGGCGTGGAAGAAGCGCTCACCAGCGGCGTGCTGGCCGGCTACCCTGTGGTGGACGTCAAGGTCGCGCTGACCTTCGGTTCGTACCACGACGTGGACTCGTCCGAACAGGCGTTCAAGATGGCTGCCATCTTCGGCTTCAAGGAAGCCGCCAAGAAGGCCGGCCCCGTCATCCTCGAGCCCATGATGGCCGTGGAAGTCGAGACGCCCGAGGACTATGCCGGTACCGTGATGGGCGACCTCTCCAGCCGCCGCGGCATGGTGCAGGGCATGGACGACATGGTCGGCGGCGGCAAGGCCATCAAGGCCGAAGTCCCGCTGTCCGAGATGTTCGGCTACGCCACGCAGCTGCGCTCGATGACGCAGGGCCGTGCCACGTACACGATGGAGTTCAAGCACTACTCCGAAGCTCCGCGCAACGTGGCCGAGGCCATCATTGCCGCGCGCGCCAAGTAAGTGCAAAATCGGCTGCCAGCGCTTATCCAGTAAGTGCTGGCAGCTCACTTAAAGATAGCAAGTTTCTTGCAATCTGCGATCCGGTGCCGGCCTGTCGCGCTGTGCGGGCCGAACCAGCAACCGGGTGCAGACGTTAAACCCCAACACAGGCATTGCTCTTTTGGAGATCAGAAATGGCAAAAGGTAAGTTCGAACGTACCAAGCCCCACGTGAACGTGGGCACGATCGGTCACGTGGACCATGGCAA
>NZ_DF238897.1:278434-423964 GCF_000400995.2 Acidovorax sp. MR-S7 | reverse complement strand
CTGCCGTTGATGAGCGCGCCGTGGATGGCCACGAACAGGCCGTGCACGTGGAAGATGGGCAGCGCGTGGATGAGTACGTCGCCATCCTTCCAGCCCCAGTAGTCCTTGAGCACCTGCGCGTTCGACAGCAGGTTGCCGTGGGTGAGCATGGCGCCTTTGCTGCGGCCGGTGGTGCCGCTGGTGTAGAGGATGGCGGCGAGGTCGTCGGCCGCGCGCGCCACGGGCGTGTGTTCGTCGCCATGGTGCGCGGCGCGCTCCAGCAGGCTGCCGGTGCGGTCGTCGCCCAGCGTGAAGACGTGCTGCGTGCCGGCGGTGAAGGCGATCTTGGAGACCCAGCCGAAGTTGGCGGGCGTGCACACGACGACGGCGGGCTCGGCGTTGCCCACGAAGTATTCGATCTCGGCGCTCTGGTAGGCGGTGTTGAGCGGCAGGAACACGTAGCCCGCGCGCAGCGTGCCGAGGTACAGCAGCATGGCCTCGACGGATTTGTCCACCTGCACGGCCACGCGGCTGCCCTCGGGCAGCTTCAGCGAGGTCAGCAGGTTGGCGATTTGGCTGCTCGCGCGGTCCAGGTCGCGCCAGGTGTAGCGCAGCGGCTCGCCTGCCGCCGAGGTGGTCTCGACGGCGATCTGCTCCAGGTCGCGGGGGAAGGCGGCGCGCAGCGCCGTGAACAGGTTCTGGGAAGAGGAACTCATGGTGTGCCAACCAAAAAGGACAGTCAGAAAACAGGAGGCCGCTTGGCCAGGAACGCCGCGATACCCTCGCGGTGCTCTGCGCTGTCGGCATAGTCGTAGGGATCGCTTGCTACCGGATCGATAGCTGCTTGCGCTTGGTGGACGGGCGCTGGAGGCCATTTCGATGCTTGAAGCGCCCGCAGGGTCTGCTTGTTGAGCCGCGCCGCGCCCGGCGCCAGCGCGGCGATGCGCAACGCGCTGCCCAGCGCCTGGGCCTCCAGCAGGCCGGGCTCCACCACCTGGCTCAGGAAGCCACGCTGCGCCATCTCGTGCGCGTTGAAGGTGGCGGCCTCCAGCAGCATCTGCCGCGCGGTGACCTCGCCCACGGCGCCGGCCACCAGTGCGGCCTCGCGCGGCGCCATGGGGAAGCCCAGCCGCGCGATGGGCGCGCCGAAGCGCGCGGAGGCGGCAGCGATGCGCACGTCGCAGCAGCTCGCGATCTCCACGCCCGCGCCCATGCAGGCGCCGGCGATGCACGCGACGATGGGCACGTCGCACGCCAGCATCGCGCCCAGGCCGCCCCAGACGTCGTTCTCGTGGAAGTCGCGCAGGCTGTCGGGGTGGAAGCGGAAGGCGGGGTATTCGGAGATGTCGCCGCCCGCGCAGAAAGCCTCGCCCTCGCCTTCGATGAGCACGCAGCGCACACTGGCGCTGCGCTGGATGTCTTCGAAGACGTCGCGCAGCGCGCGCCACATGCCGCGCGACATGGCGTTGAGCCGCCCTTCGTGGCGCAGCACCACGCGCACCACGCCACGGCCGGCCGCCTCTCCCGCGGCCTCGGCCGCCCGCACTTCACCTGTCATATCAGTTTTCCACGGCGCTACGCGCGCAACCGATGAAACTGGCGCGCCCCAAACGCGGGCAGCCGCGCAAGGGCCGCCCCGCCGCGCTGGCTGCGTCCCCCTTCCCCTAGCGCGAAGCGCGTAGAGAGAAGGGGGAAGCCGCGAAGCGGCTCAGGGGGTTGTCGTTTCATCTCAATCCATCTTGGCGCCGGAGGCCTTCACCACCTGCGCCCAGCGCTTGATTTCGCTGCTGACCATCTTGCCGAAGTCCTGCGGGCTCAGGGTGCCGAACTCGGCGCCGTTGCTGGCCCAGATGGCCTTGATCTCCTCGGCGGCGCCGCATTTGCGGACTTCCTCGACGATGCGCGCCTGCACGTCGGCCGGCGTGCCCTTGGGCGCCCACAGGCCGTACCAGGTGGTGACGGTGTAGTCGGGCAGCCCGACCTCGGCGGCGCAAGGCACGTTGGGGAATGCCGGGTTGCGCTTGCCGCCCGAGACCATCAGCGGCTTGATGCGCCCGGCCTTGATGTGGGTGGCCGAGGAGCCCAGGCCGTCGAACATCATGTCCACCTGCCCGCCCACGAGGTCGCGCAGCGCGGGGCCCGCGCCGGTGTAGGGAATGTGGGTGATGAAGGTCTTGGTCTGCTGCTTGAACAGCTCGCCCGCCATGTGGTGCGACGTGCCCGGCCCGGCCGAGCCGTAGTTGAGCAGGCCGGGGTTGCGGCGCACCCGCTCCATGAAGGCCTGGTAGTCGGCCTCCGGCACGTTCTTGGGGTTGACCACCAGCACCTGCGGTACGTCCGCCAGCAGGGCCAGGGGGATGAAGTCTTTTTCGAGGTCGTAGTCCAGCTTGGGGTACATCGACGGGGCGATGGTGTGGTGCACCGCGCCCATGAACAGCGTATAGCCGTCGCCGTGCGCCTTGGCCGCGTAGCTCGCGCCCACCGTGCCGCCCGCGCCTCCGCGGTTGTCGATCACCAGCGTCTTGCCCGTGTTCTTGGCGAACTGCGCCGACAGCGGGCGCGCGAACGCGTCGGTGCCGCCGCCTGCGGGAAAGGGCACCACGAGGTTCACCGGCTTGCTCGGCCATGCGGCGGCGCCTTGCGCCCACGCCCCGCCGGCCGCAGCCGCCAGGCCCGCCGCGCCTGCGGCGCGCAGCATGTCGCGCCGCCGTGGCAGGCCCGTGAACAGGGTGGTGTCGTCTCTCTCTTGCATCGCTTTGTCTCCTTGCGGTTATGGAACGGGAACAGATAGGCGCCTGCGCGGCGCTCTTGGAATGTACTCAGAAGCTCAGTCGCGGCACAGGCCGTCGATGTCGCTCGATACCGGCACGCGGCCCTCGGCCAGCATGCCGCGATGCCGGTCGATGCGCTTGAGGTCATACACGTAGTTGACCATGAGGCCGAACGATTGCTTGAGGCCCTTGGCCGAGGGGTCGCCCGCCCAGTTCAGGCGTTCCACGCGGGCGCCGTTGCCCAGGTGGAAGCGCGCCACGGGGTCTACGGGCTTGCCGTCGTTCAGCTCGCGGCCCAGGTAGCGCGCGGCGCATTGCAGCAGCAGCTGGCGCACGGGCGACTTCGGGGGCAGCTCCAGCGCGTTGTCCGCCGCGGCCAGCACGTGGGTGAGCTGCGGCGGCTCGAAGCCTACGGCGCGGCCCAGTTCGGCGCGCTGCTTGTCGTCCAGCCGCTCCATCTGCGCGGCGCCGTTCTTGGACAGCCAGGAGCGGAAGCCCGGAATGGGCGACAGCGTGGCGAAGGTGCGCAGGCGCGGGAACTCGGCGGTGAGCGTCTCCACCACGTGCTTGATGAGCGAGTCGCCGAAGCTCACGCCGCGCAGCCCCGTCTGGGTGTTGCTGATCGAATAGAAGATGGCCGTGGTGGCCCGCTTGATGTCCTCCGGCGCGGCCGATTCGTCCAGCAGCGGCGTGATGCTCTCGGAGATCTCGTTGACCAATGCCACCTCGACGAAGATCAGCGGCTCGCCCGGCAAGCGCGGATGGAAGAAGCCATAGCAGCGGCGGTCGCTGTCCAGCCGGTTCTTCAGGTCGGCCCAGCTGCGGATGTCGTGCACGGCCTCGTACTTGATGAGCTTCTCGATCAGCGAGGCGGGCGAGTCCCACGACAGGCGCTTGAGCTCCAGGAAGGCCACGTCGAACCAGGTGGCGAAAAGCTGCTCCAGTTCGGCCTCCAGCGGCAGCAGGCGCTTGTCGCCCTTGAGCTGCGGCAGCATCTCGGCGCGCAGATCCACCAGGAAGCGCATGCCTTCGGGGAACACGGCGAAGCGCTGCAGCAGCCGCGTGCGCGGCGAGACCAGCGCGCGGCGCAGGTGGGCCTCGGCCTGCGGCGCGTCGGCCGTGCCGGCGGCGGCTTCGTAGCGCTGCTGGGCGGACTTGAAGCGCGTGGCGTCCGGAGCGAACTGCTCGCACATCAGCAGCCACATGTCGCGCCGCTCCTCGGGCGCAGCCTCGGCGTACCAGGCGGCGACGAGCTGCGCGCGGCGCCCGCCCTCGATCTCGCTCACGCGCGGGGCCACCACCTCCTGCAGGTCGGCCAGTACGCGGCGCAGCGCGCGCGGCGACAGGGCCTCGCCGCTCTTGCGCAGCGTGGCCTGCAGGCGCTCGTGCGTGGAGCGTTCGGGCGCGGCGGCCTTGGGTGCGGCGGCGCCCTCCTCTTTCGCGGCGGCGGCCTTGCCATCGGCGGACCGCAGGCGGCCGACGTTGCGCGAGATCCAGGTGGAGGCGGCGTTCATGGTGCTATCCGGGAGGGGTGGTTGCGGGCGAGTTCGCGCAGCGCATCGCGCTGCGCGAGAACGTGGTTGCGCATGGTCAGCTCGGCGTCGGGAGCGTCGCCGCGCTTGAGCGCGGCGAACACGGTCAGGTGTTCGGACAGGCTTTGCTGCAGGCGGCCGGGCAGGTGCAGCGTCTGGTGCCGCGCCAGGCGCAGGATCTTGCGCAGGTCGCCGATCACCTGGGCCAGCCAGCGGTTGTCCGCCAGGGTGATGAAGGCCTCGTGGATCGCGTAGTTGGCTTCGTAGTACTCGGTGATGCGGCCCGCCTCGGCGTGCTCGCGCAGGCGCCGGTGCAGCACTTCCAGCGCGGCGATGTCGGCCGCGCCCGCGCGCTCGGTGGCCTCGTAGGCGGCGCGGCCCTCCAGCAGCGCGATCACGGGGAAGATCTCCTGCACGTCGCGCTCGGTGATCTCGGCCACGAAGCAGCCCCGGCGCGGCTCGTGGCGCAGCAGCCCCTCGGCCACCAGCACCTTGAGCGCCTCGCGCAGCGGCGTGCGCGACACCGCCAGCCGCTCGCACAGCGCCGCCTCGTCCAGGAACGCGCCCGGCGCCAGCTCTCCCGCGAAGATCTGCTCGCGCAGCCGCTCGGCGGCCTGGTCGTGCATGGAATTGGCGGTGGGGCGCATGGCGTGCTGGGTTATCCGGGCATCAATGGCAGGTAAATCGGCGGGAAGACGCGGCAATTTTCATAATTTTCGATAATTATGAAGATTTCGCCTGCGGCCGTGTTGGGGGAAACACCCAACCGGGTCAAATGATGCGAAGTTGCAACGGTCCGCTGCGGGTGGCAGCGCAGCCACCCCGTCAGCAGGCTATCAATAACGATAGCTGCCAGCGCTTGGTTGGCAAGCCTTTCAGGCCGTTTTGATGCCTTTTCCCGACAGAGGCTGCCGCTGCGCCCACAGCCACAGGCCCACACCCGCCAGCACCATGGGCACGCACAGCCACTGCCCCATGCTCATGTCCAGCGACAGCAGGCCCAGGAAACTGTCGGGCTCGCGGAAATACTCGGCCGTGAAGCGCAGCGCGCCGTAGCCCACCAAGAACGCGGCGGCCACCTCGCCGCGCCTGCGCGGGCGGCGCGCATACAGCCACAGCAGCACGAACAGCAGCAGCCCTTCGAGCAGGAACTGGTAGATCTGCGACGGATGGCGCGGCTGCAGGGAGCCGCTTTGCGGGAACACCATGCCCCAGGGCAGATCGGGCACGCTGAAGCGCCCCCACAGCTCGCCGTTGATGAAGTTGCCGATGCGCCCGGCCGCCAGCCCCGTGGGCACGCACGGCGCCACGAAGTCGGCCACCTGCAGCCAGGGCCGGCGTCGCGAGTGCGCGAACCACAGCATCGCAGCGATCACGCCCAGCAGCCCGCCGTGGAAGCTCATGCCGCCCTGCCAGATGGCGAAGATCTCCAGCGGGTGCGCCAGGTAGTAGCCCGGCTTGTAGAACAGGCAATAGCCCAGCCGCCCGCCCAGCACCACGCCCACCACGCCCAGGAAGAGGATGTCCTCCACATCCTTGCGCGACCACGCCTGGTCGCCGGTGAGGGAGGCATAGGGCTCGTGGCGCAGCCGGCGCGTGCCCAGGAACAGGAACAGCGCGAAGCCGGCCAGGTAGGTCAGGCCGTACCAGTGGATGGCGAGCGGCCCGATCTGCAGGGCCACGGGGTCGATGTGCGGGTACGTCAGCATGGCGGGCATTGTGCCGCAGGGCCATGACAGTCCCGGATGAGAATGCGCCTGCTTACGGCCTGCATCAAGAGCGCAAATGCCCGGGAATTGACGGCCCGCATTGAGCCCGCGCGCAAGGCGCCGGATACTCCAGGCTTCGCAATCCACACGAGAACAACAACATGCAAGGCCATCCCGAAGTCATCGACTGCCTCAAGGACCTGCTGCGCGGCGAGCTGGCCGCGCGCGACCAGTACTTCATCCACTCGCGCCAATACGAGGACCAGGGCTTCACGCGCCTCTTCGAGCGCATCGGCCACGAGATGGAAGAGGAAACCGCGCACGCCGACGCCATCCTGCGCCGCATCCTGATGCTGGGCGGCAAGCCCGACATGCGCCCCCATGCCTTCACGCCCGGCGACACCGTGCAGGAGATGCTGCACAAGGACCTGGACACCGAGTACAGCGTGCAAAAGCACCTCAAGGACGCCATGGCCCTGTGCGAGCGCCACAGCGACTACGTGAGCCGCGACATCCTGCTGGCCCAGTTGCACGACACCGAGGAAGACCACGCCTACTGGCTGGAGAAGCAGATCGGCCTGATCGAGAAGATCGGCCTGCAGAACTACCTGCAAAGCCAGTCGCAATGAAATACGGCGCTTGCGCTTTGCCAGAAAGCGCGAGCAGCTATTTTTTCAATAGCAGCATCAACGCTGCACGTTGACGATGGTGGCCTGCATTAGGGCCACCACCTTGTAGTCGGGGCCCGGGCCTGTGAAGGCGCGCACCTCGCCGCTGCACACCGTGAGCAGCCGGCCGCTGCTGTGCACCTTGCCCACCGCCACGAAGCGCTCGCCGATCGCGGGGCGCATGAAATTGGTCTTGAACTCCGCGGTGACCACCTCGCTGCCCGGCGGCGCCACGGTCAGCGCCGCGTAGCCGCAGGCGCTGTCCACGATGCTGGTGACGGCGCCCGCGTGCATGTAGCCGTGCTGCTGGGACAGGGCGGCGGAGAAAGGCAGCGCGATGTGCACCTCGCCCTCGCCCACCAGCGCCAAGCGCGCGCCCAGGGTGGCCATGAGGCCCTGCGCGGCGAAGCTGCCGGCGATGCGTTGCTGGAGATCGTCCATGGTGGCTCCTGTGCTCATGTGAGGTTCAGCCCGCCGTCCAGCAGCAGGATCTCGCCCGTCATGTAGCCGCTCGCCGCCAGCAGGGCGACGGCCTGGGCGATGTCCTGCGGCTGCGCGGCACGGCGCATGGGCGAGCGCTCGCGCCACAGCGCCTGGGCGGCCGTCCAGTCGGCCGTGAGCGGCGTGTCCACCAGCCCCGGCGCGACGGCGTTCACGCGGATGCGCGGCGCAAGCGAGAGCGCCAGCAGCCGCGTCATGTGGTTGAGCGCGGCCTTGCTGGCCGCGTAGGGGATCGACGCGCCCTTGGGCCGCACGCCCGCGTGTGAGCTGACGTTGACCACGCAGCCGCCCGCCGCTTCCAGCGCGGGCTGTGCCTCGGCGATCAGGCGGAAGGGCGCGATGACGTTGACCTCGTGCAGTTCGCGCCAGATCTCCGGCGTGGCCGCGTGCAGATCGCCGTGCGGCACGACGCGGCTGATGCCGGCGTTGTTCACCAGCAGGTCCAGCCGGCCCCAGCACGCCACGGCTTCGCGCACCAGGCGCACGCGGTCCGCGTCCACGGCCAGGTCGGCCTGCACGTAGGCCGCCCGGCCCAGGTCGGCAGCCATGGCGCGGCCGGTGTCCACGGAGCTGCGCGAGTGCAGGACGACCGCATACCCCTCCTGCGACAGGCGCCGCGCGATGGCCGCGCCGATGCCCGAGGTGGAGCCGGTGACCAGCGCGACAGGCGCGTGGGGCGCGGCGCTCAATCGAGCAGCGACAGGTCGCGCACGGCGCCCTTGTCGGCCGAAGTCACCAGCTTGCCGTAGGCCTTGAGCGCGGCGGAGACCTTGCGCGGGCGCGGCTTGGCGGGCTTCCAGCCCAGCGCCGCCTGCTCCTCGCGGCGGCTGGCGAGTTCTTCGTCGCTCACCAGCACGTTGATGCTGCGGCCCGGAATGTCGATGCGGATGCGGTCGCCGTTGCGCACGAGGCCGATGGCCCCGCCCGCCGCCGCCTCGGGCGAGCAGTGGCCGATGGACAGGCCCGAGGTGCCGCCCGAGAAGCGCCCGTCGGTCAGCAGCGCGCAGGCCTTGCCCAGGCCCTTGGACTTGATGTAGCTCGTGGGGTAGAGCATTTCCTGCATGCCGGGGCCGCCCTTGGGGCCTTCGTAGCGCACGACGACCACGTCGCCCGCCTTCACCTCGTCGTTCAGGATGTGCTCCACGGCCTCGTCCTGGCTCTCGACGACATGGGCCGGGCCTTCGAAGACGAGGATGGATTCGTCCACGCCCGCCGTCTTGACCACGCAGCCGTCCTTGGCGATGTTGCCGGTGAGCACGGCCAGGCCGCCTTCTTTCGAGAACGCATGCTCGTAGGAGCGGATGCAGCCCTCGGCGCGGTCCAGGTCCAGGCTGGGCCAGCGCGTGTCCTGGCTGAACGCGACCTGCGTGGGAATGCCTGCGGGGCCAGCCATGTAGAAGGTCTTGACGGCCTCGTCGCTGGTGCGGGTGACGTCCCACTGGTTCAATGCATCGCCCAGCGTCTTGGCGTGCACGGTGGGCACGTCGGTGTGCAGCTTGCCGGCGCGCTCCAGCTCGCCCAGGATGGCCATGATGCCGCCCGCGCGGTGTACGTCCTCGATGTGGTACTTGTTGGTGTTGGGCGCCACCTTGCACAGCTGCGGCACCACGCGCGAGAGGCGGTCGATGTCGGTCATGCCGAAGTCGATCTGCGCCTCCTGCGCGATGGCCAGCAGGTGCAGGATGGTGTTGGTGGAGCCGCCCATGGCGATGTCCAGCGTCATCGCGTTCTCGAACGCCTTGAAGCCGACCGAGCGCGGCAGGATGGAGTTGTCGTCCTGCTCGTAGTGCTGGCGGGCGAGTTCCACGATGCGGCGGCCCGCGCGCTTGAAGAGCTGCTCGCGGTCGGCGTGCGTGGCGACCACGGTGCCGTTGCCGGGCAGCGCCAGGCCCAGCGCCTCGGCCAGGCAGTTCATGGAGTTGGCGGTGAACATGCCCGAGCAGGAGCCGCAGGTCGGGCAGGCGGAGCGCTCCACCTCGGCCACGTCGGCGTCGCTCACCTTGTCGTCGGCGGCCATCACCATGGCGTCGATCAGGTCGAGTTTCTTGAACTGGACGGTGGCCGTGCCGGGCACGGCCAGGCGCACCTTGCCCGCTTCCATCGGGCCGCCGGAGACGAAGATCACCGGGATGTTCAGGCGCATCGCGGCCATCAGCATGCCGGGGGTGATCTTGTCGCAGTTGCTGATGCAGACCATGGCATCGGCGCAGTGCGCGTTGACCATGTACTCCACGCTGTCGGCAATGATTTCGCGGCTGGGCAACGAATACAGCATGCCGTCGTGGCCCATGGCGATGCCGTCGTCCACGGCGATGGTGTTGAACTCCTTGGCGACGCCACCCGCCGCCTCGATCTCGCGCGCGACGAGCTGGCCCAGGTCCTTCAGGTGCACGTGGCCCGGCACGAACTGGGTGAAGGAGTTGACGACGGCGATGATGGGCTTGCTGAAGTCGTCGTCTTTCATGCCGGTGGCGCGCCACAGGGAGCGGGCCCCTGCCATGTTGCGGCCGGCGGTGGAGGTCTTGGAACGGTATGCGGGCATAGTGGTTGTGGGGTGTCTCGGAGAAGGGGAAGGCCCGTGCGCTTGGGGGGCCGGCGCGCCGGGGCGCGGCCTCTTGAGCCGCGTCCGGACAAACCGGCGGATTATCCACCTGCGCACTACACTCCCTGGCGGCTGCACCAGCCCCCTTCTTCCCCACCGAAGCCAGGATTGCCATGACGAACTCTCTCCCCCTGAACCGCCGCTCCGCCAACATCACCCAGGGCAAGTCCCGTGCCCCCAACCGCTCCATGTTCTACGGCATGGGCTACCAGGAAGGCGACTTCGCCAAGCCCATGGTGGGCGTGGCCAACGGGCACAGCACCATCACGCCCTGCAACAGCGGCCTGCAGAAGCTGGCCGACGCGGCGATCGCCGGCATCGAGGAGGCCGGCGGCAACGCCCAGGTCTTCGGCACGCCCACCATCAGCGACGGCATGGCCATGGGCACCGAAGGCATGAAGTACAGCCTGGTGAGCCGCGAGGTGATCGCCGACTGCATCGAGACCTGCGTGGGCGGCCAGTGGATGGACGGCGTGCTCGTCGTGGGCGGCTGCGACAAGAACATGCCCGGCGGCATGATGGGCATGCTGCGCGCCAACGTGCCGGCCATCTACGTCTACGGCGGCACCATCCTGCCGGGCCGCTGGAACGGGCAGGACCTGAACATCGTCAGCGTGTTCGAGGCCGTGGGCCAGAACGCGGCGGGCAAGATGAGCGACCAGGAGCTCAAGAACATCGAGCAGCACGCCATACCCGGCACGGGCTCGTGCGGCGGCATGTACACGGCCAACACCATGTCCAGCGCGTTCGAGGCCCTGGGCATGAGCCTGCCCTACTCCTCCACCATGGCCAACCCGCACGACGAGAAGCAGAACTCGGCCAAGGAATCGGCCCGCGTGCTCATCGAGGCCATCCGCCGCGACCTGAAGCCGCGCGACATCGTCACCCGCCAATCCATCGAGAACGCGGTGGCCGTCATCATGGCCACGGGCGGCTCCACCAACGCGGTGCTGCACTTCCTGGCCATCGCCCACGCAGCGGGCGTGGAGTGGACCATCGACGACTTCGAGCGCATGCGCCAGAAGGTGCCGGTGATCTGCGACCTGAAGCCCAGCGGCAAGTACCTGGCGGTGGACCTGCACAACGCGGGCGGCATCCCCCAGGTGATGAAGATCCTGCTGAACGCCGGCCTGCTGCACGGCGACTGCCTGACCATCACCGGCAAGACCATCGCCGAAACGCTGGCCGACGTGCCCGACGCGCCGCGCGCCGACCAGGACGTGATCCGCTCCATCGACCAGCCGCTCTACGCGCAGGGGCACCTGGCCATCCTCAAGGGCAACCTGAGCCCCGAGGGCGCGGTGGCCAAGATCACCGGCCTGAAGAACCCCGTGATCACCGGCCCCGCGCGCGTGTTCGACGACGAGCAGTCCGCGCTGCAAGCCATCCTGGATGGGAAGATCCAGGCCGGCGACGTGATGGTGCTGCGCTACCTCGGCCCCAAAGGCGGCCCGGGCATGCCCGAGATGCTGGCGCCCACGGGCGCGCTGATCGGCGCGGGCCTGGGCGAGAGCGTGGGCCTGATCACCGACGGGCGCTTCTCCGGCGGCACATGGGGCATGGTCGTGGGCCACGTGGCGCCCGAGGCCGCCGCGGGCGGCACCATCGGCCTGGTGAACGAGGGCGACAGCATCACCATCGACGCGCACCAGCTCCTGCTGCAGCTCCATGTGGACGATGCCGAGCTGGCCCGCCGCCGCGCCCAGTGGCAGCCGCCCGCGCCGCGCTACACGCGCGGCGTGCAGGCCAAGTTCGCCTTCAACGCAGCCAGCGCCAGCAAGGGTGCCGTGCTGGACGATTTCAAGTAAAACCGCCACAAACGCCCGCCCATCAAGCGCAAGCAGCTATCACAAAGATAGCCAACTCCCCTGCGCAGGTGCACAAAAAAAGCCCGCAGCCGCTCCCGGCTGCGGGCTGTGTTTTTGAAGGCCTGTCAGCGCCGCTTGCGCTGCCCCATGCCCAGGGCTTCCTTGTGCTTGTTGACGCGGTCCATCTTGCGCTTGTCCATCTTTTCCATGGCCTTGCGCTTGGTGTAGCCCGTGGCATCGGCCCATGCCCACCATGCCGCGGTGACGGCCAGCGGCGAGAGCACCCACCACCAGGACCAGGTGGCGACGGGCCCGATTTCCAGGTATTTGAGAAGTATCAACAAGAGGCCCAAAAGCAGTGTGTACATGGTTCATTCCCCGATGTGGCGCGCACTTTCGTGCCAGGCCCGTCAACCCCCAACACTACAATGACATTGAAGGATAAATGTACTCCACCCCCTAGAGGAACCCCACCATGAAGCGTACCCTGATCACCCTGGCCATGACCCTGTCGGTTGCAGCGCCCGCGCTCGCCGACCAGGCCCTCGCCACCTCCAAGAACTGCATGGCCTGCCATGCCACGGACAAGAAGCTGGTGGGCCCGTCGTACAAGGACGTGGCCGCCAAGTACCGCGGCCAGGCAGGCGCTGCCGACAAGCTGGCGGAGAAGATCATCAAGGGTGGCTCCGGCGTGTGGGGACCCGTGCCCATGCCCGCCAACGCGCAGGTCAATGCAGCCGATGCCAAGAAGCTGGCCGACTGGATTCTGGCAATGAAGTGATGGCGCCGCCCCGCCAGTCGGGGCGAGGCACTTGGCAGGCCGCAGCGTTCACGCGTTGCGGCCTTTGTTTTTGGAGCGCCGGCTTCAGAGCAGACCGGGCTCCTTGCGGTCCTGCGGCAGCGGCGCCCTGCCGCGTGCGTGCAACTGGTCCTCCAGTTGGCCCACGTAGGCCGCTGTGACGTTCTCGGACTCCTGGGCGCGCGCCGCCATGCGCGCCTCCAGCGCATCGATCCGCGCCAGCAGGGCATCGTGCGAAGTGCGGTGCTGGGTTTCCAGGAAGGCGCGCAACTCCGTGAAGCGCGAGGCCTCGGCACGGTCGGCCAGCTCGCGCTGGGCTGTCATTTCCTTGGCATGGCGCCGCGTCTCCATGAGCACGGAGCCCTGCAGCGTCAGCACGTAGGCCACGAAGAAAACCGCCAGCAGCACGGTGAGCGCCAGCATGACGAGGCCCAGCGGCGCTTCCACGGTGGACACGCCCAGCGACACGGTCGTAGGCGCCGCCAGCGTGGTCCAGTTGAGCGCCGCCAGCGCCCCGATGGCCAGCACGATGAGCGTCAGGATGATGGTTCTGAAATGCATGGTGGACTCCCGGTGAAGCCCCGGTTGTACCCCAGGCCAGGCCGCTTTTCACGGCACGCTGGCGTATTCGCGCGCTGATCCTACAAACGAAAAGGCCGCCCCCGGGGCGGCCTTTGTCCAGAAAGACTGGGGGTCAGTTGGACTGCGCCAACTGGTCCAGGATGGCCGGGTTTTCCAGCGTGCTGGTGTCCTGCGTGATCTGCTCGCCCTTGGCGATGGAGCGCAGCAGGCGGCGCATGATCTTGCCGCTGCGGGTCTTGGGCAGGTTCTCGCCGAAGCGGATGTCCTTGGGCTTGGCGATGGGGCCGATCTCCTTGGCCACCCAGTCGCGCAGTTCCTTGGCGATCTGCTTGGCCTCGTCGCCCATGGGGCGCGGGCGCTTCAGGACCACGAAGGCGCAGATGGCCTCGCCCGTCAGGTCGTCGGGGCGGCCCACCACTGCGGCCTCGGCCACCAGGTCGGTCTTGGCGACCAGGGCGGACTCGATCTCCATCGTGCCCATGCGGTGGCCCGAGACGTTGAGCACGTCGTCGATGCGGCCCGTGATGCGGAAGTAGCCCGTCTTGGCGTCGCGTACTGCGCCGTCGCCGGCCAGGTAGATCGTGCCGCCCATCTCCTCGGGGAAGTAGGCCTTCTTGAAGCGCTCGGGATCGTTCCAGATGGTGCGGATCATGCTGGGCCAGGGGCGCTTGACGACCAGCATGCCGCCCGAGCCGTTGGGCAGATCCTTGCCCGTCTCGTCGACGATGGCCGCGGCGATGCCCGGCAGCGGCAGCGTGCACGAGCCCGGCACCAGCGGCGTGGCGCCCGGCAGCGGCGTGATCATGTGGCCGCCGTTCTCGGTCTGCCAGAAGGTGTCGACGATGGGGCAGCGCTCGCCGCCCACATTGCGGTAGTACCACATCCAGGCTTCGGGGTTGATGGGCTCGCCCACGCTGCCCAGGATGCGCAGGGAGGTCAGGTCCCAGTTCTTCGGGTGCACCGCTGCGTCGGAATCCGCCGCCTTGATGAGCGAGCGGATGGCCGTGGGCGCCGTGTAGAACACGGTGACCTTGTGGCGCTCGATCATCTGCCAGAAGCGGCCTGCGTTCGGGTAGGTGGGCACGCCCTCGAACACGACCTGCGTGGCGCCCGCGGCCAGCGGGCCGTAGGCGATGTAGGTATGGCCCGTGACCCAGCCGATGTCGGCGGTGCACCAGAAGATGTCGCTGGGCTGGATGTCGAAGGTCCACTCCATCGTCTGCTTGGCCCACAGCAGATAGCCGCCGGTGGAGTGCTGCACGCCCTTGGGCTTGCCGGTAGAGCCCGAGGTATAGAGGATGAAGAGCGGGTGCTCGGCGCCCACGGCCACGGGTGCGCATTCGGTCGGCTGGCCGGCCAGCGCCTCGGCGAAGGTCTTGTCGCGGCCCGCGACGCGGTTCCAGGCGGTGGGCGTGCGCTCGTAGACCAGCACGGTCTTGACCGACTCGCAGCCGCCCATGGCGATGCCCTCGTCCACGATGGACTTGAGCGGCAGCTCCTTGCCGCCGCGCAGCTGGTAGTTGGCCGTGATCACGGCCACGGCGCCCGCGTCGATGATGCGCTCCTGCAGCGCCTTGGCCGAGAAGCCGCCGAACACCACGCTGTGCGTGGCGCCGATGCGCGCGCAGGCCTGCATGGCCACGACGCCCTCGATGGTCATGGGCATGTAGATCACCACGCGGTCGCCCTTGGCGATGCCCTGGGCCTTGAGCGCGTTGGCGAACTGGGCCACGCGGGCCAGCAGCTCCTTGTAGGTGACCTGGGTGACGGTGCCGTCGTCCGCCTCGAACAGGATGGCCGTCTTGTTCTCGACCGGCGTGCCCATGTGCCGGTCCAGGCAGTTGGCGCTGGCGTTGAGCTCGCCGTCGTCGAACCACTTGTAGAACGGCGCGTTGGACTCGTCCAGCGTGCGTGTGAACGGCTTGGTCCATTGCAGCTGCTCGCGCGCCAGGCGCGCCCAGAAGCCTTCGAAATCCTTCTCGGCCTCTGCGCACAGGGCCTCGTAGCCGGCCATGCCCGATACGCGGGCAGCCTTCACCACGTTGTCGGCGGGCGGGAAGACGCGGTTTTCCACCAGCACGGATTCGATCGCAGACGTGGAAGCACTCATGGGTTTGTCTCCTGAAGCTAAGAATTCTGGGCGGTACTGTGGCCCGCCGTACTTACAAGCCACTGACGGCGGCAGGCACGATCGTAAACACGTTCCACGCCCATGGCGCCGGCATGGATGCGGCGCGCGCAGTCCCTACAATCGCGCACCCGTTTTTTCCTGCAGTCCCCCCATGGCCTCCCAACTCCCCCCTTCCGTCGACGCGGCGAACACGCCGCTGCGCCCGCTGCCGGCCCTGATCTTCGCCAGCCGCTGGCTGCAGCTTCCGCTGTACCTGGGCCTGATCGCCGCCCAGGGCGTCTATGTATGGCACTTCCTGCTCGAGCTGTGGCATCTGATAGAAGCCGCCTTCGGTAGCCAGGAAGCGCTGCACGCGCTCACCACCAGCATCGGCTACAAGCCCGAGGCTGCCGTCGCTTCGCTCAACGAGACGGTGATCATGCTCGTGGTGCTGGCGCTGATCGACGTGGTGATGATCTCCAACCTGCTCATCATGGTGATCGTCGGCGGCTACGAAACCTTCGTGAGCCGGCTCGGCCTGGAGCGCCACCCGGACCAGCCCGAATGGCTCGGCCACGTGAATGCCTCGGTGCTGAAGGTGAAGCTGGGCCTGTCCATCATCGGCATCAGCTCCATCCACCTGCTCAAGACCTTCATCAATGCCGGCAACTACAGCGAGAAGGTGCTGATGTGGCAGACCATCATCCACATCACCTTCCTGCTCAGCGCACTGGCGATCGCGCTGACCGACAAGCTGCTCGGCAATGGGCATGGCGACCACTGATTGAGCGGCCGGCGCATATACCACATCACAAAAAACCTGTTTTTTGACTCAAAAAAACACAATAAATATACTTTTAGCGTGTTTTACAACCTGCCATGCAGGTAACCCGCCCTTTCATCAGCGGCGGATCCCCTTGCCGAGGCCTGCGCCCTTCTGAGGCCGGCCTGCGGCGCTAGTGGCCGAAGTTCCGGCCCTGATGCCCGAGGGAGCCTTGCCGCCGCCGTGCGGCTTTTCTGGCTCCCGCGTGGGCGCGGCCTGCCGCGCTGCGCACCCAGGCCCTTGCGCACCCCTTCGCGTGCCATTCGGGCCGATCTGGCCACATCGCGTGACCACCCTCCTACCGGCTTGACGGCCGTGCTCGCCCTGGCGAGTGCGCCGGCACGGCCGCCGCATCGGGGTTTCTCTTGTGTAGGCATGTGCTTCGGCCTTCGTGTTCCGGTCCGCTCGCGGGCGGCCGGGGCGAGCGTTCAACCGATTCGAGGGAGGACCCACGACGTGGCCAAGCAAATCATCATCGACCATGTGTTCAAGGTCTTCGGCGACGCGCCGCAGGAGGCGCTGCAGCTCGTGCGCCAGGGCTGCGCCAAGCAGGAGATCATGGAGCGCACGGGCCAGTCCATCGGCGTGTTCGACGCCAGCTTCACCATCGAGGCCGGAGAAATCTTCGTCGTCATGGGCCTGTCCGGCTCGGGCAAGTCCACGCTGGTGCGCATGCTCAACCGGCTGATCGAACCCACGGACGGCCGCATCCTGGTGGACGGCCAGGACATCAACCAGCTCTCCGACAAGGCGCTGCGCGCCCTGCGCCGCAAGGACATCAGCATGGTGTTCCAGTCGTTCGCGCTGATGCCGCACATGACGGTGCTGGACAACACGGCCTTCGGCCTGGAGCTGGCCGGCGTGGACCGCGCCGAGCGCAACCGCGCCGCGCAGGAAGCGCTGGAGCAGGTGGGCCTGGGCGCCTGGGGCGCGAGCTACCCCGACGAACTCTCGGGCGGCATGCAGCAGCGCGTGGGCCTGGCGCGGGCGCTGGCGAGCGATCCGTCGATCCTGCTGATGGACGAGGCGTTCTCGGCGCTGGACCCAATCATCCGCACCGAGATGCAGAGCGAGCTGCTGCGTCTGCAGCAGGTCAAGCGCCGCACCATCGTCTTCATCTCGCACGACCTGGACGAGGCCATGCGCATCGGCGACCGCATCGCCATCATGAAGGACGGCCACGTGGTGCAGGTGGGCACGCCCGACGAGATCCTGCGCAACCCGGCCGACGACTACGTGCGCAGCTTCGTGCGCGGCGTGGACGCAGCGGCCGTGTTCAAGGCCGCCGACATCGCGCGCCAGGCGCTCACCGTCGTCTCCGAGCGCGACGACCGCGGCTGCCGCGCCGCGCTCAAGCTGCTGGAGGACTCCGACCGCGACCACGCCTACGCGCTCACCGCCGACAAGCGCTACCTGGGCGTGGTGTCCTCGCAGTCGCTGCGCGATGCGCTGCGCGGCCACCAGGGGCCGCTGGGGCTGCAGCACGCGTTCCTGCCGGACGCCCCTCCGCTCGCGGCCGGCACGCCCGTGGCCGAGCTGTTCGGACCCATGTCCACCGCGCCCTGCCCGCTGCCCGTGGTGGACGAGGCCGGCAGGTACGTGGGCGTGGTCAGCCGCACCACGCTGATGAAGTTCCTCGACCGCGACACGCCGCCCGTGCCGCCGCCGCAGGCCGAACGCCCCCCCGTGCAACTGCACGCCGCGGGCTGAACGGCACCACCGACAGGAGAACCCGTATGAACGACGACATGACCCGCGAGAGCACGGCCCCCACCCCCTGGGAGCCCGTGCAGGCGCCCGAGGGCGCGCCCATGGACGCAGGCAGCCTGCAAGGCCTTCCCGCGGCCGACGCACCCGCCAGCGACCCATGGGGCGCGGCCGCCGCGCAGGCTGCGCCTTCGCCAGCCGTTCCCGGCGACCCCTGGAGCGGCAGCGATGCCTCCGCGACCGACGCCGCGCAGGCCGGCGCCGACTGGCTCGGCGGCGGCAATGCCGTGACCGCGCCCGCCGACGACGGCAGCCTCGCCACCCTGTGGCACCAGATCACCACCGACGGCCTGCCCGTGCAGGGCTGGATCAATGACGGCCTGCACTGGGTGGTGGAGAACTTCCGCTCCTTCTTCCAGGCCGTGCGCGCGCCCATCGACGCCACGCTCATGGGCGTGACCGACCTGCTGCTGGCCGTGCCCTGGCCCGTGCTCACGGTGCTGCTGGCGCTGGTGGCCTGGCAGTTCGCCGGGCGCGCGCTGGCCGTGGGCACGGTGGCGTCGCTGGCGTTCGTGGCACTGCTGGGCATCTGGCCCGACGCCATGGTCACGCTGGCGCTGGTACTCACCTCGCTGCTCTTTTGTGTGGTGATCGGCCTGCCCGCGGGCATCGTGCTCGCCGCGAGCGACCGTGCCCAGCGCTGGACGCGCCCGCTGCTCGACGCGATGCAGACCACGCCCGCGTTCGTCTACCTCGTGCCCGTGGTGATGCTGTTCGGCATCGGCAACGTGCCGGGCGTGATCGTGACCATCGTGTTCGCGCTGCCGCCGCTGATCCGCCTCACCAACCTGGGCATCCGCCAGGTGCGCCCCGATTTGATCGAGGCCAGCCGCGCCTACGGCGCCTCGCCCTGGCAGCTGCTGTGGAAGGTGCAGCTGCCGCTGTCCATGCCCTCGATCATGGCGGGCATCAACCAGGCGCTGATGCTGTCGCTGTCGATGGTGGTCATCGCCTCGATGATCGCCGTGGGCGGCCTGGGCCAGATGGTGCTGCGCGGCATCGGCCGGCTGGACATGGGCCTGGCCACCGTGGGCGGCCTGGGCATCGTGCTGCTGGCCATCGTGCTCGACCGCATCACCCAGGCCATGGGCGAGCCGCGCCGCGCCAGCATGCGCTGGTGGCAGACCGGCCCGGCCGGGCTGGTGGTGCGCCTGCTGCGCAGCGGCCGCCCCGCGGCGCCCCCCACCGAGGCCGCTCAGCCGGCCGCGCGCGAATCCACCGCGCATTGAACCCGATCCACCACAACGAAAGGAGCTTTCCCATGACCCATCACACCCCCACCCGGCGCCTGGCATGGCTGCGCGCCGGCGCGGCCGCCGCCGCCCTCGCCTGCGCAGGCGCCATGGCTGCCGACCTTCCTGGCAAGGGCGTGCAGGTGCTGCCGCTCAAGAGCTCGATCGCCGAGGAAACCTTCCAGACCCTGCTCGTCATGAAGGCGCTGCAAAAGCTCGGCTACGAAGTGCAGCCCATCAAGGAAGTGGAATATCCCACCGCCCACGTCGCCATCGCCAACGGCGACGCGACCTTCATGGCTGACCACTGGAACCCCCTGCACGCCGACTACTACAAGAACGCGGGCGGCGAAGCCAAGCTCTACCGCAAGGGCATCTACTCGGGCAACGCCGCGCAGGGCTACCTGATCGACAAGAAGACGGCCGACGCGCACAAGATCACCCGCATCGACCAGCTCAAGAGCCCCGAGATCGCCAAGCTGTTCGACACCAACGGCGACGGCAAGGCCGACCTGACCGGCTGCAACCCCGGCTGGGGCTGCGAGGCCATGATCGAGCACCACCTGGACGCCTACGGCCTGCGTCCCACCGTCACGCACCAGCAGGGCACCTACTCCGCGCTGATCGCCGACACCATCACGCGCTTCCGCGCAGGCAAGCCGGTGCTCTACTACACCTGGACGCCCTACTGGGTGAGCAACGAGCTCAAGCCCGGCAAGGACGTGGTGTGGCTCGAAGTGCCCTTCTCCTCGCTGCCCGGCGAGCAAAAGGGCATGGACACCAAGCTGCCCAACGGCAAGAACTACGGCTTCGTGGTGAACAACCAGCAGATCGTCGCCAACAAGGCCTGGGCCGAGAAGAACCCCGCCGCCGCCAAGCTGTTCGAGGTGATGCAGTTGCCCGTGGGCGACATCAACGCGCAGAACCACCTGATGAGCCAGGGCCAGAACAAGCCCGCCGACATCGAACGCCACGTGGACGGCTGGATCAAGGCCCACCAGAAGGCCTTCGACGGCTGGATCGGCCAGGCGCTGCAAGCCGCCAAGTGATCTGAAAGATATGTATCAAATTGGCCTCCAGCGCTTTCCCATCAAGCGCTGGCAGCTATTGATAGCGTAGCAACTGGTTGCATGGCCCGGGCGGGGCCATGCCATCCTCGCGGGGTGCCTTCTTTTCCCCGCCTCACCCTGCAAGGCAAGGCGTTCGCCGCACTCTCCGCCCTGCTGGTAGTCATGCTGCTGATCTTCGTGGGCTTTTCGCGCATCGGGCTGCAGCGCGGCCTGGGGCCGTACGTGGCCGAGATCGAGCTGGCCCGCATGGACTGGCTGGCCTACCGGCTGCAAGCCATCTACGTGCAGCACGGCGGCTGGCAGACGCTGCACGGCCAGCCCGGCCTGTGGCGCGAGCTGCGGCGCCCGCGCAACCTGCAAATGCCCGTCATCGGCCCGGCCGATCCCCCGCCGGACCCGCTGCTGCTGCACACGCCCGAACCCTCCGCGCAGCAGCCCGTGGACGCGCTCTCGCGCCGCCTGGGCGTGGTGGACGCGCGCGGCGCGCTGGTGGCCGGCGCGCCGCCGCGGCCCGGTGGCGCGCGCACGGCGCTGCGCGACGGCGAGGGCCGCACCGTCGGCCACCTCGTGCTGGCACCACCCGACGGGCTGGAGCGCGACGCCGACCGGGCCTTCCTCGCCAAGCAGCTCGGCTTCGTGGTCTGGACCGGCGTGGCCGGCCTGGCGCTGGCACTGCTGCTGTCGTGGTGGCTCGCGCGGCGCTGGCTGCGGCCCATCGGGGCGCTGGTGCAAGGCGCCCAGGCGCTGGCCGCCGGCCGCCTGCAGGCGCGCGTGCCCGAGCAGGCCGACAGCGAAGAGTTCACGCGCCTCATCCACACCTTCAACGACATGGCCGAGCAGCTCGCCAGCATGGAGGCCTCGCGCCGCCAGTGGATCGGCGACATGGCACACGAGCTGCGCACCCCGCTCGCCGCCATGCGCGCCGAGATCGAGGCCGTGCAGGACGGCGTGCGCCGCTTCGACGCCCGCACCGCGCAGCGCCTGCACCGGCAGGTGATGCGCCTGATCCACCTGGTGGGCGACCTGCGCGCCAGCGTGGACATGGCCGGCGGCGAGCCGACCGCCGCGCTGGTCCCCGTGCGGCCGCTGGCGCTGCTGCGCGAGGCCATGGCCGCCATGCAGTCGCGCTTCGACCAGGCAGGCGTCGCCCTGCATGCGCTGCCCGACCTGGCGGCGCTGGCCGCCGCACAGGGCGGGCCGCGGGTGCGCGGCGATGCACAGCAGCTGCACCGCGTGTTCCTGAACCTGCTGGAAAACAGCCTGCGCTACACCGACCCCGGCGGCCGGCTGGAGGTATCGGCCGGCGTGCAGCGCGGCCACCTGCAGCTGCGCCTGGACGACACCGCGCCCGGCGCCCTGCCGCACGAGCTGCCGCACCTGTTCGAGCGCCTGTACCGCGCCGAGGCCTCGCGCCACCGCGCCGTGGGCGACCTGGGCGGCTCCGGCCTGGGCCTGGCCATCTGCCGCACCATCGTGCAGGCGCACGGCGGCCACATCGAGGCCAGCGCCTCGCCGCTGGGCGGCCTGCGCATCGCCCTCACGCTGCCGCTGCTGGAGGAACCCGCATGACCGCGCGCATCCTCGTCGTGGAGGACGAGCCCGACATCGCCGGCATCGTGCTCGACTACCTGCGCCACGCGGGCTTCGACACCGAGCACGCCATCGACGGCGCCAGCGCCCTCGCGCACCTGACGGGTACGCACCCGCCCGACCTCACCGTGCTCGACGTGATGCTGCCCGGCATCGACGGCCTGGAGGTGCTGCGGCGCGCCCGCCGCCACACCGACAGCCCCATCATCGTGCTCACCGCGCGCGTGGAAGAGGTGGACCGCCTCATCGGCCTGGAGCTGGGCGCGGACGACTACATCTGCAAGCCCTTCTCGCCGCGCGAAATGGTGGCGCGCGTCAAGGCCGTGCTGCGCCGGCGCACGCCGCCACCGCCCCCCGAAGCAGTCCCCGGCGTACTGCTGCTCGACGAAGCCCAGCAGCAAGCCACGCTGCACGGCACGCCGGTGCCGCTCACCCCGCGCGAATTCCACCTGCTGCGCGCCCTCATGGCCCGGCACGGCAACGTGCTCTCGCGCGCGCACCTGCTGGAGCATGCCGGCGACGGCGCCGCGCAGGACCCGAGCGAGCGCGCGGTGGACAGCCACGTCAAGAACCTGCGGCGCAAGCTGCGCGCGGCCGACCCGGCGGGGCACGACTGGATCCGCTCCGTCTACGGCGTGGGCTTCGCCTTCGACCCGCCGGACGCGCAGGCAGATGGCGGCGACTAGCCAAAACCCTGTCGCGAAGGCGCCTTTGCGCGCTTGGCCCCTGGGCACCCCGCCCCTAGAATGTTCCGCTCCCCCCAGCGCCAGCCTGATCGCTTCGTTCCGATCTTCATGAACGCACCCCTGCGCCTCTGCATCGACCGCTCCCTCCAACGCCCCCTGCTCACGCAGCAGGAGCGCGAGGCCATCAACCGTGGCCGCTGGTTCGCGTCGCTGTCGGCCTCGCTGCGGCACGACATCCTGCGCCTGGGCCAGGTCACGCGCTACGCGCACGGCGACCTCATCGCAGAGCAGGGCCAGACCGCGCGCGAATGGTTTACCTGCGCCAGCGGCGCCATCCGGTTTCGCCGCACCACGCCCGAGGGCAAGATGGTCACGCTGACCTATGCGGAGCCCGGCATCTGGGTGGGCGAGGCCGAGGTGCTGCAGCGCGGCCCCAACACGTCGGACGCCCACGCCCACGGCCCCACCACGCTGCTGAGCGTGCCCGAGGACACCCTGCGCGCCCTGCTGCTGGAGCATCCCTCCTTCGGCACCGCGCTGCTCACGCTGCAGGCGCGGCGCATGCGCCTGATCTACGGCCTGATGGAAGACATCGCCACGCTGCCGCTGCGCGCGCGGCTGGCCAAGCGCCTGCTGCACCTGCTACACCGCTTCGGGCCGCGCGGCGTGGAGCCCGGCGAGCCGCACTCCATCGGCCTGTCGCTGGCGCAGGACGAGCTCGCCCAGCTCCTGGGCGGCTCGCGCCAGCGCGTGAACGTGGAGCTGAAGTGGATGGAGCGCGAGGGCCTCATCAGCGTGCGCCCGCGCGGCATTGAGGTACACGACGTGCAACGCCTGGAGGCCCTCGTGGTCCAGTGCGCCGCGGCCGAAGCGCAGGACTGAACGCCCCGCACGCCCCGGGCGCCAAGCCCGGCCTGCCCACAATTTCTCCCATCTTGCCCGGCACAGTGGCGTCCTCACCACGAAAGGACCCACGCCATGCGCCCCGCATCCCACTCCTCCCGCTCCGACATGCAGGCCCGGCGCCGGCTGGCGCTGGGCGTCCTGGGCTCGCTCGGACTCGCACCCCTGGTGGGCTGCGGCGGCGGCAGCGATGACGCCAGCGGCGCGACCGGCACCGGCGCCGCCGCGGGCACCTGCACCGAAGTGCCGCAGGAAACCGCCGGCCCCTACCCCGCCGACGGCTCCAGCGCCAGCAACCGCAGATACAACGTGCTCGCCCTGAGCGGCATCGTGCGCTCGGACATCCGCTACAGCATCGGCTCCTCCACGCCCGTGGCGGGCGTGCCGCTCACCCTCACCATCACGCTGACCGGCACGCGCACCGCGTGCGCGCCGCTGTCGGGCTACGCCATCTACCTGTGGCATTGCACGCAGGAGGGCGACTACTCCGTCTACACCGAAGGCACCATCGCCGCCAACTACCTGCGCGGCGTGCAGGCCACCGACGCCAGCGGCACGGCCACCTTCACCACCGTCGTGCCCGGCTGCTACGCCGGCCGCATGCCGCACATGCACCTGGAGATCTACCCGAGCCTGGCCGCCGCCACTACCGCGAGCAACGCGCTCAAGACCACGCAGCTCGCCTTTCCCACCGACGTCATGGGCGCCATCTACAACGCCAACGCGGGCTACAGCAACAGCGTGCGCAACCTGGCGTCGATCAGCTTCCAGACCGACAACGTCTTCAGCGACGGCTACGCACTGGAAATGACCTCCATGCAGGCCGATGCCAGCGGCGGCTACGCCGCCGCGATCACCATCGCCATCGCTACCTGAACCGATCCACCCCCCTCCTGCACGAAAGAGAGCACGCCATGAAGCACCTTCTCCCCTCCCTCCTCGCCGCGCTGCTGTGCGGCGCATTGGCGCCCGCGCTGGCGCAGGACGGGCAGCGCCACGCACCGCCCCCGCCGCCGCCCGAGGCCTTCACGGCCTGCCAGGGCAAGGCCGAGGGCGACGCCGTCACCATCGCCCTGCCCGACGGCAAGACCCTGGACGGCACCTGCCGCACAATCCCCACGTCCTCGGGCTCCGCCCTCGCCGCCATGCCCAACGGGCACCCCGGCGGCCACCGCCCGCCCCCGCCTCCGATGAGCTGATCCGGATCCACCGCCTTGCACCTGCCCCGCCTCACCCTGCAAAGCAAAGCCTTCATCGCCCTCGCGGCCATGCTGGTGGTGCTGGTGCTGCTGTTCTCCGGTTTCTCGCGCTGGTCGCTGCAGCGCGGGCTCGGCTCCTACGTGGCCAGCATCGAGCTGACGCGCATGGACTGGCTGGTCGAGCGCCTGCAAAGGCACTACCAGGAAGCCGGCGGCTGGGACACGCTGCGCAGCCGCCCTGGCCTGTGGCGCCAGCTGCGCCAGCGCGGCCCCGGCGGAGGCGACGGCCCGCCCGGCATGCCCGGCGACTTCCGCGAGCCGCCCGACCGGCCGCCACCCCCGCCCGACGGCGGGCCGGGCGGTCCCTCGCCGGCCTATGGCGGCCGCCTGGGCCTGCTGGATGCGGACGGCCGGCCCGTCGCCGGCAGCCCGCCGCACACGGGCGCCGCGCGGCAGGTGCTGAAAGGGGCCGACGGCGCCGTCATCGGCCACCTCGTGCTCTCCGCGACTGACGAACTGCAGGGCGAGGCCGACCGCGCCGTGCTGCGCGAGCACCTGGGCTTCGCCGTCTGGACGGGCCTGGCCGGGCTGGCGCTGGCCCTGGCGCTGTCGGCCTGGCTCGCGCGCCGCTGGCTCGCGCCCGTGCATGCGCTGGCCGAAGGCGCGCGCGCCATCGCCGCCGGCCGGCTGGATGCGCGCGTGCAGGCCGTGGGCGACGACGAGCTCGCGCAGCTGGCCCGCACCTTCAACGACATGGCCGGCCAGCTCGCCGGGCTGGAGGCCTCGCGCCGCCAGTGGCTGGGCGACGTGGCCCACGAGCTGCGCACGCCCCTGGCCGCGATGCGCGCCGAGATCGAGGCGCTGCAGGACGGAATCCGCACGTTCGACGACAAGACCGCGCTGCGCTTGCACCGCCAGGTGATGCGCCTGATCCAGCTCGTGGGCGATCTGCGCGCCAGCCTGGACGGCGCCGCCGCCGCACCCGCCGCCAGCCACGTGCCGGTGCATCCGCTGGCGCTGGTCGCCGAGGCCCTGGCCGGCATGCGCCCGCGCCTGGAACAGGCCCGCATCCAGGTGCAGGCCCCGGGTCTGCCCTGGCCCGGCGCCGAGCCCCTGGTGCTGGGCGACGCTCAGCAGCTGCACCAGGTCTTCAGCAACCTGCTGGAGAACACGCTGCGCTACACGCACGCGGACGGCCAGCTGCACATCGCCGCCAACACCGAGCGCGAACACGGCCGCGCCTGGCTGCGCCTGCAGTGGGACGACAGCGCCCCCGGCGTGGCCGCGCACGAACTGCCGCATCTGTTCGAACGCCTCTACCGCGCCGAGAGCGCGCGCACGCGCACGGGCGGCGACGCCGGCAGCTCGGGCCTGGGCCTGGCCATCTGCCGCGCCATCGTGCAGGCGCACGGCGGGCGCATCGCGGCCAAGGCCTCGCCGCTGGGCGGGCTGCGCATCGTGCTGCTGTTGCCGCTGCTGGAGAACCTGCCATGACCGCCCCCGCCCGCATCCTCGTGGTCGAAGACGAGGCCGACATCGCCAGCGTGGTGCTCGACTACCTGCGCCACGCCGGCTACGCCGCCGAACACATCGCCGACGGCCGCACGGCCCTCGCCCGCATCCGCGAGGCGCCGCCCGACCTGACGCTGCTCGACATCATGCTGCCCGGCCTGGACGGGCTGGAGGTGCTGCGCCAAGTGCGGCGCACGCTGCACAGCCCCGTCATCATGCTCACCGCGCGCGTGGAAGAGGTGGACCGCCTCATCGGCCTGGAACTCGGTGCCGACGACTACATCTGCAAGCCCTTCTCGCCGCGCGAAGTGGTGGCGCGCGTCAAGGCCGTGCTGCGCCGCGGCGGCCTGCCCGGCGTCTCCGTGCAGGATGCTCCCGCCCTGGCGCTGGACGAAACGCTGTGGCAGGCGCGCCTGCACGGCCAGCCCCTGGCCCTCACGCGGCGCGAATTCCGGCTGCTGCAGGCGCTCATGCGCCAGAGCGGGCGCATCTTCTCGCGCGCGCAATTGCTCGACCTGGCCTACGGCGACACGCTGGACGTGAACGAGCGCGCCATCGACAGCCACATCAAGAACCTGCGCAAGAAGCTCAAGGCCGCGGGCGACGGCGAGCACGACTGGATCCGCTCGGTCTACGGCGTGGGCTTCGCGTTCGACCCGCCGGGCGGCTGAACTATTCTTTTGATAGCTGCTTGCGCTTGCTGCATAAGCGCTTGCAGCCTATTTCATTGGAAACCATCCCACGCGAACCGCCAGCCTCCGCCGACAGGCCTCGGCCCCGCGCCGCAGTCTGATCGGGCGCATGTCCGCAGCCACCGCCACCCCCGCCCCGCCGCAGCGCCTGCCCGGCGGCCTGCTCTACGTGGACCGGCGCATGCCCGGCCACAGCCGCGTGCGCAGCGGCAAGAGCTTTCGCTACCGCACGCCCGACGGCGCGTGGCTGACGGACGACGAGGAGATCGGCCGCATCCGCCGCCTGGCCATCCCGCCTGCCTACACCGACGTGTGGATTTGCCCGCTGCCGCAAGGCCACCTGCAGGCCACGGGGCGGGACGCACGCGGGCGCCTGCAGTACCGCTACCACACCCAGTGGCGCCAAGTGCGCGACGAGGCCAAGTTCGACCGCATGCTGGCGTTCGGCCGCGCGCTGCCGCGCATCCGCGCGCGTGTGGCCCGCGACCTCGCGGCGAGCGGCGCGCCGCTCGCGCGCACCGTGGTGCTCGCCACCATCGTGCGCCTGCTGGACACCACCTACCTGCGCGTGGGCAACGAGGAATATGCGGCCAGCAACGGCTCCTACGGCCTCACCACGCTGCGCAGCCGCCACGCGGGCGTGCGCGGCAGCCGCATCACGCTGCGCTTTCGCGGCAAGAGCGGCGTGCAGCAGGAAGCACATTTGGACGACCCGCGCGTGGCGCGCGTGGTGCGCCGCTGCCAGCAGCTGCCAGGCCAGGAGCTGTTCCAGTACGAGGACGGCGACGGCGCCCTGCACACCGTGGGCTCGGGCGACGTGAACGACTACCTGGCCGGCATCGCGGGCGGGGGCGGCGAGCGCTTCACCGCCAAGGACTTCCGCACCTGGCATGGCACGGTGCAGGCGCTGGAGCTGACGCGCCAGGCCTGCACGCTGCCGCAGGCCGATGCAGCGGCGGCGCGGCAGATCGTGGTGGAAGTGGCGCGCCAGCTCGGCAACACGCCGGCCGTGTGCAGGAAGTCGTACATCCACCCCACGGTGCTGGCGCTGGGCGAGCGCCTGGCGTCCGATGCCGGGCCGGACATGCAGCGCATCTGGGAGCGCATCGGCGGCGCCGCATCGCCCCGGGCGCTGAGCGCGGCGGAGCGGCGGCTGCTGGCCTTTCTGCGCCAGCCGCAGCGCACGCCCCGGCGCGACCGGGGCTGACCCGCTCAACGGCCCACCATGTTGCCGGGCACGACCCACTGGTCGAACTGCTCGCCCGTCACGTGCCCCAGCGCCAGCGCGGCCTCGCGCAGCGTGGTGCCTTCCTTGTGCGCTTTCTTGGCGATGGCGGCGGCCTTGTCGTAGCCGATGTGGGTGTTGAGCGCGGTCACCAGCATCAGCGAGCGGTCCACCAGCTCGGCGATGCGTTCGCGGTTGGGCTCGATGCCCACGGCGCAGTGGTCGTTGAAGCTCACCATGCCGTCGGCCAGCAGGCGCACGCTCTGCAGGAAGTTGTGCGCCACCATGGGGCGGAACACGTTCAGCTCGAAGTTGCCCGACATGCCGCCGATGTTGATGGCCACGTCGTTGCCCATGACCTGCGCGGCCAGCATGGTCACCGCCTCGCACTGCGTGGGGTTGACCTTGCCGGGCATGATGGACGAGCCGGGCTCGTTCTCGGGGATGCTGATCTCGCCGATGCCGCTGCGCGGGCCGCTGGCGAGCCAGCGCACGTCGTTGGCGATCTTGTTCATGCTGGCGGCCAGGGTCTTGAGCGCGCCGTGGGCGGCGACGAAGGCATCGCACGCAGCCATGACCTCGAACTTGCTCGGCGCGGTGACGAAGGGCAAGCCGGTGCGCTGGGCCAGCTCGGCCGCCACGCCTTCGGCATAGCCCTTGGGCGCATTCAGGCCAGTGCCCACGGCGGTGCCGCCCAGGGCCAGCTCGCACAGGTGCGGCACCGCGGCGCGCACATGCTTCTCGCCCTGCGCGAGCTGCGCGGCCCAGCCGGAAATCTCCTGCCCCAGCGTGAGCGGCGTGGCGTCCTGCAGGTGCGTGCGGCCGATCTTCACGATGCCGTCGAACTCGCGTGCCTTGCCCTCCAGCGTGCCGCGCAGCTTGGCGATGGCGGGCAGCAGGCGGTGCGTGATCGCGTCCACCGCTGCCACGTGCATGGCGGTGGGAAACACGTCGTTGCTGGACTGGCTGCGGTTCACGTCGTCGTTGGGGTGCACCTTGCGGCCCTCGCCGCGCGCGCCGCCCAGCAGTTCGCTGGCGCGGTTGGCCAGCACCTCGTTGACGTTCATGTTGGTCTGCGTGCCCGAGCCGGTCTGCCAGACGACGAGGGGGAATTCGCCATCGTGCTTGCCGTCCACCACCTCTTGCGCGGCGGCGACGATGGCCTGGGTCTTGGCCTCGTCCTGCAGGCCCAGCGCATGGTTGACGGTGGCCGAGGCCTGCTTGACCAGCGCCAGCGCGCGGATGATCTCGCGCGGCTGGCGCTCGCCCGAGATGTCGAAGTTCTGCAGCGAGCGCTGCGTCTGCGCGCCCCAGAGCTTGTCGGCCGGCACGTCGATGGGGCCGAAGGTGTCGTGTTCGATGCGGATGGTCATGGCGAATGCGGAATGCGTTGAAGGGAAAACGGCGCCCGCCCGCGAGCCGGCGCCGGGGCGCGAGCCGCATCATGGATCGGGCGGTTGCGGGGCACAAGCCTACATCAAATGGAAACCATTCTCATTTGACAATGGTTTTCACAAATAAAGGGCTGAGACGGATCAAGTTGCTTACATAAAGATACATTCATCGCTCCCTCTGTTTCCGCGTTCCTGTCCCGCGCAGCCACGTCGGCGCCACGCGCCCGCCGAGCCGGCTCGCCCTGTTCTCCCCATGCCTCTTGCGTCCGCTGTTCCCACCGGCTTCCTGACTCCCAGCTACAGCACTTGGGCCGTGACGGCCTCGTTCCTCGTTGCCACGCTGGCCTCGTTCGTCGCCATCAACCTCGCACGCCGCGTGCGCAGCACGCGCGGTTTCGCCAGCGCGGCCTGGTGGCTTGCCGGCGCGCTGGTGATGGGCACGGGCATCTGGTCCACGCATTTCGTCGGCATGCAGGCCTTCCAGCTGTCCATCCCGCTCGGCTACCGGGGCGGGCTGACGCTGCTGTCCTGGACCGCGGCGGTGGCGGCCTCGGGCGTGGCGCTGGGGCTGGCGAGCCACGGCGGCTACCGCCGCGCCCATCTGGCGCTGGGCGCGCTGGCGATGGGCAGCGGCATCGGGGCGATGCACTACCTGGGCATGGCCGCCATCGACCTCACCGTGGGCATCGTCTGGAATGGCTGGCTCGTGGCGGCCTCGCTGATGGTGGCCGTGGCGGCGTCGGCATCCGCGCTGTTCATCTTCCAGGCCATGCACCGCATGCCGCGCGCCCAGCGCCCGCGCTACCAGGCGGCCGCCGCGCTGGTCATGGGCGCCGCCATCTGCGGCATGCACTACACGGGCATGGCCGCGGCCCACTTTCCCGCGGGCGCCGTCTGCCTGAGCGCCAAGGAGCTGGGCGGCCCCGGGCTGACCGCCCTGGTGCTGATGGCCAGCGGCATGCTGCTGGTCAGCACGCTGTTCACCGCCATCCTCGATGCGCGCCTGCAGCAGACGGCCCTGCAGCTCACCCGCTCGCTGCAGGAGAGCAACGCCAAGCTCCAGCACGCCAACGCCGAGCTGCAGCAGCGCGCCTATGCCGACGCGCTCACCGGCCTGCCCAACCGCCTGCTGTTCGAGGACCGGCTCAACCATGCCCTGCTGCGGCTGGAGCGCGCCAACCACCACCGCGTGGAGGACCGCCTGGCCGTGCTGTTCATCGATCTGGACGGGTTCAAGCCCGTGAACGACTCCTTCGGCCACGCCGCGGGCGACGTCATCCTGGTGGAGGCGGCCGACCGGCTGCGCGCGCAAGCGCGCGAGTGCGACACCATCGCCCGCGTGGGCGGCGACGAGTTCCTGCTGCTGCTCGAGGACATCTCCAGCACCGCCGACGCCATCGCCATCGCGCGGCGCGTGCTGGAAACGCTCACGTGCCCCTTCAGCATCGAGGGCAAGGACGTGGAGATCAGCTGCTCCATCGGCGTGGTGGTGCACCCCGACCACGGCGAGCGCGACAAGCTCGTCGCCCATGCCGATGCCGCCATGTACGCCGCCAAGCGCGCGGGCGGCAACGGCTACGTGCTGTTCGAGCCGCACATGGGCAGCGAGGCGGCCGACCAGCTCGGGCTGCAGAGCGACCTGCGCCACGCGCTGGAGCGCGGGCAGCTCGCGCTGCACTACCAGCCCAAGATCGACAGCACGCGCGGCTGCATCAGCGGCGTGGAGGCGCTGCTGCGCTGGCACCACCCCACGCGCGGCATGGTGAGCCCCACGGTGTTCATCGCGCTGGCCGAGCGCTTCGGCCTCATCAACCGGCTGGGCAACTGGGTCATCGACGAGGCCTGCCGCCAGATCGCCGAGTGGCGTGCAAGCGGCGTGCGCATGCGCGTGGCGATCAACCTGTCCGTACACCAGCTGCGCGAAAGCGGCCTGGCCGAGCGCATCGCTGCAGCGCTGCGGCGCCACGCGGTGGAGCCCGACCAGCTGCTGTGCGAGATCACCGAGTCCGTGGCCATGGAGGACATCAAGGCCACCCAGCACACGTTCGACGAGCTGGCGCGCATCGGCGTCTTCCTGTCCATCGACGACTTCGGCACCGGCTACTCCAGCCTCAACTACCTGCGCCAGCTGCCCGCGCGGCAGCTCAAGATCGACCGCAGCTTCGTCTGCGACATCGAGCACAAGCAGGACGCACGCGCCGTGGTCGACGCCGTCGTGCGGCTGGCCCACGCGCTGGGCCTGCGCGTGGTGGCCGAAGGCGTGGAAACCGTGGGCCAGCACAACATCCTGATGGCCATGGGCTGCGACGAGTTGCAGGGCTTCTTCTACGCCCACCCGCTGCCCGCCGACACGCTGCTCGAGTGGACGCGCGGCAACGCGCCCGACGGCACCGTCACCGGCGACTTCGCGCCCTCGCTGATGGGCGAGTGAGCCTGCCAGGGCTCGCGCGGGACCAAGGGCGATAATCCCGGGGTTCCGTTCCATAGCAACTACGACCCCACCATGAGCACCACCATCCGGTACCACGACCTCGTGGAATCCATTGCCGCGTCCCTGCAGTACATCAGCTACTACCACCCCGCCGACTACATCCAGCACCTGGCCCGCGCCTACGAGCGCGAGCAGAGCCCAGCGGCCAAGGACGCGATGGCGCAGATCCTCACCAACAGCAAGATGAGCGCCACGGGCCACCGCCCGATCTGCCAGGACACCGGCATCGTCAACGTGTTCCTGAAGGTGGGCATGGACGTGCGCTGGGAAGGCTTTCCCGCCGGCCTGGGCCTGGAAGACGCCATCAACGAAGGCGTGCGCCGCGGCTACAACCACCCGGACAACACGCTGCGCGCCTCGGTGGTCGCCGACCCGCAGTTCGCCCGCAAGAACACCAAGGACAACACCCCCGCCGTCATCAGCGTGCAGATCGTGCCCGGCAGCGCGGTGGACGTGACCGTGGCCGCCAAGGGCGGCGGCAGCGAGAACAAGTCCAAGATGGTCATGATGAACCCCAGCGACAACCTGGTGGACTGGGTGCTCAAGACCGTGCCCACCATGGGCGCGGGCTGGTGCCCGCCCGGCATGCTGGGCATCGGCATCGGCGGCACGGCGGAAAAGGCCGTGCTGCTGGCCAAGGAAAGCCTGATGGAAGACCTGGACATGTACGCGCTGCAGGCCAAGGCCGCGCGCGGCGAGAAGCTGGACCAGGTGGAAGAGCTGCGCCTGGAGCTGTACGAGAAGGTCAACGCCTTAGGGATAGGCGCGCAGGGCCTGGGCGGCCTGGCGACCGTGCTGGACATCAAGATCAAGATGTACCCCACGCACGCCGCCAGCAAGCCCGTGGCCATGATCCCCAACTGCGCCGCCACGCGCCACGCGCATTTCGTGCTGGACGGCAGCGGCCCCGTGTACCTCGAAGCGCCCAGCCTCGACCTGTGGCCCAAGATCGACTGGGAGCCCGACTACAACAAGTCCAAGCGCGTCGACCTCAACACCCTCACCAAGGAAGAAGTCGCGAGCTGGAAGCCCGGCGACACCCTGCTCCTGAACGGCAAGATGCTCACCGGCCGCGACGCCGCGCACAAGCGCATCCAGGACATGCTGGCCAAGGGCGAGAAGCTGCCCGTGGACTTCACCAACCGCGTCATCTACTACGTGGGCCCCGTGGACCCCGTGGGCGACGAGGCCGTGGGCCCCGCCGGCCCCACCACCGCCACGCGCATGGACAAGTTCACCGACATGATGCTCGAGCAGACCGGCCTCATCGCCATGATCGGCAAGGCCGAGCGCGGCCCCGTGGCCATCGAGAGCATCAAGAACCACAAGAGCGCCTACCTCATGGCCGTGGGCGGCGCCGCCTACCTGGTCAGCAAGGCCATCAAGCAGGCGAAAGTGGTCGGCTTCGAGGACCTGGGCATGGAAGCCATCTACGAATTCGACGTGGTGGACATGCCCGTCACCGTGGCCGTTGACGCGGGCGGCACCAGCGCCCACATCACCGGCCCGGCGGAATGGAGCAAGCGCATCGCCAGCGGGGAGTTCAAGGGCATCGAGCTGGCGACGGCGTAAGCCCTCGCCGCCCCTGATGGAAAACCGCCTTCGGGCGGTTTTCTCTTTCATGGAGGGTGTTAATACGCAGATGACCAAAACCCTTAAAATTCATGGACTTACGTGATTTTTGGAGGTCGTAGAAAGAAAATTAGAGACGCTCTAGAACGGACAGCGCCGGTGCTAGCAGGGCTACCGAACCGCACGGCTAAGGCCCTGTGCCAAGAACGAGTCCAGCGGGGTAACCGGTAAAACTTGCTCAGGCGCAACAGGGGTGCGCCACATTGCTTCAGAGTCGAAGAAGTAAGCATCTTGGCGAACGGTTAGCGGGTACCCGCCGGAAATCCGCAAGGCCATCTACACCACCAAAACCATTGAGTCGGGGAACATGAGCCTGTACAAGCTGACGAAAAACCGGGGCTCGTTCCCCAGCGACGAAGCGCTGACCAAGCTGTTCCACCTGGGCCCTGCGCAACATCAGCCAGAAAGTGGGCCTTGCCCATCCGAGATTGGAAGACCGCGCTGACCCTATTTACCATTCGGTTCAAAGACCGCATCTCCGTCAACTGAGGTCCGACACGTTTACACAAAAATTGGGACACGCCCCGATACCTTCGTGAAGCAAGAGCTGCTGCTCAAAAATTAAGCAAAAAGGCCCTCAAGGAGCCTTTCGTGCGGGCGTTTGGTCATCTGCTTATTAACACCCTTCATGGAACTGCGGCGCCGGCGGTGGGCCTATATTCCATGCTCTTCGCACCACGAGAGGCTCAGGATGTCAGCAGGAGACTGGAAGGACTTGTACCAGGCCGCGGTAGATGGCGACCTCGCGCTCGTGCAGCACCACATCAGCGAAGGCGTCGACCCGAACTACCAGCATCCCGAGATTCTCCGCACCCCACTCGTTGCCAGCCTGGTCGAGGGCCATCTGGAAGTGGCGCGCTACCTGCTCGCCCACGGTGCGGATCCCAGCCTCGTGTCGGAGCTGGACAACCTCGCCCCCCTGCAGGCGGCCAGGCAGCATGGCCGCCATGAGTTCGTCGCGCTATTGCGCGGCCTTGGCGCGCAAGAGCGTCGCCAGCCATTCTGGTGGCGCTGGCTTCCCGTTTGACCTGACGGCAAGGCCACGGATTTTGATTTTTCACCCCAGCAAACCATGCCTTCTTCCCCCGCAACCCGGCCCGTTGGCGTTTTCGACAGCGGCGTCGGTGGCCTGAGCGTGCTGCAGGCCCTGCGCCACGAGCTGCCGCACGAGCATTTCGTCTACCTGGCCGACAGCGGTAACGCGCCCTACGGCGAGCGGGGTGATGCCTTCGTGCAGCGCCGCACGCTGGCGATTGCCGGTTTCCTGCACCGCCAGCACGGCATCAAGGCGCTGGTGGTGGCATGCAACACGGCGACGGCAGCGGCGGTGGAGCCGCTGCGCGCGGCCATGCCGCAGTTGCCCACCATCGGCGTGGAACCTGCCCTCAAGCCCGCCGCGCGCAGCAGCCAGACGCACCACGTGGGCGTGCTGGGCACGCGCGGCACCGTAACCAGCGCACGGTTCGAGCGGCTGCGGCGCGAACACGAGGAAGGCACGCGCTTTTCCGTGCAGGCCTGCGACGGGCTGGCCCATGCCATCGAGCAGAGCACCGAGGAGCCGCTGCCGGCCGTCGCCTCCACTACAAAAATAGGAGCGCTTTGCGCTCGCTACACGGGCGCCCTGGGCACTTTTGGCTTGAAAACGGGCGAGATCGACACGCTGGTGCTGGGCTGCACGCACTACGTGTTCGCCAAGGAGGCGCTGCGCGCGCTGGTGGGGCCGGACGTGCAGATCGTCGACACCGGAGCGGCCGTGGCGCGGCAGACGCGGCGCATCCTGGCGCAGGCGGGCGCACTGGCACCCGAAGCGGATGCGGGCGGCGCGCCCGCCGCGCCGGGCCGCGTGGCGCTCTATACCACCGGGCAGCTGGCCGCGCTGCAGGCGGCAGCGCAGCGCTGGCTGGGTTTGCCCGCGCAGTGCTGCGCGGCCCTGCCGCCCGGGGGCACACCCATATAACCTATCGTTATCAAGTTTGCCGGAGAATATGCATCCGACCTTTTCTCCGACCGAACAGCCAACGCCATGGGCATCAGCCAGTACATCAAGGAAATCGGCCGCGGCGCGCGCGGCGCCAAGGCGCTGGACCGCGCGCAGGCGGCGGACCTGTTCGGCCAGGTGCTCGACGGACGGGTGACGGACCTGGAGGTCGGCGCCTTCTGCGTGGCCATGCGCATCAAGGGCGAGACGCCTGACGAGATGTGCGGCTTCCTCGACGCGACCCACGCGCGCGTGGCCGCCGTGCCTGCAGGCCCCGCCGGCAGCCCGCCCCTGGTGGTGCTGCCCAGCTACAACGGGGCGCGCAAGCTGCCCGTGCTCACGCCGCTGCTGGCACTGCTGCTGGCGCGGGAGGGCCTGCCCGTGCTGTTGCACGGCATGCGCACCGAGGCGCGCCGCGTTCTGGCATCGGATGTGCTCGAAGCGCTGGGTACACCAGCGCTGGCAGCTCCCCAAACGATAGCACCCGGCACCGTGGCGCACCTGCGCACCGAAACGCTGCACCCCGGCCTGGCACGCCTGCTTTCGGTGCGCGAGGTGGTGGGCCTGCGCAACCCGGCCCACAGCGTGGTGAAGCTGCTGGCCCCATGCGCCAGCCCGGCGCTGGTGGTGACGAGCTACACGCACCCCGAGTATTTCGACCTGCTGTGCGCCACCTTCGCCGCCCGGGGCATGCACGCGCTGCTCTCGCGCGGGCTGGAGGGCGAGGCCGCGGCCGACCCGCGCCGCGCGCCGCGCTACGACGCATTCGTCCGCGGCGCGCACCAGGTGCTGGAGGAGCAGCGCCCCGGCACCGCCGACGAGGTGCCGGGCCTGCCCACGGACATCGGCGTGGACGCCACCGCCGCCTACACGCGCCGCGTGCTGGCAGGCGAGGCTCCCGTGCCGGAAGCCCTGCAGCGGCAGGTGGAACATATCTTGCGTTTGAGCCGTCAGATCACTGAGGAGCCCAATCCATGAGCCACCCTGCTGCCCCCCGCCACATTGGCACCTGCACCCTGGTCGGCGCCGGCCCGGGCGACCCTGAACTGCTCACCGTGAAGGCGGTCAAGGCCATCCAGGCCGCCACGGTGCTGCTGGTGGACGACCTGGTGAGCGACGCCATCGTGGCGCTGGCGCCTGCCACGGCGCGCGTGGTGCACGTGGGCAAGCGCGGCGGCTGCAAGAGCACGCCGCAGGCCTTCATCGAGAAGCTCATGGTCATGGCCGTACGCGAGGGCGAGCATGTGGTGCGCCTCAAGGGGGGCGATCCGTTCATCTTCGGGCGCGGCGGCGAGGAGGTGGAGCACCTGCGCGCGGCCGGCATCGAGGCGCGGGTGGTCAACGGCATCACCGCCGGCCTGGCGGGCATGACGCTGCTGGGTGCGCCGCTCACGCACCGTGCGCATGCCCAGGGCGTGGTGTTCGTCACCGGCCACCAGCAGCCCGGCGGCGGCGCCACCGACTGGCCCCTGCTGGCGGCCACGGCGCGCGATGCGCACCTCACCCTGGTGATCTACATGGGCATGTCCCACTGCGCGCACATCCAGCACGGCCTGCTGGCCTCCCTGCCCGCGCACACCCCGGCCGTGGTGATCCAGTACGTCAGCCTGCCCACGCAGCGCCACGCGCTGACCACGCTGGGCCAGCTCCACGCCACCGTGGAGCGCGAAGGCCTGGGCAGCCCGTCGGTGATCGTCGTAGGCGACGTAGTACGTGGCGTGGCGGCGCTGGAACAGGCCGATGCGCCGGCCCGCGCGGCCGGAGCCTGAGCCGCAGCCTCGCTTTTTCCCCATCCAGCACCTTCCCGCTTGCGGGGCATCAAGGAATGAACTAGAGTTCATCGCAGTGAACTTCTATTCATTCCTTCATGGCCTACCGTAGAACCGAGGGCGTCGAGGCCCGGCTGGCGGACAACCGCAACCGCATCCTGCACGCCGCGCGCACGCTCATCGGCGAGGGCGGCTGGCCCGAGGCGCAGGTGAGCCACGTGGCCGCCGCCGCGGGCGTGGCCACGGGCACCGTGTACCGCTACTTCCCTTCCAAGGCGCACCTGTGCGTGGAGGTGCTGTCCGCCGTGTCGCAGCGCGAGGTGGATGTGCTCGAAGCCATCGCCAGCGGCACCGAGCCGCCCGCGCAGCGCCTGCAATCGGCCGTCACCGCCTTCGTGGAGCGCGCCATGCGCCACCGGCGCCTGGCCTACGCGCTCATCGCCGAACCCTGCGAACCCGAGATCGACCAGGCCCGCCTTACCTACCGCCACGCCATCAGCGCGCAGATCGTGCGCATCGTGCGCGCGGGCCAGGAGACGGGCGACTTCCACCGCGCCGTGGACCCGGCCATCGCGGCCACGGTGGTCGTCGGCGGCTTCATGGAAGCGCTGATCGGCCCGCTGTCGCCGCTGAACGCCGACTTCGGTCCCGCGGGCCAGCAGGACGCCGCCGCCGTGCGCGGCCTGGCCGGCCAGATCGCCGCGCTGTGCTGCGCGGCCCTTCTTTACCACCCACCCGAGGAGACACACCCATGAACGCCCCCGCCACCGCCCAGCAGCTGCAACCCTCCGCCAGCCGCTACGCCACCCACGAGGTGCGCAACCAGGCCGCACCCGCCACTGGCTTCAACGCCTTCGACGGCGACGCCGTGCTCACCGCCGCCGTCGCGCGCCATGCGCCCTGGGCCGCCGAAGGCGCCTCCCGCCTGGGCCGGCTGGCGGGCGACGAAGGCGTGCAGGAACTGGCGCGCCTGGCCAACAAGCACACGCCCGAGCTGAAGACGCACGACCGCTACGGCAACCGTATCGACTGGGTGGACTTCCACCCCGCATGGCACACGCTGATGGGCCTGGCCTGGGAGCACGAGGTGCCTTCGCTCGCCTGGAACGCCACGGGCGCGCACCCGCACTTCGCGCGCGCCGTGCAGTCCTACCTGTGGAACCAGGTGGAGCACGGCGTGGGCTGCCCCACGGGCATGGCCTATGCCGCCCACGCCGGCTTCCAAGCCGAGCCGGCCCTGAAGATCTGGGCGGACAAGGTGCGCGGCACGCGCTACGAATTCAGCCGCGCCGAGGTGGCGCACAAGCCTTCGGTGGTGATCGGCTACGCCATGACCGAGAAGCAGGGCGGCTCCGACCTGCGCGAGACGCAGACCACCGCCACCTATTCGCACGCGGCCGACTACCACGGCGCGGTAGCGCACTGGTACGAGCTCACGGGCCACAAGTGGTTCTGCTCGGTGCCGCAGTCCGACGGCTTCTTCACCCTGGCCAAGGTGGCGGGCGGCGTGACCTGCTTCTTCCTGCCGCGCACGCTGCCCGACGGCAGCCACAACCGCTTCTTCATCCAGCGGCTCAAGGACAAGAGCGGCAACCGCTCCAACGCATCGAGCGAAGTGGAATACAGCGGAACGCTGGCCATCCGCGTGGGCGCCGAGGGCCAGGGCATCCGTGAGATCCTGTCGCACGCGCACCTCACGCGGCTGGACTTCGCCGTGGGCTCGGCAGGTCTGATGCGCCAGTCGCTCACGCTGGCGCTCAACCACTGCGCCACGCGCGCGGCCTTCGGCGGCGCGCTGGCCCACCAGCCCATGATGGCCAACGTGCTGGCCGACATGGCGGTGGAGGTGGAGGCCGCCACGCTGCTGGCGCTGCGCGTGGCCCGAGCCACCGACGGCATCGGCCGGGACGAGCGCGAAACCGCCTTCGCCCGCGTGGCCACGCCCGTGGCCAAGCTCTTCAACTGCTCGCGCGCGCCCGCCATCGCCTACGAGGCGCTGCAGTGCCACGGCGGCAACGGTTTCATCGAGGAGAACCCCATGGCCCGCGTGTACCGCGAGGCGCCGCTCAACAGCGTGTGGGAAGGCGCGGCCAACATGATGTGCATGGACGTGCGCCGCGCCCTGCGCAAGGACGCGCACTGCCTGGAGGCCCTGATGGCCGACGCGCGCGACGTGCGCGGCCAGCACGCGGGCTTCGACCGCTTCGCCGGCGAGGTCGCCACGCTCGTGCAGGCCATGGTGGACGACGAATACCTCGCCCGCCCCGCCAGCGAGGCCATCGCGCGCCTCGTCCAGGGCGCCGAACTGCTGCGCCACTCCACGCCCGAGGTGGTGGACGCCTTCATGCACACCCGCCTGGGCGGCAACGGCACCCACTGGGGCACGCTGCTGGGCACGCTGGGGCCTACCACCCGCGCCGCGCAGGCGCGCGCCATCGTGGACCGGGCGCAGGTGGTGCGCTGAGGAGCACAGGCGCTGGCGCACGGGTGCGCGACAATCGGCGGCTTTGCCCCGCCGCAACTTCTGCCCGTGTCCACTCCCTGCTTTGATGCCGTCATCGTCGGCGCCGGCGCCGCCGGCCTGTTCTGCGCCGCCCAGGCGGGCCAGCGCGGGCTGAAGGTGCTGCTGCTCGACCATGCAGAGAAGGTGGCCGAGAAGATCCGCATCTCCGGCGGCGGACGCTGCAACTTCACCAGCCGCGCGCTCGACCCACGCGCGCCGCAGCGCCACTTCGTGGGCAGCAACCCGCAGTTCTGCCGCTCGGCGCTGGCGCGCTACACGCCCGCCGCGTTCATCGCCCTGGTGCAGCGGCACGGCATCGCCTTCCACGAAAAGCACAAGGGCCAGCTGTTTTGCGACCGCTCCTCCGAGGACCTCATCGCCATGCTGCTCGCCGAATGCGCCGAGGGGCGCGTGGAGCGCTGGCAGCCCTGCGGCGTGAAAAACATAGCCTTTTCGGCCTCCAGCGCTTACCAGACAAGCGCAAGCAGCTATCAAATCGATACCGACCGGGGGCGGGTGGAGGCACGCAGCCTGGTCATCGCCACGGGCGGGCTGTCCATTCCCAAGATCGGCGCGACGGATTTCGGCTATCGGCTGGCCCAGCAGTTCGGCCTGCCGCTGTTGGAGAGGCGCCCGGGGCTGGTGCCGCTCACGTTCGACGGCGAGGCCTGGGCGCCCTATGCCCAGCTCGCGGGCCTGGCACTGCCGGTGGAAATCAGCACCGGCGCCAGGAAGGAGCGCATGGCCTTCCACGAAGACCTGCTGTTCACGCACCGCGGCCTGTCCGGCCCGGCCGTGCTGCAGATTTCCAGCTACTGGCAGCCGGGCACGCCCATCGCCATCGACCTCGCGCCCGGTGTTCAACTACCCGCCGCGCTGGCCCAGGCCAAGGCACGGTCGAAGAAGCGCATTGCCAACGAGCTCGCCACCCTCGTGCCCGGCCGCCTGGCCGATGCCTGGGCCGGCCAGAGTCCGGAATGGCAGCGCCCCATCAACGATGCTTCGGACAAGGCCCTCGCACGCCTGGCCGAGCGGCTGGCGCACTGGGAAATCACGCCGACGGGCACCGAGGGATACAAGAAGGCCGAGGTCACGCTGGGCGGCGTGGACACGCGTGCGCTCTCGCAGCAGACCATGGAATGCAAGGCCCAGCCGGGCCTGTATTTCATCGGCGAGGTGGTGGACGTGACGGGCTGGCTGGGCGGCTACAACTTCCAGTGGGCCTGGGCCAGCGCCCATGCCTGTGCACAGGCACTTCCGATGCAGGCCTGAATCCGCTCAGTTGACGCGTATCAAATAAAAAACGGGCCATTACGTCAGAAAGCGGACTTTTTGTTCAAGAATCGCCTATCCGCCATTAACGGTGTTTGACATTCCTTCAGCGAGATCCAATGCGCAGAAAAAAACTCCTGCCCCCGCTGGCCCTGGCCACCAGCCTGCTGGCCGCCAGCCTGCCTGCCTCGGCCTATGAAGTGCAGGCCGGCAAGATCCTCGACGGCGCGGGCCGCACCGTGCAGTTGCGCGGGGTGAACTGGTTCGGCTTCGGCACCGACATCAAGGTGGTGCACGGGCTGTGGACGCGCAACTGGAAGGACATGATCGACCAGATGCAGGGGCTGGGCTTCAATGCCGTGCGCCTGCCCTTCTGCCCCGCCACGCTGGACGGCGTCACCCCGGGCGGCATCGACTACTACCGCAACCCCGACCTGCGCGGCCTCAATTCCCTCGAACTGATGGACCGCGTGGTCGATGAGCTCAGCGGCCGGGGCATGTACGTGCTGCTGGACCACCACACGCCCGACTGCCAGAACATCAGCGAGCTCTGGTACACGCCCAACTACAGCGAGCAGGAGTGGATCAGCGACCTGGTCTTCGTGGCCCAGCGCTATGCCCAGGTGCCTGGCGTGATCGGCCTCGACATCAAGAACGAGCCCCACGGCGCCGCCACCTGGGGCGCTGGCAACCCCGCCACCGACTGGAACCGCGCGGCCGAGCGCGCGGCGGCTGCCGTGCTGCAGGCCGCGCCGCACTGGCTGATCGCGGTGGAAGGCATCGGCGCCAGCAACACCTGCTCCAGCCAGGGTGGCCATTTCTGGGGTGGCAACATCGAGCCGCTCGAATGCACGCCCCTGGACATTCCCGCCAACCGGCTGCTGCTGTCGCCGCACGTCTACGGCCCGGACGTCTACGAGCAGAGCTACTTCAACGCGCCCGGCTTCCCCGCCAACATGCCCGCCATCTGGGAACAGCAGTTCGGCCGCTTCGTGCAAAAGGGCTATACCCTGGCCTTGGGCGAATTCGGCGGCAAGTACGGACAGGGCCTGGCGCACGACGTAGCCTGGCAGGACGCGCTGGTGGACTACCTCATCGCCAAGGACATGCGCAACGGCTTCTACTGGTCGTGGAACCCCAACAGCGGCGACACCGGCGGCATCCTGCAGGACGACTGGCAGAGCGTGCGCAGCGACAAGGTGCGCTTGCTGCAGCGCCTGTGGGGCGATGGCACGGAGCCCACGAACCCACCGCCACCGCCACCGCCACCGCCACCGCCACCGCCACCGCCACCGGCCGCCAATTTTGCGGTCATGGCGACGATCTATACCGACTGGACCAGCGGCTACTGCCAGCGCGTGAACGTCGTCAACATGGGCGGAGCGCCGGGCGAATGGACGGTCACCACCCAGGTCAGCGGCACCATCAACAACCTGTGGAACGCGCAGTGGACGCAGCAGGGCAGCCAGCTCACGGCCTCCGGCCTGCACTGGAACAAGACCCTGGCACCCGGCGCGACGGCGGAATTCGGCTTTTGCGCTCAGCGCTGAAGCCGCCATCCCCTCATGCAAAGCAGCCCATGGCTGCTTTTTGCGGATTTTAAATATTCATTTAAAATGAATCTTAAGCCGCTGACACCCTTTTAGACAGGCTTCCCCATGACCCCATCCCCACTCGTTTCCGCTTCTTCCACAGCCCAGCCGGCCGTGGCGCTCCAGGGCTGGCCGCTGCTGCGCCTGGGCTTTCGGCCCTTCTACCTGGGCACGGCCCTGCTGGCTTGCCTCTCGGTGCCGCTGTGGATCGCCGTGTTCCTAGGCCACGTGTCATGGCAGTTCCCGGTGCCTGCGCTGCTGTGGCACGCGCACGAGATGCTGTTCGGCTTTGCCGCCGGCGTGGTGGTGGGGTTCCTGCTCACTGCCGTGAAGGCCTGGACGGGGCTCGAGACCGCACGCGGCCCGCTGCTGGGGGCGCTGGCCCTGCTCTGGCTCGCGGCGCGGCTGGCGGCGCTGGTCGCGCCCTATCCCGTCTACGCGGCGCTGGACATGGCGCTGCTGCCGGCCGCGGCGGCCGTGTTGCTGCGCGTGCTGCTCAAGGCCGGCAACAAGCGCAACATTCCCCTGGTCTCGCTGCTGCTGCTGATGGCGGCGGCCAACCTGGCGTTCCACCTGTCGGTGCTTGGCGCCATCGCCCTGCCCGCCATGACGGCCTTGTACGCGGAACTGGCGCTCATCCTCATGGTGGTGTGCGTCATCACCGGCCGGGTGGTGCCCATGTTCACGCGCAACGTGACGCCGGGCCTGGTCATCCATGTGTCGCGCCGCTTCGAGCTGTCGCTGCTGGCCTGCACGGCCCTGGCCCTGGCGCTGTGGGTGCTGTCCGCGCCGGCGCCCGTGGTGCTGGCAGCCAGCCTGGCCGCCGCCGTGCTGCACGCCGTGCGGCTGTGGAGCTGGCACCCGCTGGTCGCCCGCAAGCGCCCCATCCTGTGGATCCTGCATGCCTCCTATACGTGGCTGCCGGTGGGCTTCGCGCTGCTGGCGCTGGCCCAGCTGGGCTGGGTGCCGACGACCCTGGCGGTACATGCCTTTGCCGTGGGCGTGATCGGCGGCCTCATCATCGGCATGGTCACGCGCACGGCGCGCGGCCACACCGGGAGGCTGCTGCAGGCCTCGCGCGGCGAGGTGGCGGCCTACGCGCTGGTGATGGCTGCCGCCGTGCTGCGCGTGCTGGTGCCCGCCGTACAGCCGGCCTGGTATGCCTGGGCGCTGGAAGGCGCCGCCTGCCTGTGGGCTATCGCCTTCGCGATCTACCTGGCGATCTACACCCCCTGGCTGATGCGCACCCGCCTGGACGGCAAGGACGGCTGACGGCCTGCCCCTTCTCCCCCTTTTCCACTCCGCTTATTGAAAGGTTGAACCATGAGCCAAGCCGTTTCCGTGATCGACGTGCGCACCATCGTGCCCTTCGAGCGCCATGCGCTGATCTTCGGCCGCCTGGACGCGCTGGATGCCGGCCAGTCGCTGCAGATCGTCAACGACCACGACCCCGTGCCGCTGCACATGCAGCTCGAAGGCCGCGCCCCGGGCCAGTTCCAATGGACCTACCTGCAGTCCGGCCCGCAGCTGTGGCAGATCGAGATCACCAAGAAGGCCACCCAGGCCCAGGCCGAAGACTCCTGCTGCTCCGGCGGCGCCTGCTGCGGCTGATCCGCACTCAAGCGCCCGCCACAGCGCTCCAGCGCTCCATGCCGAGCCAGTCACGCAACGCCACGGCGCCCTGCGGCGTGACCTCCAGCGCGCGCGAGCCCGGCACGCGCCGCAGCCAGCCGCTGTCCAGGCAATGCACGCAGAGCATGGCCCCCAACCGCCCGGCCACGTGCGGGCGGCGCTCGCTCCAGTCCAGGCAGGGGCGGCACGGCGGACGCCGCGCGGGTCCGGCCTGCGGCACGGCCAGCCCCAGCGGCCGCAGCACAGCCGCTGCGCGCGCGGTAACACGGCCACCGGCCTCGTCGTCGAACGCGATCGCGCCCTCTTCCAGCAAGTGCGCGGCGATGGCTACGCCCAGACGCCCCGCGATGTGGTCGTAGCAGGTGCGCGCCCTGCGCAGTGCGGCGTCGCGCGGCCCCAAGGCCATGGGACGAGGCGCGTCCGCCTGCCGCACGGCCAACTGCATCAGCCCTTCGAGCAGGCGCGCCACCTCGGCCGAGGCCAGGCGGTGATAGCGGTGGCGTCCCTGCCGGTCCTGCACCAGCAGCCCCGCCTCCACCAGCAGGCCCAGGTGGCGGCTGGCCGTGGCGGCCGACACGCGCCCCGCCTCGGCCAGTTCGCGCGCTGTGAGCGCCCGCCCGTCCATCAGCGCGAGCAGCATGGCCGTGCGGGCGGGCTCGCCCACGAGGGCGGCAATGCGCGCGATCTGGTTGGTATTCATGCCGGCAGTGTGCCGGAAGGTGCATGGCCCGTGCTTCGTTTCAGAGCGAAGCATCGGTCCCCGGCTGCGGTGCACGATGGCGGCATTCGCCACCACCGGAGCCCCACCCCATGCCCCTCACCTGCTTCATCCGCTACGAGATCGCCCCATTCCAGCGCGAAGCCTTCCGCGCCTATGCCGAGGCCTGGGGCCGCATCATCCCGCGCTGCGGCGGCCACCTTGTCGGCTATTTCCTGCCCAGCGAAGGCACCAGCTACGAGGCCTGGGGCCTGATCGCCTTCGACAGCCTGGCCGCCTACGAGGCCTATCGCGCCCGCCTGCGCGCCGACCCGGAGGGCCGCGCCAACTTCGAGCGGGCGCAGCGGCAGCGCTTCATCCTGCGCGAGCAGCGCAGCTTCACCGAGGTGGTGGACGGCACCCTCGGCCGCCTCGCACAGCCATGATCGCCGTGATCTTCGAGGTGCAGCCCGCCGCCGGCCAGCGCCAGGCCTACCTGGACATCGCCGCCGGCCTGTACGGGCAACTGCAGGCCATGGACGGTTTTCTCTCCGTGGAGCGCTTCGAGAGCCTGTCCACGCCCGGACGGCTGCTGTCGCTTAGCTTCTGGCGCGACGAGGCGGCCGTTGCCCGCTGGCGCGCGCTGCCGCAGCACCGCGCGGCGCAGACGGCAGGACGCGCAGGCGTGTTCTCCCACTACCGGCTGCGCGTGGCCACCGTGCTGCGCGACTACGGGCTGAACGAGCGCACCGAGGCGCCCGCCGACTCGCGCGCCAGCCATGCGCACCCCGCATTGCCTCCCGACATGAACTCGCTATAATGTCGGGCTATGCTGGCAATGCCCCGTCGGCCGGATACTAGTTACAGACGGGGAAAACCGCCGCGCACGGCTTTCGGGCCCGATCTTCCCGGGAACCCTCTGCGGGCACATTTGGAAAACATTAGCTAATGACCACCATCCGTGTAAAAGAAAACGAACCCTTTGACGTGGCCCTGCGCCGCTTCAAGCGCACCATCGAGAAGCTGGGCCTGCTGACCGACCTGCGCGCCCGCGAGTTCTACGAGAAGCCCACCGCCGAGCGCAAGCGCAAGAAGGCTGCCGCCGTCAAGCGCCACTACAAGCGCGTGCGCAGCATGCAGCTGCCCAAGAAGCTGTACTGATCGCAGCCCGGCGTTTCGCTGACGCCCGCAAAACCCGCGCTAGGGACGCCGAGCGCGGGTTTTTTGTTTTTCATCCGAAGGAAGAAGCCATGAGCCTGAAGGACCAGATCACCGAAGACATGAAGACCGCCATGCGCGCCAAGGACAGCGAGCGCCTGGGCACCATCCGCCTGCTGCAGGCCGCGATGAAGCAAAAGGAAGTGGACGAGCGCATCACGCTCGACGACGCGACCGTCGTCGCCATCGTGGACAAGCTCATCAAGCAGCGCAAGGACAGCATCACCGCCTTCGAGGGCGCGGGCCGCCAGGATCTGGCCGACAAGGAAAAGGCCGAGATGGCCGTGCTGCAGGCCTACCTGCCCGAGCGCATGTCGGAGGGCGAAGTGGCCGCCGCCGTGAAGGCCATCGTGGCCGAAGTCGGGGCCGCGGGCCCCGGCGACATGGGCAAGGTGATGGGCGTGGTCAAGACCCGCCTGGCGGGCAAGGCCGACATGGGCCAGGTGTCCGCCGCCGTGAAGGCCGCGCTGGCGGGTTGATCAAGAGGTGGGCTCAGCCCACTCCCGCCCGAAGTATTCCTGCAGGAACTCCACGCACACGCGCACCTTGGCCGAGAGCTGCAGCCGCGTGGGGTAGACGGCCCACACGTTGGCCTCCTGCCGCCATTCGGGCAGCACCTGCACGAGACGCCCCGCGCGCAGGTGCACACCTACGTCCCACAGCGAGCGCAGGGCGATGCCGCGGCCATCCACGGCCCACTGCACCACCATCTCGCCGTTGTTGGCCGACAGAGGCCCTGTCACCTTCACCGCCTGTTCCTGCGCGCCTGCGCGCAGGCGCCAGACGCCGAACGGGTGGTCGCGCTCCTTGATCACCAGGCAATCGTGCGCCGGCAGTTCGGCCAGGGTGCGCGGCAGGCCCCGGCGCGCCAGGTAGGAGGGCGCGGCGCACAGCACGCGGTGGTTGTCGGCCAAGCGCCGCGCGATGAGGTGCGGCGCGATCTCGTCACCCACGCGCACGTCCAGGTCGAATCCTTCTCCAGCCACGTCCACCAATCGGTCGAACACATCCAGCCGCACCTGCAGGCCCGGGTGCTGTTCCACCAGGCGCGAGAGCGCTGGCGCCACCACGTTGCGTCCGAAGCCGAAGCTGCTGGACACGCGCAGCAGCCCGCGCGGCTCGCGGCGCGTGACGGCGACCTCCTGGAGTAGCTGGTCCATGTCATCCAGGATGCGCTGCGCCCAATGGAAAACACGCTCTCCTTCCTCTGTCACAGCCACGCGCCGCGTAGTGCGATGCAAGAGCTTCACGGCAAGTTCTTGCTCCAGCAGGCGTATGCGCTTGCTCACGTACGCAGGAGAAGCTCCCAACTCCTCTGCAGCTGCGGAAAAGCCAGCCTTACGCACGACGGTCGCAAAGACGCGCAGATCATCCGGGCCGGGGAAATTATTCACGATTTGGAAAATATACCAACACAGGAGCGACATTTTATTCATTATGTTTTTAATGAAAACTCCCACTTCGTCCTATCGACCAACCCTGCAAGATCAATCCGCGCACCAGGAGACAGAGGTCATGCCCGCCATCCATACTTCCACCACATCCCCCACCCGCCGGCTGCTGCTGGCTGCCTGCCTAGCTACCGGTGCAATGCCGTCCCTGCTGCACGCGCAGTCTTCAAGCGAAGTCGCCTATCCAAACCGGCCAATCAAGCTTCTCGTAGGCATTGGAGCGGGCAGCACTACCGACCAACTTGCACGCATCGCGGCACGCCACCTTGCGGAAGCTCTCGGCCAACCCGTGGTAGTAGACAACCGCCCGGGCGCAGGCGGCACGCTGGGCGCGGCTACCGTGGCCAGCGCACCAGCCGACGGCTATACGCTGCTGTTCACCAGTTCATCATTGCCCACCTTCGGCTATTTTTATGACCAGCTCAAGTTCAATCCAGTCAAAGATTTGGTCGGCGCGGGTGGCTTGGCACAGGGAGGCATGGCGTTGCTTACGCGGGCCAACGCGCCCTGGAAAAACCTTGGTGAGCTGGTTGCAGACAGCAAGAAGCGCGGCGCCCGCTCAATCACCTACGCCTCAGCGGGGATTGGCAGCATTGCCTACCTGTACTCCGAACTGCTGGCACAGACAGCGGGCATCGAACTGCTGCATGTGCCTTACAAGAGTTCCGCCGCTGCGCTGACCGATCTGCTAGCCGGGCAGGTGGACATCGTCTTCGATGGAGCCACTACCGCCAAGGCCCAGCTGGAAACAGGCCGGGTGCGCGCATTCGCCTACTCCACCACGGAGCGCAGTAGCTTTCTTAAAGATGTGCCGACAATGCAGGAAGCTGGCGTGAAAGGCTTCGCCCAGCGCACCTGGTTCGGCATCATGGTGCCGGCCAAGACTCCCGCCTCAGTCGTAGCGCGACTATCTGCAGCCACACTGACCGCAAACGACAGCCCTGACTACCGCAAGGAACTGTCCGCAGCCGCCCACGAGCCCATGAAGATGACGGCCGCGCAGTTCGAGCAGCTTGTGCAAGACGACTACCACCAGTGGGGAGCAGTCATCCCAAAGATCCCCAAGCAGGCAAACTGACAGCGTGAGCCGTTCGGCCTGCATCGACACCGGAACCAGCGACTCTGCCATATCCATGCACTCCCACCTACTGAACATCGGCCCACTCACGCTGCACAGCGGGCTGGCGCTGCCCGACGTGCATCTGGCTTACACCACTTATGGGCGCCTGGCCCCAGATGGCGGCAACGCCATCTTGGTCACTCACGGCTACACAGCCAGCCATGCCCTGCTCGCGCACGGTAGCGGTGTCGCCGAGGGTTCCTGGGCACCGTTGATCGGCCCCGGCCGACCGCTGGATTCCGAACGGTTCTTCATCGTCTGCCCCAACATGCTGGGATCCTGCTACGGTAGCACTGGCCCCGCGAGCATCAACCCGGCCACCGGACGTGCCTATGGGGCGCAGTTCCCGGACATCACCTTCGCTGACATCGTCGCATCTCAATACGCACTGCTACAGCGGTTGGGGGTGCGCCATCTGCGCGCGGTCGTGGGACCATCGATGGGGGGGTTTCAAGCACTGCAGTGGGCCGTAGACCATCCGCAGTTTGTCGATGTGGCGGCCGCTATCGTCTCGTCCACCCACCTGCCGCCGCACGACAGCATGCAGCTGTCAGCACTGCACACGCTCCTAGAGCACGACGCACATTGGAACCGGGGTGCCTATGCTCCCGGTGCACTGCACGAGACGCTGCGGCGCCTGCGCATTGATACCCTCATCACATACGGCATGCGTGAAGTCCTCGCGGCCCAAGGCCTTTCGGTCGAAGAAATAGGGGCAAGCATCGAGCGCATGGCAGTGGAGTGGTCGCGAAAGTTCGACCCATGTTCGCTCATTGTGCTGTTGCGCGCGGCACAGGCGTTCGACGTGCGGTCGCAACTGAGCACCATCGCCGCAGACACGCTCATTGCCGTGGCGCGCAGCGACGTCCTATTTCCGCCCGATGAGGCCGTCCGTGCCAGCCTTTCGGCAACGCGCGGCACAAGCCGTTATCTCATCATGGAAACCCCCATGGGACACTCATCGTCCGGTCCTGCGCACCAGCTCTGGAGCGATGAGTTCACTCGCATACTCGGATAAACCGCCACCACTGTTTTACTTTTGCTTTTCTTTTCCATCCTATTCAAGACACCTGTCATGGACACCTCAGAAAATAGCAGCACACTCCGCACCTACCGCATCGCTGTCTTGCCCGGCGACGGCATCGGCAAGGAAGTCATGCCCGAGGGCCTGCGCGCCGTGCAAGCCGCCGCCCAGCGTTTCGGCCTGACGCTCGACGTTCACCACTTCGAATGGGCGAGCTGCGACTACTACGCCCAGCACGGCCAGATGATGCCGGACGACTGGAAGGCACAGCTTTCGGGCATGGACGCCATCTTCTTCGGCGCCGTGGGCTGGCCCGCCACCGTGCCGGACCACGTGTCGCTCTGGGGCTCGCTGCTCAAGTTCCGCCGCGAGTTCGACCAATACATCAACCTGCGCCCCGTGCGCCTGTTCGAGGGCGTGCCCTGCCCGCTCGCGGGCCGCAAGCCCGGCGACATCGACTACTACGTCGTGCGCGAGAACACCGAGGGCGAATACACCTCGCTCGGCGGCATCATGTACGAGGGCACCGACCGCGAGATCGTGATCCAGGAATCGGTCTACTCGCGCAAGGGCGCCGAGCGCCTGCTGAAGTTCGCGTTCGACCTGGCCGCCAGCCGCCCGCGCAAGCACGTGACCTTGGCCACCAAGAGCAACGGCATCGCCATCAGCATGCCCTGGTGGGACCAGCGCGCCGAAGAAGTGGCCAAGGGCTACCCCGGCGTGGCGCTGGACAAGCAGCACATCGACATCCTCACCGCGCGCTTCGTGCTGCAGCCGGGCCGCTTCGACGTGGTGGCGGCCACCAATCTGTTCGGCGACATCCTCTCCGACCTGGGCCCCGCGACGACCGGCACCATCGGCCTGGCCCCCTCGGCCAACCTGAACCCCGAGCGCACCTTCCCCAGCCTGTTCGAGCCCGTGCACGGCTCGGCGCCCGACATCTACGGCAAGAACATCGCCAATCCCATCGCGATGATCTGGTCCGGCGCGCTGATGCTGGACTTCCTCACCCAGGGCCAGGGCGCCGGCCGCGCCGCGCACGACGCCATCGTGTCCGCCATCGAGGAAGCCATCAAGAACGGCCCGCGCACGCCCGACCTGGGCGGCACGGCCAGCACCACGCAGATGGGCGAGGCCATCGCCGCGCTCATCGCCAAGGGCTGAGCGCCCGGCGGGATTCACTCTGCTTTTATTTTGATAGCTGCTCGCGCTTTCTGTATAAGCGCTAGCGGCTATTTTTATATCGAACTCAGGGTTCGCGCGCGTCCGGTGCCAGAGGAGCGCCCTCGTCCTGCGACGCCCGGCCCGCGCCCAGCCCCAGGGCGCCACCAGCCGCCATGCCGGCACCGCCGCCCTGGCCGCCGCCACCGCCCCGGCCTCCCGCATTCGCGGCGCCGCCCCGCCCGCCCGCCGCCGGGCTGCGCACCGGGCCCTGCTTGGGGATGGGCAGGTCGGCCGGCACGGCCTCCAGCTCCAGCACCTCGCGGATGAAGTCGCGCAGCGAGACCACCAGCGCGGCCGTCTCTACCTGGCGCCCGGCCACCATGTCGTTGGCGGCCTGCACGGCCAGCCGCACCTGCTCGGCCGTACCCAGCAAGACCACGTCGGACAGCGCGGCCTCGACCGCGTCGCGGATGCGGCGCCGGCGTTCGGAGTTGCCTTCCTCCGGCGCAGCCTCGCCGGGCGCTCCGTCCGCCGCGGAGGCATGCGTGCGCAGATCGCGCAGGTGGCGGGGGTCCACGGCGAGGTTGCCGGTGAAGGAACCGCCCAGCGTCTTGTAGGCGGCGATCAGCGTTTTCAGCCGCTCGTTGATCTGGCGGTTCTGCCGCTCGCGGCGCTGCTGGATGCGCTGCATCACCAGCAGCCGGATGCCCACGGCCACCAGCGTGACGAGCACCAGCCCCAGCAGCGTGGACAGCATGCCCTGCCAGGAGCTGAAATCGATCAGGTTGCGCATGGTGGCGGAAAGCGTAGCAGAACGGGGAGGCTCACTCCCCCTGCGTCAGCAGTTGCGCCAGCCGCGCCTGGATCCACAGGGCCGTGTCGTCCAGCACCGCCCCCTGCAGGCTCAGCATGCGCACGGCCAGCGGAGGCAGGCGCAGGTCCTGGCAGTCCAGCGCCAGGATGCGCCGCTCGATGTCCGGGGTCTGGGCGATGTTGCGCGGCAGGATGCCCCAGCCCAGGCCGTCCGCCAGCATCTCGGCCAGCACGTAGAAGCCGTCCGTGCGCCAGACGCTGGGGCTAAGCACCAGTTCCTCCACGCCCTCGATGTGCATGAGCAACTGCCGATGGCCGGCCAGGTCCTCGCGCGTGGTGCGCGCACGGCCCGCCAGCGGGTGGTCGCGCGCCACGCACACCATCTGCGGCACGGAGGCCACGTAGCTCTGTGCGAAGCAGGCGTCGGCGGTGCCCCGGTCGAACTGTAAGGCCAGCTGCGCGCGCCGGGTCTGCACGTCGCGCGCGACCTCCGCCGCCGTGCCGCCCAACAGGGTCAGCTCCAGCGCGGGAAACCGCCCCGCCAGCTCCCGCAGCAGGCGGGCGACGGGCTGGTAGGGCAGCGCCTCGTCCACCGACATGCACAGCCTCGCGGCCTGTCCCGCCGCCAGGGCCTGGGCGCGCAGGTCCAGCGCCCGGGCCTGGTGGAGCAGGGAGCGCGCCTCCAGCAGCATCACCTCGCCCGCCGGGGTGAGGTGCACGGAGCGCCCCACGCGGTGGAACAGCGCCAGGCCCAGGTCCGCCTCCAGCAGGCCCACCGCCGTGCTCACCGCCGACTGTGCGCGGCCCAGCCGGCGGGCGGCCTGCGTCATCGATCCGCAGTCGGCCACGGCGACGAATTGGGTCAGGCGGTCCAGCGTCCACTCCATTCATCCATTTTATTGATTAGCCTGAACTTTTATCAATCTGAAAATAGATCAATCATCGGCCTGTCTACAACCCAAGAAACGCTCCATGCACACCCCCGCCGCCCCCTGCCACACCCCGTCTCCGGCCGCACCGGCCAGCCGGTGGCTGGTGCTGGGCATCGTGTCCGTCGCGCTGCTGCTCATCGTCATCGACATGACGGTGCTCTACACCGCCCTGCCGCGCCTCACGCACGACCTGGCCGCAGGCGCCTCGGCCAAGCTCTGGATCATCAACATCTACTCGCTCGTCGTCTCGGGGCTGCTGCTGGGCATGGGCACGCTGGGCGACCGACTGGGCCACAAGCGCCTGTTCATGGCAGGGCTGGCCGTGTTCGGCGCCGCGTCGCTGGGGGCGGCTTTCGCTCCGGCCACCGGTGTGCTGATCACGGCGCGCGCCCTGCTGGGTGTGGGCGCGGCGATGATGATGCCGGCCACGCTATCACTGATCCGCCTGAGCTTCCACGACGAGCGCGAGCGCGCGCTGGCCATCGGCATCTGGGCCTCGGTGGCCTCCGGCGGTGCGGCGTTCGGCCCCGTGGTGGGCGGCGTGCTGCTGGAGCATTTCTGGTGGGGGTCGGTGTTCCTGATCAACGTGCCCATCGTGCTCGTCGCCCTGCTGCTGGCCTGGCGCTGCATTCCCGCCAGCGCCGGCCATGGCGCACGGCCCTGGGACCTGGCCGGCTCGCTCCAGGTGATGGTGGGGCTGGTGGCCTGCACCTTCGCCGTGAAAGAACTGGGCAAGCCCTCGCCCGACTGGCCGCTGGCCGCGCTGGCCCTGGCGGCGGGCGCGATCTTCCTGTGGGTCTTCGTGCGCCGCCAGCGCCGCAGCGCCCATCCGCTGCTGGATCTGGAGCTGTTCAGGCACCGGGGCTTCCGCATGGCCGTGGTGTCGGCCCTCGTGGCCTCCGCCGCACTGCTGGGCATGGAGCTGGTATTCACCCAGCGCCTGCAGCTCGTGCTGGGCCGCAGCCCTTTGGCCGCCGGCTGGGCGATGCTGCCGCTGCCGCTGGCGACCTTCGTCGCCGGGCCGGTGGCGGGGCGGCTGCTGCCGCGCTGGGGCAGCGCTCGGCTGCTGGCTGTCGCCCTGCTGGCTTCGGGCCTGGGCATGGGCGGCTACCTGGCGCTGCACCAGGCCCCGGTCCTGTGGCAGGCGTCGAGCCTAGCGCTGCTGGGCGCGGGCGTGGGCGCCGCGATGACGGCGGCCTCGGCCACGCTGCTGACGAGTGCGCCACCCGACCGCGCGGGCATGGCCGCCTCGGTGGAAGAAGTGTCCTACGAGCTGGGCGGCGCGCTGGGCGTGACGGTGATGGGCAGCCTGCTCTCGGCCGTCTACACCCGCACGCTGGCGCTGCCCGATGCGGCACTACTGCCCATGCAGGTGCGCGACGGCCTGGACGAGGCCCTGCGCGCCGCCGAAAGCCTGCCGCCGCCCGCGGCGAACGCGCTCACACAGGCGGCCGGCGCGGCCTTCGACCAGGGCTTTGCCGCCGTGCTGCTGCTGGCCACCGGCCTGCTGCTCGCCACGGCGTGGGCCGTGTGGCGGCGCATGCGCTGAGCGCCCGGGGCCGCGATACCTTTGATAATGTCGCCCCTCTCTCCCCGGCAGCCCCTGTGCGCGCCCAGTGAAGGCCAGAATGACAGTGGACGAATCCAGCACCCTCCCCCCCTCCAGCCCCGCCCCCCGCCCGCCCAGGGGCCAGGCGGCGGCGCCCGCCGACTTCTCGCATCACACGCCGATGATGCAGCAATACCTGGCCCTCAAGGCCCAGCATCCCGACACGCTGCTGCTCTACCGCATGGGCGACTTCTACGAGCTGTTCTACGCCGATGCCGAGAAGGCCGCGCGCCTGCTGGACATCACCCTCACGCAGCGCGGCCAGTCGGGCGGGCAGCCGGTGGTGATGGCGGGCGTGCCCTTCCATGCGCTGGAGAACTACCTGGGCCGGCTCATCAAGATGGGCGAGTCGGTCGCCATCGCCGAGCAGGTGGGCGAGGTCGGCGCGGCCAAGGGGCCGGTGGAGCGCAAGGTGGTGCGCGTGGTCACGCCCGGCACGCTGACCGACAGCGAGCTGCTTTCGGACAAGAGCGAATCCATGCTGCTCGCCCTGCACCAGGGCGCGCGGGCGCGCTGCGGGCTGGCGTGGCTGTCCGTCACGCAGGGCGTGGTGCACCTGGCCGAGTGCGCGCACGACGAGGTGGGCGGCTGGTTGGCGCGTATCGCGCCCAGCGAGGTGCTCTACAGCGCGGGCGTCACCCAGCGCTTCGAGGAGCAGCTGACCGCGCTGCGCCAGGGCGGCCTGCTGGCCTGCCCCCTGAGCCTGCGGCCTGACTGGCAGTTCGACGGCGCCCTGGGCCAGCGCAAGCTGCTCGAACACCTGGGTGCGGCCAGCCTGCAGGCCTGGAACGCCGAAGGCCTGCAGCACGCGCACGCCGCCGCCGCCGCGCTGCTGCAGTACGCCGAGCACACGCAGGGCCGCGCCCTCACCCACCTGCACGGCGTGCGCGTGCAGCAGAGCAACGAGCTCATCCACCTGCCCGCGGCCACGCGGCGCAACCTGGAGCTGGTCAAGACCCTGCGCGGCGAGGACGCGCCCACGCTGTTTTCGCTGCTGGACACCTGCATGACCGGCATGGGCAGCCGCCTGCTCAAGACCTGGCTGCTGGAGCCCCGCCGCGACCGCACGGAAGCACGCCAGCGCCTGGCCGCCACCACGGCCCTGCGCGGCACGGCCAGCGGCCAGGGCCCCTGGCAGGTGCTGCGCGGCGAGCTGCGCGGCGTGAGCGACGTGGAGCGCATCACCGCCCGCATCGCCCTGCGCCAGGTGCGCCCGCGCGAGCTGGTGGCGCTGTGCCAGACGCTACGAAAAGCGGAGCTGCTCGCGCTTTCCACACAAGCGCCAGAGCCGTTTTTGGCCCAAATCTTCGGCGACCTGCAGCCGCCAGTCGACTGCGCGGCCCTGCTGCGCGCCGCGCTGCTGGAGGAGCCCGCCGCGCTGGTGCGCGACGGCGGCGTGATCGCCCCCGGCTTCGACGCCGAGCTGGACGAGCTGCGCGCCATCCAGACCAACTGCGACGACTTCCTGCTCGACCTGGAAACGCGCGAGAAGGCCCGCACCGGCATTCCCAACCTGCGCGTGCAGTTCAACAAAGTGCACGGCTTCTACATCGAGGTCACCAGCAGCCACGTGGACAAGGTGCCCCATGACTACCGCCGACGCCAGACGCTGAAGAACGCCGAGCGCTTCATCACGCCCGAGCTGAAAAGCTTCGAGGACAAGGCGCTGTCGGCGCAGGAGCGCGGTCTGGCACGCGAGAAGTGGCTCTACGAACAGATGCTGGACCAGCTCCAGCAGCACGTGCCGCAGCTCACGCGCGTGGCCCAGGCGCTGGCCACGCTGGACGTGCTGTGCACGCTGGCCGAGCGCTCGCTCACCCTCGACTGGTGCGCGCCGCAGTTCGTGGCCGAGCCGTGCATCGACATCGAGGCCGGCCGCCACCCGGTGGTCGAGGCGCGGCTGCAGGAGACGTCCAGCGGCGCCTTCATCCCCAACCACACGCGCCTGAACGCCAACACGCGCATGCAGATCATCACCGGCCCCAACATGGGCGGCAAGTCGACCTACATGCGGCAGGTGGCGCTGATCGTGCTGCTGGCCAGCATGGGCAGCCACGTGCCCGCCGCCGCATGCCGGCTGGGGCCCATCGACGCCATCCACACGCGCATCGGCGCGGCGGACGACCTGGCCAACGCGCAGTCCACCTTCATGCTGGAGATGACCGAGGCCGCGCAGATCCTGCACGGGGCCACGCCGCACAGCCTGGTGCTCATGGACGAGATCGGCCGCGGCACCAGCACCTTCGACGGCCTGGCCCTGGCCAGCGGCATCGCCACCCACCTGCACGACCGCACCAAGGCCTTCACGCTGTTCGCCACGCACTACTTCGAGCTGACGGAGCTGTCGGCGCGCCACCAGCATGCGGTGAACGTGCACGTGGGCGCGGCCGAGGCGGGCGCAGACATCGTCTTCCTGCACGAGATCCAGCCCGGTCCGGCCAGCCGCAGCTACGGCATCCAGGTGGCCAAGCTGGCGGGCGTGCCCGCCACCGTGCTGAACCATGCGCGCCACACGCTGGCCGCGCTGGAGGAGCGCGCGGGCGAGGACGACCTGCAGGTGGACCTGTTCGCGCCGCCGCCCACGCCCGAGATGCAGGCCGCCAGCCCCGTGGAAACCGCCCTGGCGCAGATCAACCCCGACCAGCTGTCCCCGCGCGAGGCGCTGGACGCGCTCTACCAGCTCAAGCGGCTGTCCCCGGGCTGAGCGCCCGCGGCGCGGGCCCGGTCAGCGGTGGAAGTCGATCTGGAAAGCGCCTTCCGCCACGAAGGTCACGTGGTGGGGCACCTGGGGCTCCACCACCAGCTGCTCCCCCGCATCCAGCAGGAGGGTGCGCGGCGGCTGGACATCGAGGGTGAACACCAGCGCGCCGCTGTGCACGCGCAGCAGCCCCCACGTGCCCGCCTTGATGGAGTGCGTGGCCTTGAACGCGGCCGGCAGGTTCGCCGGCGTGAAGACCGGCGAGCGCTTGTAGCTCGACAGCCCCGCGGGCATGTCGCGCAGCCAGGCGCTGGCGGGGTTGTGCTTCTGGTAGTTCTGCCACAGCGTGGAGGCCATGCGCCGGGCCATGGCGTCCACGGTGTCCTTGAGCGCGGGCACCTGCAGCTCGCCGGTGGTGCGGTGGAACAGCTCCAGCCAGCGCTCGAAATGTGCCCAGCCCAGGCCCGGCAGCCGGGCATGCTTGGGCATGGGGCTGCCGTCGAAGCCTTCCTTCTTCAGCACCAGCCACAGCCAGAAGTCCACGAGCGTTTCCAGGTGGGCGTCCCAGTCGTCGACGTGCGACTCGAAGAGCGGCGCCAGCAGCGGGTCCTGGCGCACACGGGCGTAGAAGGTGTGCACCAGGACCCGCAGATCGGCCTCGGTGACGGCGGCGGCGGAAGTGGCGGCAGAGGCTGTGGGTGAAGCGGTGGGTGAATGCATGGCGGCGGTCCTGTCCGCGCATTCTCAGCAGCCGCCGCGCGGCGGCCCAATGACAAAGGTCAAGCCGTTTCAGAACGCACGCACGGCGCCGTGCGTCAACTGCTGCAGGTAGCAGCGGTCGTTGATCGCCCACTCCCGCCCACGCCCGGCCACGTAGCCGCGCGCCTGCCAGTCGGACAGCAGCCGGTTCAGCGTCTCCGCGCGCACGCCCAGCCGCGAGGCCAGCTGGCGCTGGCTCAGCGGCAGCTGCAGGGTGCGGCCCTGCTGGTCGCTCAACCGCAGCAGGTAGAGCGCCAGCCGCTGCGGCGCGGAGCTGGCGGTGAGCCACTCCACCTCGTTGACGCGCTGGTAGACCGCCGCGCCCATCATGCGCAGCATGCGCAGCGCCAGGCCGGGGTGGCTCAGGCAGGCGGCGCTCAAGGGATCGCGCTCCAGGCGCAGGCACAGGGCCGTGTCCTGGCCGCGCGCGTTCATGGGATAGCGGCCGTGCTCCATGAACATGGCCGCGATGGCGACGAGGTGCCCCCGCCCGAAGACGCTGAACACGCGGTCCTCCCCGTCGATGCCGTGGCGCAGGACTTCGACTTGGCCCTGCACGACCCAGTAGTAGTGGCCCGCCGGATCGCCTTCCCGGAAGAGGTATTCGCCGCACCCGAACTCGCGCAAGACACACCCATCCGCCAGGCGGGCCAGGGCCTCGTCGGGCAGGTCGGCGAACAGGGGCACGGCGCGCAGCCCATGCATGGCCTGGTGTACAGGCTCCAGCGCGTTGACTTTTGTCATTGGGGTGTGCAAGGGGTTCATGCAACCATTAAATGATAACAATTCTCAAATGAATCGCATGAACCATTTCTCCGTCGCCACGGCCCGCTGGGTGTTCGCGGGCGCCGCCTCGCTGGCCTCCTGTGCGCTGGCGGCTCCTGCCCTCGGCACGCTGACGCTGGGGGGCCCGGGCGCCGTGGTGAGCTACCCGCTGATGCACATGGTGGAGACGCAGGCGCTGCGCGCCCATGCGCAGAACGTGGAATTCCGCGTGTGGGAAAGCCACGACCAGCTCAGCGCCCTGCTGGTGCAGAAGAAGCTGGACTTCAGCGCCGCGCCCACCACGCTGCCGGCCCTGCTGGCCAGCAAGGGGCAGAACACGCGCCTGCTCAGCGTGTCCGTCTGGGGGCTGGTGTGGCTGGTGAGCACCGACCCCAAGGTCCAGCGCTTCGCGGACCTGGGCGGCGAGGAACTGCTCTCGCCCTTCCAGCATGACCTGGGCGACGTGCTGATCGACACCCTGCTCACCGCGCAAGCGCAGGACGGCCAGCCCGCCGTGAAAGTGCGCCGCACCCGCACCGGCCAGGACGCGATCGCGCTCATGCTCTCCGGCCAGGGCAGGCACGTGGTGCTGGCCGAGCCCATGGCCTCCATGCTGCTGTGGCGCAACCAGCAGCAGAGAGCGCCCCGCCCCCTGCACCGCGTGCAGAGCCTGGAAGGCGTGTGGGCCACCCAGTTCCCCGCCCAGCCCAGCCTGCCCCAGGCCGGCCTGATGGCCAACGCCACCGTGGCCGACAACCGCGCGCTTTCCGAAGCCGTGGAGCAGGCCTATGCCGCCTCGGCCCGCTGGTGCAAGGCCCAGGCGCTGGAATGCGCCCGGATCGCCCACAAGTACCTGCCCCACATGCCCGTGCCCGTACTGCAGCAGGCCATCGAGGTCACGCGGCTGGAAAGCCGCCCGGCCACGGCCGTGCGTGCGCAGCTGCAGGCGCTCTACACACTGCTGCAGGCCAAGCACCCCAAGGCCATCGGCAACCGGCTGCCGGCCGACGGGTTCTACGGGCCATGATGCGCACGCCCACGCTGCGCACCTCCCGCGCCTGGGCGGCAGCGGGGCTCGCGGCCATCCTGCTCGCCTGGCACGTCACGGCCGGCTACCTGGGGCCGCTGCTCATGGCCACGCCCCAGGAGGCGGTGCTGGCCATCGGCCCCCTGGTCGAGAGCGGCCGCTTCTACCCCGCTGCGGCCACCAGCCTGGGCCGCGCCTTCGTCGGCATCGGCACCGGGTGCCTGTGCGGCTTCGTGCTGGGCCTGGCGGCTGCCGCCCACCCGCGCCTGCGCGGCGCGCTGGAGCCGCTGCGCTGGCTGCTCATGGCCATCCCGTCCGTGGTGGTCGTGCTGCTGGCCATGCTGTGGTTCGGGCTGGGCTCGTCCATGGTGGTTTTCCTCGCGGCGCTGATGACCGCGCCGGGGCTGTACGTGAACACGGTCAAGGGCATGCTGCAGGTGGACCGGCAGCTGCTGGAGATGACGCACGTCTACCGCTTCGGCTTGTGGCTGCGGCTGCGCCACCTCTACATCCCCGCGCTGACCGCACCGCTGAGCGCCGCGCTGCTGATCGCCGTGAACGGCGGCATCCGCCTGGTGGTCATGGCCGAGGTGCTGGGCGCCGACAGCGGCGTGGGCCACGCGCTGGCCAATGCGCGCGCCACGTTCGACAGCGCCGAGCTGTATGCCTGGGTGCTGCTGATCCTGGCCTTCGTCGGGGTGCTGGAGCTGGCGCTCATCCAGCCGCTGCAGCGCACGCTGGGCCGCTGGCAGGAGCTGCGCGATGCTTGAGCTGCACGGACTCGGCCTGCGCTTCGGCGCGCACCAGGTGCTCGAAGGCGTGGACCTGCGCGTGCGGGCGGGCGAGCGCATCGGCCTGCTGGGGCCCAGCGGCGCCGGCAAGAGCGCGCTGCTGCGCCTGGCCTGCGGCCTGCAAAAACCCTCCTGCGGCACGGTGCGCAACGGCTTTTCCCGCACCGTCCTGCTGTTCCAGGAGCCGCGCCTGCTGCCCTGGCGCACCGTGGGCGACAACCTCGCGCTGCCACTGCGGGCAGGTGGCATGGCGCCCGGCGCGGCCCATGCCCAGGCCCTGCAGTGGCTGGAGCGGGTGGAGCTTCCCGCACGCACCGCCCTGGCCTGGCCGCGCGAGCTGTCCGGCGGCATGGCGCAGCGCGCCGCGCTGGCCCGCGCGCTGGCCATGGAGCCCGACCTGCTGCTGCTGGACGAGCCCTTCAGCGCGCTGGACCCCGCGCTGCGCCGGCGCATGGCAGACCTGTGCGTGGCCGCCCTCGCGGAGAGCGGCGCGGCGCTGCTGTGCGTGAGCCACCACCCGCAGGAGCTCGCCTGCATGGTGCAGCGCTGCCTGGAAGTGCGCGGCGCCCGGCTGCGGCCCTGGAACGCCGGCGCATACCCTTTCCCCACGACCGCCCAGGAGCCCACTCCATGACCTACCCCGTCCTGCTGACGATCCACCTGTTCTGCGCCCTGTTCTTCATCGGCACCGTGTTCTTCGAGGTGCTGATGCTCGAAGGCATCCGCAAGCACCTGCCGCGCGAGGTGATGCGCTCCGTCGAGATCGCCATCGGCAGCCGCGCGCGCAAGATCATGCCCTGGGTCCTGCTGGCGCTGTTCAGTGCGGGCATCGGCATGGCCTGGATCCGCTACCTGCCCGTGCTGGCCTCACCGCTGTCCAGCCACCTGGGCGCCATGCTGTGGCTCAAGATCGCGCTGGCCACCAGCGTCTTCGGCCACTTCATCACCGCCATGACGCTGCGCCGGCGCGGCAAGCTGCACAGCCTCCATTTCAAGCGCATCCACCAGAGCGTCTTCGCCCACATGGTGGGCATCGTCCTGCTCGCCAAGTGGATGTTCTACGCCGGGTGACATCCCCTCCCCCTTTCCATCCTCCCTCCATCCTTCGCAGTGCACCGCCATGTCCGCAACCTTCATGAAACGCCCCCCCTGGCCCTCGCCATGCTGGCCCTTCCGTCCCTGGTCCTCGCGCAAGGAGCAGGCGCCGGGCCCACGCTGCCCCCCGTGGTGGTCAGCGGTGATACGGACAGCGCCACGCCGCTGCTGTCTCCCAGCGCCACCCGCCTGCGCCAGCAGCTGGAGCGCACGCCGGGTGGCGTCAACCTCGTCGCGCCACAGGAAAAAGTGCGCCTGAACACCCTGCAGGACGCGATCGGCGGCGAGCCCGGCATCGTGGTGCAGGAGTTCTTCGGCGGCCAGGACCAGCCGCGCCTGAACATCCGCGGCTCGGGCATCCAGAGCAATCCCGTGAACCGCGGCGTACTGCTGCTGCAGGACGGCCTGCCGCTCAACGAGGCGGACGGCTCCTTCGTCATCAGCACGCTGGAGCCGCGCAACAGCGCGCTGGTCTCCGTGCGGCGCGGCGCCAATGCCCAGAGCGCGGCCGCCAGCACGCTGGGCGGCGAGCTGGACTTCCAGTCCGTCGTGGGCGGCCAGGCCAACCACGTACGCCTGGACGCGGGCAGCTTCGGCCGCAAGGGCCTGACCGCCGGCATCGGCGGCCAGGGCGAATACTGGGACGGGCGCATCTTCGTCAGCCACGACGAGGCGGATGGCTACCGCCACCACTCGGCCTCCGAGCGCAGCAGCCTGCACGCCAACGCGGGCTGGCGCTCCTCCGGCATCGAGAACCGCACCTACCTGTCCTACACCGACCTGGGCTTCGACATCCCCAACGTCATTCCCAAGGCGCGCCTGCAGAGCGACCCGCGCAGCGTCCTGGGCGACTACAACACCCCGGTGGACCAGGCCAACAACATCTACCTGCGCGACCCCAACCGCCAGACCCGGCAGCTGCGCCTGGCCAACCGCACGGCCTGGGGCGGCGAGGCGCTCAGCCACACGGTGGGCGTCTACTGGCAAAGCATCGACGACACCTTCACCTCGCCCGCCATGTCCTCCCCCACGGACGGGCACACCACCGGCCTGCAGTGGACGACGCGCGGCCAGTCCGGCGCGCTGGCCTACCGCGCGGGCCTGGACTGGGCGCGCACGAGCATGCAGCGCGACATGCACCCCATCAACGCCGCGGGCCAGCGCCTGCCGGCGGTGGCGCGCTACGACCTGGGCGCGGAGAACCGCAGCGCCAACATCGCCCTGGCCTGGCGCCTGGCGCCGCGGCTCGAAGCGACCGGCGACCTGCGCTACGTCCAATCCATACGCGATGCGCGCGAACTGGGCTCGGGCAGGCAGCTCGACCAGCAGTGGAACGCCGCGCTGCCCAAGGTCGGCGTGCTCTGGCAGGCCAGCGATGCCACCCGCGCGTTCGCCAACCTGAGCCGCAGCAGCGAGGCGCCCACGTACTGGGAAATCCTCTCGGGCGCCACGATGAACCGCCTGGACCTGCAGCGCGCCTGGACCGCCGAGGTCGGCGCCCGCGGCAGCTACGGCACGGGCCGCGACGCAGGCGAATGGTCCGCCAGCGTCTACCGCAGCCACGTGCGCGACGAGCTGATGGAAGTGTTCTCGGACGACGGCACCACCTCGGGCACCTTCAACTACCGCGACCGCACTGTCCACCAGGGCGTGGAGCTGGGCGCCAAGGGGCAGGTCGGCTGGGGCGGCACCACCCTGCAATACCAGGCGGCCTACACGTTCAACGACTTCCGCTTCCGCGCAGGGGAGTACGCGGGCAACCGCATCGCGGGCATTCCCCGCCACCTGCTGCATGCGGAGCTGATGGTCCGCCAGGGCCCCTGGAGCATGGGCCCCACGCTGCGCTGGAAGCCCGGCAAGACCCCCACCAACCACGCCAACACCGCCGGCACGGAGCAAGACAGCTACGCCCTGCTCGGCCTGCGCGTGGCCTACCAGCCCGGCAGCCAGTGGCAGGCCTACGTGAGCGTGGACAACCTGACCGACCGCACCTACGCCAGCGCCTTCGTCATCCGCGGCACGGGCACGGCCGCCATGCCCACTTTCCTGTCGGGCAACGGGCGCAGCATCAGCGCCGGCCTGACGTACAGATTCTGAGCACTCCCCTGAGTCGCTTCGCGCCTTCCCCCAGCGCTCGCATTGCTGCGCAATGCGGGCAGGGGGACGCCACCAGCGCGGCGGGGCGGCGCGGCCGGCTCAGGCCCTTGCGCGGTGGCCCACGCCTGGCGTGGTGCCGACTTTATGCGTCGTGGGCGACGAGCAGCGCGATGAAACGCGTCAGCAGACACGGGCCATCGCGTCAGGCCGGCCCCCAAGGCCCCGCCAGGTTCTTGAGCAACGCGTTCACCGCCGCCAGCCGGCGGCTGCGCACATCGAGCAGGCTGCGCCGCGCGGCCAGCACCGTGGTCTGCGCGCTCAGCACGTTGAGGTAGGCCACCGTGCCGGCCTGGTACTGGTTGGTGGCCACGTCCAGCGCCTTCTGCGCAGCGGCCACGGCCTCCTGCTGCAACTGCTGTTCCCGGGCCAGGCTGGCGGCGGCCACGAGGTTGTCCTCCACCTCCTGCAGGGCCGCGAGCACCGTCTGGCGGTAGGTGGCCGCGGCCAGGTCCAGCGCGGCGCGTGCCGACTCCACGGCCGCGTCGCGCGCGCCGCCGTCGAACAGCGCCACGGCGAGCTGCGGGCCCAGCGACCAGAACAGGTGCGGCGCGCTCACCAGGTCCGACAGCGATGCGCCGCGGTAGCCCGCCGCCGCCGACAGCGTGAGCGCGGGGAAGTACGCCGCCCGCGCCACGCCCACCTGGGCATTGGCCGCCGCCGCCCTCCGCTCTGCCGCGGCGATGTCGGGGCGGCGCTCCAGCAGTTGCGAGGGCAGTTCGCCCGGCACCGCGGGCGGCGCGGGCAGCACGCCCGTGGGCGGCAGGTCGAAGGCGGCAGGCGGCAGGCCCAGCAGGGCGGCCAGCGCGTGCTCGAGCTGCGCGCGGCCGGCCTGCGATTCCAGCAGCTGCGCCTGCGTGCTTTTGTACTGCGCCTCGGCCTGCGCCACGTCGGCGGACGAGGCCACGCCCGCGCGGTAGCGGTTGCGCGTGACCTGCCAGCTCTGCGCGTAGGCGGCGAGCGTTTCCTGCAGCAGCTGCATCTGCGCCTCGGCTGCGCGCAGCGAGAAGTAGGCCTGCGCCACGCTGGCCTGCAGGGACAGGCGCGCGGTGGCCAGGTCGGCGGCGCTGGCCTGGACGCCTGCCTGGGCCGCATCCACCGCACCGGACAGGCGGCCCCACAGGTCCAGCTCCCAGCTGGCGTTCAGCCCCAGGCTGTAGCTGCTGGCCGTGGCGCCCGAGCGCGCGGAACTGTCGCCGCCGGTGCCGCTGCGCGCACGCTGGGCGCTGGCCGATGCGCCCAGCGTGGGCCACAGCCCGGCCTGGCTGCCGGCCACCGCCGCCTGGGCCGCGCGCAGCCGCGCCACGGCCTGCGCCAGGCTCGGGCTGCCCTGCGCGGCCAGGGCCTGCAGGCGGTCGAGCTCGGGGTCGCCATACACCGTCCACCACGCGGCGGGCACGGCAAGGGGCGCCATGCCGTCCGCATGCCGGGCAGGCTGCCACAGGCCCGCCTGCTGCGCCTGCGCGGCCTGCTTGAAATGCTCCGGCACGTCGATGCGCGGCGGCACGTAGGGCGCCTGCGCCGCGCAGCCCGCCAGCAGCAGGGCGCAGGCGGGCAGTGCGCGGAAAACGGGGGGCAAGTGCTTCATTTTCAATAGCTGGTTGCGCTTGATGGACGGGCGCTGGAGCCGTTTTTTACCTTGAACCAAACGCGCATGCGCTGGCGCAGCCGGTCGAGCACCACGTAGACCACTGGCGTGGTGTAGAGCGTGAGCACCTGGCTCATGAGCAGCCCGCCGACGATGGCGATGCCCAGCGGCTGGCGCAGCTCGGCCCCGTCGCCGCGCCCCAGCGCCAGCGGCAGCGCGCCGAAGATGGCGGCCAGCGTGGTCATGAGGATGGGCCGCAGCCGCAGGTGGCAGGCGCGGTAGATGGCCTGCGCGGGCGTGATGCGGCCGGTGCGCTGCCGCTCCAGCGCGAAGTCGATCATCATGATCGCGTTCTTCTTCACGATGCCGATGAGCAGGATCACGCCGATCAGCGCGATCAGCGAGAACTCGGTCTTGAACAGCATCAGCGCCAGCAGCGCACCCACGCCGGCCGAGGGCAGCGTGGAGAGAATGGTGAACGGGTGTACGAGGTTTTCGTAGAGCACTCCGAGCACGAGGTAGATGGTGACGATGGCCGCGAGGATGAGCAGCGGCTGCCCCGCCAGCGCCTGCTGGAACGCGCCCGCCGTGCCGCTGAAGGAGCCGCGCACCGACACGGGCACGCCCAGGCCCGCCACGGCGTCGCGGATCGCGTCGTTGGCCTGCGAGAGCGACACGCCCGGCGCGAGGCCGTAGCTGATGGTGCTGGCGGGCGTGCCGCGCTCGTGGTTCACGGACAGCGGCGTGTTGGTCTGCGTGATGCGCGCGAAGGCGGTGAGCGGCACCTGCGCGCCGTCCCGGTTCACGAAGAAGAAGCCGCGCAGCGTCTCGGGGCTCTGCAGGTAGCGCGGCGCGGCCTCCATCACCACGCGGTACTGGTTGAGCGGGTTGAAGATCACGCCCACCTGGCGCTGGCCGAAGGCGTCGTTCAGCGTGGCGTCGATCTGCGCCACCGTCAGGCCCAGGCGCGTGGCGGCGTCGCGGTCGATGACCAGCGTGGTCTGCAGGCCGTAGTCCTGCACGTCGCTGTTCACGTCTTCCAGCTCGGGCAGCGCGGAGAGCACCTGGCGGATGCGCGGCTCCCAGGTGCGCAGGTCGGCGATGTCGTCGGCCTGCAGCGTGTAGTCGTAGGAGCCGCTGCTCTGCCGCCCGCCGATGCGCACGTCGGACTGCGCCATCATGAACAGGCGCGCGCCCGGCTCGTCCTTGAGCTTGCCGCGCAGGCGGTTGATGACCTCGTCACTCGACGCCTTGCGCTCCGCCAATGGCTTGAGCGACATGAACATCATGGCCGAGTTGGGCCGCCCGCCGCCCGTGAAGCCGGTCACATATTCCACGGCCGGGTCTTCCTGCACGATGGCGAGGAAGCGCTTGAGCCGCTGCTCCATCGCCTGGTACGAGGTGGCCTGGTCGGCACGGATGAAGCCCATCACGCGGCCCGTGTCCTGCTCGGGCATGAAGCCCTTGTCGATGGTCACGTAGAGGTGCACGTTGAGCGCCACCACGCCCCCCAGAACGACGAGCAGCAGCGGCTGGTGGCGCAGGCTCCAGGCGAGGCTCCTGCGGTAGAGGCGCTGGCTGGCCCGGCCCAGCCGCGCGAACCATGCGCCCATGCGCGTTGCGCGCTGCGGCCCCGGGCGCAGCAGCGCCGCGCACATCATGGGCGTGGTGGTGAGCGAGACGACCATCGACACCAGGATGGCCGCCGACATGACCACCGCAAACTCGCGGAAGAACCGCCCCACGATGCCGCCCATGAACAGGATGGGCACGAACACGGCGATCAGCGACAGGCTCATGGAGACGACGGTGAAGCCGATCTCGCGCGCGCCGTCGATGGCGGCGCGCAGCGCGGTCTTGCCGCGCTCCATGTGGCGCATCACGTTCTCCAGCACCACGATGGCGTCGTCCACCACGAAGCCCGTGGCGACGGTGAGCGCCATGAGCGAGAGGTTGTCCAGCGTGTAGCCCGCGAGGTACATCACCCCGAACGTGCCCGCCAGCGAAGCGGGCACGGCCACGGCCGGGATCAGCGTGGCGCGGCCGTTGCGCAGGAACAGGAACACCACCAGGATCACCAGCGCCACGGCGATCACCAGCGAATGCTCCACCTCCTCCACCGAGGCGCGCAGCGTGGGCGTGCGGTCGGAGACGACGGTGATGTCGATGGCCTCGGGGATCGAGGCCTTCAATTGCGGCAGCAGCGCGCGCACGCGCTCCACCGCCTCGATGATGTTGGCGCCCGGCTGCTTCTGGATCTGCAGCAGGATCGCGGGCCTGCCGTTGGAGACGCCGTAGTTGCGTACATCCTGCACGGAATCGGTCACCTCGGCCACGTCGGCCAGGCGCACCGCGTTGCCGTTGCGCCAGGTGAGCACCAGCGGCGCGTAGTCCGCCGCCGTGCGCGCCTGGTCGTTGGCCGCCACCTGCCAGTAGTGGTCTTCGCGCTCCACCGCGCCCAGCGGGCGGTTGGCGTTGGTGCTGGAGATGGCCGAGCGCACCTGCTCCAGCGAGATCCCGTTGGCCGCGAGCCGCACCGGGTCGAGCGACACCCGCACCGCGGGCAGCGCGCCGCCGCTGACCGAGGCCTGCCCCACCCCCTCGATCTGCGAGAGCTTCTGCGCGAGCACGGTGGAGGCCGCGTCGTACATCTGCCCGCGCGTGAGGCTGTCCGACGTGAGCGCCAGGATCATGATGGGCGCGTCCGCCGGGTTGATCTTGCGGTACGTGGGGTTGCTGGGCATGCCTGTGGGCAGCAGCGTGCGCGCCGCGTTGATGGCGGCCTGCACGTCGCGCGCGGCGCTGTCCACGTCGCGCGAGAGGTCGAACTGCAGGGTGATGCGGGTGCTGCCGAGGCTGGAGCTGGAGGTGATCTCGGTGACGCCCGCGATGGCGCCCAGGGACCGCTCCAGCGGGGTGGCCACGGTGGCGGCCATGGTGTCGGGACTGGCGCCGGGGAGGCTGGCGGAGACGGAGATGGTGGGAATGTCGACCTGGGGGAGTGGGGCGACGGGCAGCAGGAAGTACGACACGGCGCCGGCCAGGGCCAGGCCGATGGTCAGGAGCATCGTGGCGATGGGCCGGTGGATGAAGGGCGTGGAGAGGCTCACGGCTCGCCCTCGCTTCCGGTGCTATCAAAAAGCATAGCTGCTCGCGCTTGGCACATGGGCGTTTCAGCCATTTTTGGCCTCCGCCCCACGCACCCGCTGCGCCCACCCCTCGAACGTCAGGTAGATCACCGGCGTGGTGAACAGCGTGAGCAACTGGCTCAGCAGCAGACCGCCCACCAGCGTCACGCCCAGCGGATGCCGCAACTCGCTGCCCACGCCCGATCCCAGCATCAGCGGCAGCGCCCCCAGCAGCGCCGCCAGCGTGGTCATCAGGATGGGCCGAAAGCGCAGCAGGCAGGCCTGGAAGATGGCCTCGCGCGCCGGCAGGCCCTGGTCGCGCTGCGCCTCCAGCGCGAAGTCGATCATCATGATCGCGTTCTTCTTGACGATGCCGATCAGCAGCACGATGCCGATGACGGCGATGATGTCCAGCTCCAGCCCTGCCGCCAGCAGCGCCAGCAGCGCCCCCACCGCCGCCGAGGGCAGCGTGGACAGGATGGTGACCGGGTGGATCGTGCTCTCGTAGAGCACGCCGAGCACGATGTACATCGTGACCACGGCCGCCAAAACGAGCAGCAGCGTGTTCGACAAAGACGCCTGGAACGCCAGCGCCGCACCCTGGAACTCCGTGTCCACGGACAGCGGCAGCTCGCCCGCCACGCGCATGTCCCGCATCACGCCCTGCACGGCGGCCACCGCATCGCCCAGCGCCACGCCGGGCGCGGTGTTGAATGACACGGTGGCCGCGGGCAGCTGCCCCACGTGGTTCACAGCCAGGGCCATGCTGCGCTCGCTCACCGTGGCGATGGACGACAGCGGCACCGGCGGGCCGCTGCTGCTGGCCACGTGGATGGACTGCAGCGCCTGCGGCCCGAGCTTGAACTGGGGCGCCACCTCCAGCACCACGCGGTACTGGTTGGACTGCGTGAAGATGGTGGAGATGAGGCGCTGGCCGAAGGCGTTGTAGAGCGCCGTGTCCACCGCCGCCACGGTCACGCCCAGGCGGCTGGCCTGGGCGCGGTCGATCTGCACGTAGGCCTGGCGGCCCAGCGTCTGCTGGTCGCTGGCGACCTGGAGCAGCTCTGGCAGGCGCTGCATGCGCTCCACCAGGGCGGCGGTGCTGCGTCCCAGCTGCTCCATGTCGGGCGAGGACAGCAGCAGCTGGTACTGCGTGCGCGCCACGCGGTCCTCGATGGTCAGGTCCTGCACGGGCTGGACGTAGAGGCGGATGCCGGGCACGTCGTGCGTGCTCCGCTCCAGCCGGTGCAGCACCACAGAGGCGCTGTCGCGCTGGGCGTGGGGCTTCAGGTCGATGAGCAGGCGGCCGGTGTTGAGCGTGGTGTTGGTGCCGTCCACGCCGATGAAGGACGAGAGGCTCTGCACCGCCGGGTCCTGCAGCAAACGCTCGGCCAGGGCCTGCTGGCGTTCGGCCATGGCGGCGAAGGAGATGGACTGGTCGGCCTCCGTCGTGGCCTGCAGCGTGCCCGTGTCCTGCGTCGGAAAGAAGCCCTTGGGCACGGCGAAGTACAGCAGCGCGGTGATGGCCAGCGTGGCGAGAAACACGATCCACGTGAGCGGGCGATGGTCGAGCACCCAGCCGAGCACGCGCCCGTAGCGCTCGATGGTGCGGTCGAAGAAGCGGCCCGTAGCGTAGTAGAGGCGCCCGTGGCTCTCCTCGGGCGTGTGCTTGAGCAGCCGCGCGCACAGCATGGGCGTGAGCGTGAGCGAGACCACGGCCGAGATGAGGATGGCCACCGCCATGGTGATGGCGAACTCGTGGAACAGCCGGCCCACCACGTCGCCCATGAACAGGAGCGGGATCAGCACCGCGATCAGCGAGATGGTGAGCGAGATGATGGTGAAGCCGATCTGCTTGGCGCCCTTGAGCGCGGCCTGCAGCGGCGGCTCGCCCTGCTCCACGTAGCGGGCGATGTTCTCGATCATCACGATGGCGTCGTCCACCACGAAGCCGGTGGAGATGGTGAGCGCCATCAGCGTGAGGTTGTTGATCGAGAAGCCGGCGAGGTACATCACGCCGAAGGTGCCCACGAGCGAGAGCGGCACGGCGACGCTCGGGATCAGCGTGGCCGTGCTGCTGCGCAGGAAGACGAAGATCACCGCCACCACCAGGACGATGGCCAGCATCAGCTCCGCCTGCATGTCGTGCACCGACGCGCGGATGGTCACCGTGCGGTCGGTGAGCACCTGCACGTCGAGCGAGGCGGGCAACGTTTCCTTGAGCTGCGGCAGCAGGGCCTGGATGCGGTCCACCGTGTCGATCACGTTGGCGCCGGGCTGGCGCTTGATGTTGAGGATCACGCCCGCGCGCACGCCGCTGTCCGGCGTGCCGGCCCAGGCGGCCAGGCGGGTGTTCTCGGCGTCGTCCACGGTGTCGGCCACGTCGGACAGGCGCACGGGGCTGCCGTTCCGGAACGCGATGATGAGGCTGCGGTATTCCTGCGCGGACTGGAGCTGGTCGTTGGCGTCGATGGTCGATGCGCGCTCGGGGCCGTCGAAGCCGCCCTTGGCGGCCTTCACGTTGGCCGCCGCGATCGCGCTGCGCACGTCCTCCAGCGTCATCCCCAGCCCCGCCAGCGCCGTGGGGTTGGCCTGGATGCGCACCGCCGGCCGCCGCCCGCCGGCGATGGCCACGAGGCCCACGCCCTTGACCTGCGAGAGCTTGGGCGCCAGGCGGTTCTCCACCAGGTCGTTCACGCGGATCACCGGCAGCGAGGGCGAGCTGATGGCCAGCGTGAGCACGGGCGCGTCCGCCGGGTTGACCTTGCTGTAGAGCGGCGGCATGGGCAGGTCGCCGGGCAGCAGGGAGGTGGCGGCGTTGATGGCGGCCTGCACCTGCTGCTCAGCCACGTCCATGGACATGTCGAGCGCGAAGCGCAGCGTGACCACCGATGCGCCGCCCGAACTGGTGGACGACATCTGCGCCAGCCCCGGCATCTGGCCGAACTGGCGCTCCAGCGGCGCGGTGACGTTGGAGGTCATCACGTCGGGGCTGGCGCCCGGATAGAGCGTGGTGACCTGGATGGTGGGGTAGTCCACCTCGGGCAGCGCAGAGATCGGCAGCAGCCGGTAGGCCAGCACGCCCGCGATGAGCACGGCCACCATCAGCAGCGTGGTGGCGATCGGCCGCAGGATGAAGAGGCGCGACAGGTTCATGGCGCCGCCGGTTCAGCGCGTGGCGGATGCGGGCGCCGAAGCCGGGGCAGCGGGCGCGCCGCCGCCCTGCCCCGCGCGCTCGGCCCGCAGCTTCTCGAGGTAGGCGCGCCGCTCCTCGGGCGCCATCGTCGCGAGCTTGGCGCGCACCTCGGGCGGCAGGTTGCGCGCGCCGCGCGGCCGGCCGGCCGCATCGCTCACGGCCTGGTCCACCTTCTGCACCTTGTCGGCGGCGATCACCGTGACCTTCGCGCCCTCGCGCAGGCGGTCGATCCCGTCGGTGACCACCTGGTCGCCGGGCTGCAGCTCGCCGCGCACGCTCACGCGGTCGCCGTCCGCCACGCCCACGGCCAGGCGCCGCTGGGTCACGGTGCCGTCGCCCTGCACCAGGTACACGTAGTTGTTCTGCACGGCGGCGCCGGGCACGGTGAGGGCCTGCTCCAGCAGGTCGAGTTGCAGCCGAACGTTGACGAACTGGTTGGGGAACAGGCGCCCCTCGGCGTTGTCGAACGCGGCCTTGGCCTTCACGGTGCCGGTGGTGGCGTCGATGGCGTTGTCCAGCGCGTTCAGGCGGCCTTGGGCCAGCAGGTTCTTCTGCTCGCGGTCCCACAGCTCCACGGGCAGCGCGCGGCCCCCGGCCAGGCGGCGGGCGATGGCGTCCACGTGCGCCTCGGGCAGGGAGAACACCGCATCGATGGGCTTGATCTGGGTGATGGTGACGATGCCGTTCGCGTCCGACGGGTTCACCACGTTGCCCAGGTCGGCCTGGCGCAAGCCCAGCCGCCCGGAGATGGGCGCGGTGATGCGCGTGTAGCCCAGCTGCAGCTGCGCCATGTCCACCTGCGCCTGGTCGGCCGCCACCGTGCCCTGGTACTGGCGCACCAGCGCGGCCTGCGTGTCCACCTGCTGGCTGGCGATGGAGTCCTGCGCCTTCAGCGCCTCGTAGCGCTGCAGGTCGAGCTGGGCGTTGCGCAGTAGCGCCTGGTCGCGCTGCAAGGTGCCCTGGGCCTGGCTCAGCGTGGCCTGGTAGCTGCGCGGGTCGATCTGCGCCAGCAGCTGGCCGGCGCGCACCTCGTCGCCCTCCTTGAAATGGAGCTTCTGCAGCTCACCCGCCACCTTGGCCCGCACCACGGCGGTGGCGCGGGCGTTCAGGGTGCCGATGGCGTTGACCAGCACGCGCATGTCGCGCCGGTCCACCACGCCCACCGACACGGGCTGCGCCTGCGGCCCCGCCATCGTGCCCATGCGCGGGCCGCCGGGGCCGCGCGCCACGGCGGGCTCGCCGCCGCCCTGGCGCTGCGTCCACCACCAGGCGCCTCCCGCCACGGCCAGGGCCACCAGGACGGCGGCCACGGCGGGCCTGCGGTGTGAAAGAGGTCTGCGCGGCATGGAGGGTTCGTCTCTGGCGTTGGGGCCAATGGATCATAGCGAGCGGCAATCGACGGACGGCCTTGACATAAGTGAAGCGCAGGTAAAGCCCTACACTTGCGCGTTTTCGTCTTTCAGCCCCACCCATGACGTACTGCGTCGCCATCAAGCTCAACGCCGGACTGGTCTTCCTCTCCGACTCCCGCACCAACGCCGGCCTGGACCAGATCAGCTCCTTCCGCAAGATGATGGTCTACGAGAAGGCGGGCGACCGCTTCATGGTGCTGCTGTCGGCGGGCAACCTGAGCATCTCGCAGTCGGTGCGCGAGATCCTGCAGGTGCAGCAGCTCCACGACGCGGGCGACGGCAAGGGCGACGCGCCGCTGACCATCTGGAGCGCCACCAGCATGTTCGACGTGGCCCGCCTGGCCGGCGCCGCCGTGCGCCGCGTGTACGAGCGCGACGGCGCGGCGCTGCAGCGCGCGGGCGTGGATTTCAACGTCTCGCTGCTGCTGGGCGGCCAGATCAAGGGCGAGGGCATGCGCCTGTTCCAGGTCTACTCGGCCGGCAACTTCATCGAATCCACGGCCGAGACGCCCTACTTCCAGGTGGGCGAGTCCAAGTACGGCAAGCCCGTGCTGGACCGCGTGCTCACCCCCGACACGCCGCTGAACGAAGCCGCCAAGTGCGCGCTGGTGTCGATGGACAGCACGCTCAAGTCCAACCTGTCCGTGGGCCTGCCGCTGGACCTGGTGGTGTACGAGGAAGGGCGCCTGGCGACCGACCGCATCGTCTGCATCGACGAGAACAACCCCTACTTCCGCATGCTGCACAGCCGCTGGGGCGAGAAGCTGCGCCAGGTCTTCGACAGCATCGAGGACCCGGCCTGGAACGGCGGCACCACCGACGTGCCGATCCGCGTGGAGCCCGCGCGCAGCCGGCCACTCAAGAAAATCACCAACCCGCGCGACAAGCTCATCTGAAGGGGCCCGCGCCATGGCCGCCATCGTCTTCTCCCACGCCAACAGCTTTCCGGCGAGCACCTACCGCGTGCTGTTCAAGCACCTGCGCGAGCGGGGCTTCGAGGTCAGCGCCGTGGAGCGCTACGGGCACGACGAGAAGTACCCCGTCACCAACAACTGGCCGCACCTGGTGCAGCACCTGGCGGATTTCGCCGCGCGCGAACAGCAGCGCACCGGGCGGCAGGCCTTCCTGGTCGGCCATTCGCTCGGCGGCTTCCTCAGCGTGATGGCCGCAGCGCGCCACCCGGAGCTGGCGCGCGGCGTGGTGCTGATCGACTCGCCCCTCATCGGCGGCTGGCGCGCCAGCGCTTTAGGCGTGGCCAAGCAGACGCAGGTGGTCGGCTCCGTGTCGCCAGGCCGCGTGAGCCGCGCACGGCGCAACACCTGGGACAGCACGCAGGAGGCGCTGGAGCACTTCCGCCGCAAGAAAGCCTTCGCGCGCTGGGACCCGCGCGTGCTGCACGACTACGTGACCCACGGCCTTCGCGACCACGAGGGCAAGCGCGTGCTGGCCTTCGACCGCGCAGTGGAAACGCAGATCTACAACACCCTGCCGCACAACCTCGCCGCCCTGCTGCGCGCGCACCCGCTGCGCTGCCCGGCCGCCTTCATCGGCGGGCGCGATTCGGTGGAGATGCGCCAGGTGGGCATGGCCATGACGCAGCGCATCACCCAGGGGCGCGTGATGATGCTCGACGGCAGCCACCTCTTTCCCATGGAGCAGCCGCTGGCGACGGCCGCGGCCATCGAAGCCACGCTGCTGAACCTTCAGTCGCTGGAGCGAAAGACCTGAAGCCTTTTCGGCCCCCAGCGCTTATCCAGAAAGCGCCAGAAGCTCACTTTTCGGTAGCAATCAGAATCCGCGCATCTCGCCCCATTCCTCGAAGGGGGCGCGGCCCGCACGCAGGGCGTTGATGGGCGCGGCCGTGTCCTCGTAGCCCAGCGCCACGCCGAAGGCCACGCGGTAGGGCGCGGGCAGCCGCAGCGCCTCGCGCAGCGTGCCCTCGTAGCGGCGCCAGAAGCCCTGCGGGCAGGTGGCCAGGCCGTGCTCCACGGCCAGCAGCATCAGCGACTGCAGGTAGATGCCCAGATCGGCCCACTGCGGCAGGCCCATGCGCTCGTCCGCGCAGACGAACACGCCCACGGGCGCGCCGAAGAACTCGGCGTTCTTCGCCAGCTGGCGCAGGCGCGCGGCCTTGTCCTCGCGCGGGATGCCCAGGGTGCGGTACAGGTCCTCGCCATTGGCGAATCGCCGCGTGCGGTAGGGCTCCCACAGGTCGGGCGGGTAGGAGACGTTGTTCGCCCCGTCTTCAGGCACGGCGGCGGCCACCGCATCCAGCACGGCGCGCAGCGGCTCGCCCGTGAGCGCCACCACGCGCCAGGGCTGCAGGTTGCCGCCCGAGGCAGCCTGGGCCGCCTCCCGCAGCAGGGTCTGCACGAGCGGCGCGGGAGGCGCATCGGGCAGGAAGGCGCGCACGGAGCGGCGCTGGCGCAAGGCGTCTGAAACGTTCATGGGGGGCTTACTTTCCAATGATGTCGTTGAGCTTGTCGGCCTCGAAGCGTTCTTTCGTCGCCGCGTCGCATGGCACGCAGTCGGCGGCTTTCTGGACCGCAGAGAGCTTCTCGATGGCCTGCCACAGCAGCGCGATCTGGTGCTCTTGCGTGGCGGCGGTGCCGATCAGGCCGCGCATGGCCTGGGTGACGGGGTCGTCCTGCTGCTGCTGTTCCACGCCGTAGGCGCTGAACCGGGCGGATTCGGTCACGTCGGCGCTCTGCCCTTCCTTCGACGGGATGATGCGCGCCGGGATGCCCACGGCCGTGGCGCCCGCGGGCACGGGCTTGATGACCACGGCGTTGCTGCCGATCTTCGCGCCGTCGCCCACCTCGAAGCCGCCCAGCACCTTGGCGCCGGCGCTCACCACCACATCCTTGCCCAGCGTGGGGTGGCGCTTGGTGCCCTTGTAGAGCGAGGTGCCGCCCAGCGTCACGCCCTGGTAGATGGTGCAGCCGTCGCCGATCTCGGCCGTCTCGCCCACCACCACGCCCATGGCGTGGTCGAAGAACACGCGCTCGCCGATCTTCGCGCCGGGGTGGATCTCGATGCCCGTGAACCAGCGCGCGAAGTGCGAGATGAAGCGCCCCAGCCACTTGAAGCCGTGCGTCCAGCACCAGTGCGCCGGCCGGTGCAGCCAGATCGCGTGCAGGCCCGGATAACAGGTGACCACCTCCCACGTGCTGCGCGCGGCAGGGTCGCGGTCGAGGATGCACTGGATGTCGGAACGCAGGCGGGCAAGCATCGGGTGGTTATTCGTATAGAGGGGCGCCAGTCTATCGTTTGGGGCTTGCGGCCTGCGTCATGGCTTTTGCGACACCGCGCAGGATGTGGATTTCCTCCTGGGTCGGTTGCGCGCGGTTGAAAAGTTGGTTCAAGCGCGGCATGAGCTTCTTGGGCGCGGCGGGGTCGAGAAAGCCGATGTCCGTCAGCGCCTGCTCCCAGTGCGCGAGCATGCCTGCCACCTGCGCGGCGTCGGCGCGCTCGCCCTGCGGCGCGGAATCCGGCGCGGGAAAGCCGCCCAGCGCCTGGCGCCACTCGTACGCGATGACCTGGATGGCCGCGCCCAGGTTGAGCGAGCCGAAGCGCGGATTCGTGGGAATGGAGAGCGCCACGTTACAGCGGTACACGTCTTCGTTGGCCATGCCGAAGCGCTCGGAGCCGAACAGGAAGGCCACGCCGGTTTCCTGAGCCGAATCGGCCTCCAGCGCTTTTCCATCAAGCGCGGGCAGCTCTTTTTTCCGTAGCATCTCGAAATGCTGGCGCGGCGTGCGCGTGGGCGGGCCGAAGTCGCGCGGCGTCATCGCGGTGGCGCACAGATGGCTCATGCCATCGAGGGCCTCGTCCAGCGTTTCGACGATGCGCGCGTTCTCCAGCACGTCCAGCGCGCCGCTCGCGCGCTGGATGGTTTCCTCCTTGCGCAGCACGTTGGGCCAGCGCGGCGCGACCAGCACGAGGTCGTCGAAGCCCATGGTCTTCATGGCGCGCGCGGCGGCGCCCACGTTGCCGGCATGGCTGGTGTGGATCAGGATGAAGCGGGTTTTCATGGCGGGCGGCGCGAAGCGGGCGAATCCGCGATTGTCGCCGCAGGGTGGCGGACTTCTCGTGTAGCATTCGCCCCCCATTTTTCCGCCGCCATGCCCCAGATCTCCGTCCACCACCTGCGCAAGACCTACCGCATCCACGAGCGCGATCCCGGCGTGCTCGGCGCGCTGCGGGCGCTGGTGCGGCCGCGCTACCGCACGGTCGATGCGCTGGCCGGCGTGTCGTTCGAGCTGCAGCGCGGCGAGCTGCTGGGCTTCATCGGCCCGAACGGCGCGGGCAAATCGACCACCATCAAGATCCTCGCGGGCATCCTGCGGCCTGACGGCGGCCGCGTGGAGATCGACGGGCGCGACCCGTTCGCCGACCGCCAGCAGCACGTGGCGCGCATCGGCGTGGTGTTCGGCCAGCGCACGCAGCTCTGGTGGGACCTACCGGTGGGCGACGGTTTCGCGCTGCTGCGCGACATCTACCGCGTCGACCCCGCGCGCTTCGCCCGCACGCGGGACGAATTGGTGACGCTGCTGCACCTGGAGCGCCTGCTCGACCAGCCGGTGCGCCAGCTCTCGCTGGGCCAGCGCATGCGCGCCGAGATTGCGGCGGCGCTGCTGCACGAACCCGACATCCTGTTCCTCGACGAGCCGACCATCGGCCTGGACGCCCCCTCCAAGCTCGCGGTGCGCGACTTCGTCCTCCGCGCCAACCGCGAGCGCGGCACCACGGTGCTGCTGACCACGCACGACATGCACGACGTCGAGGCGCTGGCCGAGCGCGTGATCGTGATCGGCCACGGCCGGGTGCTGGCCGACTGCGCGGTCGAGGCGCTGCGGGCGCAGGTCGTGGCCGCGCGCCGGCTTCATGATGGCCTGCCCGAAGATGCGGAGGACGAGGGCATGACCATCGAGGCCGTCATCGCGCGTTTCTACGCGATGCACAACGCCTCGGAAGCCTGATCCGCCATGACGCCGCAGGAACTGCTACGCCCGTACCGCGCCGCCTTCGCGTCGCGCTTTCTGCAGATGCTGCAGTACCGCACGGCGGCGTATGCGGGCTTCGCCACGCAGTGCTGGTGGGGCGGCATCAAGGTGATGGTGCTGGCCGCGTTCTACGCCGGCGCGGCGGCGGCGGACGCGCCGATGTCGCTCGCCCAGGCCATCACCTACACCTGGCTCGCGCAGGGCCTGCTGGCGCTGCTGCCGTGGACCGGCGACCCCGAGGTGGCGCAGGCCGTGCGCACCGGATCGGTAGCGTACGACCGGCTGCGGCCGGTGGATGCCTATGCGCTGTGGTTCGTGCGCTCGGCCGGCTGGATCGCGGCGCGCGTGCTGCCACGCGTGGCGCTGATGGCGGCCTTCGCGGGGCTGGCGCTGCCGCTCATGGGGCTGCACGACTGGGCCTGGCAGCCGCCGGCTGGCATGGCGGCGGCCCTGGGCTTCGCCGCATCGGCGCTGCTCGCGCTGCTGCTGTCGGCGTCGCTGGTGATGCTGCTCAACATCGCGGCGGCGGCCGCGCTCAACGAGCGGGGCATCAACGCGCTGGCGGTGCCCGCCGTCATCGTGCTCTCGGGCAACCTGCTGCCGCTGGCGCTGCTGCCCGACGCCTGGCAGACGGCGCTGCTGCTGCAGCCGCTGGCGGGCGTGATGGACATTCCGGCGCGCATCTATTTCGGGCAGCTCGCCGGCGCGCAGGCGCTGGCGGGGCTCGGGCTGCAATGCGGGTGGACCGTGCTGCTGGTGGCGCTCGGGCGGGCGGCCATGCGGCGCACCCTGCGCCGGCTCGAGGTGCAGGGCGGATGAGCTCGCTCGCCCTCTTCGCCCGCCTCGCCATGGCCTCGCTCGGCGGCCAGGCGCGCTACCCGGCCTCGGCGCTGATGCTCACGCTGGGCCAGTTCCTCGCCACGGGCATCGAGGTGGTGGCGGTCTGGGCGCTGTTCCAGCGCTTCGGCGACGTGCAGGGCTGGCGCATCGGCGAGGTGGCGCTGTTCTATGGGCTCGTCAACTGCATGTTCGCCATCGCCGACGCCCTGGGACGCGGCTTCGACGTGCTGGGCACGGAGTTCCTGCGCACCGGCGCGTTCGACCGGCTGCTGCTGCGCCCGCGCCCCCTGGCGCTGCAGCTGATGGGGCACGACGTGCGCATCAGCCGCCTCGGGCGCCTGGCGCAGGGGCTGATGGTGGTGGCCTTCGCCACGGTGCAGGCGGGCATCGCGTGGACGCCGGCCTCGATCGCCCTGGCGCTGTTCGCGCTCGCGGGCGGCGTGGCCTTGTTCCTGGGCATCCTGGTGCTGCAGGGCACGCTGTCGTTCTGGACCGTGGAGAGCCTGGAGGTCGCCAACGTGCTGACCTACGGCGGCGTGGAGGCCGCGCAGTACCCGCTGGCCCTGTATGCGCGCTGGTTCCGGCACCTGCTGACCTTCGCGGTGCCGCTGGCCTGCGTCGCCTACTACCCGGTGCTGGCGATCCTGGGCCGGGCCGATCCGCTGGGGGCGCCCGCGTGGGTGGGCTGGGCATCGCCGCTGGCGGGCTTCGCCTTCCTCGGGGCAGCCTTTGGCGCGTGGCGCCTCGGGGTGCTCCATTACGCCTCGACCGGCAGCTGACGCAGCACGGAAATACCGTCCGAGGCTAAAATGCCGCCTTTGCGCGCCCGCATCGCCGGGCAGCCCTCCCCCGCTCCTTCCTCACAATTTATGTCGTCCAATCTGCACCCCATGCTCAACGTGGCCATCAAGGCCGCACGCGCCGCCGGCGCCATCATCAACCGCGCGGCCCTCGACGTGGAGGCGGTGCGCATCTCGCAAAAGCAGATCAACGACTTCGTGACCGAAGTGGACCACGCGAGCGAGCAGGCCATCATCGAGACACTGCTCACCGCCTACCCCGGCCACGGCATCCTGGCCGAGGAATCGGGTTCCGAGCGCGGCGCCAGGCATTCCGACTACGTCTGGATCATCGACCCGCTGGACGGCACGACCAACTTCATCCACGGCTTTCCCGTCTACTGCGTGAGCATCGCGCTGGCCGTCAAGGGCAAGGTGGAGCACGCCGTGGTCTACGACCCCACGCGCAACGACCTGTTCACCGCCACGCGCGGGCGCGGCGCCTTCCTCAACGAGCGGCGCATCCGCGTGTCCAAGCGCACGCGCCTGGGCGAGTGCCTGGTCTCCACGGGCTTCCCGTTCCGCCCGGGCGACAACTTCAAGCAGTACATGGCGATGATGGGCGACGTGATGCAGCGCACCGCCGGCCTGCGCCGCCCCGGCGCCGCGGCGCTGGACCTGGCCTATGTGGCCGCGGGCTTCACGGACGGCTTCTTCGAGACGGGCCTGTCGATCTGGGACGTGGCCGCGGGCGGCCTGCTGGTGACCGAGGCCGGCGGCCTGGTGGGCAACTTCACGGGCGAGGCCGACTACCTGGAGCAGCGCGAGTGCCTGGCCGGCTCGCCGCGCATCTACGGGCAGCTCGTGGGCCTGCTGGGCAAGTACAGCAAGTTCGCCAGCGCGGGCGACAAGGCGGCCGTGCGCCAGGCCACCGAGGAAGGCGATGCACCGCCCGAGGCGCCTGCGAACGACGCTGGCGCGGCGGACGGCGACGGCGGCGAATAAGCTCCATTGCTACTGCATTGATAGCTGCCAGCGCTTTCCCAGCAAGCGCTGGAGGCACTTTTCACTTAAAACTTCAGTCAGGATCCGGATAGCGCTGGGCGATGGCGCGGAGGTCCTCCGCCAGTTCGACGAAGGCGTCCACCATGTCCGGGTCGAAGTGCGTGGCGCGCCCCTTGACGATGGTGGCGCAGGCCTGCTCGTGCGAGAACGCGGGCTTGTACACGCGCTTGCTGATGAGCGCGTCGTACACGTCGGCCACGGCCATGAGGCGGGCCGACACGGGGATGTCGTCGCCCCGCAGGCCCTCCGGATAGCCCGAGCCGTCCCACTTCTCCTGGTGGCTGTAGGCGATCTCCTTGGACACGCTGAGAAAGGCCACGCGCATGCCCAGGCGCCGCTCGGCGTCCTCGATGGCCCTGCGGCCGAGCGTGGTGTGGGTCTTCATGACCTCGAACTCGTCCACCGTGAGCTTGCCGGGCTTGAGCAGGATGCTGTCGGGAATGCCGATCTTGCCGATGTCGTGCAGCGGCGCGGACTTGTAGAGCAGCTCGATCATGCGGTCGTTCAGCACGGCCTCGAAGCGCGGGTGGTGGCGCAGCCGCTCGGCCAGCGTGCGCACGTAGAGCTGCGTGCGGCGGATGTGGTTGCCCGTCTCGTTGTCACGCGTCTCGGCGAGCGAGGTCATGGCCATGATGGTCACGTCCTGGATGGCCTGCACCTCCAGCGTGCGCAGCGCCACCTCGCGCTCCAGGTAGACGCTCTTGTCGCGCAGGAAGTCGGCCGTGGCCTTGAGCGCCAGGTGCGTGGCCACGCGCGCGAGCAGGATAGGCGGGCTGATGGGCTTGGTGATGTAGTCCACCGCGCCCAGGGCCAGGCCCTCGCGCTCGTCGTCGGTGTCCGAGCGCGCGGTGAGGAAGATCACCGGGATGTGGCGCGTGCCCTCCTGCGCCTTGATCTGGCGGCAGACCTCGTAGCCGTCGATGTCCGGCATCATGATGTCCAGCAGCACCAGGTCGGGCGGCGCGTCGGAGCGCACGATGCGCAGCGCCTTCTCGCCGCCGTTGGCCACCTTCACGCGGTAGTGGCCCTGCAGCAGGCTGGCCATGAGCGTGAGGTTGTCGGGCGTGTCGTCCACCACGAGCACGGTGGCGATCGGCTTCTCGACGAGGCGGGCCGCGGGGTCGTTCAGCAGGGGCTGGTGGTCCATGGGGGGTGTCCTCAGGAAGTCTCGGGCGCTGGCGACGCCGTGGCGGTGTCAAGCAATTCCAGGGCCTGTTCAAACGCGAAGCTGCGCACGCTGCGGTGCAGCGCCTCGAAATGCGTGCCGAGCAGGTGCGTGAACGCCTCCTCGTGCTGGCGCAGGTAGTCCACGGCGGCCGGGTCGTCGGCAAGCAGCAGGCCGCGCAGGCCGCGCACCACGGCGGGGCTTGCCCGCGCGGGGCCTTCGGCGCCGGGCCGCTGCGCGGCGCCCCGCGCCCAGGACTCCAACGCCTGCAGCAGCGGGGCGAGTGTGCCGGCCAGCGCCTGCTGCAGGGCCGCCGCGTCCGCCCGCTCGCGCAGGGCCTGCTCCAGCGCCTGGGCCTGCTGCGACAGCGCCTGTGCCCCGATGTTGGCCGCCACCGAGCGCAGCGTGTGCGCCGTGCGTTCGGCCAGCGTCCAGTCGCCCGCGGCCCGGGCCTGCGCCAGCGTCTGCACGGTGGTGCGCTGCCCGTCCACGAAGCGCCGCAGCATGTCGGCATAGAGCGTGCGCCGGCCCAGCGCGCGCTGCAGGCCCAGCGCGGTGTCCAGCCCGGGCACGCCGTGGGGCGGCTCCGGCCCTTCCTCGTCCGCTGCCGGGGCGGGCGCCTGCGCCTGCGCCGCGCGCTGCGGTACCCAGCGCAGCAGGGTGGCCCAGAGCACTGCAGGGTCGATGGGCTTGGCCACGTGGTCGTTCATGCCCGCGTCGAAGCAGCGCTGGCGGTCGGCCTCCATGGCGTGCGCGGTCATGGCGATGATGGGCAGGCGCGCGTGGCGCGGGTCGGCGCGCATCAGGCGCGTGGTGGTCTCGCCGTCCATCAGCGGCATCTGCATGTCCATGAGCACGGCGTCGTAGCTGGCGCGTGCAGCCAGTTCCAGGGCTTCCTGGCCGTTGGGCGCCACGTCCACGCGCACGCCGGCCTCGCGCAGCAGCTCCATGGCGACGAGCTGGTTGAGTTCGTTGTCCTCCACCAGCAGCACGTAGGCGCCGCACAGCCCGGGCGGCGGCTCGGGCGGCTGCAGCCCTTCCTGCGCGCTGCGCGGGCTGGGCCGCCAGCCGTGCGCCGAAGGCTGCATCAGCGTGTCGTGGAGCACGGAGGCGCTCACCGGCTTGATGAGCACGACCTCTATGCCTTCGCTGCGCGCCGCGTGCATGACCTCCTCGCGGCCATAGGCGGTCACCATCAGCATCTGCGGCACGTGCGGCAGGCCCAGGCCGCGGATGCGGCGCGCCAGCTCGATACCGTCCATGCCCGGCATCTGCCAGTCCACCAGCAGCAGGCCGTAGGGCCGCTGCGCCTGCGCCGCCGCGCTCAGGGCCTGCAGCGCCTCTTCTCCGCCGTGGGACTGCGCGGCCTCCAGGCCCATGGCCTGCAGCATGTCCACCAGCACCTGGGCGGCGGTGAGGTTGTCGTCCACCACCAGAACGCGCCGCTCGCGCAGCCCGGCCAAGGGCAAGGAGCGCACGCCTGTCTCGCCGCGCAGCAGCGGCACGATGGCCCAGAACGCCGAGCCGCGCCCCCATTCGCTGCGCACGCCCACCTCGCCGCCCATGAGTTCGGCCAGCCGCTTGCAGATGGCCAGGCCCAGCCCTGTGCCGCCGTAGCGCCGCGTGGTGGAGCTGTCGGCCTGCTGGAAGCTCTGGAAGAGCCGCTGCATCTGGTCGCCGGTCATGCCGATGCCGGTGTCGCGCACTTCGAAGCGCAGCAGTACGCGTGCGCCCTCGTCCTGCTCCAGGCGCACCAGGATGTGGATCTCGCCGCGCTCGGTGAACTTGACCGCGTTGTTGGCGAAGTTGATGAGGATCTGCCCCAGCCGCAGCGCATCGCCCACGAGCAGGGGCGGCACGTCGGGCGCCACGTCCAGCACCAGCTCCAGCCCCTTGGCCCCGGCCTTGAAAGCGACGACGTCGGCCACGCCCTCGAGCATGCGGTCGAGCGTGAAGGGGCGCAGGTCGAGCGCGAGCTTGCCGGCCTCGATCTTGGAGAAGTCCAGGATGTCGTTGATCACGCCCAGCAGGTGCTGGCCCGCCTGCTGGATGCGCACCACGTAGCCGCTCTGGCGCTCGTCCAGCCCCGATTTGAGCGCCAGGTGCGACATGCCGATGATGGCGTTGAGCGGCGTGCGGATCTCGTGGCTCATGTTGGCCAGGAACTCACTCTTGGCGCGGCTGGCGGCATCGGCCTCCTCCTTGGCCTCGCGCAGCGCCTGCTGGGCACGCTTGCTCTCGGTGATGTCGATGAACGCGCCGATGAGCCCGCCGGGCGTGCCGTCGGGCCGGCGGAAGCCGCGCAGCCAGTGGGCCGTGTCGTGCAGCTCGCCGTCGCGCAGCAGGCGCTGCATCTCCTTGTGCACGGTGACGCCGTCGCGGATCACGCTCGCGTCCTCGGCGCTCTGGGCCTGGCGCAGCGCCAGGGGCACGTCGTCCAGGTCGAGCACGGTCTTGCCGATGAGCTGGTCGCGGCTGTGCGCGGCCGTCTCCTCGAACGCGCGGTTGAAGCCCAGGTAGCGGCCTTCCGCGTCCTTGTAGAACACGGGCACGGGCACGGTGTCGAGCAGCGCCTGCTGGAACGTGAGCTGCTCGGCCACGCGCTCCTCCAGGAGCTTCTGTTCGTGGATGTCCACGTTCACGCCGATCACGCGCGTGACGCGGCCCTGCGCGTCGCGCAGCAGGCGCGCCGAGCACAGCATCCAGCGCGCCTCGCCGTCCGGGCGCACGATGCGCCAGGAGTCCTGGAAGCGCTCGCGCTGCAGGTCGGCCACGGCGGCGTCCAGCGCGAGCTGCACGCGCGCGCGGTCGTCCGGGTGCAGCACGCCCATCCACGAGTGGCGGCTGTAGCCGAGCCGCCGGCCCGCCGCGCGCTCGGGCATGCCGTGCATGCGCGTGAGGTGCGGGGACCACACCACGCGCTGCGCGGCCAGGTCCACGTCGAACACGCCGACGTTGCCCGCCTCCTGGGCCAGCTCCAGGCGCTCGTTGGCCTCGCGCATCGCGGCCTCGGCGCGCTGCGCCTCGGTCACGTCCTCGATCACCCACAGCGACGCCTTCTGGTGCCCTTCGATCCGCAGGCCGCGCCCCGACATGCGCGCCATGAAGGTCGTGCCGTCCTGGCGGCACAGCGTGGCCTGCAGGCGCACCGAGCCGCATGCCGCGAGCGTGGGCGCGTAGTTCGCCAGGAACTCGGCGTAGCCCGCATCGCCGCCGAACAGCACGCGCACGTGCGCGCCCTCCAGCGCATCGCCCGTATCGCCCATGAGCTCGGAGAACGCGCGGTTGAACTGCCGGAAATGCCCATCGCAGGCCAGCATGATGGGCGGCGCGTTGTCGAAGATCGCGCGCTGCTGCTCCAGCAGCTCGCTCAGCCGGCGCTCGCGGCGCTCCAGCTCCTGCGCGGCATGGATGCGCTCGCTCACGTCCTCCTGCAGCCCGACGATGGCGATGCGCCGCCCCTGCTTGTCGAACACCGGCGAGAGCGTGACCTCGTCGTGGAACAGCGTGCCGTCACGGCGCCGGTTCACGAAGCGGCCGCGCCAGGGGCGCCCGGCCATGAGCTGGCACCACATCTCGCGGTAGGTCTCGGCCGGCGTCTGGCCGCTGGCGATCACCGAGGGCTTCTGGCCGACCACCTCGTGCAGCGCGTAGCCCGTGGTGCGCTCGTACTGGGGGTTGACCCAGGCAATGCGGCCCTGCGCGTCGGTGATGACCACGGCCGAGGGGCTGTTCTCCAGCGCCGCCCCGAGCACGGCGAAGCGCTGCTGCGCCTGCGCCATGCGCCGGCGGTTGCGCACCAGGTCCAGCCCCATCGCGCCGACCAGCGCCAGCACCAGGAACGCGCCGGCGCCCGCTTGCATGCGCAGCGCCAGCGGCATGAGGCCGCTCAGGTCCTCCAGCATCACCAGCTCCCACAGCCCGGCGGGGTCCTGCCAGTCGAAACTGCGGCGGTCCACGGCGTAGCGCACGTTGTCGACCACGGCCTCGCGCGCATCGGTGCGGAACGGCAGCGCGGACGCCCTGCCGTTGTCGAACTGCCGGCCGAACTGGCCCATCGCGCGCACGGTGTCGATGCGCTCCTGCGTGAGCGGCGGCACCAGGGTGAAGAGCCACTCCGGCCGCGAGGACGAGAACACCACCCCCTGCGGAGAGACCAGTAGCACCGGCCGCTCCACGCGCTGCAGCAGCTCCTCGACGCGTCCGAACGCCACCTTGATCATCACCACGCCGACGATGGCGGTGGCCAGCGAATTGCCGGCATACAGGGGCGCCGCGTAGTACAGCCCCCGCTCGTGCGAATTGATGCCCTGCGCCGGGTACACCGCCACGCTGCCCTGCATGGAGCGCTGGAAGATGGGCGAGCCGCCGATTTTCGTGCCCGTGGAACTGGGGCCCACCGTCTCGTGCGCCACGATCGTGCCCTCGCGGTTGAGCACGTACACGCCGCTCACCAGGAAACGCCCGCGTATCACGCCCAGGTGCGCCAGCACCTGCGGCGCATCGCGCGGCAGCGTGCCCTGCGCGACGGCCTTGAGCGTGGGCTCGCTCAGTCCCAGCAGGGTGACCGCGCCCAGCAGCGGCCCGTTGGTGCTTTCGGCCACGAGCGCGTCGGCCGTGCGCTGCAGCAGCAAGGCGCTTTCGTGCTCGCGCTGCGCGGCGCGCGAGAGCCCCAGGGCCTCCACCGCCAGCCAGGCCCCCAGGGCCGCCACGGCCAGCACCAGCAGCGCGCCCGGCAGCCAGCGCGCGCGGCCTTCGCGCAGCGTGTCCTCCAGGGCGCCCGGCCCTTCGGCGCGCTGCTCAGCCATGGGCCGTGCTCCGGCAAAGGGGCTGCAGCGTAGCGGTCATGCGCGTCAAAGGAAATCTCCCATGGCCATTGCCGCCTCGCAGCGGCGATAGCGCAGTATGTCAAAACGTAACCATTCTTGTCTTTTTTCGTGTCGTCCGCCAGCAGGGCAACCCCGCTGCGCATACGGGACGAAGTCCGACACGGCCGAGTTCGGTTTGCGCCTAAGGTCCTCGCAGCCCCCGGAAGGAGACGACCATGCCGCGCAGCCCCCGCCACGCACGCCTTGCCACCACCCTTGCCGCCGGCCTGTCGGCACTGCTGCTCGCGGCCTGCTCCAGCCCGCAGCGCCTGGACTACCGCGTGCCCGACCAGCCGGAGGGCGCATCGGGCTACAGCGAGAAGCCCGGCTGGGCCAGCGAGCGCTTCGCCGTGGCTGCAGCCAACCCGCTGGCCACCGATGCGGGCTACCAGGTGCTGCGCGCCGGCGGCTCGGCACTGGATGCAGCCATCGCCGTGCAGATGGTGCTGGCGCTGGCGGAGCCGCAGTCCAGCGGCATCGGCGGAGGCGCCTTCCTGCTGCACGCGGCGGGCCCCAAGGTACAAGCCTACGATGGGCGCGAGACCGCTCCCGCTGCCGCCACGGAACGCCTCTTCCTCGACACCGCGGGCCAGCCTATGCCGTTCCGCGACGCGGTGGTGGGCGGCCGCGCCGTGGGCGTGCCCGGTGCCGTGCGCATGCTGGAGCAGGCGCACAAGGCGCATGGCAAGCTGGCCTGGGCCACGCTGTTCGAGCCGGCCATCCATCTGGCTGAACACGGCTTCAAGGTCAGCGCCCGGCTGCATGCGCTGCTGTCCAACGAAAAGCACCTGGCCGGCGACCCGGCGGCGCGCGCCTATTTCTACGACGCCGCGGGTGCGCCCTGGCCCGTGGGCCACACGCTGAAGAACCCCGAACTGGCCGGCGTGCTGCGCGCCATCGCGCGCAACGGCTCCAAGGCCCTGCTGGAGGGCGACGTGGCACAGGCCATCGTAGACAAGGTGAGCGCCCACCCCACCAACCCGGGGGTGCTCTCGCTGGACGACCTGGCGCGCTACCAGCCGCGCCAGCGCGAGGCGCTGTGCACGGACTACCAGATCGGCGCGCAGGGCCTGCGCCTGTGCGGCTTCCCGCCGCCCGGCTCGGGGGCGATCGCCATCGCGCAGATCCTCGGCATCCTGCGCAACACCGATGCCACAGCCATGGCGCTGCAGGACGGCCCGCAGGGGCCCGAGGACCCGCTGGGCCCGCTGCCCACGGCCGACTGGCTGTACCTCTACGGCGAGGCCTCGCGCCTGGCCTTCGCCGACCGCGCGCAGTATGTGGCCGACCCCGACTTCGTCGGCCCCCCCGGCGGCAGTTGGATGAGCCTGCTGGAGCCGGCCTACCTGGCCGAGCGCGCCAAGCTCATCGGTCCCCGGGGCATGCCCGCGGCCCAGCCAGGTACGCCCGGCGGCGCGCGCACCGCCTATGCGCCCATGCCGCAGCAGCCGGAGTACGGCACCAGCCACATCAGCGTGGTGGACGGGCGGGGCAACGCGGTGGCGATGACCACCACCATCGAGGACCAGTTCGGCGCGCGCCAGATGGTCAAGGGCTTCCTGCTGAACAACCAGCTCACCGATTTCAGCTTCGCGCCGCGCGACGCCAGCGGCCGCCCCATCGCCAACCGCGTGGAGCCCGGCAAGCGGCCGCGCTCTTCGATGTCGCCCACGCTGGTGTTCGACAAGGCCACGGGCCAGCTGCTCATGAGCGGCGGCAGCCCGGGCGGGGCGCTCATCATCCACTACACGGCCAAGACGCTGTACGGCGTCTTCCACTGGGGACTGACACCACAGCAGGCGATCAACCTGCCCAACTTCGGCACCGTGGGCGGCCCCACGCTGCTGGAGGACAAGCGCTTCACCTCCACCACCATCGAGAGCCTGCGTGCGCGCGGCACCGGGGTGCGCGAGATGGAGATGCCCAGCGGCCTGCAGGCCATCACGCGTGCCGACGTGCACGGCAAGCCCATGTGGCTGGGCGGCGCGGACCCCCGCCGCGAAGGCGTGGTGATGGGCGACTGATGCTCCTGAAAAAAGAGCTGCTGGCGCTTGATGGACAAGCGCCGGCAGCCTTTTCGATGCCTACTTGTAGAGCAGCTCGGGCAGCCACATGCCGATGCCGGGCCACAGGTAGAGCAGCACGATGGCCAGGATCTGGATTCCCATGAAGGGGATCATCCCCAGGAAGATCTGGTTCAGCGTGACGTGCGGCGGCGCCACGCCCTTCAGGTAGAAGGCCGACATGGCCACCGGCGGCGACAGGAAGGCCGTCTGCAGGTTCAGCGCCACCAGCAGGCCGAAGAACAGCGGGTCCACCCCGAAGTGGTTGAGCAACGGGATGAAGATGGGCATGAAGATCACGATGATCTCCGTCCACTCCAGCGGCCAGCCCAGCAGGAAGATCACCACCTGCGACAGCACCATGAACTCCACCTTGGTCAGGTTCATGGACAGCACCCACTTCTCGATCAGCTCCTGCCCGCCCAGCAGCGCGAACGCGGCCGAGAAGATGGCCGAGCCCACGAACAGCCAGCACACCATGGCCGAGGTCTTGGCCGTGAGGTAGACCGATTCGCTGACCACGTTGAAGGTCAGCCGCTTGTAGGCGGCCGCGAGCATGAAGCCGCCGAAGGCGCCCATGGCCGCCGCCTCGGTGGGCGTGGCCAGGCCGAAGACGATGGAGCCCAGCACCGCCAGGATCAGCACCAGCAGCGGGAAGAACGAGCCCAGCAGCATCTTGAAGATTTCCAGCCGCGCGAAGCTCAGGAACAGGTAGAAGCCCGCCGTCGCCGTGCCCAGCAGCGCGAAGCCTATCCACCACCACGTGGGCGCGGGCTGCGTCGTGGCGGCCGGTGCGGCGCCGGAGGGCTGCGCGTCCGCCGCTGCGGGCAGTGGCGCCACCGCGCCTGCGGGCTCGGTGCCGGGCGGCTCGGCCAGGGCGGCTTCCGCGCCGGGGGGCTCCTGCAGGCCGCCCAGCTCCTGCAGCGGCGGTTCTTCCAGGCCGCCGCCCTCCGAGGGCGGTTCCTGCAGGCCCGTGCCGGACGAGGACGAGCCGCCGTCGGAGAAGCCGATGGGCTGGATATCGTAGTGCTCCTCGGGCGGCACCGTGGTCACGGCGTTCCAGGTGCTGGTGGCCAGCAGCACGAACAGCAGCCCCGGCAGCACCACGAGGACGAGCTGGCGCAGCACGTAGGCGAGGGGCACGCTGGCGTTGCGCTTGCCCTTGAGCGCGTCGAGCAGGCGCCAGGGCGCGTACTGCCCACCCTGGGCCGGCAGCGCGAGCGTCTGCGGCGGCAGGGCCACCTGGCGCTCGGCCATCGACAGCGGCGGCGCCCAGGCCGGCTTGAGCTTGGCCATGAGGATCACGTAGCCGAAGTACAGCCCCGCCAGCATCAGGCCGGGGAAGAAGGCGCCCGCATAGAGCTGCACCACCGACACGCCCGCCGTGGCGCCGTAGAGGATCAGCAGCACCGAGGGCGGCAGCAGGATGCCCAGGCAGCCGCCGGCGGTGATGGCGCCCGCCGCCATGGGCGTGCTGTAGCCCGCGCGCAGCATGGCCGGCAGGGCCAGCAGCCCCATGAGCGTGACCACCGCGCCCACGATGCCGGTGGCCGTGGCGAAGATGGTGCAGGTGGCCAGCGTGGCCACCGCCAGCGAGCCGGGGATGCGCGCCATCGCCAGGTGCATGCTCTTGAAGAGCTTCTCGATGAGGTTGGCGCGCTCCACGAGGTAGCCCATGAAGACGAAGAGCGGAATGGCGATGAGCACGTCGTTGGCCATGCTCTTGTAGGCCGCCTGCACCATCAGGTCGAGCGTGCGCGTGGTGTCCCGGTCGTAGGCCAGCCACGTGAAGATCATGCCCATGCCCATCAGCGTGAACGCCGTGGGAAAGCCCAGCATGATGGCCACCACCACGAGCGACAGCATCAGCAGGCCGAGGTGGCCGTGCGTGATGGTGTCCACCGAGAGCAGCAGCCAGATCACGCTGGCCACGACCATCGCCATGATGGAAAAGCCGAACCACAGTTCCTTGCGCATCTTCATGGCTTGGCACCTCCCGCACCGTGCGCCACGGGAACCTGCAGGTCGCTGTCCGTCACGTGCACCATCTCCTTGAGTTTCTCGACGTCCACCTCTTCCACGTCATCGGCACGCCGGGGCCATTTGCCCTGGCGCAGGCAGATCACGCAGCGCGCGATCTCGGCCAGCCCCTGCAGCAGCAGCGTGGCGCCGGCCGCGGGGATCACGAACTTGAAGGGGTACAGGGGTATCGGCGTGGCCGAGAAGGTCTGCTCGCGGATGGCGAGCGACTCGTTCGCATAGGTCCAGCCGGCCCAGGTCATCGCCAGCACACCCGGCAGGAAGAAGACGATGTAGAGCGCCAGGTCCAGCCCGGCCTGCACGCGCGGGCTGAAGAAGCCGTAGAGCACGTCGCCGCGCACATGGCCGTTCTTGGACAGCGTGTAGGCGCCGGCCATCATGAACATGGTGCCGTAGAGCATGATCTGCGCGTCCAGCACCCAGGCATGGGGGTTGTTCAGCGCATAGCGGGAGAAGACCTCCCAGCAGATCAAGGCCGTCAGGACGACAGCGGCCCAGGCGGCGGTCTTTCCAATGAAGGTCGACACGGCGTCGACTCCAAGCAGCAGCTTTTGCATGGCAATGGACTAGGGGGGCCCGAAGGGGTGGGAAGAAACAGCGGGAGCCCGGCCCCCGCCTTGCGGCGCATGCGAAAGAGGGCCTCTCGCAAGGCCCTCTTCCGGGGATGGCTCCTTAGCCGCGCTTTTGCGCGAAGTAGTGGTTCCAGGCCATCTTGAAGTCGATGTCGGTGTCGTTCTTCCAGCGTCCGCTGCGCTGGGCGAACGCGCGCATCGAGTCCATCACCTTCTTGAACATCGGGTTCTCGCCGGCCTTCTTGGTGGTCACCTTGTCCCAGGCCGCGAGCTGCGCGCGCAGGATGGCGTCGGGCGTCTTGTAGAACTTCACGCCCTGCTTGGACTGCATCTCGGCGTAGTCCGTGGCGTAGCGGTCGGCGGCCTTCCAGCTCATGTCGGCGCTGGCCGCCTGCGTGGCGTAGTCGATGATGGACTTGAGCTCGGCCGGCAGCGCGTCGTACTTGGTCTTGTTGAACAGCACCTCGAACTGCTCGCTGGACTGGTGGAAGCTCTGCAGCATGCAGTTCTTGGCCACGTCGGGGAAGCCCAGCACGCGGTCGCTGGAGGCGTTGTTGAATTCGGCCGCATCCAGCAGGCCGCGGTCCAGCGCGGGCACGATCTCGCCGCCGGGCAGCGGGTTCACGGCCAGGCCCATCTCGGTGAACACGTCCACCGCCAGGCCCACGGTGCGGAACTTCAGGCCCTTCAGGTCCTCGACCTTGGCCACCGGCTTCTTGAACCAGCCCAGCGGCTGCGTGGGCATGGGGCCGTAGAGCTTGGAGACCACGTCCAGGTTCAGGCTCTTGTAGATCTCTTCCAGCAGCTCCTTGCCGCCGCCGTAGTTGTGCCAGGCCAGCACCATGTTGGCGTCCATGCCGAAGGCCGGGCCCGAGCCCCACAGCGCCACCGCCTGGTTCTTGCCGTACCAGTAGGCCACCACGCCGTGGCCGCCGTCCAGCGTGCCCTTGGCCACCGCGTCGAGCAGCTGGAAGGCGGGCACCACGGCGCCTGCGGGCAGCACTTCGACCTTCAGGCGGTTGCCCGCCATATCGTTGATCTTCTTGGCGAGATCCTGCGCGAATTCGTGGAAGATGTCCTTGGCCGGCCAGGTGCTCTGGAAGCGGAACACCGTGGTCTGGGCCGTGCTGATCATCGGCACGGACATCGCACCGGCGGCAACCGCTGCTCCCTTGAGTAGGTTACGGCGGCCTGTCGTCTGGGTCTGCTCTGTCATCTACTTCTCTCCTTGGTTGGGATGCCTGGACAATCCAGGCGTGCATCATTGGCGCGTAACAAATGCATGCAAAAGAGGGTTTACGCGAGGCCTTTGCCTTCGAGGGCCGCTGCGCTTCAAGCCAAAATGGCCTGCAGCGCTTGCATCACCTACGCAAGCAGCTATTCATTCAATAGCACACCAGAACTGCCATGACCCCATGCCACGCAGGCGAAGCCGCGCCTCCCGCACCCCCTGCGCATGCGACTGCGGACACGGGCTCCACCCGCCTGGGGCGCGCGCTGGCGCCCGGCGCGGCGGCCCACCCGGGGCGCAGCGGCATCCACCCGCTGGACCATCCGCACGACGCCTTCGCCGCCCGCGCGCTGCTGGCGCGCGCGGCCGAGCGCACGCTGGACGTGCAGTACTACATCTGGCGCGGCGACACCACCGGCACGCTGCTGCTGGGCGAATTGCTGGCCGCCGCCGGGCGCGGCGTGCGCGTGCGCCTGCTGCTGGACGACGTGGGCACCGCGGGCCTGGACGCCACGCTGGCCGCGCTGGACAGCCACCCGCGCATCGAGGTGCGCCTGTTCAACCCCTTCGCGCTGCGCCGGCCCAAGCCCCTGGGCTACCTGGCGAACCCCCTGCGCGCCAACCGGCGCATGCACAACAAGTCGTTCACGGCCGACGGGCAGGCCGCCATCGTGGGCGGGCGCAACGTGGGCGACGAGTATTTCGGCGCCACGGCCGGCGTGCTGTTCACCGATCTGGACGTGCTGGCCGTCGGGCCCGTGGTGCAGGACCTGTCCGCCGACTTCGAGCGCTACTGGGCCAGCGCCTGCGTGCGCCCGGCGCGCGGCATCCTGGCGCCGGTGGAGCCCGCCGCCATGGCGGCGCTGGCGCAGCGCGCGCAGGCGCTGATGGCTTCGGACGGCGCGTGCGGCTACGCCCAGGCCATCGCGCGCAGCGACTTCGTGCAGCGCCTGCTGCAAGGCAGCCTGCCGCTGGAATGGGCCCCGGTGCGCATGTTCAGCGACGACCCCGCAAAGGGCCTGGGCACCGCGCCGCGCGAGCGGCTGCTGCTGCCGCAGCTCGAAGCGGCGCTGGGCGCGCCGCAGCGCAGCGTGGACCTGGTGTCGCCCTACTTCGTGCCCACGGCGGGCGGTGCTGCCGCCTTCGCCACCCTGCAGGAAAGCGGCGTGCGCGTGCGCGTGCTCACCAATGCCTTCGAGGCCACCGACGTGCCCGCCGTGCATGCAGGCTACGCCAGGTACCGCAGGGCCCTGCTGGCCAGCGGCGTCACGCTCTACGAGATGCGCCGCCTGGTGCCGGGGCACACAGGCCGCGCGGGCCGGCTGGGCCGGCGCCTGGGCAGCTCGGGCTCCAGCCTGCACGCCAAGACCTTCGCGGTGGACGGCACGCGCGTGTTCGTCGGCTCGTTCAACTTCGACCCGCGCTCGGCCCACCTCAACACCGAGCTGGGCTTTCTCATCGACAGCCCGGTGCTCGCGCAGCAGGTGGCCCAGGCCTTCGACACCGAGGTGCCGCAGCAGTCCTACCGCGTGGCGCTGCAGGACGGCGCGCTGCGCTGGCACTGCGGCCTGGGCGAGCCGCCGCCGGTATATGCCGCCGAGCCCCACACCACCTGGTGGAGCCGGGCCTTCGTGCGGCTGCTGATGTGGCTGCCCATCGAATGGTTGCTGTAAGCAAAAATAGGCTCTAGCGCCCGCCCATCAAGCGCTGGCAGCTATTAAAAAGATACCGCTAGCGCCCTGCCGCCGCCACGCGGCGCGCGCGGCGTTCATGCCGCACGCCGAACCGCAGGCAGCACTGGGCCGCCAGCGCCGCGCCGAACAGCACGCAGGCCGCCGACACGGCCGGGTTGGAGCCCCAGCCCACCAGCATGGTGAACAGCGCGCCCAGCGCCATCTGCGTGAAGCCATACAGCCCGGCGGCCGCGCCCACGTGGTGCGCGTCCACCATGAGCACCTTGGACATCGCGGCCGGGCTGGCGAGGCCCGCGCCCAGCACGAACACCACCATCAGCCCCACGGTGGCCTCCAGCGTGAGGTGGCCCGCCAGTTCCAGCGCCAGGAAGGCGAGCGCGCTGGCCAGGCTCAGCGCATTGCCGCCCAGCAGCAGCCGTTCCAGCCGCACCCTCGGCGCCAGCCAGCGGGTGAGCACGTTGCCCATGGCCAGGCCGACCATCACCACGCCCAGCGCGATGCCCACGGTGTGCACCGACGCGTGCAGCTGCTCGATGATGATGAACGGCGCGGCGGAGATGAACGCGTACACCGCCGTGGTGGCGCAGCCGCCGCCCACGGCGAAGGCCATGAAGGCGGGCGAGCGCAGCAGCGCCGCGTAGTCCCGCGCCAGGCCGCGCGCGCTCACGCGGCCGGTGGGCGTGCCGGTCTCGGGCACCCTGCGCCAGGTGAGCAGCAGCGTGGCCACGCCCAGCAGGGCCAGCGCCGCGAACACCGCGCGCCAGCCTCCCAGCGCCACCAGGCCCGAGCCGATCAGCGGCGCCATGCCGGGGCCCACCATCATCATCATGTTGAGCAGCGCCAGCGCGCGCACCGCGTCGCCGGGCTCCGTGGTGTCGCGCACCATGGCCCGCCCCAGCGCCAGGCCGGCGCAGCCGCCCAGCGCCTGCACCGCCCGCGCGGCCACCAGCGTGTGCACGGTGGGCGCCAGCATGGCCGCCACGCCGCCGAGCGCATACAGGCTGAGGCCCGCCAGCAGCAGCGGGCGGCGCCCCAGCGCATCCGACAGCGGGCCATAGACGAGCTGGCCCACCGCCAGCCCCAGGATGTAGACGCCGATGGTCGCCTGCACCGCCGCGCTGCCCACGCCGAGCGAGCGCGCCGCATCCGGCAGCGCGGGGACGAACATGTGCATGGCCAGCGTGCCGCTCAGGGTGATCAGCGCCAGCAGCCACAGCGGGGTGCTGCGCCGGGGCAATGGAGCGGGGCTCATGCGCCGTCCTCCGCATCGAGCACGGCCAGCCGCTGCGCCAGCCGCTCCAGCACCGAGAAGGCGGCATCCAGCTCGGCCTGCGGCACGCTGTCGAACAGCGCCGCGCGGCTGTCGTGCAGCAAGTCGTGCAGCTCCTGCACGACGGCATGCCCCTGGGGCGTGAGTTCGATGGCCTTGGCACGCCGGTCGGCATGCCCGGCGCGCGTGATGAGGCCGCCGGCCTCCAGGCCGTCGAGCAGGCGTACGACGGAGGAGCCATCCAGCCCCAGGGCGGCCGCCAGGTCTTTCTGGCGCATGGGCTCGGCCACGCGCGCCAGGCGCATCAGGGGCAGCCAGGTGGCTTCGGTCAAGCCGTGCGGGCGCAGGCGGCGGTCGACCAGCTTGCGCCATTGGCGGTTGAGCTGGCCCAGGGTGAACATGAAGTCGTGCCGCACCTGGGCGGCACGCGGAGCGGTGGAAGAAGGCACGAAGAATGTATTTGCAATGCAATAAATGACATGTCAATTATATGCAATGCAGCAAAATCCCATTGCCCCCTTCCCGGGCAGGTCACACGTTGATCGCCGCCGCCGAGCCGGCCTGCTTGCGCAGCTCGAACTTCTGGATCTTGCCGGTGCTGGTCTTGGGCAGCTCGCCGAACACCACGGCGCGCGGCACCTTGAAGCCGGCCAGGTGCTGCTTGCAGTGGGCGACGATGTCCTCGGGCGTCGCGCTGGCGCCGGCCTTGAGCTCCACGAAGGCGCAGGGCGTCTCGCCCCACTTGGGGTCGGGCTTGGCGACCACGGCGGCGGCCAGCACGTCGGGGTGGCGGTAGAGTACGTCCTCCACCTCGATGGACGAGATGTTCTCGCCGCCCGAGATGATGATGTCCTTGCTGCGGTCCTTGATCTTGATGTAGCCGTCCGGGTACTGCACCGCGAGGTCGCCGCTGTGGAACCAGCCGCCCGCGAAGGCTTCCTGCGTCGCCTTGGGGTTCTTGAGGTAGCCCTTCATGGCGATGTTGCCCTTGAACATGATCTCGCCCATGGTCTCGCCGTCGTTCGGCACGGGCTGCATGGTCTCGGGGTCGAGCACGGCGGCGGCGCGCTGCAGGTGGTAGCGCACGCCCTGACGGGCGTTGAGGCGGGCACGCTCGCCGATGTCCAGGCCGTCCCAGTCCCCGTGCTTGGCGCACACGGTGGCGGGGCCGTAGACCTCGGTGAGGCCGTAGACGTGCGTGAGATCGAACCCCATCTTCTCCATGCCCTCGATCATGGATGCGGGCGGCGCGGCGCCGGCCACCATGGCCTTCACGCCGGCGGGGATGCCGGCCTTCATCGCCTCGGGCGCGTTCACCAGCAGGCCCTGCACGATGGGCGCGCCGCAGTAGTGCGTCACGCCGTGGTCGCGGATGGCGTCGAAGATGGCTTGCGCCTCCACGCGGCGCAGGCACACGTTGACGCCCGCGCGCGCAGCCACCGTCCAGGGGAAGCACCAGCCGTTGCAGTGGAACATGGGCAGCGTCCACAGGTAGACGGCATGCTTGGGCATGTCCCACTCCAGCACGTTGCTGATGGCATTGATGGCCGCGCCCCGGTGGTGGTAGACCACGCCCTTGGGGTTGCCGGTGGTGCCGGAGGTGTAGTTGAGCGCGATGGCGTCCCACTCGTCCGCCGGCAGCTCCCAGGCGAACTGCGCGTCGCCCGCGGCCAGGAATTCCTCGTAGGTCTGCGTGCCGATGCGCTGCTCGGCGGCGCCGTAGACCGCGTCCTCCACGTCGATGACCAGCAGCGGCTGCGTGGACTGGCGCAGCGCCAGCGCCTTGGCCATCGCGGGGGCGAATTCGGGATCGACGATCACCGCCCGCGCCTCGCCGTGGTCGAGCATGAAGGCGATGGTCTCCGGATCCAGCCGCGTGTTGAGCGTGTTGAGCACCGCGCCCGCCATGGGCACGCCGAAGTGCGCCTCCACCATGGGCGGGGTGTTGGGCAGCATCACCACCACCGTGTCGTTCTTGCCGATGCCCGCGGCGCGCAGGCTGCTGGCCAGGCGCCGGCAGCGCGCGTAGGTCTGGCCCCAGGTCTGGCGCAGCGCGCCGTGCACGATGGCCAGGCGGTCGGGGTAGACCTCGGCCGTGCGCTCGATGAAGGACAGCGGCGACAGCGGGGCATGGTTGGCGGGCGTCTGGGGCAGGTTCTGGTCGTACTTGCTGGTCATGGTGATCTCCTTCCATCTATTACACCAAGCCCGCCTGACGCCAGGCTGAGCATCGGAGAAAATCATGGGGTGTCTATTCCCCAGTCGTTCATCCAGGAGCTGCTCGCGCGTGCCGATGTGGTCGATATCGTGGGCCGCTACGTGCAGCTCAAGAAGAGCGGCGCCAACTATATGGGGCTGTGCCCCTTCCACGGGGAGAAGTCGCCCTCGTTCAGCGTCAGCCCGTCCAAGCAGTTCTTCCACTGCTTCGGCTGCGGCAAGAACGGCAACGCCATCGGCTTTCTGATGGACCACGCGGGCATGGGCTTTCGCGAGGCGGTGCAGGACCTGGCCCAGCACGTGGGCATGCAGGTGCCCGAGGACGAGAACACCTCGCCCCAGGACCGCGAGCGCGCCGCCGCCCAGCGCCAGAAGCAGGCCACGCTGACCGACGTGCTGGAAAAGGCGGGCGAATCCTGGCGCCGCCACCTGCGTGAGTCGCCGCGCGCCATCCAGTACTTCAAGGGCCGGGGCGTGTCGGGCCAGATCGCCAAGCGCTATGGCCTGGGCTACGCGCCCGAGGGATGGCGCGGCCTGGCCAGCGTGTTCCCCGAGTACGACAGCCCGCTGCTGGAAGAAAGCGGCCTGGTGATCGTGGGCGAGGACGACGGCAAGCGCTACGACCGCTTCCGCGACCGGGTGATGTTCCCGATCCGCAACGTCAAGGGCGAGTGCATCGGCTTCGGCGGGCGGGTGCTGGGCGACGACAAGCCCAAGTACCTCAACTCGCCCGAGACGCCCGTATTCCACAAGGGGCGCGAGCTCTACGGCCTCTACGAGGCGCGCACCGCCATCCGCGAGCACGGCTACGCCCTGGTCACCGAGGGCTACATGGACGTGGTGGCCCTGGCCCAGCTCGGCTTTCCCAACGCCGTGGCCACGCTGGGCACGGCCTGCACGGCCGACCACGTGCACAAGCTGTTCCGCTTCACCGACACCGTGGTGTTCAGCTTCGACGGCGACGCGGCCGGCCGGCGCGCGGCGCGCAAGGCGCTCGACGGCGCCCTGCCCTACGCCAGCGACACGCGCAGCGTGAAATTCCTTTTCCTCCCCGCCGAGCACGACCCCGACAGCTTCATCCGCGCCCACGGCGCCGACGCCTTCGCGCGCCACGTGGGCGACGCGCTGCCGCTGTCGCGCTTCCTGCTCGACACCGCGCGCGAAGGCTGTGATCTGGGCACCGCCGAGGGCCGCGCCCACATGCTGGCCAACGCCCGCCCGCTCTGGAGCCTGATGCCCGACGGCGCCCTCAAGCGCCAGCTGCTCGCCGAACTGGGCGAACTGGGGCAGCTGCCGCCCAAGGAGCTGGCCGAGCTGTGGACGCAGGAACCCGCCCGCCCCGGCACGGCCGCGGGCGCACCGGCCCACGCGGACGAGCCGCCCTGGGGCCACGAGCCCCCGCCGCCGCAGGACTGGCCCGGCGAGAGCCCCCCGGGCCAGCGGCCCTGGCGCAAGGGCGGCGACGGCAAGGGCCGCTGGCGCCGCGACGAGCGGCCCGCCCAGCCGCCGCTGCCGCGCACCCCGGCCGCCAGCCGCGACGACCACGCGGCACGGCTGCTGCTGTCGCACATGGCGTTCATCGAGCACCTGACGCACGAGGACCACGCCGTGCTCTGCGAGCTGCCCGAGCCCCATGGCCCGCTGTTCGCCTGGCTGGAGGGCCAGTTCCACGACCACGGCGCCCTGGCCTGGGCCGTGCTGCGCGAATCCCTGCGCGGGCACCCGTGCGAGCCGCTGGCCGAGCGCGTCATGACCGGCTCGCACGCCCAGACCGAGGGCGACGAGGCCGAGCTGCGCGCCGAGCTGCGCGGCCTGCTCGACCGCATGCTCATCGACGCCATCAAGCGCCAGCAAAGCGCGCTGATCACCGCCGCCTCCCAGGACCCGGCCGCCCTGGAGCGCTACCGCGCGCTGCAGGTGCGCCGCCGCGCGCTGGAGGAAAACGGGCGCCAGGCCTCTTGACTTTTCCTGGATCGGTATAATTTAAGGTTTGTCGGCAAGAGCGACAGCAGCACCTCCGGCCCCGGGCAACCGTGACAAACGCGCACCACCGCCCTCCTCCCCGCAAGGACTGCACACCAAATGTTCGCCCAGACATCTTGCCCCTGAGGGTTACCCCTCGACCGTGCAGGCCCGCCCGCCTGCGCCGTGCCTGCCCGCGCCGGGAACCGTGGCGCTTGTGTTTTCTTTGTGTGTCCGTTTTTGACCCTGAGGTTGTCCATGCCCGCTCAAAAGTCCGCGAAGTCGCCCAAGTCCGCCTCTGGCTCCACCGCGAAGGCTGCCCCCAAAGCCGCATCCACCGTGAAGAAACCCGCCGCCAAGGCCAGCGCGACAGCCTCCTCCGCGAAGACTGCTGCCGCGCCGGCCAAGGCCGTGACGAAAGCCAAGACCGTGCCCTCCACGAAAAGTACCGCCGAGCTGAAGAAAGCCGCTGACGAATTGCTGAAGAAGAAGCCCGCGCGCGCCGCCAAGGCCGCCGATGCGGAAACGGACGCCGAAGAGCCCAAGAAGAAGCCCGGCCGCCCCGCCAAGGCCGCCGCCGCGCCGAAGGCAGCCGCTGCCGCCAAGACCCCGGCCAAGCGCGGCCGCAAGCCCAAGGCCAAGGAAGAAGGCGCCGAGGACGACGCCGACCTGTCCGACATCGAATCCGAACTGGAAGGCGAGCCCGAAGTCGCCGAGGTCGTCCCCACGGCCGAGAAGGTCAAGCCCCTGCGCATGAAGATCAGCAAGGCGAAGGAGCGCGCCTTGATGAAGGAATTCGGCCTGGACGAGACCGTCCTGTCCGAAGAGGACATGGCCAAGCGCCGCTCGCAGCTCAAGAAGCTCATCACCTTGGGCAAGACGCGCGGCTACCTCACGCAGGTCGAGATCTCCGACCACCTGCCCGACAAGCTGGTCGACAACGAGACCATGGAAGTCGTGGTCGCCATGCTGGGCGACATGGGCGTGGCCGTCTACGAGCAGACGCCCGACGCCGAGACCTTGTTCCAGAACAACGTGACGCCCACGGCCACCACCGTGGAAGAGGCCGAGGAAGAGGCCGAGGCGGCCCTGTCCACCGTGGACAGCGAATTCGGCCGCACCACTGACCCCGTGCGCATGTACATGCGCGAGATGGGCACGGTGGAGCTGCTCACGCGCGAGGGCGAGATCGAGATCGCCAAGCGCATCGAAGGCGGCCTGATGGACATGATGGAGGCGATCAGCGCCTCTCCCGCCACCATTGCCGAGATCCTGGCGATGGGCGAGGAAATCCGCGAGGGCAAGGTGGTGATCTCCACCGTGGTCGACGGCTTCTCCAACCCCAACGAGGCCGACGACTACGTGGCCGAGGAAGACTTCGACGAGTTCGACGAGGAAGACGACGACGACGGCAAGGGCGGCTCCAAGGCCCTGACCAAGAAGCTCGAGGAACTCAAGAACGAGGCCCTGCGCCGCTTCGACACGCTGCGCGGGCTGTTCGAGAAGATGCACAAGATCTACGACAAGGACGGCTACGGCGGCCCTGCGTACATGAAGGTGCAGCACGAGATCTCGGCCGAGCTGATGACCATCCGCTTCACCGCCAAGACCATCGAGAAGCTGTGCGACATGGTGCGCGCCCAGGTGGACGACGTGCGCAAGAAGGAGCGCGAGCTGCGCCGCATCATCGTGGACAAGTGCGGCATGCCGCAGGAAATGTTCATCAAGGACTTCCCGCCCAACCTGCTGAACCTGCAGTGGGTGGAAAAGCAGGCCGCCGCGGGCAAGCCGTGGAGCACCGTGATGCAGCGCAACGTGCCGCCCATCCAGGAACTGCAGCAAAAGCTCATGGACCTGCAGGCGCGCGTGGTGGTGCCGCTCACCGAGCTCAAGGAAATCAACAAGCGCATGAACCAGGGCGAAGCCAACTCGCGCGACGCCAAGAAGGAGATGATCGAGGCCAACCTGCGCCTGGTGATCTCGATTGCCAAGAAATACACCAACCGCGGCCTGCAGTTCCTCGACCTGATCCAGGAAGGCAACATCGGCCTGATGAAGGCGGTGGACAAGTTCGAATACCGCCGCGGCTACAAGTTCTCGACCTACGCCACGTGGTGGATCCGCCAGGCGATCACACGATCCATCGCGGATCAAGCACGAACCATCCGCATCCCGGTGCACATGATCGAGACCATCAACAAGATGAACCGCATCAGCCGCCAGCACCTGCAGGAGTTCGGCTTCGAGCCCGATGCGTCCATCCTGGCCGCGAAGATGGAGATCCCCGAGGACAAGATTCGCAAGATCATGAAGATCGCCAAGGAGCCGATCTCGATGGAAACGCCCATCGGGGACGACGACGACAGCCACCTGGGCGACTTCATCGAGGACCAGAACAACACCGCCCCGGTCGACGCCGCCATGCAGGCCGGCCTGCGCGACGTGGTCAAGGACATCCTCGACGGCCTCACCCCGCGCGAAGCCAAGGTGCTTCGCATGCGCTTCGGCATCGAGATGTCCACCGACCACACGCTGGAGGAAGTGGGCAAGCAGTTCGACGTGACGCGCGAGCGCATCCGCCAGATCGAGGCCAAGGCGCTGCGCAAGCTCAAGCACCCGAGCCGCTCGGACAAGCTGCGCAGCTTCATCGATTCGCTGTAAATCCGGCAGCCGCCAGAAAAAAGCCCCGGCTTCATGGCCGGGGCTTTTTTTATTTCAAGCCAAAACAGGCTCTAGCGCTTTCTGGACAAGCGCAAGCAGCTATCTATTCAATAGCGCAAGTGCTGGAGCGGATCACGGCAGCCTGCTCGGCCCCGGCGAAGGGGCGGGCGGTGAGCAGCGGCAGGCAGGCCGCCAGCGGAGCCAGGGTGCGCAGGGCGAGGGGTTTGCTCATTTCCTCATAGCTGCTTGCGCTTATTGGAAAAGCGCTGGAGAGCAAAAACACCCAAGACCAGCAAGGCCAGCGCCCAGGGCGACAAGGTGGGCACGGCCGCGGGCTGGGCGGGGCCGCTAGCCGAAGCGCTGGTGCCGCTCACGGCGACCGGGGCCGAGGCGCCGTGCTCGTTGAACACCCGCACTTCCAGGTGGCGGGTCTCGCCCGCGCCCAGGCCGGGCAGCACGCATTCGCGGCCAGCCGTGCGGCACACGGGCACGGGGGCGCCGCCGGTCACGTCCACCACTTCGTAGTCCACCGCGCCGGGCGGTGCGTCCCAGCCCACGGTGATCTGCCCCACCTCGTTGCCGGTGGTGCTGACGCGCGGGGGCACGGCGGGCGCGGCGTCCATCGTCTGCACGGCGCCGGTGTCGCAGGCGTCGCCGCCCGTGGGGCGCGCAGCGCCGCGCTGGTCGGTCAGGCCGGGGCCGCAGGTGAACTTGCGCAGGGCGCTGGCGCCCGTGGGCACGCGCGTCCAGGTGGGGCCGCGGTTGTCCTGCAGGGGGCCGGGCTGCGGGTCGGCGGTTTCGATGGTGGCGGCATCGCAAGCCCCCGAAACCATCGTGCAGCCGCCCTGCACCACGTTGCCTGCCAGCGGGCCAAGGGGGCCGCCCCCGGCCCAGATCAGCCGGTCGGTGACGCCATCGCCCCACAGGATGGAGTGGCTGAACGTGGCCGTCACAGTGCCGTGGAAGATGCTGCCGAAGGCTGGGTTCGAGGTGTTGCCCACCAGCGTGCTGTAGGCCACCTCGACCGAGCCGTTCGCCTGGCTCGGGATCGCCTCGGCGAACACGGCTCCGCCCCCCGGGGCCGTGTTGCCGTCGAAGGTGCTGTGGGCGATGCGCGGGTGGAACTGGCCGCTGACGCCCATGTCCTGGTCGGCCCTGAACGCAAGGGCGCTGCCAGCACCGCCCGTCTGGTTGGCGGTGAACAGGCTGTGCGTGATCTCGGGACTGCCGATGCCGCCGCCATTGGCCGCCACCGCCAGCGCGCCGCCCCGGCTGCCCGCGTAGTTGCCGATGAAGCTCACGTTGGCGATGCGCGGGCTTCACTCCGTTCCCGCGCCGACGGCGTTGCACAGCAGGCCGCCGCCCTCGCGCTCGAAGCCCGAGCTGAAGTTGGCGTAGCCGGCGGTGATGGTCAGCCCGTCGATCACGGTATCGGCCGGGGTGTAGACGCCGTTGCCAGGCCAGCCCGTGCCGCCGATGGCGACGACGTGGGCGGCGTTCTTGAGCAGGGGGTCGTTCACGATGTCCGCCACGCTGCGCACGATGCCGTGGGCGTCGGCGGCGTCGTCGCCTGCCACGTCGCCCGAGAGCACGGTCGACTGGCTGTCCACCCCGCGCTGGGTGCGCAGCGTTTCGTGGCCGCGAAAGCCGCCGTACAGATGCAGCGGGCGGTTGATGGCGAAGCCGTCGTAGTCGGGCGCGCGGTACAGGCCCTGTTGCAGCCAGATTTCGGTGCAGGCGGGGTTGGCCAACGCGGCGGTCAGCGTGGTGGCGCGGCTCCAGTCGCTGCCGTTGGCGGCGGCATCGCCCGCGGGCGCGGCGCGGCAGATGGCGGACTGGGCGCTGGCGGCGCCTGCGGCCAGCAGCAGGCCGATCAGGAAACGGGTATGGTGCATTCGTGGTTTTGGTTAAAAACAGCCTGTAGCGCTTGCCAGAAAAGCGCGAGCAGCTATCGAATCAGGAGTCATGGCGGGCGCTGCGCAAGGGTGCCGCGCGCACCGGTCGATTCTTTCCAGCGCCCCTCGCGCGGTCTATCGGCTTTGCGCCGCGCGCTATCGGAAAAGCGCCGCCGCACGCGAAAAAGCGCGCCCTAGAATGGCCGGTCCATGATCGCCGCCCCGTTCGCCAGCGTCCCGTTCGCGCAGCACCCCCTCGTGCACACCGCCGACCTCGACGAGGCGCGCCACCGCATCGGCCAGGCGCTCAACCCCTACCGCCTGCAGGTGCTGCGCGGGCGCATCGCCCACTGCCGGCTGGAGCTGCTGCCCTGCGGTCCCCTGTCGCTGCTGCGGCTGCGGCACGGCTACGGCGCGGACGTGGCCGTGGACCCCACCTGCGGCACGCTGGACGGCTACTACCTGCTGGTGCTGCCCACCTTGGGGCACGCGGTGTTCCAGTTCGGCGGGCGCGGCATCGACGTCTCGCCGCAAGGCGCCGTCATCGTCAGCCCCGGGCGGCGCTTCCACTTCACGGCCAGCCGCGACTACGAGCAGGTCCTGCTGCGCCTGGAGCGGCGCGCCATCGACGACGCCTGTCGCCGCCTGACGGCCGAGGACGAGGCGCCCGCGCTCTGCTTCGAGCCGGTGATCGCCCCGCACACGCCCGGCTGGCAGGCGCTGGCGCCCCTGCTGCAATGGGTGGCGCGCTGCGCGGGGCTGGGCCGAGGACGGAGCGCCGCCCAGGCCGCCCTGCTCGCCCAGACCGAGGTGCTGCTGGCCACCACCTTGCTGCTGCACCAGCCGCACGAGCAGGCCGCGCGCCTGTGGCCCGCGCCGCTGCCGGGCCACGCCAGGGCGCCTCAGGCCATCCGGCGCGCGCAGGCGTACATGCTGGAGCACCTGGGAGACGCCGTGCCGGTGGCCATGGTGGCCAGCCACTGCGGCCTGTCGGTGCGGCGGCTGCAGGCGCTGTTCCAGGACGAGTGCGGGCAGTCGCCCCTGCAGTGGCTGCGCATGCAGCGCCTGCAGGCCGTGCGCCAGGCCCTGTCGCAGCCCGGCGCTGGTGCGCCGGTGGGCGAGACGGCCCTGCGCTTCGGCTTCACCCACCTGGGGGAATTCTCGCGCGCCTACCGCCAGGCGTTCGGCGAAACGCCGCAGCAGACGCGCGGCGGCACGTATAACAAGCTTTGCAACCTGTCCATACCGCCATGACTTCGCACACCACCTCCCCTTCCCCTCCCCTGCGCATCGCCGTCATGGGCGCCGGCGCCGTGGGCTGCTACTTCGGCGCGCTGCTGGCGCGCGCCGGGCACGCCGTCACGCTCATCGGCCGGCCCGCGCACGTGCAGGCCATCCAGGCCCGCGGCCTGCGGCTGCAGACCGCTACCGAAGACGTGCACGTGCCCCTGGCCGCCAGCACCGAAGCCAGCGCCGTGGCCGGTGCGGACGTGGTGCTGCTGTGCGTGAAGTCCACCGACACGGAAGGCGCCGCGCGCCAGATCCTGCCGCACCTCGCTCCCGGCGCGCTGGCGCTCACACTACAGAACGGCGTGGACAACGACGAGCGCGCCCGCGCCGTGCTCGGCCCCGCCCACCCGGTGGCGGCGGCCGTGGTCTACGTAGCCACGGCCATGGAAGGGCCGGGCCACGTGCGCCACCACGGGCGCGGCGAACTGGTGATCGCCCCGGCCCCGGCCCCGGGCAGCGAGCGCGTGGCCCAGGCCTTCGGCGCGGCGGGCATCCCCACGCAGATCTCCGACAACGTGCGCGGCGCGCTCTGGGCCAAGCTGGTCATCAACTGCGCCTACAACGCGCTCTCGGCCCTCACCCAGCAGCCCTACGGCTGGCTGGCCGCGCAGGACGGGGCCGACGCCGTGATCGGCGACCTGGTGGCCGAGTGCCTGGCCGTGGCGCGGGCCGACGGGGTGCAGATCCCCGGCGACATCCACGCCGCCGTGCGCGGCATCGTGGCCACCATGCCAGGCCAGCGCTCGTCCACCGCGCAGGACCTGGCGCGCGGCCGGCCCACGGAGATCGAGCACCTCAACGGCTACGTGGCCCGGCGCGGCGCCGCACTGGGCGTGCCCACGCCGGTCAACCGCGCGATGCGGGTACTGGTGCGCATGGCCGAGGCTGCCGCCTCGGCCAAAGCGTGAGGTCCAATCGGCCTCCAGCGCTTACCAGCCAAGCGCTGGAAGCTCCTATAAGCAGAGCAATCAGAACTCGTAGTTGGCCGAGATCCACAAGCGCCGGCCGTCCTGCGGGTTGCGGTAGCGGTTGCCGTAGGTGACGGTGTTGCCGCTCTGGTAGTAGGGCACGTAGTCCACGAAGTCCTTGTTGAACAGGTTGTAGACGGCGGCGCTGATGGTGAACCGGGGCGTGACGCGGTAGCTGCCGCCCACGTGGAACTGGGTGTAGGCCTTGTAGTCGCCCAGGATCTGCGCGGCGGCAATCGAGGTGGCCGCGGTGCCGGGGTCGCGCCAGCGCTCGCTGCGGTATTCGGCGCGCAGCCAGGTGTTCCACTGGGCCGAGGGGGTCCAGTCGATGCGGGCGTTGAGCGCGTGCTTGGGCGTGTCGGTCAGCGGCTTGCCGGCGTTGGGGCCGCTCTTTTGCTCGCTCTTGGTGTAGGTGTAGTTGCCGCTGGTGGCCCACTGCTTGTTGATGGCGTAGCGCGCGCCCAGCTCCAGGCCGCGGGTGACGGCCTCGTCCACGTTGATGCTCTGGCCGAACATGTCCACCCTGGGCCAGTTGCCGAAGTCCACGCAGCCGGGGCGATTGGGCGCGCCGGGCCAGCCGCAGTTGGGCAGGCCGGGGCCGCTGGTGATCTTGTCCTTGAACTGGTTGTTGAACAGCATCGCGCTGGCGGAGAACCCCCGGGCATCGTCGAAGTACACGCCCAGCTCGGTGCTGCGGCTGGTCTCGGGCTTGAGGGTGGGCGTGCCGATGAGCGGGATGGTGCCCTGCCCGCCGAAGCCGTTGATGCCGGGCGCGAGCTGCTCGACGCGCGGGGTCTTGTAGCCGTTGCTCACGCCGCCCTTCACCGTCCACTGCGGTGCGGCGTTCCACACGCCGTAGATGCGCGGGCTGGTCTTGCCGCCGAAGATGCTGTGGCGGTCGTAGCGCGCGCCCAGGGTGAGCTTGAAGGTATCCACCAGGCTCCACTCGTCCTCGACGAACAGGGCCTTCTGCGTGAACTCGAACTTGCCGGGCGCCACGCCGTCTTCCATCTCGGCCTCCCACCACTGGCCGCCCAGGGTGGTGAGGTGGTTGCTCCAGGGAGTGACCAGCTTGGTGTCGAACACCTTGCTCTTGACCTCCAGCGTGCGCGGGCCGCCGGCCACGGCGCCCGGCGTGCCGGGGGGAATGGTGCGGCCGATGGTCTCGGTGCTGTTGACCATGTAGCTCGTGTCCCAGGTGCCGAAGCCGTAGCGGCCGGTGTGGGCGATGCTCCACTGGTCGCGGTTGTACTTCTGCTCGGGCGCGTAGCCGCCGGTGCCCAGCGTGCCCATCTGGCCGCGCGAGTTGTCGTAGGTCTGGCGGCCGGTGTCCACGTCGAGCACGATGTCGTGGTAGCGGTTAGGCGTGATGGACAGGCGCGCGCCGAGGGTGTCCACGTCGGACTTGACGGGATTGGCGCCCATCGAGGGGATGACCAGCTGGCCGTTGGCGCCGACGTAGGTCACGTCGGCCGCGTTGCGGCGGAAGGCGCTGCCGCGCAGGGCCAGGCCCACGAGGTCTTCCTTGATGGGGCCGCTCAGGTAGAAGCGGGCCGAGCGGGTATCGCCGAAGGCCGATTCCTCCTGCAGCGTGTAGTCGGCGCCGACCGAGCCGGCCCAGGTCTTGCCCACCTTGCGCGTGATGATGTTGATCACGCCGCCCATGGCGTCGGAGCCGTACAGCGTGGACATGGGGCCGCGGATGACCTCGATGCGCTCGATGGCCGACAGCGGCGGCAGGAAGCTCGTCTGCGTGCCGCCGAAGTCGTTGGGCGTAACATTGCCGGCCGAGTTCTGGCGGCGCCCGTCGATGAGCACCAGCGTGTAGTCGCTGGGCATGCCGCGGATGCCGATGTTCAGCCCGCCGGTCTTGTCCGTGGCGGCACCGATGTCCACGCCCTCCACGTCCTCCAGCGCCTGCGCCAGGCTGCTGAAGCGCTTTTGCTCCAGCTCCTTGCGCGTGATGACGGTGATGGAGGCCGGCGCCTCCTTGATGTCCTGTTCGAAGCCCGAGGCGGAGACCACCACCTCGCGCAGCTCGGCCACCGGCTCAGCGGCGCTTTGCGCGGATGCCGCACCCATGGCGCACAGGGCGGAAACGGCGACGGACAAGGGAAGGAGGCGCTGCGGACAGACGCCGCGCGGTGTGCGAGCTGGCATGGAAAACACTCCAGGAACAAAGAAACGGGGATCCCGTGCAATGCGCGCTGAAATGTTTTGTTATGCGAGACGGAAGATGCAGGGCAAAATTGTATAGATAACAAGAATTGTTTCTATTATCAATTTCAACAAATGCACACAAAGTGTGGCTGCCAGCCCACACCCAGGCCGTGCATTAGGGCGTGTCATCCATCAAATCCCCCACGCGAGGGGCATGCGGGCGGTGCAGTGCTATGGCAGCGGCGAGTGCCCTGTAGCTCTGCTACACAAGCGAGCCGCAACGAAGCAATGCGCCGCCCGCATGCCCCTCCCTGCGGGCTGGCCCCGCAATGGGGCGTCTGCTTTGTCGCACGGCTTGCCAATAGCTGCGGCTATTGGCCGCGCCGCGCTTCGCGTATCCATCCCCATTGCGGCGCCAGCGCGTGGGGGATTTGATGGATGGCACGCCCTAGTACACGTCGCGCCGGTAGCGCCCGCTGCGCACGAGCTGCTCCATTTGTTCGGCCCCCAGCACCGCGCGCAGGGTGTCGTCCACGCCTTGCGCCATGCCCTGCAGGCTGCCGCAGACGTAGATAGCCGCCCCGCCCTGCACCCACTCGCGCAGCGTGTCCGCGGCCTGCGCCAGGCGGTCCTGCACGTACACGCACACGGCCTGGTCGCGCGAGAACGCAAGGTCCAGCCGCTGCAGCACGCCGCTGGTCAGCCAGGCCTGCAGTTCGTCGCCGTACAGCGTGTCGTGCGCCGCGTTGCGCTCGCCGAACAGCAGCCAGTTGGGCCCCGCGCCCGCGGCGGCGCGTGCGCGCAGGTGGCCGCGCAGGCCGGCGAGGCCCGTGCCGTTGCCGATCAGCACCAGCGGCCGCGCGGCGTTGTCCTCCAGCCGGAAGTTGCGGTGCGCGCGCAGCCGCACCTCCACCGCGCCGCCCAGCGGCGCCTCCTGCGTGAGCCAGCCGGAGGCCACGCCCGGCGTGCCGTCCTCGCGCAGCGCCTGGCGCACCAGCAGGTGCACACGGCCGTCGGCGGCGATGGAGGCGATGGAGTACTCGCGCGGGTGTTCGGGTGCCGCCGGCACGCGCACCTGCGCCAGGTCGCCGGATTCCCACGCCGCATCGCCGCGCGGCGGCTGCAGCGCGAGGTGGAACACCGGCGCGCCCGCGCTGCCAGGGTTCAGGTGCCGGCGCTCGGCCAGCGTCCACGGCTCGAAGGCGCCGGCCTGCCAGGCATCCAGCGCGGGCACCTCGCTCAGGCTGGAGACCTGCGCTAGGTGGTGCTGCCATGCGGCCAGAGCGGCGGGCGCGGCGTTGTCCATGTCGATGCGCTCGAACCACGGCACGGCGCCGCGCGCCTGGAGCCAGGCATCGAGCGCGCGCCCGAAGCCGCAGAACTGCGCGTACTGCCGGTCGCCCAAGGCCAGCAGGCCGAAATGCAGGTGATCCAATGCGCCCACGGCGCCCTCGCCCATGCAGCGCGACTGGAACAGCGCGGCGTTGTCGGGCGCGTCGCCTTCGCCGTAGGTGCTGGCGACGAACAGCGCACGCTGCGTGCGGGCCAGCAAGGCAGCGTCCACCGCATTGAGCGCGCACAGGTGCACGGGCTCGCCCGCGGTGTGCAGCAGCCGCGCCGTTTCGCGCGCCAGCTCCTCGGCCTGGCCCGTCTGGCTGGCGAAGGCGATCAACAGCGGCTGCACCCCGTCGCGCGCGGAAGCGAGCACGGCGGCCTCCTGCCGCGCACGGGCCTGCTGGCGGCGCTGGCGCAGCCAGATGCCCCCGCACAGCGCCGCATACAGCACGATGAGGAGGACCGCCGCAGCCATGCGCAGCGCGGATTCGGAGAAGGCCATGGTCAGGAAGTCAGTGTCTCGAAGGCCGGCGTCATCGCCATCGACAGGCCCTGCGCCGTGCGCTCGCACAGCAGGGCCGCCACGCCGCGCGACACGGCGAACGCCAAGCCCTCGCGCGGCCCCAGCACGGTGAGCACGGTGGCCAGCGCGTCGGCCTGCATGCACTCGGCGTGCAGCACGGTGACGCTGGCCAGCGCATGGGCCACGGGCGCGCCGGTGCGGGGATCGAGGGTGTGCGAGTAGCGGCGCCCGCCCTGGTCGAAGGCATGCCAGTGGTCGCCGGAGGTGGCGATGGCCATGTCCTGCAAGACCAGCGTACGCGGCGGGGCGCCCTCTCGCGCGGTGCCCGCCACGGCCACGCGCCACGGCTGCCCGTCGGGCCGCCGGCCGCGCGCGCGCAGCTCGCCACCCACTTCCACCAGGAAGTCGGCCAGGCCCAGCGCCTGCAGCGCATCGGCCACCAGGTCCACGGAATAGCCCTTGGCGATGCCGCACAGGTCCACCTGCGCGCCACCGGGCTGCAGGGCCAGCCGCTCGGCGGGCCGCAGCGCGATGCGCGCGTGGCCCACGCGGGCCTGCGCCCGCGCCATTGCGCCGGCATCGGGCATCTGAGCGGAATGGCCGGCCGGGCCGAAGCCCCACAGGTCGACCAGCGGGCCCACGGTGGGGTCCCACGCACCGCCGCTCTCACGGGCCCAGCCGAGCGCGCAGGACAGCACGGCGAAGCATTCGGACGGCAGGGCCTGCCAGGTGCCAGGCTCTGCGCGGTTGAAACGGGAGATGTCGGAGTCCTGCTCCCAGTTGCTCATCTGCCGCACGACCAGAGCCAGCGCCTGCTCGATGGCCGAACGCACCTGCTCCAGGGGCAGGAAGCGCGGATTGGCCAACCGCACCGACCACGTGGTGCCCATGGCCTCGCCACGCAGCGTGTGCAGCGTGGCCGGGTCGGCCGCGCGCAGCGTGGGCGCGGCGCCGTAGCCCTGGGCCAGGAAGGACACGCCGCCGCCCATCGGGGCGGCCGCGCGCGCACCCGGGCCCCTGCGCAGCAGCGCGGGGCCGTAGTGCACGCGCACGGGCTGGGTCAGGGCAGCACCTCGACCGTGCCCACGTAGGACAGGCGCCGCTCCTTGGCCTGCGGCAGCGTGGTCTTGCCGTCGTTGGCGTCCGCGTCCACCCAGTACATGCCGGCGGCGGGCCAAGTCACGCTGAATTCGCCCTTGGCATCGGTCGTGGCCTTGATTTCGTTCAGCGCATCGCGGTAGCGCGAGCCACCGGCCACCAGCACCACTTCGAGGCCGGCGGCGGGCTTGCCGTCCACGTGGAAGGCGAACGTGGCCTTCTCGCCCTTCACGAGGTCGTTGGGGTGGGTCACGGGCACCAGCTCCAGGCCCTTGCCCGTGGGCTTGACGGCGCTGGGCTTGCCCACGGTGACGAAGGTCTCGATGCGGCCGGCGGACTGCGTGACCTTCAGGTCCTTCGCATCGGCGGGCACCTCGGCGGCGAACTTCTCGGGCGTGCCGCGCCAGCGCTTGGGCTGGCCACCCGCGTCCTTGTAGCTGGCGTTCAGCCCGCTGCTGACCACCGCCAGGCGGTAGGTGCCGCTTTGCGTGAGGTTCAGGTCGAACACGCTGCGCAGCTTGCCGCGGTGCATGTTCTCGGGCTTGGCCTCGCTGCCGTCGGGGGCGGTGACGACCAGGTTGTCCAGCGCCAGCGGGAAGTGGTTGAAGAAGAACAGGTCGTTGGAGACGGCGGCGTCCACCGTGATCCATTCGGCCTTGGACAGCACCGTGCTCGACGGCAGCAGCCATACGTTGTGGGCCTGTGCGGTGCCGATGGCGCCGCACAGGGCGATGAGGCTGGCGGCGATGCGGGTCTTGATTTGCATGGAAAAAGCTCCTTGTGAAAATGAAAAATCAGCTATCCATTGCGCTAGGCGCCATGCGCGGCCTTTGCAACTGGCGCAACCCATGCGCGGGCCGCCGCGCAAGGGCCGCCCCGCCGCGCTGGCGGCGTCCCCCTTCCCGGCGAAGCCGAGAGCAGGGGGAAGGCGCGAAGCGCCTCAGGGGGTTGTTCCTGATTCAAGGCTTGAGGTCGAGGGTCACCTGGCCCAGCTCGGTGCTGCCCTTGGCGCTCAGTTGCGCGGCCTTCGGGGCAGGCCAGGTGAACGGGATGGTGACCAGCTCGCGGCCGCCCACCTCGCGCGCGGCTTCCACCACGAGCTTGTATTCGCCGGCCGGCAGCTTGGCGAGCGGGTTCGTGCCCTCGGTGAACTGCATCTGGTGCTTGCCCACGGGGCGCGTGGGGCCGGTCACGCCGTCGATGGGCAGCTCCAGCTCGCGGCCCGTGCGGCGCCACCACTGGCGCATGTCCTTGAGCCACTTGGCGCCCTCGGCGTTCTTCATCTTCACGTCGTACCAGACGGCCAGCGTGGTGGCCACGGTGGCGTCGGGGCGCTCGATCCAGGCGGCCACGTAGGGGCGGTGGTATTCGGCGACGTCCAGGCGCGGGATCTCGACCCCCACGCCCAGCCCCGCCGCGAAGGCCGGCGCGCCCAGGCAGGCGCCCAGCGCCACCGTGTAGCGCAACTGCAAATGCTTCGTCATAGGCATTCTTTCGATTCAGTGGATAAACAGGAGCGCCAGCAGCGCGGGCAGCACCAGCCCCAGGCCCACCATAGGCCAGGTGAAGGGGCGGTTGCCCGCATGCATCTTGAGGATGAACAGCCCGGTGATGCAGAACACCAGGCAGGCGGCGGCGAAGATGTCGATGAACCAGCTCCAGGCCGTGCCGGTGTTGCGGCCCTTGTGCAGGTCGTTGAGGTAGGAGATCCAGCCGCGGTCGGTGCGCTCGTACTCGGCCTCGCCATCGGGCAGGCTCACGCGCATCCAGGCATCGCCGCCAGGGCGCGGCAGCGAGACGTAGATCTCGTCCGGCGACCACTCGGCCTCGCGCCCGTCGGTGTCGATGTCCCACTGCGCACGCGCCCAGTCCCGCAGCGCGGCGGGCAGCGGCACGCGGTCCTTGCCATCCGGCGCCTTCAGGCCCACCAGCACGTCGGCAGGCACGGTCGCCTGCAGGCTGGTGACGCGGGGCTTGGCTTCGATCTGCCCCGCATGGTTGAGCGTGATGCCCGTCACCGCGAACAGCAGCATGCCCACGAGGCAGATGGCGGAGCTGACCCAGTGCCATTCGTGCAGGGTCTTGAGCCAGTAGGCGCGGCGGGGGGATGCGGGAGAACGGTGCGTCATGTGAACCAGGTGCGCCCCCGCAACGCGCCATGCGCCCGGGAGCCGCGCTATTCTAGTGACGCCAAACAATAATGAATTGCATTTACGCGATCTTTACCCGGGATTGACCGCTCGGCGGGCACCGTGCATAGCTATCGGAAAAGGAGCTGCCGGCGCTTTCTGGACAAGCGCTGGGGGCCAAAAACACCTCAAACCTTTACGCGCCATCAGGCCACGGCCGCCGCCGTGCGCAGCGCCTGCGCCTGCGCGGGGGAATAGCCCAGGCCCGCGAGCAGCTCCGCCGTGTGCTCGCCCAGTCGCGGCGGGCTGCTGCGCACCGGCAGTCGCTCGCCGTCCATGCGCAGCGGCAGCAGCGTGACGCGCGCGGTAGCGCCTGCGCGCTCGCCGTCGGGCAAAGCCACCTCGGCCAGGCTGCCGGTGGCCTGCAGGTGCGGGTCGTCGAACAGCTCCTCGGGCCGCCGGATGGGCGCGAACGGCAGGCCGTGGCGCTCGAAGATGGCGGCCAGTGCATCGGCCGTGTGCGCGGCCAGCCGCTCGCGCAGCACGGGCATCAGCGTGGGCCGGGCGCGCACACGGTCGTTGTTGGTGGCCAGCAGCGGGTCGGCTTTCAGGTCGGCGAAACCCAGCGCGTCGCAGAACGCCTGCCACTGCGCGTCGCTCACCGCGGCCAGGAAGATCTGGCCGCCGTCCTTCACGCTGAACACGTCGTACACCGCCCAGGACGAGATGCGCTCGGGCATGGGCGCGGCGGGCTGGCCCGTGACGGCGTACTGCATCATGTGCTGGCCCACCAGGAACACGTTGTTCTCGAACAGGGCCGAATCCACCTCCTGCCCCCGGCCCGTCTGCGCGCGCTGCATCAGCGCGGCCATCGCGCCGATGGCGCCGAACATGCCGCCCATGATGTCGTTCACGCTGCTTCCCGCGCGCAGCGGGTCGCCCGGGCGGCCGGTCATGTAGGCCAGGCCGCCCATCATCTGCACCACCTCGTCGAGCGCCGTGCGGTGCTCGTAGGGCCCGGGCAGGAAGCCCGTGTGGTTCACATAGACCAGGCGCCCGTTCAGCCGCGAGAGCGCGGCGTAGTCCAGGCCGTACTTGGCCATCACGCCCGGCTTGAAGTTCTGCGCCACCACGTCGGCCGAACTGGCGAGGCGAATCGCCACCTCCAGCCCCCGGGGGCTGCGCAGGTCGATGCCGATGCTCTTCTTGTTGCGGTTGAACATGGGGAAGAAGCCCGCCCCCGCGCCCAGCAGGTGGCGCGTGCGGTCGCCGTCGATGGGCTCGACCTTGATGACTTCGGCCCCCAGGTCGGCCAGCACCATGCCGCAGGTGGGGCCCATGACCATGTGGGTGAACTCGACCACGCGGATGCCGGCGAGCGGCAAGGTGGCGGGGGTGGATGCGTTGGGTTCCATGGGTGCGAGGGTACGGCAAGCCAGCCAGGCCGCCCGCGGCTGGTTTCCATCGGTAACACCGGCCGATATAGTGGCTGCCTCCCCCTCACCGCCCAAGGACCCACGCATGAATCGCCCGCCTGTCCGATACGCCTGCGCTGCCGCGCTGCTCGCCACGGCCTGCGCGCCGGCGGCGGCGCAGACCATCACCACCACGGGCATCGCCGGCGTGCCTGTGGGCGGGGCGTTCGTGCTCGGCGCACTGGCCCTGCTGCTGGCCGCCCTGGCCGCACGCGCCCTGCCGCGCGGCGCGCGCATGGCGCTGCTGCTGGCGGCCGTGGCGCTGGCGGGCGCCCAATGGGGCGGCCAGCCGCTGCTCGCGCAGGTGCTGGCGCGGTTCACGCAGCCGGGCGGCGAGACGCTGCTCATCCCCGTCACGCCCGTCGCCAACGGCTTCGAGCCCGCCTACTTCGAGAACGCCAGCGGGCGCGGCCTGCACATCGCCGCCATCGCCCCGCCCGGCTTCACCGCCTGCTTCCCCGGCGGCGTGGCGCCCGTGCTGCCGCCCCCCGCCAGCGGCGGGCCGGCCGACTGCGCGGCCGGGCAGCCCCTGGCGGCGGGCGCCACCTGCCAGGTCAACGTCGATGCCATCTGCAAGGCGCTGGCCGCGCAAGCGGTGGCCAGCATCAGCGTGGCGCCCGCCACCTTGAACTTCACCGCCGGCGGCAGCGCCAGCGTCACCGTGGCCAACGCGGTCTCGTCACCCGTGGCCGCGCAGAACGTGGCGGCACACATTCCTGGCGGCAGCGCCATCACGGTGCAGGGCACCACCTGCGGCGGGATGTTGGCGATAGGCGCGTCATGCACCTTCACCCTCACCGCCATGGCACCCGAAGGCCCCACGGTGGTGGCGTTCAGCGGGGACAACTCGAACACCGTCACCGCGAGCCTCACGGTGGTGCCCTTACCCGCCATCGCCATCACCGGGCCGGTGCAGCAAGACCGCGTCATCGCCGTGGGCGGCGCATCGCTGGCGCTGGCGGTTACCAACAACGGCACGGCCACAGCCACCGACATTACCGTGGTGAACAAGGCCGCCGCGCCGGACGTGGCGGTGAACGACAGCAACTGCACCAGCGTGGCGCCGGGCGCGAGCTGCACGCTGCTGCTGACCTCCAGCACGCCCTACGCGCCCGCCACCCTCACCATCGGCGGCAGCAACACGGCGAACAGCCCGAGCACGCTGGTGGCGTTCTCGCACCTGGGCGGGCTGGTTTTCGAGGCCGGCGGCGGTGTGGGCAAGGTGGTCAGCACCACGGATCCGTCGCCGGGCTCCTGGATCGGCTCGCTCGCCGACATCCCCGACGCGGCTGACGTCCGCGACGGTGTGGCCAATACCGATGTCATCGTGGCCGATGCGGCGTGCACCGGGAATACCGCCAGGTGCGCCGCCCAGCAATGCCGGAACATCAGCCCCGACTGGTACCTGCCGGCCCCCAACGAACTGGTGGCGGCCCTGGGCGCGCTGTGCTCCAACAGCGACACGCCTTGCGATTTTGGCAATTTCCAGAACTCGCACTACTGGACTTCGCAGCAGCTCGGTATCGTTGAAGCTAGGGCAATCCAGGCCCCCTCAGCGGGGCTGGGAGATGCCGCGAAAATCGAGTCTCGCCCATACCGCTGCGTCAGGGCTTTTACGAACTGATCCGCTGCCACCCTGCGGGACGTAGGGGCAGCTCACCCCAGCTCAAACGTGCCGATGCCAAAGGTACGCCGCATATCGGGCAGCAGGGGCGCACCCTTGTACATGCGCGCGGTCTCGAACATGGGCGCCATGCCGCAGCCCTCGGCCAGCGCCACGGCGGCGGCGTTGGGCTGGGGCACGTCCAGGAAGACGGCGCCGCCCTCGGGCGCGCGCGCCATCAGCGCGCCCAGCAGCGCCTGCGCCTGCGCGGCGCTACCCGCGATCAGCGGGCCGATCTTGTGGCCTTGCAGGCAGGGTCGCATCACCCCGTAGGCCGCCAGCCGCCCCTGGTGCAGCAGGCCCAGCACGTGGTGGCCCGGCTGGTGCACCCAGGCGCGCAGGAAATCCGCGCGCCCGCTGGGAAAGCAGGGCCGGTCGCAGTCCAGCAGTTGCTGCAGCGGCACGCCGCGCAGGTCCAGCCCGCCGCAGCGGTAGTTGTCCTGCTGCGCCACAACGCCGTCGAGCCCCACGGCGAGCGCGCCCAGGCGCGCCATGCCTGCCTGCCACAAAGCGCGCTGCACGTGCTGCACATCCTGCAGGAAGTGCTGACCAACATCGCCCGCCATAGCCGCGCACGCCCGATCACGGTGGACACGGGCGTGGCAGACGGCAGCGTCGCGTGCTAGGCGCTGGGCGCGCGCTGCGCCTGGGCGCCCGAGGGCGGCGGCACGGCGTTCACGCTGTGGCTGCCGCTGCGGCGCGCGGCCGGGTAGCTCTTGTTTTCATAGCTGCTTGCGCTTTCTGGGCAAGCGCTGGAGTGGTTTTTGGCTTGCAATCCACCGCCTGCGGCAGGATCTGGCGCATGACGAACGGATCGATCACCATGCCGCCGCGCAGCACGTTGTGGATGGCCAGCATCAGCTCCACGTCGTCGCGCTCGCGCAGCATGTAGCCCGTCGCGCCCGCCTGCAGCGCGCCCGCCGCTTCGGCACGCGCCTGCCCCGCCGACACCACGAGGATGCCCGCCTGCCCGTGCGCCGCGCGGATCTCGCGCACCAGATCGAGCCCGCTGCCGTCCGGCAGGCCCGGGTCCACCAGCGCCAGGCCCGGGCACAGCCCCGCCAGGCAGGCGCGCGCCTGCGCGAGCGAGCCCGCGAACACCAGCCGGTCCACGCATCCCATCTGCGCCAGCAGCGCCTTGAACCGGCGCTGCAGCGCGGGCCCGTCCAGCGCGGCCAGCACCGGTACGGGATGGGCAGCGGCCAGCGGGCGGGTGAGCATCATTTTTGATAGCTGCTTGCGCTTGCCAGATCAGGGCTGGAGGCCAAAACCTTTCAAACCCTCCCCGCCCTGCGCCGCAGCGCCAGCAGGCCCAGCAGCGCGGAGAGCAGCGCCACGCCCCATTCGCCCAGCGTGGGAATGGGCTGCGCTCCGCCAGGGCCGCCCGCCAGCGCCGTGGGGCCGGAGGGGTCGGCGATGGTGCCGTTGGGCGTCCAGTCGTCGTCGCCTTGCTGCCCATCGGTGAGGGTGAAGCGGGCCGTGCGGCCGCTGATGGTCAGGCCCGCGGGCGCGAAGTAGCTGGGCTGCGTGTCGGTGCTGGCGGCCAGGCCGTGCTTGGTGTAGCCCGCCACGGGTTCGGGCCAGGTGACTTCCATGGCGACGGCGGCGGTGCAGCCCACGAGCTTCACGCGCAGCACCCCCTGGGGCAGCGTTCGGCCTGGCGGCAGCGTGGCGGGCGCGGCCTCGAAGCCGGTGGCGCCCAAATCGAACCGGCAGGCGGGGCCGCCCCCGGTGAAGGTGGCGCTGCCGGTGCCGCCCGCGCCGCTGGCGGGCACGGTGGTGCCCTCGAAGTACGGCGCGCAGGCCACCTGCACGTCGGTCACGCTGGCGGTGACATTGCTGCCGCTGGCGTTGCCGACGGTGCAGCGCTGGCCCGTGGGCTGGGCCTGCACGGTGACGGCGTAGCCGCCGCCGTGGGTCACGGCCGTGGGGAAGGTGAACGGGCCGTTGGCCGCCACGGGCAGGCCGTCGCTACCGTTGCGCAGCACCAGGCCGGTGCCGGTGAGGCCGTTCACCGTGCCGCCGATGGTGTAGGCGGGCAGCGGCGCGAAGGTGGCGGTGATGGTGCAGGCGCCGGTGACGGGCCCGGCGGTGTAGGTGTTGACACCCGGGCCCGTGGGAGTGCCGTAGCAGCCGCTGATGCTCTGGGTGGCTTGGCCCGCGGGCGGCGTGACGTTGCACGTCGCCGTGCCGCCGTGGGTGACGGAGGTGGACGTGCAGGTGAAGTAGCCCACGGGCAGGGTGGTGATGGCGTAGGCGTTGTCCGTGCAGTTCACCAGCACGTTCGTCACGTTGGCGCTGGCGGTGCCGCTGCCGTTGGCGACGGTGCAGGTCTGGCCCACGGGCTGCGCGTGCACGGTGACGGCGTAGGCGCCGCCCTGCGCGACGGGCGCGGCGAAGGTGAAGGGACCCGCGCTGGTGACGCCTCGGTCGCCGCCGCCATTGTTGCGCAGCACCAGCCCGGTGCCGGTGAGGCCCGCCACGGTGCCGCCGATGGTGTAGGTGGTGGGCGGGGGCACGTCCAGGGGCGCCACGGTGGCGGTGATGGCGCCGCCGCCGCCCGCCGCGCTGGTGAACTGGTAGCGCAGCGTGTCGCCGCCGATGCTGCCTTGCTGCTGCCAGCCGGGGCCGTTCTGCACCCAGGCTTGCTTGCCGGCCAGCGTGCCTGCGGGGTAGGTGATGTCGAGCTGCACCGTCTGCCCTTCGCAGCCGCTGAGGTTCAGTTGCAGCGCGCCGAGCGGCGCGGTGCTGCCCGCAGGGGCGCCCGCGCCGGCCAGCGCGGCGGTGCCGGGCGTTTGCACGGCGGGCAGGCCGCCGACGGTGCAACCCGCGGGCAGGCCGCTGCCGCTGGAGAAGGCGGGCATGGGCGAGGCGGAGCTGAGCAGCGTGGCCTGGCCGCTGCCCGGAAGGTTGACGGTGGAGAGCTGCACCAGGGCGTGCCGGCCCAGATCCACGGCGTGGCCGGCGAAGCCCCATTGATGTTCGTCGGCCACGCGCAGGTTCAGCACATAGGCGGTGCCGGTCTGGTAGCCGGCCACGGTGCAGCTGGTGATGTCGTTGGTGCCGGGGGTGGGGTTGAGGCAGGTGGCACCCAGTGCGCCCATGGGATCCATGGGCAAGGGAACCAGGCTGATGTCGTATTGCCCGATGGGCAGCAGGGTGTCGGGCGGCGTCCAGCCGATGGTGACGTTGCCCGCGCCGTCGGGCGTGGCGGTGATGTCGGTGGGCGGCGGCATGTAAGGCACGAAGGTGGCCGTCAGCGTGCGCGGGCCTTGCACGTTGCCCATGGTGCAGTGGTCGTTGTTGGGGCCGAGTGTGTCGCCGGGCTGGTTGCAGCCGCCAATGCCTTGCCCGTGGTGGAAGGTGTAGCCGGGGTTGGCGAATGTGGTGCAGGTGGCCGAACTGCCGGGCACGGCGCCGCTGGGGCAGCTCAGCACGCCGCCCGAGCCGTCGGCCGGGGTGACGTTGGCGGTGATCGGGTATTCGTTGGCGGCGGGCACGCCCACCCAGACCTTCTGAACGGACAGCCAGAAGCCGTCGGTGTCGATGTTGCGAAAGGCGATGTGGCCGGTTTTGCCGGCCAGCGCGGCCAGGTCGATCTCGCGCGTGGCCAGCCGCTCGCCGCGCTCGTCGGTGGGCACGGCGAGCAGCACGGCGGCGTCGGCATCGGCCAGCATGGCGGCGGGGCTGGTGGCCACGCTGCTCCAGCGCACCTCGTAGCGGTCCACGCCCTTGGTGACGAAGCGCAGCTTCGCGCCTGCGGGCACGGTGATGGCGGGCGTGGCGAGCCAGCGGTCGGCGGCCTGCCCGGGGGTGCTCAGCCACGCGCTGGACATCGGCGCGCAGCTCTCGGCGTGTACGGGCCAGGTGGGCGACTGCTGATAGCCCATGGGCCAGTTGACCCAGCCGGGGTTGCCTGCTGGCCAGGGCCAGGCGGGGATGCCGATGACGGGTTCCGTGGCGTTGCCATCGGCGTTGAACTGCGCCCAGCCGGCGGGCAGCGGCGGACAGGGCTGGGCGCTGGCGGTGTCCGGGATGCCGAACGATTCGTCGAGCACCACGGTCTGCGCCTGGGCGGCGGCCAGGGGCAAGGCCAGGATGGCGGCCAGGATGGCGAGGCGGTTGATTTGCTTCATATTCGATAGCTGCTTGCGCTTGATGGATAAGGACTGGAGGCCAAAAAACCTTCAAACCTTCCAAGCCCTGCGCCGCAGCGCCAGCAGGCCCAGCAGCGCGGAGAGCAGCGCCACACCCCACTCGCCCAGCGTGGGAATGGGCTGCGCCCCGCCGGGGCCGCCCGCCAGCGCCGTGGGGCCGGAGGGGTCGGCGATTTCGCCGTTGGGCGTCCAGTCGTCGTCGCCTTGCTGGCCATCGGTGAGGGTGAAGCGGGCCGTGCGGCCGCTGATGGCAAGGCCCGCGGGCGCGAAGTAGCTGGGCTGCGTGTCGCCGCTGGCGGCCAGGCCGTGCTTGGTGTAGCCCGCCACGGGTTCGGGCCAGGTGACTTCCATGGCGACAGCGGCGCTGCAGCCCACGAGCTTCACGCGCAGCACGCCCTGGGGCAGCGTTCGGCCTGGCGGCAGCGTGGCGGGCGCGGCCTCGAAGCCGGTGGCGCCCAAATCGAACCGGCAGGCGGGGCCGCCGCCGGTGAAGGTGGCGTTGCCGGTGCCGCCCGTGCCGCTGGCGGGCACGGTGGTGCCCTCAAAGTACGGCGCACACGCCACCTGCACGTTGTTCACGCTGGCGGTGACATTGCTGCCGCTGGCGTTGGCGACGGTGCAGCGCTGGCCGCTGGGCTGGGTGGCCACGGTGACGTCGTAGCTGCCGCCATCGGCGACGGTCTGAGTAAAGGTGAAGGCGCCGTTGGCGGCCACGGGCAGGCTTTCGCCGCCGTTGCGCAGCACCAGGCCCGTGCTGGTCAGACCCGTGACGTTGCCGCCCAGGGTGTGGGTGGGCAGCGGCGCGAAGGTGGCGGTGACGGTGCAGGCGCCGGTGACGGGCCCGGTGGTGTAGGTGTTGACACCCGCGCCCGTGGCCGAGCCGTAGCAGCCGCTGATGCTCTGGGTGGCTTGGCCTGCGGGCGGCGTAGCGTTGCAAGTCGCCGTACCCCCGTGGGTGACGACGGCGGGCGTGCAGGTGAGGTGGACAGGGGGCATGGCGCTGACGGCGTAGGTGTTGGCCGCGCAGCTCACCAGCACGCCAGTCACGTTGGCGCTGGCGATGCCACTACCGTTGGCGACGGTGCAGGTCTGGCCCACGGGCTGCGCATGCACGGTGACGGCGTAGGCGCCGCCCTGCGCGACGGGCGCGGCGAAGGTGAAGGGGCCCGCGCTGGTGACGCTCAGGTCGCCGCCGCCGTTGTTGCGCAGCACCAGTCCGATGCTGGTGAGGCCGTTCACCGTGCCGCCGATGGTGTAGGTGACGGGACTGGCAAACCCCGCGCCCACGCTGCGCGCCTGGTCCATGGTGACGGTGCAGGCGCCGGTGCCGCTGCAGGCACCGTTCCAGCCGGTGAAGGTGTGGCCGGGGCTGGGCGTGGCGGCGAGGGTGACGCGCAGCGGGTCCACCTCGCCCCGGTAGGTGTAGTTGCAGGGGCTGGCGACGCAGGCTGTTGGAGCGCCGCTCACCGTGCCCGTGCCGCTGCCGGAGAGGGTGACGGTCAGGTCGTGGTCGCCCCGCCGCTCCAGCGCGCCGAAGTCACAGCCCGCCCCCTGCGGGCGGCCCACGCCGCGCTGGTCGAGGGTGCCGGGCGCGCAGGACATGGCATCGATCACCGGGCTGCCGACGGCGGGCAGGTAGCCCGGCAGCTCGGGGAAGCCGCTCACGTTGACGGCGGGCGTGCCGGGCAGCAGCGGGTCGGAGTCCAGCACGCCGGTGCAGGTGGCGGTGCCGCCGTAGGGGGCCTGGTTGCCACCCGCGCAGCCGCCCTGGAGCAGGCTGTCGGTGATGGTGGTGGAGCCGCTGCCAATCGTCACTGCCTGGATGTTCTGGGCCAGGCCCCCGTCGTCCCACAGCACCGAGCGGCTCACCTGCACGGTGGCGCCCCCGCTGAAGAGCGCGTTGGCACCTTCGGCGGGTGCGGTGCCAGTCCGGTTGTTCATGAAGGTGGCGTGGGTCACGTCCAGGCTGGCGGAGCTGGGCGGGGTGTTGCCTATGGTGCCGATCGCGCCGCCGCCGCTGCCTCCGGTGGAGTTGCCGCCGAAGGTGGCGTTGCGCACCACTACGTGGCTGGTGCCGCCGCTCAGGGCCATGCTGGTCATGGCGCCGCCGCCGCTGTTGCCGTGGTTGCCGGAGAAGCTGACCCGCTCCAGCACCGGGCTGCTGACGCCGCCGCTGCCGCTGCCTTCGTTGTACAGGGCGCCGCCCTGGGCCGTGGCGGTGTTGCTCTCGAAAGAGACGGCGGTGAACGTCGGGCTGCTGATGCCGCCAGCGCCATGGTTGTAGACGCCGCCGCCACTGCCGCCGGCCTGGTTGTTGCGGAACAGGGCATTCGTCAGCACCGGGCTGGCGTTGCCGCCCTGGCTGCCGTCGTTGTACATGGCGGCGCCGTGGCCATTGGTCTTATTGCCATAGAAGATGACCTGGTTCAGCCGGGGGCTGCACTGGCTGGCCGCGCCGTTGCAGTACAGCGCACCGCCGCCCTCGGCGCCCGCGGAGCCCTCCTTCAGGGTCAGGCCATCGATCAGGGTGTCGCTGGTGATGGAAGAGAAGCCCGTGCCGTCGAGGTACAGCAGGCGCTTGCTGCCGCCGCCGTCGAGCACGGTGGTGTCGGGCTGGACGGGCGCAGGGCGGTCGGCCAGCGCGTTTTCGGTGCCCAGGAAGCCGCCGTAGATCCTGACGTTGCGCTCGATGAAAAAGCCGCGCGCATCAATGGGCTCGTAGAACGGGCCGGTGGCCTGCTGCAGCCAGAGCTCCTCGCAGCCGAAGTCGGCCAGCGCGCCAGCCAGGCTGGCGGCCTGCGCCCAGGTGGTGCCGTCGCCGCTGCCGTTGGGCGTGACGCGGCAGGCGCGCGGCGCGGTGGACGCGCTGGCGGTGAGAGTGAAGGTGGTGCTGGTCTCACTCACCACCGTGTCTTCGGCGCCGCCGTTGGTGGCGTTGGCCGCCGTGCCGGTGGTCTGGCCGCTGCGCAGCGTGAGCGTGGCCGCCGCCTGCTGGCCTGCGGTGGCCGGGGCCAGCAGGCGCACGCTGATCTGGTCGCCGCTCTTGACGATGGCCTCGCGCACCCAGTTGCCCGTGCCGTTGACGCGGATGCGCCCGTTGCCGCCGATGCGCGCGCCGCCCCAGGCCGCGCCGGTGCCCGACTGGCTGGCCAGCGGCGCGGGCAGCGTGAACTCCCACGGCGTGCCGGCCGGCCGCGTGTCCGCGAAGGGGCCGGCGGGCAGGCTGGCGAACGGCTGGCCCCCGCGCACCACGCGCGCTTCCGTGGCGTAGTTGTTGGAAAGCCAACTGCCGCCGGTGGACAGGTCGAAATACGTGACCCAGGCGCTGTTCACTTGGCCGGGCCTGGGCGAGGCCGACCAGTGCCAGCCATGGATGCCGCCTTGGCCATGGATGGTGGGCAGCACCTCCTGGTTGACGGGCTGGTCAGACCCATCGTCGGGGCAGCCTTCCATCACCGCCCGGTATTCCAGCCGGTAGGGCAGGCGCCAAGTGCCGGTGTGCAGGCGGTTTTCCGTCAGGCTGGCGCTGATGCCCCAGTTGGCCTGCTGGTCGAAGGGCAGCAGCAGCAGCCCCTGGGTGCTGATCCAGTCCAGCCATTCCTTCTGGATGTCGGCCAGCGCGCCGCCCGAGCACTGGCTGCCGCTGAAGGTCATGCCCTCGATGCAGCGCGACCACACCAGCCCGCTGTGCCAGTGCATGGCGCTGGGGCGGCCCTCGGCCTCGCCCACGATGTAGTCGCTGGTGGCGTTGGGGCTGGTGCAGGTCTGGGCCAGCGCGGCGGCGGGCAGCGCCAGGCTGGCGGCGAGAAGGGGGGCGAGGATGGAGTGCTTCATGTTTGATAGCTGCTTGCGCTTTCCCACCAAGCGCTGGAGGCCTAAAACACCTTGAAACGAACCGCAAGGTCTTGATGCACAGCAAGGCTACGCAGCACGCCGCCGCCCGTCTGTCCCCCTTTCGGGCGACATGGCACGCGGCGGGGGCTGTGGCAGCATCGGGCGCATGACCCCAGAAACCATCCGCGTGGCCGTGGTCGAGGACGACGGCGCCTGCCGCACGGCGCTGGCGCATGCGCTGCAGGCCGCGCCCGACATGCGCGTGCAGTGGCTGGCCGCCAGCCGCGCCGAGGCGCTGGAGCGGCTGGACGAGGATCTGCCGCTGGACGTGCTGCTGCTCGACCTGGGCCTGCCCGACGGCAGCGGGCTCGACGTGCTGGCCGCGCTGCGCCGGCGCTGGCCCCAGGCGGCGGCAATGGTCAGCACCATCTTCGGCGACGAGGCGCACGTGCTGGGCGCCATCGAGGCCGGGGCCATGGGCTATCTGCTCAAGGACCTGCCGCCCCAGGCCGTGCTGCAGGAGGTGCGCGGCCTGCACGCAGGCGGCAGCCCCATCAACCCGCTGGTGGCGCGCAAGCTGCTGGTGCGGCGCCAGTGGAAGGACGCGATGCCACCCGCACAGCCGCCCACCCCGGCGCTAGCGGAGGCCGCCCCGTCCGCGCGCGAGGCCGAGCTGCTGCGCCTGGTGGCGCGCGGCCACACGCTCGACGAGGTGGCGCAGGCCATGGGCGTGACACGCCACACGGTGCGCACCTTCGTGCGGCGGGTGTATGCCAAGCTGCAGGTCACGACGCGGGCCGAGGCCGTCTCCGCCGCCTTGCGCCAGGGCTGGCTGGAATGAAGCCGAATCGGCCTCTAGCGCTTATCCACAAAGCGCTGGCAGCTCTCATTTTGATAGTTTTCGTACCCCTGCTCCGGGCTGAGACCGCGCACCTGGCGCAAGCGCAGCTCTGGCGCTCGCCCAGCACCGCCTGGGTGCCGCCACCGTCACTGGCGGCGGCGGATGACGCGGTGCTGGCCGCCGCCACCCCCTGGCAGCCGGTGGCGCTGCCGTATGCGCGCGAGCGCCGCACCCCGTCGGCCACGCCGGGCGACGGCACGCCGCCGCAGGTCTGGTGGCTGCGCATGCAGGTGCCCGCCGACGCGCTGGCGCCCACGCCGCAGGGGCCGCGCCTCTATATCCCGCGCTGGCACACGCTGGGCAACGCGGCGGTTTACGTCGACGGGCGGCTGGCCTGGCAGTCGCGCGGCAGCCAGGTGCTGGTCAGCTTCAACCAGCCCGTGTGGCTGGACCTGGGCGGTGACGTGCGCCCCGGCCAGCCGCTCACCGTGCACGTGCGCATGGCCGGCGCCCAGGACGCGGGCGGCGCGCTCTCGTCCCTGTGGGCCGGGCCGGCCGAGTCGCTGCGCGCCAGCTGGCGCCTGCGCAGCCTGCTGCAGACCGACCTGCTGGCCTACGTGCGCGGCGCCAACCTGGTGCTGGGCGTGCTGGCGCTGGCCGTGTGGCTGGCGCGCCGCCGCCAGGGGGAGACGGGCTATCTGCTGTTCTTCCTGATGTCGCTCTCGCACGTGTTCGCCACCAGCTTCTTCCTGGTCGATGCCGAGGGCTTCGGCCTGGATGACGGCTGGTTCGCCTGGCTGACGCTGGCGGGCTCGCTGGGCGCGTCGGCCTGCGCCTTCCTACTGCTGTGCCGCATCCAGCGCCAGCGTTATCCCCGAGTGGCGCGCGCACTGCTGCTCTACATCACCATCGCCGCGCTGGCCCTGCTGCCTGTATGGAGCCCGCCGCACGGCGCCATGCTGCCGCTGCTGCGGCTGGTGCAGATACCCGCAGCGCTGCCGCTGCTGGGCGCGGCCGTGGTCGGCGCATGGCGCCTGCGCACCTGGCCGCAGGTGCTGCTGGCGGCCATGATGCTGCTGCTGTTCCCGCTGTGGCTGCACGACCTGGCGATGCAGAGCTTCCGGCTGAGCGTGGAGCACATCTACGCCACGCCGTACCTGTACGTGGGCGTGATCGCCATGTTCCTGGTCTCCGCCTTCCTGCGCTACCAGGAGGCCGCGCACGAGGCCGCGCAGGCCCACGCCGTGCTGGCCCAGCGCCTGGCCGCGCAGGAGCGCGAGCTGGGCCTGGCCCACGAACGCCTGCGCGCCGCCGAGCGCGAGCAGACGCTCATGCACGAGCGCCAGCGACTCATGCGCGAGATGCACGACGGCGTGGGCTCGTCGCTCATGAGCGCGCTGCGCCTGGTGCAGCATGGCCAGGCACCTGTGGACGTGGCGCAGGTGCTCAAGGAGTGCATCGACGACCTGAAGATCTCCATCGACTCGCTCGAACCCGTGGACGCCGACCTGCTGGCCCTGCTGGCGGGCCTGCGCTTTCGCCTGGAGCAGCGCCTGGGCGAGGCCGGCATCGCCCTGCACTGGCGCACCAGCGACGTCCCGCTCCTGCCCTGGCTGGACGCGCAAAGCGCGCTGCACGTGCTGCGCATCCTGCAGGAAGTGCTGACCAACATCATCAAGCACAGCGGCGCCACCGCCATCACCGTGGGGACCGGAGTGCAGGACAGCGGCGTGTGCGTGCGCGTGCACGACAACGGCCGCCCCTTCGCGCCGCCCGACGCCCCGCCCCCCGGCCGCCGGGGCCTGGGCAACGTGCGCGCCCGCGCCCAGGCGCTGGGCGGGCGCTGCGCCTGGGAGCCCGGCGCGCACGGCACGGCGTTCGTCCTCTGGCTGCCGCAGCACGCTCCGGGCCGTGGCACGCCGGCAACAGGCTGACGCAATTTGTGTCCTTTTTGCACCTGGACGCATGCGCCCCGGCGTTCCTGAGCTATTAAACTTGTAGCAAAAGAGTTTCCCGGCTATAGTCCGGTGCATCCCTGGGCCGGCCCCCTCGCCTGCCCGCTCTACAACAGCGAAAGGAGAAGCGTTCATGAGCTCCAAGGAAAACGCCGCCGTCAACCAGCTCTTCGAAAAACTCGAATGCCGCTATGCGCTGCGCGTGCTGTGGGCCCTGCGCGACGGCCACCCGCAAACCTTCCGCCTGCTGCAGGACAGCGTGGGCGGCATCACGCCCAACACGCTGAACACCCGCATCAAGGAGCTGCGCGAATGCGGCCTGCTCGACCATGGCAGCGACGGCTACACCGTCACGCCCGTGGGGCAGGACCTGCTCAAGCGCCTGTCCGACGTGCAGGCCTTCGCCACCCGCTGGTCGGCGGCGCGCGCCAAGAAATAAACCGGCTCCGCACGGATTCCCCGCCAACGGCCCGCCTGAGCGCGGGTTTTGGTCTTTTTGGGCTCCAGCGCTTGATGGACAAGCGCAAGCAGCTCTCTTCTTCATAGCATTTCAGGAAACCGCCATGGCACTGACCACCACCCCCTCCGGCCTGCAGTACGAAGACACCGTCACCGGCGAAGGCGCGCAAGCCGCCGCCGGCCAGTCGGTGCGCGTGCACTACACGGGCTGGCTGTACAACGACGGCCAGCAGGGCGCCAAGTTCGACTCCAGCCGCGACCGCAACGACCCCTTCGAGTTCCCCCTGGGCGCGGGCATGGTCATCAAGGGCTGGGACGAGGGCGTGCAGGGCATGAAGATCGGCGGCCAGCGCACGCTCATCATCCCCGCATCCCTGGGCTACGGCGCACGCGGCGCGGGCGGCGTGATCCCGCCGAACGCCACGCTCAAGTTCGACGTGGAGCTGCTGGCGGTGGGCTGATCCCCTTCCCGCCCCAATGACGAAGCGGCCCGGGGGCCGCTTTTTTCGTTGGGGTGCCGTCAGGCGAACAGCGCTTGCTCCAGCCGCGCGTACTTGGCGTCGCCCACCGCATCGCGGATCTTGGGCGCCAGCGCGGCCAGCTCATCGTAGCCCGTCGTGCCCTCCACCGCCAGGTTCAGCCGGAAGCCGCGCAGGCCCATGCCGGCGGTGAGTTCTGTGGCGACGGGGTAGGCGTCCTGGTAGCGCTCCTTGGGAGAACGCCCGCTGCCCTCCCCCGCCGCGGCGGCCGCGGCCGGCGGCGCTATCTCGGCAGCGGCCGCGCCGCCAGAGGCCGAGGCCAGCAGGCCCTGGTCGATCATGGCCTGCACGTCCTCGCGCGTGATGCCCATGGCCGCCGTGGCGGACAGCACGTCATCGGTGCTGCGCTTGCCGTCGAACAGGATGAAGGCCGAGCGCTGGCGCGGGGTGAGGCTGCCGTGCCGGTCCTTGAGGGCCTGCTGGCCGGCGGAGGTCTTGACCAGTGTCATGGCTTTCCGTGGGCGTTGCGTTGGGCTGGGAGCATGGCACGCACGAGCGCTCACCGGTATCGGGGTTTGTCCATAAGAGCGTGTTCAAGGCCTTTGCGTGGTGCCCGTTGCCCCGCAATGGCAGTGGCTGCTAGGCGCAAACCGCAGCCGGGCTGGTAGCCCGGCGAGGATTTGCAACGCCGCAGCCGCTGCCATTGCGGGGCAACCCTTCGGGCAAGGCAGCAAACCGCCGCACTCGTCGTTGCCCGCCTTGTCCAGGCCACCAGCATGGCCTGCGGCGGACGCCTAGATTGCGGCGGTTTGCTGCCTTGCGGGCACCACGCAAAGGCCTTGAACACGCTCTAGGTTACAGCTCGGAGCGCACGCGGGGTTGCACCGGCGCAGGGCGCGTGTACCAGCTCACGAGCCAGGCCGTGGCGAAGCCTGCCGGCACGCCGAACACCCCTGCGGAGATGGGCTGGATGCCGAACCACAGCCCGTCCGCCCAGAGCCACGCAGGCAGCAGGGTCCGCAGCGCGTCCACGTGCGAGAGCATGTAGTACACGGTGACCGACAGCCCCGTGAGCATGCCCGCCACCGCGCCCTGGCGGGTGGTGCCACGCCAGAAGATGCCCAGCACCATGGCCGGCACGAAGGCCGAGGCGGCGATGGAGAACGAGGCCGACACCATGGGCAGGATCTCCGACGGCTTGAGCGCGGCGACGAACGCGGCCGACAGCGCCACGGTGAGCAGCGTGAACTTGGTGAGGATCACGCGCTGCTCGGGCGAGGCCTTGCGGCGCGTTTCCTGGAAGTACAGGTCGCGCACCAGCGCATTGCTGATGGTGAGCAGCAGGCCGTCGGCCGTGGACAGCGCCGCCGCCAGCCCGCCCGCGGCCACGAGGCCGGAGATCACGTAGGGCAGCCCGCCGATCTCGGGCGTGGCGAGCATGATGAGGTCGGAGCCGAAGTGGATCTCGCCGAACTGCACGATGCCGTCGCCGTTCACGTCCTCGACGGACAGCAGCGAGGCATCCACGCGCGACCACTGGGCCATCCAGTTGGGCAGCTCGCCGAAGCTGCTGCCCACGAGGTTGTTCATGACCTCGAACTTCACCAGCACGGCCAGCGCCGGCGCGCTCAGGTACAGGAGCGCGATGAAGAACAGCGACCATGCCACCGAGGTGCGCGCGCCCGCCACCGTGGGCACGGTGTAGTAGCGCGTGAGCAGGTGCGGCAGGCCGGCGGTGCCGACCATGAGGCAGAACATCAGCGCCAGGAAGTTGCGCCGCGCGTCGTCGAACGTGCGCTGCTCCTCGGGCGTGCCCTGCGGGTCGCCGGCGAAGGCCTGGCTGTGGCGCGGCAGGCCGCCCAGGGCGCGGGCGCGCTCCAGGTTCTCGCGCATCTCGCGCGTCCAGCGCTCGCGCGCGGCCGCCTCGTCGCGCGGCATGGAAACCAGCTCGCGGCTGGCGGCGACGATCAGGCCCACGTCGGCGTTCTGCGCGCGCAGCCGCTGGATACGCTCGCGCGCGGCATCGCGCTCGCGCGCCAGCGCGGCAGGCACGTCGTTGAGCCGCGCCTCGTATTCGCTGGCGCGCCGCAGGTAGGCGGCGACGACCTGGTGCTCGGCCGGCGCATCGTACAGCGTGTCCTCCAGCTCGGCGATCTTGCCCAGCTGCGCACCGAACACCACCGGCGCGAGCGGGTTGCCCAGCTGCTTGTAGGCCAGCCAGGACACGGGGATCAGAAACGCCAGCAGGATCACGATGTACTGCGCCACCTGCGTCCAGGTGATGGCGCGCATGCCGCCCAGGAACGAGCACAGCAGCACCCCGCCCAGGCCGAGCATGATGCCGATCTCGAACTGCACGCCCGTGAGGCGCGAGGCGATGAGCCCCACGCCGTAGATCTGCGCCACCACGTAGGTGAAGGAGCACAGCACGGCCGCCAGCGCGGCGATGATGCGCGGCCCGCGACCGCCGAAGCGCACCTGGAAGAAGTCGGGAATGGTGTAGAGGTTCATCGCCCGCAGGTGCGGCGCGATCAGCACGGCCACGAGCACGAAGCCCCCCGTCCAGCCGAGCAGGTAGGCCAGGCCGCCCGGCTGCCCGCTGGTGCCCGAGAAGCCCTGCAGGTAGAGCGCGCCCGACAGGCTGATGAAGGATGCGGCGCTCATCCAGTCCGCCGCGGCGGCCATGCCGTTGTAGAGCGGCGGGATGCGCCGGCCGGCGACGTAGTACTCGTCGGGGTCGGTGGTGCGGCCATACACGCCGATGCCGGCATAGGCCATCACGGTGAGAAACAGGAAGATGGGCCCGATCCAGTGGCGCGACAGGCCGCGCTGCTCGGCCCAGGCCATCAGCGCCAGAAAGCCCAGCAGGCCGGCGACGTACAGCGCCAGGATGCGGTTCAGGCGCCCGACGTAGGAGCGGCCCGCGCCAGGGCCGGTCCCGCCGCGCTCAGGCATGGGGAGGGGCGTCGGCGGCGTCCTCGGCCGCCCGGTCCTGCCGTTCGAAGTAGCTCATCGCCGCACAGTAAACGCAGACGATGGCGATGAACATCAGGACTGCCCCCTGGGAGGCGATCCAGTAGCTCAGCGGCCACTGTCCCACGGGAAACTGCAGGTCGCGCGCGAAGTAGCACGCGACGAAGGACACGAGCACCCACACGAGCAGCAGCCCCGCCTTGAGCCACAGGTGGCGCGCGTCGTGCAGGTCGGGGGCGAAAGGCGCCCCGCCTTGCTCGTCGTGCGCGCCCTCGTGCGGCATGGGGTCAGCCTGCCAGCTGCTGCCAGGTGGCGATCACGCTGTCGGGGTTGAGCGAGATCGACGAGATGCCCTCGTCCGCCAGCCACTGCGCGAAGTCCGGGTGGTCGCTGGGGCCCTGGCCGCAGATGCCCACGTACTTGCCCTGGGCGCGGCAGGCCTGGATGGCGCGCTTGAGCAGCGCCTGCACGGCCGGGTCGCGCTCGTCGAAGTCGGCGGCGAGCAGCTCCAGGCCGGAGTCGCGGTCCAGGCCCAGCGTGAGCTGGGTCAGGTCGTTGGAGCCGACCGAGAAGCCGTCGAAATACTGCAAGAACTCGTCGGCCAGCACCGCGTTGCTCGGCACCTCGCACATCATGATGACCTTCAGGTCGTTCTCGCCGCGCTTGAGGCCGTGCTCTGCCAGCAGTTGGGTCACGCGGTCGGCCTGGCCGAGCGTGCGCACGAAGGGCACCATGACCTGCACGTTGGTCAGGCCCATCTCGCCGCGCACGCGGCGCAGCGCCTCGCACTCCATGGCGAAGGCCTCGCCGAAGTCCGCGCTGATGTAGCGCGCCGCGCCGCGGAAGCCCAGCATGGGGTTCTCTTCCTCGGGCTCGTAGCGGCTGCCGCCGATGAGCTTGCGGTATTCGTTGGACTTGAAGTCCGACAGGCGCACGATGACCGGCTTGGGCCAGAACGCGGCGGCGATGGTGGCCACGCCCTCGGCCACCTTGTCCACGTAGAACGCGCGGGGGCTGGCGTGGCCGCGCGCCACGCTCTCCACGGCCTTCTTCAGGTCGGCATCGACGGCGGGGTAGTCCAGGATGGCCTTGGGGTGCACGCCGATGTTGTTGTTGATGATGAACTCCAGGCGCGCCAGGCCGACACCCTCGTTGGGCAGCTGCGCGAAATCGAAGGCGAGCTGCGGGTTGCCCACGTTCATCATGATCTTGGTCTTGATGGGCGGCATCTCGCCGCGCTGCACCTCGGTCACCTCGGTTTCCAGCAGGCCGTCATAGATGCGGCCGGTATCGCCCTCGGCGCAGCTCACGGTGACCAGTGTGCCGTCCTTGAGCGCCTCAGTAGCGTGGCCGCAGCCCACCACGGCAGGGATGCCCAGCTCGCGCGCGATGATGGCCGCGTGGCAAGTGCGCCCGCCGCGGTTGGTGACGATGGCGCTGGCGCGCTTCATCACCGGCTCCCAGTTGGGGTCGGTCATGTCGGTGACCAGCACGTCGCCGGGCTGCACCTTGTCCATCTCGCTGATGCTGTGCACCAGGCGCACGGGGCCGGTGCCGATCTTCTGGCCGATGGCGCGGCCCTCGGCCAGCACGGTGCCGGTGCCCTTGAGCTTGAAGCGCTGCTCGGCCTGGCCCTTGGACTGGCTCTTCACCGTCTCGGGGCGCGCCTGCAGGATATAGAGCTGGCCGTCGGTGCCGTCCTTGCCCCACTCGATGTCCATGGGGCGGCCGTAGTGCTGCTCGATCACCAGCGCGTAGTGGGCGAGCTGCTCCACCTCGGCGTCGGTCAGCGAATAGCGGTTGCGCAGCTCGGTGGCCACGTCGGTGGTCTTGACGAGGCGGCCAGCGGCGGCCTTTTCCTCGGCCGTGGCGAAGACCATCTGGATCAGCTTGCTGCCGAGGTTGCGGCGGATCACGGCCTTGTTGCCCGCCTGGAGCATGGGCTTGTGCACGTAGAACTCGTCGGGGTTCACGGCGCCCTGCACCACCGTCTCGCCCAGGCCGTAGCTGCTGGTGATGAAGACCACGTCCTCGAAGCCGGACTCGGTGTCGATGGTGAACATCACGCCGGCCGCGCCCAGGTCGGAGCGCACCATGCGCTGCACGCCCGCCGACAGGGCCACCACGTCGTGCGCGAAGCCCTTGTGCACGCGGTAGGAGATGGCGCGGTCGTTGTAGAGCGACGCGAACACCTCCTTCATCTGGTGCAGCACGTCCTCGATGCCGACCACGTTCAGGAAGGTTTCCTGCTGTCCCGCGAAGGAGGCGTCCGGCAGGTCCTCGGCCGTGGCGGAGGAGCGCACGGCGAAGCTGGCCTTGTCGTTGCCCGCGCACAGCGTGGCGAAGGCGCCGCGCACGGCCTGTTCCAGGTCGGCCGGGAAGGGCTGGCTTTCCACCCAGCCGCGGATCTCGGCGCCGGCCTCGGCCAGCGCGCGCACATCGTCGGTGTCCAGCGCCGCCAGGCGCTGGCTGATGCGCTCGGCCAGGCCTTCGTGCTTGAGGAATTCGCGGAACGCGTGCGCGGTGGTGGCGAAGCCCGTGGGCACGCGCACGCCCTGCGGCAGCTGGGAGATCATCTCGCCGAGGCTGGCGTTCTTGCCGCCGACGACCTCGACGTCGCTCATTCTCAGGTTCTCAAACGGTACGACCAGGGCGGTCGCCTCGAAGCGTGCAGACATGGGAAAGCTCCAGAAGTTGAAAACCGGTCTGCGCCCAGGCGGGGCGGGCAGTCGCCCATGCAGCGGCCACGGCTTTGCTGTTCTGGTTGTGGGCCGGCGCGGTGCATGGGGGGAAATTGGGAATAATGGGCGCCATTGTAGGCGCGCCCAGGCGGGCCGTCCCGGCCCCCATTTCCTGCTGGTTTCCTACCGGTTTCTCCCTCCGCACAGCCCTTCCTCCCATGCTTCCCACGCACACGCGCACCGTGTTCTACATCTCCGACGGCACGGGCATCACGGCCGAGACCTTCGGCAACGCCATCCTGGCGCAGTTCGACATGAAGCCGCGCCACGTGCGCCTGCCCTTCATCGACACCGAGGACAAGGCGCACCAGGTCGTGCGCCAGATCAACCACACGGCCGAGCTGGAGGGCAAGAAGCCCATCGTCTTCACCACGCTGGTGAACATGAGCGTGCTGCGCATCATCGAGGAAGGCTGCCGGGGCATGCTGCTGGACATGTTCGGCACCTTCATCCGCCCGCTGGAGGCCGAGCTGGGCGTGAAGTCGCTGCACCGCGTGGGGCGCTTCTCGGACGTGAGCGTGTCCAAGGAATACAGCGACCGCATCGAGGCCATCAACTTCAGCCTGGACCACGACGACGGCCAGAGCCACCGCGACCTGAGCGGCGCGGACGTGATCCTGATCGGCGTCTCGCGCAGCGGCAAGACGCCCACCAGCCTCTACCTGGCCATGCAGTGCGGCCTGAAGGTAGCCAACTACCCGCTGATCCCCGAGGACTTCGACCGCCGCCAGCTCCCGCCGGCGTTGGTGCCGCACCGCAAGAAGATCTTCGGGCTGACCATCGACCCGCAGCGGCTCTCGCAGATCCGCAACGAGCGCCGGCCCGGCTCGCGCTACGCCGACCTGGCGAACTGCCGCAACGAGGTGTCGGAGGCCGAGGCCATGATGCGCCGCTCGGGCATCCGCTGGCTCTCCACGACGACCAAGAGCATCGAGGAAATCGCCACCACCATCCTGCAGGAAGTGCGGCCCGAACGCCTGCAGTACTGAGCGCGCCTGGGCGCTGGAATTTGAACGAAATTCGCCTCCAGCGCTTATACAGCAAGCGCGAGCAGCTATAAATAGCAGAGCGTCACCATGACGGCCGCACCTGCCGCGGCGTCACGCCGAAGCGGCGGCGGAAGGCGGTGGCGAAGTTGGCCGGGCTGCGGTAGCCCGCCAGCAGCGCGGCGGCGGCCACGTCGGCCTCGCCGCGCTCCAGCGCGGCGTGCGCGGCCTGCAGGCGGCGCCCGCGCAGGTAGTCGATCACCGTGGTGCCCGCCACCCTGGGGAAATGCCGTTGCAGGTGCGCCGCGCTCATGCCCGCGTGGCGCGCGATCTCGGCCAGCCCCATACCGTCGGCCGCGCCGCTGTCGAGGAAGTCGCGCAGCGCGCGCAGGCGGCGCAGGCCGCGCGTATCCAGCCCCGGCGCGGGTGCGGGCGGCGCCGCGCGGGAGACCGCACCCAGCGCTTCGCCCGCGAGGTCGAGACAGCGGCTCTCCAGCCACAGCCGCTGCAGCCCGGCCGTCAGCGGCGGCGGGCTGGCGAGCTGCCCGGCCAGCGCCAGCGCGCGCGGCGAGGGCCGCCAGGGCGCGACGGCCAGGTGCTCGCGCCGGAAAGCGTCGATGCCCGCGTCCTCCAGCCCCGCGTCGCCGAACCACTCGGGCCGCAGCGTGAGCGTGACCTTGTGCTCGCTGCGCCCGCGCCGCCACTGGCGCACGAAGCGGTCGGGCTCGGCTAGGTTCACCAGCACGGCCGCGCCGTGCTCCGCCTGCGGGCCGAGCGCGAAGCGGCGCGAGCCATACCCCAGCTCGCTGCTGCCCTGCAGCAGCATGCACAGCTTGAGACCCGGGTGCAGCAGGTTGGAGGTGCGCAGCGAATGCAGGTCGCGCACCGCCGTGCGGTAGAGCACGAGGCCGGGACGCAGCTCCTCGGTGTGCACGCTGCCCTGCAGCAACGCGCCGGGCGGCTGCGCCCCCGCGGCGATGCGCCAGCCGCCGCCCAGCAAATGCAGGTCGCGCGTGAGCGCGCCGGCGTCCAGCGGCGCGGCGGAGCCGGACGCAAAGGTATCTGGTGAATTGGCAAACATGGCGCGGCGCAGGGCGTGCGAGACTCGCCCGCTCAAACAAGATTAATTCTCAATTACAACATTTTCGCAGAGAGAGAACCCATGCGCACCACTGCCCTGCCCTCCGTTTCCCGGCCGCACGCCCTATGCGCAGCGCTCGCGCTCGCCTTCGGCGCGGCCCATGTGCATGCCCAGGATGGCGCCGCCACGCTGTCCGCCGTGGTGGTCACCGCCTCGGGCGGCGAGCAGGAGCTGCGCGACGCGCCCGCGAGCGTATCGGTCATCACGCGCGAAGACCTGGAAAAGCGCCCCGTGCAGGAGCTGGCCGAGTTGCTGGGCACGGTGGAGGGCGTGACGCTCTCCCGCAGCGGCAACCTGGTGCCCGGCGTGCAGTTGCGCGGCCTGGGTTCGGCCTACACGCTGATGCTGATCGACGGCAAGCGCGTGAACGCCACCAGCGCCATGTTCCGCGGCAACGACTACGACACGGGCTGGGTGCCGGCTGACGAGATCGAGCGCATCGAGATCGTGCGCGGCCCCATGTCCTCGCTCTACGGCTCGGACGCCATCGGCGGCGTGGTCAACATCATCACGCGGCCCGTGGGCAAGCAGTGGCGCGGATCGGCGCGCTTGGAGGGCGTGGTGCAGGAAAACCGCGAGGCGGGCGACAGCCGGCTGGCCGGCTTCTCGCTCGCGGGCCCCATCGCGGCGGACACGCTGGGCCTCAAGCTCACCGGCGCCTACGACCAGCGCGACGCCGACGGCGCCATCAACTCGCCCGCCGCCAACGGCACGCGCCAGACGGGCCTGCAGCACATCCGCAACCGGCTCTTCGGCGCGCAGCTCTCGTTCACGCCCGACGCGCGCCAGAGCCTCGTGGCCGACGTGGACACGAGCCGCCGCGACCACACGGGCTTCCTCATGGAGCGCGACGCCTTCTCGCTGCGCCACAAGGGCCGCTGGGACTTCGGCAACACCGAGCTGACCTTCGCCACCGACGAGATTCGCAACCTCACCGGCATGGTCAGCGGCCAGGTCAACCCGAACAAGGCCAGCACCGCCAGCCTCTCCGGCAAGGCCATCGTCCCCATCGCCTGGGGCAACCAGCTCGTCACGGCCGGTTTCGAGACGCGCAAGGAAAAGCTGCGCGACCCCGCCAATCTGAGCGGCCAGCCCGGCACGCCGGGCGCGAGCGGCACGCCCGAGACCTCCATCCAGCAATGGGCGCTGTTCGCCGAGGACGAGATCCGCATCACCGACCGGCTCGCCATCACGCTGGGCAACCGCTTCGACCACCACGAGAACTTCGGCGGCCACAACAGCCCGCGCGCCTATGCGGTCTACCACCTGAGCGATGCCCTCACCCTTAAAGGCGGCGTGGCACGGGCCTTCCGCGCGCCCACGCTGCTGCAGGGCAGCCCCAACTGGGGATCGGTCTCGTGCGGCAGCGCCACCGTGGGCTGCTACATCGTGGGCAGCCGCGAGCTCAAGCCCGAGACCGGCACCAGCCAGGAGCTGGGCCTGCAGTTCGCGCACGGCATCCACTCGGGCGGGCTGATGTTCTTCAACACCGAGCTGAAGAACATGATCGACATCACCAACCGCACGGCCGACCGGGCGCTGGCGCCCAGCTACGACAACTTCGTGGGCTTCCTGCCCGACGGGCGGCCCATCTTCCGCTACCAGAACATCGCGCGCGTGCGCTCGCGCGGGCTGGAGGCGAGTTGGCGCGCCGATCCCACGGCGGCCTTAAGCCTGCGCGCAAACTACACCTTCACCGACGCCAAGAACACCAGCGGCGCCGTGGCCGTGCCGCTGACCTACCGACCGCGCCACGTCGTCAACCTGGGCGCCGACTGGCGCACCACGCCGCAGCTCACCGTGAGCGGCAACGTGCGCTACCACAGCGCGCAGTACATCAGCGTGCCCTCGAACGGCCAGAACAAGGTGGAGAAGGCCGGCTACGCGATCGCCGACCTCACCCTGGGCTGGCGCATGACGGATGCGCTCGCGCTGCGCGCCGGCATCCTCAACCTCACGGACAAGGCCTTCGACCGCACCACCTCGGCCGACTTCAACGAGGACGGCCGCCGCTACTACCTCGCCCTGCATGCCGCCTTCTGACCCGCGCCGCCGCGCCTTGCTGCTGGCCCTGGCCGCCGCCTGGCCCGGCGCCCTCCTCGCCCAACCCGCCCCCGAGAGCCCGCGCCTGGAGCGCCTGCGCCAGTCCATCGCGGCGGGCGAAGGCAGCGACGCCTTCTGGCGCGCGGTGCGGGCCGCGGGAACGCCGCTGGTCGAGCCCGGCGCAGACGGCAAGGAAGCGCTGGTCACCTTCCTCTGGCGCGGCACGCCGCAGACGCGCAGCGTCAAGCTCGCGTGGGCCATGCGCTCGGAGGGCGGCTTCCCGCTGGAGCGGATGAGCGGCAGCGACGTGTGGCACCTCACCCTGCGCCTGCCGCGCGGCATGCGCGCGTCTTACCAGATCGTGGTCGACCCCGAGGTACCACCCGGTGCCGACCGCACCGCCCGCGCCCGGGCCGAGGACGCCGCGGCCCGGCCCGATCCGCTCAACCCGCTGCCGCACTGGCCGCCCGCGCCCACGCGCGGCCCCGTCTCGGCCGAGCCCACGGCGCCGCGCTCGGTGCTGCGCCTGCCCGGCGCACTCGAAGAACCCTGGGCCGATGCGGGCGATGCACCGCGCGGCACGCTCACGCACCACCGCATCGCCAGCCAAGTGCTGGACAACGAACGCGACGTGAGCGTCTACCTGCCGCCCGGCGCCGTGCAAACGGCCTTGCCATTGCTGGTGCTGTTCGACCGCGAGCCCTACCTGGACCGCGTGGACGTGCCCGCGCTGCTCGACGCGCTCATCGCCCAGCGCCGCATCCCGCCCATGGCGGCGGTGTTCGTGGGCCACCCCGCGCCCGCGCTGCGCGGCAAGGAGCTGCCCGCCCACGAGGGCTTCGCCGACTTCATGGCCCGCGAGCTGATGCCCTGGCTGCGCGCGCGCTGGCCCGCCGTCTCCACCGCGCCGCGCGACGTGGTCGCGGCCGGGTCGAGCTACGGCGGCCTGGCCGCCGCATGGCTGGCCTACCGGCATCCGCAGGTGTTCGGCAGCGTGCTCGCGCTCTCGGGCTCGTTCTGGTGGGGGCCGGACAACGTGCCGCGCCAGCCCGGCTTCGACCGCTGGGGCGAAGGCGAGTGGCTCACGCGCCGGTTCGCCGCCAGCGAGCGCCTGCCGCTGCGCTTTTTCATCACGGCAGGGCTGATGGAAATCACCCTCACCGGCGACGGCGGCGGCATCCTCGACACCAGCCGCCACCTGCGCACCGTGCTGCAGGCCAAGGGCTACCCGGTGCACTACCGCGAGTTCCCCGGCGGGCACGACTACTACGCCTGGCGCGGCGAGCTGGCGCAAGGGCTGGTGGCGCTGCTGGGCACGCCCTGACGCAAAAAAAAGCGGAAGGGTGCCATGGCCCTTCCGCTTCCTTATTGATAGCTGCCAGCGCTTGCCGCACAAGCGCTGGCGCCTTATTTTCCTTGAAGAATCACGCCGGCGCCGTGGTGCGGATCATGTGGTCGAACGCGCTCAGCGCAGCAGTGGCACCCGCGCCGGCGGCGATCACGATCTGCTTGTACGGCACCGTGGTGCAGTCGCCCGCGGCGAACACGCCCGGCACGTTGGTGTGGCCGCGGGCGTCGATCTCGATCTCGCCGAACCGCGACAGGTTCACCGTGCCCTTGAGCCAGTCGGTGTTGGGCAGCAGGCCGATCTGCACGAAGATACCTTCGAGCAGCAGCTGGCGCACTTCGCCGGTCTCGCGGTCCTTGTAGGTGATGCCGTTGACCTTGTGGCCATCGCCGTTCACCTCGGTGGTCTGCGCGTTGACGATGATGTCCACGTTCGGCAGGCTGCGCAGCTTGCGCTGCAGCACCGCGTCGGCCTTCAGCTCGGGTGCGAATTCGAGCAGCGTGACGTGCTTGACCACGCCCGCGAGGTCGATGGCCGCCTCCACGCCCGAATTGCCACCGCCGATCACGGCCACCGGCTTGCCCTTGAAGAGCGGGCCATCGCAGTGGGGGCAGTAGGTGACGCCCTTGGTGCGGTACTGCTCCTCGCCGGGCACGTTCATGTTGCGCCAGCGCGCGCCGGTCGAGAGGATCACGGTGCGGCTCTTGAGCACGGCGCCGTTGTCCAGCTCCACCTCGACCAGGCCGCCCTCGACGGCAGCGGGGCGCAGAGCCTTGGCGCGCTGCAGGTTCATGATGTCCACCTCGTAGTCGCGCACGTGGCGCTCCAGCGCGGCGGCGAACTGCGGGCCTTCGGTCTTGCTGATGGAGATGTAGTTCTCGATGTCCAACGTGTCCAGCACCTGGCCGCCGAAGCGCTCGGCCGCCACGCCGGTGCGGATGCCCTTGCGCGCCGCATAGACGGCCGCCGCAGCGCCGGCCGGGCCGCCGCCGACGATGAGCACGTCGAACGCCTCCTTGGCATTCAGCTTGGCGGCATCGCGCCTGGCGGCGCCGCTGTCGATCTTGCCGACGATCTCGGCCAGCTCCATGCGGCCCTGGCCGAAATGCTGGCCGTTGAGGTAGACGGTGGGCACGCCCATGATCTCGCGCGCCTCGATCTCCTTCTGGAACACGCCGCCGTCGATGGCCGTGTGCGTGATGCGCGGGTTGAGCACGCTCATGAGGTTGAGCGCCTGCACCACGTCCGGGCAGTTGTGGCAGGAGAGCGAGTAGTAGGTCTCGAAGTGGAAGTCGCCTTCCAGGTTCTTCACCTGCTCCAGCAGGTCGGCCGCTTCCTTGGAGGGGTGGCCGCCAACCTGCAGCAGCGCCAGCACCAGCGAGGTGAATTCATGGCCCAGCGGCACGCCAGCGAAGCGCACGCCCGTGTCCACGCCGGGATTGGTGATCAGGAAGGACGGCTTGCGCACATCGGCATCGTTCTTCTCGACCACGGTGATCTTGTCGGATTGCGCGCGAATGTCTTCCAGCAGCTCGCGCAGCTCCTGCGACGCGGCCCCGTCGTCCAGCGTGGCCACCAGCTCCACCGGCTTCTGCAGGCGTTCCAGATAGGCTTTGAGTTGGGCTTTGAGGGTGTCGTCGAGCATGGCGCGAATCCTTGTTGTGAGAATGTTCGGGGAAAAAAAAACCCGGGCGCCAGGCACCCGGGCGTCTTCAACAGGTCAACTGAAGCAGTGGCTTAGATCTTGCCGACCAGGTCCAGCGAAGGCGTCAGCGTCTTGGCGCCTTCCTTCCACTTGGCGGGGCACACCTGGCCGGGGTGGGAGGCGGTGTACTGGGCAGCCTTGAGCTTGCGCAGGGTTTCGGACACGTCGCGGGCGATTTCGTTGGAGTGGATTTCCTGGGTCTTGATCACGCCATCGGGGTTGATCACGAACGTGCCGCGCAGCGCCAGGCCTTCTTCGGGGATGTGCACGCCGAAGGCGTTGGTCAGCTGGTGCGTGGGGTCGCCCACCAGCGGGAACTTGGCCTTGCCCACGGCGTCGGAGGTCTCGTGCCACACCTTGTGCGAGAAGTGCGTGTCGGTGGTGACGATGTACACCTCGGCGCCGGCCTTCTGGAACTCGGCGTAGTTGTCAGCGGCATCCTCGATCTCGGTCGGGCAGTTGAAGGTGAAGGCAGCCGGCATGAAGATCAGCACGGACCACTTGCCCTTCAGGTCGGCTTCGGTGAGGTCGATGAACTCACCCTTGCCATTGCGGTTCACGAAGGCGGTGGTCTTGAAGGGTTGCACTTGCGTATTGATCAGGGACATTGCTGTTTCCTTGGTTGGTTGGCTGAACACAGGACTGAAGTCTAGACGCTTACACACCATCAATCCAATTAATTAACATGATTGAATTGATTGTCTTTGTCTATATAGAGGCCGCCGCCCACCCGCTCGAATACGAACACGTCTCAGCATGAAACCCAGCCAATGCGCGCGCACGGGGGCTTCGCGGGGCGCGCTTGTCAGCACGGGGGCTGGCGCCCACAATCGGCGCCCATCATCACTACAACGAGGAGTCTCCCCATGAAAGGCGACGCACAAGTCATCGCGCACCTGCAGGCGCAGCTGAAGAACGAACTCACGGCCATCAACCAGTATTTCCTGCATTACCGCATGCTCAAGCACTGGGGCTTCGACAAGCTGGCCAAGAAGGAGTACGACGAGTCCATCGGCGAGATGAAGCACGCCGACAAGCTCATGGACCGCATCTTCATGCTGGACGGCCTGCCCAACCTGCAGGACCTGGCCAAGCTGCAGGTGGGCGAGGACGTGCCCGAGATCCTGGAATGCGACCTGCGCGCGGAGCGCGGCGCGCAGGCCACGATCAAGGAAGGCATCGCCCACTGCGAGGCGGTGCGCGACTACGTCTCGCGCGACCTGCTGGAAGACATCCTGGAAGACACGGAGGAGCACATCGATTTCCTGGAAACCCAGATCGAGCTGCTCGCCAAGGTGGGCCTGCAGAACTACCTGCAGTCGCAGATGGCCGACGCCGACTGAAGCGCGGGCCCCTACACCGCTTTGCAACGGGCTTCGGCCCGTTTTTTGTGGCCGGTACGGCGGCAGCAGCCGACATGCTTGTCAGGCAAATTCCTACACGGCAGGCGAGGCGACCAGACGCCACGCACCGCCGAACCCCGACTTAATTTCCGATTGGGCCAGTTTCACAATCCATTTCAACGGATCACGCAATACATGCAACGGCATGCAACGCGGATCCGGGACAGGAAAGGACCGACCCATGACCTCCGAACAACTGCTCGCCGAAATCCGCGAAGCCAACCTCACCTACCTGATGCTGGCGCAGACCCTGATCCGCCAGGACAAGGCCGAAGCCGTGTTCCGCCTGGGGCTCAACGAAGAAGCTGCCGATATTCTGGCATCGCTGTCCGCCGCGCAAGTGCTCAAACTGGCCTCCCGCAACACGCTACTTTGCAGCTTCCGCGTGGACGACGAACTGGTCTGGGGCCTGCTGACCAACCACCACACGCCAAGGAAGGCCGCCAGCGAGGCCACCAACGCGCTGCACGCCAACATCCTGATGGCCAGCCGCGTGTCGGAAGTGCTCTGACTCCCTCCCCCTCCTCCACGGAAAGACTGCCATGCCCGCACCCGTCAAGAGCGTCCTCAACGAATCCAAGCAGATCGAACGCGCCGCCATGCTGATTCAGATGGGCGCACGCATGCAGGTCCTGGAGTCGGAAACCACGCTGTCGTACGAGCGCCTGATCCGCCTGTACAAGGAAATCGCGGGCAAGTCGCCGTCCAAGGGACAGCTGCCGTTCTCCACCGACTGGTTCCTCACGTGGCAGGAGAACATCCACAGCTCGCTGTTCCTGAACATCTACGAATACCTCTCCAAGGGCGTGAGCCTGGACAGCGTGGAGCTGCTGACCAAGGCCTACCGCCTCTACAACGAGCAGGTGCAGGCCGCAGAGATCGAGCCGCTGCTGTCGTTCACGCGCGCCTGGCGCCTGGTGAAGTTCGTGGATGCCGGCATGCTCACGCGCACCAAGTGCGCGCAGTGCGGCGGCCAGTTCGTCACCGAGCTGTACGAGAACCGCCACTACACCTGCGGCCTGTGCAACCCGCCGGCGCGCGCAGGCAAGAGCAAGAGCGCCGGCGCGCTGACGCTGCACTGATAGCCAAATCAGCCTTCAGCGCTTGACTGGCAAGCGCTGGAAGCTATCGTTTCAGTAGCTCTCCACGAGCAGGCCGCGCACGTTGCCGTCCATGGGCAGCGCATAGTCGTGCGCCGCCAGCACCGCATTGCCCTGCGGGCCTACCAGCCTGAGACTCACGTACACCGCCTGCGGCGCGACCGCGTAGGTGCCCACCAGCACCGCCTGCGCGGCCTGGGCCTGGGCCACTTGGTGTGCCTCGCGCGACAGCAGCAGCTCGCCTTGCAGGGGCCGCAGCGCCAGCGTCTCGCGCAGGCGCAGCTCGGTCACACGCAGGCCGCGCTGGGCCAGGCGGCCGGCCACATGCTCGGACACCAGACGGCCCAGGCGCGAGGACGCATCCAGCCGGTCGAGCTGCACCACGGTCGCCACGAGCACGGGTTGCGCCGGGTCGAGTGCCACCTGCTGCAGCAGCGCATCGGCCGCGCCGTGGTGGAGCGCCACCAGGTCGACGGGATCGCGCACGGCATGCTCGCCGTAGTAGTAGCGCGCGCAACCGCCGAGCGCGCCGCACGCCAGCAGCGCGGCCATCATCGTGCGCCGGTTCACGGCGTCACCCTCCAGGTCTTGAGGGGCGCCGTCGCGGGCGCGGGACGGGGCGGCAGGTAGAGCGGCGCGTCGTCCTGCGCGATGGTGTACATGTCGGAGGTGCGCACCAGGATGCGCCCCTCGCTTTCCAGCGACGTGACCACGAGCACTTCGGAGCGCAGCGGCCCGTCGCCGTAGTGCGCCTCGCCCGCGCCGCGGTGCACGCGCACGCCGTCGGCCAGCCATTCGCCGTGCGACACCAGCGGGGCATCGGCATGGTGCTGCACGAGCCGCGTGGCGACGTGCAGGCGCACGTCCGAGGGCGCGGCAGCCACGGCCACGCCGCGTTCCACGAGCTGCGTCACCAGCAGCTCCCGCAAGCCCTGGTCGAACCCCGACGCCTGTGGCGCCACTTCCACGTGCAGCGGGTGCCTGTCCGGCGGCCAGTCGCGCAGCCGGCCGGCCACGTGCGCGGCCACGTCGGCGGCCAGCACGTTCCAGTGGTGCAGCGCGCGCGAGGTCTTCTGCGCCGAGGGCGCGTGCAGCGCATCCCGCGGCACGTCCGCCGGCACGCTGGCACAGCCCGCGGCCAGCAGCGCGAGCGCCGCCGCGGCCGCAATCCGGTTCTTCGAGGTCATGCGCGCATGCTAGCGGCGGCGCGCGGCGGCCATCGGCCGAACAACCGGGGCTTTGTCAGCCTGTATTGCGCAATCCCGCCGCAATGCCGTTGATCGAGATGTGGATGCCAGTCTGCACCCGCTCGTCGCCCTGGCCCGCGCGCCAGCGGCGCACCAGCTCCACCTGCAGGTGGTGCAGCGGGTCGATGTAGGGGAAGCGGTGGCGGATGGAGCGCGCCAGCGCCGTGTTGCCCGCCAGGCGCTGGCGCTCGCCCGTGATGCGCGCGAGCGCGTCGGCCGTGCGCTGCCACTCGGTCTCGATGGCGCCGAAGACCTTCTTGCGCAGGCGCGCGTCGGCCACCAGCTCGCTGTAGCGCGAGGCCAGGGCCAGGTCGCTCTTGGCCAGCACCATGTCCATGTTGGACAGCAGCGTGCGGAAGAACGGCCACTGGCGGTACATCTTCTGCAGCAGCGCCAGCTGCGCCTTGGGGTCCTGGCCCGGCGCCTTCAGGAACGACTCCACCGCCGCGCCGAAGCCGAACCAGCCCGGCAGCGTGAGCCGGCAC
>NZ_DF238897.1:0-278318 GCF_000400995.2 Acidovorax sp. MR-S7 | reverse complement strand
GGGGGGGGGGAGCCGATGTTCAGCTCCGCGATCTCGCGGATGGGCGTGGCGCTGAAGAAGTAGTCGGTGAAGCCGGGCGTCTCGTAGACCAGTGCGCGATAGGCCGCCATGCTGGCGCGCGAGAGCTGCTCGGCCGCCTCCAGGAAGGCCTTGGTGGCGGGCTTGGTGGGCTGCAGCAGCGTGGCCTCCAGCGTGGCGGCCACCAGGGTTTCGAGGTTGCGCCGGCCGATCTCGGGGTTGGCGTATTTCGAGGCGATCACCTCGCCCTGCTCCGTCAGGCGGATCTGCCCGCGCACGGTGCCGGGCGGCTGCGCCAGGATGGCCTGGTAGCTCGGGCCGCCGCCGCGGCCCACGGTGCCGCCGCGGCCGTGGAACATGCGCAGCTGGATCGGCTGCTGGTGGCCCTTGGCCGCGTTCATCTCGTCGAACAGCGCCACCAGCGCGATCTCGGCGCGGTACAGCTCCCAGTTGCTGGTGAAGATGCCGCCGTCCTTGTTGCTGTCGCTGTAGCCGAGCATGATGTCCTGCTCGGCGCCGCTGCGCGTCACCAGCGCCGCGATGCCGGGGATGGCGTAGAACCCGCGCATGATGGGCGCCGCGTTGCGCAGGTCCTCGATGGTCTCGAAGAGCGGCACCACGATCAGGCCGGCCCGCGCGTCGCCGTCGAGCGTGCCGCGCATCAGGCCCACTTCCTTTTGCAGCAGCAGCACTTCGAGCAGGTCGCTCACCGTCTCGGTATGGCTGATGATGTAGTGGCGGATGGCATCGTGGCCGTAGCGCTCGCGCGCGGCGCGCGCGGTCTCGAAGATGGCGATCTCGCCGCGCGTGTGCTCGGAATATTCCGCGCCCACCACGCGCAGCGGCCGCGCGTCGCACAGCAGCCGCTGCAGCAGCGCGCAGCGCTGTTCCTCGGGCAGCGCGGCATAGCCTGCCTCGATGCGCGCCGTGGCCAGCAGCTCGGCCACCACGCGCTCGTGCTGGTCGGAGCTCTGGCGCAGGTCCACCGTGGCAAGGTGGAAGCCGAACACCTCCACCGCGCGCATCAAGGGGCGCAGCCGCTCGCCCACCAGCGCCGCGCCGCGGTGCGAGCGCAGCGAGGCCTCGATCACGCGCAGGTCGGCCAGGAACTCGGCCGCGCTGGCGTAGGCGTTCTGCGGCGCCACGGCGTGGCGCGCTGCCTCGCCGCCGGACAGGTCACGGAGCGTGGCGGCCAGGCGCGCGTAGACGCCGGTGAGCGCACGGCGGTAGGGCTCGTCGCGGCGGTGCTCGCTGGTGTCGGGCGAGCGCTCGGCGAGGTGCTGCATCTCGGGCGAAACCTGCGCCAGGTTGCTGGAGAGCGACAGCTCGCGCCCCAGGTGGTGCACCTCGGTGAGGTAGTGGCGCAGCGCCACCTCGGCCTGGCGGCGCAAGGCGAGCGAAAGCGTTTCGGCGCTCACGTTGGGGTTGCCGTCGCGGTCGCCGCCGATCCACTGGCCCATGCGCAGGAAGCTCGCCACGGGGTGCTGCGCGCCCAGCTCCTGCTCCAGCGCGGCGTAGATCTTGGGGATCTCCTGCAGGAAGGTGTATTCGTAGTACGACAGCGCGTTCTCGATCTCGTCGGCCACGGTGAGCTTGGAATAGCGCAGCAGCCGCGTCTGCCACAGCTGCGCCACGCGCGCGCGCAGCCGCGCCTCGTTGGCGGCCAGCTCGCGCGGGGTGAGCGTGTCCTTCGCGCTGTTGTAGAGTTGGGCGCGCGCCTGGATGGCGTCGCGTTCGGTGAGCAGCTGCGCGATGTCGCGCTCGGCGTCCAGGATGCTCTTGCGCTGCACCTCGGTCGGGTGGGCGGTGAGCACGGGCGCCACGTAGCTCGTGGCCAGCGTCTGCGCCACCGTGCGCGGCGCGATGCCGGCCCAGCGCAGGCGGGCGAGGGCCACCTCGATGCTGCCCTCCTGCGTGCTGCCCGCGCGCTCGTGCACGGCGCGGCGGCGGATGTGGTGCCGGTCCTCCGCCAGGTTGGCCAAGTGGCTGAAATAGGTGAACGCGCGGATTACGCTCACCGTCTGGTCGCCCGTCAGGCCCTTGAGCAGCTTCTTGAGCGCCTTGTCGGCCTCATGGTCGGCGTCGCGGCGGAAGGCCACCGAGAGCTTGCGCACCTGCTCCACGAGGTCATAGGCGGCCACGCCCTCCTGCTCGCGGATCACGTCGCCGAGGATGCGCCCGAGCAGGCGGATGTCCTGGATCAGCGGCAGGTCCTTGTCGGCCTTGCGGGCGACAGCGGTGGCGGCATCGGTCTTGCGGGCGGTAGCGGTCATCGCGGCGTGCTCGGTGAGGGTGTGTTGCGGCGCAGCATGCTAGCATCCCCCGCGCTGCCGAACGGCCCGACGACTGCCTCTCCATGACCACTCCCCACGCCCCCCTGCCCCCCATCGTGATCGCCACGCGCGAAAGCCAGCTCGCCCTGTGGCAGGCCGAGCACGTGCAGGCCCTGCTGCGCGCGCGCGGCCACGACGTGGCGTTGCTGGGCATGACCACCAAGGGCGACCAGATCCTGGACCGCTCGCTCTCCAAGGTGGGCGGCAAGGGCCTGTTCGTGAAGGAGCTGGAAGTGGCGCTGGAAGAGGGCCGCGCCGGCATCGCCGTGCACTCGCTCAAGGACGTGCCCATGGAGCTGCCCGAAGGCTTCGCCCTCGCCTGCGTGATGGAGCGCGAGGATCCGCGCGACGCCTTCGTCTCGCCGCGCCATGCATCGCTGGATGCACTGCCGCAGGGCGCGGTGGTCGGCACCTCCAGCCTGCGCCGCCAGGTGCTGCTGCGTGCGCTGCGGCCCGACCTGCGCATCGAGCCGCTGCGCGGCAACGTGAACACGCGCCTGCGCAAGCTCGACGAAGGACAGTACGACGCCATCGTGCTCGCCGCCGCCGGCCTCAAGCGCCTGGGCCTGGCAGACCGCATCCGCGCCGTCTTCGAGCCTTCCCAGATGCTGCCCGCCGCCGGCCAGGGCGCTTTAGGCATCGAGATCCGCAGCAGCCGGGCCGACCTGGCCGCCGCGCTGGCCCCGCTCGCGCACCAGGCCACCTGGCTCACGGTGACGGCCGAGCGCGCCGTCAGCCGCGCCATGGGCGGCAGCTGCTCCATGCCCCTGGCCGCGCACGGCCAGTGGGAGGGCGACACGCTGCACCTGCAGGCGGCCTGGGGCGACCTGGACGACCCGCACGACCCACCCGCACCGCTCGTGCGCGCCGAGGACAGCGCCCGCGTCACCACACTGGCCGAAGCCGACGCGCTGGGCTTGGCCGTGGCCGCGCGGTTGCAGGCGGGCGGCGCCCGCAAGGCATGACCCCCCACGCCATCGTCACCCGCCCCGCGCGCGAAGCCGCGCAGTGGGTGGAGGACCTGCGCGCGCACGGCATCGCGGCGCAGGCGCTGCCGCTCATCGCCATCGGCCCGGTCACGCCCCCCGCGCTGCGCCAGGCGCTGCATGAGGCCCGCTCCGCCTGGACGCGCTACCGCGCGGTGATGTTCGTCAGCGGCAACGCGGCGCTGCACTTCTTCGAACAAAATCAGCCTCCAGCGCTTTCTGGACAAGCGCCAGCAGCTACCAAAACCAGAGCATGGGCACCCGGCCCCGGCACCGTGGCCGCGCTGCGCCTGGCCGGCCTGCCCCTGGAGGCCATCGACGGCCCGGCGCCTCATGCCCCGCAGTTCGACTCCGAAGCGCTGTGGCAGGTCGTGGCCCCGCAGATCGGCCCGGGCGACCGCGTGCTCATCGTGCGCGGCACGAGCAGCCCCGCCGCGGAAGGCGGCAACGGCCGCGACTGGCTGGCCGCGCGCATCGCCGAGGCCGGCGGCGCGGTGGACTTCGTGGCCGCCTACGAGCGCAGCGCGCCCCGGCTCGACGCGGGCCAGCAGGCGCTGGCGGCACGGGCCGCGCAGGACGGCTCCGTGTGGCTGCTCTCCAGCTCCGAAGCCGTGTCCCATCTCCAGGCCGCCCTGCCCGCCCAGCCCTGGGGCAGCGCCCGCGCACTGGCCACGCACCCGCGCATCGCGCAGGCGGCCCGCGCGGCGGGATTCGGCATCGTCAACGAATGTCGACCCGCCCTGCCGGACGTGGCCGCGTCGATAAAATCCCTTGTCTATGAGCACTGAGACCGCGTTGCCCGCGCCCCCCGAGACGCCTCCCCCCGCACCGGCACCCGCCGGCGGCGGTGGACGCATCGCGCTGACCCTGCTAGGCATCGTCGCCGCCGCGGGCCTGGCGGGCTCGCTGCTGCTGTGGCAGCGCCTGTCGAGCATCCAGGAGCAGCTCGCACGGCAGACGGCCGACTCGGGCGCGCAGGCCATCGAGGCACGCACCATGGCGCGCGAGGCGCAGGACCTGGCGCGCGAGACCTCGGCCCGCCTGGCCGTCACCGAAGCCCGCGTGGGCGAGGTGGCGCTGCAGCGCGGCCAGCTCGAAGAACTCATGCAAAGCCTGTCGCGCACGCGCGACGAAAACCTGGTGGTGGACGTGGAAGCCGGCCTGCGCCTGGCCCAGCAGCAGTCGCAGCTCACCGGCAGCCTGCAGCCGCTGGTAGCCGCGCTCAAGAGCGCGGGCCAGCGCATCGACCGCGCCGCCCAGCCCCGGCTGGCGCCACTGCAGCGCGCCATCAGCCACGACCTGGAGCGCCTGGAGCGCGCCGCCGTCACCGACACCGCCGGCCTGCTGGGCCGCCTGGACGAACTCGTGCGCCAGGTGGACGAGCTGCCCCTGCTCAACGCCGTGGCCCAGGCCCCCGCCATGCGGCGCAAGGCCGCCGCCGCGCAGACGCCCGCCGCGCCCGGCGCCACCGATGTGCCGCGCTGGCAGGCCGTGCTGCGCAACGCCTGGGACGCGGTGGCCGACGAGGCGCGCGGCCTGGTGCGCGTGAGCCGCATCGACCAGCCCGACGCCGTGCTGCTCGCGCCCGACCAGGCCTTCTTCCTGCGCGAGAACCTCAAGCTCAAGCTGCTCAACGCGCGCTTGGCCGTGCTGGCGCGGCGCATGGACTCCGCCCGCGCCGACCTGGCCTCCGCCAGCGGCGCGCTGGCCAAGTATTTCGACCCGGCCTCGCGCCGCACGCAAAGCGCCGCCGACGCGCTCCAGCAGCTGCAGGCCCACATGAAGACCGCCGAGATGCCCCAGCTCGACGACACCTTTGCCGCCCTGGCCACGGCCGCGGCAGGCCGGTAGCCCACTCCTATGCGCGCAGCACTCTGGTTCCTGGCCCTGTTCGGCGTGGCCGTCGCCGTGGCGCTCTTCGCGGGCAACAACCAGGGCACGGTCACCCTGTTCTGGCCGCCCTACCGCATCGACCTGTCGCTCAACATGGTGCTGCTGCTGCTGTTCGGCGGCTTCACCGTGCTCTATGCGGCGCTGCGCGCGCTGGCCGTGCTGCAGGAGCTGCCGCGCCAGGCCCGCCGCTGGCGCCTGGTGCAGAAGGAGCGCGCCATGCACGCCGCGCTGCTGGACGCGCTGTCGCAGCTGCTGGCCGGCCGCTTCCTGCGCGCGCGCAAGTCGGCGCTGGCCTCCATCTCCCAGGAAGAAGCCTTGGCCGAAGCCCGTGAGCCTGTACCCCACGGCAGCCAGCTGCGCACGCTGGCCCTGCTGGTGGCCGCCGAAAGCTCCCACGCGCTGCAGGACCGCGCCACGCGCGAGGCGCACCTGGAGCAGGCTCTGGCCAGCATCCCCGCCGACGCCCCCGCCACCGAGCTGGAGCTGCGCGAAGGCGCGCAGCTGCGCGCCGCACGCTGGTCGCTGGACGAGCGCGACACCGCCACCGCGCTGGAGCGCCTGGCCGCCCTGCCCGTCGGCGCTGCGCGCCGCACGCTGGCGCTGCGCGCCAAGCTCAAGGCCTCACGCCTGGCGCACCGCACCGGCGACGCGCTGGAAACCGCGCGCCTGCTGGCCAAGCACCACGCCTTCTCACCCGCAGCCGCCGAAAGCATCGTGCGCGGCCTGGCGCAGGAACTGATCAACAGCGCGCACGACCCGGCGCAGCTGCAGCGCATCTGGCAGGACAGCCTGGAGAGCACCGAGCGCGCCATGCCCGAAGTGGCGGTGCACGCCGCGCAGCGCCTGGCGCAGTTGGGCGGCGACGGCCCGCAGGTGCGCACCTGGCTCATGCCCGCCTGGGACCGCCTGGCCGGCACGGCGCAGCCCGCGCTGCCGGATGCACTGGCCCTCAAGCTGGTGCGCGCGCTCGAAGCCAGCCTGGGGGACGTGGACGGCCGCTGGCTCGCAGCCATCGAGGCGGCCTGCCAGGCCAACCCGCGCGACGCGCAGCTGCAATACCTGGCCGCCATGGCCTGCCTGCGGCGCGAGCTGTGGGGCAAGGCCCAGCATCTGTTCAACCAGTCCGCACAGCATCTGACCGACCCAGGGTTGCGCGCAAGTGCCTGGCGCCACATGGCGGAGTTGGCGGAGCAGCGCGGCGACGGGGAGGCTGCCGCGCAGGCGTGGAAGCGGGCGGCGTTGCAGCACTCTTGATTTTTTTGGATCAAATTGGCCTCTAGCGCTTATCTGGCAAGCGCGAGCAGCTCTCTTTTTTGAGTCTTTGCTGGTTGGTTTCATGTCGCTGGCCGGGATGTGCGCCCGGCGGCGCAGTAACTTTCTTTCGTCTCGCCGAAAGAACGTCACCAAAGAAAGGGCGACCCTACTGCCCGTGTCCCTCCGCTGCACTCGGCCTGGCCTTCGCGGCGCGCAGCGCCTGCGCGTTGGTGGCCGAGCGCAGCGATGGCCCGGCTCGTCCCCCTCCCCCTCTGTATGCGCCTGGGGCGCAATGCTTGCGGGGTGGGCATGGGCGTCGAAGCGCCCATGCTTCGTGATCTGACTCGCCGCAGTTGTTTGAACGGAGCGCCGCAGGCGCGCAGTGAGTTCTGCGGCGCACCCCGCAAGCGTTGCGACACAGGTTGCCCCGCAGCGCAGCGAAGGGGTCGCAGACAGTGGGGGCGCGTTTCTTTGGTTCCTTTCTTGCCGCGCAGCAAGAAAGGAACTCGCCCGCCGGGGCGAGTCCCGGCCAGCCACATCAAAAAAGAGAGCTACCCACGCTCACCAGATAAGCGCCACAGGCCAATTTCCTCATGAAACCCGCCGCCCCCCCAACCACAGCAAAGCCCCCCAACTCCCCACAGCCATTCCCCCCAGCCACCCCAGATAAGGCCCCACAACCGCCACCGGCGCCCCCACCTGGTTAAGCCGCAAAGAAGCCTGAATCCCCGCCGTACTGGGCGAAAGCCAGCGTACCCACTGCAGCGGTTCGGGCAGCGCCTCCACCGGCCAGGTGAAGCCCCCCAGAAAAGCCAGCGGAATCGACGTGAACAGCACCACCTGCAGCGCCCGCTCCCGGTCCGCCAGCCACCAGCCCAGCAGGCACGCACACCCCGCCACCGCCGGCACGAAGACCGCCAGCAGCGCCAGCGCCCCCGCCGGATTGCCCCCGTGCGGATAGTCCTGCCAGAGAAAGATCCACCCGAAATAGAACACCCCCGCGAGCCACCCCGGCACGCACAGCGCCAGCAGCCGCGCCAGCCAGACGCGGGCGCCCGCATGGGCCAACCCCTGCTCGCGCAGCGTGCCCGTGAACAGCGCGCCGCCCATGAGCAGCGTCTGCTGCAGGATCAGCACCGCCACGGCTGCGACGACGAAGGCGCCGTAGCCCTCGGTGGGATTGAACAGCGCCACCGCCTGCGCATTCACGGGCGAGCGGCTGGCCGCGGCCTGCAGCGCGCTCTGGCCGCCGGCCTGCAGGCGCCGCAGCTCCACGCCGGCGGACACGGTGCCGAACGCCTCGGCAAAGCCGTACTGCACCTGCTTGCTCGCCAGCGGATAGGCGCCGTTGGCGTAGACCGGCACCACCACGCCGGCACCGCGCACCACGTCGCGCTTGAGGCCGCGCGGGATCAGCGCGTAGCCCATGACCTCGCCGCGCAGCAGGGCCTGCTGCGCGATACCCTCGTCGCCGGTGACGATCTGCGGGTCGATGCGCGGGCTGGCCTGGGCGAAGCGCAGCATCTGCCGCGCCAGGCCCGAGGCGTCCTGCACCACCACGGCCACCGGCACGCGCTGCACCACCTCGTTGCCGTAGAACCAGGGGTAGAAGAAGCCGTAGAGCACGGGCGCGCCGAACACCAGCAGCGCCACGCCCTTGTCGCGCAGCAGGGCGCGCAGGCTGTCGGTCCACAAGGCGAGGAAGCCCATGCTCAGCGCCCCCCCCAGGCCTCGGGCCTGCGCAGCCCGCGCGACAGGCCTGCCGCGGCCAGCGCCAGCAGCACCAGCGCGGCCAGCAGCAGGCCGCACACCACGGGCAGCGACTGCGCCACGGGCGCGCCCATCTGCCACTGCTCGATCTGCAGCCGCGCGTAGTGCGTGTAGGGCATGGACAGCGCCCAGGCGCGGGCCCCGCCGCCCATCGCCAGCAGCGGAAAACCCACGCCGCTGAACGCGAACGCGGGCGCCGACAGCAGCCCCGCGCCCGACAGCGCCGTGCGCAGCGACAGCGTGATGCCCGCCAGCGCAGCGCCCGCCGCGAGGCTCACGGCCACCAGCGCCGCCAGTCCCACGGCGATCCAGCCCATGCTGCCCGCCACGGCCCAGCCGCGCAGTTGCGACAGGTACAGCAGGCATGCGAGCGCGCTGGCCCACAGCAGCGCGGCGGGCACCAGCAGCTTGCCCAGCAGGGCCGCGAGCACCTGGGGCAGGCGTGCCTGCGTACCCAGCCAGTCGCCGAGCGTGCGGTCGCGCAGCTCGCGCCCCACCGACCAGGCACCCGCCGTCATGGCCAGGATGTGCACCAGCGCAGGCACCAATGCGGCGGCCAGGAACTGCTCGTAGTTGGTGGAGACGTTGAACAGCGCCACGAGCTGCGTCCTGACCGGCTCGATGCGCGTGCGCAGCGCCTGCGCGGGCTCGCCGCGCTTGGCGCGCGCCTGCATCTCGATGCCGGCCGACAACGTGCCCACCACCTGCCGCACGTCGCGCTGCAGCAGGCTGGAATGCGTGGCGAGCTGCGCGTTGTGCAGCAGCGTGACGGCGCCGCCCGCGCCACGCTTTACGTCGCGCTCCAGGTGGGGCGGGATGTGCACCACGCCGTACACGTCCATGCGCTGCAGCGCGTCGGTGGCCTCCAGGCGGTTCAGCACGTGCTGGCGCACCTCCAGGCCGGGCGTGGCCTGCAGCATGCGCACGAGCTGGCGCGAGAGGGCCGAGGGGTCTTCGTTCCACACGGCGATCGGCAGGCGGTAGGGCTGGCCCGCAGCGAAGATCCAGCACAGCAGCGCCATGGCCAGCAGCGGCACCCAGCTCACCATGGCCCAGTCCCACGGGCGCGCGCGCAGCAGCCGCCATTCGCGCCGCAGGCTGGCGAGCAGCATCACTCCACCACCACGCTCATGCCGGGGCGCGCGCCTTCGATGGGCGCGGCGGGCCGCGCGCGCACCTCGAACGTGCGCGCGTCGAACCCCTGGCTGCCGCGCGTGGTGCGCCAGGTGGCGAAGTCGGGCAGCACGCCGAGGTAGTAGACGCTGAACTCGGCCGTGCGGTCCAGCGCGGGCAGGCGGCCGGTGAATTGGCTGCCCACAGCAAAGCGCTGGAGCTGGTCCTCGCGCACGTTCAGCACCACCCACTGATCCTGCAGGTCGACCACGGTGACCACGGCCACGCCCTGGGGCGATAGCTCGCCCGCCTTGGCGAGCACGTTGGCCACCTCGCCACCCACGGGGCTGCGCAGCTGGGTTTCGGCGCGCGCGGCCTCGACCTCGGCGATCACGCCGTCCACCTGGCGCACCTGGGCGGCGGCTGCCGCCTTGTCCTCGGTGCGCGCGCCGCTCGCGGCCATCTCGTACTGAGCGCGCGCCGCCTCGGCCTGCGCGGCGGAGGCGCGCCAATTGGTGTGCGCCTCGTCGCGCTTCTGCGCGGCGACGAGGCCCTGGGTGAACAGGCTCTGCACGCGGTCGTAGGAGGTTTTGGCCAGGTCCGCCGCTGCCTGCGCGCGCTGCCAGTTCAGGCGGGCCATGCGCACCTCCTCGGGCCGCGCGCCGTTGCCCGCCTTGTCGGCCACGGCCTGGGCCGCCGCGCGCGCGGCCTCGGCCTGGGCCAGCTTGGCCTGCACCTCGGGGCTGTCCATCTCGATGAGCAGGTCGCCGGGCTGGATCTGCTGCCCCTCCTTGACCAGCACCTTGGCGATGCGCGCCGTGACCTTGGGCGCGATGTCGGACTCGCGCGCCTCCATCTGGCCCTGGAAATAGGGCTGGGGCGGCTGCGACGCGCGCCAGAAGCCCCAGGCCACGAAGGCCAGCACGGCCAGACCGGCGATCAGCAGCGCCCAGGGAAAGCGGGAGGGTCGAGGAGCGGGGGGTGCAGGGGATGTGGTGGTCATGGTGCGTCGGATGCGATCTGGATGTCGGCCTGGGCGCGGTAGCGGTCGAACTCGTCGCTCTGGCCCGTGCTCTCCAGCAGCGCGGCCAGGGCCTGCACGTACTGGTGGGCGGTCTGCGCACGCTCGGTCTGCACTTTCGTCAGGTTGAGTTCGGTGTCGATCAGCTCCAGCGCGGTGCCGGTGCCCTCGCGCAGGCTGGCCGTGCGCAGGCGCAGCAGCTCGCGCGCCAGGTTCTCCTGCGCCTGCTGTGCGAGGTACTGCGTGCGGGCCTGGTCCACGGCCAGCCAGTTCTTCTCGACCAGCAGGGCGATGTCGGACAGGGCCTGCTCGCGCGTCAGCTCGGCCTGCTCGATCTTGCGCTGCGAGGACGCGGCCAGCGCGTCGCGGTCGATGCTGTCCCACAGCGTCCAGCGCACGGCCACGCCGGCCACCCAGTTGGGCTTGCCGCCGGTGTTGACCTCGCGCATGCCGAAGCCCAGCACCTGCGGGCGGCGCAGCGCCTCCTGCGCCTCGTGCAGTGCGCCAGCCTGGCGGCGCTTGGCCTGCACCTTGTCCAGGCCCGGGTGGTGCCGGTGGGCCGCGTCGATGAAGCCCTGCAGCGGCGGCAGCGGCTGGCTGGCGACGAACAGCGGGCTGGTGGGCTGCACGCGCGCTGCGGCCTTGAGCGTGCGCGCGAGCGCCGTGGCCGCCAGGTCCGCATCGCCCCGCGCCTTGCGCGCCTGCTGCTCGGCGTCGGCCAGCGCGGCCTGGGCCTGCAGGCGTTCGAGCTGCGAGATCACGCCCGTGCGCAGCATGCGCTGCGCGGCGTCGTCGTGCTCGCGCACACCCGCCAGCGCGCGCTCGCGCAGCCGCGCCGCACGCTCGGCCAGCTGCGCCCCGAAATAGCGCTGCACCAGCAGCGACCGCAGGCCGTGCGCGCTCGCCGCGGCATCGGCCACGGCCTCGTCGGCCAGGGCGTCCAGCTCACCGCGCACCGCGTCGCCCAGGCCGCCGATGTACAGCGGCCACAGCAGCGACACGCTGGCCGATGCGCGGTTGGCCTTGCGCTGCAGGTCGATGCTGGAGGGCAGCTGGGGCAGTTGCGGGGCGGCTGCGCCCAGCCCCGGCGGTAGGTGGCCCAACACCCCGTCGAGCGCATGGCGAGCCGGGTCCAGGCTGATGTCGGCGCTCGCCGAATAGCGGTAGCCCATGCCCGTCACCGCGACGGACGGGCCGCCCAGCCCCTGCATGCCCTCGCGGCGCAAGCGTGCGCTCTCCACCGCCTTGGCGGAAGCCGCGAGCTGGTCGGAGCCCGACAGCAGGAGCTGCTGCGCCTGCGCGAAGCTGAGCGGACTGCCGCCCTGCGCCAGCACGGGCGCCGCGCCAGCGGCCAGCACGAGGGCCGCCAGCCAGAATGCGTTCAGATTCACGTCGCCACACCCCCCAGAAGAAAACACGCTGCGGCCATTGTGCCCAAGCGGAGTCGGTCCGGCGTCAGGCCGCCTTGTCGAAGGCCGCGCCCTGCTCCAGCAGCCAGTCGCAGAAGGTCTTGACCACCGGATCGTGCTGGCGCTCGGCGCGCGTGATGAGGAAGTAGCCCGGCGTGCCCAGCACCAGCGTGCCGAAGGGCGCGACGAGCTGGCCCGAGGCGAGGTCGGGCGCGACCAGCGGCGAGTAGCCCATCGCCACGCCGATGCCGTCGATGGCCGCCTGCAGGCAGAAGTACAGGTGCTCCAGCTCCAGCGACTGCGCGGGCACCACGCGGCTGTGGTGGGCGATGGCGAGCCAGTCGTCCCACGCGGTGCGCCGCGCGGGGCAGTGCAGGATGGTGTGGCGCGCAAGGTCGGCGATGCGCGCGAGCGGCACGCGCTCCAGCAGCGCGGGCGAGCACACGGGAAATGCTGTCTCCGACAGCACGCGCACCTTGTGCAGGCCGGTGACCTCGTGCGGCTCGCGGCGGATCACCACGTCGATGTTGGCGGGCAGGCGGCTCATGGGCTCCAGGCCGGTGGAGATCTGCACCTCGATGTGCGGATGCAGCGCGCGGAACTGCGCCAGGCGCGGGAACAGCCAGCGCATGGTGAAGGTGGGCAGCGCGTTCACGCGCAGCACCTCGTGCGCGCTGATGCTGCGCGAGGCCGAGGCGATGGCCGCAAGCGCCGGGCTCACCGAATCGAGGTAGAGCCGCCCCTGGTCGGTGAGCGCCACCGACTTGCCCAGGCGCCGGAACAGCGGCACGCCGAGCCAGCCTTCGAGCGCCTTGATCTGGTGGCTCACCGCGCCGTGCGTCACGGCCAGTTCGTCGGCCGCCCTGGAAAAACTCAGCAGCCGCCCGGCGGCCTCGAAGGCGCGGATGGAGCCGAGCGGCGGCAGGCGGTGCAGGGCCATGATGTGAATTTTATTGACAAGACCGGGCAGTTTATATCGTTTGATTGTCGTGCCGGCCCCTGATGGAATGTGAGCCTGATTCAATCACGGAGACGACAACGCCATGCTTTCAGGCAAACGCATCCTGGACTTGAGCTGGGTGCTCGGCGGCCCCTTCGCGGGCCAGCTCCTCGCGCAGCTCGGCGCCGAGGTCATCAAGGTGGAGGCGCTGGACGGCGACTACGCGCGCCGCGTGCCGCCCGTATCCAGCACGCAGGACTCGCCCTTCTTCCTCTCGGTCAACCGGGGCAAGCGCAGCATCGCGCTGGACCTGAAATCGCCGGGCGGCCAACAGGCGCTGCACGACCTCGTGCGCGAGGCCGACGCGGTGATCTACGGCTTCGCACCCTCGGTGCCCAAGCGGCTGGGACTGGATTTCGAGACCTTGAGCGCGGTGAACCCGCGCATCGTCGTGGCGCAGATCATCGGCCTGCACGACGAGGGCGAGTGGGCCGACGCGCCCGCGTTCGACCTGATGCTGCAGGCCCTCTCCGGCGTGATGAGCATCACCGGCGAGGAAGGCGGCAAGCCCGTGCGCGTGGGCTACCAGGTGGCCGACCTCGCGGGCGGGCTGTACCTGGCGCTGGCGACGGTGGCGGCGCTGGTCAAGGCGCTGACCACGGGGCGCGGCGAGCACGTGCAGATCTCGCTCTACGACGCGCAAATCGCCATGCTCACCTGGCAGGCCCAGGGCCGGCTCTGCGGCGGCCCGGTGCCGCGTGCCACGGGCGCGCGCCACGCGATGATCGCACCCAGCGACACCTACCTGGCGGCCGATGGCAAGTGGATCGCCCTCGCGCCCACGGGCGAGGCGTTCTGGCGCAAGCTCTGCGAAACGCTGGGCCGCCCGGCACTGGCCGACGACGCGCGCTTTCGCGACGGGGCCGCGCGCATCGCCCACATCGACGAACTCACCGCCGAGCTGGGCGCGCTGGTCGCCACGCGCCCCTCGGCGGAATGGCTGGCTCTCTTCGCCGCCGCGCGCGTGCCCGCGTCGCTGGTGAACAACGTGGATGAGGCACTGCGCCATCCCCTCACCCAGGCGCGCCGCATGGTCGAGCCCGTGCCCCGCCCGGATACGGGCGAGACGGTGGAGATGCTGGGCAACCCCTTCAAGTACGGCGGCACGCCGGTGCTCCATTACCCGCCCGCCTTCGCCGCCGACACCGCCGACGTGCTGCAGCGCGTGGCGGGCTATTCGCCCGAACGGATCGCCGCGCTGGCCGGGCAAGGCGCCATCGCGCTGCCCGCGCAGGAGGCCACGGCATGACCCCCGACACGCTTCCCCCCGAAGCCGCGCCGCTGCTGGCCGAGCCCCTGCTGGCCGCGCTGCGCGCCTTCGCGCAGGCCGAGGTCGAGCCCATTACGGCCACGCCGCGGTGGGCCGGCCCGGCCATCCGCGCGGCCTGCGCGCGGGGCCTGGCGGGCATCGAGATCCCGAAGGCCCTGGGCGGCCACGGCCTGCCCTACCCCGTGCGCGCGGCGGCAGCCGAGGCGCTGGCGCGCGTGGATTTCGCGTTCGCCTTCGCCTTCATCAATCACCACAACGCCATCCTGCGCATCGCCGAGAGCGGCAGCGCCGAGGCGCGCGAACGCTACGTGCCCGCCATGCTGCGCGGCGATCTGATCGGCTGCACCGCCATGTCGGAAGACGGCGCGGGCAGTGACTTCACCGCCATCGGCATGGCCGCGCGCCGCGTGGAAGGCGGCTGGCGGCTCACGGGCGGCAAGCAGTGGATCGGCAACGCCGTGGGGGCCGAGGTGGCGCTGGTCTTCGCGCAGACCGACGCGCAGCTCGGGCCCGCGGGCATCGCCTGCTTCATCGTGCGGCTGGATGCGCCCGAGTGCCGCCGCGTGCTGGATCAACCGCTGGACGGCCTCGCGCTCGCCGGCATCGGCGGCTTCGAACTCACGGACAGCTTCGTGCCCGACAGCGACGTGCTCTACCCGCCCGGCCAGGGCTTCAAGCAGGCAATGGCGGGCGTGAACAAGGCGCGTGTGCACATCGCCGCCATGGCCTGCGGCCTGCTGCACAGCGCGCTGGCGCAGTCCACGGCCTATAGCGCGTCGCGCATGGTGGCAGGCCAGCCGGTGTTCAACCAGCAGGGGCTGCGCTGGTCGCTGGTGGATGTGTCGGTCACGCACGACGTGCTGCAGTTGCTGACGCAGCGCGCGGCAGCGCTCATTGAGGCGCGCGACGACGCGGCCGTGGAAGCCGCCGCCACCGCCAAGCTCTACGCGGGCAACGAGTGCCTGGCCGCCATCGCGCAGTGCGTTCAGGCGCTGGGCGCGCGCGGCATGGCCGAGGGCCAGGGCCTCACGCGCCGGCTGCTCGCGGCCAAGGCGCTGTGCCTGGCCGATGGCTCCAACGAGGTCATGCGCGAGCGCCTGGGCGCCTCGCTGGTGCGCCGCTATGCGCGCGACTGGCGCGACGGCCCCACCGCGGCCCCCGCTACTTCTCCCACCAACGCAAGCGCCATGTTCCCTGCCCTGTATCTAACCCGCGCCGAAGGCGGCGCAACCCACGCCGAGCTGCGCCAGCTCGCCATCGGCGACCTGCCCGAAGGCGAAGTGCTGGTACGCGTGAGCCACTCCACGCTCAACTACAAGGACGCGCTCGCCATCACCGGCCAATCGCCCGTGGTGCGCAGCTTCCCCATGGTGCCCGGCATCGACTTCGCAGGCACGGTGGAGCGCAGTGGCGATGCGCGCTTCGCGCCCGGCGACGCGGTGGTGCTCAACGGCTGGGGCACGGGCGAGACGCGCTGGGGAGGCCTGGCCGGCTATGCCACCACGCGCGCCGACTGGCTGGTGCCGCTGCCCGCGGGCATGACGGTGCAGCAGGCCATGTCCATCGGCACGGCGGGCTACACCGCCATGCTCTGCGTGATGGCGCTGGAGCGCCACGGCGTGCTGCCCGATGCGGGGCCGGTGCTGGTCACGGGCGCCAACGGCGGCGTGGGCAGCATCGCCATCGCGCTGCTTTCGCGGCTGGGCTACACGGTGACGGCCTCTACCGGCCGACCCGAGGAGGCGCAGCACCTGCGCGCGCTGGGCGCGAGCGGCATCGTAGACCGCGCCGCGCTCTCCGGCCCCGGCAAACCGCTGCAGAAGGAGAACTGGGCCGCCGCCATCGACGCCGTGGGCAGCCACACGCTGGCCAACGTGCTCGCCAGCACGCGCTACGGCGGCGTGGTGGCCGCCTGTGGGCTGGCGCAGGGCATGGACCTGCCCGCCACCGTGGCGCCCTTCATCCTGCGCGGCGTGACGCTGGCGGGGGTGGACAGCGTCTACGCCCCTTTGGCGCGCCGCCGCGCCGCGTGGCAGCGCCTGGCCGCCGAGCTGCCGCCCGAGGTGATCGAACGCAACACCCGCGTGGTCGGCCTGGCCGACGCGCTGGCCCTCGCGCCCGACCTGCTCGCGGGCCGCGTGCGCGGGCGCGTGGTGGTGGACGTGAACCGCTGACCACCGCGCAGAAACCATAGCTGCTTGCGCTTACCGTACAAAGGTTTCCATATGAAAACCCTAGGAAACCATTTGTCAACAAGCGCAAGCAGCTCACTTTTTCATAACACCAGGAGACGACAACCATGCAACGCAAGACCTTCACCCGCTCGCTGCTCGCCTGCGCCATCGCCGGCATCGCCCTCGGCGCCCAGGCGCAGGGCTATCCCACCAAGCCCGTGCGGCTCATCGTGCCCTTCCCGCCCGGCGGCTCGGTGGACTACGTGGCGCGCACCATCTCGCAGAAGTTCTCGGAGTACATGGGCCAGAACGTCATCGTGGACAACAAGGGCGGCGCCTCGGGCACCATCGGCACCTACGAGGCCGCGCGCGCCGCGCCCGACGGCTACACGCTGCTGCTGGTGTTCGATTCGCACGCCGTGAACGCCAGCCTCTACGACATCAAGTACGACACCTTCAAGTCCTTCGACTACGTGAGCCTGATCGGCACCATGCCGATGGCGCTGGTCACCTCCAAGAAATCGGGCCTGACCTCGCTGCAGGCCGTGATCGACGCCGCCAAGGCCGAGCCCGGCAGGATCAACTACGGCTCCTCCGGCGTGGGCGGCTCCAACCACCTGCAGCCCGTGGCCTTCGCGCGGCAGGCGGGCGTGAAGCTCACTCACGTGCCCTACCGCGGCGGCGGCCCGATGATCACCGCGATGCTCGGCGGCGAGGTGGACATGATCATCGGCAGCCTGCCCACCGTGATCCAGTACGCCAAGACCGGCCAGGCCAACGTGGTCGCCATCGGCAGCCCCGAGCGCCTGCCCCAGTTGCCCGACGTGCCCACCATCGGCTCGGCCGTGCCGGGCTACGTGGCCCAGTCCTGGATCGGCATGATGGTGCCCAAGGGCGTGCCCGCGCCCGTCTTCGAGCACGTGCAGACCGCGCTGCGCAAGACCCTGGCCGACCCGGCCGTCAAGACCAAGATGGAGGGCGACGGCTTCCAGATCGTCAACAGCAGCCCCGCCGAGTTCGAGGACCGCGTGCGCCGCGAATCCACGCGCTGGGCCGAGATCATCAAGGCCGAGAACATCAAGGTGGACTGACCGCCTGCGCTCCCTTCCCACGGCCCGGCAACGGGCCGTTTTCCTTGGGGCTTGAAGTTTCGATTAGCACAATCGATTATGGATAGTAAAATTCTCCCATTCCCCCAAGGAGACAGCCATGCGCACCGACCTGCCCCCGCCCGCCGCCATCCAGCAGCTGCACCACTACGCCTACAAGGCCCGCGACGCCGAGGAAACGCGCCACTTCTATGAGGACATCCTGGGCCTGCCGCTCTACCACATCATCCAGAGCGACTACGTGCCCAGCACGGGCGAGTACTGCCCCTACACGCATTTCTTCTTCCGCCTGCAGGACGGCTCGTTCATCGCCTTCTTCGACCTGGGCGACGACGTGAAGCCCGAGCCCTCGCCCAACACGCCGCTGTGGGTGAACCACATCGCCTTCCGCGTGAACACCGTCGAGGAGCTGGAGAACACCAAGCAGCGCCTGGAAGCCCACGGCGTGGAGGTGCTGGGAGTGACCGACCACCACATCTTCAAGAGCATCTATTTCTTCGACCCCAACGGCATCCGGCTGGAGCTGTCGGCGCAACTGGCCGACGAGGCGCAGATGGCCAAGGACAGCACCGTGGCCCACGCCCGCCTGGCCGAATGGACGGCGCGCAAGGAACAGTGGCGCCGCGAGCGCGCCGAGGGCAAGCAGGCCGCGCCGCTCAAGCCTCAAGCGAACGACCGGCCGGAGTTCGTGCCTGGGGCCAATTCGACTCCCAATTAATTAGCCAATTCCAATTGCAATTAATTAAATAAAATCTCCCATCCTCCGAACACTGCCACCAGCGGCATCCTGCGGGATGCCGTTTTTCATTGCCATGAGCGACACGATCGAACAGCCCGGCCTGAACAGCCTTTCCAAATCCTTCGAACCCGCCGCGCTCGAAGCCCACTGGGGCCCTGAGTGGGAGCGGCGCGGCTACGGCACGGCGGGCTACCGGGGCACGGGCGCGCCGCAGGCGGGCGAGCCCGCGTTCTGCATCCAGCTGCCGCCGCCCAACGTGACGGGCACGCTGCACATGGGCCATGCGTTCAACCAGACGATCATGGACAGCCTCACGCGCTACCACCGCATGCTGGGCCACAACACGGCCTGGGTGCCGGGCACGGACCACGCGGGCATCGCCACGCAGATCGTGGTGGAGCGCCAGCTGCAGGACCAGGGCCAGAGCCGCCACGACCTGGGCCGCCCGGCGTTCGTGAAGAAGGTGTGGGAGTGGAAGGAAAAGAGCGGCAACACCATCACCACGCAGATGCGCCGCATGGGCGACACGGTGGACTGGAGCCGCGAGTACTTCACGATGGACGATAAGCTCTCCAAGGTCGTCACGGAAACCTTCGTGCGCCTCTACGAGCAGGGCCTGATCTACCGCGGCAAGCGGCTGGTGAACTGGGACCCGGTGCTGCAGTCGGCCGTGTCCGACCTGGAGGTGGAGAACGAGGAGAAGGACGGCTCGCTCTGGCACATCGCCTACCCGCTCGCCGACGGCTCCGGCCAGCTCGTCGTGGCCACCACGCGCCCCGAGACCATGCTGGGCGACGTGGCCGTGATGGTGCATCCCGAGGATGAGCGCTATCGGGCCCTGATCGGCAAGAGCGTCACGCTGCCCCTGGTGGGCCGCGAGATTCCCATCATCGCCGACGAGTACGTGGACAAGGAATTCGGCACCGGCGTGGTCAAGGTCACGCCCGCGCACGATCAGAATGACTACGCCGTGGGCCAGCGCCACCAGCTGCCGATGGAAGTGGTGCTGACGCTGCAGGCCAAGATCAGCGACAACGCGCCCGAGAAATACCGCGGCATGGACCGCTTCGTGGCGCGCAAGGCCATCGTGGCCGACCTGGAGGCGCAGGGCCTGCTGGTCGAGACCAAGAAGCACAAGCTCATGGTGCCCATCTGCACGCGCACCGGCCAGGTGATCGAGCCCATGCTGACCGACCAGTGGTTCGTGGCGATGGGCAAGGTGGGCGAAGGCGACGCCACGGGCAAGTCCATCGCGCAGAAGGCCATCGACGCCGTGGCCTCGGGCCAGGTGAAGTTCGTGCCCGAGAACTGGGTCAACACCTACAACCAGTGGATGAACAACATCCAGGACTGGTGCATCAGCCGCCAGCTCTGGTGGGGCCACCAGATCCCCGCGTGGTACGACGAGGACGGCAAGGTCTACGTGGCGCGCAGCGAGGAAGAAGCGCAGGCCCAGGCACCGGGCAAGACGCTGACGCGCGACGAGGACGTGCTGGATACGTGGTACTCGTCGGCCCTCGTGCCGTTCAGCACGATGGGCTGGCCCGGCCAGGGCACGGCCGAGACCGACGACTACAACCTCTACCTGCCCTCCTCCGTGCTGGTCACGGGCTACGACATCATTTTCTTCTGGGTCGCCCGGATGATCATGATGACCACGCACTTCACGGGCCGCGTGCCGTTCAGGCACGTCTACATCCACGGCTTGGTGCGTGACGCACAGGGCAAGAAGATGAGCAAGTCCGAAGGCAACGTGCTCGACCCGGTCGATTTGATCGACGGCATCGCGCTCGAACCCCTGCTCGACAAGCGCACCCAGGGCCTGCGCCGCCCCGAGACCGCACCCACGGTGCGCAAGAACACGCAGAAGGAATTCCCCGAGGGCATTCCCGCCTACGGCGCCGACGCGCTGCGCTTCACCTTCGCCGCGCTCGCCTCGCTGGGCCGCAGCATCAACTTCGACAGCAAGCGCTGCGAGGGCTACCGCAACTTCTGCAACAAGCTCTGGAACGCCAGCCGCTTCGTGCTGATGAACTGCGAGGGCTACGACTGCGGCCTGAAGGAGCACACCGCCGCCGACTGCGCGGGCGGCTACATGGCCTTCAGCCAGCCCGACCGCTGGATCGTCTCGCAGTTGCAGAAGGTGGAGGCCGAAGTCGCCAAGGGCTTCGCCGAGTTCCGCCTGGACAACGTGGCAAGCGCCATCTACGAGTTCGTCTGGAACGAGTTCTGCGACTGGTACCTGGAAATCGCCAAGGTGCAGATCCAAACGGGCAACGAGGCCGAGCAGCGCGGCACGCGCCGCACGCTGATCCGCGTGCTGGAGGCCATCCTGCGCCTGGCCCACCCCATCATCCCGTTCGTCACGGAAGCGCTCTGGCAGAAAGTGGCCCCCGTGGCGGGGACGGCGGGCGATTCCGTCGCCATCGCGCGCTATCCGCAGGCCCAGCCCGAGAAGATCGACGAGGCCGCGATCGCCTACGTGCAGCGCATCAAGCAGGTGGTGGACGCCTGCCGCACGCTGCGCGGCGAGATGGGCGTGTCGCCGGCGCAGCGCCTGCCGCTGCTGGTGACGGGCGACGCCGCCTTCATGCGCGCCATCGCGCCCGTGCTCACGAGCCTGGCCAAGCTCTCGGAAGTGAAGGTATTCGACGACGAGACCGCCTGGGCGGATGCCGCCAAGGCCGCCCCCGTGGCCGTGGTGGGCGAGGCGCGCCTGGCGCTGTTCGTCGAGATCGACGTGGCGGCCGAGAAAGCGCGCCTGTCCAAGGAAGCCGCGCGGCTGGAAGGCGAGATCGCCAAGGCCGGCACCAAGCTGGGCAACGAGGCCTTCGTCGCCAAGGCCCCGCCCACCGTGATCGAGCAGGAGAAAAAGCGCGTGTCAGACTTTGGCGCGACCTTGGCGCGCCTGCGCGAACAGCTCGCACGGCTGGGCTAAGATCAATCCCCATAGGGCACAAGGGCGCCGCGCTGATCCGGGCGCCCTTGTCTTTTTCACCATCCACTTTTTCGCGAGGTACCTGACTTGACCGCTCCCACCCGCGTCCGCAAGGCCGTCTTCCCCGTCGCAGGGCTCGGCACCCGCTTCCTGCCCGCCACCAAGGCGTCCCCGAAGGAAATGCTGCCGGTGGTGGACAAGCCCCTGATCCAGTACGCCGTGGAAGAGGCCTACGAGGCCGGCATCCGCGACATGGTCTTCGTCACCGGCCGCAGCAAGCGCGCTATCGAAGACCATTTCGACACCGCCTACGAGCTGGAGAACGAGCTGGAGAACGCCGGCAAGCAGGAAATGCTGGAGCTGGTGCGCAGCATCAGCCCGGCCGACATGAACTGCCTGTTCGTGCGCCAGCCGCGCAGCCTGGGCCTGGGCCACGCCGTGCTGTGCGCCGAGCCGCTGGTGGGCAACGAGCCCTTCGCCGTGATCCTGGCCGACGACCTGATGGTGGGCGAGAACGGCGGCCCCGGCGTGATGGCGCAGATGACCACCGCCTTCCAGAAGCAGGGCCGCTCGCTGCTGGCCGTGCAGGAAGTGCCGCCCGACCACACGCGCCGCTACGGCATCGTGCGCGGCGAGCCCGCCGGCGGCGCGCTGCTGCGCGTGGACGAGATCGTGGAGAAGCCCGCGCCCGAGAAGGCGCCTTCGCGCATGGGCGTGGCCGGCCGCTACGTGCTCACGCCGCGCATCTTCGAGGAGATCCGCAACCAGCCTAGGGGCGTGGGCGGCGAGATCCAGCTCACCGACGCCATCGCCCGCCTGATGCAGCATGAGACCGTGTACGCCTTCCAGTACGCAGGCAAGCGCTACGACTGCGGCAGCAAGGAAGGCTTTCTGGAGGCCACGGTAGAACTGGCCCTGCTGCACCCGCAGGTGGGCACGCACTTCCGCGAGTACCTGAAAACGCTGGAGCTTTGATTTTGATAGCTGCTTGGCGCTTACCCAGTAAGCGCTAGCGGCCAATTTGGCACTTGGTTTCAGCGGCGGCGCAGGATGTGCACGAACTCCTCGCCCACCGTTTGCTGCTCCACCAGCTCATTGCCCGTCTGGCGCGCGAACGCCTGGAAGTCGCGCAGCGACCCGGTGTCGGTGGCCAGCACCTTGAGCAGCTGGCCGCTGGCCATGTCCGCCAGCGCCTTCTTCGCGCGCAGGATAGGCAGCGGGCAGTTCAGTCCCCGTGCGTCTACTTCCTTGTGAGTGTCCATGGTCAGGGGTCCTCAATCCAGTCCGCGGCGGCGCTCCGCGTTTTCCTCTGCGGTGAAGAACACCGGCTCGTGCCCACGTGTGCGCAGCCAGTCGGCCAGCGCATAGCCCGTGCCGGCGGGCCAGCACTTGAGCTTGTCCAGTTCATAGAAGCGGTGGTCCACCAGTTCGGGCGACAGGCGCACCTCGCCCTCGGCCCGCACGTGGTAGGCGATGATGACCTGGTTCATGCGGATGAACTCGTACGCCCCCACGAGCGTGACGGAGAGCGCGTCGAGGTTGGTCTCCTCCTTCACCTCGCGCGTGATGCCCTCCTCGGGCGACTCGCCCGCCTCCATGAAGCCGGTGATCAGCGCGAACATCTTGGGTGGCCACAGCGCATTGCGCGCCAGCAGCACGCGGCCGTCCACCTCCACGATGGCGGCCAGCACCGGCGCGGGGTTGTTCCAGTGGGTCCAGCCGCAGGCGGCGCAGCGCAGGCGCTCCTTCTCGCCGCTGTCTTCCAGCAGTGTGATCGGGGCGAGCGGCGTGGCGCAGTGGGTGCAGAAGCGGGTTTCGTAGCGCATGGCGGTCATACGGGGAAGACACCGGTGGAGAGATACCGGTCGCCCCGGTCGCAGACCACGAAGACGATGGTGGCGTTGTGCTCGCGCTGCGCGATCTGCTGCGCCACCCAGCAGGCGCCGGCTGCGGAGATGCCGCCGAAGATGCCCTCCTCGCGCGCCATGCGCCGGGCCATGTCCTCGGCATCGTCCTGGTGCACCAGCACCAGTTCGTCCACCATCTGCGGGTCGTAGATCTTGGGCTGGTATTCCTCGGGCCACTTGCGGATGCCCGGGATGCGCGAGCCCTCGCTGGGCTGTGCGCCGACGATGCGCACACCCGGGTTCTTCTCGCGCAGGAAGCGCGACACGCCGGTGATCGTGCCCGTGGTGCCCATGGCGCTCACGAAATGGGTGATTCGCCCCCCGGTCTGCTCCCAAATCTCGGGGCCGGTGGTCTCGTAGTGGATGCGCGGGTTGTCGGGGTTGGCGAACTGGTCGAGCACCACGCCCTTGCCCTGCGCCACCATCTGGTCGGCCAGGTCGCGCGCGTATTCCATGCCGCCGCTCTTGGGCGTGAGGATCAGCTCGGCGCCGTAGGCCTTCATGGTCTGCGCACGCTCCACCGACAGGTCCTCCGGCATGATCAGCACCATGCGGTAGCCCTTGATGGTGGCCGCCATCGCCAGCGCGATGCCGGTGTTGCCCGAGGTGGCCTCGATCAGCGTGTCGCCCGGCTTGATCTCGCCGCGCTCCTCGGCCCGCCGGATCATCGACAAGGCCGCCCTGTCCTTCACCGAGCCCGCCGGGTTGTTGCCTTCCAGCTTGCCCAGAATGACGTTGCCGCGTGCCGCGTTATCCTTGGCCCCGATGCGTTGCAGTGCGACCAGCGGCGTGCGCCCGATCGCGTCCTCGATGGTGGGATAGGTCTTCATACGCCCCTACTGTGCCATAATTTGTGGCTTTCCTCCTCCTTCCGCCCGGGTGGTGAAATTGGTAGACGCAGGGGACTCAAAATCCCCCGCCGCAAGGCGTGCCGGTTCGATTCCGGCCCCGGGCACCATGGCTTTCTTGCTATGGTTTTTGGATGTGTTCCGGCTTTTGTTCCGGTACGTGTTCCGGTTTTGCAAGTATCTAGGCCCCGTCGCTCCAAGGTGACGGGGCCTTTTTCTTTGTGTTAGTGACTACTTCGGCCACGCCGCTACCATCACAAAGTCATAGGCGAACAAACATGGATGATCTCAATACCACCTCCCAAATCAAAGAGCGCTTCAAAATCATCTGCCGTATGTGCGGGTCAGAAAACATCGTTGTTGACATAGACGGGGGAACCGTCTATTCAGAGATGTCATCCGATCCACCAAGCATCACTATTGGCTGCAACGACTGTGGCAAGAATGATTTGCAGCTATTTTGAAGGCCACGCCTCGCGCAGCATCACGGCGTCTGCAGCGTGCCTGTCAGCCTGTTCCGCCACGCTTCGATATTCGTCCGCGCAGACTCCGAGTAGCTCTGCTGCGGTGTCGGCTGTCTTAGCTGCGGCGGACTGGGAATAGCTGGGCAGATCGGCGCGGAGGGCGTAGATGGTGTCGCGCAGCCCGTCAGCAGTACGACGGGCAGCAGCAGCGTCATTGCGCAGCTTGTTCTCGCGTTTCGTTGCATTGTTCTGTGCCTCCTGTAGCTTGTCGGAAAGCGCCTTTTCAGTAGCTCTAGCGTCAGATTGCGCCTTTGCTGTAGCTTCGGCGTGTTGGGCCTGGATGGCGGCAATCTGCTCACCCATGCGCCAGCCTTGGACGTTCCAAGACAGAATGCCGGCCAGGACGGCTCCGGCTATCCCTGCCGCTGCGTGCGTATAGATCATGCCCAGCCCTCCCGCCTCTGTCGTACGCGCTGCCAGACGAGATACCCGCACAGCCCGACGATCACCAGCAGCAGGATGGGGATCATCCAGTCGCCCAGGCTCGCCACGCTGTACTTCACATCGGCAACGGTGCGAGCGGTCTCTGCCACGGTAGCCACCGCAGCAGTACCCCCAGCCACCACGCCGGCCCTGTTGATGGGCGATTGCGTCATGCGGCTTTCTGGGTCTACCTGCTGCGGCATCAGCGGCATTGCGCCGTGTACCGGGTCGCTCACGTCATCCGGCACGGGCGTGAGATACAGCGCGGACTCCCTCGCTCGCCGGCGCGTCAGCCCGGCATAGACCTTGCCCCCCGACTTGTTCCACAGGCCGAAGGCCCGCGCTGCCGCTTGCTTGTCGCCTCGGTTGTGCGCCTTGAGCACCGTCGAGCGCGCGAACCCGGCTTGCCCGATGTTGTAGCAAAGGCTGACCATGGCATCGAACTCGTGCTGATTGGGCTTCTCGATGCACCCGGCGTAGACCGCCGCCTCGTAAGGCGCCACCTCCAGCGCCAGTCGTAGGTCCGCTTGTGCGCGGGTCATGCGGTCGCCCATCTTCACGCCCTTGGTGAAGCCGTAGCCGATAGTCATCCTATCTCCGGGCACGGGTATATACGCCTCGCCACGGAAGCCCTCGAACTCTTTGATCAGGGCCAGGCCCTGCGTGGATGTTTTCATCGCTCACCTCCCTTCGTCGGCTGCCGGTTGGCCGCCTCCAGGTTCTCGACCCGGAATCGCAGCAGCGCGATTTCGCCCGCGACGGTGGTTGCCTGGGTGTTCCCTGCCTTCACGGTGATCTGCAAATCCGCCACGTCCCGCACCAGCTGATTGACGCTGAACCACATGGACACCAGCGCCCACCCGACCGCCATGCCGATGCCCAGTAGCCACGGCAACGGGATGCGGAAATCGATCACGCGCGTGATGCGCTGGCCTTGCTCTTGTTCGCTCATGCAGCCCCTCCAGGCGTAAAAAAACCCGCCTGGGCGGGTTGTGTCGGCGCGCCCCACTGCGGGAGCACTGACCAAGTGACCGGCGCTCGCAGCTCGTAGCCCGGGATCGGGAACCACATCTGCGGCGTGACGGGGCCTGAGAAAACGTTGTCCACCTCAAAGCCCTTGCGAGTCTTGATGTGCAGCTTCCCGAGGATCTGGCGCGTGGTCAGCAAGAGCCATGCATCGCCGCTGCGGTAGACCGTGACCGACAGCCTGCCCTCGGAGCCGTGCCAGCGCTGGTACATGTTTGCAGGGTCGATGGGCATGCCCAGGCGCCACGCGCGGAACTCTCCACCGTTGCGGCGATACCAAGCCTTTCGGGCTGCGTGGCTGCGCGGGTGATGGCCCGGCGCCCAGTAGCAATGCTGCACGTCGTCCGGTTCCGTCCAGAAGTGCCCGATGGGTCGGCCGCTCTCGACCTTTCCGCCGGGGAACTCCCACGGCCCGTTGTCGCCGTTCGCGGTGATGTTGAGCATCGGTGCAATGTCATCGTCGGCCCAGTCAGGGCGTGCCTGGATCAGCCTGTCGTGCTCCCAGTCCAGGGCGTCCGCGATCTTGCCCGCGCGAAATGTGCGCGTCCGGAGCTTGGCCCACAGCAAGCCGTCCGAACGGTCGTCTGCTTCCTCGATGCACTCGATAGCCTGGGCATGCAGAGTGACTGGCACACCCGCGATGGTGAGTAGCTTGATGATGTTCACGGCAGTTCCTCCGACCAACCGGCCTCCACGTCAATGGCGGCAAGCGCCTCGGCGTCGTCGCCTGCGGTGTCGATGGCATCCTCGATGCGCTGGCGTGCGCCGGTTAGCGCTCCGTGGATCACGCGGTAGGCGTCGTCCTTTGCGGCGATGCGCGCGGCCAACTCGTCGCGGTCGATGCCGCGCACGGCGGCTGCGGCGTCAATCCACGGCGTTGCCGCTCCAGGATCGGCCAGCAGCGCGCGGGCCTCGGCGGTCTGCACAGGCCAGCTTTCACGCTCGCTCGGCGGGTAGCCCGATGCGATGATCTGCATGCGGCGCTCGTACTCAGCAGCAAGCGCGGTGCGCAATTCACCAGCCAATTCATCAGCGGGCGGGAGGTCGGGCGGCACATAGGTAGCCTCTACCCCTGCAATCATCGCTTCATGCTCTGCTGCGTCTGCGCCAAGGTCTGCACGCAGCATGGCAATCTGCTCAGGGTGGTTGCTGTATGCGTGACATTTGATAACCACGTCGTTTTCATCCACCCAGGTCGCTTCTATGGCGTGGGCGTTGTCGTATTTGATGAGTTGCTTGAGTATCATGACGATGATCCTTGAAGTACGTTGAATTGCAGTATCAGTGCGTCTGATAAGGTGTTTTCAGTTTCGTTTTTCACAAAAACCGAGCAAACGCCGGGTGCTACGTTAGTACGCACTCGATAGTTGTTGCCATTAGCTCCATAGGGCGTCACGGAGATAGTCGAGTTGCCGGTAATAAAGCTGTTGGTTAGGGCGAACCCAGTTTCAGTACCGGCACTAAGGGCCGAGTTGTTCATGGTGATCCGACCCGATGATTTATTGAGCGTCACTCCTGTGGTCTTGTTGGTTGCTTGCGTCACCGACCCACCTGCGCCAGGGCCGTAGCCGAGGGGGCCGGCCGTCGTCATCAGGCTCCCCTGCACCGTCAGATTGCCAGCAACCGTACCACCCGAGTTACTGACGAACAGGCTTGCCAGCGCCGCCTTAATATTCGCCCACGTCAGTTTCTTTAAACCCCAGGATGCCGCGCTATCAGCAATACCGAATTCATCAGCGTTGGCGGGTGTGGATTTATCAGCAGTCGCGTGGATTTGAGATGCGACGATATCGATCAGTTGCTCCTGCGATGCAACATCCTTCGCATTGACGCGCGTTCCTACGTGTTTCACGGCCGATTACCCCGTGATAGTGGCGCGGTACTGCCCGGTTGTCGGGGCCGTGGCGAAAGTGAGCTGCACGGTGTTGGCGCCGTTGGCTACCCAGTCGCAGAGCACCCCGGCATTAGTGGCCGCCTCGCGCACGCTGACCGTCACGTCTTGGGTATTGAGGTTGTGCGTGACGGTGATGGTGGTGGCTGTGCCGTCGCCGACGGTGGCCGAGGCCTTGCGCGCCACAACCCCAGCATCTACAGCAATGACGCCGGAGCTGATCGTGACGCCGTCGCCGGCCGTGTAGCTGGCACCGCCGCCGACCTGGGCGAACGTCAGCACCGTGGTGCCGATGGTGATGGGCGCATCCGTGGTCATCAGCCAGACCTGATTGCCTTGCGTCGCCCCTTCGGAGACGAAGACGGCCGCACCCAGCACTTCGGCGGCCGCATCGAAGTCGGCGGCCCGCGTCCAGGCCCCGGCTGCTGCCAGATAGATGCCATTGGCGGCGCCTGCCGACTGGTCCTTGACCAGCACGCGGTCACCAGCCACCACAGCCACGCCGTCAATGGTCTGCGCTCCGGACAGCGTGATGTTGGCCGTGGTAGCAACGCGCGCCGGGTCTTTCCACTTGTAGCCCTGCACGGCGGCGTCGAGTTGGGCCTTGGTGACAGCATCCTGCGGGCTGGTGGCATCGGCCAGGTTCTTGACTTGGTTGCCCGCCGCGTCGAGGTTGTTCGTGATCTTCATGGTTGATCCTCAGTTGCAATACGCGCGGCCGATCAACGGCACGCTGTGGGTGATCTGGGCGAGGTCGGCATCCAAGTACCGAACATCGGGGAAGAGCTGACCGCCGAGGTGGTCCACGACGGTGATTGAGGGGTGGCGACCGAGGTTGTGGGCGACGGTCCAGACGGCGGAAGCCGTTACCTGGTGATGCGTGTAGCCGCTACCACCAGGCGGCCCGGGCGGCCCAGCAATCACCAGCGCCATCTCGCCCGGCAACTCCTCGGGCGGGCGCGCCATGCGCAGCGCGAGCACGTCGGGCAGCTGGATTTCAACGTCGATCAGTTCAGGCACGGGTCTGCCCCTTTACGATGTTCACGGCCTGCGACGTGGTGTACACGCGCTCTCCGGCGGGCGACTCCAGACGGATGTCGAAGCTAGCCATGCCCAGGGGCCAGCCGCTGGTATCGAGCATGCGCAGGCGCAGCATGCGCGTGGTGGCGGGATCTACCCACTCCACGTCGAGCGTGGCGATCAGCTCATCCTTGGCGTTGCGCAGTTCGCTGGCGGGCTCCCAGCCCGCGAACTGACCGTCCGTGAAGCGGTCGGGGATGCGGGCTAGCAGGTCGAACGTGGCGCTGCGCGTGAAGTCGAAGGTGCTAATGGCACAGGTCATGTTCAGAGTCCCGTGGAGAGGCCGTAGCCGGGGAGGATGGAGTCGCCGTACACATCAACCGCTGCGGCCATAAAAAAAGCCCGCGTGGTGCGGGCTTGGTGAGTGATGCTGCAGTGCCTCATGGCGCCTCCTCGGGCCGGATCGGCGCATCAAGGATCTCGGCCGCGCGGCCCGCCGCGAGCAAGCCCAGCGCTTCGAGTTGCTCGACACCGGCGCGCGTGTCCGGGCGCTTGAGGTCGATGAACGTGGCGGCGGCCACGTCTGCCAGGTATGCGCGCAGCAATGCCGCTTGCTGGCGCTGGACCATCGGAGCGCTGGCGTCATCCACGCTCGCAAGCTCCAGCCCTGCTTTCTCGGGCAGGGTGAACCGGTTGCGAAAAGCCAACCGCGTGATTTGCCACAGGTGCCGATCCTTCGCCTCGCGCGCGGCCAGTTCGGCCTGATGCTCCGCATCCCACTCGGCTTGCGTCATGACCGCCAGCACCCCGGCAAGGTCGGTATCGCTCTCGTCCGGACACGTGCCAAAAAGCTCGGGCTGGTCCGTGGGATAAGCGCTCTCGCGCTCCCACTCAACCACGAGCCCTTGCACGGGCGGCAGCACCGGGCCATTGGCCGCAGGCTCCTGCGTGACAGGAATCCCAGTCACAGCGTCGATAAAAGTCAATTTGATGTACTGCATAGCTGCTCCTGTGCTGTTAGACGATGCTGCGGCGCATGGCCGAGCAGCCCCTGCTGGTGCTGTTTGCGGCATCGAACCAACCCTGGAAGTAGATATCCCCAGCGGCCACGCCCATTTGCATCGTGGCGGCCTCGGTCACTGTGCTCGGGTGCCGTGTGGATGACCACATGTGGATACCGTAGTTGCCAACCTCGAATTGCTGCCCGGCCAGGTGGAAGTCGCTGCCGAGGTCAGCCGTTACCGTACCTGGATAAGCCGATCCCTGCGGCACCGAGTTACGGTTTGTGCCGATCCCGTCTGCGGCCGCATAGCCCCACGCACCGGCCTGGGCCGCCAGCGCCACGTCCAGCGTCTGGCCAACGGTGCAGTAGTCGTCGTTATTAAGATTGCGCGCGATCAGCTCAATCTCGTCACGCGCCGGCAAGTACCAGTCGGTGTACCCGCCAATCGTGAGGTTGCGCGCCCAGTGGGCAAGCGGATACACAGTCGCATCGCCATCGGCCACCATGGCGTTCGTCGCAAGCAGGCCATCAGTGAGCGTGACGCATGCCGCAGGCAGTGCCCCGCCGCCAGGCTTGAGCGCACGCCAGTCTGTCAGCCGGCCCGAAGATTTCGGAGCGACGATGCAGCGGAATCGCGCCATGACGGACCAGTCGCTGAAAGTCCCCGATCCAGACACGGAAGTGACATTGATCGTGAGCGCGAGGCCATCGGCCGTCACCACGGTCCCCTCGAACCGATTGCCCGGGTTCGCGCGGCTGCGCACATCGAGCCTCTGCCCGACATACACCAGAGGCTTGACGAACATATCGTATTCAGGGTCCAGCGTGAACACGACGGACGCACCAGTGGCAATGGCCTTGGAGTGCGTCGCGCGTGCGATCTCCTGCCAGATCAGGCCCGCGTAGTAGCCGCCCTGGAACGCCTTACCAAACGACGCTGGGGTTGCCGCAGGCACGGGGATGTACTGGCCGAACGCTGCAGCGGTGGTGAACGGCGTTGCTCTCGACCACGCAGACCAGGTGCCACGGCTGCTGCGGTAGCGCACGCGCCACCAATACTGCGTCGAGGGAGAGAGCACGCCATTGGGCACGACGTAGCTGATCGAGCCCGCTATGGAGCCACTGTCATGGATGGGCGAGTGGAACGCATTGGCCGTGTTGATCTGCCATTGGCTGTTAGCGTGCGTGTTGCCCACATACACCGATGCGAATGTGCTGCCCTGCAGGGTGGTGGGCGTGTTAACCCCTGTTGCGCCAGATGCGGGGGAGACGTTCAGCGGAGTGGCAAGCTCGACCACGCCGGGTAGCACAGTCCAGTTGTCATTGGCGCCCGGCTCGCTGGTGGCCACATTGGCCAGATCCACGTTCAGCGCCCAAAAGAGGCCCGCATGGGACACCGATGCCGGGCGAGCGAGTGCCCCCACCAATGAGGACCACGGCCCCTTGTAGTGGGCCGTCATCATCGCTACGCCCGCTTGCTCGCGCGCCAGCTCGAACTGGGTTTCCGCAACGCCTGCCGCAATGTCTGAGCGGTTGGCGTGGTCCCGCGACAGCGCAGCCTGATACTCGCAGAAGGCGCCAACTTGGGTCACTTCGTCGGTCCACTGGTGCAAAGCCTTGACGTGCTCGAACGCCTTGGCGTCGAAGATGCCCTCATCGTCGTCGGGTGACGGCGCCTCGGGCAGTGGGGTGATGTAGGGCACGGCCATATCAGGTAGCTCCCAGTATTTCGAGTTGAAGAACGGAGTGGTTGTGGTACTGCAAGACCATCTCGGCGTTCTGAAAAATGCCAAAGATCACGGTGGATGCATACATCGTTGAGCCGACGAACAAGCACAGAGATGCGTCGATGGAGTCGAGGTAGTTCTGCAGCGCATCAACCTCGCTGCGAGCGATGATGGTTTCAAAGCTGCCCGTCTTGGCGCTTGGGCGCTTCACAAGACTGATGTCGCCGAAGTCGTTGACCTCGCGCCGACTGTAGATGCGCCGCCCCACCTTCGCACCCTGCAGCAGGCCAAGGCCCCAGGTGCGCGGCTGGCCCCACAACAGCAGGCCGACCGACAGTTTTGCCCCACCGACCAGGTCCACATGGAGCTTCGCTTTCGGATATGCGGGCATGCCCTCGAAGATGGCGAGATTCAGGCCCGGGGTGCGCTCGCCGAAATACCACTGCCACCAGCTGGAGCGCACAGGCCGGGCCCCCGGCGCGAGCGTCTTGTCGTAGACGACGCCTCGTACAGGGTCTATCAAGCGCACGCGGATGCTTGTGCACGAGCGCAGCTCCAGCGCGGCCACCATCCCTAGTGCGACTCCCGGCGCCAGCACGTAGCTGATTGCGTTGGCGCGTGAGGTGGCAGAGCTGTTGGTTCCGTCGAACAGGCGCCATCGGTTCGTTGCACGAACGCGCGTCCAGAGACCGTGGTTGGTCAACGGGTCTTTGCCAGCGTTGTCGGGCTCGTTGTTTTCATACACCGCGTGCGCGCGCATGACGTTAGCGCCGACGCCATAGGTCTCGTCCGCATCCCACTCGGGGGCGTCGTCCTCGGGAACATTGGACGATTCGAGCACCGCGTCTGTCACGGGCATGGGCTTCAGGATCTTGATGCCTTGAGCCATTCCTACCCCTCCTGCATAGCGATCAGCCCTTCGGTTCGCTCCTGCGATTGCGCCAAGCGCAGGCGCAGGCGCTGGGCCTCAAGTGCCAGAGCCCTGTTCTCTTCACGCACTTGGGCGAACTCTTCTCGCAGCGCCTCGACGATTAGCGACTCTCCGGCCCACAGCGGCTGTGCGAAGGCCTGCGGCACGACAACCTGCTGCCCGCCGGCTGCGGGGTTGTATCGCTCAGGGACTACGGCCTCGCCCTTGTGGAGCATGGCCAGCATGTCCTGCGGCACGTAGTTGGTGCCCGTGGCAAGCGCTGGGATGCCCAGGTATTTGCGGTAGTACCAGTCCTCGTACTCTTCATCCGACCAGCCGCCCAGCGGTGACCCGGCATCCAACCACGCGAAATACTTGCCGCCTTCGTATCGTCCACGCGCGCTGGCCTCGTCTTGCAGTCGCTTTTGCTCGCTCTTTGCGGCATCCGCATCCGCAAATGCCTTGAGCGTTTCCGCAAGGCTGCCCGCGAGCCACCCGCGCATCAGCGCAAGCTCGGCGGAGCTGGCCGCACGGTCGGGCAAGAGCGCGTCGATCTGCTTGGAAAGGCCGGGTAGCAGGCCGCGCGCATCTTCATCCCCAGCCCGGGCAGCAGCAGTTGCCGTTGCGAACTCGCCCATCAGGGCGTCGTAGCCCTTGTTGGGGGACGCTTCCTCCATGATCCCGCGCAGACGCTTGATCTCGTCTTCGATGGCTGACGTGAGGCCCTTGAGCGACGCCTCCAGCCCTTTTGCCGCCGATGCGGCGCCGCCGAAGGAGCCGCCAACCGACGACAGGCCGCCGCCGATGCTGCTTTTGAGGTCGAAGAGGTCGCCAGCGAGTCCGCCGAAGCCTTTGCCGAACTCCGCAAGCATGTCCGCGAATGCCGGGTCGTTGAGCAACCCACTGACTGCCTGCATCTGCGCGCGAGCGGCCTCCAGCACGTTGCCCACGACGGTGCCGACTGCCGCCCCTCCGGCGACCATGGCGCTTGCGGCCGCTGCGCCGCCTTGTGCGATCGACTGTCCCGCCACAGACCCGCCGGCAGCCGATGCGCTGCCGCCCATCACACCACCGCCCGCTACCGCGGCGCCGCCCGTTGCGCCGCCTGCCGCGAGTACGGCCCCGCTGGTCGTTGCACCCGCGATGAGCGGGGCCACGATCTGCGCCATGACCATGCCGGAGATGTTCGACAGCAGCGAGTCGAAGATGGCCGATGTGACCATCTCTTCGAAGCCCGATGCCCCCATGTTCCGAGCTTCGTTGGCACTGCCAGCGTTTTCAAGGATGTCGTCCAGCAGGCCTTTGACGGTGTCTGCTGTGATGCCGAAGGACTCCTTCGCGGCATCGGCCATCGTGCGCAGTGCGCTCGTCGCTTCGTCCGCTGCTGGCAGCACCTCGAATGCCGCATCGGAGAGGCCCATGAGCCGCGCTGCGGTTTCCGCGCCGGATTCGCCAAGCGCTATCTGGGCTTCGACCAATTCCCGGAATCCACGCTGCGTGTTGGGCATCTCCAGGCCCAGGCGCTCCAGCTCCTTGGACAGCGCGTCCTCCTTGAAGGCGTGCTTCTCGTCGTCGGTGTAGAACTTGTCGTAGTAGTTGGATGCGGATGCCGCGAAGCCTTGCAAGCCTCCGGACTCCTGGATGAGCCTGCCGCGCGCTTCGTCGGTCAGGTCGGCGAATGCAGCAACGCCGAAGCTCAGTGCGTCAAACGCCGTATTCACGGCGCCGATCTGCGTCACAACCGCGCCCAATGCGTCGAGGTCGAAGCTGTCCCCGAGGCCTTCCAGGCTGTCCTTGACCCATCCGGGGATGTCCATCTCGGTCATCACGTCGCGCAGGTCTTGCGCGGTGGCGGCCGTGAACTCTTCCCACCCCTGCTCACCATCCGAGAAGATGCGCGGCGCCCATTTGCTCTCGCGGTCGTCATTCCAGTTCAGCAACTCGCGGTCGCCAAGCGCAATGCGCAGCGCACCCCACGATCCGTCCTTGCTGGAGTCGTCCGCGAACCCCAGGGCCACGTCGTAGCCCGCCTGCTGGCCGAATGCCTTGGCGAAGCTGTCCAGCGTGCTGGCGATGGTCTGCGCCATGACGCCGAGCGTGCCGCGCACTTGCTCGTTGTCCTGCACCCACGGCATGCCCGAGCCGAATTGGTTGTCGATGTTGTCGTTGGGGTTGTAGCCGGGAAGGCCTTCCTGGTCGTCCAGGAAACCCAGGTTCGTGCGCAGCCCTTGCGAAGAACTCCACGCGGCAGAACCGCCGATGTGGGGCGTGCCGGAGTCGTCCATGCCCGCGAGGATTCCGCCCAAGGCGGCAATGCCAGCAAGTGCCCAGCCCCAGCCAGGGATCGCGGAGAGCGCACCCATGAAGCCGCTGCCAGCCGCCGCGCCTGCCCCGGTGCCTACGCCCGCCCAAGCGCCGTTGCCCGCGATCAGCGCGCCCAGCGCATCGCCGCCAGCCATGCCGACCGCATTTGCACCGACCAGCGAGGCCGTGGAGGCGCCAGCCGAAAGGCCCCAGATGGCTTGCGCGCCCGCGCCCACCAAGCCCGCGTTATTCAGCAGCGCACTGCCACCACCCGCGCCACCCATGGCCGCCGAGACAAGCTGCCCACCCGGGCCAGCACCCAGAAGCGCGCCGACGCCGACCTGCACGATAGGCTGCAGCACCAGCGTCGCGAACAGGCGCTTGAGGTACTGCGCCGCATCCTTGCCGCCGCCCATGATGTAGTCGGCCAGGGTGTCGCTGATGGTCTGCGCGGTGCGCTCCCAGTCCTTGGCGGCTTCGTCTGCGGCGCGCTTGTTGGCCTCGCGCGCTTCCTTGCTGCCGATCAGGCCCAGCAGTTCCCGGCGCGCGTTGATTTCGCGCTGGATGGCCTCCCAGCCTTCGGAGCCCTCATAAAAGCCAGCCTGCTTTTCCTCCAGGCGAGCGATGGCGACAAGCTCAATCGCTTCCGCCAAGCTGACGTTCAGCGCCTGCGAAAGCTCAATGGCCCGCGCCTCATCCGCCATTGAGTGGATACGATCCTGCACGGACTTGAGGGACTGGCGTGCAGCATCCTCTTGCGCGCGAATCCAAGCATCAATTCCAGCGGCTTCCCTGTTGCGCGCAGCAGCGGTCTCCTGCGCGGCCTTAATGGCCTCACGTGCCGCGACGTTCGCCAGCTCCGCCGCCTTGTGCTCGTCCAAGTAGCCTTCGATCACCGAGCGTTGCGCCGCAGTGATGCCCTGGAGCGATCCTTGCAGGTCTTCCGCGTACTTGATGCGCAGCTTCTGGTTCTCAGACAGCTTTGCGCCGCCGGCAATCTCGGCTTCGTTCTGAGCGATCTTCGTCTGGATGGACGAGATCAGCTTGTCATAGGTGGACTGCTCGGCCTTGGCGGCGCTGGCGCGTTCGCTGGAGGTCTTGGCTGCGGCTTTGCCGGCAACGCTCGCGTCCCAGGTGGTTTTGGCAAGTGCGGAAACACGCTGGGTGTATTCGTCCTGCGTGATGACTTGGCGGGCGAGCGCCTGCTCCAAGTCCTTTAGTTCTTGCAGGTACTGCTTATTGACCCCTGACTGGCGCATCCGGATTTCGAGCATCTTCTGCTCGCTCTCCTTCTGCTCCTGCGCCCAGCGGGCATAGGAGGCGCTGCGCGTCATGGTGGCGGGGATGTCGCGCGGGTCGCGCTGTTGTGCCCCCTCGCCCTCCAGCGCATCCCTCTCACGGCGGGCTTGCTGCAACGTCGCGATGTAGCGGTTGGTTTGGCCAATTTCCTTGAGCAGCCAGGCGCTTGTGCCTTCGGTCGCCGCACGCTTTTGCAAGTCCGCCAGCTTCGCCTCCGCCTCTTTCGTGGCCTTGGCGTTGTCGTACATGTTCTGCTCGGTGCGCTTGCCGACCAGCGTCATGTCGTGCATCGCGCTAGCAGCGGCCAGCATCTGACTGGCGAAGCCGCCGCCGTCCCCTCGTGCTTTCTCCATCGCCACAGACACATAGTCCAGCGCGCCCGCAGCACTGTTCATCTGATCCGCGATGAAATTGCTCGACCCACTATCGCCAGCATTCTGTTTCAAGCGCTCCCAGGCGGCGTCAAAACGGTTGACTGCTGCATCCAGTCGGGTGGCTGCTTTCTCTGCTGCCCCGCCCAGGTCTTCCTCAAGTGCTTCGGCGAACTTCGGCAGAAAGTCATCCGCAACGACTTGGCCCTGCTCCAGCATCTTGCCCAGCTCGGCCGTGGTGACACCCATGGCTTTCGCGGCGATCTGGAACGCGCCGGGCAAGCGTTCACCCAGCTGGCCTCGCAGCTCTTCGGCCTGCACCGTGCCCTTGGAAATCATCTGCTGCAGCGCCAGCAGCACGCCTCCACTTTGCTCGGCAGACAGGCCCATCACGGCAGACGCCTTGGCGATGGACTCGAACACATCCTTGGCCTTCTGCCCCTCCAGCGCTGTGCCTCGCGCTGCGGCCTGGAAGCCGCTGTACGCCTGCGCGGTGCTGGCAAACTGGAGGCCCAACTCACCGGTCACGCGGCGCAGGTAAGCGATCTCCTGGACGCCCTGGCCGCCAGTGGCGAAATTGAGCGTGGTGCGGAACCTCTCTGCCTGCGCGCTGGCATCGAATAGCGCCTGACCAACGCCCTTGATGGCTACCAGCAGCGCGCTGCCGGCGATGGCTTGCACCCCGGCGCGGGCGATGCCGGCCATGGATTGCGCAGATATTTCTGACGCATTGGACAACTTGTCCAGCTCCGCCCGCTCTGCCTTGTAGGCTTCAATCTTGCTGCCCACCGCCCGCGCCACTTCCTGAGCAGCTTGGCTCATTCCCTTTTGCTGCGCGATGTAGGCTGCCTTTGCGGCGCGGGTCTGGTCCAGCGCGTTGAACTCGTCCAACAGCGACTGGATGTACTTGCGCTCGGTCTGCGTGAAGCCATCGACGGCGCGCGACAGGGCGGCCTGCGAGGACACGGCCGATTGCGCGGCCTGGCCCATCTTGCCCAGCCCCTGCGCGGCGCGCTCACCTGCAGCGCCCACCTTATCCACGCCCGTAGCCGCTGCGCTCTGCCCCAGCGTGCTGACGCCTTGCCCGGCCTGTTTGGCGGCACGCTCCACGCTTTGCAGCGACTGCTCAACCTTCGGCCCACGCGAGGCCAGCTCATCGAGCGACTTGATGCCGCGCTCGACCCCACTGGTGTCCATCGCCAGGCCGATGGATTCAACGTCAAGTGCCATAGGGGCGCCTCAGAAATACAAAAGGCCCGCCGAAGCGAGCCTTGGGAAAAGAAAACCGCCCGAAGGCGGTCTATGTGTGATTCAGTGCTTTTACTGCGGCACCAGCGCCGTATTGCAGTGCTTGCACTTGCGCGCATCTCTGCGCACTAACTCCCGGCAATCGGGGCAGCGGACGTGGGTCTGATCGGTGATGGGTTGTCCAGCCTCGTCGCGTGGCAATGCGGCTTTGCCGACCTTTGGCAAAGCCGCAACGATCACGCCACCGACAAGCGGGGAGAGCATTAGCGAAATGATGAACCATCCAAAGGCAAATCGCCCCTTGGAATGCGCCCAGGCCGCCACCGCAAAACATAGAGCCACCCAGCCGATCAATATCTCCATACCGCCTCCATACGTTGATGACGCGATATTACTTCGCATGGATGGCCGACAGCGCCGCCCTTCCATCACCCGCCTTCTGGCTTCGGCGCGAACTCGCGCATGGTGGAGATGGCCTCGGCCTCCATAACCATCAAGTCCTCATGCAGAGAGTTCCAGGCAGAATCATCCAGCCCAAGGCGATCCATCAGAGGATAGATAGATGCCCATTCGAGACCAATTGGGACGCCACCCATTGGCGGAATCCGCCACCTCGTGCCCACCAATCTGAAGATTTGCAGGGCGCGCTCGTTGTCTGGCCAGATTTCTATGACGACGGTTTCATAGTCCTCAAGCTCAAACCCCTCGGAGCGCGCTTCGGATTCTGTAATCGGGGGCTCATAGAGCGCGCGCGAGGCGGCAGCTAGTTTCCCAGGCGGCCGTGGAACATCGCGGCATCGTAGGTGCCAAGGATCGCCTGAATCGCACCGGGGAGAACATCTTCCAGGGCCAGGAGGTTGTCGGCTGTGAAGGCGTCCTCCAACTGCCAGCCGGAGACGCCCTTGGTCACCAGCGCGGCCGCCTCTTTCATGCGGTCACCCACCATCTGCGAGAACGAGAATTCGGCATCCTTCAGGGGCTTATCGTTGTCGCGCAGGTCTTGAAGGTGTGCGTCACGCAGGGCCAGCCACTCGGACTTGCGCATGCCCTTCGCGCGCATCTGCAGTTCCACCGACGTGCCATCCAGGCGCGGCACGTTCACAGGCATATCGAATTCGGGGGCGATGCCGCTCAGGCTCTTGATGCTGGCGGCAGGGATGGACTTTTGCTTGTCGGCTTTGCTCATGATGATGTCTTTCGCAGGAAGAGAAAATTGCCCGTGCGCACCCCGGCCGTCCCTGCGAAAGGAACGAACCGGGGTGCGTCGGTGCTGGGTGATGGGCTATCGCCCGTGGGATCAGGCCGCGTAGCGGGTGCTGATGTTCTGTGCGTTGAACGTGCCCTTGACGGTCACAGCCTGGCCTTCGGTCAGGGACTCTTCTTCGTTGAAGCTGACCTTGGCGGGGATCAGCGACACGGCGCCAGTCTTGGCGCGGCGGCGAACCACGGTGTCGGCGTTGGTGTCGCTCAGCGTCTTGAGCGCCTCGTAGGCGGGCGTGCCGATCATGTCGGCGTCCATGTCAAAGGTGCGCTGCACGGCGTTGAAGCCGTCGTTCAGCACGATTTCCACGTCCGACTCGATGAACTTCACGTTCACGGTCTTGGCGTCGCCGCCGCTGGAGCTGTGGTTCATCGTGCGGTCCAGGTCAACCCAGGTGCTGACCTTGCGCGCGGAACCGGCGCCGCCGCCTGGCGTGAACAGCTCGGTGTTGCTGGTGTCGATCTTCTCCAGCACAAAAGCGTCTGTGGTGACGGACTTCACGCGGGCTGCGCGGAAGTTCAGTCGGCCCCAGCCGCTGTAGATGACGAGGATGTCGCCGACGCTGTAGCCGTGGGCCGTGCTGGAGCACGACGCTTCGGCGGCGTTGGTGATAGCGGTGATGGTCTTCGCGGATGCGAGGACGGTGGCGACCGCGTGAACGGTCCCATTCGGAGTGCGTGCCATAGTGGGCCTTTCAGAAAGTGCCCCTTCCGGGGCGATTTCTGCGAGGCGTCATGGCTGCGAGTCCCTGGCGGGAGTGGCAGGCCTGCGAGGCAGGGTTAGAGAAAACGGTGGAGCTACTTCTGGGCTTGCTGCTCAAGCCAGCGCTCCCAGGCGCCGATGCAGCCTTTGATGAGGCGGATCAGCGTTTGGTGGAGTTCGCGGGTGGTGGGCGACATAGGCGAATCTGGGTGTAAAAAAGCCCGCCGCGACGGATCGGGGCGGGCAACCACGAAAGGACGTGTGGCAATCAGTGCGGCAGCAGCGATGGCTGAAGCTCGGCTTCCAGCCGCTCGCGCTCGGTGGTGAAGTACGGGATCTCGCGCTTGCGCTCAAGCATCAAATGGCTGCCGAAGCTGGCGCGCACCTTGGATTCGACTTCGCGGGCAATCAGTGCTTGCATCTGCTGCCACAGGTTTTGATCGCGCTGGTTGAGCGCATCACGCATCCGGTAGAACTCGCGCACCAGGGCGACCTTGAATTGCAGCACCTGCGGCGTGTTGCGAAGCATGGTCATCACAAGGGTGGCTTGTCGCTCATTGAGCAGGGCAAATTCTGTCGGCTTGCCGCGCGGGTTAAATCGCAGCTGAGTTGCGATTACCCCGAACTCGGCCAGGGTGCCGGCGTGCGCGCGCACCAGGCCGATCACGTTGCGGTGTGGCACCTTGAAGCCGCGCGCAATCACCTCAGTGGAGGCCAGCGGCTCGCCATTGATGACAGAAACGATGGGGGCGTGCATAACAGTCCTTTCGCGCGCACAAACAAAAAAGCCGCCTCAGCGGGCGGCTCGGGGTCGTCCGGTCTGCGCCGGCTCAAGAATTCAGGTGGCGATGAACGCACTCCAGTACACAGACACCGGCACCGCCCACCACGGCTCATCAGCCATCGGTGAGGCGATGCGCGGCGTGTCCACGATGTCCACGCGCACAGCGCCCTCGGTCAGCATTAGCACCGGGGCGAAGTGGTCACGGATCAGCTCGGCGCGCTGCATGGCAGCCAGGCGCCCCGTGTTGATGGGCGCGTGTACAGTGACCTGGAAAATCCCGCGATCCAGACGCAGCGTGCGCTCCAACGCCAGATCGCGGGGGGCATTGATCAGGTGGTTCACGCGCTGCCACATGCTGGAGGGCGGGGTGAAGGTGACGTTTTCCCACGCGGTGGGCAGCTGCGGGGACAGGGCCAGCAGGCGCTTTTCGAGGGCGCTTTGGATGGCGGCAATGCTCACTTCAGCCCTTTCACAGCCTCGGCCAGTGCATCGCCGTAGCGCTGCACGGTCAGGCGCACCATGCCCTGCGGCGCCTGTTGCGACCAGCCCCGCTCCAGGCGAAGTGCATAGGGGACTGAATTACTCAAGTAAATTGTCTGCCCGGGCTTCCAGCCCTGCAATGCAGCTTGCGCGCGGCCCTTGGCTGAGTCGCCTGTTTTGTCCGGTGCAGCGTCGGCGCTGGTGTTGATGGCGCCCAAGCCCACGGCCCAGTTGCTGCGAAAGCGCCCTGTCCGAACTGGCGAGGTGTCAATCATCATCCCCTGCAGCTCGAACGCGGTCTTTCGCACCACGATGTGCGCCTTGTCCTTTGCGCGCTCGCAGAGCTTGTTGAGGTTGACGGCAAAACCCATGGTCAAGCCCTCACTTGCAGCGTGTACAGCACCACACGCCCCGCAGGTGCCAGGGTATCCACCGAGATGACGGTGTAGTTCTTGCACTGCCAGGTGAAGGCGTCGGTGGCGCGCGGCGCCCAATCGAGCTGCGGGGCAACGTAGGCTTTGTGGTCGCCGCGCAGGATCGTGGTGCCGTCGATCAGCTTTTCCGGGTACGGGAACACTGCCGCAGTGCCGGTTTGCACCAGCGGCGCCGGCGCGGGGTCGAACGTGCCAGTGTCCGGGTTGTAGCTGCCGCTGCCTTCGCCTTGCCTGGCGATGGTGCAGGCAGCACCGGCATTGGTCAGCATCCGCAGCGCGGCGGCAGCGGTCTTGTCGTAGTCCTTGGCCATCGCGTCAGGCCCGGATCAGCTTGACCATGCCGCGCCCGTCGATCAGGCCACGCAGCAGGGCATCAATGACGCCGAACTTCACCTGCCCGCCGTTGCGAGGGGCGGAGTACGTCGTGCTGATAGGCCCAACGGTTTCGCTGCTGATGCTCACCGGCTCCACGTCCTCGAACAGATGGCCCGTTGACGCCCGCAATGCCGCCTCGCAGCAGGCCGATTCAATCTGTGTATGCACAGGGTTGAGGTACTCGGGCCGGATGCTGTATGCGCTCAGCAGGTACTGGGTCGCGCGGCGCAGGTAGGTTTCCCTTTCTTCCGGCGCGCCGCTCCATGAGTGGCCCATCTTGAGCATGTAGGCGTCGGCATGGGCGACAGACACCAGCGAGTCGAAACCATCGGCGGGCGCGACGATCAGCATGGGGTCAGCCTTTCAGCAGTGCCAGCAGCTCGGGGCGGCGGGCCTTGGGGTCGTACTCGATGCCGCGCTCATCCAATGCATCGCGGATTTCGGCCACGGACAGATAACCGTTGCCGTCGGCGTCCGCAGGGTCTTCCGACGTTTCGCCGCTCCTGGCTTCAGGGGCTTGCCAGCCATCGGGCGCAAACGCCGCATCCACGATGCGGTAGCCCTGCGCGCGCAGCTCGGCCTTGCGCTGCGGGCTGCAGGGGTGCGGCTCATACCAAACAGGTTGCTCTTGCATGGCGTTTTCCTTGCAGTGACGCGCCGGGCAGTGGTGGCCGCCCGGCGCTTCTGGGTTTACTTGGAAGCGTCGCCGATGGTGATGACGCCAGCGCTGGCCTTGATGGTGTTGGCCACCAGGTCCCAGTTGGTGCCGGTTGCCAGCTCGGCGTTGGTCGGGCTCTTGCCGCCGTTGGCGGTGTCCCAGGTGTAGCCGCGCAGGCCCAGGCCGAAGGTGTAGTCGGCCTGCATCGTGGTCTCGATGCGCTCCTTGCCGTTGGTGGTCTGGATGTTGGTCACCAGGTCGGAGCCATCGGACACCACGGCAGCGCCGTTGACCAGCGACAGCACCTTGGCCTTGTCGGGCGTGCCGGCGGCGAACAGGGCGGGTGCGTCGGTGACGATCACGGCCTTGCCCAGGATGTCCACGATGGTCACGCCGCTGAAGCTGAACAGGCGCTCAGCATTGGCCAGGTTCTGGCCGATCAGCTTGTGGTACATCGCACCGGTCATCACCTGTGCCACGATGCGGGCCGAGGCGTCGCCGAACTTGGCGTGGGCGTTGTTGATGGCGCTGTAGGTCACGCCAGCGGTCGCGCTCACGTCGTTGGTGGCGCCAGCCTGGTTGCCGATGGCGGCCACCAGGGCAGCGATGGCCGTGTTGAGCTGGTCGCTCATGATGGCCTCGGATAGGTTGCGCGAGATGACTTCCAGCGCTTCCTCGGGCGACTTCTGCACCCAGCTCAGCTGGCCCGGCTCCCACAGGATGGGGCCGAAACCGCCGGCGATCTTCACCGAGTCGTACTGCTTCTGAGACAGAGGGGTGGCGGATTGGGCGTTGTTCGTGGCGTAGCGGTCCACGCGGCGCTGGGCGCCATGGATGCCGGCCCAGAACGATTCCTGGAGGAAATCGCCGTCGATGCTTTGCGTGGTCAGCTGGATCGCGCCAGCGGACGCGGCATTGAACTTGCCCACGTCTTGCGCCAGCGTTTCGATGGTGGCGCGCTTGAGGTATTCGTTGAACACCTTCATATCGGACAGTGCCATTTTTTAGCCTTTCTTGCCTGTGTCAGGCATTGGTCATTTGCTTGATTGCGGCGAGTCGGTCGGCCTTGCTGCCGCCGAAGTCGCCATTGGTGGGCCTGCCACCGCCAGAGCTGGTCGCGCCACTGCCCGAGGCAGTCGCAGGGAACCAGTGCGGGGCCTTGTCCTTCATGCCTTCAAGCCACTCCATCGGCGTGAATGGCGTCTTCCCGTCCTTGCCGAGCACAGGCGATCCGTCCGCGTCGAATTGCACGGCACTGCCGTTCTCATCGAGTGTGAACATCGAGCGGGCGCGAAACAGCGCATCGTCGATAGCGTGCTGGTGCAACCCGGCCTTGACTGCGGCGGCGCGAATGGCGTCATCCAGCACGCGGCCCTGAAAGGCTTGTGCGCGCTGGGTGGCGGCCTCTGCGGCCTGCATGGCGGCGGCCAACTTCTTGTCGTAGTCGGCCTTCATGCGCTCGGTGCGTTTGTTCAGGACTTCATCGACCTTGCCGGCCTGAATCAATCCCGCTTCCTCATCGTCGGAGAACCGCTTGAGGATGTTGCGCACCGCGTCCGGGTCGATGCCGTCGAAGCGCTTCAGATTGTCTTGCGCGGCCTGGAGCCGCTGAATCAGGTCTGAATTCTTCGCTTTCAAGCCGGCCACTGCGGTATCAATCGCGGCCTGCACGTCCACCGATGGCGTTTGCTGAGCATCGGCTGAGCCGCCGCCCGCATCTCCGCCCTCGCCCGACTGGGCTTGCATGAGTCTGGATAGGAGTCGCTGTTTGAAGATAGGCATGATGGTTTGCCCCTGGAGGGCTTTGGTTGTGGAAAGGGCCGAACCCGCGAAAAGGCCCGACCGGATCGGGCAACAAAAACCCGCTGCGGATCGCTCCGAGCGGGTTTGTGGTGGCGGCCTTGCGGCCTAATTCAGGTTGCCGGCTTGGGCCGGCTGGGCATCATCGGACTGTGAATGCCGCGCTTGTGGCAGTCCAAACACAGCTTGTCGTGAACGACCGTGCCACGGTGATACTGGCCCTTGCCGTCGATCCACGATCCATTCACGGCAGTGAACATGGTGCGGCTGCCGCACTTGTTGCACTGCAGCCATCCCTCGGGCCTGGGCATGGCCTTCACGCGCTCGCGCACGGCCTGCACAGGATCGGGGGCGGTTTTGGGAACCAGGGTCAGCTTCGCGCGCATGGGGCCATGTTACAGGCCGGCGCGTTTGAATATCTCGGAGTCCTTCTTGCGCAGCTGGTCAAGCGACAGCACCACGCCTTTGTTATTGGTGAACCTGTCCACGTCAATCTGGTTGGCGCGGAACAGCTTGGCACGGGTGGCGCCAAGAATCTGCTTTTGCACGTCTTGCGGCTGGCCCCGCAGCCAGTCGGAAAACGTCAGGTCAGCCGCTACCTGCCCATCCTTGGATGCTCGCGTGCCCCCCTTGACGACCACCTCGGGCAGATCAATGCCCATCTCGCGGTACGTCTTCAAGACGGGTTTGGCATAGCTGCGGCAGTTGAAATGCCTGGGCGGGATTGGCCCCTTGCCCACGGGAAAGCGCTTGCCATTGAGCGACGCGCACGTCAACGTCGTGCGCCCGTCCAGCGTGGCGGTGAACTCCCATCCGGCCATGATGTCCTCGTTGGCCTCCAAGCTGCTTTGCTGCGCGACGTTGGCCATGTGGTTTACCGATGTGCGCAACAGCGTTTCCACATGCCGGCGGGTGTTGTCCATCAACCCATCGGCGTAGTTCGTAGCCCGCGTGCCTCGGATGCGCTGCACCATCTTCGCTATCGGCTCGCCCTCGACCATGCCCAGGCTGATGGCCTGGCGGATCAGCTTGATGCGATCTTCGCTCACGCCGTTCAACAGTTGCGCCACAGGGGCTGCGCCGTCCTTAGTGATGCGAAACGGCTGGGCATACGCTGCGGCATAGACCTGATGCACGTTGACCGTGGCGATGTGCGTGCCGACCGGCGATGCCGCCGTCAGCACCTGCGCCTGGTAGGCTGCCTCATACTGCACCAGGGCCTGCAGCTCCTGCGCAAGCTCACGCCCCACCTGTTCAAACGCTGCCGTGTTGGTGGCGCGCACTGCGTACAGCAGCGATTCCAGCCGCTCGATACGCTCCAGGCTCCCAGCCCCCTGCAGGGCCATTTCCAGCTCCGACAACAGCCGGGTATCGCTGGTGTTGAGCAGCTTGATGATGCGGTACACCACCCCATTGCTGTACTGCGCCAGCGCCACCTGGTGGCGGATCGCCTCCCAGGCCAGCCAGTCCTCAGCGGTCGCCACCCAACGCCCCCAGGGCCGGGCCTTCTGTGCTCACGGCCTCCAATTCATCCTCCGGCACCAGATCAGGCGACAGCAAGGCGCGGCGCTGGCTTTCGCGGATCACCGTCTCCTTGGTGATGATGCCCGCTTGCTGCAGCGCCAGGATGGCCTGCGAGTCCTGCGCATTGATCGGGGCTGCGAAGTCCTTGTACAGCGACAGGGTCCCGCCTTTGGGCTGCCCCAGCCATTGCGCGGTCAAGTCCAGCGCCCGATCCAGCGAGTCCTCGAACGTCTCCACGATGCGTTGCAGCTCGGACTTGTTCGCCTCGGCGTCATTGGACGATTCGGTGGCCGTGCGGCTGCCGGGCTGGCGGGTCAACAGCTCGGCCCCGGTTTGCAGCATCTGCGCTTCCAGGGCGTCCAGCTCGCTGCGTCCCACGGTGACCGACTCAGCCGACCCTTGCACCACCTTGGCGTCGCCGCCTTGCGGCAAGCTCAGTGCATAGCTCGATCCGCTGGTGATGGGCGAGTCGCTGTCAATGCCCGACACCACCAGCAGGCGCTTGCGGGCGAAACGCGCGGAATCGTCCTGATCGGACTGCTCGCGCCAGTGCTTCGCGTTCAGGTGCGCCAGCTCCAGCAGAGGGGGCAGGCCAACCATGAAGCCCTCGCGCGTGCCGTAGAACGGGACAAACGGGATCTCGGTCAACGGCGCCATGCTGCCTTGGTCAATCAGCGTGTACTGACCATTGCCGCCTTCTTCCCACAGCTCAAACGCCCCCGGTGTATAGACGCGCACGCGGTTGACGGTCTTGACGCCGTAGTCGCCATCCGGCACTTCCTCGGTCTCTGTGATCCGCAGTTGGATCAGCGCTGGCAGGCCGTTGACCTTGCCGATTTTCCAGCCCAGGATGCGGTCATGCTTGATATGCACCCAGTAGGGGCGCGCTCCCATGGTGCGCTCATCCGCCTGCGTGCGGGCCGCGCCCTCGGTGCGGGTGTAGTCCACGAGGATGCCGCCATAGCCGTGCGTGATGGCCTCGTGCATGAGGTCAGCAGCGAATGCGTGCAGGCTGCGGCCCTCGCCGTCGATGTCTCCAATCCACTGAGCCACTTCGGGCGGAACATCCTCGCCCAGCACCAGCTCCTTGGAAAACGGCTTGCCAGCCATCACCGCAGCAGTGCGGGCGAAAGCCGGAAACAGCGTCGCCGTGCTCAGGCGGTAGGCGTAGTCCTCGGCGTCCTCACGCGGCTGCTGCGGCAGGTAGGCCAGGCCAGCAGCGCGCATGGCGGGCGTGCCACCCAATAGCGCGTCGATCAGGGGCCAGTGCTTCGCCATTGCCTGTACGGCAGGCGAGCGCTCATGGATTGCAAGTGCCATAGGGGTTACATGCGAAGTGGGGAAACGGATGCCGTGCGCTTCGCGGCCAAAACCCGGTAGCGGCACTCGTCCGCGATGTGGTCCTCGGCCTCAGTGTCGATATCGTCAGGGTCGCGAGAATCGCGCGGCAGGCTGGGGACGGTGCGAATGAAGTCCCGGCAGTTGTCCATCACGTACAGGCCCGGCTGTTCGTTGCCTTGTGCGGCGGCTTCCAGGCGGGCGCGGATCAGCTCCCAGCCGTTCTTGCGGCTGCCTGGCTTCTTGTCGGCCACTGTCCAGCGAACACCAGCTTTTTCCATGTTCTGCCCGATACTGATGTCGTCGGTCACGGCATAGATAGCGGAATCAGCCGGGCCGGGGTGAACCTTCAGCCGCAGGGATTCATCGCGCCGCTTGATCTCTTGCGCAACCGCAGTTGCCGTCATCCGAAGGCCCTCATTTGGTTTGCCGGTGCAGCCGTACCACTCATCCATGCGAATCAGGGTGCCACGCGGGAACACTCGCTCCACGCCGCCCGCCTTGACCGGCAAGCCATTGCTTTCCGCCCACCAGCCCACGCTGAAGGGACGGCTGCTGCCCCAGTCGAACGCGCGGTCAACACGCCAGTCCGTCGGGATTTCAAAGCGCGGCAAGACGTGAATGTCACGCTGCCACAGATCGTCAAACATGCCGCCGCTGGTGATGTCCCAGCTCCCATGCAGCCATGCCTTGCGCTTGTTGGGGTCGGTGATGGCCCGAAGTGTTTTCAGATACTCCGGGTCAATGAATTTGTTCTCCGACACTGCTCCGAAGATGCAGACACGCGCCTGGCCTTCGTCGTTGTAGATCGGCGTGCCGTAGGGGGCCGGGTCGATGAAGTACGCCTTCACCCAGTTGTGCCCCACGCCGTAGGGGTTGGTGGTGCTGCGCACTTGCAGCGGCAGACCGCCAGGGCGGGATGTCCGGTTGCAGGACATCATGCTTTCGTAGCAGTCGATAGATGACCAACTGGTCAGCTCTTCCCATCCGATGAACGGGTATTCGTGTCCGTGGTAGCTCCAGTAGTCATCTGGCGTTGCGAACACGCGAAACAGCAGCTCCTCGCCGTCTGGCCATACCCACTTCAGAGCGCCCTGGCCGGCCAGAAACTTCGGCCGATTGGCGGTGAACTGGTTGAACCAGCGCTTGGACTTGGTGATGATGTCGTCCAGGTGCTTGTACTCACGCCTAAAGATCACGCCGCGCCAGTGAATGCCGTAGCCCTTGCCGCAGTGCTGGGCAAAGGCCATCAGCATGGCATCAGTCTTCCCCGGCCCTCGGGTGCCGCTGTAGCAGACCTCCCTCAGCGGGCACTGAAGAAATAGGTCTTGGCTGCCCGGCTGGGCTTGCCATACCTTGTCATACATCGCCTGCCTGCAAACTCGCCTGCTGCGCCTTGGCGGCCTGCTCCCATTCTTCAGGGGACATGACGCCACCCACCACCAGGACGCCCTGCTTGCTGGTGACTTCAACCTCCGACTTTTCAGACCACCTGCCGCGCGTCTTCATCCAGAAAATCTGCGCCGTCACGTTGCCGTCCATGCATTGCTGGAACAGTTTGCCGGCAACCTGCGCCGTGGCATCAATCGCCGCCGTCTCCAACTCTTCGCTGTACAGCTTGCGCAGCGTGGTTTCCGACATGCTGCACGTCTTGGCGATGTCCGAAGCCGGCACGCCCACTGCGGCATAGCTCTTGATTCTGCGGGCCAAGTCTTCCGAACGCTTCACTTCCGGGCGGCCCGGGCCTCTTTTTTTAGTCGCCATTTATCGCCTCAGCGCGAATATCTCAGCCGGACTGATGTACAGCTCGCCCTTTGGAATGCCAAGGTGTTTCATGAGCTTTTCTTTTTCGGCCTGGTCTTTGCAGACCACGGTCACATAGTGATCCGCGCTTTGGCTCACGCGCTTTTCCTCGGTCATCGCCTTGCGGTCAGCTTTGATGGTTTCCAGCGCGCCTTTAACTTCCTTCACCGGGGCGGCGTCCTCGAAGAACGATTCCACGCCCTCGACGCCTTCCATGATGAATGCAAGATCCATGCGCTCGAAGCCCATGTCTTCAAAGCTCGCCAGCTTTCCAAGCTCGGCCAATAGCTCACCGTCCCATGCGCCTTGCAGGTTCTGGTTGTTCAGCCGCACCAGGGCCTTGGCCTCTTGCTCAGGCGTCATCTCAACGATGCTGGCCTCGATCTGGTAGTCGTTCTTGACCGTCCCATCGTCGGCTTGCTGGTACTTCTCCAGGAAGTCGATGGTGTGCAGGCGCTGATGCCCGCCTACCAGGTGGCCGGTCACGCGGTTGAGAACGGGCGTGTCCATGACGCCGATCTCTTTCACGCTCGCGCGCAGCTTCTTCCTGGCCGATTCGCTGATGGTGCGCGGGTTGAGCGGGTGCTCCTTGATCGTGGAGCGCCAGACCAACTCAACCGTGCCGCTTTGGTACCTCGTCTTCGCCATACATTGCCTCGCGCGCCAGCGCAGCGCCGATTTCCGGGAACGCCTGCGCAATCTTGTCGTAGTCCTGCGGATAGTGCCGCTTGATGGCTGCGATGTCTTTACCTGCAAGGCTTCGGAACGAATGCCCAAGCACCTTGGATTCGGGACTGACGCGCAGCCGATGGGCGGCGATGTATCGCAGCACCGCTTCTTTCGACCAATACGCCAGCGGGTAGAACCTGCCGCGCTTTTGATCGATCGAGCCACTGCGCTTGATCATCGCGTTGCGCACGATGCTGTCTTTGGCACGCTCGCCCGCTGCGATCCAGTGGCAATCGAACGCCTGGCGAACGTGCGCGTAGATGTCGCTCACCACCACCTTGGGCAGCGAAGGATCGGGCTTGCAGTACACCCCGACTCGGTAGAAGTCGCTCAACTCGAAATGCGGAATGCGGTAAATCTCGACGCCGTAACGGCTCTCGGCCCAGGCCAGAATTTCCTCTTGGAAGCTCAGGCCGGGCACCTGGTACATGAACACGACATGCACGGCCTGGAAGTGGCGCGCGCACAGATCGAGCGTGACGGCGGAATCCTTGCCGCCGGAGTAGAAGCAGATCACGCTGTCCGTCAGCCGCGCCTGGCGCTGGATGGCGGACAGCAGGGATTCAGCCACCAGACGATCCGGCGCCTCCACGGCCAGCACGACGGGCACGCATAGCTGCCCGCTCACGGCGAATGGTGCTGGCCGAGCGGCCGCTTGCAAATTGAACTCGTCCGCGCATATCGGAACCCTTTCAGTCGAAGCAACAAAAAAGGCCCTTGCGGGCCTCACTCAAACACCGGACGCTTGTCGGTGTATTTGATTGCCCCCTGTGGGGGCGGATAGTTGAACAGCCAGTCCGTATCGTCGTTGGCGATCGGAGCCAGCTTGTCATCCGGAATGTCGAACAACCCCAGCCGACCAATCACCTTGTCAGGGCGGCAGAAGTGCCGGGTCTTCACGACCCAGGCATAAGCGCCCTCGTACAGGTCACACATGGCGGCGTCTTCGTCATCCTCCGTCATGGGCCTGCAATCGAGCAAGTCCACCACGCCGATGATGCAGCCGGCGTGCATCAGGCGATGCACCTTGTCCACGGCGTCGAACCAAAACATGTCCTTCGGCGCGCTGCTGGCGCAAATGACCAGCGGCCCGCGATAAGGCGTCGCCCATGTGCGCGTCTCGATGGTCTTGACGCCCTCGACCAGCAACGTGGCCCACGGCTGGCGCACTGACAAAGCTTTCATTCTTCCCCCAGCATCTGGGCAGCCAGGCGCAACACGCGCAGGTACGCCACCGCATACCTGGGCACCTCCAGTTGACCAGTGGCCCACCGGCTGACAGTGACCGGGTTAACCCCCAGCTCACGCGCCAGCCGGCCCTGCGACCAGCCGATTTCCTTGAGTGCCGCCTTCAAATCCGCTCCATTCATGCGATCCATTATACATGGCGCATATACTGGAGCGGTAATTTTTAGCATTAAGCCAATTGCACCAATGCAAACGGGGCTTATTCTGGCCCCGCTGGATTGCTTGCTTCGCTGTACGCCAGATCGCCCGCGACAGCTCACGGGTAGGAGACTGCCCGAAGGCTCCGGCGTCTGGCTGCCGGGTGGTAGTGGGGTGCCGCGCCCATGGGCTGGCCATCCTTTGCGGATGTTGGGGGATGCGCCCAGGGCGCGGCGAAAAGAAAGCCGCCCGGTATCGCTACGGGGCGGCTGGGGTGGTAGTTGCCGTGCTGGGATTCGAACCCAGGGAGACCAGCGTATCGGCCCAAGCGCCACGCCAATCCCTCTAGCTTGGTCACCCTTCGGCCTCTCGGGCACACGGCTGAAACGAAAAAGCCCGCGAGCGTTTCGGCTAGCGGGCTTCAAAAATCGGGGGCGAGTTCACCCATCTACTTCTCCCCACGTCGCTACAGGCGGTGCGCCAGGCTGTGGCGTGGTGGCATTCGGCAGAGGTTCGCCGCGCGACTGCCTCAGCAGGCAGTGCAATCGACGCTTTTACTATATCACGAATGGAACTCGCTATGTGCAATTCTTAGTACTGGCTGATATGGGTGCAGATTCTCCTTGGCGCGGGCGTATGCACTGGCAGCATCTTCCTTGACACTGAATTCACCCAATCGGTGCCGCCTTCCGTCAGCATGTATGTGAGCCTGCCATTTACCGCTTTGCGCATTGAATGAAACACCGACGTAGCCAGATTTGTTGTTTTTGTTCAGACCACGATTCTGTCCGTTTTCGGCATTCGTGCATACCCTAAGATTCGTAATCCGATTGTCGGACCTATCACCATTGATATGGTCTATGTCGCCGTCTGGCCATTCCCCATACACATGCAACCACGCTAGCCTATGGCTCCTGTACCCTTTTCTAGAAATCATGATACTCTGATAGCCTCTGCCATCAGGGGTTCCGGCAATATCTCCGGGATTCATCCGATACCATTTGATCCTCCATCTAAAGACCCCGGTGCATGCATCGAAATCTAGGAGATGGCGCAGGCGAGCAGCAGTAAGATTGGCGGTAGCCATGATGACCTCTCGTACAGGTTGTTTGGTTAGAGCCCGTGTCGTGTTCCACCACTTCACGGGCTCGTCTATTTTCCCTGCCCTCTTTGAGGAAAGCAAGAGCATAAGGCCCGCCCTTTCCGTTAGGGCGCTATCATTGCTGAATGGCAACATCACTATCCGCACGAGTAGCAGCATCTCGCGAACGTCTCAAAGCAGCTGGCGGGCGCGCAATTCCTCGCGGCATGCTCCAGCCAGACGCAGCCCAGGCGCTGGCTGAATTACTCGCAGCCGGATACGCCCGCTCGGAGACCGGCGTTATCAGCGCCGCCCTGCTTGATGCACAAAAAAAAATGAATAGGGCAGCAAAAAACACTTGACGTTAGAGCGCTAACAAAGCATAATTGCATTCATGGTGATCGAGATTGATTGCCACCGAGTCCAGGCGGTACCTGGCGTTCCACAAGGAGCACCCATCATGCAAAACCAAATCAACCTCTCACCCGAACAAATCGAAGAAGACTTCGCTGAACTTGGCGGCTCGGTCATGGTCTTTGGCGAAGAGGTGGACGGTCTGATCTATACGGCTGACACTCTCGATCAATTTGAGATGGCGGCCCAAGGTTGGTCTGAGTACAAGAGCCTGACGCGGGAGCTTTCGGAAAGCGGCCATGCTGCGCTGGTGATCATTGGAGCGCAGCCGAAAAAAGGTGACACGCGCCGAGACATCGTGATCATTGACTACGGCACCGTCCGCGCGGTCAACCAGTGACGACAACCCCGCGCCCTGCCGGGGCGCTCTTGGAGAACACCATGAGCTTGCAAATCGATACCGCCGACGAAATCCTGCTGGACGGCCAGCGCACCGGCCTGGGCGTGACCCAGCGCCGCGATGGCACCGTCGTGTACACGCGCGAGCGGCCCGGCGTGCGGTACGCCGGACACAAGATGCCGCACGCCCGTTACCTGCTTGGCTCCGACAGCCTGATCACCAAGCCGGGCGTGGCCACGCGCGCGCAATTCGAAGCCGACGTGCGGGCTCTGCTGGAGACGCTGTGAGCCTCGCTGACCACCAACCGGCTGGGGCGGAGGCGGCAGCGGCGATGTTCGCGGAGGCCGTTGCACGCACTGGGCTGCTCACGATGCAGGATGCGATTCAACGCGCGCGCGTGTCATACAAGACCATCGGCAAGCATCGCCGCGCCGGGTTACTCAAGGGCGAGAGGCGGCTGGTGTTCGGTAAATTGATCTGGATGTTCGAGCCCGCCGAAGTGGCGCGATACGCGCAGGTCGCCGCCGCCGAAGCGCAGCGCGCAAAGTGTGAGGGTAGGGTGCGGGGTGGTCGCGCCCGTGCTATTGCCCCTGTTGGCTTCCGCACGGTGGCCGATCTGGTGCGTGAAAGCGGGCGCACCGTGTGGTGCATCTACGATCACATCGCCGCCGGAACATTGGCGGCCGCGCCAAATGGACTCAAAGGCGCCTATCTGATTGCGGAGGAAGATGCGGCCGCCTGGGTGTCCACGTGGCGCTACTTGCCGCTGCTGGAGGATACGGCCACCATCCCCGCCGCCGCCCAACGATTCGGGGTACCAGAGGCCACGCTGCGTTCGGCCATTGCGCGCGGCGACGTGGTCACCCACGCCTTTGGCGATGTCCGCACCCAGGCTCGGGCCGGAGCCCACGTCGGGCGGGCCATCAGCCGCGTTCGGCTGGGCGATGTGCGCGAACTGGCTGATGCGCTGCGCAAAAAACCCGCCTAAACACCCCCTGTCGTGGAATTTTTGGGGGACATGGACAGCCGCAGGCGCCTCCCGATGGATTGACGCGCAACCTGCACGCAATCGTCCATGTAGTTCGCCGCCCTCTTGCCCATCTCACCCTGAGGCAACCTCGCCTCCCCTGTCCCGCTGCACGCCTTGCAGGCCCGTCCCGACGTACGCCCGGTGCCGGGTATCACCTCGTACCGCACGCCGTCGCACTTGCTGCATACCTTGTGCAGCCACCACGCGATGATTGCGAGCGCCCCGTCCTCGGGCTTGTCGTGGCCCCATTCCTTGAGCTGTATCGCCAACTCCCTGCGTACCTCAGGTAGTGTCTTGAGCTGCCCCATGAGCAGGATGGCGTCGGACGCCGACATGCCTTGCATACGAACGGGGCGGGCGTACTCCGATGCCAGGCGAAGCAATGCACTCCCCAGCCGGGCCGGTGCCCATGCGGCTGCGGTGAGCACGTCCGCATCTCCTATGGCTGCGTGCTCGCGCGTGTCCATCTTGAGGTTGTCGGTGGTGATGGCGGTGGTGTATCGCTCGTCGGTGCGGATCATGGGGCTCCTTCAAATGCTCTGCGGCGTCAGGCGGACGCGAACGGGAACTTGTTCAGGGCGCCTGTCACCTCCTTGCCAGCTGGTGACCGTCTCGATTTCGGCATCCACGATCGCCAAGCCGGTGCGCTCCCGGAAACGCTGCAGGGCTTGCATCACTTCGTCCTCGGCATCGTCCACGGCGGCGCGGATGGCGGACAGGGGTAGGTCGGGTTTGTCGGTCATGGCGTTCCTTTCGTGAGTTGCTTCAATTTCTGGCGGTAGGTGTCGCGTATCTCACGCACCTCGTCGTGCGTCCACTTCCGAACGGCGTTGTCTGCCTCCAGCGCGGCCACGCGCGCTTCCCCGATGCGTGCCACGACACCCGCACGGAAGGCGCCGTAGGTGGTGCCGCCTGGGCGATTGCAGTTCTTTCGCTGTGCAAAACAGTTGTCCTCGTTGAATCGAAGGTGCCCCGCACTGCTACGGCTGCGGAAGTGCCCGGCGTCCACTGATCCGCCCGGCTTCATCGGCTCGAAGGGCTGGCCGCAGCAGATGCATGGCAGGCCGGCGTCCCTGGCGCGGATGTAGGCGTTGAATGCCTCCTGCGCTTCGGCGATCAGCTCAGGAAGGCGCTTCATGGCCTCCTTCCTCCTGCGTGTCTCAGCCCTCTCCACCTTCGCAGCAGCTCGGGCGGCCTTGGCCTCTGCCCTCTCGCGCTTGGCGGCCTGGGCCTCGGTCCATGCCTCAACGCATTCGACGTGCACGATCTGGCTGGGGCGCTCGGGGGTGAATTTCGCCTTGCAGTGGGCGCACCTTGTGCGGTGGAACCCCATGTCAATCACCCCGACCGCTGCAGCGGTACGCCTCAATGAGCGCGAGCACCGCAGTTGTCACGCCTGCCTGCCACGGCAAGTGGGGACTGAGGTAGATGCAGGCCACGATGAGCCAGAAATCGCGCCCTCTCACGCCAGCCCCCTTGCCATCAAATGCTTGTGGTACGGGCCACGGATGTGCTGGTTGAATGCAGTGCGCGCCGCAGGGCTGGTGTCCAGCTCCTTGCGCGACTGCACGCCGCACACACGCTTGATGTAGGCGGCAGCGTCGTGCTCGGAGTCGATGCCAGGCTCCTGCAGGCTCAGGAAGTCGATGAACTCCGGCTCCTTGCACCACTGCACAGCGCGCCATGCCAGGTCGCCCAGGCGCTCGCGCGGCGCTGGCTTCGCAGGCTCCGGCGGCACCGGCTGCTCGTCGTCACCGATCTGCACCAGCACGGCCATGAAGCGCTTGCCCTCCAGGCCTCGGAACTTGCCCAGGTCGTCGGAGTCGGCCAACGCGAGCGTGACCTGCACCCCTTGCGTGCTGCTCTCTGACCATCGGCGCAGCTGAATTTCGCCCTGGAAGCTGGGGGTGATTTCAGCCATGGCTCGCCTCCTTGAACAGCGACAGCGTTATTGCTGGCTGTGCGCGGGGCAGAGCCCTATCGTTGAGTTGCTTGATGATTCCCAGCTCACGAACCGACAGCCGCCACTCAATCGCGTCTTGCGCACGAGTCAGCTCAGCGGCCCGAAGTTCAGCGGCCCGAAGTTCAGCGGCCCGAAGTTCAGCGGCCACGCCGTCGGCCAAAAGATAGCCGCCACCAAAAACGCTTTTGCCCTCAGCGCGCTGCGAATCCATGGCGTCGATAAATTCGCACTCATCCGCGCCAACACTGAAATCTACGGCTGCGACGCGCTGCAAAAGTGCGGCATTGCGCACATTTGCGGGGTAGCTGTATTGCGCACGTTGCCTACGTGGTGGCCGCGCATCTGTCAGCGCTTGCGCCAATGCTGGAGCGGTGCGGATGCGAACGCCTGGCTGCAGGCTGGTGATAAACGACGTGTTGATCTTCGCGCCGTTGGCGTACTCGACATCCGCGGCCACCACCAACATCGTCGGCGCGCGAAGGCTAAACAGCGTTAATGAGGGCGCGAAAAGGAAATAGTCAATGCCACGCTCATCGTAGTAGCAGCGTATCTTCGATAGGATCGAAAATGGCGGGTTGTCCAGCACCACGTCGCCTGGACGGTAGTCGAAGCAAACGAAGTCCCCACCCGGATGAAAGGGGCGCACGATGCGCCTGCCGTGCAGCCTGTATTCTTCGACGGCCCAGCGATTCACGGCAGCAAACACTTCAGGCGGCGTGAAGCAATCGTCGGTGGTCTTTTTGGCCTCGAATTTCGCCAGGAATTCCGCGTATTCCTGGGCGGCTGCGTCGATTTCGGCTTGTTGTGCACTCACTGGCTCGCCTCCTTGGAGAGGCGACGGTCGGGGCCGATGTAGGGGACGGCGGCGGGTTGCTCCACTTCGCGCGCCTTCGCCTCGGCAAGCAGCGCGCCATAGGCCACCGCGTCCTCGGCGCTGTCCGCGTGGTAGCCCGGCCGCTGAAACAGGCGCACGTTTTTGAGCACGGACAGCAGCAGCCAGCCCTCGGCTTCGCTCAAGTCTCGCCCGGTGATGGCGTTGAACGCTTGCACGGCCTTGCCCATGCTGCGCTCGCCTTCGGGGTTGTCGTAGGTGGCTGCGCGGGCTTGCATGTGGCCGGCTGCGGCTTCGAGGATGGATTGGGCGGTGGTCATTGCTGCTCCTGCTTTCGTAGCGCCTTGCGCCTGTGTTGCACTGCTGTCCTCCTTTTACGGAGGGATTTCACCCAGTGGCCCCCCTACCCCCAACGGCCTTTTTTGCCGGGAGGAGGGAGACGCCACCGCGCGAGAGTTCTTCACCCCCTTACGGGCACCGACCAGTTCCAGCGCGGGTACTTCCTTCATTCGCTGCAACCCCCAGGTGTCGGTTCAATAGGCCCCTGCCGGGAAGCTGGAATTGCACCTGCGCCCCCGGTAACCGCGTTGTGATGGGCGGCTTCCACCGTGTTCTTGCTCCTGTCAGCCCATGCAGGCCCGGTTACCTTGTTTCTCGACGTGGGAGCGGCGTCTTGGCTAGGTCACGTCACATAGCGCGCCTTCGCCAGAATCTGTCGCTCGATCCGCTTGTGGCCGCCCTGGCCAAATTCGAGGAGGGCGTCCGCGAAGTCCGTGCCTTCGATGCCTTCGGGCCAGGCCACGCCGGCGCCGATCAGCTCGGCCGCGTTCTCGGCCTTCTCGCGGCCCGGGTTGAAGCCGCGGCGCGCCTGCGTGCCGTGGTCGTCGTCGGCGCAGATCACCACGTTGCCCTTCGGGCGCAGGTGGTTGACCACGTGCAGCAGGTTGCCGGCGTCGAACGCCACGATCACGCTGGCGTGGCGCACGGCTTGGAAGATGGCAAGGCCCGTGGCGAAGCCCTCGCAAACCGCTGTCACGGCGCTGCCAGGGCGCTGCAGGGTGTAGGAGCCGCCCTTGACTGGCGCGCCCTTCCAGAATCGTTTTTGGCCGTCCGGGTAGATGGCCTGCAGGCTGATGACGCGCCCACTCCACATGACGGGGATCACCATGGCCTCGCCCATGCGGCGCAGGCCTGCGCAGCCCACGGCAGACAGGCCCTTGCGCTCGACATAGGGGTGCAGGCCGCGCAGTGGCTCGGCCGCCTCCCATGCGGCGCGGGCACCTCGAATAGCGGACATGCGCGCCGCGCGCTCCTGCTGCTTGCGCCGCTCGCGCTCAGCAAGCTCAGCGGGCGTGGGCAGGCGGATTTCCGAGGAGCCATCGCGCCAGGAATTCACATCGTGGTCGGTGGCCCAGTTGCGCCAGTAGCCGCGGCCGTCCGGGTGCAGTACGTACGCGCCATTGCGCTTTCGCGGCTTGTCCTCGGTCTTGCACCGGCGCCACTTGCCATCAGCGATGACAACGCCAGGGATCAGGCCCGAGGCCTGCATGGCCTGCTCGAAGCCGATCATGCTGCAGCCCTCGCGCGGCCACGCGCAAAGCGGATGCGCAGCGCCTTGATCTTGTTGATCACCTCCATCGTCGGGGCGCGACGCTCGGTGTTCTCGTAGCTGGCCGCGGGCCACCCACCTGTCATATCCTTGAACAGCGCCAGCGCCAGCTTGCGCGCGGCCTCGGGCTCGGCGGGCTTGGACGCGTGGGCGAAGCCGCAGATTTCCGGCCACAGGCGGTCCGTCAGCTCCTTGCGGTAGCCGCCGGCGATCAGCTCCTTGAGCGTGCCCGGCACGTGCGCCACGGCAACCTTGCGCGGATACTCATGGCCGCAGCACGGGCAGGCCGGCAGTGGCTTGTGCAGCGCACGGCACTCGGGGCACTTGACCGGCTCCAGATCCTTCTTTTCCTTCGGCTTGGGCTTGTCGCGCTTCTTGCCGTCGTCCAGCTCTCCCGCGCCGAAGTCGAAGAACGTCTCGCATTCCTCGAAGAACCGCGCGCAGTTGCCGCTGTGGTCCAGCACCAGACAGTCGGTCTTGCCGGTCTCCGGGCTGATGCGCAGGCCGCGGCCGAACAGCTGGATGTGCTCGGCTAGGCTCTTGCGCAGCGGACGGGCCATGATCACGCACGACACGTCGGGCACATCGAAGCCGCGCGACGCAGCCGTCACGGTGATCAGGCCGCGGATGGCGCTGTCGGGCTTCTTGAACTCGTTGGTGGTGTCGGCGCGGTCTTCCTCGCTGTCCTTGTAGGTGTAGGTGGCCGCGTTGATGCCGGCGGCCAGGAACTGGCGCTGCAGTTCTTCCACGTGCGCCGTGTCCACGGCTGAGCAAATGAACTTGCGCCCCTGGCCGTGCTTCAGGTACTCGGCCACCACGTCGCCAACGACCTCCAGCGCCTTGCCGCTGGCCTCTTTTTCGTCCCACTCGCCGGTGGACTTCACCGTCACGCCGGCCATGTCGGGCTCAGCGCAGGAAAAGATGCGGTACGGGCTCAGCCAGCCCTGTTCGATCAGCGCGCGGGTGGTGGTCACGTTGATCACCACGTCGAACCACTTGCCCAGGCCGCGGGTGAACGGGGTCGCCGTCAGGCCGATCACGATGGAAGACTTTTCTTCCATGCGGGCCTTATGGGTCGTGTGCAGCACGTGGGCCTCGTCGAACACGTCCACGGCGGTTTCGGGCCAGCGGCGGCGGCCCAGGGTCTGCACGCTGCACAGTTGGATCGGCAGCTCAGGCGCCCAGCGCAGGTGTCCGCCCTGGATCACTCCGTGGTCAATTTGATAACGGTCGAACGTGTCGCTTGTTTGTTGGATCAAGGACAGTCTGTCGACAACGAAGCTCGCGCGATTGCCTTTGGCCTGAGTCATCGCCATCAAAGCGGAGGCCAAGACGGTCTTGCCCCCACCTGTGGGGGCCACGATCAGCACGCGCTTCGCGCCGTCGCGGATGGCCTGCCGAGCGCGATCAAACGCCTGCTGCTGATAGGGGCGGAGATCTATGTTCATATCGTGCAGCCCTCGTGCAGTTGGCGCTTGGCGTTCACGTAAGCTGCATGCGCGGCCTCTGCGGTCTTGAAGTAGCCAAGACTGTGTTTCGTGCCCTGCGCCTTGATGCAGGCGTGGAACAGTTGGCTTGCCTTGTGGAAATGGGCGCCTAGAAGCCCAGTTCCGCTGTCGGAGCGGACACTCCGGCGGTTCTCGCAGTTCACGCGGCGCGCAACGTCGCGCAGGTTGGAGAATTGGTTGTTGAGACGATTGCCGTCCAAATGGTCAATGTCGCCGCAGGGCCAATCCCCAGTCACCCACAGCCAGGCCAGCCGATGCGCCTTGAATGCACGGTTGTCCACGCTGATTTCGCGATAGCCGTGAACGTCGGTGGAGCCCGCAATGCGTCCGGCAAAGCGGGCGTTCCAAATCTTCGCGACCCGGGCTGACGAAAAGTCCGAAGCAGGCCGGACGTTCCAGCGAAGCAAGCCGCTTGCGCAGTCATAAGCAAAAAGCGCCCTCACCCTGGAGGCCGTCATCTCGGTGGTCATGCGGCCTCCTTCTGCTGCGCCACCAGCTTGCGCAACGTCGAGACGAGATAACGCGGGTCGTCCACGCCCAGGATGTCGCAGCACTCCTTCACCTGGTTGCCCAGGCGACGTGCGAACTTCTGGTTGAGGGCAGCCTTATCCATGGCCTCGGACTGCTGGCGCACAGCGTGGTCGCGCTGCAGGATCATCTTGTGCAGCTCGGCCTTGGTGTCGTCGGCCGTCAGGATGGCGATTTGCTTTTGCAGCTCCTCGTTGTCGCGCTGCAGTTCTTCCAGCAGGTCGGCCGGGTCCTCGTGTAGGTCAGCTTCGGTGATCACGTCGCCGGTGGGAGCCACGACGTGCAGCTTCTCGGCTTCCTTGATGCGCTGCGCGCCCTTCTTCTCCAGCCGGGCGGACACGCGCGCACCCTCTGCGCTCACACGATCCTTCCACTGCGCCACCTCGGCCTCGAACTCGGCTTCTGGCACAGCAGCCAGCTTCTGCGCACGGCTGGACAAGTCTTTGCTGATGCCGGCGTCAGCGAGTTTTGGTGCGGTCGCTGCCGACGACCGCACCTCTTTTGGTGTGTGTTGATTCACGCCAGCACCGGCTGCGCCCTTGCTCAAGCCGCCATCGGACTTTTGCTGAGCAAGCATCTCGCCCAGGCGACGCTCGGCACGAATGCGAATCTCGGCTGCGGTCACCTCCAGCGTCTTGTCCTTAGCCATCTTTCCATAGGCCTGCATGGCCGCGGCCTTGTCCGCCCATGCCTTCACCTCGTCCACGGCCTTGCACTCGGCCAGCGCGCGGCAGGCCGCTTCGTACTTGATCAGTTGGTTGCTCATGGGAATCCTCACGCAGCGCGGGGCACTTGCCACTCGAAGCCGTGGCAGCGCTGGAACATGGTTTTGGGCAGTGCGTCCTTGCGGGTCAGCGCGCAGCGGCCGCCGCCCTGCAGGTGCTTGCACTCGATGCAGGCGCGCATGTCGCGGGCGCCGATGTCGCGGTCACGGTTCAGGCACTTCTCGGCCAGGGCCTCGGCATCGGTATGGGTCAGGCCGCGGCGCGCGAACAGGCCGGCGCGCGCCAGGAAGCGCTTGATTTCGTCGTCGGTCCAAGGCGTCATGGCGTGCTTCCGGTGTTTTTGAGTGCTTGAAAAAGTCAGTGCGGCTTGGCGATCGGCGCGCGGCCGGCCAGCACGTCAGCGAACTGGGCAGACGTGCCGCGCTTGATGGCTTCGGCCAGTACCTGCTCTACGGTCTGGCCTGTCTTGCGCGCGATGCGCTGGGCTTGCTTCAGCTGCTCGTCGGTGGGCTCGCACGTGTGCGGCCATTGGTGCGGGGGCGTCGAGGACATGCGAGTGCCTGAAAAGGTGCTGCTCAGGCGCACACATGGCCTTGAAGTACGTCTCGCTTTTGCGTCGAGGCGTGGAGACACTGGCCCCCATGCAATTCCTGCTCGATCACATCCAGGCCGCGCTCCAGGGCGCCGCGGCTGACCACGGACGTTTCGCCCCCGGTCATTTCCACGAGGCGCACCAAGCGCTCGTAGACGTAGGTGTCCAGATAGACGGGGACGCGGTTGCGACGGATGCGCTTCGGATCGGCGTACATGTAGTGGTCTCCCTTGGTGGTGCGGGCTTAGGCAGCCGCTTTGTGCCCCTGGGGGGCTTGCTTCTTGGGGGTGGGGTGCTTGGCCAGCGCCAGCAACTTGAGCGCGTCGTCAGCGCCAGCAGCAATCTCACCGGACTCCCAACGAGACAGCTTCGACTGGCTGATGCCGGTGCGGCGGGCGATCTCCGACTGCGAGAGCGTCTCGCGCAAGCCGCGGAGGATTTCTGAAATGCTTTGCATGCCTCCACATTCTATGCACAACTGCATAGAAAGCAAGGCATTTTTGCATTACGCGTTAATGCATAGTCCAGCCATGGACGGAAGAACCTTTTTGAAGGCGGTAATGGACGCGCGCGGCCTGAACCCCCATGCCCTTGGCGCCAAGAGCGGAAATCCGTCTCTCCAGTCCACGGTGCACCGCTACCTGGAACGGAAGGTCAATGAGCCACGGCGCGCCACCTTGCAGCCGTTGGCTGACTTCCTGCAGGTGGACGTGGCCGCGTTTTTCGACGCCGACAAGGCGCGCGCCGAGCTGGCGCGCTTGGGGCTGCTGGCCGGCCCCAGTGAAGAAAGCAACGTCTCCGAAGGCCCCGCCATCCGTGGCCCGTATCCCCTGATCTCCGAGGTACAAGCCGGTATGTGGACTGAGCTGTGCGACAACTTCGCCCCCGGCGATGCCGAGGACTGGCTACCGTCAACGAAGAACCTGGGCGAGTGCGGCTACATGCTGCGTGTCAGGGGCAAGTCCATGGAAGTGCCGGGTGCGCGCGTCAGCTTTGCCGAGGGGATGGTGCTGCATGTCAAGGCCCCGGCAGACCCCCAGCCGGGGGACTTCGTGATCGTTCGCAGGAATGGGACCGATCAAGCCACATTCAAAAAGTACGTCATGATCGACGGCCACCCGTACCTGGAGGCCATCAACCCCGATTGGCCGAAGGAACTCAAGTACCTGCCCATGCAGCCCGGCGACACGTGGTGCGGGGTCGTGGTGGATGCCTCGCTGGGTGGCTTGAGTAGGGCTTGATGCTGACCGCCGCCCTCCTCACTTTGAGATCTTGGGCAAGGTGTTGACAGTGTGGCGAAGCGAGCAGCTCTAGGCGAGAGGCGCGCAACTAGGGATTCCATAAAGGCAGGCGTAAGCGTTGCAAAGTAACATGCTGCAACAACCACAGGAGCGACCATGAAATCTATCGTTGCAGCATCAGTCCTAGTGCTGTCCACACTTTCTTCCAATGCCGAGCTGGTCAATATTAGCGCCACAGCAGCTTTCTCTGGCAGTCAGCGCGCGGTAGCTTGCAGCATCATTGACACTGGCACCATTCCCATTGCTGGGGGCGTAATGCTCTTCATTTTTGCTGAAAGCGACGGTGCGAGCGATGCTTCAATCCGCGCGTGGTCCCTGCAACGCGACTTGGCCGTCACCAACGAGAACTGGCAAGCTGGGTTCGATATGCACGGAAATGGCCGGACTGTCCATGTCGCTCTTCGGGATCTGGACGAACGCAACGGCAATCCCTACGGCACCCTGCTCCGCTCGCCCGCGCGCCCTTCGGATGCCGCTGTTGTTTTCCCGGCCCTGCTAGGCGAAGCCGTTTGTGTTGAGTCATACGACCGCTCGGGAGCGCCTGCCCCGGTAAACGTCAGTATCTCGATTACAGACCTGAATGCGATCGCATTCAAAAGCGCGCAACTCAAGGCCAAGAGCCTCCCGCTCGGAACCGATGAGTTAACCCCACGGGCTCTGGAAGAGCTCTCCAGCAAACTTCCAGAGTAGCGTTCGCTGTGGCGCCGCGCTGGTGGCCCTGGGATCATGCGTCAAGCCGGGATCAACCGCCGGTTCTGACTTGCAACGCCAGACCTCATGCTGGTTAAGGCGGCGCTTGCCAAGGCACTCCATCTTTCGTAGAATCGAGACGTTCCCGAAAGGGGCTGCGAGTCTGGCCCGCGAAAGCGTTGACCAGCCAGGAAGAACGGCGATGACAAGCTCTCTTCTCTGAAATCCAGGGGCGCTTCGGCGCCCCTTTGTCTTGGTAGCGCATACTTCGCGCCATGCTCTCTGCCGCCCTCCTCTGCCTGGTCGTCGGCATCAGCGACGGCGACACCCTGGCCGAGCTAGACAAGAAGCCCAAGGGACATGAGGTGGGTAACGGCTGATTTTGTGCTGGGTGGGAGCGCTGCGCCTACGTAGTTGTCCTACCCCGCTTGTGGCACGGAACTTACGCGCTGCGTAGCGCTCTGTATATACAATTCTTCCTATGCGGATGTTCCTCTCCCCAGCAACGCGCCAGAAGTTGGCTCGGACTGATCACAACGTTACCGAGCAAGAGATCATTCAATGCTTCGCCAACAGGGATCGCGTGTTCCTGACGGACACAAGGCCGGAACATCAGACGCCGGTGCCGACGCAGTGGTTTGTCTCGGAGACAGATTACGGAAGGAAGTTGAAAGTTGTGTTCATCTGTGATCCGGCATCCAAGATTGTGGACATCAAGAGCGCCTACCCTGCTGCCCCGGAGGTCGAAAGAATTTATACCAAGTACGCAAGCTTACTGACCTAGGAGAAAACTCATGAATGAAGACCGCCAGATCGACTATGACAGCGTGGGAATGGACGAGGCCCATGTAGCCGTCGCTCCGGCTGAACTGTCGGCTGCGCTGGATGACGCACTGGAGCTGCAACCCATCTCCATTCGCCTGCAAAAAGACTTGCTGGAAAACCTCAAGGCATTGGCAAAACTCAATGGCCTCGGCTATCAGCCCCTGATTCGTCAGGTGCTCACCCGGTGGGTGGACTGCGAGTTGAAAAGCATGCTCAGAGAAAGAGCCTCTCAGATGCGCCCTGAGGAAAGCCGGCCAGAGGCAGATGCTGGCTGCGAAGAAGAAATGCGCAAAGCGGCGTAACCCTCCCAAAGTCCCACCCAAGCCCGCCCCGAGCGGGCTTTTTCATGGACGGATGAACGTCGGTATCCACGTCGGGTCGTAGGCCCCGCCCGGACCGCTGTGCAAGTCCCAGATCGTCGCCCCGATCTTCACCAGGCGCTCCATGTCCCGCTCGTAGCTGTCTGAGTGCACATCCAACTCAGCGATGAGAGCCGCGACATGCGCGATGGCGCTTTCTGGCGGCAGCGCCCCGCCTACCTTCGCCATCTCCACGATCTTGAGCACTACGTCGGTCTGATTCATGGCCGCACTGTAGCTCTACAGCCGCCCACCGTAGCGGTTTTTTGGCAATCAGAACCGGGGAAGAAGGTCTAGGAACCCGCGTGCATCACGAAAGTAGTTACGGAAAGCGTTCGCAACCTCGTTCGGCTTCTCGGCCCGGATGTACACCACGTCAACGTCCGGCTTGTCGATTTCGATCTGGTTGCGCCGAGTCATGGCCTGCTTGGACGACTTGAACGGCTCAATCGCAAGTTGGTTGTTATCGAACATCAGAACCAAGTTCTTGTTGTTCGGCACACCCACCGCGCCAGCACTCAGAGCGCGCAGCCTTGCCAACACCCCGAGCCGATGCTCCAAATCCATCAACTCGCCCTCCACTTGAGCATCTGTCAAATCTGGCGCGGCACCAAACATGCTCTCACTGTTGCGGGCGATGTATTCACTGGCAAGGACGAATAGCCGCTCCCGATCCTGATTCGTGCCACGGTCGAACTTCACCCTAGCGTTGTCGATCAAATCCGAAATCTCAACTGCCGTGGCCCATGCATGCTGGGCGTTGGTGCGGTACTGGATTTCTACGCGCAGCCCATTCCAGGCATTGCCCGGCGCATTGGCAACGTGGTACTTGAACACGTCATGAAAGCCGCGATACCCCGTTGACTTCGGGTTGGCCAAGTAGTCGTACTTCCCGCTACTGGCGTATTCATGCGATGAGCGCGTACCTGCATGGAACACCTCCCGAAATTGGGTCAATGCCCGAACATCCGGGAAGATGATGCGGCAGCCCGCCAGGTCGTGCATGGAAGAAACATTGGCCGCGCGGCCCGTGGCGAGCTTGTCCCGCACCGTGCGCAAGCGCTTGAGGCGCTGCACCATGACATAGGGCTCATCCCTGATCCACCTGCGCAGTGTGTTCTGGAACGTGTTCAGGACATAGGCATGGCAGTCCCGCCATTCCTGAACGATCTCTTCATCTCGCTGCGTGGCCGTCCCGGCGGCAATGGCATCGCCAGCACGGCGAATCTCTACCTTGCTGCTTGCCCCTGGCTTCACGAAACCGTCTGACATGGTGCGCCGATTGTGCACTAGGCCGTCAGCGCATATCCAGGCTCGGGCGGGTCGCTTTTCCATCTCTTGAGTGGTGGGCATGGGGGGAGTGTAGGTAATTTCACGAAGACAATGCAAAAGTGCATTGACATGGCTATGCATAAGTGCATAATTCACCCATCGACAGCACACCAGTGCATCGACGGGGCAAGCGGATCGGCGCAGCCCGACACCGCATCTTTAAACCCGCTATGGATGAACGACGCCTCAGAAGCGTCCTGCCCCTCTTTGTCGGCAGATCAAAAGACAGCGCGCCGCACGAACCAACACCTGCGGGCGCCGGGCCTCACCAGCCTGGAGAAAGACGGAGCGGGGAACTCCCCGCCGCAGCACACGCCCTGGGGTCGCCAAGCCACCGGGGTATTGAATAGCCAAGGACGTGCTGCAAGCCCTCATCAGGGGGGGGCAAATCCAAGCGGCCGCCAATGACTGCTTGGATTTGGAGGATCAAATGCTGACAGCAGAACGCTTGAGAGAGGTCATGAAGTACGAGCCAGCCACCGGGCTTTTCATTCGCATTGCCGTCCGTAGAGGGATGGCCAAACGCACGCTTGGGGAAGTCGCCGGGCACGTGAATAACCAGGGCTATGTGTTGATGGAGATTGACGGCCAGAGATACCAAGCGCACAGGCTTGCGTGGCTCTATGAGCACGGCTCGTGGCCTCGGCACGAGATTGACCACATCAACGGGGTTCGGGATGACAACCGCATAGTCAATCTCAGAGATGTGCCACGCAGCTTCAACCAGCAAAACCTTCGGTCATCCATGCCGAAGCGCTCGCGCCCAGCGCCATTAGGCGTCTCCTGGCATCGACAAGCAGGCCGCTGGAGGGCAATGATTTGGAATGGCTCGAAGAACATCTATCTAGGTTTATTTGACGACGCCAACGAGGCGCACCAAGCCTATCTGGAGGAAAAGCGCAGGCTGCATCCAGGCTGCACGATCTGAAACAGGAAGCTGCCAAGCCCAGGCGGGCGCTCAGGTGGACGCAACAAGCCGGGTTACAGGGCACTGATAGTCATCAGCAAAGCCGGAGCCAGTCCGGCAGCAGGAGCCCGCAGCACGCGGGGAGATGCCTGCAGGCCCTTGGCAACAGGGGCAAAGCCAAAGCCTTGCGGGTCAGGGTTTTGGCATTCAACCAAGGAGAGAGACATGGAAGCAAAGCACACGCCGGAGACTTTCGAGCAAGGCTGGGCAGCCCGCCCTTTCGCCGAGCAATTCCCGGAGCTGCCTGCGGACCGTGCGGCATGGCTTGATCGGCTCAACGTCGGCATCACGGATATGTTGCTCAGTGGCCTCATGACCGACTCAGCGGCCGATGCAGCGCGGAACAAGAAGTTTCCGAAGATCGTCTCGCAAGAGTTGGCAAAGGCCCGGCGCGCTGCCAAGGCCACCCAGTAACCCCCACTCCCCGGCAGTGCCGGGGGCTGGATTGCTTTGATGGGCGGCGGCGACAAAGTATCGCGAGAGCGAAACACGGGGTCGCAACACAGCCGAACACGCGAGGGCTAGCGACCTCGGGAAGACAGCTAGACCATGCCCAGGCGGCGCGCAAGCGCGGGGACGTGGCTTGTGAGGCACGTCAGACAGTGTCATAGCGGGGACTGGCCGTCCTGCCCGCCCTTCAAAGCAATCCCCCCCCAATTCAACACACTAGGAGAAGAGAATGAGAAGTTCCCGTTCGTCTTTGCTTGCCGCAGTCGCTGCGATGGCATCAATTGCAGTGACTGGCGCTGCAGAAGTTGTTCGCGATTCGTCGTCACCCGCTCTTGTTCCGCCGCGCGCTGCCGAGAAAGTGTCAGGGACAGCGAACCGCCGAGCACCCGGCGCACACAAAGCCACCCACCGCGCCGCAATGAAGTTGCGCCGCGTGAAGAAACACAAGGCCCGGCGCCGCTAACCCCATACCTGTCTTCCTATAGACAGGGCAAGCCACCTGGGCGTGATGCTCAGGGCCCTCACCGACCAGCCGGATAGCTGGCGCGAAGTAACTGCGAAAGCAGGAGAACGGACGGGGCGAAACGCCGTCGCTGGATGCGTAACCAGCACCATCTGCAACGGCGAAACCTGTGCCGCCAGAACGCACCGGGACAACTGCACGGAGGATGCCATGTAAACCGCTCTACCTTGAGGAATGACCATCCCAGCGTCGTTAAAGGCTGGGGCCATCATTGAGTCGGAATTGGCCGGGCTGTCGGCTGGCCGTAGAGCGAAGCGAAGCACAAGACGCGACGCGCGGTTTTTCAAGACCTGGGGCTCAGCACCAGGACGACTCAATGATGGTGAATGCGCAGTTGCGATGCGCAGTGTCTAGGGGACTGGAAGCGGCCACATCGGGACACCGACCACGGCAAAGAAGGTTCCGGCCTTCCATCAAAAACCGGGAAACAGGCAACCCCCAGCCAAACGACATGCGCATCAACCTTGGCGGGCGCATGCGGGGATCGGCCCCACAACACGCGGAAGCAAGCCGGACAAGCAACCGGCCACCATCAACCCTTTACCCCTCGCCCCCCCACGGGGGTTTAGCCCAGCCACTGCGCTGGGCTTTTTTCTTCCCTTGGCCCGCCACTTCGCGGGCTTTTTCACGCATGGAGAACCCCATGAATGAGCAAGTCAACGCCACCCATCGCGCGATCTTGAACCGCATGTTTCGCCCGATCCCCGACGACTACGACCACCTAGCCCGCGAAGAAGCGCGGCGCGATGCCGCATACGAACGCACGCGCAGGGCTCATCCTGATCCGCGCGATCCCGATCATCCCGACGAACTGGAGGAAGCGTGATGCCACCTATCGAGAACATCAAGACGGGCCTTTTAGCCCTTGGAGCGATCCTGATCCTGCTGATCCTTCCTGCGTTCCTTGACGGGCAGAGCGCTACCGAGGTAGACGCAGCAGTTGCAGCGGAGGCAATCGCCGCCCCACTGGATGCGCGTGAGCAAGCGCGGCGGGAGTGGCTGGAGCAGTTTGCGGAGGCGCGGCGATGAGCATGGTCTACATCCGCAAGACCTACGGGCTGACCGTGAAGGTGGGCGATCAAGTCTCCATCCGCAAGGGTGCGGGAACTTGGTTTGACGGGCTGCAAGGAAAGCTGCTGCGTGCTCACGGCCAGTACCTCGTTGTCGCGGGTGAGACGTGGCGCGGCAACTTCCACCCTAACGACGTTGAGCCGCTGGAAGCCAAGCAATGACCACCCCCACCGAATCCCCCGAGGACATCACCCTCACTCCCCTTGAATCCCTTGTGCTGTACGCCCTCGCGCTTGTCGGGTGCTTTGCATCTGCTGGCTTTGCAGCAAGCCTCGCAGCTGCGTACTGGCTCTATTGAGGACACCATGAACACCCACCCAATGCTTCAAGAGTCGTGGGACGAAGCCATGTCCTGCGCACAGATCGAATCCGACCAAGTCCACCACCAAGCAACCACCAAGGAGCACCGACATGAGCATTGCAACCCTGATTCTCGGCGCCAGTGGCTCGGGCAAGTCCACCAGCCTGCGCAATCTCGACCCCACAAAGACGCTGCTGATCCAGTGCATCAAAAAGCCCCTGCCCTTCCGTTCTAGTGGCTGGAAAACCAGACTGTCGCTCAAGGCGGACGGCAACGTCATCCAGACCAGCGACCCCGCCCTGATCGAGCGCCTGATGCGCCAGTCGCCCCATGAAATTGTGGTGATCGACGACTACCAGGCGGTGCTGGTCAATGAGCTGCTGGCGCGCAGCAGCGAGAAGGGCTACGACAAGTTCACGGACATTGCCAAGGGAGCCTGGAACATCTTTCAAGCCGCTGGCGCGCTAGCAGAGCACCGCCGCGTCTACATCCTGGCGCACACACAAACCGATGACTTCGGCAACGTCCGCATGAAGACCGTTGGAAAGATGGTGGATCAAACCCTGGTGCCCGAGGGCTACTTCACCATCGTCCTGCGTACCGAAGTCATCAATGGGCAGTACCTGTTTCGCACGCAGACCAACGGCCAGGACTGCGTGAAGTCGCCCGTTGACCTGTTCTCCGACTTGACCATACCGAATGACCTGGCCGCCGTTGACGCCGCCATCGCAGATTTCTATCAACTCTCCACCACCGAAGCCTGAAAGCACCAACCATGTACCAACTTGACGCCCAATCCGCACGCGAGGCCGATTCCATCGGCTCCTACCTGACCGAAACCGGGAAGTACATCGGCCAGTTCACCCGCGCCGAAAAGCTCGTGTCCAAGAACAAGGGCACCCATGGCATCGGCTTCACGTTTGAATGCGCCGGCCAGTCCACCCGTTTTGACATCTGGACGATGGACGCAAGCAACAAGCACCTGGGCGGCTTCAAGGCCATCAACGCCATCATGGCCTGCATGAGTCTGCGCGGCATCGCTCCTGCGCCGGGCAAGGTGGAGCGCTATAACTGGGACACCCAGCAGCGCGAAACCGTGCAGGCAGAGGTGTTCCCGGAACTTGTCGGCAAGCCCATCGGCCTCGTGCTGCAAAAGACCGAGTACGAGAAGATGCGCGACGGCCAATACACCGGGGAAACCGGCTGGCGCCTGGAGATGCTGGCGCCCTTCCGGGCTGCGGACGAGTTCACCGCAGGCGAAATCCTCGACCGCAAGACGAAGCCGGAAAAGCTGGCGGCAGTGATGGCGATGCTCACGGATCGCCCGCTGAAAAAGCGCGCAGGGCCTGCACCAGCCAGCGCGGCAGACCGCCAAGCAACGCGGCCCGGCGCACCCGGCAGCGGCTTCGATGACATGGATGACGACATCCCCTTCTAACCATGCCAGTCCGCGACTATCGCACCTACGCCCTCACGCCCGAGGGCAAAGCTGCAAGAGCCAGGGCGCACGCAAAGTACATCGCCAAACGCCGCTCACTGAATCAACAACCCAAGGCCAGCACCGCCGCAGTAGCTGGCCTTCTTCTTTCATGGGGACGCAAATGACCTCTCTGACACTTTTCGACCTCGCCCAGCAAGTGCGCGAGTCCGTGAACCAGATCGACCCCGATACCGGGGAAATCATTGAGAGCTACTCCGATAGCCGCGAGCTTTTCCAATCGAAAGCAGTGGCTTGTGTGGCATACGTGAAAGAAGAAGGCGCAACGCTCGAAAGCGCCAAGGCCATGGTGAAGGACATGCTGGCGAAGATAGACGCCCGCGAAAAGCGCCTGAACCGCTTCAAGGACTACGTGGCAGACTGCATGAAGGCGACGGGCATCACCGAAGTGAAGCACGATCTTGGCCTGTTTGGCGCAAAGCTGCACCTTGGCCGCGATGAGTCGGTGGAGTTGGAGGAAGGCGCGACATTCCCTGCGGATCTGTGCAACGACCCCAAGCCGCCAACGCCCAGCAAGACAAAAATCAAAGCAGCCATCAAGGCCGGGGAAGCTGTTGCAGGCGCAAGCATCGTGCGCAGGGACCGGCTGACGATCACATGAACCGAGCCATGCGCCGGGCCGCTGCCCGGCAGAAGCCAGAGCCCGCCAAGTACCGCAAGAGGTCAGACGGCGGCCTCATCGCCATCGGTCGAAGCTCCAATTTCAGCGAGCACGAGTTTGCTGTCCTGTCGAACGAAGCGCGGATGGCATGGCACAGACTGCAAACCGGCGATGCCACTACTGCGGACTACGACGCACTGGTCATGGCCGTGAACGTCACAAAGGTGATGGCGGAGGGCTTCGGCCCTGCTGCCGTAGACGTGATGGAGCATGCGCAGATGGCAATGTACGAGATAGGCCAGCGCTACCGGCGTTCAGGCAGATTCGGGGTGGATGCCTTCGCCCTCAAGCACATGCCCGATGCGCTGGATTTTCACGACGAATGCCTGCGCAACTGCACCCCTTGGCAGATGACGCGCGCGCTTGAGACTGTCTACGCCCGCCTGGAGCGCGTCCGCTCGCAAGCCTAGCCAGTAAGGCCCATCAACCAACCAGCCCGCACCAGCGGGCTTTTTTTATGGAGTCCCCCATGGCATCCGCTGACTTCTTCACGCGCCTTGTGGCGATGAATTCCATTGGCCCGAATGTCTTCCGGCCTGCCGCACCAGGCGGCGCGAAAAAGGTTTACACCTGCGGCAATTGCAATACCAGCCACGACGCTTATTTCGAAGCAGAGACATGCTGCCTGCCCGAGGTGTTTACCGAGTACCAGTGCCCCGCCTGTCAGGAAACGTATGGCGATGAAGCCTCGGCCGCCGATTGTTGCGGCAAGGCTGGTTCTGGCGCGCAGCCCATGCAGTGCCCAATCTGCATGAGGGCGGCAGATTCATTCGAAATCGCCGCTGACTGCTGCCTACACACGCACCCAACCATGACCGCGCTGGGCCGCTGGCGCGTGGCCGAGTTGGCGGAGTCTGGGACGCCCTGGGCCGAAGCCATTGCGCAAAACGTCAACCCCTGACCCGCACAACTATGGGGCGCGGCTCAAAACACAACCTGCACCGGGACGAATGGGAGCAGCGCAGGACCGAGTTCTGCGCGCGCGGCCAAGACCTCCCGCACTCGAAGCTACTAGACCTGGACGTTGTAGCCATCCGATCAGCCAAGCGGCAGCGCGAGAGCTTGCTCAAGCACATCCGCGAAAACCTATCCAACGCTGCGCTCGCCCGCCAATTCGGTGTGCACGAGCGCAGCATCGAAAAGATCATGAGCAGAGAGTCATGGACGCACATATGACCAAACCTAAAACCCCCGCAGGCTTCGCCCTTGCCAACCACGTACCGCGAACCAAATGGGAAGCCCAGCGCGAGAAAGAGCGCATCACTCTGCGCGACTACGCATCCATCCCGCACCTGAACAGCACCATGCGCGGGCGGTACGAGGGCAAGGAGCTGCAGTACCGGGGGCGGCAGTGAGCGAACCCCGCGAACCCACCCTAAAGTAATGGAAGCGCCGCGCCCTGCAGGACGAGCAGCAAGTGGAGTTCCTGCAGGGCGTGCGAGCGAGAGCAGGAAATCATTAACTGGGCATTGGAGCAGCAGACATGACAGACAACACACAACCAGAAGCGCTGCGGCTGGCAATCGAATTCGCTGACTGCGTGGAGTTGCACGCAATCCCGTCGATCAATGACATTGGCGACGCAGGGCGCGAACTGCGCCGCCTGCACGCTGAGAACACCGCGCTGCAGCAGGGCTACGACGCCGCGCGGCTTGAAATCGACAGCCTTCAAGCCAGAGTGCAGGAGCTTGGCGCAATGCTGCGCGAAAACCGCTGCAAGCGGATTGTGGAGTTGGAAGCACAACTGGAGGCCATAGGCGCAGGCGGCGTGGAGCCCCTGCGTCCCCGCCAGTGCTGATGAGGGAGGGAGCAATGGATAACTACCGACCCCTCAAATGCTTCTGGTGCGGGCATGTCTTTCATCCGCTCGAAGCTATCGAAGATCACAAGCTGTGGTGCGGAGAGCGCCCGGCAGACGCATAGGGAACACCATGACCACCAATACCAATGCCGCCCTGGCGCAACTGCGTCACCTGTACGCCAACATGATGGGCGGCGAAGTGCGTGACACAGCACAAACCAAGCGCATGGCGCAGGGTTTGCTGGCTCCTGCCATTGAGGCGCTGGAACAAGCAGCCCTCACCACCGCAGCAGCAGTGCCGGCAGTGCGGCATATCCCTGTGACCGATTCCATAGGGACTACGCAGGCCGCTTTTGAAAACGGTTGGAACGCATGCGTGGATGCCCAACTCGCAGCCGCTCCCAAGGCAGAGCCAGTGACTGCTAAGGAGCCGACCGCATGGGCGGTCTACGACATTAAAAATTGTGGCAGCAAGTCTTTGCACTGGAACGATCAACACGAATCAAATGGAGACTCAACTCGTTGGAGTGCGGTACCCCTCTATGAGCCATCAGAAGCACAGGCAGCGCCTGCCGCTTTGGACGTAGAGAACCGCTCCCTACGCCGGATGCTGTGCGTGGCTCACGCCGGAGCCCTCGCGTACATGGACGACGGGGAAGCGCAAGATTGCCGCGAGATGCCTTGGATCGATTTCCTCCGCGACTCGCCCGCTGAAATCCAAGACAAGCTGCACCGCCGAGCACTGAAGCAACTGGCGGCGCCTGCCGCCGTAACCCGCATCCAGCAGCCCTACACCCTGGCTGAAATCAAGGCCAAGATCGCAAGCAACGACTACAGCGCCGAGCTACTGCTCCAGCATGCGATGCTGTTGCTGGAAAAGCCTGCCGCTGTAGCGGGGCCGCGTGAGGCTGTCGCATACCTCGACATTGGGGGAGGAGGTTACTTCGACCTTGGGTCGGATTTGTCCGATGAAGCTCTGAGGAAACTGCCCAAAGGAAGGAACATGCTTGCGATTGTGGGCACCTACGGCGTGGATGGGTACGTGCCTGTCGCCACGCCCACCTCAGCAATGTGGAAGGCGTGGCAAGCTGCGCGCGCCCAGCCCACGCCACCGGCTGCGGATCAAGAACCCTTCGGCTACTTTCGCGCAGAGCCGTTCGGTTGGACGGATTGCGCGGAAACCGATGAAGGGGCGGTTGCTCTCTATGAGCACCCCACGCCACCGGCTGTAGTGGAGTCGCTGACGGATGGCCTCTTGCAGCAGCACAACAGAGACAGCCAAGAGCTGCGCAGGCTCTGCGCGGCGCGCGATCAAGCACGCAGCGAACGCGATGCACTCAAGGCCGAAATCGCGGTCCTGGAATCGTCCTGCGCCACGCTTGGGCGGCTGGTCGATGAGCTACGGCCCGACGCCGAGCGCCTGGAATGGGTGCTGCGCCGATGCGCGGGACCGTGGCTGCGCGCATACCTCGGCATCGTCAGCGACACCAGCGACATGGACACGCTTCGCACGTTGATCGACGCGAACCGGGGAGCGCTGATCGCCCACGGCATCGGCATCAAGAAGGGAGCCCAAGATGGAACGCTGTAGCCGCTGCGGCAGCTTCGCCATCAACCATCACAGCCATGGCCGGGACGGAAGCGATCCCGATCTGTGTGATGTGTGCTACTGGCGCAAGCGCGCGGAGTTCGGTGGGAGCACCGTGACCGATCCGCTGACGGATGGGCAGATCGACGCGATCTGGAGGGAAAAGCCGCGCTACCACGCCGCGCCCATTGGCGTCACGGACATCGAGTTTGCCCGAGACATCGAAGCCGCCGCCCACGGCATCAAGAAGGAGAACGGCAATGGCTGACGCAGACCACAAGCGGATGCTGGAGATGGCGGCGAAGGCGGCGGGGTTCGACTGGGTTGATTTCTCAGGCGACATGAACCCTTCGCTCGGTTTCCCGGCGAACTGCCAGCGCGGGTACTGGCACCCGCTCGCTGACGACGGCGATGCGCTGCGGTTGGCCGCTGCCCTGCGCATTGACCTCGAATGGAATGAGCAGCGGGGTTTTCGGACTGTTGAGGCCTACCGCAGGACCGATGGCCCCCACTTCTGTGCAACTGAGGCCGAAGCCTCCTATCGCCGCGCCATCGTCCGCGCAGCCGCAGCCATAGGGGAGCAGATGCCATGACTGAGCCGACAGACTGGCCCCACATGCTCCCGTGTCCGTTTTGCGGAGGCGACGCCAGACACGACGCGCATGCCGATGACTGCTACTTCATTCTGCATCGCAAGTTCAAAAACTCGGGTGCTGATATGTCTCCGGCATTTGAAGTGCTGGCCGCTTGGAACCGACGCGCCCCACAGCCCACCCAGGCGCAGGCCGGGGCGGTGCCGCTGACCTGCGAGTGGACGCACAACGCCGACGACAGCTTCTGGGACACAGAGTGTGGGCAGTCGTGGCGATTTGATGATGGCGGCCCAAAGGAAAACCACATGAACTTTTGCCACTGCTGCGGCAAGACGTTGCGCATCAAAGGAGGCCAGCATGGCGCTGAGTGACCCTGAAATCAACCTACTGCGGCTGAAAAGCCGCGACCCATTCCACTTCGCCCGCGCCATCGAAGCCGAATTCCGCAAGCAAGACGACGCGCTGATTCTGCAACTGGTGGAGGCGCTGGAGTACCACCGCGCCCAAACGCGCCCGATTGAGCGGACTGACGAGGCAATCACCGCAGGCCGTGCGCGGCTGGAGGGCAAGCCATGAGCTTCATCGAAGTCCTATTCACGGCGTTCGCTGCCGTATTCTTAGGGGCGCTCCTTGGTTGGGCCGCCGCGCACGAATCGGTGGCAAGAGAGTGCGACAGACTCGGCGGGTTTTATGTAGGTGCGGCGACGTACAAGTGCGCGAAGGATGGCAAGCCATGAGCCGGCGCGCCCGCACGCGCAGGGGCCGACGCGACCCCATCCCCGACTTTGACGGCACACCGGAGGCAAGGCCATGACCCCCGAACCACTCTCAAACTACGCCCACTTCAAGGCACTGCCAGCAGAAGAACGCGATGCTCTCGGGTTCAAGCAATGGCGGTGCGAGCAACAAGGTACAGCCGACACAGCCCGCATTGACTGGTTGGAAGCATCGGGGGCCATCAGCATCATGCGATACCGTAACGGCCCAAATGGCCCCTTGATGATCGATGTCGAGGACGGGCGCTCTGACACAGGCGCATCAGCAAAAACGCTGCGCGACGCGATTGACGAATTGATGACTCAGGAACGCCAGCGCAAATCAGCCGCCAGCCCCTGACCGGGAAGCGCGTCAGTCAAAACAACCCAGCCCCGCCAGCCGTGGCCAGACAACGATCAACCAGCCGCCTTCGGGCGGCTTTCTTTTTGGAGGACGCTATGAGCACCGAAGGCGAATTCCTTGATCCGAAGGACATCCGCAAACTTGCGGGAGCCAGCACCACCGACCAGCAAGAAGCCTTCTTAAAGCAAGCGGGCATCCCACATAAGCGACTTGGCAGGCGTATCCTGCTGTCTCGCGCCCACGCCCGCGCCTGGCTGGCTGGGCAGGTCTTCGCCCCGTCGCGCGGCGTCAATCTAGGAGCAGTCAGATGACAGGCCAATACCCACGACTTCGCGCCAGGACGCGCCGCCGCAAGAACGGCAAGGTCGTGGTGTACTACTTCTACGATGCGACGGCAGAAGGCCGTGGGGAAATAGCTCTCGGCACGGACCACGCCCGAGCCATTGCCAAGTGGGAGGAAATCAACGCGCGAGGCACTGCCGAGCCCTTGATTGCCGGGACCCTAGAAGAGGCGTTCGCGCGGTGGGAAACAGAAGTGCTCCCTACGTACAAGAGCGCGGAGACAAGGCGCGGGTACACCAAGAGTTTGCGCATGATGCGCCCAGCTTTCGCGGAAGCGACATGGGACCAGGTAGATCTGCCGACGATCAAAGCCTACCTCCGCAAGCGCACAGCCAAAACTCAGGGAAACCGGGAAATGGCCCTGCTGTCCGTCATTTGGAACTGGGCGCGCGGCGAGGGGCTTGTCTCTGAGCCATGGCCCGCTGCCGGTATGGAGCGCAGCCGCTGGAAGAACAAGGAAAACGCGCGCAAGGTGAAGGTGCAGGATGCCGTGTATTCAGCCATCTACGCAGAGGCAGCGCAGCACATCAAGGACTGTATGGATCTTGGTTCCGCAACAGGAATGCGGCTGACCGACTGCATCACCGTGCTGATGCCGCGCGGGTCCATCTTGACGCTGGAGGCCAGCAAGACGGGCAAGGAGGCCGAATGGGACTTGAACCTGTCCCAGGTCCTGCCTGGACTGGTGGAGCGGCGCAAGGCCCTAGGCGCACCGCACCTGATGCTCCTGTCCCTGCCTAATGGCCGCCCCGTTACCCAGGCAGCATTGCGCTACGGCTGGGACACTGCCAGGGCCATTGCGGCTCAGAAGGCAGACGGTCGGGGAGAGAAGGAATTGGCCGAGGCGATCCGAGCTTTGTACCTGCGTGATATGCGCAAGCGTGCAGCCCAGAAAGCGGGGAGTCTGGAGGAGGCGGCCGAGCTGCTGCAGCACTCCGACAAGCGGCTGACGGAGCGGCATTACGGTGGCGTGCGCAAGCTCAAACCCACGGCCTAAAAAGCGTTCCGGTTTTGTCGCCTTTCTCTCTGGGGTAACAGCCCATAACCCCAGGAACACATCAGCCGCAAACCCGCATGAAACCTCAATTCCTCGCGGGACTCAAAATCCCCCGCCGCAAGGCGTGCCGGTTCGATTCCGGCCCCGGGCACCAGACACGGCAAGGCCGCCTCTGCGCATGCAGAGGCGGCCTTTTCTTTGTCCGCGCGCAATACGTCCTAGTTGTTCTGGCGCCGGATGAGCTGGCGCCCCGTCTCGGTGATGCTGAACTGGCCGCTGGGCGTCTTGCCGATGTAGCCCCAGTCGAGCAGGCGGCCGGACAAGTGGTGCTTGAGCGCGTCGGGCACGCTGAGGGACTGCCCCATTTCGAGCTGCTTGAGCGTCTCGATCTCGTCCACGGTGGGATCGAAGGTGGGCGCGTGGTAGGTGGTGGTGGCCATGGCGTTAACTCCTAGCATGGATGAAGTAGCCACGCCAGCGTATTGCGACTGCGCCGCTCGCGCAATCGGCCGATCACCCACGCCCGCGCAGGACATGGGCGATGATCGCGCCCATGGTCTACGCCCTCACCGCGCTCTTCGCCTTCCAGCTCCTTGGAGAGCTTCTCGTCCAATGGCTGCACCTGCCGCTGCCTGGCGCGCTGGCGGGCATGCTGCTGCTGCTCGCCGCCCTGCTCGCCTACGGCCGCGTGCCCGACGCGCTGGAGCGCACGGCGGGCAGCCTGCTGCAGAACATGATGCTGCTGTTCATCCCGGCCATCGCGGGCGTGATGCTGCACTTCGAACGCATCGCGCGCGAGTGGCTGCCCTTCCTCGTGGCGGGCATCGCGGGCGCGGCCATCACGCTGGCGGTGACGGCGTGGACGCTGCGCTGGCTGCTGCGTGACAGCGCGCACACGCGCCCCGCCGAAGAGGAGCGCACCTGATGGACGCCCTGACTGCCTGGCTGGCCGCCTCGCCTTTGCCCTGGCTGGTGCTCACGATGCTGGCCTACACGTTCACGCTGGCGGTGTACCGGCGCAGCGGCGCACACCCGCTGCTGATCCCCCCGCTCACCGCCACCGCGCTCGTCGTGGCCGTGCTGCTGCTCACGGGCACGCCTTACGCCACCTACCGCGAAGGCGTGGGACTGCTGAGCTTCCTGATCGGCCCGGCCACGGTGGCCCTGGCCGTGCCCCTGTTCGCGCAGCGCGAGCGCATCCGCCAGCTCTGGCGCCCCATTGGCGTGGCCCTGCTGGTGGGCGGTACGGTGGCCATCGTCTCGGCCCTGCTGATCGCCTGGGCGCTGGGCGGCACGCGCGAGACGCTGATGGCGCTGGCGCCCAAGTCGGCCACCATGCCAATCGCCTTGCCGGTGGCCGAGCGCATGGGCGGCCCGGCGTCGCTGGCGGCGGTAGCCGTGGCCATTACCGGCATCGCGGGCGCAGTGCTGGCCGCACCGCTGATGCGCCTGCTGCGCGTGCACGACCCTGCGGTACGCGGCTTCGCCATCGGCCTGACGGCCCACGCCATCGGCACGGCGCGCGAGCTGCAGGTGCATCCCACGGCCGGCGCGTTCGCTGCACTGGCCATGAGCCTGAACGGCGTGGCCACGGCGGTGCTGGTGCCGCTGTGCGTGGCGGCGATGCCCTGGCTATGACAGCGGCGCCGCGGCAGTGCTTGCCATCTCCTGAAGCCACGCGGCGAATGCCGCCAGCACCGGCGGCTGCGCTTCGCCGGGGCTGACGAGGTAGTAGCCGCGCTCGCCGCGCAGCGGCCGGGCGCAGGCCACGACGAGGTCGCCGCGCGCCAGTTCGGCCTCGATCAGCATCGGCGGGATCAGCGCCACGCCCAGGCCCTGCGCGGCGGCGGCGGCCGTCATCGAAAACAGCTCGTAGCGCGGCCCGTCCAGCGCGCGCGGCGCGTCGTGCACGCCCATGGCGCCGAACCACTGCTGCCAGCCATAAGGCCGCGTGCTCTGCTGGAGCAGCGGCAGGCGCGCCAGCGCCTGCGGCGGCAGGCCCTGGTGGGCGCGCCCGGTGCCGCGCGGCATGCCTGACTGCTGCGCGGCCGATTCGAGCAGCTTCGGACTGCATACGGGCACCACGTCCTCCTGCATCAGCAACTGTGCCTGCACGCCGGGCCAGTTGGCCACTTGCTCGGGTGTGCCGGCGTAGAGCGCCGCATCGAACGTGGTGTCGGAGAACAAAAAAGGCCGCGTGCGCGTCTCGATGTGCACCACGATCTCGGGATGGCGCGCGGCCAGCAGCGGCAGGCGCGGGATGAGCCAGCGCGTGGCGAAGGTGGCCACTGCCGCGAGCGAGACGGCGCCGCCGTGGCCCTGGTGGGCCATCACGTCGAGCGTGCCCTGCTCCAGCTCCTGCAGCCAGCGCGCCACCTGGCGGCCGTAGTGGCGCCCGGCGGGCGTAAGCACCACGCCGTGGCGCGTGCGGCGAAAGAGCTGCACGCCCAGCTGGTCTTCCAGCGCAAGGATCTGGCGCGACACGGCGCTTTGCGTGAGCGCCAGCTCCTGCGCAGCGCGTGTATAGCTCTCGTGCCGCGCGGCAGCCTCGAAGCAGGCCAGGGCCTGGGTGGATGGAAGGTGGCGGCGCATGCGCGCACTCTACCCCATACATTCCATAAACGCATTTCTGGATGCAAACTACTCGCTTGCCATCTCTTTAGCGGGAGCCCTACGATGCACGCATTCCGCATGTATTCCCCTCTTTTTCGCACAGGAGACACCATGGCCCACGCCCGCTTCCAATGGGACGACCCCTTCCTCATCGAACAGCAGCTGACGGACGACGAGCGCGCCATCCGCGATGCCGCCGCCGCCTACTGCCAGGACAGGCTCGCCCCCCGCGTGCTGGAGCAATTCCGCCACGAGAAGACCGACGTGACCATCTTCCGCGAGATGGGCGAGCTGGGCCTGCTGGGCCCCACCATCCCCGAGCAGTACGGCGGCCCCGGCCTGAACTACGTGGCCTACGGCCTGATCGCCCGCGAGGTGGAGCGTGTGGACTCGGGCTACCGCTCCATGGCCAGCGTGCAAAGCTCGCTGGTGATGGTGCCCATTCATGAATTCGGCACCGAGGCGCAGAAGCAAAAGTACCTGCCCAAGCTGGCCAGCGGCGAATTCATCGGCTGCTTCGGCCTGACCGAGCCCGACCACGGCTCCGACCCCGGCAGCATGGCCACGCGCGCCTACAAAACAGCCGGCGGCTACAAGCTCAAGGGCACGAAGATGTGGATCACCAACAGCCCCATCGCCGACGTGTTCGTGGTCTGGGCCAAGGAGGTGTCCGAGGGCGGCGCCGTCGGCCCCATCCGCGGATTCGTGCTGGAGAAGGGCATGAAGGGCCTTTCCGCCCCCGCCATCCACGGCAAGGTGGGCCTGCGCGCCAGCATCACCGGCGAGATCGTCATGGACGACGTGTTCGTGCCCGAAGAGAACGCCTTCCCCGAGGTGCGGGGCCTCAAGGGCCCCTTCACCTGCCTGAACAGCGCGCGCTACGGCATCGCCTGGGGCGCCATGGGCGCGGCCGAGTTCTGCTGGCACACCGCGCGCCAGTACACGCTGGACCGCAAGCAGTTCGGCCGCCCGCTGGCCGCCAACCAGCTCGTGCAGAAGAAGCTGGCCGACATGCAGACCGAGATCGCCCTGGGCCTGCAGGCCGCGCTGCGCTTCGGCCGCATGAAGGACGAAGGCATCGCGTCGGTCGAGGGCACCTCCCTCATCAAGCGCAACAACTGCGGCAAGGCGCTGGACATCGCCCGCTTGGCGCGCGACATGATGGGCGGCAACGGCATCAGCGACGAATTCGGCGTGGCCCGCCACCTGGTGAACCTGGAGGTGGTCAACACCTACGAGGGCACGCACGACGTGCACGCGCTGATCCTGGGCCGCGCGCAGACCGGCCTGGCCGCCTTCGCCAACTGACACTCCTGAAACAGTAGCTGCTTGCGCTTGCCTGGCAAGCGCTGGAGTTCGATTTGACCATGAACCATTCCACAGGCGCCCTGTCGGGCATCAAGGTGCTCGACCTCTCGCGCGTGCTCGCCGGCCCCTGGTGCACGCAGACCCTGGCCGACCTGGGCGCCGACGTGGTCAAGGTGGAGCGACCCCAGGCCGGCGACGACACGCGCCACTGGGGCCCGCCCTTCCTGAAAGACTCCGCGGGCAACGACACGCGCCAGGCCAGCTACTTCGCGGCCTGCAACCGCAACAAGCGCTCCCTCACCGTGGACATGGCCCACCCCGAGGGGCAGGCCCTGCTGCGCCGCATGGCGCAGGAGGCCGACGTGGTGGTGGAGAACTTCAAGACCGGGGGCCTCGCGCAATACGGGCTGGACTACGAGAGCCTGAAGCGCCTGAACCCGCGCCTCGTCTACTGCTCCATCACCGGCTTCGGCCAGGACGGGCCCTATGCCGAGCGCGCGGGCTACGACCTCATGGTGCAGGCCCTGTGCGGCCTCATGAGCATCACCGGCCATGCCGACGGCGCGCCCGGCGGCGGCCCGCTGCGCATGGGCGTGGCCGTGGTGGACCTGTTCACGGGCCTGTATGCCAGCAACGCCATCCTGGCCGCGCTGCACGCACGCAACGCCACCGGCGAGGGCCAGTACATCGACATGGCCCTGCTCGACGTGGGCATGGCCGTGCTCGCCAACCAGGCCAGCGGCTTTCTCGCCACCGGCGCGGCGCCGCAGCGCGCGGGCAACATCCACCCCAGCCTGGCGCCCTACCAGGACTTCGCGACCAGCGACGGCAACGTGCTGCTGGCCATCGGCAACGACGGGCAGTTCCAGCGCTTCTGCGCCGCCGCGGGCCACCCGGCCTGGGGCCAGGACGAACGATTCGCCACCAACACCGCGCGCGTGCGCAACCGCCCCGACCTGCTGGCGCTGATGGAGCCGCTGATGCGCACGCGCACCACGGCCGAATGGATCATGCTGCTGGAAGACAAGGCCGTGCCCTGCGGCCCCATCAACACCATCGCCCAGGCCTTCGACGATCCGCAGGTGCGCGCACGCGGCCTGCGCGTGGACCTGCCGCGCGATGCCGGCGACGGCATCGCCACCGTCAGCGGCGTGGCCAGCCCCCTGCGCCTGTCGGCCACGCCCGTCACCTACCGCAACGCGCCGCCCGCACTGGGGCAGCACACCGACGAGGTGCTGCGCGGGCTGGGGCTGGACAGCGCCGCCATCGCCGCGCTGCGCGCGGCCGGGGCCGTCTAGCGCTATTTTTAAGATAGCTGCCAGCGCTTGCTGTACAAGCGCTGGAGGCCGATCTTTCTCAAACGCCCCAGCCCTTCTCGACCAGGCCGCTGAAGCCGCCCCAGAACATCCGCATGCCGTCGAAGGGCATGTTCTCGGGCGAGCACTCGATGCGCGGGTGCTTCATCACCAGCGCGTTGATGCGGTCGCGCTCGGCGCGCGAGGGGTAGACGATCCACGCGAACACGACCACCTCGTCCTCCCGCAGCTGCACGGCCTGGGGGAACGAGGTCTGCTTGCCGGGCTGCACGTCATCGGCCACGCACTCGAAATACTGCAGGGCGCCGTATTCCATCCACACCTCGCCCGCCTTCTGTGAGAGCGCACGGTAGGCGTCCAGCTTGGCGCGGGGCACCGGAACGACGAATCCATCGACGTAATGCATGGGGGTTCTCCTTTCAGGCCGGTGCCTGCACGTTGATCATCCACGGCGTGCCGAAGCGGTCGACCGCCATGCCGAAGCCGGACGAGAAGAAAGTCTCCGCGAACGACATGGCCACCTGGCCGCCTTCGGCCAGCGCATCGAACACGCGCCGGCCCTCGGCCGGCGTCTCCACCTGGATCGACACCCACAGGCCCTGCGGCTTCTGGTAGCCGCCGGCGCAGGCGCCGGAGCCCTGGCCCGGCATCGCCGGCATGGCATCCGAGCCCATGAGCGATTGCGCACCCGCCTGCAGATGCACGTGCATCACACGCCCCCTTGCCGACTCGGGCAAGGGCGGCATCCCGGGCTGGGGCGGCATTTCACCGAAGGTGCCCTGGTAGACGATGGTGCCGCCCAGCACCTTGGCGTAGAAGGCGAATGCCTCGGCGCAATTGCCGTCGAAGTTCAGGTAGGGGATGAATTGCATGCGGTGTCTCCATGGTTTGTGAACAGCATCTACATGCTAGGAATAAAATGGATACTGTCCACATAGTTGCGCCGCAAGGCGGTAATTCTTTGTTGGCGGCGCACGCGCTTCGCGCAGGGAGCGCCGGCGGAGGCGCAGCCGCAACAATCCGACACAATGGTGAAGCAGCGGCAAAAGCTGACAAAGTTCACCCCGGGGGGTCAACCAAAATACGCTGGCGGGCGTCTCACCCTTAGCGCCAAACCATGCGCCGCGCCAACCTCCGCCCCGCGGCCTACAGGGAGACCACCATGCCTTCACCCCGCTTTCTTCGCCTCGGTGCCATCGGCACGCTCGCCGCACTGGCAGTGGGCTGCGTGGCCGTGCCAGGCGATCCGTACTACGACGGGGGCGGCTACTACCCCAGCCCGGCGCCCGCGGTGACCGTCTACGAACGCCCCGGCGTGATCTATTCGCAGCCGGTCTATGTGCCCCCCCCGCGCCCCGTCTGGCGCGACCGCGACGACTGGCGTGAGCGCCAATGGCGCGACACCCGCGAGCGCGAGCGCCGCGAGGCCGAGCGCCACCGGGAAGCCGATCGCCGCGAAGCGGACCGCCGCCGCGATGCCGAGCGCCGGGAGGCGGACCGCCGCCAGGCCGAGCGGCAGCGCGAATGGGACCGCCGGCGCGAGCAGGACCGGCGCGAACAGGACCAGCGCGAACAGGACCAGCGCGCCGAACGCCCCAACCGTGGCAACCAGCCCGTGCCCGGCCGGCGCTACGCCCCCACCCCCGACTGGCGCTGAGGCCTGCCGTGCCCCTGACCCGCACCCCCCTGCACGCCGTGCTCCTGGCCGCCGCGTGGCTGGCCCTGCCCGCCGCAGCCCAGGTCACGCGCTGCACCGACCCTGCCACCGGCAAGGTCACCTACACCGACGGCGGCTGCGCCCGGGGCGAGGCCGCACGCGAGGTCGAGGCGCGCAAGACGCCCGAGGAACTCCAGCAGGAGCGCGAGCAGGCGGCCGAGGCATGGGAGCGCAAGCGCGAGCGCCAGCAGCACGAGTCCGCGCAGCGCCGCGATACCGAGCGTGCCGAACGCGCGGCAGCTCCGGCCGGCAACGACCCCGCCCGGTCCGTGGCCTGCCAGCGCGCGCGCCGCAGCCTGCAGGAAGTGATGGGCACGCTGGGCCGCGGCATGTACGACGAGCAGGCGCGCCTGGACGCTGCGCAGCGCGAGGCGGACCTGGCCTGCCTCAGCCCCGCCGACTTCGCCCGGGCCGAACGCGCACGCGCCAGCCGCGCCCAGGCGCCGTACTACACGCCCCCGGTGGTCGTCGTGCCTCCGCGCCCCGGGCCGCGCCCGCCGCCGCGCGAAATCACCCACTGCAACGTGTTCCGCTGCTACGACAAGCAGGGCAATACCTATCCGCGCTGATCCGCGCGCAGCCCCTCGGCCACGGTGGGGTAGCGCAGGCGCACGCGCAGCTCGCGCGCCAGGCGCTCGGTGAGCAGCCGGCGCGACTCGCCCATGAAGCTCAGCAGCGACACCGGCAACTGCGCGCGCGCCGCGTCGCGCGACACGCGCGGCGGGCGCGGCAGGCCGTACAGGTCGGCTGCCAGGTCGAAGTAGTCGCCCATCTTCAGTTCGCTGCGGTCGCTCGCATGGTAGGTGCGCTGCGGCCGCCCGCGCCACAACGCCGCCACGCAGGCGCGCGCCAGGTCGTCGGCGTGGATGTGGTTGGTGTAGACGTCGTCGTGCGCCTGCAGCACGGGCGTGCCGCGCAGCAGGCGCGCGCGGGGCGTGCCGCCCTCGCGGTCGGCCGCGTAGATGCCGGGCACGCGCAGGATGCTCACGCGCACGCCCGCGCGCCCCAGGTGGCGCACGGCGCGCTCGGCATTCACGCGGCGCTGGGCGCGCGGCGTGGCCGGGGCCACGGGGCGCGATTCGGCCACCCACGCGCCCGCGCAGTCGCCGTACACGCCGGTGGTAGAGGCGTAGACCAGCGCCTGCGGCAGCGTGCGCAGCCGCAGCGCGCGCGCCAGCGCCACGCTGCGCGGGTCCAGCCACCAGCGCGGGCCCACCTCGCGCTCGCCCGGAGGCGGCGCCAAGTGCAGCACGCGCGTGGCCACGCCCGCCAGGCGGGCCAGCGTGGCAGCCTGGTCCAGGTTGCCCACCAGCGGGGTGATGCCGGCGGCGCGCAACGCGGGCACGCGCTCGGGCGTGGAGGTGAGCGCCAGCACGCGGGCGCCCGCGCCGAGCGCGCGCGCGGCGCGCAGCCCCACGTCGCCGCAGCCGACGATGAGCACGCGCTGGCGCCGGAAGCGCGCGGGCAAGGCGCCGAGGGGTGTTTGGTTTGAGGGCAAAATCGACCGGTTTGCTTGTTCAAGAATGCCAAGGATACCCACGCCATGACCGCTTTCCAGATCACCGTGCAGCCCAGCGGCCGCGCCTTCGAGGCGCAGGCGGGCGAGGCCATCCTGGCCGCCGCCATCCGCGGCGGTGTCGGCCTGCCCTACGGCTGCAAGGACGGCGCCTGCGGCTCGTGCAAGTGCAAGAAGCTCAGCGGCTCCGTGGAACACGGCGAACACCAGTCCAAGGCGCTCAGCGCCGAGGAGGAGACCGCGGGCTACGTGCTCACCTGCTGCGCCCGGCCCTTGAGCGACGTGGTGCTCGAATCGCGCCAGGTGACAGACGAAAGCGCCTACCCCATCAAGAAGCTGCCGGTGCGCGTGGCCTCGCTCACGCGCGCCTCGCACGACGTGATGCAGGTGCGCCTGCAGCTGCCCGCGGCCGACACCTTCCGCTACCACGCGGGGCAGTACATCGAGTTCATCCTGCAGGGCGGCGCGCGCCGCGCCTATTCGATGGCCAACGCGCCGCACACGCAGGAGGGCACGCCGGGCGTGGAGCTGCACATCCGCCACATGCCCGGCGGGCGCTTCACCGAGCACGTGTTCGGCGCCATGAAGGAAAAGGAAATCCTGCGCGTGGAAGGCCCCTTCGGCAGCTTCTTCCTGCGCGAGGACTCCGACAAGCCGCTGGTGCTGCTGGCCTCCGGCACGGGCTTCGCGCCCATCAAGGCGCTGATCGAGCACATGCAGCACAAGGGCACCGCGCGCCCGGCCACGCTGTACTGGGGCGGGCGCCGCCCGGCCGACCTGTACATGGACGGCTGGATCCGTGAGCGCCTGGCCGAGATGCCGCAGCTGCGCTACGTGCCCGTCGTCTCCGACGCGCTGCCCGAGGACGGCTGGACGGGCCGCACGGGCTTCGTGCACCGGGCGGTGATGGAGGATTTCGCCGACCTGTCGGGCCACCAGGTCTACGCCTGCGGCGCTCCCATCGTGGTGGACTCCGCGCGCGCGGCCTACAGCACCGAGCGCGGCCTGCCGCCCGACGAGTTCTACGCCGACGCCTTCACCTCCGAGGCCGACAAGCACGGAACCTGACCGGAGCCCCACTGCAAAGCTGGCGCGCCTCCAGGCGAGGGCAGCCGCGCAAGGGCCGCCCCGCAGCGGGGGCTGCGTCCCCCTGCCCGCATTGCGCAGCAATGCGAGAGCGGGGGGAAGGCCCGCAGGGCCTCAGGGGGGTGCCCTCTATTCAGGCGATCATGTCGCGGCACAGACTGGCGCAGCGCTTGCACGCCTCGGCGCAGTCCTGGCAGTGCTCCGCCGCATGGCTTGCGCATTCCTGCGCGCAGCTCTCGCAGATGCGCGCGCACAGCTCGCAGATGTAGGCCACGTGCGGGCTCTCGCGGGCCATGGTGGCGGCGGCCAGGCGGCAGATGCCGGCGCAGTCCATGTCCAGCACGATGCACTTGGCCATGTGGCGCGGGTCGGGCTCGCGCAGGCAGGCGGCGGCGCAGAAGTCGCACGTGGCGGCGCAGGCGTTGCAGGCCACGATGCAGTCGGCGTAGCGCGAGGCGTCCAGGGTGGAAGGTGTGTCCAGCATGTCGGTCCTTTCATCGAGACGGGCGGGCGCACCCATCGTAGGAAGGGGCGGCGCACCGCGCCGTAGGACGGCGCCCGCATTGCGGCGCCCCAGGCCCGGCAGTTTTTTGCACAATGGAGGGCTATGAACCGCAGACACCTCCTCCTTTGCGCCGCCTCCGCCGCGGCGGCATTCGCAGCCCCGCTGAGCCATGCGCAGGATACGCCGATCCGCCTGGTCGTGCCCTACGCGCCCGGCGGGCCCATCGACGTCACGGCGCGCGCGCTGGCCGAGCGCGTGAAGGACACGCTGGGCACGGTGATCATCGACAACAAGGCGGGCGCGGGCGGCAACATCGGCGCCGACCTGGTGGCCAAGTCCGCGCCGGACGGGCTGACCATCGGCATCGCGGCCACGGCCACGCACGCCGTCAACCCCTGGCTCTACGCGCGCATGCCCTACGACGCGGGCAAGGACTTCGCCGGCATCACGCAGATGGTGCGCGTGCCCAACGTGCTGGTGGTGAACGCCGCGCGGGCCGAGCAGCTCAAGATCCGCACCCTGCAGGACCTGATCGCCTACGCCAAGGCCAACCCGGGCAAGCTCAACTACGGCAGCGGCGGCAACGGCAGCGCCGGCCACCTGGCGGGCGAGATGTTCAAGCAGAAGGCCGGCATCTACGCGCTGCACATCCCCTACCGCGGCGCCAGCCCGGCGCAGCTGGCGCTGCTGGCGGGCGAGGTGGACTTCAACATCGACAACCTGGCCGCCGCCGCGCCCAACATCAAGGCAGGCAAGCTCAAGGCGCTGGCCGTCACGTCGCTGGCCACCAGCCCCATGCTGCCGGGCGTGCCGCCGCTCTCGCACACCTACCCGGGCTTTTCCATCGACACCTGGTGGGGCCTGGTGGCACCCGCCGGCACGCCCAAGCCGGTGATCGCCAAGCTGGGCAAGGCCTTCACCGACGCGCTCAAGGCGCCCGAGACGCAGACCCGCTTCGAGCTGCTGATGGCCGAGCCCGTGCCCACCTCGCCCGAGCAGTTCGACGCCTTCATGGCCGCCGAGCGCGCCAAGTACCAGCAGGTGGTGAAGTCCTCCGGCGCACGGGTCGATTGAAAACGATAGCTGGTCGCGCTTGATACGCAAGGGTTTCCGCATGTTTTCATGCTGAAAACTTTGGATGGCAAGCGCGGGCAGCTATCGTTTCAGAAGCCCACCCAGTCCTGCTCCACGCGCTCGATGCGCTGGCCCGTCACCGCGGCGAGTTGCTCCGCACGGACCAGGCCGGGCGCCAACTCCGCCAGCGGCAGCAGCACGAAAGCGCGCTCGCCCATGCGCGGGTGGGGCACGGTGAGTTCGGGGCTGTCCAGCCGTTCGTCGCCATGGAGCAGCAGGTCCAGGTCCAGCGTGCGCGGCGCGTTGCGGTAGGGGCGTTCGCGGCCGGCGGCCTGCTCGATGGACTGCAGCGCGTGCAGCAGCGCCAGCGGCGCGAGCGGCGTGTCCAGCTCGGCCACGGCATTGAGGTAGTCCGGCCCGCCGGCATCGACGGGCGCGCTGCGGTAGAGCGACGAGACGCGCAGCACGCGCGTGCCGGGCAGCGCGGCCAGCGCCCGCACGGCGACGCGCAGCGCGGCGCGGGCGTCGCCCAGGTTCGCGCCCAGGCCGATCCAGGCGCCCACGTTCACGCTCAGGCCTCGGGCGCTGCGCTGCCCTCGCCGCCCGCGGGCTTGCGGCGGCGCCGGCGGCGCTTCTTGGGCGCGGCGCCGTCGGCGGCGGGCACCTCTTCCACGTCATCGCCCTGTGGCGCCGGCGCCGCAGCGGCAGGCGCCTTGGGCACGCGGCGCACCACGGACGCGGCCTTGCGCTGCTGCTGGCGCTGCTCCTCGCGCGCCTGCGCGATCATGTCCTGGCGGCGCGCGTCGTCGGTGATGGAGAACTCCTGCCACCACTCGACCAGGCCTTCGCCCACCTCGCCCACATCGGCGCGCAGGCGCAGGAAGTCGAAACCCGCGCGGAAGCGGATGTGCGCCACCATGCCGAAAGGCGTGCTGCCCGAGCGCTTCTCGAAGCGCGGCTGCATGACCCAGATCTCGCGCATGTCGGCGGCCAGCTTGCCGCGCCCGGACACGTCGCCGATGCGCTGGTCGAACACCGCGTCGATCGCCTCCTGCAGCGCCGGGAAGGCGTGCTCGCCGCGCGCCAGGCGCTGCTCCCAGCCGGTCTTCACGTCGGGCCACAGCACGCAGGCCAGCAGGAAGCTGGGCGCCACGGCCTTGCCCTCGCCCACGCGGCGGTCGGTGTCCTGCAGCACGGCCTGCACCAGGGGCTCGCCAGCGCGCTCCACCACCACGTCCAGCAGCGGGTAGATGCCCCGCTCCAGGCCCAGCTTCTGGAGCTGCTCGATGGATGCGCTGGCGTGGCCCGTCTGCAGGAGCTTGAGCATTTCGTCGAACAGGCGGCTCTGCGGCACCTCCTGCAGCAGGCGCTTGCATTCGGCCAGCGGCTTGGCGGTCCTGGCCTCCAGCGTGAAGCCCAGCGCGCTCAGCTTGGCCGCGAAGCGCACGGCGCGGATGATGCGCACCGGGTCCTCGCGGTAGCGCGCGGCGGCGTCGCCGATCATGCGCAAGGTTTTCTTCTTCGCGTCCTGGATGCCCTTGTGGAAGTCCACCACGATCTGCGTCTGCGGGTCGTAGTACATGGCGTTGACGGTGAAGTCGCGCCGCGTGGCGTCCTCGTCCTGCGGACCCCAGACGTTGTCGCGCAGCACGCGGCCCGATGCGTCCACGGCGTGCTGCATGCCCGCCAGGGCGGCCTTGCTGGTCTTCTCGTTGCCGCTCACGGCCTCAGCCGCGGCGTTGTCCAGGTAGGCGCGGAAGGTGGAAACCTCGATCACCTCGTGCTCGCGGCCGCGCCCGTGCACCACGTGCACGATGCGGAAGCGCTTGCCGATGATGAAGGCGCGGCGGAACAGCCCCTTGACCTGCTCGGGCGTGGCGTCGGTGGCCACGTCGAAGTCCTTGGGCTTGAGGCCCAACAGCAGGTCGCGCACGGCGCCGCCGACGATGTAGGCTTGGTAGCCCTCGTCCTGCAGCGTGCGCACCACGTCGATGGCGCGCCGGTCCACCAGCGCGGGGTCGATGCCGTGCACCGAGGCCGGCACTTCCTCGCGCTTGCCGAAGCGGGGCTTGGCGCCGCGCGGGGCCGCCTTGCCCAGCAGTTTGTCGATGAAGGTCTTGATCATTTTTTTTCTTCGAAAAGGTCCAGGATGCGCCAGCCGCGCTCCTGGGCCAGCGCCCGCAGGCGCGGATCGGGGTTGGTGGCGACGGGATGCTGAACTTTTTCGAGCAGCGGCACGTCGTTCATGGAGTCGCTGTAGAAGGTGCTCTCCACGCCCGCCCAGTCCAGGCCGCGCGCGGCCAGCCACTCCTCCATGCGCCGCACCTTGCCTTCGCGCATGGAGGGCACGCCGCGGATGGCGCCGGTATACCAGCCGTCGCCACCGCGCTCCAGCTCCACGGCCAGCAGCTGTTCCACGCCCAGCGCCTGGGCGATGGGACGGGTCACGAACTCGTTGGTGGCAGTGATGATGAGCACCTCGTCGCCCGCGTCGCGGTGCTGCTTCAGCAGCGCCAGCGCCTGCGCGCGGATGGCCGGGGCGATCACCTCGCGCATGAATTGCGCGTGCGCGTCGGCCGCGGCCTGCGCGCCGCGCCGGCACACGGCCTCGGTGGCGAAGCGCACGTACTCGTGCACGTCGAGCGTGCCGGCCACGTAGGCGTCGTAGAACGCCTGGTTGCGCCGGCCGAACTCGGCCCGGTCGGCCCAGCCGATGCGGATGGTGAACTCGCCCCACTCGTAGTCGGAATCGAGCGGCAGCAGCGTATGGTCGAGATCGAACAGGGCCAGACGGGGGCGGGTCATTCGGATTCCAGCATGGTCTTGAGCAAGGGGATGGTGACCGCGCGCTGCGTGCGCAGGGCGAAGCCGTCGAGCCGGTCGAGCAGTTGCGTCAGGTGCCCCAAGTCGCGCGAGAAGCGGCCCAGCATGTAGTCCAGCACGTCGTCGGACAGGAAGATGCCGCGCGCGTCGGCCTGCTGGCGCAGCACGGCGCGGCGCTCGGGTTCATGAAGCAGGTGCAGCTGGAACACGTGGCCCCAGCCCAGGCGCGTGCGCAGGTCGTCGCGCAGCGGCAGGTCGGCCGGCGGCACCAGCCCGGCCGCCAGCACCCAGCGCGGCGCGCCCACGGCGGGGCTGATGGCATTGACGAACCAGTTGAACGCGGCCGCCTGCTGCCCGGTGGTGTAGAGGTGCACGTCGTCGAGCAGCACGGCGCTCCAGCGCTCGTCGAAGGCCGTGGGCGCGGCCACGGAGGCATCCAGCCAGCCCACGCGCGCACCCTGGCCGCGCAGCGCCTCGTACACGGCGCGCAGCAGGTGCGACTTGCCCGTGCCCGTCTCGCCCCACAGGTAGGTGGGCACGGGCGAGCGCGGCACCGCGCCGTCACCGGCGGCCAGGCGCAGATGCTGCAGCGCCTGGTCGTTGGGACCGGCGTGGAAGTTGTCCAGCGTGGGGCCGGTGGCCAGGCCGATGTCGAGCGCCAGTTGCTTCATCGGACGTGGCGGGAGGTATGGGATTGCATGGGAAGCGGATGGAAAAGCCCTGCCGTCGCAGAGCCGGAGCAGCCGGTGATTTTACGGCCCCTTAAAATCCGCTGTTTTCGCCCACCCGCACCTCCATGAGCTCCTCCACCCCCATCTCGTACAAAGACGCCGGCGTCGACATCGACGCGGGCGACGCCCTGGTCGAACGCATCAAGCCGCTGGCCAAGAAAACCCTGCGCGAGGGTGTGATGGCCGGCATCGGCGGCTTCGGCGCGCTGTTCGAGGTGCCCAAGCGCTACCAGGAGCCCGTGCTGGTCAGCGGCACCGACGGCGTGGGCACCAAGCTCAAGCTGGCCTTCGAGTGGAACATGCACGACACCGTGGGCATCGACCTGGTGGCCATGAGCGTGAACGACGTGCTGGTGCAGGGCGCCGAGCCGCTGTTCTTCCTGGACTACTTCGCCTGCGGCAAGCTCGATGTGGACACCGCCGCCGCCGTCGTGGGCGGCATCGCCAAGGGCTGCGAGCTGTCCGGCTGCGCGCTGATCGGCGGCGAGACGGCCGAGATGCCCGGCATGTACCCGGCGGGCGAATACGACCTGGCCGGCTTCGCTGTGGGCGCGGTCGAGAAGTCCAAGATCCTGACGGGCAAGAACGTGGCCGCGGGCGACGTGGTGCTGGGCCTGGCGTCGAGCGGTGTGCACTCCAACGGCTTCAGCCTGGTGCGCAAGTGCATCGAGCGCGCACAACAAGGTGGCGCCGATCTGCCCGCCACGCTGGATGGCAAGCCCTTCAAGCAGGCCGTCATGGAGCCCACGCGCCTGTACGTTAAGAACGTGCTGGCCGCGCTGGAAAAGCACCCCATCAAGGCCCTGGCCCACATCACCGGCGGCGGCCTGCTGGAGAACATCCCGCGCGTGCTGCCCGAGGGCCTGGCCGCGCACCTGAAGGCCGGAAGCTGGCCACAGACCGAGCTGTTCGCCTGGCTGCAGAAGACCGCCGGGATCGACGACGTGGAGATGAACCGCACGTTCAACAACGGCATCGGCATGGTGGTGGTGGTGGATGCGGCCCATGCCGACGCCACGGCTGCGACGCTGCGCGCCGCGGGCGAGGCGGTTCATGCGATCGGCACGATCGCCGAGCGCGGCGCGGGTGCCGCCGTCGTGGTGGCCTGATACCGCTTCCTTCCATGGCTTCCGGGCAACCGCCCTTCCCGCCGCCCACGCGCGGCGTCAAGATCGCCAGCTACCTGCTCATGGGCGGCACGCTGCTGTTGGTGATGCTGCGCGGCCTGCTGCCCGGCCTGCTGTGCGTCTGCCTGGGCTTCCTGCTCACGCGCTGGCTGGCGCCGCGCCTGGGGTGGCTGCCGCGCCGCCTGCCGGTCAGCGGGCAGACGCTGGCCGCTGCGCTGGTGATGCTCTCGCCGCTGCTGTTCATGGCGCTGGCGCTGTCGCACTCGCGCACCTACATCGTCGATGCGCCGCAGCAGTACCGCGAGCTGCTGGACTACCTGGCGCGCACCGTGCTGGAGCTGCGCCTGAAGCTGCCACCCGACATCGCCGCCCAGCTGCCCGCGGGCGCGGCCGAGATCCAGCGCGCCATCGCCGGCTACCTGGCGGCCAAGTCGGGCGCGCTCGCCATGGCCGGGCGTGTGTGGCTCACCGGGCTGCTCTACGCCTACGTGGGACTCCTCATCGGCGCGCTGGCCGCCGTGCGCAGCATGAAAGGCACGCGCGGGCCCCTGGCGCAGGAACTGGCACTGCGCGTGGCCCGCATGGGCGATGCCTTCCGCCAGATCGTCGCCGCGCAGTTCTGGATCGCGGCCTTCAACACCCTCCTCACCGCCCTGTTCCTGCTGCTGGTGCTGCCGCTGTGGGACATGCGGCTGCCCTACACGCCCGCGCTCATCACGCTCACCTTCGTGGCTGGGCTGGTGCCCATCGTGGGCAACCTGCTGTGCAATGCGGTGCTCACGCTGGTGGGCCTGTCCGTCTCGCCGACGGCAGCGGTGGCCTGCCTGGCCTTCCTGATCCTGATCCACAAGGCCGAATACGTCATCAATGCCAAGGTGGTGGGCCAGCGCACGCACATGGGCGTGTGGGAGCTGCTGTCGGTGATGTTCGTGGCCGAGGCGGTGTTCGGCCCCGCCGGGCTGGTGGCGGCGCCGCTCTTTTACGCCTATCTCAAGAAAGAGCTGGAGGCGGCGCGGCTGGTCTGAGGTTTTTTGGTGAAATCGGCCTCCAGCGCCCGCCAGCCCAGCGCCAGCAGCTATCTTTTTTCTACCCGGATCGCCGCCCGAAAACCGACTTGGGGCTGCGCCCGAAGAAGCGCGTGAACGCCGCGCTGAAATTGGACGGGTGCGCGTACCCCACCTGCCAGCCCGCCTGCGCCACCTGGCAGCCTGTCTCCAGCAGCGCCCAGGCGCGGCGCATGCGCAGCTCCAGCAGCATCCGCTGCGGCGTGGTGCCGAACACGGAGCGAAAGCCCTGCTTGAGGCGGTGCTCGTTCATGCCTACCGAAGCACACAGCCAGGCCAGCGTGATGTCCCGGTCCATCCGCGTGGCGAGCAGCTCGCGCGCCCGCTCCAGCCGTTCCAGCTCGCCCTCCGACCAGCGCAGTGTGGGTGCCGGGGGCGGCGGCGCAAGGTGGCGCAGCTCCAGCGCCGCCAGGCTCAGCATGGCGATGTGTAGATATCCAGCGCATCGGTGGGCTGCGGGCCGGGCGGCAGCATCAGCCGCCGCGCCAGCGCCAGGCTGCCGGGCAGGCTGGCGCGGTGGTCGAGCTGGCGCACGCCGTCCACCTGCGTGAGGCGCTGCGACAGCTCCGCGCCCAGGTAGCGATCCAGCGCCTGCCCGCCGATCAGCAGGCGCAACTGGCGCACCGGCCGCCCCGCCGCGTAGCGCCGCTGGCCCTGGCTGCCGCGAAACGCCGCCAGCGTGGTCATGCCCGCGGCGAAGCGCAGCGCGCCGCCACCCTGCGCCAGAAAGCCCGATTCGCCCGACAGGCCCAGCGTGATGACCAGCGTGCGGCCCTGGTCGGAGGTATCGGCGTTCACGCTGTCCTCGGCCAGGTCGCTCACTGGGCAGTAGTGCGAGCGCGCCAGCACCAGCCCGTCGCCCAGCGAGAAGCGCTCGGCATGGCAGTCGCCCAGCTCGGCGGGCAGCGCCTGGCGCACCCAGCCGGGCGGGTTTGAAGCGGGTGTGGCGCAGAGGTGGCAGGGGGTCATGCGGCGGGCCGCACGGCGTTTCGCATACGAAATGCTCCGCCGTGCATATGTTTTCAAATGATAGCGATTCTCATCTTTCCCAGAATTGGACGGCCATCCCTTAGCCCTCCTGGAAAGGACGAGAACCCCATGCCATCCCCTCACCGCTGGCCTCTTGCGCCCCTCGCCGCCGCCTTGGCGCTGTGCGGCGCCGCCCGCGCGCAGCCCGTGCTGCCCGAAGTCACCGTCACCGTGAACAAGCAGGCCGAGAGCCTGGACGCGCTGCCCGCCAGCGTCTCGGTGTTTGATGGCGCGGCGCTGGAATCCACCGGCATCCACGGCCTCGACGCGCTGGCGGCCCAGGTGCCGGGCTTCACGTTCCAGGCGTTCGGGCAGTCGGCCACGCAGCCGCCGGTGATGCGCGGTCTGACGGCCAACTTCGTCTCGTTCTCATCATCGACGCTGCTGCTCGTCGATGGCGTGCCCACGCTCATGGCCCAGGGTTTCGACCACAGCCTGCAGGGCGTGGAGCGCGTGGAGGTGCTGCGCGGCCCGCAGTCCACCTTGCACGGGCGCAATGCCGAGGCGGGCGTGGTCAGCATCATCACGCGCCAGCCGGGCGATGCACCCTATGCCGCGCTCTCCGGCGAAGCGGGCAGCCACGGCCAGCGCGCGGGCAGCCTGGAGCTGGGCCGTGCGCTGGTGCCCGGGCAGCTCTACCTGGGCCTGTCGGGCGAATGGCGGGAGCAGGACGGCTTCATCCGCCACCAGTCCACGGGCCAGCGCGTGGACGGGCGCGAACGCCAGAGCGGGCGCCTGGTGCTGCGCTGGACGCCTACCACCGCCACCGAGGCCAGCCTGCGCTACGCCGCGCAGCGCTGGGACGACGGCGCGTCGCTCTGGGGCAGCGTCCAGGCACCGCGCGCCAGCGTGAACTCGGGCACGGAGGGCTGGAACCGCTCGCGCGGACGCACGCTGTCGCTCGACGTGTCGCACCGTTTCGGCCCCGGCCTGCGGCTGCGCTCCATCACCGCGCGCAACGTCTTCGACGACCGCGTGCTGCAGGACACCGACTTCCAGCCCGCCAGCCTGATGCACGTGAAGCGCGACTACCGCCTCGCCACCACCTCGCAGCAGCTGCGCCTGGAAGGCGAGACGCGGGGCGCGCGCTGGCTCGCGGGCCTCTACGCCGACCGCGACGGCCACGACCTGCGCTACGAGCAGCAGTTGCCCACCGGCCTGATGCGGCCCACGGCCCGGCTCGGCGGCAGCACCACCGCCCTGTTCACGCACTGGACGGTGCCGCTGGCCGACCGCTGGACGCTGACCGTCGGAGCGCGCATCGAGCGCAACCGCGTGCGGCTGACGCCGCAGGGCAGCGCGCGGCGCGGCGAAGAATGGTCGCGCTTCAGCCCCAAGCTCTCGCTGCAGTACCAGTGGGCGCCCACGGCGCAGGTCTACGCCACCTACAGCGAGGGCTACCGCGCGGGCGGCTTCAACGTGTTCTCGCCCGCGATGGGCTATGCGGGCTACGCGCCCGAGACGGTGCGCGCCGTGGAGATCGGCGCCAAGGGCCGGCTGCTGGATCAGCGCCTGCGCTACGCGGCCGCCCTCTACACCCAGCAGGTGCGCGACATGCAGGTGCAGCAGATGGGCCTGCCCGGCGTGGTCTACATGACGAACGCGGCGCGCGCCCGCTCCACGGGGCTGGACCTGGAGCTGGACTACGTGTTCAGCGGTGGCTGGCAACTGCAGACGGCGCTAGGGCTGAACCGCACGCGCTTCGGGCGCTTCAGCGACGGCGCTGCCGTTTACGACGGCCACCGCAACCCCTTTGCGCCCGACGTCAACGCGCACCTCGCGCTGCGCTACGACGCGCCGCGCGGCTGGTGGGCACAGGCGGCGGTGCAGGGCACGGGCAAGGTCTATCTGGACGCAGCCAACCGCTACACCCGCCCCGGCTACGCGCTGCTGAACCTGGCCGCGGGTTATGCGAGCGGCCCCTGGGAAATCTCGGCCTACGTGCGCAACGCCGCCAACCGGCGCTACGACGCCGTGGGCTACCTGAACGGCCAGGTCGTCGTCTACAGCCCGCCACGCGAGCTGGGCCTGCGGCTGACGTGGCGCATGTGATGGAGGAAGACGCCATGAACACCCCTCACCCGCTGCAGCCGCTGTGGAACCTCGCCACCGCCCAGGTGCAGGCCGAGGCGCTGGTGCTGGCGCTCGAATCCGGCGCGCTCGACCGCCTGGCCGAGCCGCACACGCCCGGCGCGCTCGCCCAGGCGCTGGGCTGGCACGCGCCCAACACCGCGCTCTGGCTGGAACTGCTCTGGAGCATGGGCGTGCTGGAGCGCGACGCCTCCAGCTACCGCCTCTCGGCCTTCGCCCAGCGCTATCTGCACGGCGACTCGCCTCAGAACTGCGGCGGCGCGTGGCTGTTCCGCCTGCGCTCGCTGCGCCGCGCCAGCAGCCTGATGCAAGGCCAACTGGAGCACGGCCCGCAGGGCGACGGCCAGGCCGCCCCGCTGCTACCCGCCGCCGCCGAGGGCTGGGCCACCGCCGCTCGCGCGCAGATTGGCCAGGAGCAACGCGCGGTCAGCGTGCCCGCCGCGCTGGCCGTGCTGCAGCAGGTGCCCGAAGCCGCCGCCGCGCACCGCCTGCTCGACCTGGGCGGCGGCCCCGGCTGGATCGCGCTGGCGCTGCTGCAGGCCCGGCCCGCGCTGCACGCCACCGTATTCGACTGGCCCGAAGCCGTGGCCGTGGCGGCGCAGAACGCCCTCGAGGCCGGCCTGTTCGATCGCTTCACCGCCCTGGGCGGCGATCTGGCGCAAGGCGGCATCGGCGCGGACTACGACCTCGTGTGGTGCTCGTCGGTGCTGCACTTCGTGCCCGACGCCGCAGCGGCCGTCGCCAAGGTCTTCGCGGCGCTGGCGCCCGGCGGCGTCTTCGTCTGCGCCCATGCCGAGGTGCCCGATGCGCCCGCCGAGGCGCTGCGCGTGCTGCCCTACTACCTGCCCATGCGCCTGCTGGGCCGCCGCGTGACGCGCCGGGGCGAGCTGCGCGCGCTGCTGGCGCAGGCCGGGTTCATACATATCGAAGAGATGCAGTCGCCCGCCTTCCCGATGGCGCCGCTGGGCGTGCTCGTCGCTCGCAGGCCCGCCGCATGAACGCCCGCCCCGCCTGGCTGCTGCAGGCCCTGTTCGGCTGGCTGCACCTCACGCTCACCGCGCCCAGCGTCTATCTGTGGCTGGGCCTGCCGCTGGTGATGCGCCAGCATGGCTGGTCAGGCACGGCCATCGGGCTATTCCAGCTCGCGGGCCTGCCCGCGCTGCTCAAGTTCGCGCTGGCCGCCCCCGTGGAAGCGCGCGGCGCGGGCGGTGCGCCGCGCTACCGCGCTTGGGCGCTGGCCCTGTGCCTGGGCTATGCGGCGGTGCTGCTGGCGCTGGGCTGGCAGGAGCTGCTGGCGCAGCGCGCCTGGCTGTTCGCGCTGGCCTGCGCCGCCGCGCTGGCCGCCACCTGGGCCGACATTCCCGTGAGCGCGCTCGCCATCCGCCTGCTGCCGCCCGACGAGCGCATGCGCGCCGGAGGCGTGCGCGCGGCAGCCCTGTCGCTCGGGGCCATCGCGGGCGGCGGGCTGATGCTGCTGGTGCAGGCCCGCTGGGGCTGGCGCGCGCCCTTCGCGTGCCTGGCCGCGGCGCTCGCCAGCGGCACGCTGCTGCTGGCCTGGGCGGTGCGCCGCGAGCCCGCCGACGCGCCGCAGCCCCAGGCACCGCGCCCCCACCTCGCCGCGCTGGTGCGCGGCTGGGGCGCGCAGCCCGGCGCGTGGCGCTGGGCGGTGCTGCTGGTGAGCTACTTCCCGTTCATCGGGGCGGCGTGGTTCTATTTGAAGCCGCTGCTGCTCGACCACGGCTTCGCCCCCGCGCAGGCCGCGTGGCTGGCGGGCATCGCGGGCGGCGTGGTGGCGGCGCTGGCGGGCGCAGCCTCGCCGCTGCTCACGCGGCGCATCGGCATGGCGCGCGCGCTGCCGCTGTACGCGGGCCTGAACGTGGCGGCGCTGGCGCTGCTGGCCGCCGCCGTGGGGCTGGGCGCGCCGGCGGCGGGCATGGCGGCGGCCGTCATGTGCGTGGCGGCGGCGATGGGCGCCGCGTCCGCCTGCGTGTTCGGGCTGATGATGCAATTCGCCCGCCCGCGCTGGCAGGCGTTCGACTACGGCTGGCAGGCCAGCCTGTTCGCGGGCAGCCGCATGCTGGTGCCGCTGGCCGCGGGCGTGGCGCTGGATGCGGCGGGCGCCGCCGCCATGCTCGCGGGCCTGACGGCCGCCGCCGCGCTGGCCTGGTGCTGGGCGTGGCGCTGCTCGCGCGACGATTGGGCCGTTAACGCCGCAAAGTGATCGAAGCGGGACGGCCTGGCGCGCCGCGCGTGGCGGCATTTCGGGCCGGCCGGCACGCCGTCGGCGCAGCGCGACGCCTGACCTGAGCCCCTCGCCAACGCCGGGGCGTTGGGCTATCCTGCCGGCTGTGCCGCAGCCTTGCGCCACCCCGATTCAACACAACCAAGGAAGACACCGCATGACCATTCTCGTCGCCTATGTTCCTCGCCCCGAAGGCCAGGCCGCGCTGGACAAGGGCATAGAAATCGCCACCCGCCGCAACGAACGCCTCGTCGTCGTGAACGCCGGCCCGGGCGGCCGCCAGGAGGACCCGAGCCTCATCAACGGCTACGAGGCCGAGCGCGTCGAGGAGCGCCTGTCGGCGCTGCCCATCCAGGCGGAGTTCAAGCAGTTCGTGCGTGGCAAGAGTGCGATCGAGGAAATCGAGGAGATGGTCGAGCAGCTGCAGGTGTCGGTGCTCATCATCGGCCTGCGCAAGCGCTCGCCCGTGGGCAAGCTGCTGCTGGGCAGCATGGCGCAGGAGATCCTGCTGAACGTGCCCTGCCCGGTGCTGGCCGTCAAGGCCGCCTGACGCTACGCGAAAACAATAGCTGCTTGCGCTTGGTACATCAAGGTTTCAGCATGAAAACATGCTGAAGCTATTGAACATCAAGCGCAAGCAGCTTCTTTTTTGATAGTGCCTGGCCGCCTCAATACACCTCGGGCACGTACATGGACGCGGGCACGGGCTGGCGGAAGTAGTCCGGGTTGCGCACCCGCGCCGGCAGTACCACCGCGGGGTGCGGCACTTCCTCGTAGGGCAGCTGGCCCAGCAGGTGCGCAATGCAGTTGAGCCGCGCCTTCTTCTTGTCCACTGCCTGCACCACCCACCACGGCGCCTCGGGGATGTGGGTGCGCTCCAGCATCGCCTCCTTGGCCTTGGTGTATTCCTCCCAGCGCACGCGGCTCTCCAGGTCCATGGGGCTGAGCTTCCACTGCTTGAGTGGGTCGTGGATGCGGCCCAGAAAGCGCAGGTGCTGCTCCTCGTCGGTGATGGAGAACCAGTACTTGACCAGCGTGATGCCCGAGCGCACGAGCATCTTCTCGAACTCCGGCACGCTGCGGAAGAACTCCTCGTACTCGTCGTCGGTGCAAAAGCCCATGACGCGCTCGACGCCCGCGCGGTTGTACCAGCTGCGGTCGAACAGCACGATCTCGCCCGCCGCGGGCAGGTGCGCCACGTAGCGCTGGAAGTACCACTGCGTGCGCTCGCGGTCGTTGGGCGCGGGCAGCGCGGCCACGCGCACCACACGCGGGTTCAGGCGCTGGGTGATGCGCTTGATCACGCCGCCCTTGCCCGCCGCGTCGCGCCCCTCGAACAGGATCACCACCTTCTGGCGCGTGTGCTGCACCCAGTCCTGCAGCTTGACCAGCTCGCCCTGCAGGCGGAACAGCTCGCGGAAGTAGCGCTGGCGCTCCAGCCGGTCCAGGGGGGAGCGCACGCCCTCCTCGTCCCACTGGCGGTCTTCGATTTCCAGCTCCAGCTCTTCGTCGTAGCCGTCCACCAGTTCGTCGGCGATGCGCTGCAGGATGTCTTGGGAGGGAAGGTCGGAGAAAAAAGTCATGGGCGGAAGGAGGCACGAAGGCAGCGGCCATGGTGGCCGCATTCCGTGTCCGCCGTGTGACAAACCGTCGTCAGGCGCGGCGCAGCGCGCCCACGAGGGAGGTGATCGCCTGCGCGTCGTCCGCCTGCGCCGCGTGGGCGAGATAGATTTCCAGGTCTTCAGCCGCCTGCCGGTGATGGCCCAGCTCCGCGCGGGCCAGGCCGCGGTCGCGCCACTCCGTCCAGGCGTCCGGCTGCAGCACGAGCAGGCGGTCCTGCACGGCGACCTGGCGCTCCCAGTCCTCGCGCGCGCGGTGGATTTCCTTGAGGTTGCGCAGCATGCGCGCCAGGATGTCGCGCGCGGTCGCGGCCTGCAGGTACAGCCCCAGCGGCGCTTCGTGCCGCGCATCCTCCGTGCCGCCGCGCCGGAAGGGCTCCAGCCGTTCGGCGAGCGCCTCGCGCGAGAGCGACTCGCCCGTCATCGGGTCGATCACCACCTGTCCCGCGGGCAGCAGCACCTTGACCAGGAAGTGCCCCGGGAACGCGATGCCCTGCGCCCGCAGGCCCACGCCCTGCGCCAGTTCCAGCCAGAGCACGGCCAGCGAGATCGGGATGCCGCGCCGCGTGCGCAGCACGGCATGCAGGTAGCTGTTGTCGGGCGCGTAGTAGTCGTTCAGGTTGCCGCTGAAGCCCAGGTCGCCGTAGAAGAACTGGTTGAGCGCGCCCAGCCGCTGCAGCGCCCCCGCGTCGGCCGGCATGCGGCGGCGCAGGCGGGCCTGGAGCTGGTCCATGTCACCCAGGATCTGCTGCACGTCCAGCCCGGGCTCCTCGTCGTGCGCGATGCAGGCGGCCGCCTCCAGCAGCGGCACGTCGTCGCCCTGCACCAGGGCGGCGAAATATTCCAGGGGCGTGGGAACGTCGTAGCGCAGCGGCATGGTCTCAACGGCGCAGTAGCTGGCGCAGCCGCAGCCCGCAGGCCCACAGCGCGCCGAAGTAGAGCAGCACCGCCGCGCACAGCAGCAGCGCCAGCAGGCCCGCGCGGCGCAGCTCGGTGGCGCGCAGCGCCAGCCAGTCGAAGTGCTGCGCGCCCCAGGCCAGGAACACCGCCAGCAGCGCGCTGGCCGCGAGCACCTGCCCTGCGAAGCGCGCCCACCCCGGCCGCGGCTGGAAGCTGCCGCGCCGCACCAGCCCCGTGAGCAGCCACAGCGCGTTGATGAGCGCCCCCAGGCCGATGGACAGGGCCAGCCCCGCATGCGCGAGCAGCGGCACCAGCGCCACGTTCATGAGCTGCGTGGCCACCAGCACCACGATGGCGATGCGCACCGGCGTGCGGATGTCCTGGCTGGCGTAGTAGCCCGGCGCCAGCACCTTGATGGCCACCAGCCCGAGCAGGCCCACGCCATAGCCCGCAAGCGCCACCGAGATGCGGCCCACGTCGCTGCCCTGCAGCGCGCCGTGGTGGAACAGCGTGGCCACCAGCGGCTGGGCGAACACCAGCAGCCCCACGGCGCAAGGCACGGCCAGCAGCACCACGATGCGCAGGCCCCAGTCGAGCATGGCCGAATAGCGCTCGCCGTCGCCCGCCGCCCGGGCCGCCGCGAGCTGCGGCGTGAGCACCACGCCCAGCGCCACGCCCAGCAGCGCGGTGGGAAACTCCATGAGCCGGTCGGCGTAGAACAGCCAGGTCACGCTGCCCGGCTGCAGGTACGAGGCGATCTGCGTGTTGATCATCAGCGAGATCTGCGCCACGCCCACGCCCAGCAGAGCAGGCGCCATCAGCGTGAGGATGCGGCGCACGCCCGCGTCGCCCCAGGCGGCGCGCACACGTCCCCAGGTCATGCCGATGCGCGGCAGCAGGCCCAGGCGCACCAGGGCCGGCACCTGCACCGCCAGCTGCAGCACGCCGCCGGCCATCACGCCGCCCACCATCGCGTAGATGGGCTCGATGCCGCGCGCCGCGAGCTGCGGCGCGCCCAGCCACGCGGCGGCGATCATGCACAGGTTCAGCAGCACCGGCGTGGCCGCCGGCACGGCGAAGCGCTTCCAGGTGTTGAGCACGCCCGCGGCCAGCGCCACCAGCGACATGAAGCCGATGTAGGGGAACATCCAGCGCGTCATGACGATGGCCGCGTCGAAGCCCGCCGGATCCTGCCGCAGCCCGCTGGCCAGCAGCCACACGAGCAGCGGCGCGCCCGCGACGCCCAGCACGCAGGCCAGCAGCAGCACCCAGAACAAGGCGGTGGCCACGGCATCGACGAGGCCGCGCGTGGCCTCCTCGCCATGCTGGGCCTTGTGCGCCGCCAGCACCGGCACGAAGGCCTGGCTGAACGCCCCCTCGGCGAACAGGCGGCGAAACAGGTTGGGGATGCGGAAAGCGACGTTGAACGCGTCGGTGAGCACGTTGGCCCCGAACATCGAGGCCATGAGCAGGTCGCGCACCAGGCCCGTCACGCGCGAGGCCAGGGTCAGCAGCGAAACGGTGGAGGCAGCTTTGAACAGGGACACTGCCGCGAGTGTATGCGCTTGCCGGCGCGGCGACCCGAAAACGGCGGCTGCGCTATAATGGTCGGCTTTGCTGACAACATCCTCAGACACAAGGAACACACATCATGGCATCTGCTAAGCCGAAGAAAAAAAACCCCCGCCTGGCATCGGGCCGCAAGCGCGCCCGCCAAGGCCTCAAGCTGAACGCCGCGAACACCTCGCTGCGCTCCAAGTACCGCACCGCCGTCAAGAACGTCGAGAAGGCCGTCCTGGCCGGCGACAAGACCAAGGCCACCGAGCTGTTCGCCAAGGCCCAGTCCGTGCTGGACACGATCGCCGACAAGGGCATCTTCCACAAGAACAAGGCCGCTCGCGACAAGAGCCGCCTGTCCGCCAAGGTGAAAGCCCTGGCCCTGGCCGCCTGACCCTCTTCAGGCAACAGCCCGGGCGGCCCTGCCGCCCGCCGTTTGCAACGGGTGCGCTGTCAGCAAAGCAGAAAAACCGCCTTCGGGCGGTTTTTTTGTGCCCGCGGCACGCAGTGCCGGGCGCCCAAAAGAAAAGGCCTGAGGGGTCAGGCCTTGGGGTCGGGCAGCAGGCAGGCTTCGGCGACCTGCAGGCCGTTGTCCTTCGCGAAGTTCATCACGAAGTCCCAGGCCAGGGGCTCGTGGTCCTGCAGGTCGCGGTGGACCACCACGCACTTCACGCCGTTCAGCGCGGTGGGCAGGCACCAGGGGGAATAGCCCAGGTGACTGCCGGGCGAGGTGCGCGCGCCGCCGGGGCGGAACTGGCTCATGACGCCTGCCAGCCGCTCGGCCCAGTCGCTGGGCCGGAAGGTTCTCCCTTCGTGCGTCACGCCTTGGATGAAGACTTCTTTGGAAGAGGGAGCAACCATCGGTATGGGGTCGTTGGAGAGGGCCGCGGCCTTGTGCGCCGCGAACCCGCGATTCTAACTCTTATAGAAGACTTGACCCCAATGCCCCTCCGCGCCTGCATGACAGTGATGCGCAATCCTCAACGTTGCGCACGAGGGCAGCCCCTAGAATCGTGCTTCGTTTTTTCGTCACCGTACCGTCTGGAGATTTCCGCATGACCGCATTCGTCGAGGCTGCCTCGCCCCACGTGATGAACACCTATGGCCGCGTGCCCATCGCGCTGGAGCGCGGCCAGGGCTGCCGCGTGTGGGACGTGAACGGCAAGGAGTACCTCGACGGACTCGGCGGCATCGCCGTGAACACGCTCGGCCACAACCATCCCAAGCTGGTGCCCGCGCTGCAGGACCAGCTAGCCAAGCTGATCCACACCTCCAACTACTACCACGTGCCGGGGCAGGAGCAGCTCGCCGCCAAGCTCGTGGAGCTGTCGGGCATGCAGAACGTGTTCTTCTGCAATTCCGGCCTGGAGGCCAACGAAGCCGCACTCAAGATCGCGCGCAAGTACGGCGTGGACAAGGGCATCGCCAAGCCCGAGATCGTGGTCTACGAGAAGGCGTTCCACGGCCGCTCGATCGCCACCATGTCGGCCACGGGCAACCCCAAGATCTACAGCGGCTTCGGCCCCCTGGTCGAAGGCTTCATCCGCGTGCCGCTCAACGACATCGAGGCCATCAGGAAAGCCACCGAAGGCAATCCCAACGTCGTGGCGGTGTTCTTTGAAACCATCCAGGGCGAAGGCGGTATCAACCCCATGCGCGTGGAATACCTGCAGCAGCTGCGCACGCTGTGCGACGAGCGCGGCTGGCTCATGATGATCGACGAAGTGCAATGCGGCGTGGGCCGCACCGGCAAATGGTTCGCGCACCAATGGGCCGGCATCGTTCCCGACGTGATGCCCCTGGCCAAGGGCCTGGGCTCGGGCGTGCCGATCGGCGCCGTCGTGGCCGGCCCGAAGGCCGCCGACGTGCTCCAGCCCGGCAACCACGGCACTACCTTCGGCGGCAACCCGCTGGCCATGCGGGCGGGCGTGGAGACCCTGCGCATCATGGAAGAAGAGGGCCTGCTGGCCAACGCCGCGAAGGTAGGGGACCACCTGAAGGCCGCGTTGCAGCGCGAGCTGGGCAGCCTGCCCGGCGTGAAGGACATCCGCGGCCAGGGCCTGATGCTGGGCATCGAGCTGGACAAGCCCTGCGGCGCCCTGATCGGCCGCGCAGCCGAAGCGGGCCTGCTGCTGTCGGTCACGGCCGACAGCGTGATCCGCCTGGTGCCGCCGCTGATACTGACGACCGCCGAGGCCGACGAGATCGTCGCCAAGCTGACCCCGCTGGTCAAAGCCTTCCTGGCCGAATGAAGACAATCGACCCCGTATGAAGCATTACCTGCAATTCAGCGACTTCACCGCCGACGAATACCACTACCTGTTCTCGCGCGCCGCCATCATCAAGGGCAAGTTCAAGAGCTACGAGAAGCACCACCCGCTCTCCGACCGCACGCTGGCCATGATCTTCGAGAAGGCCAGCACGCGCACACGCGTGAGCTTCGAGGCCGGCATGTACCAGCTCGGCGGCTCGGTGGTGCACCTGACCACGGGCGACAGCCAGCTCGGCCGCGCCGAGCCCATCGAGGACAGCGCGCGCGTCATCAGCCGCATGGTGGACCTGGTGATGATCCGCACCTTCGGCCAGGAGAAGATCGAGCGCTTCGCCGAGTTCTCGCGCGTGCCGGTGATCAACGGCCTGACCAACGAGTTCCACCCCTGCCAGATCCTGGCCGACCTGTTCACCTACATCGAGCACCGCGGCTCCATCGCCGGAAAGACCGTGGCGTGGGTGGGCGACGGCAACAACATGGCCAACACCTGGCTGCAGGCCGCCGACCTGCTGGGCTTCACGGTGCACGTGAGCACGCCCGGCGGCTACGAGGTGGACGAGAAGCTCGCCTTCGGCGGCCGCCCCCCCCGCGAGGGCTGCTACAAGGTCTTCAAGGACCCGCTCGAAGCCTGCAAGAGCGCCGACCTGGTGACCACCGACGTGTGGACCAGCATGGGCTACGAAGCCGAGAACGAGGCCCGCCGCAAGGCCTTCGCCGACTGGTGCGTGGACGCCGAGATGATGGCCGCGGCCCGCCCCGACGCCCTCTTCATGCACTGCCTGCCCGCGCACCGCGGCGAGGAAGTGATGGCCGACGTGATCGACGGCCCCCAGTCCGTCGTCTGGGACGAGGCGGAAAACAGGATGCACGTGCAAAAGGCACTCATGGAGTACCTTTTGCTCGGCCGCGTATAAGGCCCTTCCCACACCCTTCCCATGCTGGCCCCGGCGCAACCCCACCCCACGCGCCCGGGCCACCCGCCCCGCCCCGACCGCCAGCGCCTGCGCGCGCCTGAGCTGCACGCCGCCGCGCGGCGCATGGCGGCGCGCGTGCATGCGCTGCAGGTGCGCATCCACACCTTCTACCTGAAGTTCCTCCAGGGCCACACCTAGCGCCCGCTTCAGCGCGGCATGCCCTTTGCGCATGCCCCCATCGCCCCTTTTTCCGGCCGCCCTCCGCCCTGCGCGGAGCGCGGCCCGTTGCCGATGCGCCTGAATCCCGAGGAACCCGCATGCCCGAACCCGTCCACCCCTGCCTGCACTGCGGCGCGTGCTGCCAGAACTACCGCGTGGAGTTCTCCGTCTACGAACTGCAGTCCATGGGTGGCACCGTGCCCGATGCCCTGGTCCACGAGGCGGGCGGCAATCGCTGCCGCATGAACGGCACCGAGCGCCACCCCGTGCGCTGCGTCGCGCTGGCCGAACTGGGCGGAGGCTGCATTGGCTGCGGCATCTACGCGGTGCGCCCCCGCACTTGCCGCGACTTTCCGTTCGCCTCCTACGGCTGCCACGACACGCGCGCCAAGCTCGGCCTGCCCGCGCTGGCGGAAGACGAGGTGGAGCGGTGGCGGAACGCCGCCTGACGCGGACGCTCGGTTCTATGAAAAAAGGAGCTGCCCGCGCTTGTCAGATACTGGTTCCAGCATGAAAATCATCTGAAAACCATATATAGCAAGCGCAAGCAGCTCCTTGTTTGGTAGCAGCAGCTACGGCTTGCGCGTCGGTGCGCAGCGCTCGCCACCGCAGGCATTGCAGCCGCCGCAGCCCGGCTTGGCCGTCGGCCCCAGGGCCGGGTGCACGCTGGCCGCCCGCGCCCGCCAGCGCTGGGGCAGGAAGCGCCACAGCAGCGCGATGGCCGCCACGGCGACGATGGCGCCGGTAAGGATCTCTTGCCACATAGGCCGTTGCTCCTTTCCCCGCTCAGCCGCCGCCCAGGGCGACGGCCACGCGGTAGGTGATGAAGCTGGCCAGGTACGCCAGCGCGAACAGGTAGGCCGTCATGACGAGCGGCCAGCGCCAGCCGTTGGTCTCGCGCCGCACGGCGGCGATGGTGGAGACGCATTGCGGCGCGAAGATGAACCACACCAGCAGCGACAGCGCCGTGGCCAGCGGCCACTGGCTGGCCAGCAGCGGGGCGAGCTGCTCGGCCGTCTCGTCGGCCGACGCGGCGATGGCGTACACCGTGCCCAGCGCGCTCACCGCCACCTCGCGCGCGGCCATGCCGGGCACCAGCGCGATGCTGATCTGCCAGTTAAAGCCGATGGGCGCGAAGACCACCGCCAGCGCCGCGCCGATGCGGCCCGCGAAGCTGTATTCGATGGCCGGGCCCGTGGCGCCCACGGGCGGCGCAGGGTAGGTGGACAGAAACCACAACAGCACCGTCACCGTGAGGATGATGCCGCCCACCCGGCGCAGGAAGATCAGCGCGCGCTCCCACAGCCCCAGCAGCAGGTTGCGCGGGCTGGGCCAGCGGTAGGCCGGCAGCTCCATGAGCAGCGGCGCGGCGCCGCCGCCGCGGCGAGCGAGCTTGGCCACGGCCGCCACGGCCATGGCGCTCAAGATGCCGCCCAGGTACAGCGCGAACAGCACCACGCCCTGCAGGTTGAACACGCCGGCCACGGTGCGCTCGGGGATGAAGGCCGCGATCAGCAGCGCATACACCGGCAGGCGGGCCGAGCAGGTCATGAGCGGCGCGATCATGATGGTCACCAGCCGGTCACGCCAGTCAGGAATGGAGCGCGTGGCCATGATGCCCGGCACGGCGCAGGCGAAGCTCGACAGCAGCGGGATGAACGAGCGCCCGGACAGCCCCACCGTGCCCATGAGGCGGTCCAGCAGGAACGCTGCGCGCGGCAGGTAGCCCGATTCCTCCAGCGCCAGGATGAACAGGAACAGGATCAGGATCTGCGGCAGGAACACCACCACGCCGCCCACGCCGGCGATCAGCCCCTCGGTGAGCAGCCCGCGCAGCGGCCCCTCGGCCATGTGGGCGTTGAGCCACTGCGCGCCGGCGGCCGTGGCGCCCTCGATCCAGCCCATGGGCACCTCGGCCCAGCTGAAGACGGCCTGGAACATGAGGAACAGCGTCACCGCCAGCAGCAGCGCGCCCCACAGCGGGTGCAGCACCACGGCGTCGATGCGGTCGTCGCGCTGCAAGCGCACCTGGGGCTCGCGCACGGCCAGTCCCATGATGCGGCGCACCTCCTGGTGCAGCTGCTCCACGCGCTGGGGCCGATCGTCCTCCAGCGCGTTGAGCGCGGGCCGGGCCTGCGGCTGCACTGCCGGCGCTGCAGCGGCGACGGGCTGCGCCGTGTCCAGCCACTGCAACAGCTCGCGCGCGCCGTCCAGGCGCACGCCCACCGTGCCGACCACGGGCATGCCCAGCTCGCGCGCCAGCACCGCGCGGTCGATCTCGATGCCCTGGCGTTGCGCCATGTCGCTCATGTTCAGCACCAGCACCATGGGCAGGCCCAGGGCGCGCGCCTCCAGCACCAGGCGCAGGTTCAGGCGCAGGTGGGTGGCGTCGGTCACACAGACCAGCAGCTCGGGCACGGGCTCGCCCGCGCGGCGGCCGGTAATCACGTCGCGCGTCACCGCCTCGTCCAGGCTCTGGGCATGCAGGCTGTAGGCGCCCGGCAGGTCCAGCACGCGCACGCGGCGCCCGCCCGGCGTGGTCAGGTGGCCCTCCTTGCGCTCGACGGTCACGCCGGCATAGTTGGCCACCTTCTGGCGCGCGCCGGTCAGCAGGTTGAACAGCGCCGTCTTGCCGCAGTTGGGGTTGCCCAGCAGGGCGACATGCAAAGGCTGCGCGCTCATGCGCCTGCCCCCGCCGCGTCCACGCGCACTTGCACCAGCGCGGCCTCGTGCCGGCGCAGCGCGAACGTGGCCTGGCCCACGCGCACGGCCAGCGGATCGGCCGACGGGAAGCCGCTGGCGATCACGCGCACGGGCTCGCCGGGCAGAAAGCCGATCTCCATCAGCCGCAGCACCATGGCGCGCACGCTGTCGTGCCCGCCTTCGGCGAGGCCGGCCACCGTGGCGGGCACCCCCCTGGGCAAGGCGTCCAGGCCAATGGCCTGCGAACTGGCGGCACCGTCGCGCGGTTGATTCATGTGGAAACTCGTGGATTTATGAATAGGATTAATTCTCATTTTACAAGCGGGTATTTCCCCAGGGGCTGACCGAAATCAGAGACCCGCCGCCCGAGTGCACCATCGCCGGTGCCCGCACAATGCGCCCGAGCCCTCCCCTCTTCCAGCGATGACCCACCCCTGCCTGACCTGCGGCGCCTGCTGCGCGAGCTTTCGCGTCGACTTCTCCGTCCACGAAACCCAGGAATACGGCGGCGACGTGCCCGACGGCCTGACCGTGGAGGTGAACGCAGGCCTGCGCCGCATGCGCGGCACCGACCACGCATCACCGCGCTGCGCCGCGCTCACGGGGCGGGTGGGCGAGCGCGCGGCCTGCGGCATCTATGAGTGGCGCCCTTCGCCGTGCCGCGAGTTCGAGGCCGGCAGCGACGCTTGCCAGCGCGCGCGCCGGCGCCACGGGCTGCCGGCATTTCAGGAGTGATTTCGCCCTCCAGCGCTTGACTGGCAAGCGCTGCCAGCTCCTTTATCCATAGCGTTGCAGATAACCGACACCACGGCGCCACCAGCGCGCTAAGGTCGGCGGCCATGCATCGCGCCCCTGCTTCCACCCGCCCCCTGTGGGACATTTCCCCGCCCGTGCACGCGGGCAGCCCGGTCTTTCCCGGCGACACGCCCTACCAGGCGCAGTGGACGGCCTCCATCGCCCCCGGCTGCCCGGTCAACGTGAGCGCCCTCACCCTCTCGCCCCACGTGGGCGCGCACGCCGACGCGCCGCTGCACTACGACCCGGCGGGCGAGGCCATCGGCGCGGTGCCGCTGGAGCCGTTCCTGGGCCCGTGCCGCGTGGTCCATGCCATCGGCTGCGGGCCGCTCGTCGAATGGCGTCACATCGCCCACGCCGTGCAGGGCCTGCCCCCGCGCGTGCTGGTGCGCACCTATGCGCGCATGCCCGTGGACCGCTGGGACGCCGATTTGGCCGCCTATGCGCCAGAGACGGTGGAGCGGCTGGCCGACCTGGGCGTGGCGCTCATCGGCATCGACACCGCGAGCATCGACCCGGCCGACAGCAAGGCGCTGCCCAGCCACCAGGTGATCCGCCGGCGCGGCCTGCGCGTGCTGGAAAACCTGGTGCTCGACGCGGTGCCCGAGGGCGACTACGAACTCATCGCGCTGCCGCTCAAGCTGACCACCGCCGACGCCTCGCCGGTGCGGGCGGTGCTGCGGGCGCTGTAGCACGTATTAAACAAAAAGCGGCTCCAGCGCTTTCCAGTCAAGCGCGAGCAGCTATCAAAAAAGGAACACCATGACCACTTTGCAAGACTGCCAGGCCTTGGACGCGCAGGACACGCTGCGCCCGCTGCGCGAGCGCTTCGTGCTGCCGGAGGGCGTGATCTACCTGGACGGCAATTCGCTGGGCGCCAGCCCCCGGGCGGCTGCGGCGCGCGCGGCCGAGATCGTGCAGCAGGAGTGGGGCCAGGGCCTGATCCGCTCGTGGAACAGCGCCGGCTGGATCGAACTGCCCCGGCGCCTGGGCGACCAGTTCGCGCCCTGGATCGGCGCGGGGCCGGGCGAAGTGGTGTTCACCGACACCACCTCCATCAACCTCTACAAGGTGCTGACGGCCGCCGCCCGCATCGTGCGCGAGGACGCGCCGGGCCGCAGAAAGCTCATCAGCGAGCACAGCAACTTCCCGACCGACCTCTACATCGCCCAGTCCGTGTGCCAGGAATACGGGCTGGAGCTGGTGCTGCTCGAACCGCAGGAGATCGCCGGCGCGCTGCGGGACGACGTGGCCATCTGCATGCTCACCCATGTGAACTACCGCACCGGCGCCATGCACGACATGGCCGCCGTCACGGCCGCCGCGCATGCGCAGGGCATCGTCTGCGTCTGGGACCTGTGCCACAGCGCGGGCGCCGTGCCCGTGGACCTGCACGGCGCCGGCGCCGACTTCGCCGTGGGCTGCAGCTACAAGTACCTCAACGGCGGGCCCGGCGCGCCGGCCTTCGTGTGGGCGCACCCGCGCCTCATCGACCGCTTCTGGCAGCCGCTAGCGGGCTGGTTCGGCCATGCCGAGCCCTTCCGGTTCGTGCCCGACTACCACCCGGCCCAGGGCATCCAGCGCTACCTGTGCGGCACCCAGCCCATGGTCAGCATGGGCGTGCTGCAGTGCGGGCTGGACGTCTACACCGAGGCCGCGCAGTTCGGCGGCATGGCCGCGCTGCGCGCCAAGTCGCTGGCGCTGACCGACCTGTTCATCCGCCTGGTGGAAGAAACCTGCCAGGGCCACGGCCTGGGCCTGGCCACGCCGCGCGCGCACGCGCGGCGCGGCTCGCAGGTGTGCCTGACGCGCGATGATGGCGCCTACGCCATCGTGCAGGCGCTGATCGCGCGCGGCGTGATCGGCGACTTCCGCAAGGGCGACGGCGGCGCGGGGCCGCACAAGGACATCCTGCGCTTCGGCTTCACGCCGCTCTACACCGGCTTCGAGGACGTGTGGCACGCCGTGCGGCACCTGCGCGAGGTGCTGGAGAGCGGCGAGTGGCGCAGCCCCGTGTTCCACCAGATCAACGCAGTGACATGAACCCCACCAACGAATCCATCGTGCGCGCGGAAGGCGCGCAGCTCGACTTCAGCCGCAGCATGAGCTATGGCGACTACCTGCAGCTCGACGCCATCCTGGGCGCGCAAAAGCCCCTGTCGCCCGCGCACGACGAGATGCTGTTCATCGTGCAGCACCAGACCAGCGAGCTGTGGATGAAGCTCATGCTGCACGAGCTGCACGCCGCCATCGCCCACGTGGCGCGGGACGACCTGCAGCCCGCGTTCAAGATGCTCGCGCGCGTGTCCAAGATCATGGAGCAGCTCGTACACGCCTGGGACGTGCTGGCCACCATGACGCCGCCCGAATACACGGCCATGCGGCCCTTCCTGGGCCAGTCCAGCGGCTTCCAGAGCTACCAGTACCGCTGCATCGAATTCGCCATGGGCAACAAGAACGCGGCCATGCTGCGCCCCCATGCCCATCGCGCCGACCTGCTGGCGCAGGTGCAGGCCGCGTACGAGGCGCCTTCGCTGTACGACGAGGCCCTGCGCCTGCTGGCGCGCCGGGGCCTCGGCGTGCCCGCCAGCCACCTGCAGCGCGACTTCACCCAGCCCTACGAGGCCAGCGACGCGGTGGAGCAGGCCTGGCTGGCCGTGTACCGCGACCCGAAGCGGCACTGGGACCTGTACCAACTCGGCGAGGAGCTGGCCGACCTGGAGGATGCCTTCCGCCTCTGGCGCTTCCGCCACGTGACGACGGTCGAGCGCGTGATCGGCTTCAAGCGCGGCACCGGCGGCACCGGCGGCGTGAGCTACCTGCGCAAAATGCTCGACGTGGTGCTGTTCCCCGAGATCTGGCGCCTGCGCACGGCGCTGTGACGCCCGGCGGGGCGGAAAGGCCCCGCCCCGCCGGGGCTTGCAGGATCACTCCTTCACGGTGGCCGTGCGGTAGTCGGCGTTGCCGGTGATCTCCGCCTCGGTGAACGGCACGCGCAGCCACTGCCCGGCGCTGTAGGCCTTGGTGTAGTCGCCATGGTGCGGCGAGGCCGGGTCGTCCGACAGCGAGAAGGTCAGGAAGGTGTGCGCCTGCACGCCGCTGGCCGGGAAGCTCACCACCTGCATGTAGCTGTTGCTGGCGTTGGGCTGTCCGTCCATGCTGTAGCCGCCTTGGGTGATGTCGTTCTCCGAGCAGGTGATGGTGAAGTAGCCCATCGCGCCGCAGCCGCCATACAGGGGCAGCCGGGTGCCGCCCCGCGTGGCGTAGAGCACTTCGCCGCGCGGCGCATCCAGCGCGTAGCCGCTCTGCCCCACCCGGGCGATGGCCGTGGCCATGGCCTGGCGCAGCGCGTCGGCCGCCGCGGCGTTGATGCCGCGCGGCGTGTTCAGCGGGTCGGCCGCGCTGAACGGCACCGTGAACAGGCTGGCGGTGGGCACGCGGCTCCAGAACTCGTCCCACAGGTGCGAGCCCCTGGAGTCCTTGCGCCCTCGGTTGTCCCACGCGGCCAGCACGGCGCAGGCCTGGGCGGCGTCCACCGCCGCGCCGTTCACCGTCCATTGCGCGGGCGTGCAGATCAGGTCCAGCACCTCGTCCTTGAAGCGCTCGGCCGAGAACACGCGGCTGCCCAGCACCATCTCGCGCACGACGGCGCTGGTGGCCTTGTTGCCCGCATAGCCGTCGGTGCCTGCGAGCCGCTCCAGCGCCATGGTGTGGCCCATGCGCGTGCGCAGGGTCTGCGCGCTGGTGCCGGCCGGGCCGAAGATGGCCGGATAGCCCGTGAGCGGCGCATGCACGTTGGCCAGCCAGTAGCTGTCGTTCATGTTGCCCACGTAGTCGTCGCGCTGCAGGCTGGGCATGCGCGACACGCCCACGGCGCCCTTCTGCACCGAGTCGGCGTCGGTGAGCCAGTCGCACTCGCTGCGCGAGCCGTCGAAGAACGGCACGTTGGGCAGCGCCTGGCCCACGGCCATGCCGAACGGCGTGGTGCAGGCCGCCGTCTGCGCGGGCGACACGTTGGGCACGGCGCCGATGTCGGCGTACCAGGCCTTGGCGCTGCCCCGGCCCACGGCCACGGTGTTGACCCAGGGGATCGACGCCTCTTCCTTCTGGATGGCGATGAACTCGTCCAGCGACTTGGCCTGGTTCCAGCGCATCCAGGTGCGCAGCGTGCGGAAGTTCTCGCCGTTGATGTCGCGGATCGCGAAGGCCGTGCCCTGGCTCCAGGCAAGCGCGGGGTTCAGGCCCGCCAGGTTCACGAGCGGGCCGAATTCGGAGTGGTAGAGCGTGCGCGTCACGTCGCTCACCGAGCCGTCGGCATTGCGGCTGGGCACGGTGATGGTGGCGGGCTTCATCTTCACCGGCACGCCGTCGCGCAGGTAGCTCGTGGGCTCGCCCTGCACGAGCGACAGCTGGAAGAAGCCAAAGCGCCGCGCCGTGGACACCGTGTGGCTCCAGGCCACGCTGTCGTTGAAGCCGATCTGGATCACCGGCAGGCCGAGGAAGGACACACCGCTCACGTTCGCCTCCCCGTCGATGGTGAGCTGCGCCTGGTAGAAGCGGTCCGGTCCCTTCCAGTACCAGTGCGGGTTGCCGAACAGCACGCCGCTGCCTTCGCCCGTGGCCGCCGTGCCGAAGCCGTACATGTTGCTGCCCACGCCCAGCTCGCCGCCCACCTGCAGGCTCGGCGCACGCGTGCGGCCCGGCTCGAAGGCGGCGGGCTCCTGCGCGCCGGCCTTGGCCTGCGGCGGCTGCGCATTGGCGATGGCCTCCGCAAAGTTGCTGTAGCCGCCCGCCAGGTTGGCGGCATAGATGCGGCGCCACACGTCGCGTGCGGTAATGGGCTGCACCCAGGCCTCGCTGCGGCAGGCCGCATGGGCCGAGCCGCCGGCCTTGGCCTCGCGCACGTAGCGGTTGTAGCCCGCGGCGAAGCCCTCCACCATCTGCAGCAGCTTGGCCGGCTGCGCCGCCATCGTGCGATCCACCGCCTCGTCGGAGATGACGTGGCGGTGGAAGAAGTCGGAGTCGATGTTGCGCGGCCGCCCCAGCGTGCTGTTGTAGACCAGTTGCGCGCTGCCGCCGAGGTGGCGCGAGCGCTCGCCGCGGTAGGTGAGGAACGAGTCGGCCATGGTGCACAGGTTGTCCTGCGCCTGCACGTAGCCGAAGCCGTAGCCGGCGCTGCCCCAGTTGCCGGCCTTGATGTGCGGCACACCCATGGTGGTGCGGCGGATCTCGGCGCTGTAGGTGCTGCCATCGCCCCCGCCGCTGCCTCCGCAGGCCGCGAGTGCCGCCACGGCGGCCAGGGTCAGCACGGAACGCGGCCATGCGCCGCGGTGGATGCTCTCTCTCATGCGTTGTCTCCTGTCGTTATCGCCCCCGGGTCCGCTGCGGCGCAGCGGCGGGCGTGCACAGGATAGACGCTATCGCGCTGCGGCGGCTAGTCGTTCTCGACGTAGCGCTCGAAGCATTCCTTGAGCCGGTGCTCCCAGGCGCGCTTGTCGGCCTGCGGCGAGAAGCTGGCCTCGAAGCTGTTGAAGGCGAGCTGGTAGGCATCGCGCGCGGTGAGCTGCGGCACGGCGGCGAAGGTCTGCGTGAGGTTGGCGTTGAGGTAGCCGCCGAAGTAGGCCGGGTCGTCCGAGTTCACCGTCGCCGCCAGGCCCGCCTGCAGCAGCTGCTTGAGGTTGTGGTCCTCCAGGCGCGGGAACACGCGCAGTTTCAGGTTGGACAGCGGGCACACGGTGAGCGCGATGCGTTCCTCGGCCAGGCGGCGCATCAGCACCGCGTCGTGCACGGCCTGCACGCCGTGGTCGATGCGCTCGGCCTTAAGCACGTCCAGCGCGCTCCAGATGTAGGCCGGCGGCCCCTCCTCGCCCGCGTGGGCCACCACGTGCAGGCCCAGCTCGCGGCAGCGTGCGAACACGCGCGCGAACTTCTCGGGCGGATGGCCGACCTCGCTGCTGTCCAGCCCCACGCCGACGATGCGGTCCAGCAGCGGCATCACCTGCTCCAGCGTAGCAAAGGCGTCTTCCTCGCTCAGGTGGCGCAGGAAGCACAGGATCAGCGACGCGGAAATGCCCAGATCCGCGCGTGCGTCGGCGCAGGCGCGGTGCAGGCCGTTCACCACGGTTTCCATCGCCACGCCGCGCGCGGTGTGCGTCTGCGGGTCGAAGAAGATTTCGGCGTGCGCCACGTTGTCAGCCGCTGCCCGCGCAAGGTAGGCGCGGGCCATGTCGTAGAAGTCCTGCTCGTGCAGCAGAACGCTGGCGCCCGCGTAGTAGATGTCCAGGAAGCTCTGCAGGTCGGTGAAGGCATAGGCCCGGCGCAGGGCCTCCACGCTGGCATAGGGCAGCGCCACGCCGTTGCGCGCGGCCAGCGCGAAGATCATCTCGGGCTCCAGCGAGCCCTCGATGTGGATGTGCAGCTCGGCCTTGGGCATGGCGGCCAGCAGGCCCGGCAGGCGTTCGGGGGCGATGGGCGGGACCTTGTACATCAGCAGACTCCGAAGGTGATGCCGCTGGCCTGGAGGTAGCGGCGGTAGGCCGAGGATGCCTTGTCGGCGGCGGTGTGCAGTTCCGCCCGCAGGTCGAGCGGCAGGCGCCCGGGCCTTTGCGATTCGAGCACCGGCTGGTCCTGCGTGAAGATGGTGTGCTGGAAGGCGCGCAGCTTCTCGTCGGGCGCGTCGAAGTCGGCCACGGCCAGGCGGAACCACACGCGGCTCGCCTCCTGCGCGAGGGGGCAGATGTAGAGCGCGATGGACTCGCGCCAGCCCTGCACGGCGGTGGTGCCCGCCTCGGGCACCTTGGTGAGCACGGCCGCGTAGGGCCCCGTCACCTCGTATTCGTACTCCACCTGCGCGGGCGCCGTGGAATGCAGATTGGACTGCGGCTGCCAGGCCTTGCAGCCCGTGGCGCGCAGGCCGGTGGGCGTGCGCTCCACGCGGTAGTCCTCGATGGCCGCGGCCTCGCGCGCGCCCAGCCAGCCCTCGTGCACGAAGCCGAAGTGCGACATGTCGAGGAAGTTCTCCACGATGCGCGGCGCGCTGGCCGCCACGTCGTAGGGGCCACACAGGAGCTTGCGCAGGTGCGCATCGTCCTCCGCCGCGAAGGCGGGCAGCGGCGCATCTCCCGCCTCCAGCCGCACCCATGCGAGGCCGTGGGCCTCGCGCACTTCGTAGTGGCGGGCGCAGTGCGTGGCCGGCGGCGTGAAATGCGGCAGTGCAGGCACGTGCACGCACTGGCCGTTCGCGGCGAACTGCCAGCCGTGGTAGGGGCACTCGAGCCGGCCGCCGTGCACGCGGCCCAGCGAGAGGCGCGCGCCGCGGTGCGGGCACTGGTCGGCGAAGGCCTGCAGGAGGCCATCGGCGTCGCGCCAGAGCACGATGTCGCGCTCCAGCAGGCGCGCGGCCCAAGGGGCCTGGGCTATGTCCTGCACCGCGGCGACGGGGTGCCAGAGGGTGGCTTCGATCATGGGTGTGGTGTGCGTATCGTGGGGGCCGCACCCGGCCTTGCCGGGGCTGCCGGCAAGGATAAACGCAAGCGCCGCTGCATGCGCCTGCGGACCACCCTCAGACCATCACGTAGAGCTTGCGTACCGTCTCGCGGATCTCCCATACCCCACGCGTGTCGGGCGGGAAGAACAGCGTATCGCCCGCACGGAACTCCACCGGCTCAGCACCCGCGGCGTCGGGCAGGAAGCAGCCCGCGCCCGCGAGGATGTGCATGACCTCGCCCGAGGCCACCTGGCGCTGGAAGCGGCCCGGCGAACACTCCCACAGCCCGGTCTCGGTGCCGGGGCGCTGCGGGATGGCCACGTCCAGCCCGCGCAGGGCGCAGGCGGGCGCGCTCAGCGGTACGGCGACGGTGCCGTGGTCCTGCAAGTCAGGCGCGGTGGCGCTCTGCCGGATGATCTGGATACCCATGGTGCGACTCCTTGGAAAGGGAAACGGGAACGGTGCATGGCACGCACCATGCAGGTGCAGGTGCTGCGCTAGGCCAGCGCGCGCACCGAATTGCTCAGCGAGCGGGCGCAGGCCAGCAGCGCGGGGCCCAGGCGGCTTTCGGCCTCCTCGGGCGTCCAGCGGCTCGTGGGCGCCACGATGTGCACGGCCGCCACAGGCCGGCCATGGCTGCCGATCACCGGGGCGCCGAGCGTCATGTCGCCCAGGAAAAGCTCTTCGCGGTTGATGGCGTAGCCGCGCTGGCGCGCCTGGCCCAGCTCGGCCAGGATGGCGGCCTCGTCGGTGAGGGTATGGCGGGTGTGGACCACGCGCTCGCTGGCGCGCAGCAGCGCCAGCGCCTCGGCGTCCGGCAGCGCGCTGAGCCAGGCGCGGCCCGAGCCTGTGCAGTACATCGGGATGCGGCTGCCGATGGGCATGTGCACGGGCACGAACTGGGCGCTGATGAAGCGCGCCACGTAGACCATGTCCAGCCCGTCGGGCTCGGTGAGACAGGTGGTCTCGGTCGTCACGTTGGTGAGTTCCGACAGGTAAGGGTTGGCCAGGTCGATCAGCGGGTTGGCTGCGAGGTAGTTGAAGCCGATGCGCATGACGCGCGGCGTGAGCTGGTAGCGCCGCGTCTGCGGATGCTTGCGCACGAAGCCGAGCTGCTCGAGCGTGAACACCATGCGCTGCGCCGAACTCTTGCTGATGCCCGCGGCCGTCGCCACGTCGGCCAGCGTCATGCTGCGCCGCTGCGCGCTGAAGGCGCAGAGCACGGCCAGCCCTTTTTCCAGCGACTGGTTGAACAAGGGGTTGGTGTCCTCATCGGGCGGGGCGGGCATGTCCATGGGAATGAAGTATAGCTTTCCCCTCTTGAAATATCGAATGTCGATTCGATTGAATCTTTTAGTGGTTTGCACCTATTCATTAAAGATTCATTGAAATCGATCATTGGCACCGTTCTTGCAAAGCCAGGGAAGCGCGAATGCACCCAGGCGCCATAGCCCGGGCGCGCCGCGCGGCCCATCCCTTCACTTGCCACAAGGAGCCATCCATGCACCGCTTCACCCGCCGCCACCTCCACCGCATCGCCATGGGCCTGTGCGCCGCCGGCGCCGTCACGCTGGCCGCGGCGCAGGGCGCCGCACCCGCCTCCTACAACGTGGGGGCCACGGCGACGGGCATCCCGTTCACCTTCCTCGACGTGAAGACCAACAGCATCCAGGGAATGATGGTGGACACCGCGCAGGCGGTGGCCAAGGCAGGCGGCTTCCAGGTCCAGATCCAGCAGACCGTGTTCTCTGCGCTGATCCCCTCGCTCACCTCGAACAAGATCGACATCGTCTCGGCCGCCATGCTCAAGACCCCGGCGCGCGAGCAGGTGGTGGACTTCAGCGACCCCGTCTATTCGTATGGCGAGGGCCTGATCGTGAAGGCCGACGACGCCAAGGCCTACGCCTCGCTCGACGACCTCAAGGGCGAGATCGTCGGTGCCCAGGTGGGCACGGTGTTCATCGACATGCTGCAGAAGAAGGGCATCTTCAAGGAGGTGCGCAGCTACGACTCGGTGGCCGACATGACGCGCGACCTCGCGCTCGGCCGCATCAAGGCCGGCCTGGGCGACCAGCCCATCATCGCCTACCAGATCCGCCAGAACACCTTCCAGGGCGTGAAGCTGGCCGAAGGCTACAAGCCCTCGAACGTGGGCGACGTGTGCCTCGTGGTGCGCAAGGGCGACACGGCCACGCGCGAGCGCCTGAACAAGGCCATCGCCGCGATCAAGGCCGACGGCACGCTGGCAGCCATCGTGAAGAAATGGGGAATCTGAGGCGCCATGCAAGGCTTCATCCAACACGCGCGCGAGTTCCTGCCCATCCTGCTGCAGGGGGCGGTGGTCACGGTGCAGGTCACCGTGCTGTCGTTCCTGCTGTCCAGCGTGATCGGGCTGGTGCTGGCACTGGGCAAGCTCTCGCCGGTGCGCGCGGTCTCGGTGTGCGCATCCACCGTGATCAACGTGATCCGGGGGCTGCCCATCATCGTGCAGCTCTTCTACATCTACTTCGTGCTGCCGGAAATCGGCATCCAGCTCACGGCCTTCCAGGCCGGGGTGATCGGGCTGGGCATCGCCTATTCGGCCTACCAGGCCGAGAACTTCCGCGCCGGCATCGAGGCCGTGGACCCGGGCCAGCGCGAGGCGGCGCTGGCCATGGGCATGCGGCCCGCGCTGCTGATGCGCCGCGTGATCCTGCCGCAGGCCTTCCGCATCGCACTGCCACCCTACGGCAACACGCTGGTGATGATGCTCAAGGACTCGTCGCTGGTCTCCACCATCACCGTGGCCGAGATGACGCGCGCGGGCCAGCTCATCGCCTCGTCCACCTTCCAGAACATGACCGTGTACACCCTGGTCGCCCTGCTCTACCTCGCGATGAGCCTGCCGCTGGTCTGGGGCCTGCGGCGGCTGGAGCACCGCTTCGGCGCGGGGAGGAAGACGCCATGATCGAGATCGACCGCCTCGAAAAGGCCTACGGCGACCACCGCGTGCTGCAGGGCGTGAGCCTGCGCGTGGAGCGCGGCCAGGTGGTGTGCCTGATCGGCCCCTCGGGCTCGGGCAAGTCCACGGTCCTGCGCTGCATCAACGGCCTGGAGTCCTACCAGGGCGGCGAGGTGCGCGCCTTCGGCGAGCGCGTGGACAACCGCGCGCCTTCCATCCACAAGCTGCGCAGCCGCATGGGCATGGTGTTCCAGCGCTTCAACCTGTTCCCGCACCGCACGGTGGTCGAGAACGTGATGGAAGGCCCTGTCTACGTGAAGGGCGAAACGCCCGACAAGGCCCGCGCCGAGGCGCTGGAGCTGCTGCGCAAGGTGGGCCTGGCAGACAAGGCCCAGGCCTGGCCTGCGCAGCTTTCCGGCGGCCAGCAGCAGCGCGTGGCCATCGCGCGGGCGCTCGCCATGAAGCCCGAGGCCATGCTGTTCGACGAGCCCACCTCGGCGCTCGACCCGGAGCTCGTGGGCGACGTGCTGGAGGTCATGCGCCAGCTCGCCGACGAAGGCATGACCATGATCGTGGTGACGCACGAGATGGGCTTCGCGCGCGAGGTGGCCGACCGCGTGTGCTTCCTGCACAGCGGCAGCATCGTCGAGGAAGGGCCCGCCGCGCAGGTGCTCGGCGCACCCAGCCATGCGCGCACGCAGGACTTCCTGCGCCGCGTGCTGCACGCCCCGGCAGGAGGTGCCGCATGAGCGCCCGCCCGATAGCCTCGCACCCCGCGGCCCCTTCGCTGTGGGCGGCCACGGCACCGCCCGCGCCCGACACGCCCGCGCTGGATGCCCCGCTCTCCACCGACGTGCTCGTCATCGGCGCGGGCTACACCGGCCTGTCGGCCGCGCTGCACCTGGCCGAGAGCGGCGCGCGCGTGTGCGTGCTCGACGCGCACGCACCCGGCTGGGGCGCCTCGGGGCGCAACGGCGGGCAGGTCAACCCGACGCTCAAGCACGACCCCGACGATCTCGTGCGCCTCTACGGCGCCGAGCATGCCGAGCCGCTGATCGACGCCGTGTCCCGCTCGGCGGACCTGGTGTTCGAGCTCATCGCGCGCCACGCCATCGACTGCGCCCCGGTGCGCGCGGGCTGGCTGCAGGTGGGCTATACGCAGCAGGCCGTGGACGGCATGCATGCACGCGCCCGGCAGTGGGAGCGGCGCGGCGTGCGCGTGGAGATGCTCGACCGCGCCGCCGCCGCCGAGCGCATCGGCACGCCGGCCTTCGCGGGCGGCTGGCTCGACGGGCGCGCAGGCGGCATCCAGCCGCTGGCCTACGTGCGCGGCCTCGTGCGCACGGCCCAGGGCCTGGGCGTACAGGTGCACGGCGGCTCGCCCGTGGTGTCGCTGGAGCGCCAGGGCACGCACTGGGTCGCCATCACGGCGCAAGGCCACCGCGTACGGGCGCAGCAGGTGGTACTGGGCACCAACGGCTATACCGACGGCCTGTGGCCGGGGCTGGCGCGCACTGTGCTCGCGGCCAACAGCTTCATCGTGGCCACGCGGCCGCTGGGCGCCGCGGGTGCGGGCATCCTGCCCGGCGGCGAGACAGGCTCGACCTCGCAGCGGCTGCTGCTGTACTTCCGCAAGGATGCGCAGGGCCGGCTGCTGATGGGCGGTCGCGGCCACTTCGCCGATCCGCAGGGGCCGCAGGACTTCGCGCACCTCGAACGCGCGCTGGCGCTGATGTTCCCGCAGCTCGGCCCCGTGGAATACGAGTACCGCTGGGCCGGGCGCATCGCCGTCACGCGCGACTTCATGCCCCACCTGCACCAGCCCGCGCCGGGCATCACCATGGCGCTGGGCTACAACGGGCGCGGCATCGCCATGGCGACGAGTCTGGGCAGGCACGTGGCGGCCCTGGTGGCGGGCGGGCCGGCATCGGCATGCCCCTTCCCGGTCACGCCGCTGCAGCCCATTCCGCTGCACGGGCTGCAGCGCTTCTACATCGCTGCCGGCGTGGCCTGGTACAGCCTGCTGGACCGGATCGGCGCATGAAAAAAGGCCGCCCAAGACGGGCGGCCTTTGGCAGCAAAGCCCTGCGGCTTACTTCTTGTCGCTGCCCGGCACCTTGCCTTCCACGCCCTGGACGTAGAAGTTGATGCCGGTGAGGAATTTGTCGTCGGCCGCCGCGTCCTTCTCCAGCACGGATTTGCCGGCGTTGTCCACGATCGGGCCCTTCCAGATCACGAAGCTGCCGTCCTTCAGGCCGGCCTTCGCCTCTTCGACCTTGGCCTTGATCTCGGCAGGCACGTCCTCGGCGATGGAGACGAGGTCGATCGCGCCTTCCTTCACGCCCCACCAGCTCTGGCCCGTGGCCCAGGTGCCGTCGAGCACGTCCTTGGTGGCCTTGATGTAGTACGGCGCCCAGTTGATGATGGCCGAGCCCAGGTGGGCCTTGGGGCCGTAGGCGGTCATGTCCGAATCCCAGCCGAAGGCGCGCTTGCCCTTTTCCTCGGCGGTCTTGAGCACGGCGGGCGAGTCGGTGTTCTGGAACAGCACGTCGGCGCCGCCGTTGATGAGCGACGTGGCGGCCTCGGTCTCCTTGGGCGGGCTGAACCATTCGTTGACCCACACGACCTTGGTCTTGATCTTGGGGTTCACGCTCTGCGCGCCCAGCGTGAAGCTGTTGATGTTGCGGATCACCTCGGGAATCGGCACCGAGCCGACCACGCCCAGCGTGCCCGTCTTGGTCATGCCGCCGGCGATGATGCCCGCGAGGTATGCGCCCTCGTAGGTGCGGCTGTCGTAGGTGCGCACGTTCTCGCTGGTCTTGTAGCCGGTGGCGTGCTCGAACTTCACGTCCTTGAATTCGCCGCCCAGCTTCTGCATCACGTCCATGTAGCCGAAGGTGGTGCCGAAGACCAGCTTGTTGCCCTGCGTGACCATGTCGCGCAGCACGCGCTCGGCGTCGGGGCCCTCGGGCACGCTTTCGACGTAGCTGGTCTGGATCTTGTCGCCGAACTCGGCTTCGAGCTTCTTGCGCGCCTGGTCGTGCGCGAAGGACCAGCCGCCGTCGCCCACGGGTCCGACGTAGGCGAAGCTGATCTTCAGCGGCTCGGGCTTGGCCGCGGGCGCAGCGGCCGGGGCCGGCTCGGCCGGAGCGGCGGGCGCCGGCTCTTCCTTCTTGCCGCAGCCCACGAGGGCCGCGGCGGCGACGGCCGACAGCGCGGCCATCTGGAGCAGGGAGCGTTTGTGCAAATCAGTCATGGGTTTCCTTCGGGAAATGAAGAGGAGGAGCAGCCAGGCGCGGCGCCGGACTGCATATGCTTACACAAAATCCGTGCCTACTTGCCCTCGGCGCCCGGCACCTTGCCTTCGACACCGGCGACGTAGAAGTTGATGCCGGTGAGGAACGGCAGATCGGCCACCTGGCCCGCGGCCAGCAGCTCCTTGCCGGTGTTGTCCTTGATGGGGCCGGTCCAGACGGCGAAGCTGCCGTCCTTCAGGCCCGCGCGGGCCTTCTCGACGCGGTCCTTGATTTCCTGGGGCACGTCGTCGGCGATCTTCAGCAGGTCGATCGCGCCTTCTTTCACGCCCCACCAGAAGTTGCCGCCCTGCCAGTTGCCCGCGAGCGTGTCCTCGACCACCTTGGAGTAGTACGGCGTCCAGTCGACCACGGCCGAGCCCAGGTGGGCCTTGGGCGCGAAGGCGCTCATGTCGCCGTCCTTGCCGAAGGCGCGGGCACCGCGCTCCTCGGCCGTCTTGAGCACGGCGGGCGAGTTGGTGTTCTGGTACATCACGTCCACGCCGCGGTTGATCAGCGAGGTGGCGGCCTCGGCCTCCTTGGGCGGGCTGAACCATTCGTTCACCCAGACCACCTTGGCCTTGATGGACGGGTCGACGCTCTGCGCGCCGAGCACGAAGCTGTTGATGTTGCGCACCACTTCGGGGATCGGCACCGAGGCCACCACGCCCACGGTCTTGGTCTTGGTCATGCCGCCCGCGACGATGCCGGCGAGGTAGGCGCCCTCGAAGGTCTTGGTGTCGTAGGTCGCCACGTTGGCGGCCTGCTTGTAGCCCGTGGCGTGCTCGAACTTCACGTCCGGCAGGTCGGCCGCCACCTTCTGCACGTATTCCTGGAAGCCAAAGCTGGTCGCAAAGATCAGCTTGTTGCCCTGGCCGGCCATGTCGCGCAGCACGCGCTCGGCGTCAGCGCTCTCGGGCACGCTCTCGACGAAGGAGGTTTCCACCTTGCCTGCGAACTTCTCCTGGATGGCCTTGCGGCCCAGGTCGTGCTGGAAGGTCCAGCCGCCGTCGCCGATGGGGCTGACGTACATGAAGCCAATCTTGAGCTTGTCCGCCGCAGGAGCGGCGGCCGGTGCCGCAGCGGGCGCGGGCGCCTCCTCCTTCTTGCCGCAGGCGGCCAGCGTGGCCAGCGTCACGGCCGACAGGGCCACGGCCTTCAACAGGGAGCGTTTGTTCAATGCGTTCATTGCTTGTCTCTTCGATCAATAAAAACGGCGATGTTAGCTGCCGGGATAGAACGGTTTGCCGAGCGAGGCCGGCATGTTCGCGCGGATCCAGGCCGGGTTGCGCGAGATGAGCGCCAGCACCACGATGGTGGCCACGTAGGGCAGCATGGACAGCAACTGACTCGCCACCTGCACGCCCGTGGCCTGCAGGTGGAACTGCAGCATGGTCACGCCGCCGAACAGGTACGCGCCCAGCAGCACGCGCGCCGGCCGCCAGGTGGCGAAGGTGGTGAGCGCCAGCGCGATCCAGCCGCGCCCGGCCACCATGCCCTCCACCCACAGCGGCGTGTACACCGTGGAGATGTAGGCGCCCGCCAGCCCGCACAGCGCCCCCCCGGCCATCACCGCCGCCAGGCGGATGCGGCGCACCGGGTAGCCCAGCGCATGGGCCGACTCGGGCGATTCGCCCACCGAGCGCAGCACCAGGCCCGCGCGCGTGCGGTAGAGGAACCAGATCATGCACAGCGCCAGCACCATGGTCAGGTAGACCAGCGGGTGGTGACGGAACAGCGCCTGCCCCACCATGGGCAGGTCGCCCAGCACCGGCCAGGAGAACTTGGGTGTCTCCGGCAGCTTGGCCTGCACGTAGCTGATGCCCGCGAAGGCCGAGAAGCCCACGCCGAACAGCGACAGCGCCAGCCCCGTGGCGTACTGGTTGGTGTTGAACCAGATCACCAGCACCCCGAAGATGGCCGCCAGCAGCGCGCCGGCGGCCATGCCGGCCAGCAGCCCCAGGAAGAAGCTGCCGGTGTGCACCACCGTGGCGAAGGCCGCGATGGCCGCGCAGAGCATCATGCCCTCGGCGCCCAGGTTGACGATGCCGGCCTTCTCGTTGATGAGCAGGCCCAGCGCGGCGATGGCCAGCACGGTGCCCGCGCTCAGCGTCGCGCCGAGCAGCAATGCGTAGGATTCCATTCAGCGGCCCCCCTTCGTGCCGATCCAGCGCACGCGGTACGCGATCAAGGTGTCGCACGCGAGCAGCGTGAAGAGCAGCAGCCCCTGGAACACGCCGGTCAGCGACTTGGGCAGGCCCAGGCGCGACTGCGCCAGCTCGCCACCGATGTAGAACATGCTCATGAGCAGCGCCGAGAACACCATGCCCACCGGGTGCAGCCGCCCCACGAAGGCCACGATGATGGCCGCGAAGCCGTAGCCCGCCGGCACGTAGGGCGTGAGCTGCCCGATGGGGCCCGCCACCTCCAGCGCGCCCGCCAGGCCCGCCGTGCCGCCCGAAATCAGCAGCGCCACCCAGAGCGCGCGCCGCGACGAGAAGCCCGCGTAGCGCGCCGCGGCTGGCGCCAGCCCGCCCACCTGCAGGGCGAAGCCCGCGCGGGTGCGGAACAGGAACACCCACAGCAGCGCCGCACCGATCAGCGCCAGCGGCAGCCCGATGGTCACGCGCGAGCCGGTGAACAGCTTGGGCATCTGCGTCACCCGCTCGAACATCTTGGTCTGCGGGAAATTGAAGCCCATCGGGTCCTTCCACGGTCCGTAGACCAGGTAGCCCAGCACCAGCGTGGCCACGTAGACCAGCATCAGGCTCACCAGGATCTCGTTGGCGTTGAAGCGGTCGCGCAGCAGCGCCGTGATGCCGGCCCACGCCATGCCGCCCAGCACGCCGGCCAGCAGGATGGCGCCGATGATCCACGGCCCCGTGGTCTTGTCCGCCAGCAGCGCCATGCCGCCGGCCGCCACCGCGCCGATGACGAACTGCCCCTCGGCGCCGATGTTCCAGACATTGGAGCGGAAGCACACGGCCAGCCCCAGCGCGATGAGCAGCAGCGGCGTGGCCTTCACGGCCAGCTCGCCCAGCGCGTATTGCGACTTGACGGGCTCCCAGAAGAACACCTGCAGCCCGCGCACCGGGTCCTTGCCCAGCACCGCGAAGAGCAGCACGCCGATCAGCACCGTGATCGCCAGCGCCAGCAGCGGCGATCCATACGTCCACAGCCGCGAGGCCTGGGGACGCGCCTCAAGCTTGAGCATGGTCCACCTCCTGCTGTGCCAGATGGGCCTGCACGTCGGCATGCCACAGCCCGCTCATCCATTCGCCGATGCGCGCCACCGTGGCCTCGGCGCGCGGCACGGAGGGCGACAGGCGCCCCTTGGCCAGCACGTAGAGGCGGTCGGAGATCTCGAACAGCTCGTCCAGCTCCTCGCTCACCACCAGCACCGCGCAACCCGCGTCGCGCATCTCCAGCAGCGCCCCGCGGATCTGCGCGGCGGCGCCCACGTCCACGCCCCAGGTGGGCTGGGAGACGATGAACAGCCTGGGCCGCGCACCGATCTCGCGCCCCACGATGAATTTCTGCAGGTTGCCGCCCGAGAGCGACTTGGCCGCCGCATCCGGCCCGCCCGCCTTGACCTGGAAGCGCTCGATGATCCCGCGCGCCTGCGCCTGCAGCTGGCGCATGCGCAGCCAGCCGCCGGGGCCCACGGCGTCGCCGCGCGTGAGCAGCAGGTTGTGCGCCAGGCCCATCGACGGCACAGCGCCGCGGCCCAGGCGCTCCTCGGGCACGAAGTGCAGGCCCAGCGCGCGGCGCTGGCGCGGCCCCAGGCGCGCGGCGTTCTGCCCGCCGATCTGCACCATGCCGGACGCGGCACGCGTGTCCTCGCCCGAAAGCGCGTAGAGCAACTCCTTCTGTCCGTTCCCCGAGATGCCCGCGATGCCCACGACCTCGCCCGCGCGCACTTCCAGGTCGATGTCGTACAGGTCCACGCCGAACTGGTCCACGCGCGGCAGGCTGAGCGCCTGCGTGCGCAGCACCGTGGCGCCCGCGCTGGATTCGCGGTGCGCCAGCGCCGGCGGCTCGGCGCCGATCATCAGCCGCGAGAGCGAGGCGTTGGACTCCTCGCGCGGGTCGCACACGCCCGTCACGCGGCCCGCGCGCACCACCGTGCAGGCGGTGCACAGGGCCCGGATCTCGTGCAGCTTGTGGCTGATGTAGAGGATGCTGCAGCCCTCGCTGGCGAGCTTGCGCAGCACCACGAAGAGCTTTTCCACCGCCTGGGGCGTGAGCACCGAGGTGGGCTCGTCCAGGATCAGCAGCTTCGGGTCGGTCAGCAGCGCGCGGATGATCTCCACGCGCTGCATCTCGCCCACGCTCAGGGTGTAGACGGGGCGCGCCGGGTCCACGTCCAGCCCGTACTGCGCGGCCGTGGCGGTGATGCGGCGCGCCACCTCGGCCAGTTGCAGGCTCTTGTCCAGGCCCAGCCACACGTTCTCGGCCACGGTCAGCGTGTCGAACAGGCTGAAATGCTGGAACACCATGGCGATGCCGAGCGCGCGCGCCTCCTGCGGGTTGCGCACCTGCACCGGCTTGCCGTCGAAGTGCATGTGGCCCTCGTCGGGCTTGACTGCGCCGTAGATGATCTTCATCAGCGTGGACTTGCCGGCGCCGTTCTCGCCCAGCACCGCATGCACCTCGCCGGGCTGCACGGTGAGCGAAATGCCGTCGTTGGCGACCACGGACGGGTATCTCTTGGTAATGCCCGCCAGCTGCAGCCGCGGCGGCGCGCCGGAAGCGGGAGGAGATGTGGGGTTCATGCCTGCGATTGTCTCCTAAATCCGTGGTGGTTTTTTGGGTGAAATTAGCATCCAACGCTTATCTGGCAAGCGCAACCAGCTACTCTTTTCGTAGCGACGAGGCCACCGACCGGATGCACTCGCGCAGCCACATGCCCGCCGCCGAATGGTGCGAGCGCGCATGCCAGAGCTGGTAATAAAGCAGGCGGGGGAATTCGACGGGGCTGGGCAGCACGACCAGCGGCAGGCGCTCGGCGAAGCGCTCGCAGAACTGGCGCCCCGTGGTCAGCACCAGCAGGCTGCCCGCCACCATGGAGGGAATCAGGCTGAAGTGCGCGCAGCGTACCGTGATGTTGCGCGCCAGGCCCTGGCCGTCCAGGTGCGCGTCGATCACACCGCGCGCGCCGGGGTGCGTGGGCGTGGGCGCGATGTGCTCGGCCGCCAGCCATTCCTCGGGCGTCCAGCCGCGGCGCACGGCCGGGTGCTCTCGGCTGACCAGACACACCACCTCGTCGCCGAACAGCCGCCCCAGGTGCAGCTCGCCCGGCGGCTGGGGCCAGTTGCCGATGACCACGTCCGCCTCGCCCTGGGCCAGGTGGGCGTGGTAGTGGGCGTCGGCCGACAGCGGCAATATCTCCACCGGGCACAGCGGCGCCTCGGTCTTGATGCGCGAGACCAGGCGGGGCAGGAACAGCGGGTCCAGGTAGTCGCTGGCGGCCACGCGGAAGGTGCGCGTGCCCGTGCGCGGGTCGAACCCGCGTGCGTCGGAAAACAGCCCCTCGGCCGCGCGCAGGATGCTGGCGGCCGGCTCCACCATGCGCAGGGCGGCGTCGGTGGGCAGCATGCCCGCGCCCGAGCGCACCAGCAGCGGATCGCCCGAGAGGTCGCGCAGCCGCTTGAGCGCGCTCGACACTGCCGGCTGGTGCATGCCCAGCCGGATGGCGGCCCTCGATACGCTGCGTTCGGTCAACACGGTGTGCAATACCCTGATGAGATGAAGGTCGATCTTGTCGAAAAGCGCTTGGTCTCTCATATGCGGGGGGGCATGCAAGCCATATGCCGTTTGATATGCCGGATGGCGGCAGGGAGATCGTGGGGCGCCAATGTACACGCGGCATAGCGCGCGCGGCATCGGGGTTATATGCCAGGCCATATTGGAAACCACCCGCGTAGGGCATACCCTTGGCCCCATGACCACGCCACGCCCCATCCGCTTCATCCGCCGCGGCCAGCCCGTGCAGCTCGCCGGCATCGCCCCCGACCGCACCCTGCTGGAAGTGCTGCGCGAGGACCTGGGCGCCACCGGCACCAAGGAGGGCTGCGGCGAAGGCGACTGCGGCGCCTGCACCGTGGTGCTGGGCGAAGCGCGCGGCGGGCGCGTGCACTACCAGGCCGTCAACAGCTGCATCCGCCTGGCGCACTCCATCGACGGCATGGCGCTGTGGACGGTGGAAGACCTGGCCGAGGACCCGCTGATCCCCTCCTCCTGCGGCGGCGGCCTGCACCCCGCGCAGGAGGCGATGGTGCAGTGCCACGGCTCGCAGTGCGGCTTCTGCACGCCGGGCTTCGTGATGAGCCTGTTCGGCATGTACCAGAACCACGTCTGCCAGGGCCGCGAGGTCACCCGCGCGCTGGCGGCCGAGGAGCTGTCGGGCAACCTGTGCCGCTGCACGGGCTACCGCCCCATCCTGGACGCCGCGCAGCAGATGCAGCAACTCCCCCGCGTGCCGGTCGACGAGGCCGCACTGCTACAACAATTGGAGCTGCTCGCGCTTGATGGATCTGCGCTGGAGCCCGATTTGGCCTATATCGCTCCCACCACCCTGGCCGACCTGCTGGCCGCACGCGCCGCCCACCCGCAGGCCCAGATCGTGGCCGGCGCCACGGACGTGGGGCTATGGATCACCAAGCAGCACCGCCGCTTCGACCGCCTGCTGGACGTGACCCGCGCGCGGGAGCTGCGCACCATCACGGAGCAGGCGGGCCAGCCCGCGAACCATCTCACGATAGGCGCCGCCGTGCCGCTGGCCGACGCCTTCGCGCGCATCGAGTCGCACTGGCCGCAGCTGCACCGCTTCGCCGCGCGCTTCGCCGGCCTGCCCGTGCGCAACTCCGGCACGCTGGGCGGCAACGTGGCCAACGGCTCGCCCATCGGCGACTCCATGCCGCTGCTGATCGCGCTGGGCGCGCAGGTGGAGCTGGCCAGCACGCGCGGCAGCCGCCGCCTCCCGCTGGAAGACCTCTACACCGGCTACCGCCAGAACGTGATGGCGCCCGATGAGCTGCTCACCTTCATCCACGTGCCCCTGCCCCAGGCGGGCGAGCACGTGGCGGCCTACAAGGTCTCCAAGCGCTTCGACGACGACATCTCCGCCGTCTGCCTGGCCATCTGCCTGACCGTCGCTCAGGGCGCCGTCGCCCAGGCCCGCATCGGCGCGGGCGGCGTGGCCGCTACGCCGGCACGCGCGCGCCAGGCCGAGGCCGCGCTGGCCGGCCAGCCCTGGAGCGCCGCCACGGTGGAGCGCGCCGCCGCCGCGCTGCAGGCCGAGTTCAACCCCATCAGCGACATGCGCGCCAGCGGCGCCTACCGCCGCGAGGTGCTGGGCGCGCTGCTGCAGCGCTTCTGGCTCGAAACCCAGGGCGGGCAGCAGCCCGTCTCTCTCGACCAACTCGACGCGGAGGTGCTGGCATGAACCAGCGTGAAGACGCTCCCCTGAGCCGCGACGCCGAGGACCACCCCGTCGCCATCGCGGCCGACGCCGCAGGCGCCGCAGGCCCCATGGCCGAGGCCCCGCCCCCGCCCCGCTCCCCCGTGGCGGAAAGCGCCATGGGCCGCTCGCACCCGCACGAGAGCGCGCGCGCCCAGGTGGCCGGCAGCGCGCACTACATCGACGACCTGCCCGAGGTGAAGGGCACGCTCTACGCCGCGCCCATCCTCTCGCCCGTGGCGCACGGCCGGCTGAACGGCGTGGATGCCACCGCCGCGCTCGCGCTGCCCGGCGTGCGCGGCGTGGTGCTCTCGGCCGACGTGCCGGGCGACAAGATGCTGGCCGCCTTCGCGCACGACGAACCCGTGTTCGCCACCGACAGCGTGCACCACGTCGGCCAGGTCGTGGGCCTGATGGTGGCCGATTCGGTGATGGGCGCTCGCCGTGCCGCGCGCCAGGTGAAGCTGGACATCGCCCCCCTGCCCGCCGTGCTGACAGTGCAGGACGCCCTCGCCGCCCAGAGCTACGTGCTGCCGCCCGTCTTCGTGCGCCGGGGCGACGCCGCCGCCGCGCTCGCCGCCGCGCCGCACCGCCTGCAGGGCGCGTTCGAGGTGGGCGGGCAGGAACACTTCTACCTCGAAGGCCAGATCGCCTACGCCCTGCCGCTGGAACAGCGCCAGTGGTGGATCTACTCCAGCACCCAGCACCCCGGCGAGGTGCAGCACTGGGTGGCGCACGCACTGAACATCGAGAACCACGCGGTGCGCGTGGAATGCCGGCGCATGGGCGGCGGCTTCGGCGGCAAGGAGACGCAGGCCGGCCACCTGGCCGTGTGGGCGGCCGTGGCGGCGAACAAGTTCAAATGCCCCGTCAAGCTGCGCCTGGATCGCGACGACGATTTCATGGTCACCGGCAAGCGCCACCCCTTCGCCTACGAGTACGACGTGGGCTTCGGCGAAGACGGCCGCATCACGGGCCTGCAGCTCAGCATGGCCGCCAACTGCGGCTTCAGCGCCGACCTGTCCGGCCCCGTGGCCGACCGCGCCGTCTTCCACTGCGACAACGCCTACTTCCTGGAGCACGTGGACATCGCCTCGTACCGCTGCAGAACGAATACGCAGAGCCACACGGCGTTCCGCGGCTTCGGCGGGCCGCAGGGCGTGATCGCCATCGAGGCCATCCTGGGCGACATCGCCCGCGCGCTGGGCCGCGACGCGCTGGACGTGCGCATGGCCAACCTCTACGGCCTGCAGGATCGCAACGTCACCCACTACCAGATGGCGGTGGAAGACAACATCCTCCACGACCTGCTACCGAAACTGGAGCAGTCCGCGCGCTACAGGCAACGGCAGGCGGCCATATCGGCTTGGAACGAGGGCAACGCCTCGCTCAAGCGCGGCCTGGCCATCACGCCGGTGAAGTTCGGCATCAGCTTCACCGCCACGCTGTTCAACCAGGCCGGCGCGCTGGTGCACGTCTACACCGACGGCAGCGTGCAGGTGAACCACGGCGGCACCGAAATGGGGCAGGGCCTGCACACCAAGGTGGCGCAGATCGTGGCCGACGAGCTGGGCGTGCCCTTCGCCCGCGTGCTGGTCACCGCCAGCGACACCGGCAAGGTGCCTAACGCCAGCGCCACCGCCGCATCGAGCGGCACCGACCTGAACGGCCGCGCCGCGCAGTTCGCCGCGCGCCACGTGCGCGACAACCTCGCGGCCTTCGTCTGCGGGCTCGACGGCTGCGGCGCGGGCTCCATCCGCTTCGCCGGCGGGCAGGTGATCTCGCCCAAGGCCGTGCGCGCGTGGGACGACGTGGTGCAGCAGGCCTACGCCAACCGCATCCAGCTCTGGAGCGACGGCTTCTACCGCACGCCCAAGATCCACTACGACAAGACCACCCTGACCGGCCGGCCGTTCTACTACTTCGCCTACGGCGCGGCCTGCACCGAGGTCGCCATCGACACCGCGACGGGCGAGAGCCGCGTGCTGGCCGTGGACATCCTCCACGACGTGGGCCACAGCATCAACCCGGCCATCGACATCGGGCAGATCGAGGGCGGCTTCGTGCAAGGCATGGGCTGGCTCACCACCGAGCAGCTCGTGTGGAACGACAAGGGGCTGCTCACCACGCACGCGCCCAGCACCTACAAGATCCCGGCCACGGGCGACGTGCCCGCGCACTTCCGGGTCGATCTGTGGCCGGAGGCCAACCGCGAGGACAACGTGGGCGGCAGCAAGGCCGTGGGCGAGCCGCCGTTCATGCTGGCCGTGAGCGTGTACGAGGCCCTGCGCAACGCCATCGCGGCGGGGCGAGGCTGCGGCGGGCGGGTGGAGCTGACCGCTCCCGCCACGGCGGAGAACGTGCTGCGCGCCCTGGGGCGGCTGCCGTCGGTCTGAAGGAGCGCAGGCGCGGCGTCAGTTCCGCACGTATCCATGCGACAGCGCATAGGAACGGACGAAATCGCGGAAGACCTTGGCCGATGCCCGCGGAGACAAGGCGTCGTTCCAGACCATCATGACCGGGTCGAGCCTGCCGGACAGCCGGAACGGCAGCTCCCGCGCCAGGTTGCCTGCGGCAAACTGATCCGCCGTGCGCTGGGGAAGTGCCGCGACGAAATGGGAGCGCTGCAGCAGGCTGAGGGTCATGCCCATGTCGCTGACGACCACGCCCTGGTCCGGCGCAGGCAGGTCCAGCGCATGGAACGCCGCCTGCAAGTGGTGCCGCACGCGGGAGCCTGGCGCCGGGATGCACCATTGCTGCTCGCGCAGCTCCCGTGCATCGATGCGCTTGCGCTGGAACAGCGGATGCGAGGCATTGGCCACGACGATGATCCGCTGCCCGGTGATCACGGGCGACCGGCGCAGATGCGGGCGGTCCAGGCGCGTGTCGTCGTAGGAGAACAGCAGGTCCAGCTCTCCCGACTCGACCCGTCCCACCATGTCGACGAGTCCCCCCTCGACCACGCTGATCCGGACCTCCGGCGCCGTTTCCCGATAGGCGCAGATCGCGCTGCTGACGAGCGGGTAGGCCGACGCAGCGCGAAAGGACAGGCTGAAGTGGCCATGCGAGCCGCCCTGGACAGCCTCCACGGACTCCGCCAAGCGCTCCATCTGCCGGAGCACCAGCCGGGCCCCCTCGATCAGATACAGGCCGATCTCCGTGGGCTGCATGCCCTCGTGCTGGCGCAGGAACAGCGGCATGCCGACGATGGCCTCCGCCTCCAGCAGGGCCTTGGACACCGCCGCCGGACTGATGTGAAAGAGCGCAGCCACCTTGGTCGCGGTCTGCAGTTCCCCCAGCGCCTGCACGATGCGCAAGTGGCGCAGCTTGAGCCGCGCAAGCAGGCCTTGCGCGCGCTGGTTCGTATGCGCCATGCCACCTCCTCGGTTCTTTCGGGCTTCAACCATCGGTTGATCCCACTCAAAATAAATTCGCTTTTTGATTGATTGTCTCCTCCTTACATTAAGCCGCTTCACTGAAAACCAAAATCAGGAGATACATCTATGCGAAAACTGTTGGCCGTTTGCGCGCTGGCATTCACCGGCGTCGCTGCCCAGGCGACCGATTTCCCCACCCAGCCGGTCAAGCTGGTGGTTCCATGGCCGGCTGGCGGCTCCACCGATGTCGTTCTCCGAGCCTTCGCCACCGAGGCCGCCGCATCCCTGGGCCAGCCCATCGTCATCGAGAACAAGCCCGGCGTCGGCGGCACCCTGGGACCGCAAATCGTCGCGCGCACGGCCAAGCCCGACGGCTACACCATCACCCAGCATTCGGTCGCCGTCATTCGCATGCCCTACATGCAGGACGTGCAATACGACGCCATCAAGGATTTCACGCCCATCATCGGCCTGACCGGCTACACCTTCGGGATAGTCGTCAACAAGGATTCGCCGTTCAAGACATGGGACGACCTGGTCGCCTACGCCAAGCAGCATCCGGGAAAGGTGACCTACGGCAGCGTGGGCCACGGCACCAGCCAGCATCTGGCCACCGAGGCCATCGCCGAGAAAGCCGGCCTGCAATTCCAGCACATCCCCTACAAGGGCAGCAGCGAGGTCATGAGCGCACTGCTGGGAGGGCACATCGATTTCGGCGTGGACTCCTCGGGCATGGCGCCGCACGTCGATTCGGGCCGCATGCGTCTCCTCATCACCTTCGGCAAGGAGCGCACCAAGAAGTGGAACACCGTCCCGATCCTCAATGAGTACGGCTACGACCTGGTCTTCGAATCCCCCTGGGGGCTCGCAGGCCCCAAGGGAATGCCGCCGGAGGTCGTGCAGAAGCTGCATGACGCCTTCAAGAAGGCGCTTTTCTCGGACAACATGAAGAAGGTGCTGGCATCGGTGGACCAGCCGATCGTCTACCTGAGCCCGGAGGACTACGGCAAATTCATCGTCGAGAGCAACAAGGAAGAAGGCGCCCTGATGAAGCGGCTGGGAGTGGCCAAGAAATGACGAGGTATGTGCATGCCCTGGCGAGGCGCATCGCGTCGGGGCAGTGTTCCGCGGAGGAAACCATCCAGGAGACGCTCGCGGCGGTCCGCCGCGACGATGGCACCATCAACTGCATGGCCTGCGTCAACGAGGAACTGGGGCTGGAGAACGCCAGGGCGATCGATGCACGGCTCGCGAAGTTGAGCCCCGACGAGCGCCTTCGGCTGGCCGAGACCCAGCCGTTCCTGGGTGTCCCGTTCGCGGTCAAGGATCTGGGCTTCGGCGCCAAGGGGCTGAAATCGACGTCCGGCTCGCATCTCTTCAAGGACACCCCTTGGGACTATGACTGCGAACTGGTTCAGCGCTACAAGAAGCTCGGTCTCAACCTCTTCGCAAGAACCACCACGTCCGAGCTGGGCACCAGCCCGACGACGGAGGCGCCCGTCTACGGCGGCCCCACGCGCAATCCCAGATCGCTGGCGCACAGCGCGGGCGGCTCCAGCGGCGGCGCGGCGGCGGCCGTTGCCGCCGGATTCGTCGAACTCGCCCATGGCGGGGACGGTGCGGGCTCGATCCGGATCCCGGCGGCCAACTGCGGCCTTTTCGGCTTCAAGCCGTCACGCGGCATGATGCCGACAGGCCCTCACAAAGGCGAGGGCTGGGCGGGCTTGGCCGTGGACCACGTGATCACCAGGAGCGTGATCGACAGCGCGGTGGCATTGGATGGGACGTACGGCGCAGACCCCGGGTGTCAGTACGCGAGTCCGTTCTTCGCCCAGTCGTTCGAGCACATCGCCACCTCTGGCGAGAACAGGGTGAAGCGCGTGGCATTCCTGCCATCGACGCACCCGCTGTATCCGCAGGACCCGGAGGTCCAGAAAGCCTACGAAGCCTTCAGAGCCTCGGTACTGGCGCTGGGGATGGAAGCCATGGACGCCTTTCCGGCCATCGACCTCAGGGACATGGTCGCGAGCATGCTGCCCTTGATCGCGGCCAACGCGGTCCATGCCGTCGTGAAGAAAGCGCCGGGGGAGAGCTACAAGCCCCACATGCAGCCAGCCTCCCTCTCGATGATCGAGTATGCAAGAAGCCTCAGCGCGGTGGACTATGCGAGGTCCATGGACACCATGAACAAGGTGGCGAGGGCCTACGGGGCTTTCTTCGCCGAGCATGCCATCGACATCATCGCGCTGCCCGTCCTGGCCTCTCCGCCCGCCCTCATCGGCACCTATGCCGCCAGCAATCCTGACTATCTGGACTACCGCCTCGGCGAGGGCGGCATATTCGACTACTCCCCCTATACGCCCCTGGCCAACATGGTCGGCGCGCCAGCCGCCTCCCTGCCCGTGCACGTGACGCAAGAAGGTTTGCCGGTAGGTGTGCAGATCATGGCGCCCCTCGGCAAGGACGACATGGTGTTCGAACTGGCCGCCTTCTACGAGGGCAAGTTGGGTTTCCAAGCCTGAGGCCCGCCAAGGGTCACCCACAGCCAGCATGCCCCATCCGACCAGCTACCCCGTCGATGCGGTCAACCGCGTCAAGCGCCGGCACGACCGAGGCCGCTACGACCACGCAACGGTACACGTCCTCCTGGACTCGGCGATGCTGTGCCATGTGGCCTACGTCATTGACGGCCAGCCGTTCTGCACGCCGACCTTCTATTGGCGCGAGGGCTCGCGCCTCTACTGGCACGGCAGCAGCGCCAGCCGCATGCTGCGCAACCTGGAGCACGGCGAGCCGGCCTGCCTCACGGTCACGCACCTGGACTCCCTGGTGGTTGCGCGGTCGCCCTTCAACCATTCGGCCGACTACCGGTCCGTCATGGCTTTCGGCCAGGCCCGGCTGCTGGACGATTCCCAGGAGAAGGAGCATGCCCTGGCCATGATGGTGGACCGGCTCTTTCCCGGCCGCACGGCAGACCTGAGGCAAAGTTCCCGCCAGGAAATCAAGGGCTCGTCGATCATCTACATGGATATCGAGCGGGCTTCCGCCAAGATCCGCGCCAGCGGTGTCGTCGACGAGGACGAGGATTGGGAGCTGCCGATCCATGCCGAAGTCATTCCCGTCAAAACCGTGCTGGGAGAACCCGTTCCCTGCCAGCGGCGCGCAGCGGGTGTCAGCAGGCATCCGTCGCTGCAGGGCTACCAGCCGGGCCTGGATCTGGAGGTGGCGCTGCGCGACGCGTACGCCCGGGCCTATCCGGACGCCGAGAGAGGCTAAGAGTCCGTCGCCACGCCATCGCGCACCCTGCGCACCGCCACGCGATTGCGCCCGGCACGCTTGGCGTCGTAGCAGGCCATGTCGGCGGCATAGAGCACGGCGGCCGCGTCCTGAGGCCCAGCATCCAGCGCCACCAGACCGATGCTCACGCCCAGCGTGAAACTGCGCCCGTGGTACGAGGGCTCCCAGGCCTGGACGGCCACGCGCAGTTGCTCCGCCACCTCCACGCCGCGCGCCAGGGCGATGCCGGGCAGCACCACCGCAAACTCGTCCCCGCCCAGCCGCGCGGCCCAGCCGATCTGGCGCACCTCGGCCTCGATCAGGCGCGCAAGGTGGCGCAACACGTCGTCGCCCGCATCGTGGCCCGCCACGTCGTTGACCACGGTGAGGTGGTCCAGGTCGAGGAACAGCAGCACGCCGCGGTCGTCCCCCGCATCCCCCGGCCGCCCGCGGCCCTCCCGTCCCGCGCGCTCGGCCAGCAGCACCTGCAGCCGCTGCTCGAACGCCGCGCGGTTGGGCAGCAGCGTCAGGGCATCGTGCGTGTGCTCCCAGGTCTGCTGCAGGCGCGCCTCGCGCTCGGCAGTGCAGTCCTCCAGCGTCCACACGGTGCCGCGCGCCAGTTCGCCCGGGTGCAGGGCGCGGCCCTGGGCATGCACCCACACCACGGCGCCGTCCTTGCGCCGCAGGGGCAGCTCGCCGTCGAAAGCGCCATGGGCCTCGAACTGCGCATGCACCTGGCCGAACGCGCCTTCCCCTCCCTGCTGCGGCGCCAGCAGCGTCTGCAGGTCGCGCCCCTGCAGCTCCTGCGGCTCGTGGCCCAGCATGCGGCATGCCTGGAGGCTGACGACCTCGATGCGGTCGCCGCGCGTGAGGGCGATGCCCAGGGGCGCGTGCGCCAGGACCGCCTGCAATTGGCGCACCACGGTTTCCGAACCGCGCTGCTGCGTGCGCCGCCGCTCCACCAGGCGGGTGCACACACGCACCACGTCGTCCACTTCGCCCGCGCAACGGGGCCAGGGAGCATCATCCGGGGTCAGTTCGCCGAAGCTTCCCTCCCCTTCCGTCTCCAGCACGGCGCGGGCCCGCTGGCGCAGAAGCGCCAACGGGCGCGCCAGCCATGCGATGCCCGCCACGGCCAGCAGACACACCAGCGCGATGGCCGCCGCCGCCAGCCACCAGGCGCGGCGCTGCGCGCCGTGCAGGGGTTCGAGCATTTCCTGGGAGTCGCTCACGCGGGCCACCACCCATTGGGGCATGGGCACGGCCGCCAGACTCACCACGTGGCCGGCCAGCGTCTGGGTCTCGCCCCTGCCGGACAGCGGCTGGCCCGCGCGCCGCCAGCGGGCGTAGGCCTGGCCCAGGCCGGGCTCGTCGCGCACGTCGCCCAGCACACGCTCCAGGTTGGGGTGCGAGAGGATCACGCCCTCGCGCGTGAACACGATCAGGCGCGACTCGGCGCGCGCCGGCAGGGCCAGCGAGTGCGGCAGCAGCCCCTGCGACTGCAGCCGCAGCACGCCCGCCACCGCGCCGATGACGCGCCCCTCGCCGCGCAGCAACGGCATGGTGAACATCACCCGGGCGTCGGAAGCCGCCGTGCCGATGAGGTCGGACACCAGCGGCTTGCCGCCCACCAGGGTGCGCACGAGGTAGTCGCGCTCGGCCGGATCGAGGCCGGAGGCCTTTTCCAGCCGCCCGTAGCGCAGGTTGACGCTGAGGTGGCCGTCCTTGCGCGCGACCTGGATGGCATCGAAGAAGCGCACCGCCGGCAGTCCCTGCTGCAGCAGCCATTCGAGCGATGAGGGCGAATCCAGCATCTCAGGCGTGATGCCCTCGGCCACGGTGGCCAGCACCTTCTGGCTTTGCTCGATCTTGCTGGCCAGCAGGCGCGCGACCAGTTCCACCTCGTCGTTCTGCTGGCCCACGAGCCGGTGCATCGACTCCTGCCCCACGGTGCGCGAGACGAGCCAGACGGCCAAGGCCCCCGAGAGCACGACCGCGACGGCGGCTACCAGCAGCAGCTTGCGCACCAGTGGCCCGGGAAACCAGGCCGCGAACCCGTCGCCGCCTTCGTCCCGCTCGAACACTGGCGCCGCCAGCGCAGCCGTGTACTCTGGCGGCGTCATGGGCGCTCCGCGGACGAAGCGCCTGGATCGGAAACGTCGGGCAAGGCGCAGGGCATGGCAGATGGGTCCAGTCCCAGCAAAAGCACCGGGGCTCGGCCCAATATACGCAGCCCCCCTGGCCCCGGGGTTGGGTGGAACCCTGTGAACCGCGCAGGAAAACCCTGACGGCGGCGCGGCTCCTAGACCCCCGCCACCATCTGCAGCGCGCGCGGCTGCGGCAGGCTCAGCACGTTGCCCGTGCCCGCGATGAGGCCATGCTCGCGCAGGTGGCGCAGCACGCGCGACAGGGTTTCGGGCGCGATGCCCAGCTGCGCCGCGATCAGGCGCTTGCGCTGGTGCAGCGTGACGCGCAACCCGCCGTCCTCGCAGCTGTGCGCATGGCGCAGCAGCCACTGGGCGCAGCGCGCCTCGGCGTCCTGGGCCAGGCGGCTCACGGCCAGCTCGGTCTGCTGGCAGTAGCCGGTCGCCATGTCGCGCAGCAGGCGCTGGGCGGCCTTGGGCAGGCCGTCGAACGTATGCTTGAACTCGTCGAGCGGCATGCGCCGCAGCTGCACGCGCGTGTCGGCCACCATGTCCAGGGCGCAGGGCTGGTCCAGCAGCGCCGTGGCCGCGTCGAGCCAGAAAGGCCCCTCGACCACGCCCAGCTGGTGGCGCATCACCCCTTCCTCGCGCACCCCCAGCAGCACGCGGCCGCTGTCCAGGTGCAGCACGGACATGGGTTGCTGGTGGCGCTCGCGCAGCACCTCGCCCGCGGCGGCCACCTCGATCTGTGCGGACTGGTCGGAGGATGGAATGGGGAACATGGCCGCCACTGTGCCGAGCGGGCGCGTTTCATGCTTTGAGGGAAATCAAAGCCCATGCGCAGGCCCGCTTGTGGTCATGCACGCAACACTTGGCCGCCGGAATGCAAAAAAACTCTGGCGGCATGATGTTTGCTTGCTCAGAATTTGCCCCTGGACACACACTCGTCACATTCCTTACCAGCGTGCGAGCGCCATCCACCGGGGCTGCCGGCATCGGGCCGGCCCCCTTATCACCCTCAGGAGAAACAAATGCAAAAGAAGCTGATCGCGCTGGCCACCGCTGCGCTGTGCGCCACAGGGGCCTATGCCCAGAGTTCCGTTCAGTTGAGCGGCCTGACCGACGTGTACGCCGGCTCCATCAAGATGGCTGGCGACGCCAACCGCAAGTCTGTCGTGAACAGCGGCGGCATGACCACCTCGTGGTTCGGCTTCCAGGGCAGCGAAGACCTGGGCGGCGGCCTCAAGGCCAACTTCATGCTCAACTCGTTCATCCAAGTGGACACCGGCGTGCAGGGCCGCTTCCCGAACGACACGTTCTTCTCGCGCGATGCCTTCGTGAGCCTGTCCGGCGGCTTCGGCGAGGTGAAGCTGGGCCGCTGGATGGCGCCCAACTTCCTGCCCTCCGTCATCGGCAACCCGCTGGGCGATTCGTTCACCTTCTCGCCGCTGATCCTGCACAAGAACGTGCCGCTGTTCAACGCCTCGGGCTGGCAGGCCACCACGCCGTCGGACACGGGCTGGAGCAACCAGATCGCCTACACCACGCCCACCGTCGGCGGGTTCAAGGCCAACCTGCAGTACCAGTTCGGCGAGCAGGCAGGCGACAACGGCAAGAAGAACGTGGGCGCCAATTTCTTCTACTTCGGCGGCCCGCTGACGCTGACCGGCTACTACGAGCGCGACCAGATCAGCAACCCCGGCCAGGGCACCTACCTCGGCACCACCAAAAAGGACTGGATGCTGGCGGGCGCCTACGACTTCAAGGTGGTCAAGCCCTACCTGAGCTACGGCCAGGCAGAGGCCGACAACGCGCCCGGCAAGGCCAAGACGCTGCAGGTGGGCGCTTCGGCGCCGCTGGGCGCCGGCAAGCTGCTGGCGGCCTGGGCGAAGACCGAGCTGTCGGCCTCGGACCTGGACCGCAAGACCCTCACCGTGGGCTACGACTACAACCTGTCCAAGCGCACCGACGTGTACGCCATGTACATGAACGACAAGATCACCAACCAGTCGTCGGGCAACAGCTTCGGCGTGGGCATCCGCCACCGCTTCTGATCCCGCCCGGCGGGACCGCACCGAAGGCACGTGGCAGGCATGCCGCGTGCCTTTTTCTTTGCCCGCGTCACCCCGGCGTCACAGAGCCGGCTTACGCTGCGCGGGGATAGTTACCGAATGTAATCAATGCACGAATCGAAGCGCTGCCCGGTCATGGCCGGCCTGCAGGCGCGCTCGCCCGCGCTGCGGCAGGGCCAGGGGCCGCTGGCGCGCCTGATGCGCGAGGCTGGCGGGCTGCACTGCGTGTTCCAGCCGCTGGCGGACCTGCGCGAGGGCGGCATCTACGCGCACGAGGCGCTGATCCGAGGCCCCGCCGGCACGCCGCTGCACGCGCCCGATGCGCTGCTGGCGCAGGCGCGGACGGAGGGCCTGCTGCACGACTTCGAGCTGCTGTGCGTAGCGCAGGCGCTGCGGCAGTGGCGCCAGCGGGGCGCCCCGGGGCGCGTGTTCGTCAACATCAGCGCCGACGCCCTGGTATGGGGCGTGGGCCTGTGCGGCGCCGAACCGCTGGCCGCGGTGCTGGGCACCCTGGGCGTGCCGCCGCACATGCTGGTGCTGGAGATCACCGAGCACGAGCGCGTGACCGACATCGCGGCGCTGCGCGAAGCGCTGCAGCAGGTGCACGCCTGCGGCGCGCGCCTGGCGCTGGACGATTTCGGCGACGGCCGCTCCAGCCTGCGCCTGTGGTCCGAGGTGAAGCCGGACTTCGTGAAGATCGACAAATACTTCAGCCGCGATATCGGCCAGCACCCGGAAAAGCTGCAGATGCTGCAGGCCATCAAGGGCATCGCCGACGCCTTCGGCACCACGCTGGTGGCCGAGGGGATCGAGACCAGCGACGAACTGCGCGCGCTGCGCGACCTCGACATCCCCTACGGCCAGGGCTACCTCCTGGGCCGGCCCGCCACGGCCCCGCGCAGCGCCATCGACGCCGCGGCCCTCGCCGTGCTGCAGGACCGCCGCGTGGCCGTGCTGCCCCACCACAGCCAGCACATGCGCCCGGGCATCCTGCGCAAGCTGCTCATGGTGCAGGCTCCTACCGTCACCCCCGACACCAGCAACGACCGCGTGGCGGAGCTGTTCCAGGGCAACGCCGAGCTGCATGCGATGGCGGTGCTGGAGGGCACCCGCCCGGTGGCGCTCATCAACCGCCAGCAGTTCATGAACCACTACGCCACGCTCTACTTCCGCGAGGTGCACGGGCGCAAGCCCTGCCACGCCTTCGCCGACGACGCGCCGCGGCTGGTGGAGATCGACTGCGACGTGGAGCAGCTCGTGGGCATCCTCACCTCGCAGGACCAGCGCTACCTGAACGACGGCTTCATCGTCACCGACAACGGCCGCTACCTGGGCCTGGGCACCGGCGAGCAGCTCGTGCGCGGCGTGACCGAGGCGCGTATCGAGGCCGCACGCCATGCCAACCCGCTCACCTTCCTGCCCGGCAACATCCCCATCAGCCTGCACATGCAGCGGCTGCTGGACAACCGTGCCGAGTTCGTCGCCTGCTACGCGGACCTGAACCACTTCAAGCCGTTCAACGACCACTACGGCTACTGGCGCGGCGATCAGATGATCCGGCTGGTGGCGCAACTGGCGCTGACGCACTGCGACGCGCGCACCGACTTCGTGGGCCACGTCGGCGGGGACGACTTCATGCTGCTGTTCCAGAGCGGCGACTGGCTGCAGCGCTGCCGGCGCATCGTGGACGGCTTCGCGCGCGAAGCCATCGCCCTCTTCGACGAGGCCGCGCGCCAAGCCGGCGGCATCTGGGCCGAGGACCGGCACGGCGTGCAGCGCTTCTTCGGCTGCACCACGCTGGCGATCGGCGCCGTGCGCGTCGCGCCGGGCACCATGCAGCAGGCGGACGCCGTCGCCAACCTCGCCGCGCTGGCCAAGCGCGATGCCAAGCAGTCGCACACGGGCATCGCCTGGCGCGACGCCCCCGCGCCCGCCCAGGCCGCGCCGGCACTCTCCTACACTGGCGCCCACCGATAGCCACAGGAGACCCATCACATGCCCATGTTCGTCGACACCTCGCCTCCCGGCCAGTGCATCTTCTGCCGCCTGGTAGCGGGCGAGATCCCGAGCGCCACCGTGTACGAGGACAACCACACCATCGCCTTCATGGACATCGGCCAGGTCACGCCGGGCCACGTGCTCGTGGCCACCAAGCGCCATGCCGCCACGCTGTTCGACACCACGCCCGAAGAGGCCGCCGCCGTGATGCAGACAGCCCGGCGCGTGGCGCTGGCCGTGCGCGCGGCCTTCGATCCGGCGGGCCTCACGCTGCTGCAGGCCAACGGCGCCGAGGGCGGCCAGACCGTGGGCCACTTCCACATGCACGTGGTGCCGCGCCACGCCGATGACGGCATCACCTTCACCTGGCCGCGCCAGGAGCCCCCGGCCGAGGTGCTGGCCGGCTACGCGCAGCGCCTGCGCGCGGCGCTGTAGCGGCCGGCGCGCCCGGGCGGGCGTGAACTTTTCGCCGCCGCGCCGACTCTGCCTGTTCCATGCACCCTCGACGCCGCTGGATCGCCCCTTCCCTTGCCGCCCTGGCCCTCGCCGTGAGCGCCGGCTGCGCCACGCTGGACGCCAAGCAGCGCGAGTGGATCTTCCAGCCCAGCGACCGCGCCTGGGGCGGCATCCAGGACACCGAAGGCATGGAGGACGTATGGATCGCATTCGACTCCGCCACCACCGGCAAGCCCGAGCAATTGCACGGCCTGTGGCTGCCCGCGGCCCGGGCCGACGCGCCGCTGCTGCTGTACCTGCACGGCGCGCGCTGGAACGTGTCCGGCTCCGCGCCCCGCATCCGGCGCATGCAGCGCCTGGGTTTTTCCGTGCTGGCGGTGGACTACCGGGGCTTCGGGCGCAGCAGCGCGGGCCTGCCTTCCGAAGCCACGGCGCTGGAGGATGCGCAGGCCGCCTGGGACTGGCTGGCGCGGCAGGCGCCGGGGCGTGAGCGCTACATCTTCGGCCATTCGCTCGGCGGCGCCATCGCCATCGACCTAGCCGCGCGCGTGCAGGACGAGAGCGGCACCATCGTGGAAGGCACCTTCACCAACATCCCCGAGGTGGTGAGCACCTTCAAGTGGGGCTGGCTGCCCGTGTCGCCGCTCATCACGCAGCGCTTCGAGTCGGCGCGCAAGGTGGCCGGCATCGGCTCGCCGCTGCTGGTGGTGCACGGCAGCGAAGACCGGCTGATTCCCCCCGCGCTGGGCCGCAGGCTGTACGACGCCGCGGCCGAGCCCAAGCGCTTCGTGCTGGTGGACGGCGGCACCCACCACAACACCAACGACCGGGGCCACGCACAGTACCGCGAGGCCCTGTCAGCGCTGTTCGGCCTGCCGTTGGGCACGATGGCATTGCGCTGATACGGCATCTGCTACCCTCGCGCGCACCATGTCCGTCCCCTCCGCCGCCGTCGGCGCGGATGACGCGCCCGCGCTGCCCATCCGTCCTGGCCTTGCCATCGTGGTGCTGGCGCTGCTGCTGTCCATCCAGCCCGTCACCACCGACCTGTACCTGCCCGCCCTGCCCGCGCTCACGCGCAGCCTGGGTGCGCCCGTGGCCGCGGGCCAGCTCACGCTGTCGGCGCTGCTGCTGGCCTTCGGCTGCTCGCAGCTGCTGTGGGGGCCGCTGTCGGACCGCTTCGGCCGCCGGCCCGTGCTGCTCGCGGGGCTGCTGCTGTACACCCTGGCCTCCGTCGGCAGCGCGCTGGCGCCGACCATGGCGCTGCTGGTGGCCTGGCGCACGCTGCAGGGCGTGGCCATGGGCGCGGTGGTGATGTGCGCGCGGGCCATCGTGCGCGACCTGTACACGCCGCTGGCCGGCGCGCGCGCCATGTCCAAGGCGCTGACGGGCCTGGGCCTCATCGCCTGCCTGTGCGCGCCGCTGGGGGGGCTGCTGACCGAATGGCTGGGCTGGCGCGCCGCGCTGCTGGTGCTGACGGCCTATGCCGCCGCCACGCTGGCGCTGATCGCCCTGCGCCTGCCCGAGACGCTGCGGCAGCGCAACCCCCAGGCCCTGCGCCCGGCCACGCTGGCGCGCACCTGGGCGCTGGTACTGCGCTCGCCCACGTTCTGGGCGTTCTCGCTGCAGACCACGGCCAGCTATGGCGGGCTGTTCACCTTCCTGGCGGCCTCGTCCTTCGTCTACATCGAGGTGCTGGGCCTCTCGCGCACCCAATACGGGCTGGTACTGCTGTCCACCGCGGTGGCCTACCTCGTGGGCACGCTAGCATGCCGGCGGCTGCTGGCGCGCGTGGGGCTGCGGCGCACGGTGGCCATCGCCGGGGCCTTGAGCGGCAGCGGCGGCCTGCTCATGGCGCTGGCCGCGCTGCTCGGCTGGCACAGCGTCGCGGCGCTGCTGCCGCCGTTCTACCTGTTCATGCTGGGCCACGGCATCCACCAGCCCTGCGGGCAGTCGGGCGCGGTGGGGCCGTTCCCGCAGGCGGCGGGCGTGGCCTCGGCGCTCAACGGCTTCATGATGATGCTGGCGGCCTTCGCCATCGGCTTCTGGCTGGGCCATGCGCTGGATGGAACGGTGTGGCCGCTGGTGCGCGGCTTGGCCTTCTGGTCGGTGCTGCTGGCCCTGATCGCCTGGACGCTGGTGCAGCGCCATGGAGAGCCCCATGCTTGAGCCCATCGCGCTGGCCGGCCCCACCGCCAGCGGCAAGACCGCCGCCGCCCTGGCCATCGCCGAGGCGCTGGCCCCGCGACTGCCGGTGGAGATCATCAGCGTCGACTCCGCCCTGGTCTACCGGAGCATGGACATCGGCACCGCCAAGCCCACGCGCGAGGAGCTGGCCCGCGTGCCGCACCATCTCATCGACATCCGCGACCCGCTGCAGCCCTACAGTGCTGCCGAGTTCGTGCAGGACGCCACGCGCCTCATCGCCGAGATCCGTGCGCGCGGCGCGCTGCCGCTGCTCGTGGGCGGCACCATGCTCTATTTCAAGGCGCTCTTCGACGGCATCGACGACATGCCCCCGGCCGACCCCGCCGTGCGCGCCCGCCTGGATGCGCAGGCCGCCGCGCTGGGCTGGCCCGCCATGCACGCCGAGCTGGCCCGCGTGGACCCCGCCACCGCCGCCCGGCTGGCCCCGGGCGACAGCCAGCGCATCCAGCGCGCGTTGGAGGTATGGCACCTCTCGGGCAAGCCGCTGTCGAGCTTCCATACTACAAAAACAAGAGCTGCTAGCGCTTTCCAGGTAAGCGCTGGAGCCCTTTTTTCCTTGGAACCCGGCAACCGTGCCTGGCTGCACGAGCGCATCGCCCGGCGCTTCCACGCCATGCTGGCCGAAGGCTTCCTCGACGAGGTGATCCGCCTGCGCGCGCGCGGCGATCTGCACCCCGACCTGCCCAGCATGCGCTGCGTGGGCTACCGCCAGGCCTGGGAATCGCTGGACGGCCTGTACCCGCTGGCCACCCTGCCCGAGCGCGGCATCGCCGCCACACGCCAGCTCGCCAAGCGCCAGATCACCTGGCTGCGCGGCATGCCCGCTCGCCACGCCATCCCCTGCGACGCGCCCGACGCCACGGCGCAGCTCGTGCAAGCCGTGCGAACCCGGCTGGAGCGCGTGGACGCATGACCGCGCTGCTGCGCGTCGAAGGCCTCGCCAAGCGCTACGGCGCGTCGGCCGTGTTCGAGAACGTGCACTTCACCGTGGCGGCCGGCGAATTCGTCGCCATCGTCGGCGACTCGGGCGTGGGCAAATCCACCCTGCTCAACTGCCTGGCGGGCCTGGACACCTGGGACGCCGGCCGCGTGCTGCACGCCGGCACCGACCTGGCCGTGCAGGGCGAAACCCAGCGCGCCCTCTGGCGCCGCGCCCACGTCGGCTTCGTGTTCCAGGCCTTCCACGTGCTGCCGCACCTGGACGTGGCGCAGAACGTGGGCCTGCCGCTGATGCTGCTCGGCCGCGCGGACGCCGCGCGCGTGCAGCAGATGCTGCAGGCCGTGGGCCTCGCGGACCTGGGCGAGCGCCTGCCGCAGCACCTGAGCGGCGGCCAGCTGCAGCGCGTGGCCATCGCCCGCGCCCTGGTACACCGCCCCGCCCTGCTGCTGGCCGACGAGCCCACGGGCAACCTCGACCCCACCACGGCCGCGCAGGTGCTGGACCTGCTCGTCGCCCAGACGCGCCAGCAGGGCGCGGGGCTGGTGCTGGTCACGCACTCGGACGCGGCGGCGGCGCGGGCGGACAGGGTGCTGCGCCTGAGCGCGCAGGGCATCGCAGCGCGCTGACCTACAGTAAGCAGGCGGTGACTACTCGATCGCCAGCCGCTGCGCGCTGCCACCCTGCTTCTTGGGCAGCACCAGCGTCAGCACGCCGTTGTCGTACTTGGCCTTGGCCTGCGACGCGTCCAGCTCCGTGGGCAGGCGGAAGCTGCGGGCCAGGGCGCCGAAGTAGCGTTCGCTGCGCAGCACCTTCTCGCCATCCTTCTTCTCGTCGTGCTGGCGCACCTCGGCGCGCAGACTGACCACGTCGCCTTCCACGCTCACGTGGATGTCTTCCTTGGGCACGCCGGGCACCTCGGCGTGGACGGTGTAGGAAGCTTCGTCCTCCTTCACGTCCACCTTGATCTGCGAGGGCTGGGGCAGGCCGTCGCCGTGCAGCGGCCGCACGTAGAAGCCGGGAGCGAAGTCCTTGAAGAAGTCGTCGAACAGGCTGCCGCGGGTTACCAGAGAATTCATTTTCAAACTCCTTGGATGGGTTGGTGATCCGGGGCCGCCGGGGCGGCGTCCCCTCACCGGATAAATACGTACGGCCCTTGCGCTTTCAAGGGCCAGGGCGCAGGGTTCTGATCTGGCGCAAACCCCGCAGCAACACCCGCGAACGCCTGGATACGAATTGTCAAGAAAAGTCCCGCCCGGCCGTGAGGCATCGCGCAAGGGTTGCGCTGAGAGCTCAGGCCTCCACAATGGACCGGCGATCAACCGACTCGGGAGGAACCATGGATCTCAACACCTTCTCGCAGGCGCTGCAGCAATCGCTGGGCGCCCACATTCCCCAGATCCTCGGCGCGCTGGCCGTCCTGGCGCTGGGCTGGCTGCTGGCCGTCATGGCACGGGCCGCCACGCGGCGGGTGCTGCGCATGGCGCGGCTGAACCAGCGCATCGGCGAGAGCGCGGCCACGCCCATCGACGCCGAGACGCCCGCCGCCACCGCCGTCTTCTGGCTGGTGCTGCTGGCTACGCTGGTGGCCGTGCTCAACACGCTGGATCTGACGCTGCTGTCCGCCCCCTTCGCCAGCATGGTGCAGGACGTGGTGGGCTACGTGCCCCACCTCGTGGCCGGTGCCGTGCTGGCGCTGGTGGCCTGGCTGCTGGCCGTGGTGCTGCGCGCCGTGACCACGCGCGCGCTGGCGGCCACCACGCTGGACGAGCGCCTATCCGAAGAGGCGGGCATGGCCCCCATCAGCCGCAGCGCGGGCAACGTGCTGTTCTGGCTGGTGATCCTGTTCTTCCTGCCGGCCATCCTGGGCGCGCTGCGGCTCGAAGGCGTGCTGGACCCGGTGCGCGACCTGCTCGGCCGCATGCTGGCCTATGTGCCCGGCATCTTCGGCGCGGCGGTGATCGCCATCGCGGGCTACGTCGTGGCGCGCGTGCTGCGCGCGCTGGTCACCAACCTGCTGGCCGCCGCGGGCAGCGACCGCCTCAACGCCTGCATCGGGCTCGACCCGGCCGTGCAGCTCTCGCGCCTGGGCGGCACGCTGGTGTTCATCCTGGTGTTCGTTCCCTCGCTCATCGCGGCGCTGGACGCGCTGCAGGTCGAGGCCATCTCGCGCCCCGCCACGCAGGTGCTGCACCAGATCCTGGGCGCCGTGCCGCACATCATCGCGGCGGCCGTGATCCTGCTGCTGACGTGGTACGTGGCCAAGTTCGCCGCCGGCCTGCTCACCAAGCTGCTGGAGAGCGCCGGCTTCGACAGCCTGCCGGCCAAGCTGGGCCTGTCGCACGCGCTCTCGGGCGCCACCAGCCCCTCGCGCCTGGCGGGCGCGGTGGTGCTGTTCTTCGCACTGCTCTTCGGCGCGGTGGAGGCCGCCTCGCAGCTGGGCTTCTACCAGGTGAGCGACGTGGTGACCACCTTCATCACCTTCAGCGGCGACATCCTGCTGGGCAGCGCCATCCTGGTCGTGGGCTTCTGGCTCTCGGGCGTGGCCGCCACGGCCATCCGCCGCGCCAGCCCCGAGGGCGGCCAGCTGGCCGCCAACGTAGCGCGCTTCGCCATCCTGGGCCTGGTGATCGCCATGGGCCTGCGCGCCATGGGCATCGCCAACGAGATCGTGCAGCTGGCCTTCGGCCTTACGCTGGGCGCCGTCGCCGTGGCCGTGGCGCTGGCCTTCGGCCTGGGCGGGCGCGAGGCGGCAGGCAAGCTGCTCGACCATTGGCTGGCCAAGCTGCGCCGCGACTGACCGGCAACGCCCCCATACAGGCGCCCCTATCCCGGGGCGCTTTTTTTTTGCGCCACACAATCCCCTTCATGCGCGCCCTGTTCCTCACGTTCTCCTGGCAAGACCTGCGCCGCCACCCCTGGCGCAGCCTCGCGGCCGTGGCGGCGGTGATGCTGGGTGTGGCGCTGGCGTTCGCGGTGCACGTGATCAACGCCTCGGCCCTGGACGAGTTCACGCGCGCCGTGCGCGTGGCGGGCGGCCAGAGCGACTTGCAACTGCGCGCCGCGCAGGGCCCGCTACCCGAAGCGCTCTACGCAACCGTGGCTAAGCACCCGCAGGTAGCGCATGCCAACCCGGTGCTGGAACTGCCCGCCATGGCCTGGCATGCGCAGGCGCGCGTGCCGCTGCGCGTGGTGGCGGCCGATGCGTTGCTGCTGCCCGCCACCGCGCCAGCGCTCATGCCCCGCGCATGGGACGGCGCCGACCGGCTGGCGATGCTCGCGCCCGCCACGGTGTTCCTCAACGCGGCGGCGCTGCAGGCGCTGGGGCTGGACAGCGCCCCGCAGACCATCGCCCTGCAAGCCGGCCTGCAGCGCCAGAACGTGCGCGTGGCGGGCACGGTGGCCGCCGCGGGCGGGCCGCTGGCGGTGATGGACATCGGCGCCGCGCAGGATTTCTTCGGGCGCACCGGCCAGCTCTCGCGCATCGACCTGCGGCTTGCACCCGGCGCCGACCGCTCCGCACTCGCCCGGGAACTGCCCGCCAACGCCGTGCTGTCCGAGCCCGGCGACAGCGCCGCGCAGGTGGACCAGCTCTCGCGCGCCTACCGCGTCAACCTCACCGTGCTGGCACTGGTGGCGCTGTTTACCGGCGCGTTCCTCGTGTTCTCGGTGCTCGCGCTAGGCGTAGCGCGGCGGCTGCCGCAGTTCGCGCTGCTGGCCGTGCTGGGCGCCACGCCGCGCCAGCGGCTGGCGCTGGTGCTGGCCGAAGCCGCCGCGCTGGGCCTGGCGGGCAGCGCGGCCGGCATCGCCCTGGGCACGGCGCTGGCCGCACTGGCGCTGCGCCTGCTGGGCGGGGACCTGGGCGGCGGCTATTTCACCGGCGTGCGCCCGCCGCTGCAGTGGAGCCTGCCCGCCGCCCTGCTCTACGGGCTGCTGGGCACGGCCGCCGCGCTGGCCGGCGGCTGGTGGCCCGCGCGCACGGCCCAACGGCTGCCGCCCGCGCAAACGCTCAAGGGCCTGGGCCTGGCCGATACGCAGGCCGCACGCGGCGGCATCGGTATGGTTTTGATAGCTGGCAGCGCTTTCCTGGCGGGCGTTCCGCCCATTTTTGGCATGCCTTTGGCGGCCTACGTATCGGTGGGCCTGCTGCTCGTGGGCGGCATCGCCCTGCTGCCCTGGCTGGTGCAGGCGCTGCTGGGCGCGCTGCAGCCCTGGGCCGCGCGCGGCCCGCTGCGGCTGCTGGCGCTGGAGCGCGCGCGCCGCATGCGCGCCACGGCCGCCGTCGCGGTGGGCGGCGTGGTGGCATCGCTTAGCCTGGCCGTGGCGCTGACGGTGATGGTGGGCAGCTTTCGCGGATCGGTGGACCAGTGGCTGGACGCCGTGCTGCCCGCCCCGCTCTACGTGCGCGCGCCGGGCGGCCTCACGGGCGATGACGCCGCCGTCTTCCCCCCGGGCTTCGCCGACGCCGTGGCCCGCCTGCCCGGCGTGGCACGCGTGCAGGCGCTGCGCACCAGCAGCGTGCAGCTCGCGCCCACGCGCCCGGCCGTGGCGCTGCTGGCGCGGCCCCTGGGGCCCGACCCGGCCCGCGCGCTGCCGCTGGTGGGCGCGCCGCTGCCGGTGCCGCCCGGCCGGGTGGGCGTGTACGTGAGCGAGGCGGTGGCCGACCTCTACGGCGCGCGGCCCGGCGCGGACTGGCCCGCACTTTCACAGTCTTTTGTGCCTGCAGCGCAAGCGGGACAAGCGCGAGCAGCTTCTTTTTTCATAGCAGGCGTATGGCGCGACTACGTGCGCCAGCACGGCGCCATCGCGCTGGATGCGGGCGATTTCACGCGCCTGACGGGCGACGCGCGCGCCAGCGACCTCGCACTGTGGCCCGCGCCGGGCGCGGATGTGGCCGCGCTGCGCACCGCCGTGCAGCAATTGGCGCGAGAGCGGCTGGGCGCCGACGCTGCGGCGCTGGACTTCACCTCGGCCGGCGCGATCCGCGCGCGCTCGCTGGCCATCTTCGACCGCAGCTTCGCCGTCACCTACTGGCTGCAGGCCGTGGCCATAGCCATCGGCCTGTTCGGCGTGGCGGCCAGCTTCGGGGCGCAGGTGCTCGCGCGGCGCAAGGAGTTCGGCCTGCTGGCGCACCTGGGCCTCACGCGCCGGCAGATCCTGGCCGTGGTCGCCGGCGAGGGCGCGGCCTGGACGGCCGTGGGCGCGGTGGCCGGCACGCTGCTGGGCCTGGCCGTGGCGGTGGTGCTGGTGCACGTGGTCAACCCGCAGAGCTTCCACTGGACGATGGACCTGGCCGTGCCCTGGCCGCGCCTCGTTCTGCTGGGGCTGGCGGTGGTCGCTGCGGGCACGCTCACGGCATGGGCGGCGGGCCGCACCGCGGCGGGGCGCGACGCGGTCACGGCCGTCAAGGAAGACTGGTAGGCTGCGGGCCTGTTCCACGCCAGCCTCCGCTTCACCGCGCCTCTTTCCCTCCATGGTTGCAACCGTCATCGTCGGCATGCTGTGCGTGCACCTGCTGTGCTTCGCCATCATGTTCTGGCTGATCGGCAGGCGCCTGCAGGGCAGCCCGCTGGGCATGGACGCCTTCGCCCTGGGCAATGCCATGCTGGGCTCGGCCTATGTGCTGCAGTTGCTAGGCGACGGGTCGGACTGGGGTGCATCCGTCGTAGTCAACCACACGCTGACGGTGTGCACGCCTATGGTCTATTGGGTGGGCGCCATGCGGTTCTTCGGCCGGCCCGCTCCCTTGCTCCAGCCGGTGCTCGCCCTGGCGCTGGCCTATGCGGCCGCGCAGGTGCTGGTGCAGTGGCTGGCGGGCCCGGTCGCCCGCTACGCGATGCTGGCGTTTGCCATGGCGCTGATGTTCCTGGCCATGAACGTGGCGGTGGTCCACGCCATGCGCGGCATTGCCAGGGACCTGCGCGTGGAGATGGCGCTTTTCGCGCTGCTCATCGGCGGCCTGGGCGTGCTGAACGCCATCAAGGGCGTGCTGGTGGTGCAGGGCGGGCTGGACGCGCTGGATATGAAGCACCGCTTCCAGGTCGTGTTCTATGTCTACATGTCCTTCCTGGCCACGGTGCTGGCGCCGTCCATGATCTGGCTCGTGCTGCGCCGCCTGACCGACGAGCTGCGGGCCACGGCGGCGCGCGACCCGCTGACCCACCTGCTCAACCGGCGCGGCCTGCTCGCGGGGCTGGAGGGGCATTTCGGCGCCCGCACCGCCGGGCCCGCGCGCCTGCTGCTGCTGGACATCGACCATTTCAAGCACATCAACGACGCCCACGGCCACAAGGCCGGCGACGTAGTGCTGTGCCGCGTGGCCGAGGTGCTGCGCCGCACGGTGCGGCGTGCAGACCTGGCCTGCCGCACCGGGGGCGAGGAATTCGTCATCGTTTGCCTGGACACGGACGACGAGGGCGTGGTGCGCCTGGCCGAGCGCGTGCGCCTGGCCATCGAACAGCAGGCGGTGCCCATGCCGGGCGCGAAGGAGCCGCTGCGCTGCACCGCGACCATCGGCATGTCGCGCGCCTTCCACCACCCGGACGGGTTCGACGCGGCCATGCAGGAAGCCGACGCCGCGCTCTACCGGGGCAAGGCGTCCGGGCGCAACCGCATCGAGTGGGGGCGCTGAGCCATGGTGGCGACCGGCGCATGCTTGCGACAATCATGCCCATGCCACACACCTCTTCCCCTGCCACCGCGTCGTGGTTGCACCAGGCCATCGCCCGCATCGAGGCCGACTACCAGCGCAGTGCCGACACGCACCTGATTCCGTTGCCCCTGCCCGCCTTCGCGGCCGCGGGGATCGACCTGTACCTGAAGGACGAGTCCACCCACCCCACGGGCAGCCTCAAGCACCGGCTGGCGCGCTCGCTGTTCCTCTACGCACTGTGCAACGGCTGGGTGCGCGAGGGCTCCACCATCGTGGAGGCGTCCAGCGGCTCCACGGCCGTGAGCGAGGCCTATTTCGCCCGCCTGCTGGGCCTGCCCTTCGTGGCGGTGATGCCGCGCAGCACCTCGGCCGAGAAGATCGCGCTGATCGAGTTCTACGGCGGGCGCTGCCACTTCGTGGAGAGCGCGGGCGAGGTCTACGACGCGGCGCGCGCCGTGGCGCTGGAGACCGGCGGGCACTACATGGACCAGTTCACCTACGCCGAGCGCGCCACCGACTGGCGCGGCAACAACAACATCGCCGAGAGCATGTTCACGCAGATGCAGCGCGAGCGCCACCCGGTGCCGCGCTGGATCGTGGTGGGCGCGGGCACGGGCGGCACGAGCGCGACCATCGGCCGCTACGTGCGCTACCAGCGCCATGCCACGCAGATCTGCGTGGCGGACCCGGCGGGCTCGGTGTTCGCGGCCTACCACCGCACGGGCGACGCCACGCTCACCGCGCCGGGCTCGCGCATCGAGGGCATCGGCCGCCCGCGCGTGGAGCCGAGCTTCATCCGCACGCTGGTGGACCGCATGGAGGAAGTGCAGGACCCGGACTCCATCGCCGCCATGCGCGCGCTCTCGGCGCTGCTGGGGCGGCGCGTGGGACCGTCGACGGGCACCAACTTCGTCGCCATGCTGGCACTGGCGCAGGAGATGCGCACGCGCGGCGAGCAGGGCTCCATCCTCTCGCTGCTGTGCGACGCGGGCGAGCGCTACCTGCCCACCTACCACGACGAGGACTGGGTGCGGCGCTGCCTGGGCGATTGCGCGGACGCCGGCGAGCGGCTGCAGGGGCGCATGGCCTGAAATGAAACAACACCCCCCTGAGTCGCTTCGCGCCTTCCCCCCGCTCTCGCAACGCTGCGCGTTGCAGGCAGGGGGACGCAGCCAGCGCGGCGGGGCGGCCCTTGCGCGGCTGCCCGCGCTTGGGACACGCCAGTTTCATCGGCTGCGGGTGGCGCGCAGCGCGATGGAAAACTGACATGGCGATCTGCCGGCGCGCGCTGCTGCTCGGGGCGCTGGCCTGGGGCTCGCCCGCCCTCGCGCTGCCGCCGCGTGCTCTCGCCTTTCCGCGCGACCACGGCAGCCACCCGGAGCTGCGCACCGAGTGGTGGTACATCACCGGCCACGCGCAGGCCGAGGGGCGGCCCTGGGGCTTCCAGATCACCTTCTTCCGTTCGCGCGTGGAGAGCACGCAGGGCCTGCGTTCAGCGTTCGCGGCCAAGCAGTTGCTCTTTGCCCACGCGGCGCTCACCGACGTGCAGGGCCAGCGGCAGCTGCACGACCAGCGCATCGCGCGCGCCGGGTTCGGCATCGCCGAGGCGGCCGAGGACGATGCGCGCATCCGCCTGGGCGGCTGGTCGCTGGTGCGCCACGCGGCCGATGCCCCGGGTGCCAGCCGCTACGCGCTGCAGGCGCAGGCCGAGGGCTTCGGGCTGGCGCTGGACTGCGCGAGCACCCAGCCCGTGCTGCTGCAAGGCCGGGCGGGCCTGTCGCGCAAAGGGCCGCAGGAAGCGCAGGCGAGCTACTACTACAGCCAGCCGCAGCTCGCGGTGAGCGGCACGCTCACCCTCGCGGGCCGGCGCATGCCGGTCAGCGCGGGCCGCGCCTGGATGGACCACGAGTGGAGCGAGGCGCTGATGCACCCCGACGCCGTGGGCTGGGACTGGATCGGCATGAACCTGGCGGACGGCGGCGCGCTCACGGCCTTCCGCCTGCGCCGGGCCGATGGCAGCGCACTCTGGGCGGGCGGCTCGCTGCGCCGTGCGGGCGAGGCGGCACGGCCCTTCGGGCCGCACGAGGTGGCGTTCACCCCGCTGCGCCACTGGGAGAGCGGCGCCAGCGGCGCGCGCTACCCCGTCGAATGGCGCGTGCAGACGCCCGCGGGCGCCTTCACCGTGCGGGCGCTGCTCGACGACCAGGAGCTGGACAGCCAGGGCTCCACCGGCGCGATCTACTGGGAGGGGCTGTGCGCGCTGCTGGACGCTGCCGGCCAGGAGGTGGGGCGCGGCTACCTAGAGATGACGGGCTACGCACGCCGGCTGCAGCTGGGCTGAGCGGGCTTCCAAAAAGAGAGCTGCCTGCGCTTGCCATATGGCGCTTTACGGGGCATATGGCAGCAAAACCCGGTACCAGCAAGCGCAGCCAGCTATCAAAAAAATAGCCGCGCAGTGCGCGGCTATTCGTTTGGCAGGCCCGGGCGGTCAGTGCGCGCCGCCACCGGCCTTGCGGCGTTCCAGCCAGGCGATGAGCTCGCCCATGATGCCGCGGCGGAAGGCCAGCACGCAGACCACGAAGATCAGGCCGGTGACGATGGTCACCGATTCGCCCAGCGTGTTGAACCAGTCGATGGTGGTGATCTTGGCCAGCAGGTTGCCCAGCTCGCCGATCTTGTTCTCCAGCAGCACGACCACGGCCGAGCCCACCAGCGGACCGCTGAGCGTGCCCAGGCCGCCCACCAGCGTCATCAGCACCACGTGGCCGGAGGCGCTCCAGTGCACGTCGGACAGCGTGGCGAAGCCCAGCACCAGCGTCTTGAGCGAACCGGCCAGCCCCGCGATGGCGGCCGAGATGACGAAGGCCAGCAGCTTGAAGCGGTTGGTGTCGTAGCCCAGCGAGATGGCGCGCGGCTCGTTTTCCTTGATGCCCTTGAGCACCTGGCCGAACGGCGAGTGGATGGTGCGCACGATCAGCAGGAAGGCCACCACGACGACGATCAGGCACACGTAGTACATGGTCATGTCGCTCGTGAGGTCGATCACGCCGAACAGCTTGCCGCGCGGCACGCCCTGCAGGCCGTCCTCGCCGCCGGTGAACTTCGCCTGCAGCGCCGCGAAGAACAGCATCTGCGCGAGCGCCAGCGTGATCATGGTGGCGTAGATGCCCTGCCGGCGGATGGCGAAGAAGCCCATCACGAGGCCGAGCAGCGCACCGGCCGCGAGGCCTGCCAGCAGGCCGAGCTCGGGCGTGGCGCCCCAGACCTTGACGGCGTGGCCCGTCACGTAGGCCGCGCCGCCCAGGAAGGCCGCGTGGCCGAAGGACAGCAGGCCCGTGTAGCCCAGCAGCAGGTTGAAGGCCGAGGCGAACAGTGCGAAGCACAGCAGCTTCATCACGAAAACCGGGTAGGCACCCAGGAAGGGCGCGGCGATCAGACCCAGCAGCAGCAGGCCATACCCAATGGGGGCAAATTTCTTCGAGTTCATGCGTTGCAGCCCCTAATCACTTCTCTTTGCCGAACAGGCCGGCGGGGCGGATGAGGAGGACGATGGCCATGATGACGAACACCACGGTGGACGAAGCCTCGGGGTAGAAGACCTTGGTGAAGCCTTCGACCACTCCCAGCCCCAGCCCCGTGAGGATGGAGCCCATGATGGAGCCCATGCCGCCGATCACCACCACCGCGAACACGACGATGATGAGGTTCTGCCCCATGAGCGGCGTGACCTGGTAGACCGGCGCGGCCAGCACCCCGGCGAAGGCCGCCAGCGCAGCGCCGAAGGCGTAGGTGAGCGTGATCATCACGGGCACGTTGACGCCGAAGGCCTCGACCAGGCGCGGGTTCTCGGTGCCGGCGCGCAGGTAGGCGCCGAGCTTGGTCTTCTCGATCACGTACCACGTGGCGATGCACACCACGATGGAGGCCACGACTACCCAGGCGCGGTAGTTCGGCATGATCATGAAGCCGAGGTTGGTCGCGCCTTCCAGCGCCTCTGGCGTGTCGTAGCCCAGGCCCGAGACGCCGTAGATCGAGCGGAACACGCCCTCGATCATCATCGTCAGGCCCAGTGTGAGCAGCAGGCCGTAAAGGTGGTCGAGCTTGTAGATCCAGCGCAGCAGCGTGCGCTCGATCACCACCCCGACCAGCCCCACCACCAGCGGCGCGGCAATCAGCATCACCCAGTAGTTGATGCCGAAGTAGTTCATGGCCATCCAGGTGATCAGCGCCCCCAGCATGAACAGCGCACCGTGCGCGAAGTTGATCACGTTGAGCAGGCCGAAGATCACGGCCAGCCCAAGGCTGAGGATCGCGTAGAACGAGCCATTGACCAGCCCCAGCAGGAGCTGGCTCAGCATGGCCGGCATTGATACACCAAAGATTTCCATAAAAACGCTGCGGGATGGAGGAGTCGGTTGGGGTCAGGTCAGCAGGCCGTCACTTCCACAGTGCGCACTTGCTCTCGGCCTTGGTGGTGAACACCTCTTCGCCAGGGAGCTTGGCCACGACCTTGTAGTAGTCCCAGGGTTCCTTGGACTCGGCGGGCGCCTTCACCTGCATCAGGTACATGTCGTGCACGAAGCGGCCGTCGGCGCGGATGTTGCCCTTGGCGTAGAAGTCGTTGATGGGCGTGGACTTGAGCTTGGCCATGACCTTGTCGGCATCGGTGGTGCCGGCGGCCTGCACGGCCTTGAGGTAGTTCATGGTGGCGGAGTAGTCGGCCGCATGGATGTCCGTGGGCATGCGCTTGGTCTTGGCGAAGAACTTCTTGCCGAATGCGCGCGTCTGGTCGTTCAGGTTCCAGTCCCAGCTCGTGGTGAGCAGCAGGCCTTCGGTGTTCTTCAGGCCCAGGCTGTGGACGTCGGTCAGGAACACCAGCAGGCCGGCCATCTTCATGGTCTTGTTGATGCCGAATTCCTTGGCTGCCTTGATCGCGTTGATCGTGTCGCCGCCCGCGTTGGCCAGGCCCAGGATCTGCGCCTTGGAGCTTTGCGCCTGCAGCAGGAACGAGGAGAAGTCGGACGCGTTCAGCGGGTGCTTCACGCTGCCCAGCACCTTGCCGCCCGCGGCGTTGACGACCTTGGTGGTGTCGTCCTGCAGCGCCTGGCCGAAGGCGTAGTCGGCCGTCAGGAAGAACCAGTCCTTGCCGCCCTGCTTGACCACCGCGCCGCCCGTGCCCTTGGCCAGGGCCACGGTGTCGTAGGCATAGTGCACGGTGTAGGGCGTGCACTGCTCGTTGGTCAGCGCGGAGGAGCCTGCGCCGCTGTTGAAGTAGACGCGCTTCTTCTCCTCGGCGATCTTGGCCATGGCCAGCGCCGTGCCGGAGTTGGTGCCGCCGAACAGCATGGTCAGGCCCTGCGTGTCGATCCACTCGCGGGCCTTGGAGGCGGCGATGTCGGCCTTGTTCTGGTGGTCGGCCGAGAGCAGCTCGATGGGCTTGCCCAGCACCTTGCCGCCGAAGTCGTCGATGGCCATCTGGATCGCCACGGCGCCGTTCTTGCCTTCCACGTCGGCGTAGAGGCTGGACATGTCGGTGATCAGGCCGATCTTGACTTTGTCCTGTGCATGCGCCTGCACGGCCACCAGGCCCAGGCCCACGGCTGCGAGGCCGGCGGCCAGCGTCTTGAGTTTGTGTTGCATCGTTGTCTCCTTGGTCGAAAAAACAGGGGTGGAGAGCGCCGTTACACGCCCAGCAATTGGTTGAGGACGGGCATCTTCTCGTCGAGTTCGGCGGAGCCGAACTGCTCCACGATGCGCCCGTGTTCCATCACGTAGAAGCGGTCGGCCAGCGGCGCGGCGAAGCGGAAGTTCTGCTCCACCATCACCACGGTGTAGCCCTTCTCGCGCAGCATGGTGATCATGCGGGCCAGGGCCTGCACGATCACGGGCGCCAAGCCCTCGGAGATCTCGTCGAGCAGCAGCAGGTTGGCACCCGTGCGCAGGATGCGGGCCACGGCCAGCATCTGCTGCTCGCCGCCCGACAGGCGCGTTCCCTGGCTGCCGCGGCGCTCCGCGAGGTTGGGGAACATGGCGTAGATCTCGTCGACCGGCATGCCTGCCGTGCCCGTCTTGAGCACGGGCGGCAGCATCAGGTTCTCCTCGCACGACAGGCTGGAGAAGATGCCGCGCTCCTCGGGGCAGTAGCCCACGCCCAGGTGGGCGATGCGGTGCGTGGGCATGCCGATGGTCTCGGTGCCGTTGATCTTGACGGAGCCCTTGCGTGCGCCGGTCAGGCCCATGATGGCGCGCATGGTGGACGTGCGCCCGGCGCCGTTGCGACCGAGCAGCGTGACCACCTCGCCAGGCTGCACGACCATGTCCACGCCGTGCAGCACGTGCGACTCGCCGTACCAGGCCTCGAGGTTGCGGATCTCCAGTGCGGGGGTGCCGGCCATCTCAGTGCGCTCCCTGCAGTTGGCCGTCGGTCGTGCCCATGTACGCTTCCATGACTTGCGGATTCCTCGAAACTTCCTCGTAAGGCCCCTCGGCGAGGACGGCCCCGCGCTGCAGCACCGTGATGCAGTCCGCGATGGTCGAGATGACCTTCATGTTGTGCTCCACCATGAGGATGGTGCGGCCGGTCGAAACCTTCTTGATGAGCTGGGTGACGCGGTCCACGTCCTCGTGGCCCATGCCCTGGGTGGGCTCGTCGAGCAGCATCAGCTCGGGCTCCATGGCCAGCGTGGTGGCGATCTCCAGCGCGCGCTTGCGGCCGTAGGGCAGGTTCACCGTGACCTCGTCGGCCAGGTCCTTCAGGCCCACCTCGTCCAGCAGCTGCATGGCGCGGTCGTCGAGCTGGTGCAGGCTGCGCTCGCTGCGCCAGAAGTGGTAGCTCGTGCCCAGCTTGCGCTGCAGGCCCAGGCGCACGTTCTCCAGCAGCGTGAGGTGCGGGAACACGGCCGAGATCTGGAACGACCGGATCACGCCGCGCCGCGCGATCTGCGCCGGCTGTTCACGCGTGATGTCCGTGCCGTTGAAACGGATGGTGCCCGAGGTGGGCTCCAGGAACTTGGTCAGCAGGTTGAAGCACGTCGTCTTGCCTGCGCCGTTGGGGCCGATCAGCGCGTGGATGGAGCCGCGGCGAACCGACAGGTTCACATCGCTGACCGCGGTGAAGCCCTTGAATTCCTTGGTGAGGTGGGAGGTTTCCAGTATGACGTCGCTCATTGCAAACAGATGAGCGCCGCGCGGTGGCGCGGCGCTGCCCGTGTCTCCATGTGAATGTTGCACCGCATCCTAAGTGCGGCTCCCCGGCCCCGCACTGGGAGAAATGCCTATGTATAAACGCCTACGTAACTTGTGCTAGGCGATGGCCAGCGCCACGGCCGACTCGTCGACCGCCATCACCACGCGCGAGCGTGCGCGCAGCGGCGACCCGGCGGGCGCGAAGCCCACCATCTGCACGCCGGCGGCCAGCTCCGCCGCCACCTCGTCACCCAGCTCGCCGCGCGACACGCGCGTGGCGCGGCCGGGCCAGTGGTTCTCCTGCGCCGCGGGGGCGTCTCCTTCGGCCAGGGCGCGCACGGCCGTGGCCTTGCACAGCGCCTGCACCGGCGTGCCGGCGGCCAGCCCCAGCAGCTCGGCGCTCTCCACCGTGATGCGCGCCACCACGGCCAGAGCGTCGTCCACGGAGCGCAGGTGCACGCGCACGATCCGGCCCTGCGCCTGCATGCCCTGCACGGTGCAGGGCCATTGGTTGCGCATGCTGGTGCGCACCGACAGGCGCGCGGCCGCCACCTGCAGCGGAGCGCGCGCCGCGTCGCCCTGGCGCAGGCCCGCCGCCACGGCGGCGCGCGCCTGGCGCATGGCATCGGCGGCGGCCAGCAGCTCGTGCCCGGCCGGCGTGAGCCGCGCGCCGCCGCCGCCCACGCCGCCCACGGCGCGCGCCACGAGCGGCACGCCGGCCAGGTTGGTGAGCGTATCCAGCGCCTGCCAGGCGGCCTTGTAGCTCACGCCCACGGCCCGCGCGGCCTGCGAGATGGAGCCGCCCTGCGCGATCTGGCGCAGGATGTCGATGCGCTTGTCCGCCAGGCCGTGGCCCAGCGCGTCCAGGAAAGAGGATGACTGCATGGCGCCGATCATGCCCCCACCCATGGCTATACTCAGCGCTATTCATATATGGAATAGCGAGGTCTTCCACCGTGTCTCCCGTTTCCCTGTGCAAGCAATCCCTCTCCGTCCTGGGCCTGGCCCTGGTGGTGGCGCACGGCGCCCATGCCGCCGAGGTGCAGGTGGCCGTGGCCGCCAACTTCACCGCGCCCATGCAGAAGATCGCCGTGCTGTTCGAGCAGGACACGGGCCACAAGGCCGTGCTGTCGTTCGGCGCCACCGGCAAGTTCTACGCCCAGATCGCCAACGGCGCGCCCTTCGGCGTGCTGCTGGCAGCCGACGACACCACGCCCGAGAAGATCGGCAAGGAAGGCCTGGGCATTGGTGCCACGCGCTTCACCTACGCCATCGGCCAGCTGGTGCTGTGGAGCAAGCAGCCCGGCTACGTGGACGCCGAGGGCAAGGTGCTGGCCAAGAGCGACTGGAAGCACATCGCCATCGCCAACCCCAAGCTCGCGCCCTATGGCCTGGCCGCCATGCAGACGCTGGACAAGCTGGGCCTCACGCCCCAGGTGCAGCCGCGCGTGGTGACCGGCGAGAACATCGGCCAGACCTACCAGTTCGCCGCCTCGGGCAACGCGCCGCTGGGCTTCGTGGCGCTGTCGCAGGTGATGGAGGACGGCAAGCTGCGCGAGGGCTCGGCCTGGGTGGTGCCTGCGGGCATGCACGAGCCGATCCGCCAGGACGCCATCGTGCTCAAGCCCGGCCAGGGCAACGAGGCCGCCGCGGCGCTCATGCAGTACCTGCGCGGCGACAAGGCGCGTGCCATCATCAAGTCCTACGGTTATTCTTTCTGATAGCGCCTTGCGCTTGATCCGCAAGGGTTTCGGCATGTTTTCATGCCGAAACCCTTTTGCATGAAGCGCAGCCAGCTCTTTTTCTAATAGCATTGAGCCCTTCCCTCCTCAGCCCCGAAGACTGGGCCGCCATCCGGCTGACGCTGGAGCTGGCGGGCATCACCACCGTGCTGCTGCTGGCGCTGTGCACGCCGCTGGCCTGGTGGCTGGCGCACACGCGCTCGCGCTGGCGCGGGCCAGTGGGCGCGGTGGTGGCGCTGCCGCTGGTGCTGCCGCCCACGGTGATCGGCTTCTACCTGCTGGTGGCCATGGGGCCGCACGGGTTCATCGGCCACCTCACCGACGCGCTGGGGCTGTCGCGCCTGCCGTTCACCTTTCCCGGCCTGGTCATCGGCTCGCTGGTGTATTCGCTGCCCTTCGCGGTGCAGCCGCTGCAGCGCGCCTTCGAGGCCACGGGCCGCCGCCCGCTGGAGGTGGCTGCCACGCTGGGCGCGGGGCCGCTGGACCGGTTCTTCACCGTCGCCCTGCCGCTGGCGCGGCCGGGCTTCATCACCGCCGCCATCCTGAGCTTCGCGCACACGGTGGGCGAGTTCGGCGTGGTGCTCATGCTGGGCGGCAACATCCCTGGCGTGACGCGCGTGGTGTCGGTACAGATCTACGACCACGTGGAGGCCATGGAATACGCCCAGGCGCACTGGCTCGCGGGCGGCATGGTGGCGTTCTCGTTCGTGGTGCTGATGCTGCTGCACTGGCTGCAGCCGAAAGGAGCGCGATGAGCGGCATCCACGCCCGCCTGCGCCTGGAGCGCCCGGACTTCCTGCTGGACGTGGACCTGCGCCTGCCGGGCCACGGCGTCACCGCGCTCTTCGGCCCCTCGGGCTGCGGCAAGACCACCTGCCTGCGCGCCGTAGCGGGGCTGGAGCGCTCCCAGGGCAGCGTGCAGGTCAACGGCGAGACCTGGCAGGACGACGATGCCCGCCACTGGCGGCCCACCCACCAGCGCGCGCTGGGCTACGTATTCCAGGAAGCCAGCCTGTTCGCCCACATGAACGTGCAGCGCAACATGGAATACGGCCTGCGCCGCCTGCCGTCGCAGCAGCGGCGCGTGTCGCTGGAGCAGGCGGTGGACCTGCTGGGCCTGGGCGCGCTGCTCGCGCGCATGCCGCACACGCTGTCGGGCGGCGAACGCCAGCGCGTGGCCATCGCCCGCGCACTGGCCACCAGCCCGCGCGTGCTGCTCATGGACGAGCCCCTGGCCGCGCTGGACGCCGCGCGCAAGGCCGAGGTCATGCCCTACCTGGAGCGCCTGCACCGCACGCTGGACATTCCCGTGCTCTACGTCAGCCACTCCCTCGACGAGGTGGCGCGCCTGGCCGCGCACCTCGTGCTCCTGGACCAGGGTCGCGCCATCGCCCAGGGCCCCACCGCCGCGCTCATGGCCCGGCCCGACCTGCCCCTAGCGCACGGCGAGGGCGCCGCCGCGCTGGTCCAGGGCCGCGTGCTGGCGCACGACGCGCACGACCACCTGCTCACCGTGGCCTTCGGCGGCGGCCAGCTGCAGGTGGTGAGCCCGCGCGCCTACGCGCCGGGCGAGCCGGTGCGCCTGCGCGTGCCGGCGCGCGACGTGAGCCTGGCACGCACGCGCGCGCCCGACAGCAGCATCCTGAACCTGCTGCCCGCGCGCATCACCCACGTGGCGCCCGACGGCCCGGGCCAGGCGCTGGTGCAACTCGACGCGGGCGGCACGGCGCTGCTGGCGCGCATCACCCAGCGCTCGTGCGGCGCGCTGGCGCTGGCCGAGGGGCAGGAGGTGTTCGTGCAGGTGAAGGGCGTGGCGCTGGTGGAGTAGGCGTATTCCCCGATTGCTATGCAAGCCATAGCGCCGCACCGGCATGAAACCAAGCCTTTGCCCCCAAAACGCCCATACCCGGCCGGCAGCCGGGATGCGCGGAATCCTTAGAATGGCGCCCTTGTAAAAGTTTGTCCGGCCCTTGCACCACCCCTGCACGCGGCCGGATGCGCGCACCCGGCCGTTTTCTTGGAGACACCATGCAGGCTCTACTCGCGCTCTCACGAGCGATCGACAGGCTCAACGCCTTCGTCGGCAAATATTCCATCTGGCTGATCTTTGCCGCCACCTTCATCAGCGCAGCCAACGCCATCGTCCGCAAGGCGTTCAACTACAGCTCCAACGGCTTCCTCGAAGTGCAGTGGTATCTGTTCGCCTGGTCGTTCCTGATCGCGGCCGGCTGGACGCTGCTCAACCGCGAGCACGTGCGCATCGACGTGATCAACAGCCGCCTGTCCAAGAAGGCGCAGGTGTGGATCGACATCGTGGGCTTCGCCCTCTTCCTCACGCCGCTGTGCATCACCATCCTGTGGCTGAGCGTGCCGGAGGTCATCCAGAAATACACGTCGGGCGAAATGTCGGGCAACCCCGGCGGCCTGATCCGCTGGCCGGTGTGGGTGGCGATCCCCGTCGGCATCACGCTGCTGATGCTGCAGGGCTGGTCCGAGCTCATCAAGCGCATCGCCTTCCTCACCGGCGACGGCCCCGACCCCATGGGCCGGCTGGCCGACAAGAGCGCCGAGGAAGAGCTGGCCGAGGCCCTGCGCGCCGAGGCCGACAAGAAACAGGCCGAGGCCCTGGCCGCCGCACAACGCTAACGAGCCGCAGGACCACCGACCATGGAATTCATTACCGCCAACTACGCCCCGATCATGTTCGCGGGGCTCATCGCCTTCCTGCTGCTGGGCTTTCCCGTCGCGTTCAGCCTGGGCGCCTGCGGCCTGCTGTTCGGCTTCGCCGGCATCGAGCTGGGCGTCTTCCCCTCCTCCGTGATGGCCTGGCTGCCCCAGCGCCTGATCGGCATCATGGCCAACGACACGCTGCTGGCCGTGCCCTTCTTCACGCTCATGGGCCTGGTGCTGGAGCGCAGCGGCATGGCCGAGGACCTACTCGACACCGTCGGGCAGGTGTTCGGCCCGGTGCGCGGCGGCCTGGCGCTGGCCGCGATCTTCGTGGGCGCGCTGCTGGCCGCCACCACGGGCGTGGTGGCCGCCTCCGTGATCTCGATGGGCCTGATCTCGCTGCCCATCATGCTGCGCTACGGCTACGACCGGTCGCTCTCCAGCGGCGTGATCGCCGCCTCGGGCACGCTGGCGCAGATCATCCCGCCCTCGCTGGTGCTGATCCTCATGGCCGACCAGCTCGGCAAGAGCGTGGGCGAGATGTACAAGGGCGCCTTCATCCCCGGCTTCATGCTCATGGGCCTGTACGTGCTGTGGGTGGTGATCCTCGCCATCTTCAAGCCCAAGGCCGTGCCGGCACTGCCGCCCGAGGCACGCATCTACCGCGAGGACAACGGCAGCTCCGGCTACACCTCGCTCGCCGTGGTGATGGGCCTGTCCACCGCCGTCGCCATCTTCCTGGCCGCGCACATGGCCGACGTCCACACCTGGTGGACGGGCACGGAAGTGCTGGACGTGCCCACCGACGAGAAGATCGTCACCGCCATGTGCGGCGGCACCTTCATCGCCTTCGTGCTCGCCAGCATCAACCGCGTGTTCAAGCTGGGCCTGCTCTCGCGCCTGGCCGAGCGTGTGACGTTCGTGCTGATCCCGCCGCTGCTGCTGATCTTCCTGGTGCTGGGCACCATTTTCCTGGGCATCGCTACGCCCACCGAGGGCGGCGCCATGGGCGCCATGGCCGCGCTGGTGATCGGCTTCGCGCGCAAGCGCCTGGACATGAAGCTGCTGCAGCAGGCCCTGGCCTCCACCACGCGCCTGGCCAGCTTCGTGATGTTCATCATGATCGGCGCCACCACCTTCAGCCTGGTGTTCCAGGCCGCCGACGGCCCGAAGTGGGTGGAGCACCTGCTGACCAGCCTGCCCGGCGGCCAGGTGGGCTTCCTGATCGTGGTGAACGTCATGATCTTCTTCCTGGCGTTCTTCCTGGACTACTTCGAGCTGTCCTTCATCGTGGTGCCGCTGCTGGGCCCCGTGGCCGAGAAGATGGGCATCGACCTGATCTGGTTCGGCGTGCTGCTGGCCATGAACATGCAGACCTCGTTCATGCACCCGCCGTTCGGCTTCGCGCTGTTCTTCCTGCGCTCCGTCGCGCCCGACAAGCCCTACGTGGACCGCGTGACGCAGAAGGTCATCCAGCCGGTGACCACCATGCAGATCTACAAGGGCGCGGTTCCCTTCGTGTTCATCCAGCTCGTCATGGTGACCACGCTCATCGCGTTCCCCGGCATCGTCACCGGCTCGCTCGACAAGAAGGTGGAAGTGAACATGGAGGCCGTGAACAGCCAGATGATGGATGCGCTCAAGAGCGAGGAAAGCTACGGCGACCCGGACAGCAACCCCTTCGGCGAGTCCAGCGAGCCCGCCGAGCCGGCCGAGGCCGAAGGCGCCGGGCCCGCAGCCTCCGACGCGGCGGAGGGCGGCTATGGCTCAGACGACCCGGCCAAGGACCTGCTGCAGCAGAGCAAGTAGCCTCGCGCAGGCTCCCCGCGAGCCCCGGCCCTGCCGGGGCTTTTTTTATGCCGAATCGGGCTGCAGCGCTTATCCATCAAGCGCAAGCAGCTCCATTTTCAATAGCAGAACAGCCATGAAAAAAGCCGCAGCGGCTGCTGCGGCTTCGTGGGCGCGGAGAACGCGCGCGGCGGTCAGATCTTGACCGAGTTCATGTACTGGTTGAACGGGAACTCCGAGAAGCGGTTCCACAGGATCTGGTCGCGCTGGAAGGCGCGCATGTCCTGGTGGATCTTCTTGAACTCGGGCGACTTGGCCTCGTGCTCCTTGAACACTTCCATCGCAGTCTTGAAGCCTGCGTCGATCACGGCCTTGGGGAAGGCCTTGAGCTGCGTCTTGTTGGCCACCAGGCGCTTGATGGCCTGGGGGTTCAGGAACTGGTACTTGGAAGTCATGTCGGCAGCGGCCACGCGCGTGGCCGCGTCCAGGATGGCCTTGTTCTCGGGCGACAGGGCGTTGTACTTCTTGATGTTGATGAAGAACTCCAGGTCCGCGCCGCCTTCCCACCAGCCAGGGTAATAGTAGAACGGCGCCACCTTGTTGAAGCCCAGCTTCTCGTCGTCGTAGGGGCCGACGAACTCGGCGGCATCCAGCGTGCCCTTCTCGAGCGCCTGGTACACGTCGCCGGCGGGCATGTTCTGCGCCACCACGCCCAGCTTGGCCATGGACTCGCCGAACACGCCGCCGCCCAGGCGCATCTTCAGGCCCTTGAGGTCGGCCACGGTCTTGATTTCCTTGCGGTACCAGCCGCCCATCTGGGTGGTGGTGTTGCCGGCGCTGGCGGTCTTGAAGTTGTACTTCTCGAAGAACGCGTCCAGCAGCTTGCGGCCGTTGCCGTGGTCCTTCCAGGCGTTGTTCTGCAGCGTGGTCAGGCCGAAGGGCACCGCGCAGCTGAAGGCGAAGATCGGGTCCTTGCCGGTGAAGTAGTAGGCGGCGGTCTGCGCCATGTCGATGGTGTCGGCCTGCAGGGCGTCCACCACGCCGAAGGCGGGCATCAGTTCGCCGGCGGGGTGCACCGAGATCTCGAACTTGCCGCCCGACAGGGCCTTGACGGTTTCAGAGAGCTTTTCCGCGCTGCCGAAGATCGTATCCAGGGACTTGGGAAAGCTGGAGGCGAGGCGCCAGCGCACGGCCGCTTGCGCGTGCACGGCGGGGGCTACGCCAGCGGCGAGCACGCCTGCCAGACCGGCCTGCTTGATGATTGAACGACGATCCATGGATTGATTCTCCGAAGTGATGAGTAGCAAACAAAACGGCGGCACGCGCCATGTGCGGCCGCCGACACCCACTTTTTGAGTGGATTCAAATTGTAGAAACTCGCCCGCTTGCCTCCCGTGCGGGTTTCCACCGAAAGAAACGTTTCATGCGGCCGCGCGCGCCGGCTGCTGCGCGCCGAAGCGCGCACGGATGGAACGCTCGATGCCCTGCGCATCCAGCCCCTGCAGCGCCAGCAGCTTGGCCGGGTCGCCATGCTCGATGAACGCATCGGGCAGGCCCAGCTGCAGCACCGGGCACTGCACGCCCGCGGCGTTCAGGGCCTCGGCCACCGCGCTGCCCGCGCCACCCATGGTGCAGCCCTCCTCCACCGTCACCAGCGCGTCGTGGCCGGCGGCGACGGAGAGCAGCAGCTCGGTGTCCAGCGGCTTGGCCCAGCGCATGTTGACCACCGTGGCGCCCAGCGCCTCGCCCGCCTCCAGGGCGGGATAGAGCAGCGTGCCGAAGGCCAGGATGGCGATGCGCGCGCCCTTGCGGCGCACCTCGCCCTTGCCGAAGGGCAGGCCCTCCAGGCTCGCCAGCGGCTGCACGCCCACGCCGGCGCCGCGCGGGTAGCGCACGGCCACGGGGTGGTCCTGCTCGAAGGCGGTGGTGAGCAACTGGCGGCATTCGCGCTCGTCGGCCGGGCAGGCCATGCTCATGTTCGGGATGCAGCGCACGAAGGCGATGTCGTAGGCGCCCGCGTGCGTGGCGCCGTCGGCGCCGACGAGGCCCGCGCGGTCGAGCGCGAAGACCACGGGCAGGTTCTGCAGCGCCACGTCGTGGATGAGCTGGTCGTAGGCGCGCTGCAGGAAGGTGGAATAGATGGCGACCACGGGTTTGACGCCCTCGCAGGCCATGCCGGCGGCGAAGGTCACGGCGTGCTGCTCGGCGATGCCCACGTCGTAGTAGCGGCCTGGGAAGCGCTGCTCGAACTCCACCATGCCCGAGCCCTCGCGCATCGCGGGCGTGATGCCGACCAGGCGCTCGTCCTTCGCGGCCATGTCGCACAGCCACTGGCCGAAGACCTGGGTGAAGGTCTGCTTCGGCGGCGTGGCGGGCTTGACCAGGCCCACGCGCGGGTCGAACTTGCCGGGGCCGTGGTAGGCCACGGGATCGGCCTCGGCGAGCTTGTAGCCCTGGCCCTTCTTGGTGACCACGTGCAGGAACTGCGGGCCCTTGAGGCCCTTGATGTTCTCCAGCGTGGGGATGAGCGAATCGAGGTCGTGCCCGTCGATGGGCCCGATGTAGTTGAAGCCGAATTTCTCGAACAGCGTGGCGGGCACCACCATGCCCTTGGCCTGCTGCTCCAGGCGCTTGGCGAGTTCGAGCAGCGGCGGCACGGGCCGCAGCACGCTCTTGCCCACGTCGCGCGCCTTGGCGTAGAACTGGCCGCTCATGAGCTGGGCGAGGTAGCGGTTGAGCGCGCCCACGGGCGGGCTGATGCTCATGTCGTTGTCGTTCAGGATCACGAGCAGGTTGGCGTCGGCCACGCCCGCGTTGTTGAGCGCCTCGAAGGCCATGCCGGCGGTCATCGCGCCGTCGCCGATCACCGCGATGGCGTGGCGGTCCTCGCCCTTCTGCTTGGCCGCCAGCGCCATGCCCAGCGCGGCCGAGATGCTGGTGGACGAGTGCGCGGTGCCGAAGGTGTCGTATTCGCTCTCGGCGCGCTGCGGAAAGCCCGACAGGCCGCCGAACTGGCGCAGTGTAGACATGCGCTCGCGCCGGCCGGTCAGGATCTTGTGCGGATAGGTCTGGTGGCCCACGTCCCACACCACGCGGTCGCGCGGCGTGTCGAACACCGCGTGCAGGGCGATGGTCAGCTCCACCGTGCCGAGGTTGGACGACAGGTGCCCGCCGGTTTTGGACACGCTCTCCAGCACGTAGGCGCGCAGCTCGGTGGCCAGGCTCTTGAGGTCGGCGCGCGGGAGCCGGCGCAGGTCGGCCGGGTCGTTCACGCTTTCGAGCAGCGGGTAGTTCGTCGTGGACATATGCTATGTTTTCCGTAGCTGTTTGCGCTTGCCACATAAGCGCTGGAGGCCAATTTGACTTCCAGAGCCGTCCTTCTATCTTCAGTGCGAACGGTGCACCACCATGTCGGCCAGCGCCGCGAGGGCGCGCGTATCTTGCAGGCCGCTGCCCTCCAGCGCCGCGCGCGCGTCGGCCAGCAGCGCCCGGGCATGCGCCTTCGCGGGCTCCAGGCCCATGAGCGACACGTAGGTGGGCTTGTCGCTCGCCGCGTCCTTGCCCGCCGTCTTGCCCAGCGTGGCGGAGTCCTGCGTCACGTCGAGGATGTCGTCCACCACCTGGAACGCCAGGCCCACGGCCGCGCCGTACTGCGCCAGCGCCTGCTGCGCCCGCGCATCGGGCTGGCCGCAGGCCGCACCCATCACTACGCTGGCCTGCAGCAGCGCGCCGGTCTTGAGGCGGTGCATCTGGCGCAGCTCTTGCTCGCCCAACTGCCTGCCCACGCTGGCCAGGTCGATGGCCTGGCCGCCGGCCATGCCGTCGGCGCCGGCAGCCAGCGCCAGCAGGCGGCACAGCCGTGCCTGCATCGCGGGGGGCACACCGTCCTCGGGCGTGAGCAGCGCGAAGGCCAGGGCCTGCAGGGCGTCGCCCGCCAGCAGCGCCTGGGCCTCGCCGAAGCGCACGTGCACCGTGGGCTTGCCGCGGCGCATCACGTCGTTGTCCATGCAAGGCATGTCGTCGTGCACCAGCGAATAGGCGTGGATCAGCTCCACGGCGCAGGCAGCGCGCAGCGCGGCCTCGCCCTGCCCCTGCACGGCCTCGCAGGCCGCCAGCACCAGCAGCGGGCGCAGGCGCTTGCCGCCGTCGAGCACCGCGTAGCGCATGGCTTCGCCCAGGCCCGCGGGCGCTTCGACGCACACCCAGCGCGACAAGGCGTCTTCCACCTGCGCCAGCTGGCGCTCCATCCAGGGGGTGAGATCGAACATCACTCTTGCGTCCACGGCTGCAGCGCCCCCTCGTCCAGCACCTTGATCTGGTTCTGCACGGCCTCCAGGCGCTTGCGGCAGAACTCCAGCAGCACCGCGCCGCGCTGGTAGCCGGCGAGCATCTCGTCCAGCGGCAACTGGCCCGATTCGATGCGGCCCACGAGCTGCTCCAGCTCCTCCAGCGCGGCTTCGTAGCTGGCGGGATCAGGCAATGGCGAAGGGGCGGCGGGGGCCTTGGGCATGGGGTGGGGAAGCGCCGGGCGCGCGAGTGGAAACCGCCGATTTTAGGCGCAGCCCCCGCACGGCCCCGCCGCGCGGGCAGGCAATACACATACCGCAGGCGCGGAAATAACCCCACCACCTATAATCCCATTCCTTTCACCGCGAACCGGCTACGGAGTCTTCCTGGGCCGGTTTCGTTTTTTCAGCTCCGTGCGCAACCGCACCCTCCCTGTGGGGAGTCTTTAGGTCAGGTCACCCATGTCTGATTTAAGTCTTCAACTGCAGCAGGCCGCAAGCCAACTTCCAGTTTCCAGCTATTTCGACGAAGCGCTGCTGCGGCGCGAGATGGAAACCATCTTCCAGCAAGGGCCCCGCTACGTGGGGCACACCTTGAGCGTCCCCGAACCCGGGGACTACTACGCCCTGCCCCAGGAGGGCGAGGGCCGCGCGCTGGTGCGCAACGCGCAGGGCCAGGTCGAGCTCATCTCCAACATCTGCCGCCACCGCCAGGCGGTGATGCTCAAGGGACGCGGCACACTGCAGGGCCAAGGCAAGGGCCACGCGGGCGGCAACATCGTCTGCCCGCTGCACCGCTGGACGTATTCGCCCAAGGGCGAGCTGCTGGGCGCGCCGCACTTCGCCCACGACCCCTGCCTGAACCTCAACAACTACCGGCTGCGCGAGTGGAACGGCCTGCTGTTCGAGGACAACGGGCGCGACATCGCCTTTGATCTGGCCGGCATGGGGCTGGAGCGCGCGCTGTCGTTCGACGGCTACACGCTCGACCACGTGGAGCTGCACGAGTGCAACTACAACTGGAAGACCTTCATCGAGGTCTATCTGGAGGACTACCACGTCGGCCCGTTCCACCCCGGCCTGGGCAACTTCGTGACCTGCGACGACCTGCGCTGGGAGTTCCAGAAGGAATACTCGGTGCAGACCGTGGGCGTGGCCTCCACCTTCGGCAAGCCGGGCTCCGACATCTACAGGAAGTGGCACGAGGTGCTGCTCAAGTACCGCGAGGGCAAGATGCCCGAGCGCGGCGCGATCTGGCTCACCTACTACCCGCACATCATGGTGGAGTGGTACCCGCACGTGCTCACCGTCTCCACGCTGCACCCCATCGGCGTGGACAAGACGCTGAACATGGTGGAGTTCTACTACCCCGAGGAAATCGTCGCCTTCGAGCGCGAGTTCGTCGAGGCCCAGCGCGCCGCCTACATGGAGACCTGCATCGAGGACGACGAGATCGCCGAGCGCATGGACGCGGGCCGCAAGGCCCTGTGGCAGCGCGGCGACAACGAGGTCGGCCCCTACCAGAGCCCCATGGAGGACGGCATGCAGCACTTCCACGAGTGGTACCGCGCCCGCCTGGGCGGCGCCGTTCCCCAGGCCTGATCCACGGCACCCCCCTTTTTGCTACCACAACCATAGCTGCCAGCGCTTATCCAGCAAGCGCTGGTGGCTTTTTTCGTATAGGTTTCCCATGCAAGCGCTCTGGATGGTATTGGCGGCGTTCCTGTTCGCCAGCATGGGGGTGTGCGTCAAGTTCGCCTCGGCGCACTTCAATTCGGCCGAGCTGGTGTTCTACCGCGGCGCCGTCGGCATGGCGGTGCTGTGGTGGCTGGCACGCTCGCAAGGCGTAGGCCTGGCCACGCGCTACCCCGGCATGCACGCCTGGCGCAGCCTGATCGGCGTGGTCTCCATCGGCGCCTGGTTCTACGCCATCGCCCACCTGCCCCTGGCCACGGCCATGACGCTCAACTACATGAGCAGTGTGTGGATCGCGGCCTTCCTCGTCGGCGGCGCGCTGATGACGTGGTGGCCCTCCAGCCGCGAGCCGCGCCCGCCGCTGCAGGTGCCGCTGGTGCTCGCCGTGCTCGCGGGCTTCGGCGGCGTGGTGATGATGCTGCGCCCCAGCATCAGCGAAAGCCAGGGCTTCGCCGCACTCATCGGCCTGTGCTCGGGCCTCACCGCCGCGCTGGCCTACATGCAGGTGGTGGCGCTGTCGCGCCTGGGCGAGCCCGAGACGCGCACCGTGTACTACTTCGCCGCCGGCTCGGCCGTGGCCGGCGGCGCCGCCATGGCGGTCACCGGCATGTCGCCCTGGCCCGGCTGGCCCGCACTGTGGCTGCTGCCGCTGGGGCTGCTGGCCGCGCTGGGGCAGCTGTGCATGACCCGCGCCTACTCGCGCGCGCTCACGCCGCGCGGCACGCTGGTGGTGGCCAACCTGCAGTACTCGGGCATCGTCTTCGCCAGCATCTACGGCGTGGCGCTGTTCGGCGACCAGATGCCGCTGATCGGCTGGGCCGGCATGGCGCTCATCATCGCCAGCGGCATCACCGCCACCATCCTGCGCGCCCGCGCCGCACCCAACACGCCAGCCGAAGAGCACTGACACAATGGGGGCTTCGACGCTCCCTTCCGTGTGCCCCCATGCCCTTCACCACGCTGATCTCCGTCTCCGAACTGCAGGCCCTCATGCGCAGCGGCCAGCCGCTGATGGTGTTCGACTGCAGCTTCGACCTGGCCCAGCCCTCGCTGGGCGCGGCGCAGTACCGCGAGGCCCACATCCCCGGCGCGCTGCATGCCGACCTGGACAAGGACCTGAGCGCCAAGCACGGCGCCCCAGGCCGGGGCGGCACCATCACCGCCTCGGCGGCCGACGAGCCGGCCTCGGGCGGGCGCCACCCGCTGCCCAACCGCGAGCGCTTCGCCACCTGGCTCTCGGGCATCGGCTTCGCCAACGACATGCAGGCTGTGGTCTACGACCGCAACGGCGCCAACTACTGCGGGCGCCTGTGGTGGATGCTCAAGTGGGCGGGCCACGACGCGGTGGCCGTGCTCGACGGCGGCCTGCAGGCCTGGAAGGCCGCGGGCGGCGCGCTGGCCAGCAGCGAGGAGCCCGCGCGCTTCCAGTCCAACTTCGCGCTGGGCGCGCCGCTGCGCCGCCTTGTGGGCGCGCAGGACGTGCTCGCGCACCTGGGCCAGGAAGGGCAGACTATCGTCGATGCCCGCGCCACGCCGCGCTACCTGGGCGAAACCGAGCCGCTGGACCCGGTAGCCGGCCACATTCCGGGCGCGCTCAACCGACCCTTCGGCCTGAACATCGGGCCGGACGGGCGCTTCAAGAGCGCCGAGCAGCTGCGTTCCGAGTTCCAGGCCCTGCTGGGCGCACGGCCGCCCGCCACCGTGGTGCACCAGTGCGGCAGCGGCGTGAGCGCCATCCCCAACCTGCTGGCCATGGAAATCGCAGGCCTGGGCCCCACGCAGCTCTTCGCGGGCAGCTGGAGCGAGTGGTGCAGCGACCCGAGCCGGCCCGTGGAACGCGGCTGAAATCAACGCCACCCCCTGAGACGCTTCGCGTCTTCCCCCTGCTCTCGGCTTCGCCGGGCAGGGGGACGCAGCCAGCGCGCAGCTATGGATAACTGAGCTGTTTCAGACGTTCGTGATCGAGATCGCGCGCGTGTTCAGGCAGGCCTCCAGCGCCTCCGGCCCGCCCTCGGAGCCGTAGCCCGAATCCTTGATGCCGCCGAACGGCAGCTCCGCGGACGGGCTGGCGGGCTGGTTGATCCACAGCATGCCCACCTCCACGCGCTGCGAGAGCAGGTGCGCGTTCTTGAGCGAGCGCGTGTAGGCGTAACCGGCCAGGCCGTAGGGCAGGCGGTTGGACTCGGCGATGGCGTCCTCCAACTGCGTGAAGCCGCGCACCGAGGCCACGGGGCCGAAGGGCTCTTCGTTGAAGATACGGGCGCTGGTGGGCACGTTGTCGAGCACCGTGGGCGCGAAGAAGTTGCCCGCGCTGCCGATGCGCTCGCCGCCGGTGCACATGGTGGCGCCCTGCTGCAGCGCATCGCCCAGCAGGTCGGCCATGGCGGCCACGCGGCGCGGGTTGGCCAGCGGGCCCATCTGCGTGCCCTCGGCCAGGCCGTCGCCCACCTTCAGGCCCTGGGCATGGCGCGTGAGCGCCGCCACGAAGTCTGCGCGCACGCTCTCGTGCACCAGGAAGCGCGTGGGCGCGATGCAGACCTGGCCCGCATTGCGGAACTTGGCGCCGCCGGAGGCCTTGACGGCCAGTTCGATGTCGGCGTCCTCGCAGACGATCACCGGGGCGTGGCCGCCCAGTTCCATGGTCACGCGCTTCATGTGCTGGCCGGCCAGGCCCGCCAGCATCTTGCCCACGGGGGTGGAGCCGGTGAAGGTGACCTTGCGCACGATGGGGTGCGGGATCAGGTAATTGGAGATCTCTGCCGGGTTGCCGTAGACCAGACCCACCACGCCGGCGGGCACGCCCGCGTCGGCGCACGCACGGATCAGCTCGGCCGGGCTGGCGGGCGTTTCCTCGGGCGCCTTGACCAGCACCGCGCAGCCCGCCGCCAGCGCCGCACCCAGCTTGCGCACGACCTGGTTGATGGGGAAGTTCCACGGCGTGAACGCGGCCACCACGCCCACCGGGTCCTTCACCACGAGCTGGCGCACGGCCAGGCTGCGCGAGGGCACGATGCGGCCGTAGACGCGCATGCCTTCGTCGGCGAACCATTCGATGATGTCGGCGGCGGCCATGGCCTCGATGCGCGCCTCGGCCAGGGGCTTGCCCTGCTCCTGCGTGAGGATGGCGGCGATGGCGTCGGCGCGCTCGCGCATCAGCGCGGCGGCGCGGCGCATGGTCTTCGCACGCTCGATGGCGGGCAGGTCGCGCCAAGTCTCGAAGCCCTTCTGGGCCGCGGCCAGCGCACGGTCCAGGTCGGCGGTGCCCGCATGCGCCACGCGGCCGATTTCCTGGCCGGTGGCCGGGTTGACGACGGGCAGCGTGCGGCCGTCGGCGGCGTCCTGCCATTCACCGGCGATGAAAAGGCGCGTGTCGGGATAGGTCATGCGGTGGCTCCTGTGTACTGAGAAAAGGAAGAGAAGAAGCGCGAGCAGGGCCGGCAGGCCCCGCATCGGCGGCAGCGGGCACTATAGAACGCATCACCCGTCCATGCAGACCCGCGCGCGCAAATCCCTGTCTGCCTCAGCCGGCGCTGTCCCAGCCCCCGCCCAGCGCACGGATCAGCCCCACCGTGGCGGTGTACTGCGCGGTGCGCACCTGCAGCGCCTGGCGGCGGTTGCGCAGCTCGCTGCGGCGCGCGTCCAGCAGTTCGAGCTGGCTCACCAGGCCGTTGCGGTAGCGCGAATCCGACAGTTGCGTGGCGCGGGCGGCCGACTGCACGGCGCGGCCCTGCGCCTCGGCCTGGCCGGCCAGCAGGCGCAGCGCGCTGAGCTGGTCCTCCACCTCGCGGAAGGCCGTGAGCACCTGCCCGCGGTGCGCGGCCAGCGCGCCGTCGAGCCGGGCGCGCGCGCCCTCTTCCTGCGCAGCGCGCTGGCCGCCGTCGAAGATCGGCAGCGACAGCAGCGCGCCGATGCCCCACGATCGTGCCGACCACTTGAACAGGTCACCCAGCTGGGGCGACGCGAGGCCGCCCTGGCCGGTGAGCGTGATGGCCGGGAACCACGCGGCCTGCGCCACGCCCACGCGCGCCTGCGCGGCGAGCACCGTGGCCTGGGCGGCGGACACGTCGGGCCGGCGCGCGAGCACCGTGCCCGGCACCCCCGGCGGGATCACGGGCAGCACGGTATCGCCCGCCGCCGCCGGCACCGCGAAGCCGCTGGCCACTTCGCCCACGAGCACGGCGAGCGCGTGCGCCAGCAGCGCCTGCTGGCGCTCCAGCGCAAGCGCCTCGGACTCGGTGGCCGCCACCTCGGTCTGCACGCGGGCCACGTCGAGTTCGGCCACGTCGCCCGCCTGGTAGCGGCGCTGCGTGAGGCGCAGCGTGCCCTGGTAGGCGGCCAGGCTTTCATCGACCAGCGCGCGCTCGGCCTGTACGACACGCAGCTGCAGGTAGGTCTGCACCACGTCGGCCTGCACCATGAGCCGCGTGCTCTGCAGGAGCGCGTCGCGTGCCTGCGCATCGAGCCGCGCCGCGTCGCTGGCCTGCGAGAGCCGGCCGAACAAGTCCAGCTCGTACGACACGTTGAGCCCTGCCGTGGCCAGCGTGGCTGGCTCGGCACTGCCCGTGGTGGAGGCGCCCGCCTGGCGCGACACGCCAGTGGAGGCGCCCACCTGCGGCGCCCGGTTGGCGTCGGCCGAGCGCAGCAGCGCTCGCGCCTCGGCGAGCCGCGCGGCGGCCTCCTGCACGGTGGTGTTGCCGTCGCCGGCACGCTCGACCAGGTTGCTCAGCACCGGGTCCTGGAAGCCCAGCCACCAGGCGCCGCGCGGCTGCGCTTCGGCCGGCGGCGCGGTGGTCCAGGCCGCGGTGCCGTCCGCGCTGAACGTGGCCGGCACGGCCACGCCCGCGTGCTCGGGCGGCGGGGCCAACGGGGTGCCCATGCAGCCGGCCAGCACCAGGGCCGCGGCGAGCGGCGCCAGCCGGTTCAGGAAAGGAAAGGGAAACATCGTCGTCATGGCAAAGGAACTCCTGCTCATTCGTGCGGCCCGCGCGGCGCGGCCAGCACGGGGCGGGCCACGGCGCCGAGGCCGGCTTCTTCCGTCAACGGCGCCGTGTGGCTGCCGTGCTGCTGCAGCGGCCGGTTGCCGGCCATGCGGCGCAGCGCCACGTAGAACACGGGCGTGAGGAACAGGCCGAAGGCCGTCACGCCGATCATCCCGGCGAACACCGCCACGCCCATGGCGCTGCGCATCTCGGCGCCCGCGCCGGTGGACAGCACCAGCGGCAGCACACCCATCACGAACGCCAGCGAGGTCATGAGGATGGGGCGCAGCCGCAGGCGGCTGGCCTCGATGGCGGCCTGCACCGGCGTGCGGCCGGCGAATTCCAGCTCGCGCGCGAACTCCACGATCAGGATGGCGTTCTTGGCCGACAGCCCCACCAGCACGATGAGCCCGATCTGCGTGAACACGTTGTTGTCGCCGCCCGAGAGCCACACGCCCGTCATGGCGGCCAGCAGGCCCATGGGCACGATGAGGATGATGGCGATCGGCAGCGTGAGGCTTTCGTACTGCGCGGCCAGCACCAGGAACACCAGCAGGATGGCGATGGGAAACACCAGCACGGCGGAATTGCCGGCCAGGATTTCCTGGTAGGTCAGTTCGGTCCATTCGAAGGAGATGCCCTGCGGCAGCGTCTCGGCGGCGACGCGCTCCACGGCGGCCTGCGCCTGGCCCGACGACCAGCCGGGCGCGGGCCCGCCGTTCACGTCGGCCGCCAGGAAGCCGTTGTAGCGCATGGCGCGCTCGGGGCCGAAGCTGGGTTCGATCTTCATCAGCGCCGACAGCGGCACCATCTCGCCCGTCGTGGAGCGCACCTTGAGCAGGCCCACGTCCTCGGCGCGCGCGCGGTAGGCCGCGTCGGCCTGCACGCGCACGCTGTAGGTGCGGCCAAACTGGTTGAAGTCGTTGGCGTACAGGCTGCCCAGGTAGATCTGCAGCGTCTCGAAGATGTCCGTCACCGGCACGCCGAGCTGGCGCGCCTTGGTGCGGTCGATGGCGGCGTAGAGCTGCGGCACGTTGACCTGCCAGCTCGTGAACAGGCCGGCCAGCTCGGGCGCCTGGTAGGCCTTGGCCATGAAGGCCTTCACGGCCGCATCCATGGCCTCGTAGCCCAGCGATGCGCGGTCCTCGATCTGCAGCTTGAAGCCGCCCGTAGTGCCCAGCCCGGCCACCGGCGGCGGCGGGAACATGGCGATGAACGCGTCCTGGATGCTGCCGAACGCCTGGTTGAGCTGCCCGGCCACCGCGCCGCCGCTCTGGTCGGCGCGCGTGCGCTCGGCGAAGGGCTTGAGCGTGGCGAACACGATGCCGGCGTTGGAGCTGTTGGTGAAGCCGTTGATCGACAGGCCCGGGAAGGCGATGGCGTCCTCCACGTTGGGGTTCTGCTTCATGATCTCGCCCATGCGGCGGATCACGTCGTCGGTGCGGTCCAGCGTGGCGCCGTCGGGCAGTTGCGCGAAGCCGATCAGGTATTGCTTGTCCTGCGCGGGCACGAAGCCGCCCGGCACGGCCTTGAACAGGCCCCAGGTGACGCCCACCAGCGCGAGGTAGACAGCCAGCATCAGCGCCTTGCGGCCGACGACGCGGCGCACGCCGCCGCTGTAGGCCTCGGAGCCGCGGTGGAATACGCGGTTGAAGCGGCGGAAGAAGCCGCCGAACACGCGGTCCATGCCGCGCGTGAGCGCGTCCTTGGGCTCGTGGTGGCCCTTGAGCAGCAGCGCGCTCAAGGCGGGCGACAGGGTGAGCGAGTTGATGGCCGAGATCACCGTGGAGATGGCGATGGTCACCGCGAACTGGCGGTAGAACTGCCCCGTGAGCCCGCTGATGAAGGCCAGCGGCACGAACACCGCCACCAGCACCAGCGCGATGGCGATGATGGGACCGGACACCTCGCGCATGGCACGGTAGGTGGCCTCGCGCGGGGTCAGGCCCGCCTCGATGTTGCGCTCCACGTTCTCCACCACCACGATGGCGTCGTCCACCACGATGCCGATGGCCAGCACCAGGCCGAAGAGCGACAGTGCGTTGATCGAGAAGCCCAGCAGGTGCAGCACGGCGAACGTGCCCACCACCGACACCGGCACGGCCAGCAGCGGGATGATGGAGGCGCGCCAGGTCTGCAGGAACAGGATCACCACGATCACCACCAGCGCCACGGCCTCCAGCAGCGTCTGGATGACGGACTTGATCGACGCCCGCACGAACTGCGTCGGGTCGTAGGCGATGCGGTATTCCACGCCCTCGGGCATGCTGCGCTGCAGTTCCGCCATGGTCTCGCGCACGTTGGCGGAGATGTCGAGCGCGTTAGAGCCCGGCGCCTGGAACACGCCCATGCCCACGGCCGGGTCGTTGTTGAGCAGCGAGCGCAGCGAGTAGTCGGCCGCGCCCAGCTCCAGCCGGGCCACGTCGCGCAGGCGCGTCACCGCGCCATCGGCACCGGTCTTGACGATGATGTCGCCGAACTCCTCCTCGGTCGTGAGGCGGCCCTGCGCGTTGATCGACAGCTGCATGTCCACGCCCGGCAGCCCGGGCGACTGGCCCACCACGCCGGCGGCGGCCTGCACGTTCTGGCCGCGGATGGCGGCCACCACGTCGCCGGCCGAGAGGCCGCGCTGCGCCACCTTCTGCGGGTCGAGCCAGGCGCGCATGGAATAGTCGCCGCCGCCGAAGATCTGCACCTGGCCCACGCCCTGGATGCGCGCGAGGCGGTCCTTCACGTTGAGCACGGCGTAGTTGCGCAGGTAGTCGATATCGTAGCGGCCGTTGGGCGAGACCATGTGCACGACCATGGTCAGGTCCGGCGCGCTCTTGACGGTGGTGATGCCGAGGCGCCGCACCTCCTCGGGCAGGCGCGGCTCGGCCTGCGAGACGCGGTTCTGCACCAGCTGCTGCGCCTTGTCGGGATCGGTGCCCAGCTGGAAGGTGACGGTGAGCGTCATCACGCCGTCGGTCGTGGCCTGGCTGCCCATGTAGAGCATGCCCTCCACGCCGTTGATGGATTCCTCCAGCGGCGTGGCCACGGTCTCGGCGATCACCTTGGGGCTGGCGCCGGGGTAGGTGGCACGCACCACCACCGAGGGCGGGGCGACCTCGGGGTACTCCGAAATCGGCAGCGCGCGCAGCGCGATCAGGCCGGAGAGGAAGATGAGCACCGACAGCACGCCCGCGAAGATCGGGCGGTCGATGAAGAAGCGGGAGAGGTTCATGGTGTTCTTGTCTTTCTAGCCACGGCGCGCTCAGGCGGCGGGCTGCCTGGGCGTGGCGCGCGCCTGCGCGCCTTCGCCCGCCAGTTCGGCCTTGGCGGCCATGGGCACGTCCTGCGGGGCGACCTGCGCGCCGGGGCGCACGCGCTGCAGGCCGTTGACGACGATGCGCTCGCCGGCCTTCAATCCGGAAGTGACGATGCGCAGCCCGTCCACGGGCGCGCCCAGCTGTACCTCGCGGTACTCGGCCTTGTCGCCCTCGCCGACCACCATCACGAACTTCTTGTTCTGGTCGGTGCCCACGGCGCGCTCGTTGATCAGCACGGCCTGCGTGCTGCGCGCCTGGCCCATGCGGATGCGCGCGAACTGGCCCGGCATGAGGGCGCCGTCGGCGTTGTCGAACACCGCCCGCACGCGCACCGTGCCGCTCCTCGCGTCCACCTGGTTGTCGATGAGCTGCAGGTGCCCCGCGTGCGGCGTGCCGCCCGTGGTGCCCGTGCCCATCTGCACCGGAATGCTCTCGATTGCGGTGCGTGCGCTCTTGCCGGAGCGCAGGCCTTCGAGCGCCCGCGCGACGATCTGCTCGTCGGTGTCGAAGCTCGCGTAGATCGGGCTCACCGAGACCAGCGTGGTCAGCACCGGCGCGCCGGCGCCCGAGGCCACGAGGTTGCCCACGGTGACCTCGATGCGGCCCACGCGGCCCGCCACCGGGGCGCGCACCTGCGTGTAGCCCAGGTTCAGCCGCGCGGTCTGCAGCGCGGCCTGCGCGGCGCGCAGGTTGGCGTCGGCCTCGCGCTGGGCGTTCACGCGCTCGTCGTGCTCGCGCTGGGCGATGGCGCGCTCCTCCCACAGGCGCGCGGCGCGTTCCATCTCGCTGCGCGTGTACGACACGCGGGCCTGCGCCGCGACGACCTGCGCCTCGGCCCGGTCCACCTCGGCCGCGTAGGGCGCCGGGTCCACGGTGAAGAGCAGGTCGCCCTGCTTCACCAGCGCCCCTTCGCGGAAGTGCACGGCCTGCACGGCGCCGGGCACGCGCGGGCGCACGTCCACGCGCTGCACGGCTTCGAGCCGGCCGGAGAATTCGTCCCACAGGGCGATGTCCTGCTGCAGCACCGCTGCCACGGAAACGGGAACGGCGGGGGGCGCGGCACCTTCGGCGGGCGCTTCGGCATGCGAGCTCTGCAGCCCGAAGACCGCGCCGCCGGCGATGGCGGCGGCCGCACCGGCGGCGGTCCACCAGCGGCGGCGGGACGATGAGAAAAGTGGCGAGTTCATGGTGATTCCTCCGTGTCTTCCAAATCAACGAAATGCGGTAAATGCAGGCAACGCTCCTCCCTCCGGCACGGAAGGCCGGAAAAGCAAGCAGGAGAAAAGCGCCGGGTGGTGTAAGGCGGGGTGTCAGGCCTCAGGCATCGCCGAGGGCGGACATCGGGTGGCCTCGAAGAACAGACGGAGCTGCTCCTGCACCTGCGCCGAGCAGGGGCAAGGGTTCGCTCGGGGCTGCAGCAGCGCCTCGGGCCACTGTTCCACCTGCGTGAAGATGTGGCGCGTGACGGAAAGCCCGGCCGCCTCCAGCCGCGCGGCATAGGCCAGGGCCTCGTCGCGCATGGGGTCTGCGTCGCCCACCAGCACCAGCGTGGGCGGCAGGCCCGCCAGCCGCTGGGCGGTGCCGGGCACGGCGTACGGGTGCTCGGCATCGCGCGCGCAGCGCAGGAACTTGAGCCAGCCGTCGGCCCACTTGCATGCCGTGGATTCGCCCGTGGCCGCGCGCAGCGACGGGGTGCCCACGCAGGGGTCGAGCATGGGCGACAGCAGGATCTGCCCCGCCAGCGGCGGATGCGACTGGTCGCGCGCCATCAGGCACACGCCGGCCGCCAGGTTGCCCCCGGCCTCCTCGCCCGCCAGGTACACGGGCGCACCCTGGCCGGCCAGCCGCGCACGGCGCTTGAACGCCCACTTGAGCACGGCGTAGCCCGTTTCCAGCGGCTGGGGGAACGGGTGCTCGGGCGACAGCGGATAGGCCACCGACACCACGCGCGCGCCAGCGGCCTCCAGCAGCCCGCCCACGGTGCAGCCGTTGTCGAGATCGCCCGACACGAACGCGCCGCCGTGGAAATGCACCACCAGCGGCAGCACCTCGCCCGCCTTCTTGCGGCCGTACAGGCGTACGGCGACCTCCTGCCCCTTGGCCACCTCAATGGTGGCGTCGGTGCAGACGGATGGCGATGACGATGGCGGTGGGAGCTTGGACATGGCGGAGACCGGCAGGACCGGGTGATGGAAATGTAGGCGCGCGGCCACCCACGATAAACCAGCGAAATGCCGCCGCAGTGTTTCCGATTGCCGAACAATCGGCACGGGGCGTGCGTGTGAGAATTCCCCGGCCCCTGCCATGGGGCCAGAACAAGGAGAGCACATGGACCAGATACAGGCCATGCGCATATTCGCGCGGGTGGTGGAAGCCGGCACGTTCACGCGCGCAGCCGATTCGTTGCAATTGCCCAAGGCCACCGTGACCAAGCACGTGCAGGCCCTCGAAGCGCGGCTGCGCGTGAAGCTGCTTAACCGCACCACGCGCCGCGTCACCGTCACGGCGGACGGGGCAGCGTATTACGACCGCACCGTGCGCCTGCTGGCCGATTTCGACGACATCGAGGCCAGCATGGGCCAGGCCCGCGCCAGCCCGCGCGGGCGGCTGCGCGTGGACGTGGGCACCTCGGTGGCGCGGCTGCTCATCGTGCCGCGTCTGGCGCAGTTCCAGGAGCGCTATCCCGACATCCAGATCGACCTGGGCGTGAGCGACCGCACCGTGGACCTGATCGGCGACAACGTGGACTGCGTGATCCGCGGCGGCGAGCTGGCCGACCAGTCGCTCGTGGCGCGGCGCATCGGCAACCTGGAGTTCATCACCGTGGCCGCGCCCGGCTACCTGGCGCGGCATGGCACGCCACAGCATCCGCTGGACCTGGAAGGCGGCCACAGGAGCGTGATCTATTTCTCGCCCGTGTCCGCGCGCCGCTATCCGCTCGAATTCCACCGGAATAGCGAAGTGATCGAAATTTCCGGCCCCTCGCAACTCGCCGTCAACGAGAGCAACGCCTACGTGAACGCCCTCGTGGCGGGCCAGGGCGTGGGGCAGATCACCACCTTCCAGGCACAGCAGCACGTCGAGCGCGGCGAACTCGTGCGCGTGCTCGACGGCTGGTCGCACCCGCTGCTGCCCGTCTACGTCGTGTACCCACCGAACCGCCACCTGAGCGCCAAGGTGCGCGCGTTCGTGGACTGGGCCGCGGAGCTGTTGGCGGGCGAGCCGCAGCTGCAGCGGCGATGACGGCCCGCAAGCTCCCCTTTTAATAGCTGGTAGCGCTTATCCAGCAAGCGCTGGAGTCCATTTTGGCTTGAGGCCCAGCCATGGGCGTATGCTCGCCGCCCATGACCGATGCCTCCCCATCCCCCGCTTCGCCGCCTCCGGCTCAGCCCCGCAATCCGCTGCACGGCATCACGCTGGAGGCGATGGTGGTCGCGCTGCAGCAGCATTTCGGCTGGGACGGGCTGTCGAGCCGCATTCCCGTGCGGTGCTTCCAGAACGATCCGAGCGTCGCCTCCAGCCTGCGGTTCCTGCGCAAGACACCCTGGGCGCGCGAGAAGGTCGAGGGCCTCTACCTGTTCATGCTGCGCGAACAGCGGCGCAACGCACGGCGCTGAGCCGCGAGCATTCGCGCCCCGTGCGCAGCAGCTCGCGCACGCCGGCGGCCGGTTCGTCGCAAACGGCTGTGACGCAGCGGCGTGCCCCGCCACAGTGGCGCCACGGACGGCATGGTGCCGCCGGCAACGCCTCTCCAGGAGCATCGTCATGAATACCTTCACGCTTCCCTTCCAGGGTCTTTCTGCCCGCCGCGCCATCGCCGCCGCCATTGCCGTGCTGGGCTTCGCAGCCGGCGCCGGCGCGCAGGCCCAGGCCCCCCAGGCACAAGCAGCCACGCAGGCGCAGCAGGCCCAGGCGGCCACGGCATCTGCCGGCCGCACGCGCGCCGAAGTGATCGCGGAGCTGGAGTGCGCGCGCGCATCGGGCGAACTGGAAGCGTCGGTGCTGCGCACCTACAGCCTGGTGGTCGCGCCGCGTCCCACGGGCACGCCCTGCGGCCAGAGCGGCACCCTGGCCGCGCTGGACAGCGCACCGGACGCCGCGTCGCGCTGATCAGTGCGGCGACGGCACGAGAAAGTCGCGGCTGATGCCGGCGCCCAGCTCGTTCACCCGGTCGAGGAACTGGGTGAGGTAGGCATGCAGGCCGGTGGCCAGGATCTCGTCGATGCGGCCATAGCGCAGGTCAGCCAGCAGCCGGCCGGCCTTGCGCTGCGTCTCGGCCGACTGGCCGTTGGAGACGACGGCGAGGTTGTCGGCCACCTCGTGCAGGCTGGCATGCAGCGAGCGCGGCATGTCCCGGCGCAGCATGAGCAGGTCGGCCACGCGCTCGGGCGTGATCACGTCGCGGTAGACCTTGCGGTAGACCTCGAAGGCCGAGACGCTGCGCAGGATGGCGCTCCAGTGGTAGAAGTCGGCCTCCGGCGTGGCGCGCCGCGCGCCGTTGCCGGCCTCGCGCGCCGTGCCGTGGAAGTCGCTCTGCACCGCGTGGAACTTCACGTCCAGCAGGCGCGCGGTGTTGTCGGCCCGCTCCAGGAAGGTGCCCAGGCGCAGAAAGTGGAAGGCCTCGTCCTGCAGCATGGTGCCCAGCACCACGCCGCGCGAGAGGTGCGAGCGGTACTTCACCCATTCGAAGAACTGCCCCGGGTCGCGCTCGAAACCATCGCCCTTGAGCAGGCGGCAGAGTTCCAGCCAGGTCTGGTTCTGCGTTTCCCAGACCTCGGTGGTGAGCGCGCCGCGCACGGCACGCGCGTTCTCGCGCGCGGCACGCAGGCAGGAGACGATGGACGACGGGTTGCCGTCGTCGCGCACCATGAACTCCAGCACGCCCGCGGGCGTGATCTCGCCATGGCGCGCCGTGTAGGCGGGAATCAGCTCGCTGATGGACAGCAGTCCCTTCCAGCCCTCCTGGGCCATGGCGGCGGACTGCGGCAGCAGCGAGGTCTCGTAGCTCACATTCAACATGCGGGCGGTGTTTTCTGCCCGTTCGGTGTAGCGGGACATCCAGAACAAGTGATCGGCGGTGCGGCTCAGCATGCGGCCTCCTTGTGCAAGTAGGGCAGAAAACCCCGCACGCGCTGCGCGCGCACGCGGTGTTGTGGCGAAGGCCCGCATGCGGCGGCCCTTTCTGCCCGTTCGGTGTAGCGGGACATCCAGAACAGGTGATCGGCGGTGCGGCTCAGCATGTCAGTTTCCTCCCTGCGATTGCGTCATGCCGCCCATGGACTGCGATTGCAGCGGCGGCGCGGCGCCGTCCTCTCCCAGCACCCAGGTGTCCTTGGTGCCGCCCCCTTGCGAGGAGTTGACGACCAGCGACCCTTCCTTGAGCGCCACGCGCGTGAGGCCGCCGGCCACCATCTGCACCTTCTGGCCCGAGAGCACGAAGGGCCGCAGGTCGATGTGGCGCGGCGCGATGCCCGATTCCACATAGGTGGGGCAGCTCGACAGGCTCAGCGTGGGCTGCGCGATGTAGCCGGCCGGGTTGGCCAGCAGCGCGGCGCGGAAGTCCTCGATCTCGGCTTTCGTGGCCGCGGGGCCGATCAGCATGCCGTAGCCGCCCGCGCCGTGCACTTCCTTGACCACCAGTTCACCGAGGTGGTCGAGCACGTATTTCAGGTCGTCGGGCCGGCGGCACATCCAGGTGGGCACGTTCTGCAGGATGGGCTCTTCGCCGAGGTAGAAGCGGATCATCTCGGGCACGTAGGGGTAGACGGACTTATCGTCCGCGATGCCCGTGCCCACGGCGTTGCAGATGGCGACATTGCCCGCGCGATAGGCCTGCATGAGGCCCGCGCAGCCCAGCGTGGAGGTGGGGCGGAACACCTGCGGGTCGAGGAAGTCGTCGTCCACGCGGCGGTAGATCACGTCCACCCTCTGCAGGCCGCGCGTGGTGCGCATGTAGACGAAGTTGTCCTTGACCACGAGGTCCTGCCCCTCGACCAGCTCCACGCCCATCTGCTGCGCGAGGAAGGCGTGCTCGAAGTAGGCGCTGTTGTACATGCCCGGCGTGAGCACCACCACCGTGGGGTCGGCGCTGGACGTGGGGGCGCTGGCGCGCAGCGTGTCCAGCAGCAGGTCGGGGTAGTGCGCCACGGGCGCCACCCTGTGCATGGAGAACAGCTCGGGGAAGAGCCGCATCATCATCTTGCGGTTCTCCAGCATGTACGACACGCCCGAGGGCACGCGCAGGTTGTCCTCCAGCACGTAGTAGATGCCCTCGCCGCCCTCGCCCGGCGCGCGCACGATGTCGATGCCCGCGATGTGCGCGTACACGCCCTGCGGCACGTCCAGACCCTCCATCTCGGGGCGGTACTGGGCATTGCCCACGATCAAGTCGGCCGGCACGATGCCCGCGCGGATGATCGCCTGCCCGTGGTAGACGTCGTGGATGAATCGGTTGAGCGCCGTCACGCGCTGCACCAGGCCCTGCTGCATGCGGCGCCACTCGTGGTCGGGAATGATGCGCGGGATCAGGTCGAACGGGATCAGCCGCTCGGTGCCGGCGCCGTCCTCGTCCTTGGCGCCGTACACCGCGAAGGTGATGCCGACGCGGCGGAAGATCATCTCGGCCTGGGTGCGGCGGGCCTGCATGGCCTCGGTACTCTGGCGCGACAGCCACTGGCCGTACCGCCGGTAGTGCGCACGCACGTCGCTGCCTTCCGTGGGCAGCATGGTGTACATCTCATCGAACTTCAACATGGGCGTGCCTCCTGTGCACAGGATAGCAAGCCCCGCGCCAGGTCTGCCGGCCTCAGTCCGCAGCGGGGCGGTGGTGCCAGTAGCGCTGAGACGCCTGGCGTTCGCAGCGCACCGGCTCCAGCCCTGCCGACGACCACGAGGCCGCACCACACCAGGGCGTCTGCACCACGGGGATGCCGCGGTCCGCATAGCGCTGCAGCACAGGCGCCGCCGGATGGCCGAAGCGGTTGCGGTAGCCCGCCTGCACCAGCGCGGTGCGGGGATGCACCGCATCCAGGAAAGCGTCGCTCGACGAGGTCTTGCTGCCGTGGTGCGGGACAAGCAGCAGGTCGGCCGCCAGCGGCGCGCCGCCGGCCACCAGGGCCTGCTCCTGCGCACGCTCGATGTCCCCCGCGAGCAGCGCGGAGGCGCCCTCGCCCCCGCCCTCCGCGGCAGCCGTGACGCGCAGCACGCAGCTCTGGGCATTGGGCCGGGCAGCCGGCGCACCCCGGGGTGGGTGCAGCACCTCGAAGCCCACGCCGTCCCAGTGCCAGCGCTGCCCTGCGACGCAGGGCTCCACCGCATGCAGCGCCTGCAGCGGGTGCCCAGCCTCGATGGAGCCGCGCAGCTGCGCCTGCGGGTGCTGCGCCAGCACCGCCACGGCGCCGCCCGTGTGGTCGCTGTCGCCGTGGCTCAGCACCAGCATGTCCAGCCGCTCGCCCAGGGCCCGCAGCAGCGGCACGAGCACGCGCTCGCCGGCATCGCTGTCCTGGTGGTAGCGCGGGCCCGCGTCGTAGAGCAGGGTGTGTCGCGCGGTGCGCACCAGCACCGCCTGCCCCTGTCCCACGTCCACGGCCAGCAGTTCGAACTGGCCGGCATCGGGCCGCGGCGGCTGCCACCACAGGGCCGGCAGCACCAGCGGCAGGCCCAGCAGGCGCGCGCGCCAGGGCAGGCGCAGCGCCAGAATCACGCCGCCCACCACGGCCGCTGCCCCCGCCCACAGCGGCGCCATGGGCAGCGCGGCCTGCGCCCACGGCCATGCGGCCAGCCAGTGCAGCAGCGCCGACAGGCCCTGCACGCACCACGCCGCCGCCTGCCACAGCGGCGCCCAGAGCACGCCCGCCAGCGCGAGCGGCGTGACCACCAGCGTGGTCCACGGAATGGCCACCACGTTGGCCGCGAAGCCCACGAGCGACACCTGCCCAAACAGCAGCAGCGTGAGCGGCGTGATCGCCAACGTGATCACCCACTGCTCGCGCAGCATGGAAAGAAATCGGGCTCCAGCGCTTATTCCACGAGCGCTACCAGCTATCGGATCAGTAGCAAACAGCACCGCCACGGCTACGAAGCTCAGCCAGAAGCCCGGCTGCAGCAGCGCCCACGGGTCCAGCGCCAGCACCACCGCGCAGGCCAGCAGCCACACCTGCGGCCACGGCCAGCGCCGCCCCGACAGGCGCAAGAGCGCCACCACGGCCAGCATGCACACCGTGCGCTGCGCGGGCACGCCCCAGCCGCTGAAGAGCGCATAGGCACCCGCCAGCAGCACGCCGCCTGCCAGCGCCGCCACAGGGGCAGGCACGGCCAGGCACAGCGTGCTGCTGCGCCGCCAGGCCCGGCCCACCAGGGCAGCGGCGAGCCAGGCGAACAGGGTGATGTGCAGGCCCGAGATGCTCATCAGGTGGGCCACGCCGGTGGCGCGGAACACGTCCCAGTCGGCACGCTCGATGGCACGCTGGTCCCCCGTGACCAGCGCGGCGACCACGCCCGCCGCGCGCCGGCGCGCGGCATCGTCCGCCGGCGCCACGAGGTGGCGCACGATGGCGTCGCGCACCCGCTGGCGCCATTGCTCGACGGGGTGATGCCAGGTGGCCCCGAGGCGCTCGGGCGGGCCGTGCAGCGCGTCCAGGCGCGCACCCGTGCGCACATAGCCCGTGGCCTGCACGCCCTGCTCCCACAGCCACAGTTCGTAGTCGAAGCCGTGGGGGTTGCGCGCGCCGTGCGGCGCCTTCAGGCGCACGACCAGGCGCCAGCGCTCGCCCGCGCGCACGGGCGGCGGCGGGGCCTGGGCATCGCCGTCCAGGCTGCCGGCGTACCACGTGAGGTCGATCAGCTCAGGCAGACGCACGGGCGCGCCACCCTGCTGCACGTCCTGCGCGGCTTCCACGGCCAGCCGCAGGCGCAGCCCGGTCTCGCGCGGCTGCGGCATGGCGGCGACCACGCCCGTCACGCGCACGTCGCGCCCTTCCCACGCAGGGTCGAGCGCCCCAGCCAGGAACGCCCCGGCGCGCAGGCCGCAAACGCTGCCCATCAGCAGGGCGCCCGCGAGGACGACGCAGGCGGTGCGCACGCGCGCCGCGCGCCGGCTGGCGGGCGCGGGTGCGCACGCCAGAGCGCCGGATGCCAGCAGCGCCAGGGCCAGCCCGACCGCGTAGGCCTGCCAGTGCCAGAGCGCAGGCTGCTGCAACTGCAGCGCCGTGCCCAGCAGGCCGCCGCACAGCCACGCAGGCAGGCGCCAAGCCGGACGCGCACCACGGTCATCCATGGCGTAGGCCCGGCGCATCTATGTGAAACTCGCGGGCACCGGCGCCGCCCGCCGCGCGCCGGCCGCCTGCCTGGGCCCCATAGCGCCCGCCGTCCGTTTTCAAGGGAATCTCCATGAGCGTTTACGACAAGCTGAAAGAACTCGACATCACCCTGCCTCCCGTGGCCGTGCCCGCCGCAGCCTACGTGCCCTACGTGCAGTCTGGCAAGCTGGTATTCCTGAGCGGCCACATCGCGCGCAAGGACGGCAAGCCCTGGGCCGCGCAGTTCGGCAAGAACATCACCACCGAGGAAGGCCAGGCCGCGGCGCGCGCCGTGGCCATCGACCTGCTGGGCACGCTGCACGCCGCGACGGACGGCAACCTGAACCGCGTCAAGCGCATCGTGAAGGTGATGAGCCTGGTCAATTCCACCGGCGACTACACCGAGCAGCACCTGGTGACCAACGGCGCCAGCGAGCTGTTCGGCCAGGTGTTCGGCGACAAGGGCAAGCACGCGCGCAGCGCCTTCGGCGTGGCGCAGATCCCGCTGGGCGCATGCGTCGAGATCGAGCTGATCGCGGAACTGGAGTGACACCCCCTGAGCGGCTGCGCCGCTTCCCCCTCTCTCTCTGCGCGCTGCGCGCTCCGGGAGGGGGACGCCGCCCGTGCGGCGAGGCGGCCCTTGCACGGCGGCCCTCGCCTAGGAGGCGCGCCCGTTTCAAGGCGCGGTGTTAGAAGGACTCCCAGTCGCCATCGCCTGCCGGGGTTGCCGGCGCCGCCAGGGCCTTGGGAGTTGCGGCGCGCGCCGCGCCGGCCGCTGCCACGCGCGGTGCGGCGGCAACGGGCTTGGCCGGGGGCGCAGCCACGGGCCGTGCTGCTGGCGCTGGTGTGCGTGCCGACAGGGCCGCCGACCCGTCGGTGCGGAAGGCCGACACCACGTGCGCCAGATGGTCGGCCTGCTCGCGCAGGCTTTGCGCGGCGGCGGCGCTTTGCTCCACCAGGGCGGCGTTCTGCTGCGTCATCTGGTCGAGCTGGCCCACGGCCTGGTTCACCTGCGAGATGCCTGCGCTCTGCTCGGCGGACGCGGCGGTGATCTCGCCGATCATGTCCACCACGCGCTGCACCGACTGCACGATCTCGGCCATGGTGGCGCCCGCGTCGTGCACCAGGCGCGAGCCGCTTTCCACGCGCTCGACCGACGTGCCGATCAGCCCCTTGATCTCCTTGGCCGCGTCGGCGCTGCGCTGCGCCAGGCTGCGCACCTCGCCGGCCACCACCGCGAAGCCCCGGCCTTGCTCGCCTGCGCGCGCGGCTTCCACGGCGGCGTTCAGCGCCAGGATGTTGGTCTGGAAGGCAATGCCGTCGATCACGCCGATGATGTCGGCGATCTTACGGCTGCTCTGCTGGATGTCGTCCATGGTGGAAACCACCTCGGTCACCACCGTGCCGCCGCGGCGTGCCACCTCGGAGGCGCTGCCCGCCAGCTGGCTCGCCGTGCTGGCGCTGCCCGCGCTCTGCTGGATGGTGCTGGTGAACTCCTCCATGGCGGCGGCGGTCTCCTGCAGGTTGCTGGAGGTCTGCTCGGTGCGCGCCGACAGGTCCTGGTTGCCGGTGGCGATCTCGGCGCTGGCCACGGTGATGCTGTCGGTGCTCTGGCGCACCTCCTGCACCATGCGCGCCAGGGCCTGGCGCATGCTGGCCAGCGAGCGCAGCAGCTCGCCGAATTCGTCGCCGCGCGTGGCCTCGGCGCCGTCGCTGCGCAGGTCGCCGCCCGCGATGCGCGCCGCCATGGCGTTGGCCTCGGCCAGAGGACGCTGGATGCTGCCGATGAGCAGGTAGGCCCCCGCCACGATGCCCAGCAGCAGCACCGCCACGGCGCCCGCCGCCAGCTTCACCGTGAGCATGCGCGATGCGGCCATCTCGGCCAGCTGCTCCTCCGCGGCGCGCTCCTGCATCTGCACGAAGTCGCGCAGCGTGCCCAGGTAGGTGGCCACGGCAGGGATGTAGGACTGCTGCACGAGGCGCACCGCCTCCTCCTGGCTGCCGCCCTCCTTGAGCTTGGCGGCCTGCCCGCGCAGGTCGATCATGGCCTTGCGCGCCTCGGCGATGCGCTGCATCTGGGCGCGGTCGGCCGGCGACAGATCCAGCCCTTCCAGGCGCTTCTGCAACTCAGAGATCTGGGCCGAGGTGGCCGGGATCTGCTCCTTGAAGGCCTGCGCCACCGCGCTTTCATTGCTCAGCGACAAGGCCAGGGTGCGGGCCGCATTCGTCTCGGTGAGGCCGGCCCAGCGCGTGGCCGTCTGCACGCGCAGCGTCATCTCCTTGGTGAGCGCGTCGGCCTCGGCCTGGGTTTGGGCCGAGCGGTAGCCCGACGCGGTGATGATCGCGATGAGCGCCACTACGACGCACGCCACGGACAGCCACAGCTTGTGGGAAATACGCAGGCTTTTCATGGCAGGCTCGCTCCTTGTCGGGTGGGGTTTTGTGTGCAACGCACCGCGCCCCTGCGGTGCAGCGTTGCATGCATGCTACCAAACGCAACAAGCAGAGCGATAGCCTATTCCACGCGCAGCACCTCGGTGGGCTTGAAGCCCAGGTCGGCCGCCTTGCCCTTGCGCCCGCGCACGGCGCGCGCGTTGTTGAGGCTGCGGATCTCGAGCTGCTCCTCGCGCGGCTTGCCGCCACGGCCCACGCCCGCGAAGCGCACGCTGCGCGTATAGGCCGCCGCGCCCGCCAGGGTGTCCTTGGGCTCCAGGTCGATCAGCATGAGGCCGCGCCCGCCCTTCTCCATGAGCTTGAGCTCGCCGATCTCGAACGTGAGGATGCGCCCGCCCGCGGACGCGCAGCACACGTGCGTGGCGGGCACGATGGCCTGGCTTCCACTGGTGAACGCGGCGTGCGACGGCCGGCACAGCCGCTCGCCCTCGCTTAAAGCGACGAAGGCCTTGCCGCCCCGGTTGCGCGCCGTCATGTGTTCCACGGTGGACAGGAACCCGTACCCGCCCGAGCCCGCCAGCAGCAGCGCCGCATTGCCCGGCCCGGCGAAGTAGTGCACCGGCTGCGTGCCCGCCTCCAGCTCGATCAGCGTGGTGATGGGCTGCCCGTCGCCGCGCCCGCCCGGCAGGCTGGCGACGGCTACCGAGTACACGCGCCCGTTGCTGCCGAAGACGATGAGCGTATCGATCGTGCGGCACTCGAAGGTACCGTAGAGCCCGTCGCCCGCCTTGAAGGCGAAGCTGCCGGCCTCGTGCCCGTGGCCCTGGCGTGCGCGCACCCAGCCTTTTTCGGAGACGACCACGGTGACCGGCTCGTCGAGCACCTTCACCTCGGCCACGGCCTTCTTCTCGGCCTGGATCAGCGTGCGACGCGCATCCTGGAACTGCTTGGCATCCGCCTCGATCTCCTTGACCATCAGGCGGCGCAGCGAGGCGGGGTTGGCCAGGATGTCCTCCAGCTTGCCCTGCTCCTCGCGCAGCTCCTTGAGCTCCTGCTCGATCTTGATGGCTTCCAGCCGCGCGAGCTGGCGCAGGCGGATTTCGAGGATGTCCTCGGCCTGCCGGTCGGAGAGGTTGAAGCGCGCGATCAACGCCGCCTTCGGCTCATCGCTCGCGCGGATGATGGCGATCACCTCGTCGATGTTGAGCAGCACGATCTGCCGCCCTTCGAGGATGTGGATGCGCTCCAGCACCTTGTTCAAGCGGTGCTGCGAGCGCCGCGCGATAGTGGTCTGGCGGAAGGCGATCCACTCCTCCAGCATCTGCCGCAGCGACTTCTGCACGGGCTTGCCGTCCAGCCCCACCATCGTGAGGTTGATGGGCGCCGAGGTCTCCAGGCTGGTGTGGGCGAGCAGCGTGGTGATGAGATCCTGCTGCGGCACCTTGCCAGTCTTGGGCTCGATGACGATGCGCACCGGCGCATCCTTGCTCGACTCGTCGCGCACGCCGTCGAGCAGCGCGAGCAGCGCGGCCTTGAGCTGGGTCTGCTCCTGGCTCAAGGTCTTCTTGCCGGCCTTGATCTTGGGATTGGTGATCTCCTCGATCTCCTCGAGCACCTTGGCGGTGGAAACGCCGGGCGGCAGCTCCGTCACCACCATCTGCCATTGGCCGCGCGCGAGTTCCTCGATCTTCCAGCGCGCGCGCACCTTGAGGCTGCCGCGCCCGGTGCGGTAGGCGTCCTGGATGTCGCTCGCCGCGCTGATGACCTGCCCGCCGCCGGGATAGTCCGGGCCGGGGATCAACGCGAACAGTTCTTCGTCGGCCAACTGCGGCTTCTTGACCAGCGCCACGCAGGCATCGGCCACCTCGCGCAGGTTGTGGCTCGGGATTTCCGTCGCCAGGCCCACGGCGATGCCGCTCGCGCCGTTGAGCAGTGCGAACGGCAGGCGCGCGGGCAACTGGCGCGGCTCCTGCGTGCTGCCGTCGTAGTTGGGCATGAAATCGACCGTGCCTTGGTCGATCTCGTCGAGCAGCAGGCCGGTGATCCTGGCAAGCCGCGCCTCGGTGTAGCGCATGGCCGCGGCGCCGTCGCCGTCGCGCGAGCCGAAATTGCCCTGGCCATCGATCAGCGGGTAGCGCTGGTTGAAATCCTGTGCCAGGCGCACCAGCGCGTCGTAAGCCGACTGGTCGCCGTGCGGGTGGAAGCGGCCCAGCACGTCGCCGACCACGCGGGCGCTCTTGACCGGCTTGGCGGCGGTGTTGCCGTTGAAGCCCAGCCCCATGCGATCCATCGCATAGAGGATGCGCCGCTGCACGGGCTTGAGGCCGTCGCACACGTCGGGCAGCGCGCGGCCCTTGACCACGCTGAGGGCGTATTCGAGGTAGGCGCGCTGGGCGTAGCCCGCGAGTTCCAGGCGGTCGCCGTCGTCCTGCGGCGCGGAAAGATCGAGTGTGGGTTGATCGCTCATGCTATTGAATCAGGAGCTACCAGCGCTTGATAGGAAAGCGCTGGAGGCCAAAAAGACTTAGATATCGACTTCGACCGCGTCGCCGTGCAGCTCCATCAGCTCGCGGCGCGAGGCGGCCTCGCCCTTGCCCATCAGCTTGGTGATGAGGCCTTCGGTGGCACCGAAGTCGAATGCGCCCAGCTGGATGGGCAGCAGCCGGCGTGTGTCGGGATTGAGCGTGGTTTCCCAGAGCTGCTCGGCGTTCATCTCGCCCAGGCCCTTGAAGCGGCTGATCTGGCACTTCTCGCGCGGCACGCCGTCCTTGGCGCATTTGTCGAGGATGGCTTCCAGCTCGCCCTCGTCCAGCGCGTACATCTTGGCGGCGGGCTTCTTGCCGCGCGCGGGCACGTCCACGCGGAACAGCGGAGGGCGGGCGACGTAGATGTGGCCCGCGTCGATCAGCTTGGGGAAGTGGCGGAAGAACAGCGTGAGCAGCAGCACCTGGATGTGGGAGCCGTCCACGTCGGCGTCGGACAGGATGCAGACCTTGCCGTAGCGCAGTCCGCTCAGGTCGGGCGAATCATGAGGGCCGTGCGGATCGACGCCGATGGCCACCGAGATGTCGTGCACTTCGGTGTTGGCGAACAGGCGATCACGATCCACCTCCCAGGTGTTGAGCACCTTGCCGCGCAGCGGCAGCACGGCCTGGTTCTCCTTGTCGCGGCCCATCTTGGCGCTGCCGCCGGCGGAGTCGCCCTCGACCAGGAACACCTCGTTGTAGGCCAGGTCGCGGCTTTCGCAGTCGGTGAGCTTGCCGGGCAGCACGGCCACGCCGGAGCCCTTCTTCTTCTCGACCTTCTGGCCCGCGCGCTGGCGGGTCTGCGCGGCCTTGATGGCGAGCTCTGCCAGCTTCTTGCCGTATTCCACGTGCTGGTTGAGCCAGAGTTCGAGCGCGGGGCGCACGAAGCCGCTGACCAGGCGCACGGCGTCGCGCGAGTTCAGGCGCTCCTTGATCTGGCCCTGGAACTGCGGGTCGAGCACCTTGGCGCTGAGCACGTAGGAAGCGCGCGCGAACACGTCCTCAGGCATGAGCTTGACGCCCTTGGGCAGCAGCGAATGCAGCTCGATGAAGCTCTTGACCGCGTTGAACAGGCCATCGCGCAGGCCCGCGTCGTGCGTGCCGCCCGCGCTGGTGGGGATGAGGTTGACGTAGCTCTCGCGCACGGGCGCGCCGTCTTCGGTGAAGGCTACGCACCATGCGGCGCCCTCGCCTTCGGCGAAGCTCTCGCTGTGGCGGTCGGCGAAGCCCTCGCCCTCGAACAGCGGGATCACCGGATCGACGGTGAGCGTCTGGCCCAGGTAGTCTCGCAGGCCGCCCTTGTACTGCCAGGTCTGCGTGTCCTTCTTCTTCTCGTCGATGAGCTGCACGGTGACGCCGGGCATCAGCACGGCCTTGCTGCGCAGCAGGTGCATCAGCTCGCCCATCGGCAGGCTGGCGGATTCGAAATACTTGGCGTCGGGCCACACGCGCACGGTGGTGCCCTGTTTGCGCTCGCCCTGCTGCAGGGGGCGCGCGGCCAGCGGCTCGGTCACGTCGCCGCCCGAGAAAACGATGCGCGCGGCCTGGCCCTCGCGGTGCGTGGTGGCCTCCAGCCGCGTGGCGAGGGCGTTGGTGACGGAGACGCCCACGCCGTGCAGGCCGCCCGAGAAGCTGTAGGCGCCGCCCTTGCCCTTGTCGAACTTGCCGCCCGCGTGCAGGCGGGTGAACACCAGCTCGATAACGGGTGCGCCCTCGTCAGGATGCAGGCCGAAGGGGATGCCCCGGCCGTCGTCCTCCACGCTGACCGAGGCGTCGGCGTGCAGCGTGACCTTGATGCGCTTGCAGTGGCCGGCCAGCGCCTCGTCGGCGGCGTTGTCGATCACCTCCTGCAGGATGTGCAGCGGGTTGTCGGTGCGGGTGTACATGCCGGGTCGCTGCTTGACCGGCTCCAGCCCTTTGAGAACGCGGATCGAGCCTTCGGAATAGTCGCTCGGGGATGCGGGTTTGACTGCCATAGGCGGCGGATTGTAGGGCTGGATATAAAACCAGTTCAACCGCCCCTCGCGAGCGGACGCCGCGGCTTTTCGCTACATTCGCCGGATGCACAACGAAACCCGAAAACTCCCGCTGGCGCAGGTGCTGCTGTGCGGTGGCGCCATCGTCACCCTCTCCATGGGCATCCGCCATGGTTTCGGCCTGTGGCTGCAGCCCATCACGCAGGAGATGGACTGGACGCGCCAGACCTTCGCGCTGGCGATCGCCGTGCAGAACCTGGCCTGGGGCCTGTTCGGCATCTTCGGCGGCATGGTGGCCGACAAGTTCGGAGCCTTCCGCGTACTCATCGGCGGGGCGGTGCTCTACGCGCTGGGGCTGGCGGGCATGGCGCTGTCGCCCTCGCCGCTGCTGTTCACGCTGACCACCGGCGTGCTGCTGGGCGCGGCGCAGGCGGGCACGACCTACGCCATCATCTACGGCGTGCTGGGGCGGCAGGTGCCGGCCGACAAGCGCTCGTGGGCCATGGGCGTGGCGGCGGCGGCAGGCTCGTTCGGGCAGTTCCTGATGATGCCGCTGGAAGGCCAGCTCATCCTGCACCTGGGCTGGAAGACGGCGCTGCTGGCGCTCTCGGCCATGGTGCTGCTCATCGTGCCGCTGGCCTGGGGGCTGCGCGAGCCGGGCTTCCACGGCAGCGCGCCCATGAAACGTACGCAGACCGTGCGCCAGGCGTTCGCCGAGGCGCTGCGCTACCGCAGCTTCCTGCTGCTCACGGCGGGCTACTTCGTCTGCGGCTTCCAGGTGGTGTTCATCGGTGTGCACATGCCCAGCTACCTGCGCGACCACGGCCTGTCGGTGCAGGTGGCGAGCTACGCGCTGGCGCTGATCGGCCTGTTCAACGTGTTCGGCACCTATGCGGCGGGCACGCTGGGCCAGCGCATGCCCAAGCGCCACATCCTGGCCTTCATCTATTTCGCGCGCGCCGTGGTCATCACCATCTTCCTGCTGGTGCCGCTGTCGCCGTTGTCGGTCTACGTGTTCTCGGCCGTGATGGGCGCGCTGTGGCTGTCCACCGTGCCGCCCACGAACGCCACGGTGGCGCAGATCTTCGGCGTGCAGCACCTGTCCATGCTCAGCGGCTTCGTGTTCTTCAGCCACCAGATCGGCAGCTTCCTGGGCGTGTGGCTCGGCGGCTACCTGTACGACCGCACGGGCAGCTACGACATCGTCTGGTACCTGGCCATCGCGCTGGGCATCTTCGCGGGCCTGGTGAACCTGCCCGTGCGCGAGAGCGCCATCCCCCGCGCCGCCCCGCAGGCAGCCTGACGCCATGACCCGCACACACCGGAAATGGCTGGCAGGCGCGGTGGCGCTTCTGGTGCTGCTGGCCGTCTTCGGCATGTACGCGCAGCCGGATTTCATGCTGTCGCTGGCCGATCAGCTCTGGAGCTGCTTCTGACCGCGTCCGACTGGATCCAGCGCTGGTCGCACCTCGTGCCCGAAGGCGGCACGGTGCTCGACGTGGCCTGCGGCGCGGGACGCCACATGCGCTGGTTTTCAGCGCGAAATCACCCTGTAACCGGCGTGGATCAAGCGCAAGCAGCTATTGAAGCAGTAGCACCGATGGGCGAAGCGATCCAGGCCGACATCGAGAACGGCCCCTGGCCCCTGCCCGGCCGGCGCTTCGACGGCGTGGTGGTCACCAACTACCTCTGGCGCCCGCTGCTGCCCACCATCGTGGAGAGCGTGGCCCCCGGCGGCGTGCTGCTCTACGAGACCTTCTCCCAGGGCAACGAAACCGTGGGGCGGCCCGCGCGGCCCGAGTTCCTGCTGCGCCCCGGTGAACTTCTGCACGCCTGCGAGAGTCTGCGGGTGGTGGCCTACGAAAACGGCTTCCTCGACGACCCCGCGCGCTTCGTGCAGCGCATCGCCGCCGTGCGCGAACCCGCCCTAGTTAGAATGCCCCTTTACCGTTTTTGAACGCGGACATGACCTCTCCCAGCGCCACCCTCACGGGCAGCATCGTCGCCCTCGTCACTCCCATGCACGACGACGGCAGCGTCGATTACCCCACCTTGCGCAAGCTCATCGACTGGCACATCCAGGAGGGCACGGATTGCCTGGGCGTCGTGGGCACCACGGGCGAATCGCCCACGGTGAACGTGGAGGAGCACTGCGAGGTCATCCGCGTGTCGGTCGAACAGGCGGCCGGGCGCGTACCCGTGATGGCCGGCTGCGGCGCCAACTCCACGGCCGAGGCGATCGAGCTGGCCCGCTTCGCCAAGAAGGTGGGCGCCGACAGCCAGCTCCAGGTGGTGCCCTACTACAACAAGCCCACGCAGGAAGGCCAGTACCGCCACTTCAAGGCCATCGCCGAAGCCGTGGGCGACCTGCCGATGGTGCTCTACAACGTGCCCGGCCGCTCGGTGGCCGACATGCACCACGAGACCGTGCTGCGCCTCACGCAGGTGCCGGGCATCGTGGGCATCAAGGAGGCCACGGGCAACATCGAGCGCGCGCAGTGGCTGATCCGCGACGTGCCCAAGGGCTTCGCCGTCTATTCGGGCGACGACCCGACGGCCGTGGCGCTCATGCTGTGCGGCGGCCAGGGCAACATCAGCGTCACCGCCAACGTGGCGCCGCGCCTGATGCACGAGCTGTGCGCGGCCGCCATCGCGGGCGATGCGCGCAAGGCCATGGAGATCCAGTTCCGCCTGCTGCCCGTGCACAAGCATCTTTTCGTCGAGGCCAATCCCATCCCCGTCAAGTGGGCCATGCAGCGCATGGGCCTGTGCGGCGGCGCCTTGCGCCTGCCCATGACGCCGCTGGCCCAGAGCAACGAGGCCGTGGTGGAAGGCGCCCTGCGCGCCGCCGGCCTGCTGTAACACGTTCCAAGGATATTCGCGTGAACGCTACCACCCGCCTGGGCCTGCTGGGCCTTGCCGTGACCCTGTCTGCCTGCTCCGTGCTGGAGAGCGACAAGATCGACTACAAAAGCGCCACCAAGGGCGCATCGCTGGAAGTGCCGCCGGACCTGAGCCAGCTCTCGCGCGACACGCGCTACACCGTGCCCGGCGGCGTGGTGTCCGCCGCGGCCTTCGAGGCCGGCCAGGCCCAGCAGCCGCGCGGTGCGGCAAATGCCGCGCCCCAAGCCATCGGAGACGTGCGCATCGAGCGCGACGGCAACCAGCGCTGGCTGGTGGTGGACCGCCCGGCCGACCAGCTCTGGGAGCCGGTGCGCGACTTCTGGCTCGAAAACGGCTTCGTCTATACGCTGGAGCAGCCCAACCTGGGCCTGCTCGAGACCGACTGGGCTGAGAACCGCGCCAAGCTGCCGCAGGACATCATCCGCTCCACCATCGGCAAGGTCTTCGATTCGCTCTATTCCACCGGCGAGCGCGACAAGTTCCGCACACGCCTGGAGCGCGCCTCCGACGGCCGCACCGAGATCTACGTCAGCCACCGCGGCATGGTCGAGGTCTACAGCACCGCGCAGAAGGACAGCACGATCTGGCAGCCGCGTCCCGCCGATCCCGAGCTGGAAACCGAGTTCCTGCGCCGCCTGATGGTCAAGCTGGGCGTGAGCGAGGAGCAGTCCAAGGCGGCAGCGGCCGCCGTCGTGCCCCCGGCACCCTCGGCCCGCATGGCCACGGCGAGCGGCGTGCCGGTGGTGCAGCTCGACGAGAATTTCGACCGCGCATGGCGCCGCGTGGGCGTGTCGCTGGACCGCACCGGCTTCACCGTGGAAGACCGCGACCGCAGCCAGGGCGTGTACTTCGTGCGCTATGTCGCGCCCACCGAGAAGAAGGAACAGGGCTTCTTCAGCAAGCTCTTCGGCCGCTCGCCGGATGCGGCCGCGCCGCTCAAGTACCGCATCGTGGTGCGCAGCGAAGGCAGCCAGAGCACCGTCTCGGTGCTGAACGCGGCAGGCGCCCCCGAGTCGTCCGCCAATGCCGAGCGCATCGTGCGCGTGCTTGCCGACGACCTGAAGTAGACCCGGCACCGGCCCAAACAAAAAGCCCCGGCCTGACGGCTCGGGGCTTTTTTTTGCGTCCTGCGCTCCGGAGAGGAGCACGGGAAGCGGAGAGGCCAGCGGATTACTTGGCTTCGGAAGCGGCGCCGGTAGCGGCTGCGGCAGCTGCATCGGCAGCGGCCTTGGCGGCGTCAGCGGCAGCGTCGTTGGCGGCAGCCGGTGCGTCTGCGGAGGCAGGCGCTTCTGCGGGCGCGGGAGCGGGTTCCGGAGCAGGCGCGGGGGCAGGTGCTTCCACGGGCGCGGGTGCGGGTGCCGGAGCGGGCTCTTCCTTCTTGCCGCAAGCGGCGAGAGCGGCAGCAGCGATCAGGGCGGCCAGAACGACGGAGTTTTTCATGTCGGTTTCCTTGGTTGGACAGATGACAGGTGATTGTTATGAAAATGCCGGCGTCCGCCTCTTGCAGCGGTGAACCCGGCGCGGGCGCATTCTTGCGGTGCACCCTGGGGCTATACCGGGTCGAAATTATAGGGAGGTTTCGTCAATACTGGTTAATACTAGGATCTGGCAACCCCTGTTACAAATGGCGCCCGTGCCGCGTCACAGCCCCAGCACGGTGGCCGGGAAACCCGGGCTGCTCTTGCGCTCCTGCCATTCGTTCAAAGCCTCGCGCAGCAGCACGCGCCTGTCGGGCTCGCGCCCGGTCACGCCGACGCAGCGCACCGGGTCATGGCGCTGCAACACCCAGCCCGGCGACCAGATGGCGCTGGGCAGGTCCAGCGGGTCGGCAGCAGCCCTGCGGCACACGATGATGTGGTCCCAGCGCACCCGCCACTGCACGAAACGGGCGTGCCGGCGCACGATCTCGCTGAAATCTGCCGCAAGCAGGGTGAAGCGCCGGCCCGTGCGCGACCATTGCTGCAGCGCGTCGGCCACAGCGCGTTCGCCCAGCGGCCAGTCGTGGAAATTGGCATCGCTGAACACCAGCTCGGGCCAGTCCTCACGCGCCGCGCACTGCAGGGCATCGCGCACCAGCTGCTGGAAGGCCTCCCGGCCCTCGAAGCGCCCGCTGGGCAGCGGGATGGTATCGGTATCGGTCATGCCCTGCTCCTTGTGCTGCGGCCTCAGGCCGGGGAGCTGGCATGCACCCAGCCGGCCTCGCACCAGGACGACAGCAGCTCCAGCGCCGCATCGCTCGCACGGGCCAGGTCCCGCGCGTCCAGGCGGCGCTGGTCCGCCAGCCGCTGCATCAGCGTGGCATCGCGCCCGGCGGCGCGGTAGCTCTCGCCGTTGATGAAGACGTGCCTGGCGTCGTACATCATGCGCGTGCGCCGGTCGAGCACCACGCATTCCATCATGCCTGCGGATGCCGAGGGCTCGAACCAGACGTTGGGCTTGGGCTCGGTCAGGGCTTCACCCAGTGCACGCTCCAGTGCCAGCGGCTCCTCCAGGGCACGGCGCACCGCATCGCGCGCGAAGGTTTGCAATTCCTGCGGAATGGCGCCCGAGGCGGACACGGCCGGCTGGCGCGGGTCACGGTAGATGGGCGAATCCTCCTCGTCCACCGCCGCGTCCGCCATGCGCAGCAGCACCTCATGGGCCAGATCCGCGCGGTTGGGCGAACGAAAACCGATGGAGTAGGTCATGCACTCTCCCTCGGCGATGCCATCGTGGGCCCAGCGCGGCGGCAGGTACAGCATGTCGCCCGGCTCCAGCACGTATTCCTCCTCGGGCTCGAACTGCTCCAGGATCTTCAGCGGCAGGCCGTCGCGCAGCGCGAAATTCTTCTGGCGCCCGATGCGCCAGCGCCGCCGGCCGTGGGCCTGCAGCAGGAAGACGTCGTAGCTGTCGAAGTGCGGGCCCACGCCGCCGCCGTCGCTGGCATAGCTGATCATCAGGTCGTCCAGCCGCGCCTGCGGCACGAAGCGGAACTGCTGCAGCAGCGCATGCACGGCCTCGTTGTGCAGGTCCACGCCCTGCACCAGCACCGTCCATTCGCGCGTGCCCAGCGGTGGCAAGGAACGCCGTGCGAGCGGGCCGTGGCGCAGACGCCAGCGGCCGTCCAGATGCTGGATGAAGCGGGATTCGACCTCCTCGCGCGCAGCCAGTTCGAACAGCGCCGCACGCCCGACAGGGGGCTTGAAGCCCGGGATGGCCTGCCGCACGAGGAGCGGCTTCTTGTGCCAGTGGCGCTGCATGAACTGCGCCGGGCTCAGGCCTGCGAGCAGGGGCGATGGTTGTTGAATGTCCATAAGCGACAATTCTCTTATGGAAATTACCGAACAATGTGTGGTCGCCTTGACCTGGATCTTGAAAGACACGCTGGGCGAGGAGCTCGACGTGCTCGACGATCCCGTGGAATTCCTGGTCGGCGGGGACGACCTGCTCGCACGCATCGAACAGGCCCTGCAAGGCCACGGCGTGGGCGCAGAACTCTCCTTGCACCTAGAGCCGGAAGAGGCTTTCGGCGACTACCAGGACCAATTGCTGTTCCTGGAACCCCGCCCGCTCTTCCCGGCGGACATCGAGGAAGGCATGACCTTCGAGGGCAGCGCCCTGCCCCATGGCATGAACCCCGAGGCGCCACGCGATGCGCTCTACACCGTGGCCCAGCTCTACCCCGACCATGTGGTGCTCGACGGCAACCACCCGCTGGCTGGGATCGCGCTGCGCCTGCAGCTCAAGGTGCACGGCGTGCGCGAAGCTACCGAGGAAGAAATCGGACGCGGCTCCGCCGGCACCGGCTTCTTCCGCATCCAGCCGCAGGCGCCAGGCAGCGGCCTGCTGCACTGACGCGGCTTACATGCGCGATATCTGGCCGCCGTCCAGCCGCACCCGGTCGCCGGGGCGCAGGTCGCCAGGCGAAGGCACGTCGTAGACGCGCTGGCCGCCCTGGTCCAGCCGGACGGTGATGCGGTAGGTGTCGTATTCGGTGCGGCTGTTGCGCCCCTCGATGGCGTTGCCGGCCACGGCGCCGCCCACGGCGCCGATGGCGGTAGCCGCAGCCCGGCCGGTGCCGCCGCCGACCTGGTTGCCCAGCACGCCGCCTACCACCGCGCCGAGGATGGCGCCAGCGCCACTGGTGCGGTTCTGGGCCTGCATCCCTTCGATGTAGAGCACCGAGCCGTATTCGATGCCGCGATCGGGATAGGCCTGGTAGCCGGGGGCGGGTTGGCCGACGTATTCCGGGCCATAGCTACGCGGTTGCTGGCCACAGGCCGCGAGCAGGCCTGACAGGCCCACCGCCACGCACAGGGATGCAAAACGGGAAGGGTTGCGCATGGTTCACTCCTCGCATTCACTGGAATGCGCTATGCGTCCATTGCAGCACCCCGCCCTCCAGGCTGGCGCCGGGCGATCGCCGCGCGCGCCGTAGTTCCAGGCGCACGCGGTTCGTAAGCCCAGGCCTACGCCTGCGGCCCTTCAGTGCTTGCCGGTTGAGCCGTAGCCACCCTCGCCGCGCTCGCTCGCGGGGAACTCGCTCACCACGTTGAACTGTGCCTGCACCACCGGCACGATGACCAGCTGCGCCAGCCGCTCCATGGGCTGCAGCGTGAAGGCCGTGTCGCTGCGGTTCCAGGCGCTGACCATGAGCTGGCCCTGGTAGTCGCTGTCGATCAGGCCCACGAGGTTGCCGAGCACGATGCCGTGCTTGTGCCCCAGGCCCGAGCGCGGCAGGATCAGCGCGGCGTAGCCGGGGTCCTTCAGGTAGATGGCGATGCCCGTGGGCACGAGCTGCCAGGCGTTGGGCTCCAGGGTCAGCGGCGCGTCGATGCACGCACGCAGGTCGAGCCCCGCGCTGCCAGGGGTGGCATAGGCGGGCAGTTGATCCGCCATGCGCGGATCGAGGATCTTGACGTCGATTTTCATGAGGAAGTGTTCAGGCGCCGGGCGATCTCGGTGACGAGCTGGCGGCCCAGCTCGGCCTTGCTCGCGCGCGGCAGTTCGTGGCTGCCGTTCTCGTCGATGAGCAGCAGCGCGTTGTCGTCCTGGCCGAAGGTCGCCGGGCCGATGTTGCCCACGAGCAGCGGCACGCCCTTGCGCACGCGCTTGGCACTGGCGTGGGCCAAAAGGTTCTCGCTCTCGGCCGCGAAGCCGACGCAGTAGAGCTGGCCGGCGCGCGCGCGTTCCGATTGCGCGATGGTGGCGAGGATGTCGGGGTTCTCCACGAAGGAGAGCTGAGGCACCTGGCCCGAGCTGTCCTTCTTGATCTTCTGGTCGGCGGCATTGGCCGGCCGCCAGTCGGCCACGGCCGCCGTCGCTATGAAAATAGTAGCTTCTTGCGCTTGTCCAGCAACGGTTTCAAGCATATTTTGTGCTGAACGCACGTCGATGCGCCGCACGCCGCGCGGCGTGGGCAGGTGCACCGGCCCGGCGACCAGCGTGACCTCGGCCCCGGCCTCGCGCGCCGCGCGGGCGATGGCGAAGCCCATCTTGCCGCTGGAGAGGTTGGTGATGCCGCGCACCGGGTCGATGGCCTCGAACGTGGGCCCGGCCGTGATGAGCACGTGCTGGCCCGCGAGCCGCTTGGGCGCGAAGAAGGCGGCCAGCTCTTCCATGATCTCCTCGGCCTCCAGCATGCGGCCGTCGCCCGTCTCGCCGCAGGCCTGGTCGCCGTTGCCCACGCCGAGCACGGTGGCGCCGTCCTGCGCCACCTGGGCGAGGTTGCGCTGCGTTGCGGGATGGGCCCACATCTCGCGGTTCATCGCGGGAGCGAGCAGCAACGGCACGCGCGCGATAGGGCGCGCGAGGCACAGCAGGGAGAGTAGTTCGTCGGCGCGGCCCTGCACGAGCCGCGCGACGAAATCGGCGCTGCACGGCGCGATGAGGATCGCATCGGCCTCGCGGCTCAGGTTGATGTGCGGCATGTTGTTGGGCTCGCGCGCATCCCACTGCGAGCCGTAGACGGGCCGGCCCGTGAGCGCCTGCATGGTCACGGGCGTGATGAACCGCTCGGCCGCCTCCGTCATCACGACCTGCACCGTGGCGCCGGCCTTCACCAGCAGCCGGGCGAGCTCGGCGGACTTGTAACAGGCCACGCCGCCGGAGAGGCCCAAAACGATGTGTTTGCCAGCAAGTGCATTCATGGGGGCGCATTCTGGCAGACCGGGCGTGCGGGAGCGGGACTTCTATAATCCCGATTTCCCACCACCAAAAAAGACATGACCAAATTTGTCTTCGTCACCGGCGGTGTGGTGTCTTCCCTGGGCAAGGGAATCGCCTCAGCCTCCCTTGCCGCGATCCTCGAATCGCGGGGTCTCAAAGTCACCCTCATCAAGCTCGATCCGTACATCAACGTCGATCCGGGCACCATGTCTCCCTTCCAGCACGGCGAGGTCTTCGTGACCGACGACGGGGCGGAGACCGACCTCGACCTGGGCCACTACGAGCGCTTCATCGAGACGCGCATGAAGCAGGCCAACAACTTCACCACGGGCCGCATCTACCAGAGCGTGCTGGAGAAGGAGCGCCGCGGCGACTATCTGGGCAAGACGGTGCAGGTGATCCCGCACGTCACCAACGAGATCCAGGAATTCATCAAGCGCGGCGCGGGCATCGGCACACCCGACGCGGTGGACGTGGCCATCTGCGAGGTCGGCGGCACGGTGGGCGACATCGAGTCGCTGCCCTTCCTCGAAGCCGTGCGCCAGCTCTCGCTGAAGCTCGGCCCCAACAACTCGGCCTTCGTGCACCTGACCTACCTGCCCTGGATCGCCACGGCGGGCGAACTCAAGACTAAGCCCACGCAGCACACGGTGCAGAAGCTGCGCGAGATCGGCATCCAGCCCGACGCGCTGCTGTGCCGTGCGCACCACGCCGTGCCCGAGGAAGAACGGGAGAAGATTTCCCTGTTCACCAACGTGGCCGAGTGGGGCGTGATCAGCATGTGGGACGTGGACACCATCTACAAGGTGCCGCGCATGCTGCACGAGCAGGGCCTGGACGGCCTGATCTGCGACAAGCTGCGCCTGAACACCCCGCCCGCCAACCTCAAGCGCTGGGACGACCTGGTGCGCGAGACCGAGCATCCGCAAGGCGAGGTGCAGATCGCCATGGTGGGCAAGTACGTGGAGCTGTCGGACGCCTACAAGTCCGTCAACGAGGCGCTCAAGCACGCCGGCATGCAGAGCCACGTGCGCGTGAAGATCACCCACGTGGATTCGGAAACCATCACCGACGCCAACGCCGCGCAGCAGCTGGGGGCCTACGACGCCATCCTGGTGCCCGGCGGCTTCGGCTCGCGCGGCGTGGAAGGCAAGATCAGTACCGCCAGGTATGCCCGCGAGCACAAGGTGCCCTACCTGGGCATCTGCCTGGGCATGCAGGTGGCCACCATCGAGTACGCGCGCCACATGGCGGGCCTGGACGGCGCGAACTCCACCGAGTTCGACGCGCACTGCAAGCACCCCGTGATCGCCCTCATCACCGAATGGAAGGACGAGGACGGCACGATCAAGACGCGCGACGCCAACTCCGATCTGGGCGGCACCATGCGCCTGGGCGCGCAAAGCTCCGACGTGCAGCCCGGCACGCTGGCCCACAGCATCTACGGCGACGTGGTCACCGAGCGCCACCGCCACCGCTACGAGGCCAACGTGCAGTACCTCGAACAGCTGCGCAAGGCGGGCCTGGTGATCTCCGCACTCACCCAGCGCGAGCACCTGACCGAGATCGTCGAGCTGCCCAGCGAAGTCCACCCCTGGTTCATCGGCGTGCAGTTCCACCCCGAGTTCAAATCCACGCCCTGGAATGGCCACCCGCTGTTCAACGCCTTCGTGAAGGCGGCCGTGGCGCATCAGAAAAAGGCTTGACCACCATGCAACTCTGCGGCTTCGACGTCGGCCTGGAACACCGTTTCTTCCTCATCGCGGGCACCTGCTCCATCGAAAGCCTGCAGATGTCGCTGGACGTGGCCGGTCAGCTCAAGGAAGCGTGCGGCGCCCTGGGCGTCCCGCTGATCTACAAGGGCTCGTTCGACAAGGCCAACCGCTCGTCGGGCGCCAGCCAGCGCGGCTTGGGGCTGGATGCGGGGCTCAAGATCCTCGACGAAGTGCGCCGCCAGCTGCAGCTGCCCATCCTGACCGACGTACATGACGCGTCGCAGGTGGCCGAGGTCGCTAGCGTGGTGGACGTGCTGCAGACGCCCGCGTTCTTGTGCCGCCAGACCGATTTCATCCGCGCCGTGGCCCAGTCCGGCAAGCCGGTGAACATCAAGAAGGGCCAGTTCCTCGCGCCCTGGGACATGAAGAACGTGATCGACAAGGCCCGCGCCGCTGCGCGCGAGGCGGGCCTGTCGGAGGACCGCTTCCTTGCCTGCGAGCGCGGCGTGAGCTTCGGCTACAACAACCTGGTAGCCGACATGACCAGCCTGGCCGAGATGCGCAACTCCGGCGCGCCCGTGGTGTTCGACGTGACCCACTCGGTGCAAAAGCCCGGAGGCCTGGGCGCCGTGAGCGGCGGGGCGCGCGACATGGTGCCCGTGCTGGCCCGCGCGGGCGTGGCCGTGGGCGTGGCGGGCCTGTTCATGGAAACCCACCCGTGCCCGGCAGAGGCCTGGTCCGACGGGCCGAACGCCGTGCCGCTCAAGCACATGCGCGCGCTGCTCGAAACCCTGGTCGCGCTGGATGACGTGACCAAGCAGAACGGTTTTCTCGAAAACAACTTTGGAGCCTGAGACATGCCCAGTGGATACGTCATCGCCAACGTACGCGTCACCAACCCCGCGCAGTACGAGGAATACAAGAAGTGGAGCACGGCCGCCTTCGAGGCGCACAAGGCCGAGATCTGCGTGCGCGGCGGCCAGGTCGAGGTGATGGAAGGCGACTGGACGCCCGAGCGCGTGGTGATCGCCAAGTTCCCGAGCTTCGAGGCCGCCAAGGCGTTCTACCACTCGCCCGAATACGGCAAGGCCCGCGCCGCGCGCGAGGGCGCGGCCATCATGCGGCTGGTGTGCGTGGAAGGTCTGTGACGCTACTTGTTTGATAGCTTCCAGCGCTTGCCTGTCAAGCGCTGGAGCCCGATTCGATTAAAAACTTCCCTACAAAGAGGAAACCATGAGTGCCATCGTTGACATCGTAGGCCGCGAAGTGCTGGACAGCCGCGGCAATCCCACCGTCGAATGCGACGTGCTGCTGGAAAGCGGCGTGATGGGCCGCGCCGCCGTGCCCAGCGGCGCGTCCACCGGCAGCCGCGAAGCCATCGAGCTGCGCGACGGCGACAAGAGCCGTTACCTGGGCAAGGGCGTTCTCAAGGCCGTGGAGCACATCAACACCGAGATCAGCGAGGCCGTGCTGGGCCTCGATGCCTCCGAGCAGGCCTTCCTCGACAAGACCCTGATCGACCTGGACGGCACCGACAACAAGAGCCGCCTGGGCGCCAACGCCATGCTCGCCGTCTCGATGGCCGTGGCCCGCGCCGCCGCTGAGGAATCCGGACTGCCCCTGTACCGCTACCTGGGCGGCATGGGCGGCATGCAGCTGCCCGTGCCGATGATGAACGTCATCAACGGCGGCGCGCACGCCAACAACAGCCTGGACCTGCAGGAATTCATGATCATCCCCGTGGGCGCGCCGAGCTTCCGCGAGGCCGTGCGCTGGGGCGCCGAAGTGTTCCACGCGCTCAAGAAGATCATCCACGACAAGGGCATGAGTACCGCCGTGGGCGACGAGGGCGGGTTCGCCCCGAGCGTGGACAGCCACGAGGCCGCGATCCAGCTCATCCTGCAGGCCATCGAGGCCGCCGGCTACACGGCGGGCGAGCAGATCGCCCTGGGCCTGGACTGCGCCGCCAGCGAGTTCTTCAAGGACGGCCAGTACGTGCTCGAAGGCGAAGGCGGCCTGCGCCTCAGCGCCCAGCAGTGGACGGACATGCTCGCCACGTGGTGCGACAAGTACCCCATCATCTCCATCGAGGACGGCATGGCCGAGGGCGACTGGGACGGCTGGAAGATCCTCACCGAGCGCCTGGGCAAGAACGTGCAGCTCGTGGGCGACGACCTGTTCGTGACCAACACCAAGATCCTCAAGGAAGGCATCGACAAGGGCATCGGCAACTCGATCCTCATCAAGATCAACCAGATCGGCACGCTCACCGAGACCTTCGCCGCCATCGAGATGGCCAAGCGCGCGGGCTACACCGCCGTGATCTCGCACCGCTCGGGCGAGACGGAAGACTCCACCATCGCCGACATCGCCGTGGGCACCAACGCGGGGCAGATCAAGACCGGCTCGCTCAGCCGCTCCGACCGCATCGCCAAGTACAACCAGCTCCTGCGCATCGAGGAAGACCTGGGCGACATCGCCCACTACCCCGGCCGCGACGCGTTCTACAACCTGAAGTAATGGCCCCCACGGTCGCCCACTGCGTGTGGCTCCCTGCCCCCCGAGGGGGCCGCGTTTCCCTGCCGGGGCTGACCGCCAAGCGGTTCAGAGCGCCTTGGGGCGGCCCGGCGGCGAAACCCCGCTCGCAGGGTTAACCCATGGGCTCACGCATCGTCCCGCTGTTCCTGCTGCTGCTGCTCGTGGGCATCCATGCGCAGCTGTGGACGGGGCGCGGCAGCGTGGGCCACGTGGAGGACATGCGCCGCCAGATCGCCGCGCAGCAGGCGGCCAACGCCCAGGCGCGCCAGGCCAACGAGCACCTGGCCGCCGAGGTGCAGGACCTCAAGGACGGGCTGGAGATGGTCGAGGAAAAGGCGCGCAGCGAACTCGGCATGGTCAAGCCGGGCGAGATCTACGTGCATGTCACTCCGGCCCGCCGCTGATCTGCGCATAGCGGTGACAGGCGCCGATGGCGGGGCCTGTGCGGCGCTGGCGCGGGGTTTGCACGAGGCACGGCCGCTCGCCCGCACCGAAGTCGTCACCGGGCCGCCCGGCCCCGGCTTTCAATTAACGTTGCTCTGCGCACTGCCCAGCCCCGCTGCCCGCGAGATGCAGCTGCGTGCCGCGCTCCTGCAGGCGGGCGTGGCGCACCAGGTGCTGCACGGCCCGCCGGATTCGCAACTGCGCAGCGCGCTGGAAGCTATTGATTTAATAGCTGCTTGCGCTTTACCAGAAAGCGCTGAGGCCCGATTTCATTCAAAACAGCGCCTGCGTCCCTGGGGCTGCGAGAAATGCAGCGACCCCGAGTGCGAGCACCGTCTGTTCACGGCGCTGCGCGAGTACTGAGGTTTATTGCACCCGCGACGTCGCAGGCGGCTGCTTGCCCGGCTCGGTGAAGAGCTGCGCCGCATCCACCGGGTCGAAGTGGTACTGCTGGCCGCAGTATTCGCAGCCCACCTCCACGTTGCCGCGCTCGGCCAGGATGCTCTCGACCTCCTCGGCGCCCAGGTTGCGCAGCATGTTGCCCACGCGCTCGCGGCTGCAGGTACAGGAAAAGCGCGGGCCGTCCGCCCCCTGGCGCGGGGCGAAGCGCAGCAGCTTCTCCTCCCAGAACAGGCGGCGCAGGATGGTGTCCACGTCCAGCGTGAGCAGTTCCTCGCGCGTGAGGCTCGCGGCCAGCGTGGCGATGCGGTTGTAGTCCTCGCTGCGGCCGATGGCATCCTCGTTCTCGGCGGCGGTCATGGCGCCCAGGTTGCCCTCGCCCTTGATCGGCATGCGCTGGATCAGCAGGCCGGCCGCCACCTGGTCGTTGGCGGCCAGTACCAGCGTGGTGTCGAGCTGTTCGGACTGCAGCATGTAGTGCTGCAGCACGTCGGAGAGGCGGTGCAGCTTCTCGCCCCGGTCGCCATGCAGCGGCACCACGCCCTGGTAGGGCTGCTGGCCGGGCCGGCGGTCCTGCGGGTCCAGCGTGATGGCGCAGCGCCCGCCGCCGCCCACGTTCACCATGTCGGGGAGCCGCGCATCCACCGGCAGTTCGCCCGCCACGGTGGCGGTGGCGCGCAGGCCCAGGTCGGAGCGCACCTCCGCCACGGCCAGCTTGACCGGGCCGTCGCCGAACACCTGCAGCACCAGCGCGCCGTTGAACTTGATGTTGGACTGCATCAGCACGCCCGCGGCGGCCATCTCGCCCAGCAGCTCAGCCACGGGCGGGGCATAGGGCCCCGTTTCGGTGTTACCGGCGCGGCGGGCCAGCAGCTCCGTCCAGGCATCGGTCAGGCGCACGACCATGCCGCGCACGGGCAAGCCGTCGAATAGAAACTTGTGGAGTTCGGACACTTCGTCTTTCAGCCGATCTTGCGCAGTCCGCCACGGAAGCGGCGCGCGTTCTCGATGTAATGCTGCGCGCTCTGGCGCAGGCCTTCGATCTGTTCGGGCGTGAGCTGGCGCACCGCCTTGGCGGGGCTGCCCAGGATCATGGAGCCGTCGGGGAATTCCTTGCCCTCGGTGACCAGCGAGCCGGCGCCTACCAGGCAGTTCTTGCCGATCCTGGCGCCGTTGAGCACGATGGCGCCGATGCCGATCAGCGACTCGTCGCCGATGGTGCAGCCGTGCAGCATGACCTGGTGGCCCACGGTGACGCGCTCGCCGATCACCAGCGGCTTGCCCACGTCGGCATGCAGCACGCTGGCATCCTGCACGTTGGAGCCCGCGCCGATGGCGATGCTCTCGCAGTCGCCGCGCACCACGGTGCCAAACCAGACGCTGGCGTCCTCGCCCACCGACACGTTGCCCATGACCTGCGCGCTGTCGGCCACCCAGGCCGATGCGGCCACCTGCGGTGCCGTGCCATCCAGTTCGTAGAGCGCCATCGCCGTTGTCTCCATGTGGGGGAAACCTAGAATTGTAGGGATGGAGCTTCGCCAACGTGCCCTGCAGGTCTTGTGCCTGACGGACCCTGAACAAAAATCGACTGCAGCGCTTGACCTGCAAGCGCAGGCAGCTACGCTTTCAATAGCATTCGACGCAGCACTCACCCCCAACCAGCCCCTGCCCGGCCACCCTGTGCGGCCCGAGCTGCGGCACCACACGGCCGTGGCGCGCCGCTCGCCGGCCACGGCCGAGGGGCGCGCGGTGCTGGTCCACGCCATCGCCCACATCGAGTTCAACGCCATCAACCTCGCGCTGGACGCCGTCTGGCGCTTTCCCGGCATGCCCCGCCAGTTCTACCTGGACTGGCTGCGCGTGGCCGGTGAAGAGGCCCGGCACTTCCGCCTGTTGCAGGGCCACCTGCGCACGCACCTGGGCCACGACTACGGCGACTTTCCCGCGCACCAGGGCCTGTGGAGCATGTGCGAGAAGACGGCCCACGACATCGTGGCGCGCATGGCCCTGGTGCCGCGCACGCTGGAGGCGCGCGGCCTGGACGCCACGCCGCTGATCCAGCACAAGCTGCGCAACGTGGGCACGCCCGACGCGCTGGCGGCCGTGGACATCCTTCATGTCATCCTGCGTGAGGAGGTGGGCCACGTGGCCATCGGCAACCACTGGTACGGCTGGCTGTGCGAGCGCGAGGGTCTGGACCCGGTGGCGCACTACGCCGTGCTGGTGCAGCGCCACGAGGCGCCACGCCCCAAGCCGCCGCTCAACGAGGCGGCGCGGCGCGCGGCGGGCTTCACCGAGGCGGAGATGCTCTGGCTGCAGCACGGCTAGGCCGCGTTCTTTTCCTACAATGCCTCCGGTATCCGCGCGGCGCGTGGCGCCCGCTCACCGTTTCCTGCCTGTCCATGTCCACATCGCCTAACGCCCCTCCTCCCCCTTCCAGCCCGGCAGCCGGCGGCACCAGCGGCGCGATGATCGCGCGCCAGGCCATCATGAACGGCCAGCAGGCGGTGGTGGGCTACGAGCTCTTCAACCGCTCCCGCTCCCACGGCGCGCACACGGCGGCCAGCGACGTGATCCTGGTCTTCACCGCCCTGTCCCACGCGGGCACGGAAGAGCTGGTGGGCAAGATGCTGATCTTCGTGAACTGCACCCACGAGAGTCTGGCTGGCGGGCACCTGGAGCTGGTGAACCCCGACAAGGTGGTGCTGGAGATCCCCGCGCTCGGCCATACCGCCAACCACGAAGTGGCCGCACGCCTGCCCATCCTGGCAGGCCTGCGCGCGCGGGGCTTCCACCTGGCGTTCACCCACACGGTGCTGGAATCGGCCTACGCGCCCTGGCTGCCGCTGGCGGACTACATCAAGCTCGACCTGTCGGTGCTGGCGCCGGACCAGGTGGCCGTGCTCATCAACTACGCCGGCCGCCACTCCCAAGCCGAGCTGATCGCCGAGAAGATCGAGACCGCGCAGCAATACGACATGGTGTCCTCCCTGGGCGTGCAGCTCTTCCAGGGCTACTGGTTCTCGCGCCCGGCGCTGATCGAGGCCAAGCTGCTCACTCCCACGCAGGCCAGCATCGTGCAGCTGCTGAACCTGGTGCGCAGCCAGGCCTCCACCGCCGAGATCGAGGAAGTGCTCAAGAAGGATGCGGGCCTGGCCTTCAACCTCATGCGGCTCATCAACTCCGCGGGCCTGGGGCTGGCGCACGAGGTCACGTCCTTCCGCCAGGCGGTGCTGCTGCTCGGCCTTAAAAAGCTCTTCCGCTGGGCCGCCCTGCTGCTGACGGCCATGCGCAGCGGCGGCACGCCGCCCGCCGTGGGCCAGACCGCCGTGGTGCGCGGGCGGCTCATGGAGCTGCTGGCCCAGGAATTCCTGCCGCCCGAGGAGGCGGACAAGGCCTTCGTCATCGGCATCTTCTCCATGCTCGACCAGATGCTGGGCATGCCACTGGCCTCCGCCGTGGGCCTGCTGCACATGCCCGACGGGGTGGACGACGCGCTGCTGCACCGCCAGGGCGTGTTCGGCGAGCTGCTCACCCTCGTGGAGGCCTGCGAAACCAGCAACGACAGCGCCTTCGACCACGCGGCGCAGTCGCTCAAGCTCTCCAACCAGCAGATCAACTGGGCGCACCTGCAGGCGCTGGCCTGGGCCGACCAGCTGGCACATTCCTAAAATCATCCAGAGTCCCTTGCCCCAGAGGCCCACCATGTCGAGCACCCCCGATTCCGCAGAGACAACCCTCGCGCCGCCCTCCCCGCAGGATGCAGGCACGGGCGCCGAGAACCTGGTCATCATCGCCCGCCAGGCCATCCTGGACGAGCACCGCGCCGTCTTCGGCTACGAGCTGTTCGACCGCTCCACCGCGGCCGATGCGCACACGGCCGCGAGCGACGCGGCGCTGCTGTTCAACGCCCTCTCCTACGCCGGCACCGAGGCCCTGGTGGGCCGCAAGACGGTGTTCATCAACTGCACGCACGACAGCCTGGCCGGCGCCCACCTCGAGCTGATCCACCCCGAGAAAGTGGTGCTGGAAGTACCCGTCCTCGCGGCCGACGCCACGCCCGAGCAGATCGAGGCGCAGATCCCCGTGCTCCACGCCCTGCGCACGCGGGGCTTTCGCGTGGCCTTCAACCAGAGCGTGCTGCGCCGCGCCTATGCGAGCTGGCTGCCGCTGGCCTCGTTCATCAAGCTCAACATGCAGGCCTTCAAGCCCGAGCTGGCCGAACCGCTGGTGAAATTCGCGCGCGCCCACACCCAGGCCACGCTGGTGGCGGAAAAGGTGGAGACGGCCGAGCAGCACGAGCGCATGGCCGCCCTGGGGGTGAAGCTGTTCCAGGGCTACTGGTTCGCGCAGCCGTCCGTGGTGAAGGCGCAGACCATCCGCCCCTCGCAGGCCACCATCATCCAGCTCATCAACCTGGTGCGCAAACAAGCCAGCACGGCCGAGATCGAGGACCTGCTCAAGAAGGACCCGACGCTGTCCTTCAACCTGCTGCGCTTCATCAACTCCTCGGGCTTCGGCCTGTCGTGCGAGATCACCTCGTTCCGCCACGCGGTGATGATCCTGGGGCTCAAGAAGCTGTTCCGCTGGGCCGCGCTGCTCATGACCACCTCGCGCGCCAGCGGCTCGCCGCCTGCCGTAGGCCAGACCGCCGTGGTGCGCGGGCGCCTCATGGAGCTGCTGGCGGCCGAGCTGCTGCCGCCCGAGGAGTGCGACAACGCCTTCGTGGTCGGCGTGTTCTCGCTGCTGGACACCATGCTCGGCGTGCCGCTGGAGCGTGCGCTCGAAACCGTGGCCCTGCCCCAGTCCGTGCTGGACGCGCTGCTGCACAACCAGGGCGTGTTCGCCCCCTTCCTGGAGCTGACCAAGGCCTGCGAAAGCGGGGACGACGTCACCTTCGCCCGCACAGCGGAGGCGCTGCACCTGTCCAACCGGCAGGTCAACTGGGCCCACCTGCAGGCCCTGGCCTGGGCTGAGAACCTGCAGGGCGACGACTGATCAATCCAGGCGGATATTCGCCGCGCGGATGATGCGCGCGTTGCTCTCGGACTCCTGCGCGATCTGGCGTGCGAACTCGGCCGCCGTGCCGCCCGTGGGCACGTTGTCGGACGCCTCCAGCCGCGCCCGGATGTCGGGCAGCGCCAGCGCGTGGTTGATCTCGGCATTGAGCCGCTCGCGCACCGGCGCGGGCGTTTTGGCGGGCGCGAAGATACCGAACACCGACGTCAGGTTGGCCGCGGGCAAGCCCAGCTCGGCCAGCGTGGGCACGTCGGGCAGCGCCTGCAGGCGCTTGGGCGCGCCCACGGCAAGCGGATGCAGCTTGCCGGCCTTGATGTGCTGCATCACCGCCGGGCCGGCATTGGTGGAGAGCACTTCGAACTGGCCGGAGAGCGCGTCGTTGAGCTGCTGGCCGCCGCCCTTGTAGGGCACGTGCGTGATCTGCACGCCGCTGCCCTGCATGATGTGCTCCAGCATGATGTGGCCCAGCGAGGCCAAGCCCGACGTCGCCCAGCGCACGTCGCCCGGCTTGGCCTTGGCCGCCGCCAGCAGCTGGCGGAAGTCCCGTGCGGCGGTGGCCTGCGTGCCCAGCAGCAGCACCGGCGAATACATCACGCTGGCCACGGGCGCGATGTCGCGCGCCGGGTCGAACGGGGGCTTGCCCAGGTGCGGATTGAGCACCAGCGGACTGATGGCGGAAAAGCCCAGCGTGTAGCCGTCCGGGGCCGCCTTGGCCACCATGTCCATACCGATCGTGCCGCCCGCGCCCGCCTTGTTCTCCACCACCACGGGCGTGCCCAGCCGCGCGGAGAGCTTGTCGCCCAGCGCACGCGCCACCACGTCGCTCACACCGCCGGCCGGATAGGCGACGACGATGCGGATGGGATTGGACGGCCACGGCGCCGGCTGGGCAGCCACGGACAGCGGAGCGACGGCAAGGGAAGCCAGAAGCTGGCGGCGGGTAGGGGATGGCATGGAAACAGTCCTGTAAGGGTTGGAAAAAATCAATCGAGCTGCAGCTTGCGCTCGCGGATCAGGCGCGCCCATTTTTCGTTGTCCGCCTTCACGAACGCCGCGAACTCGGCGGCGCCCAGCGGATGCACCTCGGCGCCCGCACCCGCGAACTTAGCCTTGACCTCCGGCTGCGCGAGCACCTTGGCCAGCTCGGCCGAAAGGCGGTCGGTGATGGCCTGCGGCAGGCCCGCGGGCGCCACGAGCCCCTGGAAGCCCACGGACTCCATGGCGCCCAGGCCCAGTTCGCGCACCGTGGGCACGTCGGGCAGTTGCGGGTCGCGCTGCGGACCGGTCACGGCCAGGGCCTTGAGCTTGCCGCCCTTCACCTGGGGCAGCAGCACGCTGCCCGCGTCGATCAGCAGCTGCGTCTGGCCGCCGAGCAGGTCCTGGATCGCGGGCGCGCTGCCCTTGTAGGGCACATGGGTGACGTTGAGCCCCGTGGCCTGGTTCATCAGCTCGCCGTTGAGGTGCGTCGAGGTGCCGGTGCCGCCCGAGGCGAAGTTGACCTTGCCCGTATTGGCGCGCGCCCACTGCACCCAGTCCTTCAGGTCCTTGGCCGGATGATCGGGCCGCGTGACGGCGATGTAGCTGCCCTGGCTGATCTGTCCGATGTAGGTGAACTGCGTGAGCGGGTCGTAGGGCTTCTTGGCCTGCAGGTAGGGCGCGATGGCGAAGGGCCCGGTGTTGGCCAGCAGCAGCGTGTAGCCGTCGGGCGCGGCGCGCGTGAGCTCCGTCGCCGCGATCATGCCGCTGGCGCCGGGCTTGTAGTCCATCACGATCTGCTGGCCCAGCGCCTCCTGCAGCGGCACCTGCACCGTGCGCGCGGCGAAGTCGATGCCGCCGCCGGGCGGATAGCCCACGATGAGCCGGATGGGCTTGGCTGCGGGCCAGGCCTGCGCGAAGGCCAGTGTCGCCGTGCCGGCCAGCGCCAGGGCGGCAGCCCAGTGCTTGAGAGTCATGGAGTCTCCTTGGGGGTGTTATCGGGTGGAAGGGCGCAAGCGTAACCGAGCTGCGGCCGCCCTGCTTACCGCCGCACCCTGCCGCGAGAGACGGGCTGAGCGCCCTGCACGCGCACCCGTTCCATCGGCATTTCGGGCGGCGACAACAGCTCCGGCACGGACACCTCCAGCCCCCGTGCCAGCACGTGCAGGGCGGTCAGCGTGGGATTGGCCTGCCCCGACTCGATGCGGCTCAGATAGGTGCGGAACATGTCGCAGCGGTCGGCCAGTTCCTCCTGCGTGACCCCCTTGCGCGCGCGCAATTCCCTGATCCTCTGGCCGAGGAGCTTGCGCGGGCCTGAAGTCGGTTGGTCCACCCGCGCACTGTTGGTTACGTATACTCATTCATACACACACCAATTCGTACATTTGGGATAGGACAACGGCGCGACCGCTTGTCGTACCCGCAGCGCCCGTGGTCCGGGGAGGGAATTTGGAAAAGCCCCAAAGCTTTCAGCACCGCAAAGAGTTCCTGAACCTGACCGCGAAGGACGAGCGCATCCTGCAGGGCCTGCACGCGGCGCTGGGCGAAGGAGCGCCGGGCTTCGTCGAAGGCTTCTACCGCCACCTGCTCTCGTTCGAGGAGATGCGCGCGCTCATCCCGGACGACGACTCCCTCGCCCGCCTGCAGCGGCTGCAAACCCGCTACTTCCACACGCTCACCGCCGGCCGCTACGACGAGGCCTATGGGCTGGAACGCCAGCGCGTGGGCCTGACGCACGCGCGCGTCGGGCTGCCCCCGGGCTGGTACCTGGGCGCCTACAGCCAGTACCTCACGCAGCTGTTGCCCGTGGTGGCGCGCCTGGGCCTGCCCGCCGACGACTGGGTGGCCGCGCTCCAGGCGCTGGTCAAGGTGGTCTTCCTGGACATGGGACTGGCCATCGACACTTACATCGCGTTGCGCGACGAGATGATCTCGGAGCTGCGCGACTACGGCGCCGCCTTCGCGCGCCTGCCCTACGGCACGGTGGTCGCCACCGCCGACCTGGACGTGGTGTTCGCCAACGAGGCCTTCGCGCACCTGGCCGGCTGCGCGCCCGAGGCGCTGGTGGGCCATCCGCTGGGCGCCCTGATGGACGTGGGCGGCCTGCCCGCGCTGGCGCAGCAGGCGCTGCTGCACGGCCATGCGCGGGGCACGGTGCAGTTGCGCCCGCGCGCGCAGGCCCTGGCCCTGCCGGTGGCCGTCACCGCGCACACCCTGCAGCCGGGCAGCGGCGCCGCACCACGCCTGCTGCTGACCATCGAGGACCTGCGCGAGCGCGAGCAGCTCCTGCGCGACCTGCTCAACGCCCAGGAGGTGGCCAACATCGGCACCTGGCACACCCTGTTCGACGGACGCATCACCCTCACGCCGCAGGCCGCGCGCATCCTCGGCTGGCCCGAAAGCCAGCCGTTCGGCTACGGCGACCTGCTGGACTGCGTGCACCCCGACGACCGCGGCTACGCGGATGCCCAGTGGGCCGACGGGCTGGCGCGCGGCCACCACGCCTTCTCGCTGCGCGTGCGCCACGACGGCCAGGTGCGCTGGGTGGACCTGCGCGGCAGGACCGAGCACGGCGCAGCCGGCCAGCCCGTGCGCGGCTACGGCACCGTGCTCGACATCACGGAACGCCACCACACCGAGCAGTACATGCAGCGGCTGGCCTTCTTCGACACGCTCACCGGCCTGCCCAACCGCATGCACGGCATGAAGCAGGTGCAGCGCCTGCTGCACGAGGCGGGCGAGCAGAAGCAGCGCGCCGTAGTGCTGTTCGCGGATCTCGACAAGTTCAAGGAAATCAACGACACCCAGGGCCACGCCGCTGGCGACCGCGTGCTCGTGGCGGTGGCCCGGTATTGCCAGGACGCGCTGGACACAGGCGGCGTGCTGGCGCGCCTGGGCGGCGACGAATTCATGTTCGCCCATCCCCTGGCCGATGGCGAGGACGTGCTGGCCCTGGCACGACAGGTGCACGCTGCGCTGCAGCGTCCCGTGTGGGTGGACGGCCTGCGCTTCGAGGTGGGCGCCAGCATCGGCGTGGCCCTCTACCCCGCGCATGGCCAGGACGTGGACGAGCTGCTGCAGTGCGCGGACATGGCGATGTACCGGGCCAAGATGCAGGGCTGCGGCTGCCTGCTCTACGACGAGGCTCTGGGCCGGCAGGTGCAGCGGCGCATCGCGCTCGGCACGCGGCTGGAGGCCGCGCTGCAGCAGTCTCTGCTGGAGCTGCACTTCCAGCCGAAGGTGGACATCGCATCGGGCCGGATCGTGGGCGTGGAGGCCCTGGCGCGCTGGCACGACGCCGAATGGGGCTGGGTGAGCCCGGCGGAGTTCATCGCGGCCGCCGAGGAGCGGGGGCTCATCATGGCGCTGGGCGACTGGAGCCTGGACGCCGCCGCGCGGCAATGGCGGGCCTGGCGCGACGCGGGCGTGACGCAGCCGCCGCCCATCGCCGTCAACGTCTCGGCCACGCAGATGATGGGCGATGCCTTCGCCGAGCGCGCGCTGGCGCTGGTGCGCGCGCACGGCGTGCGCCCGCAGGCGATCGAGCTGGAGATCACCGAATCCGCGCTGATGCTGCACCCCGACCGCGCGCGCCGCGTGGCCTCGCGCCTCGTGGAGCTGGGCTTCACGCTCTCCCTCGACGATTTCGGCACGGGCTACTCCTCGCTCGCGCGGCTGCGCGACTTTCCCGTCTCGCGCATCAAGATCGACATGTCCTTCGTGCACGGCATGCTCGCCGAGCCCGGCCACCTCGCCATCGTGACGGCGGTGATCGGCATGGCCCGCGCCCTGGGGCTGCGGACCGTGGCCGAGGGCGTGGAAACGCAGGAGCAGCGCCACAGGCTGCACGCGCTGCAGTGCGACGAGGTGCAGGGCTGGCTGTTCGGCCGCGCCATGCCCGCGGCCGAGCTGGAGCGCCGCTGGCTGCGCCCCGCCCCCCTCCCCACCGACGACACACTCCAAGGATAGGCGCCATGCGGATCAACCTCCCCGTCACCGCCAGCGAATACGCGTTCCCCGCGCAGGAAACGCTGGTTTCCGTCACCGATACCAAGGGCCGCATCACCTACTGCAACCCGGCCTTCATCGCGGTGAGCGGCTTCGTGCAGGACGAGCTGCTGGGCCGGCCGCACAACCTGATCCGCCACCCCGACATGCCCGCCGAGGCCTTCCGCGACCTGTGGGACACCATCCAGGCCGGCCAGCCATGGACGGGCCTCGTGAAGAACCGGCGCAAGAACGGCGATTTCTACTGGGTGCAGGCCAACGTCACGCCCATGCGCGACGGCGACCGGATCACGGGTTTCCTGTCGGTGCGCACCCTGCCCGCGCGCGAGCAGGTGCAAGCCGCCGAAGCGCTCTACACGGCCATGCGCGTGCAGGCCGGCGCGGGGCGCACGGTGCACGCGCTGCAACGCGGCGCCGTGGTGCGGCGGGACCTGCGCGGTCGCCTGGCACGGCTGGCCGCCCCCTCCACGCCCGTGCGGCTGGCGCTGGCACAGGCGCTCGCCGTGGCGGCGCCGCTGGCGTGCGCGGCGCTGGGCGCGCCCTGGGCGGCGACGGGCGCGGCGGCCGTGGCGGCAGCGACGGCCGCGGTGGCGCTGACGCGCAGGCTCGCCATCGCGCCGCTGGACGCCCTGGTGCGGGATGCCAACCACCTGGCATCGGGCGATCTGTCGCACACCGTGCAGACGGGCGCCAGCGGCAGCGTAGGGCAGTTGCAGCGCGCGCTGTTCCAGCTGTGCGTGAACCTGCGCACCGTGGTGCGCGACGTGCGCGCGGAGCTGCAGCGGCTCGACACCTCGGTGCGCGAGATCGCCCGCGGCAACCACGACCTGTCGTCGCGCACCGAGGCCCAGGCCGGCAGCCTGGAGCAGACGGCCGCATCGATGGAGCAGATCAACGGCACGGTGCACAGCAGCGCCGCCTCCGCCGGCCAGGGCGCGCGCTTCGCGGCCGAGGCCACGGCCACCACCCAGCGCGGCAGCGATTCGGTGCAGGCCGTGGGCGCCACCATGGAGGGCATCGCGAGCGCGTCGCGGCACATCGAGGGCATCGTGCAGATCATCGAAGGCGTGGCCTTCCAGACCAACCTGCTGGCGCTCAACGCCGCCGTCGAGGCAGCGCGCGCGGGCGATGCCGGGCGGGGCTTCGCCGTGGTGGCGGCGGAGGTGCGCACGCTGGCTTCGCGCACCGCGCAGGCCGCGCGCGACATCAAGCAGCTCATCGGCGAATCGTCCGCCCGCGTGGCATCGGGCACCGCGGCCGCGGGCGAGGCGCGCGAGCGCATGGACGAGGCGCTGCAGACCGTGCGCCGCGTGGACACGGCGCTGGGCGAGATCAGCACCGCCGCAGCCGAGCAGCAGAGCGGCATCGCGCAGATCAACGCGGCCGTCGCGCACCTGGACTCCATCACGCAGCAGAACGCCGCGCTGGTGGAGCAGCTCGCCGCCGCCGGCGAGGCACTGCAGGGCCAGGTGCGCGGCGTGGCCGACACGATGCGGCTGCTGCGCCTGGCGCACGGCGAGGCGTCGCTCTCGCAGATCGACGCGGCGGCCCTGCGCCGCGGGCGCCAAGCGCTGCCAGGCTGAGGAATCGCTTCTCTTTTAATAGCTGCTTGCGCTTTCTGGTAAAGCGCTGGAGGCCGATTTTCCTATCAACATCACCCGCGCGGGTGGTGCTGCGCATGGAGCGCCTTGAGCCGCTCGCGCGCCACGTGGGTGTAGATGGTGGTGGTGGAGATGTCCGCGTGCCCCAGCAGCAGCTGCACCACGCGCAGGTCGGCGCCGTGGTTGAGCAGGTGCGTGGCGAACGCATGGCGCAGCGTATGGGGCGAGAGCGGCGCGGTGATGCCCGCCGCCTGCGCGCATTTCTTGACGATGACCCAGAACATCACGCGCGTCATACCGCTGCCGCGCTGGGTAACGAACAGGTCGTCGGTCTGCTGCCCACCCAGGATGGTGCCGCGCGCCTCGGCCAGATAGCGCTCCAGCCAGCGCCGCGCTTCGTCGCCGAAGGGCACGAGCCGCTCCTTGCCGCCCTTGCCCATGATGCGCAGCACGCCCTCGGACAGCCCCACGTGGAAGGTCTTGAGCGTGACCAGCTCCGAGACGCGCAGGCCGCTCGCGTACATCAGCTCCAGCATGGCGCGGTCGCGCAGGCCCAGGGGCATGGCATCGTCGGGCGCCTGCAGCAGCGCCTCGACCTGCGCCTGCGTGAGCGTCCCCGGCACGCGTAGCGGCTGGCGTGCGGCCTGCAGGCGCACCGTGGGGTCGTGCGCGATGCGCCGCTCGCGCAGCGCCCAGTGGAAGTAGCGCCGCAGCACCGTGAGGCGCCGGTTGGCGGAGGTGGCGCGCGTCTCGGCATGGCGCGCGGCGAAGTAGCCGCTCAGGTGGTGCTCCTGCGTCGCATCAAGCGCCAGCACAGGCTCCTGCGCGGCGAGCCACTGTGCGTACATCGAGAGGTCGCGCCGGTAGGCGGCCAGGGTGTTGCGCGAGAGACCGTCCTCCAGCCACAGGGCGTCGATGAACAGGTCGATGGCGTTCTGGCTTTCGGGCAGCATGGTTTGGACAAAGGAAAAAGCCGCCCGGGGGCGGCTTTGGTCTGGGGGAACGCGCAGCTTACTCCAGCGTGAGCTTCTGCTTTTGCACCACCTGCTTGTAGATCTCGAACTCGGCCTTGATCTGCTCGGCGAACTGCTCGGGCGTGTTGGCGACGATGATGGAATCGGTGTCCTCGATGCGCTTGCGCACTGCCGGGTCTTCCAGGGCCTTCTTGGTGCCGGCGCTGATCTTGTCCACCACTTCCTTGGGCAGGTTCTTGGGGCCCAGGATGCCGTAGTAGGCCATGCGGTTCACGGGCTCCAGGCCCACTTCCTTGAAGGTGGGCACGTTGGGCAGGGCCGCCACGCGCTGGGGCGCCGAAACCACGATGGGGATCAGCTTGCCGGCCTTGATGAAGGGCAGCGCCGAAGGCAGGTTGTCGAAGATCATGGGCACCTGGCCCGCCACGGTGTCGTTCAGGGCCGGGCCCGCACCACGGTAGGGGATGTGCGTGATGAAGGTGTTGGTAAGGCTCTTGTACAGCTCCATCAGCAGATGGCCGATGCCACCCGTGCCCGAGGAGGAATACGAATACTTGCCAGGGTTCTTCTGGATCTCCGCCAGGAAGGACTTGTAGTCCTTGGCCGGGAAGCTCGGGTGCACCGCGATGATGTTGGGCGTGGCCGCGATGTTGATGATGGGCGTGAAGTCGGTGACCGGGTTGTAGGGGATCTTGGTGTTGATCGCCGGGTTGGCCGCCGTGGTGGACACGGTGGCCACGCCCAGGTTGTAGCCGTCGGGCGCGGCGCGCGAGGTTTCCTGCGCGCCGATGACGCCGCCGCCACCGCCGCGGTTCTCCACCACCACGGGCTGGCCCAGGGCCTTGCCCAGTGGATCGGCGATCACGCGGCCGATGATGTCCGTGGTGCCGCCAGGTGCGAAGGGCACCAGCAGCTTGACGGGCTTGTTGGGATAGCCCTGGGCGAAGGATGTACCTGCGGCGACGGCCAGTGCCAGTCCCAGCCAATTGCGGCGTTGCATAGAAAAGCTCCTCATCAAATTGTGTTTGGTGAAAGAAAAGAGGGGGTAGGCGGCGATCCTAAACGCACAGCCCGCCCATGCCCGCCCTCTGGGCCCATTATCTGTTGGGGATTTCCCCACACTGCGCACGGTATGCTGCGCGCCGTGAATTACGCGCAGCTCCTCGTTCCCGACTTCTCCCTGATCCTGTGCGGCTACCTGCTGTGCCGCTTCACCCCCCTGAACCGTTCGGTCTGGCAGCCGGTGGAAAGCCTGGTGTACTACCTGCTCTTTCCGGTGCTGCTGTTCCAGTCCATTGTCAAGAGTCCCATCAACGTGGGCGAGGCCTCGGGCCTGATCGCCGCAGGCTTGGGCACCGGCCTGTGCGGCATCGCGCTGGCCTACAGCCTGCCCCACCTGCCCTGGCTGGGCCGCCACATCGACCGGCGCGACCATGCGGCCAGCGCGCAGGTGGCCTTCCGGTTCAATTCCTTCATCGTGCTGGCGCTGGCCGAGCGCCTGGCGGGCGCCCAGGGCCTGTTGATGGCGGCCGTGCTCATCGGCGTGTGCGTGCCGCTCTTCAACGTGGCGGCCGTGTGGCCCATGGCGCGCGGCGGCCGGCAGGGCTTCGTGCGCGAGCTGGTGCGCAACCCACTGATCGTGGCCACCGCCACGGGGCTGGCGTCGAACCTGCTGGGCTTTCGCATCCCGTTCTGGATGGAGCCGACGGTGAGCCGCATCAGCGCCGCGTCGCTCGCGCTGGGGCTGATGGCGGCGGGCGCGGGCCTGCAGTTCGGGCTGCTCACGCGCAGCAAGCTGCTGTCCACGGCGCTGCTGGCCATCCGCCACGTGGTGCAGCCGCTGATCGCCTGGGGCCTGGCCCGGCTGCTCGGCCTGGATGCCGCGCAGACGGCGGTGCTGATGGCGTTCTGCGCCGTGTCCACCGCCTCCACCTGCTACGTGCTGGCGGCGCGCATGGGACACAACGGGGCCTACGTGGCGGGGCTGGTCACGCTGTCCACCGTGCTGGGCGCGGTCAGCCTGCCGCTGGCGCTGGGGATGGTGCGGTAGCCAGGTTCTCGATCCACGGCGTGGAGCGGTTGCGCCCGTTGCGCTTGGAAAAATACATCGCCGCGTCGGCACGCTCCAGGCAGGCCAGCGCCCGCGCATCGTCCGGCGCCAGGGCATAGACACCGAGGCTGATGGTGATGCGGATGTCGCCCACGCCATCCACGGCAATCGGGTGCGCTGCCACCGCCTCGCGCAGGCGCTCGGCACGCAGGTAGCCGGCTTCCGCGCCGGCCGAGGACAGCAGCGCCGCGAACTCCTCGCCGCCCAGGCGGCCCACCATGTCGTCCTTGCGCAGCTCCTGCTCCAGCACCCGGGCCAGTGCCTGGAGCACCACGTCGCCCACGGCGTGGCCGTAGGTGTCGTTCACGCGCTTGAAATGGTCGATGTCGAGCATGATGAGCGTGGCCGCGTCCACCAGGCCGGCGCGCAGGTGGTCCAGCTCCATGTCCAGCCGCTCCATGAAGGCCCGGCGGTTGGGGATGCCGGTGAGCGCGTCGGTGAGCGCCAGCGTCTCCAGCCGCGTTTCGCGCTGGCGGCGCGCGTCGGTGTCGATCAGGGTCCAGATCACGCCGCCGTCGCCGTCCTCGGGGTCGAGCTGCGTGCCCTGCATGTCGAACCAGCGCGGGTCGCCCGAAGGCAGGCGCAGCGCCCATTCCACGCGCACGGATCCTTCCGCCTGGAGCCGGTCGTAGAGCGCGGCGAACCGGGCGAAGCCTTCGTCGCTGTCGTGCAGCAGGCGAAACGACAGCCCCGGCGGCTGCCTGCCGGCCTGCAGGCCGAAGACCTGGGCCGCGCGTTCGTTGGCGTAGAGGATGTCGCGGCCGGGCGTGGCCACCATCACCAGCGCGCCGCCGCGGTCGATCAGCGCCTTGAGCATGCGGCCCTGCTCCACGCGCTGCTGGATGTCGGTGTGCGTGCCCAGCATGTGCAGCGGGCGGCCGCGCGCGTCGCGCTCGGACACCTCGCCGCGCGACTCGACGTGGAGCCAGCCGTTCTCCGCGGTGCGCAGGCGCATTTCCACGCGGAACTCCTCGCCCAGCTCCAGGTGGCGGCGCAGCCTTTCGCGCACCCGTTCGCCGTCCGCGGGGTGGATCCTGGCCAGGAAGTCCTCGTACAGCAGCGCAAAGGCGCCGTCCTCGAAACCCAGCATCTGGTAGCAGCGCGCATCCCATTCGACGCGGCCGCTCTCGCAGTCCCATTGCCACAGGCCGTCGCGCACGGCCTGCACGGTGGCACGCAGGCGCTCCTCGCTGCGGCGGATGGCTTCCTGCAGCGCCTGGTCCTGCGTCACATCGTGTACGTAGCCGTACCAGAGCAGCGTGCCGTCGTCCTCGCGCTGGGGCCGCGCATGGCCGTGCAGCCAACGCAGGCCGCCTCCGGGGTGGCGCACGCGGTATTTGTGGTCCCAGAGGCCCTGCGTGGCCATGCTGGCACGCACGGACGCGGCCAGCGCCGGCAGGTCGGCGGGGTGCACGCGGCTCGCCAGGACGGCCTCGCCCGCCGGGCCGGCAGCGGGGGGCAGGCCATGCACCTCGAAGAAGCCCGGCGTGGTGAACAGCAGGCGGAAATCCCCCGCCTCGTCCATGCGGCTCTGGAACAGGCCGCCGGGCACCTCCTGCGCCAGGCGGGCGAAGCGGCGCTCGCCCTGCAGGCGCAGCCGCTCGCTGCGCTCGCGCTGCACGGCCAGCCAGACGGTCAGCAGGGCGCCGAGCAGGATCAGCGCGCTCGTCACGCCGTTGCGTACCAGGCTGCGGGCCACGGTAGCCTGGTACGGCCCAAAGACGGCATGGCGATCCAGTCCGACAGAGACGATGAGCGGCTGGTCCGGCACGCGACTCCAGGCATAGAGCCGCCGCACGCCGTCCGGAGGGGCCTCCACGTCGTAGGTGCCCTGCATGCGCTGCGGCTCGAACAGGTGCAGCCGCTCGGGCGGCACCGCGTGGCCGAGCACGGCATCCTGCTGCTGGGAGCGGGCGAGGTAGGTGCCGTCGGTGCGCAGCAGGGAGATGATGTCGCCCGGCCCGTCGAGGATGGCCCGGAAATAGCGGGCGATGTAGTCGGGCGACAGCGAGAGCACCACCACGCCGTCGAATTCGCCGCCGCGCAGCAGGGGCCGGCTCAGCTGGATCGTCCACTGCCGCGACAGACGCCCCTGTACGGGCGTCCCCACGAACATGCCCGCGGCGCGGCGCTCGGCATGCGCCTGGAAATGCTCGCGGTCGCGGATCGACACCTTCTCCAGCGGCCCGCCGGGCGGGGCCAGGTTGGAATAGACGATGTCGCCGCCCGCATCGGCGACGGCCACCTGCACGAGCACGCCTGAGGGGTAGGCGTCGAACACCGTCATGACCATTTGAAAGCCGCCCCGTCTCCGGCGGCATAGCCGGTCGCCAGGCTTTGCAGGGTGTAGTCCAGCCCCGACAGCAGGGTCTGCACCTGCACGGACACCGCATGGGATATCTGGCCCACCCGCAGCCAGGTCTGCGCCTCGGTTTCGCGCTGCTGCGTGCGGTAGCCGTTGAACAGCACCGACCAATAGGCACCCATGGCCAGCACCAGGCAGGCGATGCCCGCCACCAGATTCCATGCGAACGGTGTCAGCCCCCGCTGGGAAGCGGGTGGGAAGAAGGCGGTCTTGGTGGGCATGTCCATTCTATTGTTGCGCCAGGGCCCAGCCTACATGCTCGCGCACCAGGGCGCTGCCGTGCTCTGCGCGGGTGCGCAGCGCGGTCTCGAGCGTGGGCGCCTGCGCCGGGCCGGCAGCGCGCAGCGCATTGCCCAGCGCCACGGCGATGTTGCGCAGCCAGCGCTCGTGGCCGATGCGGCGGATCGGCCCGCCCTCGGTCATGCGCAGGAAGGTGGCGTCGTCCCAGGAGAACAGGTGCACGAGCTGCTGCGCCACCAGGCCCGTGCGCGCGTCGAAGTCCGGCAGCCTGCTTGTCTGTGCGAACTTGTTCCAGGGACAGATGAGCTGGCAGTCGTCGCAGCCGTAGATGCGGTTGCCCATGAGCGGGCGCAGCTCCAGGGGGATGCTGCCCGCGTGCTCGATGGTCAGGTACGAGATGCAGCGCCGCGCGTCCACGCGGTGCGGCGCCACGATGGCCTGCGTCGGGCACACGTCCATGCAGGCCTGGCAGCTGCCGCAGTGCGCACTGACGGGCGCGGTGGGCTCCAGCGCCATGTCCACATAGATCTCGCCGAGGAAGAACATGGAACCCGCCTCGCGCGAGAGCACCAGCGTATGCTTGCCCCGCCAGCCCTGGCCGCTGCGGCGCGCGAGCTCCGCCTCCAGCACCGGAGCCGAGTCGGTGAACACGCGGTGGCCGAAGGGCCCCACCGCCTCGGCGACGCGGTCGCTGAGCTTTTGCAGCCGCGCGCGCAGCACCTTGTGGTAGTCGCGGCCCCGGGCGTAGACGGAGACGACGGCCTCCTGCGGGCGCGCCAGCCGGCCCAGCTCGACGGCCTGCCACTCCGGCGCCGTATCGCGCGGCAGGTAGTCCATGCGCGCGGTGATCACGCTCACGGTGCCGGGCACCAGCTCGGCCGGCCGGGCGCGCTTGAGCCCGTGGGCCGCCATGTAGTGCATCTCGCCATGGAACCCCTGGGCCAGCCATTGCATCAATCCGGGTTCGGCTTCGGACAAATCCCCCCCCGCCACGCCGATTTGGGAAAATCCAAGCTCGCGGGCCCAGCCTCGTATCTGAGGAACAAGTTGACTGCTGCACACCATTACCGCCAAATTGTAGAAAGCCCTCCCCTGCACAGCCTGGTGCAGCATTGGCAGAGCGAGGACGACACGGCCCTGTGCGCCGCGCGGCTGGCCGCTCAGCCCGCCCTGCGCAATGCCTTCATCACGCTGCATGGCGACCTGGGCGCGGGCAAGACCACGCTGGTGCGCCACCTGCTGCGCGCGCTGGGGGTGCAAGGCCGCATCAAGAGCCCGACCTATGCAGTGGTGGAGCCGCACCAGGCAGGGGACCTGCCCGTCTGGCACTTCGACTTCTACCGCTTCACCGATCCGCGCGAGTGGGAGGACGCGGGCTTCCGCGACATCTTCGCTGGCCCCGGCCTCAAGCTCGCCGAATGGCCCGGGAACGCAGGAAGCCTCACCCCGCCTGCGGATATTGCTATTTACATTGAAGCAGTGGATGATCACGCCCGGCACGTGACGCTGCAGGCCCACACGCCCCATGGCCGTGACGTGCTCCTAGGACTTTCCACGCCATGAGTGACGCGCCCCCACCCCGCTCACGCTCCACCCGCCGCTCGCTGCTGCAAGCAGGCAGCCTGGTGCTGTTGCTGGGCGCGCAGCAGATCGCGCGCGGCGCCACCATCGTGGCGGTGCGCGTGTGGCCCGCGCAGGACTACTCGCGCGTGACCATCGAGTCCGATCACCAGCTGGTCGCCAAGCAGTTCTTCGTGACCACGCCGCCGCGCTTGGCGGTGGACATCGAGGGCATCGACCTCAACCCCTCGCTGCGCGAGCTGGTGGCCCGGGTCATGCCGGACGACCCCAACATCGCCGGCATCCGCGTGGGGCAGAACGCACCCGGCGTGGTGCGCCTGGTGGTGGATTTGAAGCAGGCCGCGCTGCCGCAGGTGTTCACGCTGCCGCCCATCGCAGCCTACCAGCACCGGCTGGTGTTCGACCTCTACCCCGCCCAGGCGCCCGACCCGCTGGAAACGCTGATCGCCGAGCGGCTGCGCGAGGCGCCGCTGAACACCCCCGCGCCGCCACCGGCGTCCCTGGCGGAAGACCCGCTCGGCGACCTGATCGCCCAGCACAGCCTCAAGGTCCCGCCAGTGCCCGCGGCACCGGCCGCACCCGCACAGCAGCCCCCTCTGGCCGCCTCTCCGCCGGCGCGCCCGCCGGCACCCACCGTGGCCCGGGCAACGGACCGCCTCATCATCGTCGCCCTCGACCCGGGCCACGGAGGGGAAGACCCGGGCGCCATCGGTCCCGGCGGCACGCGCGAGAAGGACGTGGTGCTCAAGGTGGCCCACCTCCTGCGCGACCGCATCAACGCCACCAGCGTGGGCGGCAACCCCATGCGCGCCTTCCTCACGCGCGACGCGGACTACTTCGTGCCCCTGGCCACGCGCGTGGACAAGGCACGGCGCGTGCAGGCGGACCTGTTCGTCTCCATCCACGCCGATGCGTTCACCACTCCGGCCGCGCGCGGGGCCAGCGTGTTCGCGCTGAGCCAGAGCGGCGCCTCCAGCTCGGCCGCGCGCTGGCTCGCCAACAAGGAGAACCAGGCCGACCTGATCGGCGGCGTGAACGTCGGCTCGCAGCGCGACCGCCACCTGCAGCGCGCGCTGCTCGACATGAGCACCACGGCGCAGATCAACGACAGCCTCAAGCTCGGCAGCGTGCTGCTGGGCGAGATCGGCGGCATGGCCCGGCTGCACAAGCCCCGCGTGGAGCAGGCGGGCTTCGCCGTACTCAAGGCACCCGACATTCCCAGCGTGCTGGTGGAGACCGCCTTCATCAGCAACCCTGAGGAAGAGGCCAAGCTGCGGTCGAGCGCCTACCAGCAGCAGTTGGCCGATGCGCTGATGCGCGGCATCATCCGGTACTTCGCCAAGAACCCGCCGCTGGCACGCAGCCGGTCCGTGTGACCGGCGCGGCGCGGGCGGCGCACCAGGAGACCACCATGGCACTGCCCCACGCCCAATCCTCCGAAGTCGTCAGCGTCCGGCCCCTGGGCCAGTGCCTGACCGAGGCCACCACCTTCGCCATCATCAAGGCGCAGCAACTGGAAGTGATCCGCGTGGTACTGCCCGCGGGCAAGGCCCTGCGCCAGCACGACACGCCCGGTGAGATCACCGTACAGTGCATCGAGGGCGAGGTGGAGTTCAGCGTCGGACCCACGGCGCACATGCTGCGCGCATGCGATTTCCTGCACCTGGCGCCGCGCGCGCCGCATGCGCTGCGCGCGATCCGGGACGCGTCGCTGCTCGTCACCATCTGCCTGGCACCGGGCTAGTCCTACAGCCGGCGAATGGGCACACCTACAGCCCCGCGCAGAAGCGCAGGGCACAGTGAAGACATCCACCCACACAGGGTGCTTTCACGACAAGGAGCCCATCATGAACTACCGTCATCTTCTCTCCGCAGCCGCCTGCGCAGCAGCGCTGGGCATGGTCGGCTGCTCCAGCAATCCCACGAATGCGCAGATCGGCACCGGCGTAGGCGCCGTGGCCGGAGGCGTAGTGGGTAGCGCGCTCGGCGGCACGGCCGCTACGGTCGGCGGCGCCGCTGCCGGCGCGCTGATCGGCCACGAACTGGGCGAAGACCGCGACGGCCGCCAGGGCCGCCGCTAAAGCGTTTGAAGCCAAAACGGCCTCTTGCGCCCGCCCAGCGGGCGCAAGCAGCTACTTAAACCGTAGCAGAGGTGCTTTTGCGGCTGGCCCGCCAAGCCCCTCCGATGGCGATGAGGCCTGGGATGAAGATCATGGCCCAGATGATCTTGTCCAGGTGCTGCTGCACCCAGGCGAGGTTGCCGAAAAAGTAGCCTGCAGTGCAGATACCCATCACCCACAGTACGGCGCCCCCCACGTTGTAGGCGGTGAACTTGCCGCGGCCCATGGCCGCCACGCCTGCCACGAACGGGGCGAAGGTGCGGATGAAGGGCATGAATCGCGCCAGCACGATGGTGATGCCGCCATAACGCTCATAGAACGCATGGGCCTGGTCGAACGCCCGCTTGTTGAACCAGCGCGAGTTGTCCCACTGGAACACTTTCGGCCCGAAATAACGACCGATGCTGTAGTTGCACTGGTCCCCCAGGATCGCGGCTACCAGCAGGACGGCGCAGGCCAGCGGAAAGCTCATGAGGCCGGCGCCGCTGAGCGCGCCTACGACGAACAGCAGCGAATCGCCGGGCAGGAAGGGCATGACCACCACGCCTGTCTCCACGAACACGATGATGAACAGCAACGCGTACACCCAGGGCCCGTAGCTCGCGACGAAGGCCGCGAGATGCTTATCCACGTGCAGGATGAAATCGATCAGGAACTGGAAGACTTCCAAAACGGCAACCTCTTGTGACTGGCGCCGTACTGTAGCGCCTCACCCGGATGCCCCTGGCATGCCCTATGGCACTGCCGGTGCGTTCTTAGCAATCGGACACAACCGCTCGCAAAACGGTACGTATTGGGCGGCTGAGCTTCAAAGAGCGCGGGCATAGTCGGGCCATCGACAAGGAGGAACAACCATGACCGCACGATTCACCCGCACCCTGGCCGCCGCCGCCCTGATCGCCGGCGCACTGGCACTCTCCGGCTGCGCGCACCGTCCCACCAACAGCCAGATCGGCACCGGCGTGGGGGCCGTTGCGGGCGGCCTGGTCGGCAACGCCGTGTTCGGCTCCACGCTCGGGACCGTCGGCGGAGCGGCGGCCGGCGCGCTGATCGGCAACGAAGTCGGCCGCAACAACGACCGCGGCCACCGCCGCCGCTGACCGGCCCGCCCAGCGCCTGCGGGCCTGGCCACGCTGCATAGAATGCACCGGTGAACGCGCCCGCACCGACCTCTCCTTCCCGCCGCCCCATTCGCGACCTGCCCGACGAGCTCATCAGCCAGATTGCGGCAGGCGAAGTGGTCGAGCGCCCAGCCTCCGCCGTGCGGGAGCTGGTGGACAACGCGCTGGACGCCGGGGCCACTGCCATCACCGTGCGCCTGTCCGCGGGCGGCGTGCGCCTGATCTCCGTGGAGGACGACGGCGCCGGCATTCCCCAGGACGAGCTGCCCGTAGCCCTGCGCCGCCACGCCACCAGCAAGATCGCCAGCCTGGACGACCTGGAGTCCGTCGCCACCATGGGCTTTCGCGGCGAAGCGCTGGCGGCCATCGCGTCGGTGTCGGAGATGTCGCTGCTCTCGCGCACCGCGCAGCAGCCCAGCGCCTTCCTGCTGCACGCCCCGACAGGCGAGCTGCGCCCTGCCGCACGCGGCCAGGGGACGACCGTGGAGGTGAAGGAGCTGTTCTTCTCCACCCCCGCGCGGCGCAAGTTCCTCAAGACCGACGCCACCGAACTCGCCCACTGCATCGAGGCCGTGCGCCGCCACGCGCTGGCGCGGCCGGACGTGGGCTTCGCCATCTGGCACGAGGGAAAGCTGGTCGAGCAGTGGCGCGCCACGCTGGCACCCGATGCGCCTGCCGATGAGAGCGCACTGCGCGAGGCGCTGAACCGACGCCTGGCCGACGTGCTGGGCGACGATTTCCTGCGCGACTCCGTGGCCGTGCACCAGCGCACGGGCCATGTCACCGTGACCGGCCGCGCGGGCCTGCCCGATACCGCCCGCTCGCGCGCCGACCAGCAGTTCTGCTATGTGAACGGCCGCTTCGTGCGCGACAAGGTGCTCACCCATGCGGCCCGCAGCGCCTACGAGGACGTCCTGCACGGCCAGCGGCAGCCCGTGTATGCGCTCTATGTGCGCATCGACCCGCAGCGGGTGGACGTGAACGTGCACCCCACCAAGATCGAAGTGCGCTTCCGCGACAGCCGCGAGGTGCACCAGGCCGTGCGCCACGCCGTGGAGAACGCGCTGGCTGCGCCCCGCGCACAGGCGCTGGCCGCTGCCGCAGAATCCCCCGGCGGCACGCCAGTCCCGGCAGCGCCGGAATACACATCAAATAGGCCGCAAACGCCCATCTGGCAAGCGCAAGCAGCTATCAAATTCGATAATCCCGCCGGCCACAAGGTATCCGACCTGCAGGCGCTGTGGTCCCCCTCCGCGCCGCCGGCGGCTACTGCCGAGGACGTGGCGCCCGCACCGGCCGGCGCGTCGCAGCGCGAGGCTGCCGCAGCGTGGCCGGCCGGCGTTTCACTCCCTGCCGTGCAGGACGAGGCGTCTGCCTGGCCGCTGGGCCGCGCCGTGGCGCAGATCCATGGCGTGTACATCCTGGCCGAGAGCACGCAAGGCCTCGTCGTGGTGGACATGCACGCGGCCCATGAACGCATCGTCTACGAGCGCCTCAAGTCCCAGGTGGACAGCGGCGCGCGCATCGCCAGCCAGCCGCTGCTGATTCCCGCCACCTTCGCCGCCACTCCCGAGGAGGTGGCCACCGCCGAGGCCCATGGCGACACGCTGGACATGCTGGGGCTGGAGATCGCCCCTTTCTCGCCGCGCACCCTGGCCGTGCGCGCCGTCCCCACCACACTGGCGCAGGGCAATCCGGTGGAGCTGGCGCGCAGCGTGCTCGCCGAACTGGCCGCGCACGACGCGAGCACCGTGGTACAGCGTGCGCAGAGCGAGATCCTGGGCACCATGGCCTGCCACGGCGCGGTGCGCGCCAATCGCCGCCTCACGCTGGACGAGATGAACGCCCTGTTACGCCAGATGGAAGTGACGGAGCGCTCCGACCAGTGCAACCACGGGCGCCCCACCTGGCGCCAGCTCACGATGAAAGAGCTCGACGCGCTTTTCCTGCGCGGGCGCTGACCTCCTCCCTGCTTTGCGCACGCCGTGCAGGCTATGGCGTGGCCCCTTTCCCCTGCCCGTGATGATGGTCCGCACCCATGGCACTGCCGTGGTGCGGAGCAGCGCATGGGTGTGCACGGCCGCACCAAGGCCGGACACCACTCACCAAACAGGTGCATAACCGCATGTCTTTTTGGCATAATTCGATGCTGCATTGCCGCATTTGTCCATTTCCAGAGCAGAAAGTCCTTCTATGAAGCACCAGTCCGTGGGCCAATTCCTTGAACAGGTCGCCCAGCGCAACCCCGGCCAGCCCGAATACCTCCAAGCCGTGACGGAGGTGATGGAAAGCCTTTGGCCGTTCATCGAAAAGCACCCGCGCTACGCCGATCAAGCGCTGCTGGAACGCCTGGTGGAACCCGAGCGCGTGGTGATGTTCCGCGTCTCCTGGTTCGACGACCACGGCAATGTGCATGTCAACCGCGGCTACCGCATCCAGCACAGCATGGCCGTCGGCCCCTACAAGGGCGGCCTGCGCTTCCACCCGTCGGTGAACCTCTCGGTGCTGAAATTCCTGGCCTTCGAGCAGACCTTCAAGAACGCGCTGACCACGCTGCCCATGGGCGGCGGCAAGGGCGGCTCGGACTTCGATCCCAAGGGCAAGAGCCCCGCTGAAGTCATGCGCTTCTGCCAGGCCTTCGTGACCGAGCTGTACCGCCACGTGGGCCCCGACACCGACGTGCCGGCCGGCGACATCGGCGTGGGCGGCCGCGAGGTCGGCTTCATGGCCGGCATGTACAAGAAACTGGCCAACAACGCCGCCAGCGTGTTCACGGGCAAGGGCCTGTCGTTCGGCGGCTCGCTGATCCGCCCCGAGGCCACGGGCTACGGCACCGTCTACTTCGCCGACGAGATGCTCAAGACCCGCGGCAAGTCGTTCGACGGCCTGCGCGTGTCCGTCTCCGGCTCCGGCAACGTGGCGCAGTACGCGGTCGAGAAGGCCATGGAACTGGGCGCCAAGGTCATCACCGTGTCCGACTCCAGCGGCACCATCATCGACGAGGACGGCTTCACCCCCGAGAAGCTGGCCATCCTGATGGACGTGAAGAACCACCACTACGGCCGCGTGAGCGACTACGCGCAGCGCACCGGCGTGAAGTTCGAGGCCGGCGTGCGCCCCTGGCACGTGCCCGTGGACGTGGCCCTGCCCTGCGCCACGCAGAACGAGCTGGACGAAAAGGACGCCGCGACCCTCATCAAGAACGGCGTGGTCTGCGTGGCCGAAGGCGCCAACATGCCATCGACCATCGAGGCCGCCAAGGCCTTCGAAGCCGCTGGCGTGCTCTACGCGCCGGGCAAGGCCAGCAATGCCGGCGGCGTGGCGACCTCGGGCCTGGAAATGAGCCAGAATGCCCTGCGCCTGTCATGGCCCCGCGAGGAAGTCGACGGCCGCCTGCTGCAGATCATGCGCAGCATCCACACCGCCTGCCTGCAATACGGCAAGCGCGCCGATGGCAGCGTGAGCTATGTGGACGGCGCCAACGTGGCAGGCTTCGTGAAGGTGGCCGACGCCATGATGGCGCAAGGCGTGGTCTGACCCAGACCTGCGCCGCAGGAAGGGGGCGGCACGCGCCCCCTGCCCTGCTAGACTTCAGCGGTGGGTGGCCAGCAGCAGGCCGCCCGCTCCCATGAAGAACCCGCCCGTCGCCCGGTTCAGCCGCACCACGCCACGCTGCGTGCGGATCACGCGGCGGATCTGCAGCCCGCAGGCTGCATACACCGCGGTGGAAACGAATTCCGCCATCAGATAGACCGCCCCCAGCACCACGAACTGACGGGCTGCAGGCTGCGCCGGATCGATGAACTGCGGAAAGATGGCAGCGAACAGGATGATCGCCTTGGGGTTGGTAATGCCCAGCAGGAACTCCTGCAAGGCCATCGCGCGCACGGACACGGGCGCCGCCGCGCGGACTGCGGCCTCTGCCCCCTCGGCCAGCGCAGCGCCGCCGAATTCGCGGCTGCGCCAGGCGCGCCAGCCGATCCAGAACAGGTAGACGGCCCCGGCCCATTTCACGGCCGTGAACGCGGCCTCGGACGCAAGGAGCATGGCCCCCAGCCCGATGGCCGAGATGGTGAGGAAGATGGCGAATGCCGCCACCCGGCCCACGGTGGCCAGCAGCGCGGCCCCGACGCCCGCACGGATGCCATTGTTGAGTCCGCAGAAATTGTTGGGGCCGGGCGTGAGCGCGATGGCCACGGCGACGGGGGCGAAAAGCAGGGCATCCACGGCAGGGCTCCCGAGGTCAGAAGGCGTGGAGTTTATTCCTTCAGTTCGACGATGTGCCGCCAGGGCAGCGAGCCCAGTGTGTCGTAGTGGGCCACGATCACCGCCCGCGCGGGCCGGCGGGGATCGCTCACCGCCTCCACCAGCGCAGCCCGCAGATAGGCGATGGAAGGCCGGTCCAGCGCCGCCTCGGGCTCATCCAGCAAGGTCAGAGGCGCACCGCTGGCCAGCGCTGCCGCCAGCAGCACCTTGCGCTGGCTGCCGGTTGAAAGCTGGTGCATGGACTTGTGCAAGTGCGGCTCCAGTCCGAAGCCGGACACATGCCTCCGCCAGGCACTGTCGCACCATGCGGGGTACTGCGCGCGCTGGCCGTCCATCCAGCCTTGCGGCGTGACATCGCGCCATGGCGTGCGCGGGTCGCGCCAGAACACCAGTTCGCAGCCTAAAAGGTCCTGCACGCCAGCACCCGGGCCCTGGTATGTCACGGTGCCCGACTGCGGTGCACATTCCCCGGCCAACAGGCGCAACAGGCTGGTCTTGCCCACACCTTCGCCGCCGAGAATCAGCGACAGCCCTGCAGGAAAATCCGCATTCCAGTCCGTGAACAGGGGCCGAGCCGCAAAGCCGAAGCACAGGTTCCGCACCTTCAACGCCGTAAGGGAAGCGTCCTCTTTCACTCCAAGCATGGTTTTTTCTTCCTCATCATGGCATTGCATTTTCTGGAATTCGATTACAGCGAAGACAACGAGGGCACCTGCACATGGGACGCGCTGGCCAGCGCCACAGCCGAGCGCCTGCCCGAACTGTTGCGAGAGATCACGACCCTGCTGGCCTGGGCCTGCGCAGAATTCGGCGAGCAGCGCGGCTCTCTGGATGACGGCGGGCTCTGGGACTACGACCTGCAATGCGAGCGCGGCGACCATGCCCTGCAGCCTCTTGCCTATGACCCTGGAGCGCATCTTCTGCGCGCTCCGCCATCAGTCCAGGCCGGCGAGCGCGTGACACTGTCCTTGTCCATCAGCGGCACGCCGGCTTTCGCGGCGCCATTTGCCGAGCGCTTCGGGCTGCCCTCGCCTTGACGCGCACTGCGCACAGGGCTATTGCAACGGCTCCTTGGCAGCCTCGGGCAGCAACAGGGGCAGAACGGCAATGCCCTCGTCCAGCAATTCCGCGGTTTCCTGCGCCGAGGCCTGTCCACGGATGCCGCGCTCCTCGACCTCGCCATAGTGCATGCGCCGTGCCTCGGCAGCAAAACGGCTGCCCACATCCTCGGTCCCGGCGATGATGCGTCGCGCCATCTGCAGCCACGCCGCCTGCAGTGCCTGCGGAGAGGGAACAGCGGCGGCGTCGGCACTGGAGGACGCAGGCAGCGCCTCCGGGGGCGCATCCGCTGACGCACGGAGATTCAGGCGCGGTGCACTCAGCCCCTTGCGGATCTCCCCGCTACCGCACAGGGGGCATTGCACGAGCCCACGCGCGTGCTGGCTCTGGAAATCATCTTCAGATGCAAACCAGCCTTCGAACGCGTGGCCCAGGGGACAGAGCAGGTCGAGGACCTTCATGCCAGCGCTCCGTCAATCCGCCGCAGCGCCCCCGCCTCCTCGGCGCATCAGGTAGCGGTAGACGAATCCGGGAAAGGCCAGGGTGAGGAACAAGGTCGCCGTGACGGCATAGAACTCCCAGCCCTGGGCCGCGATCTGCCCCGCGCGCTTCTCGATCAGCAGCGCAATGCCGCCCACCACGAAGTACAGCAGCACCAGTTCCAACAGGCGCAGGGCCAGGGGCTTCGCGGCACGCACGCGCGGCCCCACCAGCAGCCAGCGCTCGGTCAGAAATGGCAGATTGGCCGCCACCAGGGCGGCCACGATAACGAGCCAGATGGCTGCCGTCTGCGACATGCGGCGCGCGCCGATGGATCAGGTCGCCAGCGCGCGCACGATGGCGTCGGCGCACAGGGACATCAGGCCGCCCGGCAGCAGGCCCAGGATCAGCACCAGCGCGCCGTTCACGGTCAACACCATGCGCACGTCCAGCGGGGCCGAAACGCTCGTGGCAGTGAGGGGCGCATCGAAATACATCACCTTCACGACGCGCAGGTAGTAGAAGGCGCCGATGAGCGACATCATCACCGCGAACACGGCCAGACCGATGTGGAAGGCCTGGCCCGAGGCCACGAGCGCCTGCAGCACCGCCAGCTTGGCATAGAAGCCCACCAGCGGCGGGATGCCTGCCATGGAGAACAGGCACACGGCCATCACGCCGGCATAGAGAGGGCTGCGCTGGTTGAGCCCGGCGAAGTCGGAGATCTCTTCGCTTTCAAAGCCTTCGCGGGCCAGCAGCAGGATCACGCCGAACGCCGCCAGCGTGGTCAGCACATAGGTCACCACGTAGAACATGGCGGAGCTATAGGCGTTCTCGACGGCATTGGCATCCACGTTGCCGTGCACCACGCCCGACATCAACCCCAGCAGCACGAAGCCCATCTGCGAAATGGTCGAATACGCCAGCATGCGCTTGAGGTTGGTCTGCATGATGGCGGCCAGGTTGCCCACCAGCAGCGATCCGATGGCCAGGACGGCCAGCATCTGCTGCCAGTCGATGGCCAGCGGCAGCAGCCCGTCCACGAGCAGGCGGATCGCCATGGCGAACGCCGCCAGCTTGGGGGCGCCGCCGATAACCAGCGTCACGGCCGTGGGAGCGCCCTGGTACACGTCGGGAATCCACATGTGGAAAGGCACCACGCCCAGCTTGAATGCCAGCCCCGCCACGACGAACACCAGGCCGAACACCAGCACCTGGTGGCGGATCTGACCTGCATTGATCGCCTTGAACACCTGGCCGATATCCAGGGAACCCGTGGCGCCGTACAGCATGGACAGGCCATAGAGCAGGAAACCGCTGGCCATGGCGCCGAGCACGAAGTACTTCATCGCCGCTTCGGTCGCGGTCACGTTGTCACGGCGCAGCGCCACGAGCGCATAGCTCGACAGCGTGAGCAGTTCCAGCCCCAGGTAGATCACCAGGAAGTTGTTGGCCGAGATCATCACGAAGATGCCCAGCAGCGCCAGCATGCACAGCGTGAACAGCTCGCCGCCGCGCAGCATGTCACGGTCCGCTGCATAGGGACGGCCGTAGACCAGCGTGACCATCATGGCCACCGTGGCGAAGCACTTGAGCCAGTTGCCCATGGCGTCGCTCACCACCATGTTCCCCCAGCCGTAGAAAGTGTTGCCGCTGCTGGCGTACATGGCCTGCAGCACGGCGACCACGGCGAGCGTGAGCATGGTCAGCACATAGGTGCCCGTGCGCCGCGGGCTGGTGACGCCCAGGTCCACCAGGGCGATCACGCATGCCATGACCAGCAGCACGATCTCGGGGTAAATCGCCAGCCAGCTGATGTTGTCAATCATCTCGTATCTCTCGGTTCAGTCTGGTCAGTGGAGCTTGGACTGCGCCACGTGCTTGAGCAGCTCCGCGACGGACGCGTCCATCACATCGGTGAAGGGCTTGGGATAGATGCCCATGTACAGCACGGCGATCGCCAGAAGCGCCAGCACGAGGAACTCTCGGGAATTGATGTCGCTGAGGCCGCGCACGTCGTCGTTGGCGACCGGGCCCAGGTAGACGCGCTTGTACATCCAGAGCGTGTAGCTGGCGCCCAGGATCAGCGCTGTGCCGGCGCCCAGGCCGATCCAGAAGTCGAACTTCACCGCGGCGATGATCACCATCCATTCGCCCACGAATCCGGCCGTCGCGGGCAGGCCGCAGTTGGCCATGGCGAACAGCAGCGCGAACGCGGCGAAGCGGGGCATGGTATTGACCACGCCGCCATAGGAGGCGATCTCCCGCGAATGCACGCGGTCGTAGAGCACGCCGATGCACAGGAACATCGCGCCGGACACGAAGCCGTGGGCGATCATCTGCACCAGACCGCCGGACACGCCCAGATCGTTGAACACGAAGAAGCCCAGCGTGACGAACCCCATGTGCGCCACCGACGAATACGCCACCAGCTTCTTCATGTCCTTCTGCACCATGGCCACCAAGCCCACGTAGATCACCGCGACCAGGGACAGGGTGATCATCAGCCAGGCCCATTTGTGGGCCGCGTCGGGAGCGATCGGCATGGAGAAGCGCAGGAAGCCATAGGCACCCAGCTTCAGCATGATGGCGGCCAGCACGGCGGAGCCGCCCGTGGGCGCCTCCACGTGCACATCCGGCAGCCAGGTGTGCACCGGCCACATCGGCACCTTCACCGCGAACGCAGCGAAGAACGCGAAGAACAGCAGGGTTTGCGCCGTCGCGGACAGCGGCAGCTTGTGCCAGGTGGCGATGTCGAAGCTGCCGCCCGACTGGTTGTAAAGGTAGATGAACGCGATCAGCGTCAGCAGCGAGCCCAGCAGCGTGTACAGGAAGAACTTGAACGCGGCATAGATCTTGTTTGGACCGCCCCAGATACCGATGATCAGGTACATGGGGATCAGCGTGGCCTCGAAGAACACGTAGAACAGCATGCCGTCGAGCGCGCTGAACACGCCGATCATCAGGCCCGACAGGATCAGGAACGCACCCATATACTGGTTCACGCGCTCGGTGATCGACTCCCAGGAAGCGATGACCACGATGACGGTGATGAACGCCGTCAGCGGCACGAACCACATGGAGATGCCGTCCACGCCCAGGTGGTAGTAGACGTTGAAGCGCTCGATCCACTGCGCCTTCTCCACGAACTGCGCAGCGGCGCTGCCCGTATCGAAACCGCTGATGAGCGGCACCGTGACGGCCAGGCCGATCAGTGCGCCGACCAGCGCGAGCCAGCGAACGACGCGCGCATGCTCATCGCGCCCGAGCGCCAGCAGAAGGACGCCAAACGCGATGGGCGTCCAAATGGCAAGACTCAACAAACCCATTTGTTTTCTTCTCCTACTTGTTGAGCCACACGAAATACGTCATGAGCGCGAACACGCCCAGGATCATGACCAGCGCATAGTGGTAGATGTAGCCGGACTGCACCCAGCGCACGAGGCCCGCGATGCGGCCCACGAGCTTCCACGAGCCGTTCACGATGCCGCCGTCGATCACGCCCTGGTCGCCGCCCTTCCACAGCGCGACGCCGAGGCCGCGTGCGCCGCGGGCGATGATGTTCTCGTTGATCCAGTCGAGGTAGTACTTGTTCTCGAACAGCGTGTAGATCGGCTGGAAGATGCGCTTGATCGCGGCAGGCAGCGCCGGGTTGATCATGTACATGTAATAGGAGGCCGCGACACCGGCCAGCGCCAGCCAGAACGGAGCTGTCTGCAGACCGTGGGCCGCCATCGCCAGCGGGCCGTGGAAGATACTGGCCAGCTCCGCCATGGCGGGATGCTTGGCCGCATCGACGAAGATCACGTCCTTGAAGAAATCGCCGAACAGCATCGGCTGGATGTACATGAAGCCGATGACTACCGAGGGGATCGCCAGCAAGATCAGCGGCACCGTCACCACCCAGGGGGATTCGTGCGGCTTGGCGTCATGGCCGTGGTGGTCGCCGTGGTGGTCGTCATGGTGCGCGTCGGGGTTCTGGTCGTAGCGTTCCTTGCCATGGAAGACCAGGAAATACATGCGGAACGAGTAGAACGCCGTCACGAATACACCTGCCAGCACGGCGAAGTGTGCGAAGCCTGCGGCGGGCAGCGTGCTGGCGTGCACGGCCTCGATGATGCTGTCCTTGGAATAGAAGCCCGAGAACAGCGGCGTGCCGATCAGCGCGAGCGAACCCAGCAGCGATGTGATCCAGGTGATGGGCATGTACTTGCGCACGCCGCCCATCCAGCGGATGTCCTGGTTGTGGTGCATGCCCATGATCACGGAACCCGCGCCGAGGAACAGCAATGCCTTGAAGAAGGCGTGCGTCATCAAGTGGAACACGGCCACCGAATAGGCCGACGCACCCAGCGCCACGGTCATGTAGCCGAGCTGCGACAGCGTGGAGTACGCCACCACGCGCTTGATGTCGTTCTGGATGATGCCGAGAAAGCCCATGAACAGGGCCGTGATCGCGCCGATCACAAGGATGAAGTTCAGCGCCGTGTCGGACAGCTCGAACAGCGGCGACATGCGCGAGACCATGAAGATGCCGGCTGTCACCATGGTGGCGGCGTGGATCAGCGCGGAGATCGGGGTCGGGCCTTCCATCGAATCGGGCAGCCACACGTGCAGCGGGAATTGCGCAGACTTGCCCATTGCCCCGATGAACAGGCAGATGCAGATCACGGTGATCAGCATCCAGTCGGTGCCAGGAAAGCCGATGCTGCCCAGCTCGCCCGCCTTGGCGAAGATCTCGCTGTAGTTGAATGTGCCCGCATACGCTGCGATCAGGCCGATGCCGAGGATGAAGCCGAAGTCGCCCACGCGGTTGACCAGGAAAGCCTTCATGTTCGCGAAGATCGCCGTCTGCTTGTTGAACCAGAAACCGATCAGCAGGTAGGACACCAGGCCCACGGCCTCCCAGCCGAAGAACAGCTGCAGCAGGTTGTTGCTCATGACCAGCATGAGCATCGAGAAAGTGAACAGCGAAATATAGGAGAAGAAACGGTTGTAGCCCTCGTCCTCCTCCATGTAGCCGATCGTGTAGATGTGCACCATGAGCGAGACGAACGTCACCACGCACATCATCATGGCGGTCAGGCTGTCGATGAGGAAGCCGACTTCCATCTTCAGGCCGCCCACCACCATCCACGTGTAGATGGTTTCGTTGAAGCGCGCGCCCTCCAGGGCAACGCTCTTGAGCGTCATGGCCGACAGCACGAAGGCCACCAGCACGCCCAGGATGGTCAGCGTGTGGGAGAGGCGGCGGCCGATCCGGTTGCCACCGAACGCCGTGCCGAAGATACCAGCGAGCGCGGAGCCCGCAAGCGGCGCGAGGGGCACCGCCAGCAGGGTCGAAGCAGAAAGGGTTTGACTCATTCTTGAGAACCTTGCAAGTACCGGGAGGCCTCAACCCTTGAGGGTGTTGAGTTCGTCCGCGTTGATGCTGGACTTGTTACGGAACAGCAGCACCAGGATGGCCAGGCCGATGGCAGACTCGGCTGCCGCCACTGTCAGGATGAAGAACACGAACACCTGCCCGTGCATGTCGCCCAGGTAGTGCGAGAAGGCCACGAAATTGATGTTCACGGCCAGCAGCATCAGCTCGATCGCCATGAGCAGGACGATCAGGTTCTTGCGGTTCAGGAAGATGCCGATCACCGCCATGGCGAACAGCATCGCGCCCAGCGAGAGGAAATGTCCCAGCGTCAGTGTCATTGCTTGCTCTCCTCGCCAGTTGCCTGTGCAGCAGGCGCCTGGGTGACGGGCATGTTGACGATCACCACGCGGTCGCTGGCGCGCACGCGCACCTGCTCCGCGGGGTTGATCGCCTTGGAATCCTTGCGCTCGCGCAGCGTGAGCGCAATGGCGGCGATCATGGCCACCAGCAAAATCACGGCCGCCACTTCCACGGGATAGATGTACTCGGTATAGAGCAGCTTGCCCAGGGCCTTGGTGTTGGAGTACGGCACGACCTTGCCCGCGGCATCGACTACGGCAGCCACGGCCTTGGGCTCTTCCATGCCCCGGAAACCGGTCATCAGCACGGCGGCCATTTCGAAGGCGATCAGGGCACCGATGAAGGCTGCCAGGGGGAAGTGCTTCCAGAAGCCTCGCCGCATCGCGTCGATACGGATGTCCAGCATCATCACGACGAAAAGGAACAGCACCATCACCGCACCCAGGTAGACGAGCACCAGTGTGATGGCGAGGAATTCGGCCTTCAGCAGCAGCCACACGCCCGCGGCTTGCGAAAAGGCAAGAATCAGATGCAGCACGGCGTGCACGGGATTGCGCGCCGTGATCACCCGGAAGGCCGCATACAGCAGCACTACCGAGAACAGATAGAAGAAACCGGTCTTGGCGTCCATGAATCGGGTCTTTTCAAAAGTTCAGGCTTGAAGGCCCGATCAACGGTACTTGGCATCCGCCGCCTTGGCGGCAGCGATCTCGGGTTCGTAGCGGTCACCGACGGCCAGCAGCATGTCCTTGGTGAAATACAGGTCACCACGCTTTTCACCGTGGTACTCGAAGATCTGCGTCTCCACGATGGAGTCCACCGGGCAGCTTTCCTCGCAGAAGCCGCAGAAGATGCATTTGGTCAGGTCGATGTCGTAGCGCGTTGTGCGGCGGGAGCCGTCGGCACGCACGTCGGATTCGATGGTGATCGCCAGTGCCGGGCAGACAGCCTCGCAGAGCTTGCAGGCGATGCAGCGCTCCTCGCCGTTGTCGTAACGGCGCAGTGCATGCAGGCCGCGGAAGCGCGGCGAAAGAGGTGTCTTTTCCTCGGGGAATTCCACCGTCACCTTGCGGCGGAAGGTGTAGCGCCCCGTCAGGGCCATGCCCTTGGCGAGTTCCCAGAGCATGAAGCTCTTGAAGAAGTCCTTGATGGAGAAAGATGCAGGAGCAGCGATAGCAGCCATGGATGTCCCCGCTTATTTCCAGATGTTCCAGGGCGACAGCAGCCAGGCGCCCACGATCAGCAGCCACACCAGGGTGACCGGAATGAAGATCTTCCAGCCCAGACGCATGATCTGGTCATAGCGGAAGCGCGGGAATGTGGCGCGGATCCAGATGAACATGGACACCACCAGGAAGGTCTTGATGCCCAGCCAGATCCAGCCCGGGATGAATGCCAGGACCTCAATGGGAGGCAGCCAGCCGCCGAGGAACATGATCACCGCCAGGATGGACACCAGCCACATGCTGGCGTATTCGGCCAGGAAGAAGACGGCGAAGCCCATGCCGGAGTACTCGACCATGTGGCCGGCCACGATCTCGGCTTCACCTTCCACCACGTCGAAGGGATGGCGGTTCACCTCCGCCACGCCGGAAATCAGGTAGACCAGGAAGATCGGCAGCAGGGGCAGCCAGTTCCAGGACAGGAAATTCAGGCCCATGCCCGCCATCGTCCCGTGGCCCTGGCCCAGCACGATGTCCGTCAGGTTCATGCTGCCCGACACCATGATCACCACCAGGAAGCAGAAGCCCATGGCGATTTCGTAGCTCACCATCTGCGCCGAGGCGCGCAGGGCGCCCAGGAAGGCGTACTTGGAGTTGGATGCCCAGCCTGCGATGATCACGCCATACACCTCGATGGAGGTGATGGCCATGATGAGCAGCAGGCCTGCGTTGACATTGGCCAGCGCCACGTCGGGCCCGAAGGGAATGGCCACCCAGGCAGCCAAGGCCGGCATGATGGCCATCACGGGGCCGAGATAGAACAGCCCCTTGGCGGCGGCCGTGGGCTGGATCAGTTCCTTGGTGATCAGCTTGAGGCCGTCGGCCAACGGCTGCAGCAGGCCGAAGGGCCCCACGCGGTTGGGCCCGAAGCGCACCTGCATGAAGCCGAGCAGCTTGCGCTCCCATAGCGTCAGATAAGCCACCGCCCCCATCAGCGGCGCGACGATGCAGACGATCTTGATCAGGTTCCAGAGGACTGGCCACACCACGCCGGTCCACCAGCCGGCCGCGACCAGGTTCAGGCCTCCGTTGTAGAGGGCGTCGATCATGCTGCGGCTCCTTCACGTGCCGTCCGCGCGTCGGCGGTCAATTGCAGCGACGGTGCGCGGCGCACCAGGCTGTCGAGCTGATAGATGCCGGCAACCACCGGCTCTGCGCATTCCACCGACATCTGGATGTCGGCGCTGGTGGCATTGCTCAGGCACTCGGCAGGCAATTGGGTGACGTCTCCCGCCGGTTTGCCCGTGGCAGCGGCCAGCACGTCCTGGGACGCCTCGTAGTCCATGCCCTCCATGCCCAGGAGATTGCCCAGGACGCGCAGCACCTTCCACGCAGGGCGCGCCTCGCCTGCAGGCTTGACCACCGCATGGAAACTCTGTAGCCGCCCTTCGGCATTCACGAAACTGCCGGAGGTTTCGGAGAACGGAGCGATGGGCAGCAGCACGTCGCTGAATTCCAGGTTGGTCTTGAAGGGGCTCAGGGTCACGACCATTTCCGCCTGGGCCAGCCCTCGCGCGGCAGCCGCCCCGGGGGCAGAATCGTGCTCGGGCTCGATATTGAGCAACAGTGCGGCCTTCAGGCCACCGCCCAGCATCTGGGCCGCATGCAAGCCGCCCTGCAGCGGCTGCGCGCCGACAAACTGCGCACCCACGGTATTGGCCGCCTCGGTGAGATAACCCACGGTCGCGCCGGTCTGGGCACCGATCCATTGCGCCAGCGCAAGCAGGCTCGACGCCTGCGCGTGGTGCGCCGCACCGTTGCCCAACAAAATAGCCTTGCGCTCGCCCGACAGCAGCGAAGCAGCCACGGCACGCGCTGCGTCGCCAATGTTGCCTGCTTCCTGGTCGGGAACGGCGATCCCCTTGGCTTCGCCCACGGCAGCCGCCACCTGGGCCAGAGCCCGGGCCCAGCCGGATGCGGGAGCCACCAGCGACTGCGCCACCGGCATGGCCCAGTCATAAGCCGTGCTATTGATCGCATTCACCGAGCACCCCTTGCGGGCCGCCTGGCGGATCCGCTGCGCAAACAGCGGATGGTCCTTGCGCAGGTTGGAGCCCACGACCAGCACGGACTGCAAGGTGCTCAGCGATGCAATGGTCGTGCCCAGCCAACGCACGCCGTCTGCCGGAGTGAAGTCGGCGTGGCGCAGGCGGTGGTCGATGTTGTCGCTACCGAGGCCGCGCACGAGCCTGGATGCCAGGAACAGCTCTTCCAGCGTGCTGTGGGGACTCACCAGGGCGCCAATGCTCTGCGCGCCATGCTCGGCCTTGACACCCTGCAGACCGTTGGCGACGTATTCCAGCGCAGTCTGCCAATCCACTTCCTTCCACTCGCCGCCCTGCTTGAGCATGGGGCGCGTCAGGCGGTCTTCGGAGTTCAGTGCCTCGTAGGAGAAGCGATCACGGTCAGCGATCCAGCACTCGTTCACGTCCTCGTTCTCGAGCGGGACGACACGCATCACCTTGTGGTTCTTGACCTGGACGATCAGGTTGGCGCCAGTGGAATCGTGCGGGCTCACGGACTTGCGGCGCGACAGCTCCCACGTGCGGGCACTGTAGCGGAAAGGCTTGCTGGTCAATGCACCCACCGGGCACAAGTCGATCATGTTGCCCGACAGCTCGGAATCGACCGTGTCGCCGATCACCGTGGTGATCTCGGAGTGCTCGCCACGGTTGACCATGCCGAGTTCCATCACGCCGGCGATCTCCTGGCCGAAGCGCACGCAGCGTGTGCAGTGGATGCAACGGCTCATCTCCTCCATGGAAATCAGCGGCCCCACGTCCTTGTGCACCACGACACGCTTTTCCTCGCCATAGCGCGAAGCGCTGCCGCCATAACCCACGGCCAGATCCTGCAACTGGCACTCGCCGCCCTGGTCGCAGATCGGGCAGTCCAGCGGGTGGTTGATGAGCAGGAACTCCATCACCGACTGCTGGGCCTTGATGGCCTTCTCGCTCTTGGTGCGCACGATCATGCCTTGCGTGACCGGCGTGGCGCAGGCAGGCAAGGGCTTGGGCGCCTTCTCCACCTCTACCAGGCACATGCGGCAGTTGGCGGCGATGGAGAGCTTCTTGTGGTAGCAGAAATGGGGAATGTAGGTGCCGGCCTTCTCGGCTGCATGCATCACCATGCAACCCTCGGTGACCTCTACCTTCTGCCCGTCCAGTTCGATTTCAACCATATTGCTTTACTCGCGTTCAGGCGCCGGCGGCAGCGGAACCCTGGGAGGCGGCATTGCGGATCAGCGCCTCGAACTCCGGACGGAAGTGCTTGATCATCGCGCGCACCGGCATCGCGGCGGCATCGCCCAGCGCGCAGATGGTGCGCCCCTGGATGTTGTCGGCCACGGAGTTGAGCAGGTCCAGATCGCCTCCGCGACCTTCGCCGTGCTGGATGCGATGGACTACGCGCCACATCCAGCCGGTGCCCTCGCGGCAAGGCGTGCATTGGCCGCAGGATTCATGCTGGTAGAAGTACGACAAGCGCAGCAGGCTCTCGACCATGCTGCGGGAATCGTCCATCACGATGACGGCGCCCGAACCCAGCATGGACCCTGCCTTGGCGATGGAGTCGTAGTCCATCGTGCATTCCATGATGATGGACGCCGGCAATACGGGCGCGGAGGAGCCGCCCGGGATCACGGCCTTGAGCTGGCGCCCCTTGCGCACACCGCCCGCCAGCTCCAGCAGCTTGGCGAAAGGCGTGCCCAGCGGAATCTCGTAGTTGCCCGGGCGCTCCACGTCGCCGGAAACGGAGAAGATCTTGGTGCCGCCGTTGTTGGGCTTGCCACACTCCAGGTAGGCCTGCCCGCCGTTGCGGATGATCCAGGGAACGGCCGCGAAGGTTTCGGTGTTGTTGATCGTGGTGGGCTTGCCGTAGAGGCCGAAACTGGCAGGGAATGGCGGCTTGAAGCGCGGCTGGCCCTTCTTGCCTTCGAGCGATTCCAGCAATGCGGTTTCCTCGCCGCAGATGTAGGCGCCGAAGCCGTGGTGGGCGTGGAGCTGGAAGCTGAAGCTGCTGCCCAGGATGTTGTCGCCCAGATAGCCCGCCGCACGCGCCTCTTCCAGGGCAGCCTCGAAACGCTCGTAGACCTGGAAAATCTCGCCGTGAATGTAGTTGTACCCGACGGAGATGCCCATCGCATACGCTGCGATGATCATGCCCTCGATCACGATGTGCGGGTTGTACATCAGGATGTCGCGGTCCTTGCATGTGCCCGGCTCGCCCTCGTCCGAATTGCACACCAGGTACTTCTGCCCGGGGAACTGGCGGGGCATGAAGCTCCACTTCAGGCCCGTGGGAAAGCCTGCACCGCCCCGGCCGCGCAGTCCCGACTCCTTGACGGTGGCGATGACCTGGTCCTGCGTCATGCCCTCGCCGCCGTCCCTGCCGAGCAGCTTGCGCAGCGCCTGGTAGCCGCCGCGCGCCTCATAGTCCTTGATGCTCCAGTTGCTGCCGTCCAGGCCCGCATAGATCTGCGGGCTGACATGGCGATCGTGGAAGCAGGTCTGTACGCCCGTCGCCTGGAATTGGGACAGGATCTGTGCGGCCGTGGTCATGCCTGCCCCTCCGCGGCGCGCAGGCCGTCCACAAGCTGGTCGAGTTTCTCGTCGTCCATGAAGCTGCACATGCTGCGGTCGTTGACCAGCATCACGGGCGCATCGGCGCAGGCGCCCAGGCATTCGCATTGCTGCAGCGTGAACAAGCCGTCCGCCGTGGTCTCGCCCATGGCGATGCCCAGCTTGTGCTCCAGGTGGTGCAGCGCGTCCTGCCCCCGGCGCAGCTGGCATGGCAGGTTAGTGCAGACGGCAAGCTTGTACTTGCCCACCGGCTGCTGGTTGTACATGTTGTAGAAGGTCGTGACCTCGTGCACGGCGATCTGAGGCATGCCCAGGTAGTCGGCGATCACGGCCTCGCTCTCGGCGCTGACCCAACCCTGCTCCTGCTGCACGATGGACAGGCAGGCCATCACGGCCGACTGCTTCTGATCGGCAGGGTATTTGGCCACTTCGCGGGCGAAACGTTGCTTGGTCGCTTCGGTAATCATCGGTCAATCTCTCCGAACACGATATCCATGGTGCCGATGATGGCCACGGCATCGGCCAGCATGTGGCCGCGCGCCATTTCGTCGAGCGTAGCCAAGTGCACGAAGCCCGGCGCACGGATCTTCAAGCGGTAGGGCTTGTTGGCGCCATCGCTCACCATGTAGATGCCGAATTCGCCCTTGGGGTGCTCCACGGCGGCATAGGCTTCGCCCGCCGGCACGCGGAAACCTTCGGTGAAGAGCTTGAAATGGTGGATCAGCTCTTCCATGTTCGACTTCATGGATTCGCGGGAAGGCGGCGCTACCTTGTGGTTGTCGGTGATGACCGGACCTGGGTTCGCACGCAGCCAGTCCACGCATTGCTTGACGATGCGGTTGGACTCGCGCATCTCGTTCACGCGCACGAGGTAGCGATCGTAGCTGTCGCCGGTCACACCCACGGGAATGTCGAACTCCACGCGGTCGTAGGCATCGTAGGGCTGCTTCTTGCGCAGGTCCCAGGCGATGCCGGAGCCGCGCAGCATGGGGCCGGTCATGCCGAGATTGAGCGCGCGCTCGGGCGGCACCACGCCGATGCCCACCGTGCGCTGCTTCCAGATGCGGTTGTCGGTCAGCAGCGTCTCGTATTCGTCGACGCACTTGGGGAAGCGCTGGGTGAAGTCGTCGATGAAGTCCAGCAGCGAGCCCTGGCGGTTGCGGTTGAGCTCCTCGATGGCCCGCGCGTTCTTGACCTTGCTGACCTTGTACTGCGGCATGCTGTCGGGCAGGTCGCGGTACACGCCGCCCGGGCGGAAGTAGGCCGCATGCATGCGCGCGCCGGAGACGGCCTCGTACATGTCGAACAGGTCTTCGCGCTCGCGGAAGGTGTAGATCAGGATCGTGGAGCTGCCGCAGTCATTGCCGTGCGACCCCAGCCACATCAGGTGGTTCAAGAGACGCGTGATCTCGCCGAACATCGTGCGGATGTACTTCGCGCGCAGCGGCACTTCGATGCCCAGCAGTTTCTCGATGGCCAGGCAATAGGCCTGCTCGTTGCACATCATGGACACGTAGTCGAGACGGTCCATGTAGGGCAGCGACTGGATATAGGTCTTGCTCTCGGCGAGCTTCTCGGTGGCGCGATGCAGCAGGCCGATGTGCGGGTCGGCACGCTGCACGACCTCGCCGTCGAGCTCCAGCACCAGTCGCAGCACGCCGTGCGCGGCAGGGTGCTGCGGACCGAAGTTCAGGGAGTAGTTCTTGATTTCAGCCATGGTTGGTCACCTGGGCGGCAGGCCGCCTCAGTGCAGGCCTCCGTACTTGTCTTCGCGGATGATGCGCGGCGTGACCTCGCGCGGCTCGATGCTCACGGGCTCGTAGACCACGCGGCGCTGTTCGGCGTCGTAGCGCATCTCCACATGGCCGGACAGTGGGAAATCCTTGCGGAAGGGATGGCCTATGAAGCCGTAGTCGGTCAGGATGCGGCGCAGGTCGTTGTGGCCATCGAAGACGATGCCGTACAGGTCGAAGGCCTCACGCTCGAACCAGTTGGCGGAGTTCCAGATGTCGTTCACCGACGGCACGACGGGAAGGTCGTCATCCGGGCAGAACACCTTCACGCGCACGCGCTGGTTCAGCGTGACCGACAGCAGGTGCGAGACGACTGCGTAACGGGGGCTCTCGGTACCGACGTTGCCGTAGGCCGAGTAGTCGACACCGCACAAGTCGATGAGCTGCTCGAAACGGCACTGCGGTGCGTCGCGCAGCGTCTGCATGGCTTCGAGGTAGTGCGCCGCGGGGACGATTACGGTCACCTCGTCCAGCGCAATGGTGATCTCGCGCGCCTTGTCACCCAGGGCGGCGGCGACCGCGTCACGCAGTTCTTCGGGTCGAATGGCAATGGCAGTCATCGTTTCCCCTCAGACACGCGCAATGGTGTTGGTACGGCGGATCTTCTGCTGGAGCTGGATGATCCCGTAGATCAGCGCCTCCGCGGTCGGGGGGCAGCCCGGCACATACACGTCCACCGGCACGATGCGGTCGCAGCCGCGCACGACCGAGTAGCTGTAGTGGTAGTAGCCGCCGCCGTTGGCGCACGAGCCCATGGAGATGACCCAGCGCGGCTCGGCCATCTGATCGTAGACCTTGCGCAGGGCGGGCGCCATCTTGTTGCAGAGCGTGCCGGCCACGATCATCAGGTCGGATTGGCGCGGGCTGGCGCGGAACACCTCGGCGCCGAAGCGGCCCAGGTCGTAGCGCGCGGCGGCCGCATGCATCATCTCGACGGCGCAACAGGCCAGGCCGAAGGTCATGGGCCAGAGGGATCCGGTCTTGGCCCAGTTCACCACGGAGTCGTAGCTCGTGGTGATGAAGCCTTCCTTCATCACACCTTCAATCATCGTGATATTCCTTGTGTAGCGCCGCTCATTCCCAGTTCAGGGCGCCCTTCTTCCATTCGTAGGCGAAGCCCACCACGAGGATGGCCAGGAAGACCAGCACGGCGGCGAAGCCCGTCACACCCACCTCCTGCAGCGTCACGGCCCAGGGGAAGAGGAAGGCGATTTCCAAATCGAACAGGATGAAGAGGATAGCGACCAGGTAGTAGCGCACGTCGAACTTCATGCGCGCGTCATCGAAGGCCTCGAAGCCGCATTCGTACGGGGAGTTCTTCGCAGCGTCCGGTCGGTTGGGGCCCAGCACATAGCCCAGCACGAGTGGCACAACACCGACGCCGATGCCGACCAAGATGAACAGGAGGACGGGGAGGTATTGATCGAGGTTCATCAGGGGACGCGCTCACCGTTGAAAAACCGCCTCGCATGTCCCGCATGCACGGGCCAAGGAGGCGGCCTTTTTGTGATTGGTGCCGTCGGCGAGACTCGAACTCGCACAGCTTTCGCCACTACCCCCTCAAGATAGCGTGTCTACCAATTTCACCACGACGGCTGTTGTATGCGTCTGGATGGCATGAGGACCGGAACGGTTTTGGCTTTCCAGACAATCCGAGATTCTACTCCGGAAAAACCCTGTCACAAAGGACGGGCTGATTTTTTTGTGCGGGTCCGCCCTGCCCGCACGTGCTTACTTGGTCGGAATCTGGGCAGCGCCCGATGCCGGCTCTGCGGCAGGCACAGGAACGGCGGCCTCCGATGCAGCCGGTGCCGAGGCAGCGGGCGCCACGGCAGCAGGCGTCTCGAGCACGCTGCCTGCGCTGGTCGGGCGCTGGTTGCCGAAATAGGCCAGCGCTAGCGTGGCGACGAAGAACACCGTCGCCAGCACGCCCGTGGTGCGCGACAGGAAGTTGGCACTGCCGCTTGCACCGAACAGGCTGCCGGAGCTGCCGCTGCCGAAGGCAGCCCCCATGTCGGCCCCCTTGCCATGCTGGATGAGGATCAGGCCGATCATGCCCAGGGCGGTCAGCATCTGCACCGCCAGAATCACGTTTACCATTGCATTCATGCTTTACCAACTCCTATATTCATAGCTGCCCGCGCTTATGCACTCTGCGCTGCAGCAATAATTTGCAAGAAATCCTGGGCCTTGAGCGAAGCCCCGCCGACCAGCCCGCCGTCGATGTCGGGCTGGGCCAGCAGCTGCGCCGCATTGGCCGCGTTCATGCTGCCGCCGTAGAGCAGCGGCACCTTGTCCGCGCGCTCGGTGGCTGCCGCCAGCTGGGCACGCAGCACCGCATGTACCTGCTGCGCCTGCTCAGGCGTCGCCGTGCGGCCGGTGCCGATGGCCCAGACGGGCTCATAGGCCACAACGAGCTCGCTCACGCAGTGGCCGACGGCATGGATCACGGCAGCCAACTGACGCTTCACCACCGATTCCGTCTGCCCGTCTTCGCGCTCCTGCAGCGTCTCGCCCACGCAGACAATGGGCGTGATGCCCGCCGCCAGCGCCTTCTGCGCCTTGGCCGCCACCACGGCATCGGTCTCGCCGTGGTACTGGCGGCGTTCGGAGTGCCCGACCAGCACGTAGCGCGCACCGAAGTCGCGCAGCATGCCCGCGGACACTTCGCCCGTGAACGCACCGCTGTCGTGCTGCGACACATCCTGCGCCGCCACCGCGATCGGCGAGCCTTCGGCCAGCGACTGCACCTGCGCGAGATAAGGCGCGGGCACGGCTACGGCGACGATGCACGCGGGCGTACCCACGCCCTCGCGCAGCGCCTGCAGCAAGGCCGCATTGGCGTCCAGGCTGCCGTTCATCTTCCAGTTGCCGGCAATGAGCTTTCTTTTCTGGTTCATGTCGTCCACGTCAAAACAATCTTGCCTACGTGCGCGTTGGACTCCATCAGCGCATGCGCCCGGGCCGCATCGGCCGCCGCGAACGTGCTGTGGATGACCGGCTTCACGGCCCCCGACGCCAGGAGCGGCCAGACCTGCTCGCGCAGCGCCTGGGCGATCGCCCCCTTGAAGGCCACAGGGCGCGGACGCAGCGTGGAGCCCGTGATGGTCAGGCGCTTGCGCAGCACCAGGCCGGCATTGAACTCTGCCTGCAGGCCGCCCTGGACGGCGATGATGACCACGCGCCCGTCCTCCGCCAGGCACTCTACCTCGCGCGCCACATAGGAGCCCGCAACCATATCGAGTACCACGTCCACGCCACGGCCTTCGGTGATGCGCCGCGTTTCGGCGACGAAGTCCTGCGTCTTGTAGTTGATGGCATGGTGCGCACCCAGCGCCAGACAGGCCGCGCACTTGTCGTCGCTGCCCGCGGTGACGATGACGGTTGCGCCCCGCGCGCGCGCCAGTTGGATGGCAGTGACGCCGATGCCGCTGCTGCCCCCCTGCACCAGCAGGGTCTCGCCCGGCTGCAGCCGTGCACGGTCGAAGACATTGCTCCAGACCGTGAAGAAGGTTTCAGGCAGCGAGGCTGCCTCCACGTCGCTGAGGCCCTCCGGCACCGGCAGGCACTGGGGCACGGGCGCCACGCACCACTGCGCGTAGCCACCGCCAGCCACCAGCGCGCACACGCGGTCGCCTACGCGCAGACCTGCCTGCGCCATGGCCTCGGAATCGCCCGCCTCCACTACGCCGGCCACCTCCAGGCCGGGCAGGTCCGACACGCCGGGCGGAGGAGCATAGCTCCCCTTGCGCTGCAGCACGTCGGGACGGTTCACGCCGCTGGCCGCAACGCGGATCAGCAGCTCTCCCGGCCCCGGCCGGGGCACCGGCCGCTCGCCCAGGCGCAACCCTTCGGGCGGCCCGAATGCCGCGATTTCCACGGCTTGCATCACAGTCGTCATGGCTTGGACTTTGCTCAATTAAGGGCTCCAGCGCTTATACAGCAAGCGCCGGCAGCTCCTTTATCAATAGCAAACGGTTTTCAGCCGTTCATCTGGCCAGAAGCCGCTCCGGCTTCAGGTGCCTGCTGCTGTTGCTGCTCAGAGGAACCATTGCCGTTGTCACGGCGCGGGCCACGCTCACCGCGTTCGCCACGCTCGGCGGGCGCGGGACGGCCGCTGTCGCCAGCGGGGCGCTCGGCCAGGGCCTTCATGGACAGCTTCACGCGGCCCTTTTCGTCGGTCTCGAGCACCTTGACCTTGACTACCTGGCCTTCCTGCAGGTAGTCGCTGACCCTCTCCACGCGCTCGTGGGCGATCTGGCTGATGTGCAGCAGGCCATCCTTGCCGGGCAGCAGGTTGATGAGGGCGCCGAAGTCCAGGATCTTCGTGACCGGGCCTTCGTAGATCTTGCCCACCTCGACCTCGGCCGTGATCTCTTCGATGCGGCGCTTGGCCTCGTCGGCCTTGGCGGCTTCGGTGGCGGCGATGGTGATGGTGCCGTCTTCCTCGATGTTGATCTGGCAGCCGGTCTCGTCCGTCAGTGCGCGGATGGTGGCGCCGCCCTTGCCGATCACGTCGCGGATCTTCTCGGGGTTGATCTTCATCGTGTAGAGCTTGGGTGCGAAGCTGCTGATCTCGGTCTTGGCCTCGCCCATGGCTTCCTGCATCTTGCCCAGGATGTGCATGCGCGCCTCCTTGGCCTGGGCCAGGGCGACCTGCATGATTTCCTTGGTGATGCCCTGGATCTTGATGTCCATCTGCAGAGCGGTGATGCCGTTGGTCGTGCCGGCCACCTTGAAGTCCATGTCGCCCAGGTGGTCCTCGTCGCCCAGGATGTCGGTCAGCACGGCAAAGCGGTTGTCTTCCTTGATCAGGCCCATGGCGATGCCGGCCACGTGCGCTTTCATGGGCACGCCGGCATCCATCAGCGACAGGCAGCCGCCGCAGACCGAGGCCATCGACGAGGAGCCGTTGGATTCGGTGATCTCGGACACCACGCGGATCGTGTAGGGGAACTCGTCCTTGCTGGGCAGGCAGGCCACCAGGGCACGCTTGGCCAGGCGGCCGTGGCCGACTTCGCGGCGCTTGGTCGAACCCATGCGGCCGACTTCGCCGGTGGCGAAGGGAGGCATGTTGTAGTGGAACAGGAAACGGTCTTCGAACTCGCCGGCCAGTGCGTCGATGCGCTGGGCATCGCGCTCGGTGCCCAGCGTGGAGATCACCAGCGCCTGCGTCTCGCCGCGTGTGAACAGCGCCGAGCCGTGGGTGCGCGGCAGCACGGAATTGCGGATCTCGATGGGGCGGACGGTGCGCGTGTCGCGGCCGTCGATACGCGGCTCGCCGGCCAGGATCTGGCTGCGCACGATCTTGGCTTCGATGTCGAACAGCAGGGCCTCGACCTTGACAGCGTCGAAGTCGGCGCCCTCGGCCTTCAGCGATTCCAGCACCGAAGCCGAGGCCTCGCGCAGGGCCTGCGTACGGGCCTGCTTGCTGCGGATCTGATAGGCAGCGCGCAGCTTTTCTTCAGCCAGTTGCGTGACCTTGGCGATGAACGGCTCATCCTTGGCAGGAGGCTGCCAGTCCCACACTGGCTTGCCCGCGTCGCGCACCAGCTCATGGATGGCGTTAATGGCGACCTTGCCCTGCTCGTGGCCGAACACCACGGCGCCCAGCATCACGTCTTCGGTCAGTTGCTGCGCCTCGGACTCGACCATCAGCACGGCAGCCTCGGTGCCCGCGACGACCAGGTCCATCTGCGAGTTCTTGCGCGCCGTCTGGCCGGGGTTCAGCACGTATTCGCCGTTGATATAGCCCACGCGCGCGGCACCGATCGGGCCGTTGAAGGGGATGCCGGAGATGGACAGCGCGGCGCTCACGGCGATCATGGCGGCGATGTCAGCATCCACTTCGGGGTTCAGCGAGATGGTGTGGATGACCACATGCACCTCGTTGTAGAAGCCTTCGGGGAACAGCGGACGGATCGGACGGTCGATCAGGCGGCTGGTCAGTGTCTCCAGCTCGCTGGGCTTGGCCTCGCGCTTGAAGAAGCTGCCGGGAATTTTGCCGGCGGCGTAGGTCTTCTCGATGTAGTCCACCGTCAGGGGGAAGAAGTCCTGGCCGGGCTTGGCGGTCTTGGAGCCGACGACCGTGGCCAGCACCACGGTGTCGTCGATGTTGACCAGCACGGCGCCGGAGGCCTGGCGGGCGATCTCGCCCGTTTCCATCACGACGGTCTTGTCGCCCCACTGGAACGACTTGGTGACTTTGTTGAAAATGCTCATGGTTCAGCTCCTTGCTTCCATATTGATAGCTGGTCGCGCTTGACCAGCAAGGGATGGAGTGCAATTGAAGAACACGATGCCATTCCAGTGATCCTGCCCCGGCAAGGCCATTGGAATGACACAGCTTCGCTCTGCGATTGCGACTCCGAAGTAAAAAACGCCTGAGCTAGTCCACACTAACCCAGGCGTTTTGGCATGCCGGCGTGCTTACTTGCGCAGGCCCAGCTTGGCGATCAGCGCCGTGTAGCGGTCAGCGTCCTTGGCCTTCAGGTAGTCCAGCAGCTTGCGGCGGCGGCTCACCATGCGCAACAGGCCGCGACGACCGTGGTGGTCCTTGGCGTGCTGCTTGAAGTGGGGGGTCAGCTCGTTGATACGGGCCGTGAGCAGGGCCACCTGCACTTCGGGGCTGCCTGTGTCGCTGGCGGAACGGGCGTTGGCCTTGACGACTTCGGCCTTGACGGAGGATGCGATCATGATTTTTCCTTGATTGAGAGACAGGGCGCACAGCCCGATCCCGGTTCTACTTGCGCCGGAGGCTGGAAGGGCCGCCAACGTGCGTCTTGCACCATGCAAAACCGGTCGATTATACCGCCAGTCGTTTTTTCGTCCCATCCGGGGTGGCCCCCGCCCCTTTCAGGACAGCACATCTGCAAGATGGCAGCTTCAGCCATTCTCCGGGTACGCCATGACCACAGTGAACCTTTCGCTCTCCACCACCCGCCTCTTGGGGGCAGCAGTCATCCTCTCCGCGGCATGCATGGCCGACATGGCACATGCCGTGACCAAGAAGACCCGCGAAGCGCAAAGCAGTGCCGCATCCGCACCGAAGAAGTCCCGCTCCGTCAAGATCAAGCAGCAGCAAAACCACTCCGGCGAAACCACTGCCGAGCGAGACCGCAGGCTCTACCGAGAATGCAAGGGCATGCCGAACGCGGGCGCCTGCCTGGGCTACACCAGCCGCTGACAGCGGGCCCTTTCCCGTGAGCGCAGCAAAAACTGCGCTACAATCCATCCCATCGTCACGATGCCGATCCGCAGAAACTCTGCAATCCCAGCAAGTGGCGATTTTTGAAATAGCGTGAAAACTTCGTGCTATAATTCAAAGCTTAGCGGCTGTAGCTCAGCTGGATAGAGTACTTGGCTACGAACCAAGGGGTCGTGGGTTCGATTCCTGCCAGCCGCACCAAACGGTAAGCCCTGGAACTGCAAGGTTCCAGGGCTTTTTCGTTTGCGCCAGCACTTTCAGGCACGATAGCGCCATGAGCAAAGCCTTCACCAAGGAAACCGACGAGGCCGACGACGAGCCTGCCCTGCCCGCCGGCATCCCCCTGGGCGGCAAGAACTACATCACGCCCCAGGGCTACGCCCGGCTGCGCGCCGAGTTGCTGACATTGATCGACGAAGAACGCCCCAAGGTCGTCGAGGTGGTCCACTGGGCCGCCAGCAATGGCGACCGCTCGGAAAACGGCGACTACCTGTATGGCAAGAAGCGTCTGCGGGAAATCGACCGGCGCATCCGCTTCCTCACGAAGCGGCTGGAAATCGCCGAGGTCGTGGACCCTTCGCTGCACGCCGGCAGCGACCAGGTGTTCTTCGGGGCGACGGTCGCTTACATCGATGACGAGGGCGTGGAGCGCACCGTGACCATCATGGGCGTGGACGAAGCCGACAACAGCCTGCACCAGATCAGCTGGATATCGCCCGTGGCGCGCGCGCTGCTCAAGGCGCGCGAAGGCGATGAGGTATCGCTGCAGACGCCCGCCGGAGCGCGCACGTTGGAAATCCTGTCCGTGCGCTACCCGGAGCCGGGCGCCTGAATCTCCGCACTACGCGGGCTGCGGCAGCACCCTGAACGCCCGCAGCACGGACTGCGTGCGGCGCAGGTTGCGCAGCACCGTTTCCATGTGCGCGAGGTCCCGCACGGCCACGACGAAGCGCAGGTCGATGGTGTCCATCGCATCGTCCATGTCCACACGCACGATGTCGGCCTCGGAACTGGCCAGCTCCAAGGCGATGCGTGCCAGCACGCCCTTGCCGTTGCTCACGGTGACGGTGATCGCCGTCTCGAACATGCGCGTGGGCTCGTCGGACCAGTCCACGGCGATGAAGCGCTCCCCATCCTTGTGCTGCAGCTTCTTGGCCACGCCGCACTGGGCGTGGTGCACCACCAGCCCCTCGCCGCGCCCCAGATAGCCCACGATGGGATCGCCGGGCACGGGCCGGCAGCAAGGCGCGTATTGCACGGAAGCGTTCTCACTGCCATCAAGCGTGATACTGCCCTGCGAGACGTTCTCGTGGGAGCTGTAGCGCTCGCGGGTCAGCAGCAGCGCATCAGGCCGCTGGCCGTCTTCTGTCAGCAGCAACACCAGCCGCTTGGCCACGATGTTGGCGATGCGCTTGCCCAGGCCGATATCGGTCATCAGTTCCGCGCGGCTGCGGCTGCCGGTGAAGCGCAGCAGTTTTTCCCAGAGAGCCGCATGTGTTTGCGCGTCGGGCAATTGCTCCATGCCTTCGGCACGCAGCGCCTGGGTGAGCAACTTCTCCCCCAGCCCCGCCGACTCGCTCTGCGCCATGTTCTTGAGGTAATGCCGGATCTTCGAGCGCGCACGGCCCGTGCGCACGAAGGCCAGCCAGGCCGGGTTCGGCCGTGCGCCCTGCTTGGTGACGACCTCGACCACGTCGCCGTTCTTGAGCTCGGTGCGCAAGGGCACCTGCTCGTTGTTGATGCGCGCCGCCGTGGTGCGGTCGCCCACGTCGCTGTGGATGGCATAGGCGAAATCCACGGCGGTGGCACCGCGCGGCAGCGCGAGGATCTGGCTCTTGGGCGTGAACACGTAGACCGCATCCGGGAACAGGTCCACCTTGACGTGATCCCAGAACTCCGCTGCATCGCGTGTTTCGTTCTGGATGTCGAGCAGCGACTGCAGCCACTTCGTGCCCAGCCGCTCGGCCACCGTGCCGTCCGTCTCCTGTGCCTTGTAAAGCCAGTGGGCGGCCACACCCGCCTCGGCCACGACGTGCATCTCTTCGGTACGCACCTGGAATTCGACGTTCAGCCCCGCCGGCCCCACGAGCGTGGTGTGCAGCGACTGGTAGCCGTTGAGCTTGGCGATCGCGATGTGGTCCTTGAACTTGCCCGGCACGGGCTTGTACATCTGGTGCAACACGCCCAGGGCGGTGTAGCAGTCCGTCACCGTGGGCACGATGATGCGAAAGCCGTACAGGTCCGTCACCTGGGCGAAGCTCAGGTGCTTGGCGTCCATCTTCTGGTAGATGGCGAAGAGCGTCTTCTCACGCCCCGCCAAGCGCACCGCCATGCCCTGGCGGGCGAAGGCCGCGTCCACCTCTGCCTGCACCTTCTGCACGATGTCGCGCCGGCGGTTGCGCGACTTGGCAACCGCCTTGGCCAGCGTCGCATAGCGCCAGGGATGCAGGTGGCGGAATGCCAGGTCCTGCAGTTCGCGGTAGGTCTGGTTCAGGCCGAGCCGATGAGCGATGGGCGCGTAGATTTCCAGCGTTTCCGACGAGATGCGGTGCCACTTGCTGCGCGGCATGTCCGACAGCGTGCGCATGTTGTGCGTACGGTCGGCCAGCTTGATGAGGATGACGCGCACGTCGCGCGCCATGGCCAGCAGCATCTTGCGGAAGGATTCCGCCTGGTTTTCCTCGCGGGTGTTGAACTGCAGCTTGTCGAGCTTGGTCAGGCCATCGACCAGTTCGGCCACCGGCGCGCCGAAGCGGTCGATCAGGTCGGCCTTGGTGATGCCGCAGTCCTCCATGGCATCGTGCAGCAGGGCCGCCATGAGGGCCTGCACGTCGAGCTTCCAGCTCGCGCACAGCGCGGCCACGGCGATGGGGTGCGTGATGTAGGGCTCTCCGCTGCTGCGCAACTGGCCCAGGTGCGCCGCATCGGCATAGCGGTATGCCTGGCGCACCTGCTCGATGCTGGCGCTGTCGAGGTAGTCGAGCTTTTCCAGAAGCGCGGCGAAGCTCGCCGCCGCGGCATTGGCCGCTGCGGCGGATGAGCTGTTTGGCACGGCGGGCTCCATCTGCGCACTGCCGGCGCCCCCCTTTTTCACGACCACGTCCATGCCTTTAATGTAGCGTGTCAGACAACCGGCGACAGGCGGGCAAAAAAAAGCACCGCCTCTGCGGTGCTTTCTCTGCCCGGTAGTGCGGGCGCCTGGCGTCTCCAGGTTCAGCCGGGCACTTTCTTCAGCATTTCCAGGCCGACCTTGCCGGCGGCGATCTCGCGCAGCGCCGTCACCGCGGGCTTGTTGCGGCTTTCGATCTTGGGGGCATGGCCCTGGCTCAGCATGCGGGCGCGGTACGTGGCAGCCAGCACCAGTTGGAAGCGGTTGGGAACGTTTTCGAGGCAGTCTTCCACGGTAATGCGGGCCATTGGGTCTCTCCGGGGCGATTCAGGGGATGTTGAGCGATTCGAACGTATCGGCCCGGGCGCGGCGCTGGGCGGTGTACTTGAGGCGCTGGGCATGGACGATGGTCTTCAGGTCGAAGAGCGCCCGTTCGAAAACTTCGTTGATTATAACGAAGTCGAATTTCTCGACCTGCGCCATCTCGTCGGCCGCATTGCGCAGGCGCATCTCGATCACTTCCGGCGCGTCCTCGCCGCGCCGCTCCAGGCGCGAGCGCAACTCCTCCCAGCTCGGCGGCAGGATGAAGATCAGCACGGCGTTCACGAAGGCCTGCTTGATCTGGAGCGCGCCCTGGAAGTCGATCTCCAGCACCACGTCGGCGCCGTGCGCAACGCGCTCCTCGATCACCTTGCGCGAGGTGCCGTAGCGCCGTCCGTGCACGTTGGCCCACTCCACGAAGCCGTTGGCCGACACCATGGCGTCGAACTCCTGCTCCGAGGCGAAGAAGTATTCCCGCCCGTGCTTTTCCTGCCCGCGCGGCGCGCGCGTGGTGTGGGACACCGAGGGCTGCACGTGCGAATCCAGCTCCAGCAGCGCCTTGACCAGGCTGGATTTGCCCGCTCCGCTGGGAGCCGATACGACGAAGAGGTTTCCGGGATAGTCCATGTTGAATTATTCGATGTTCTGCACCTGCTCGCGCATCTGCTCGATGAGCACCTTCATGTCCACGCTGATGCGCGTGAGCTCCATGGCTGCGGACTTGGAGCCGAGGGTGTTGGCCTCGCGGTGCAGCTCCTGGATGAGGAAGTCCAGGCGCTTGCCGATCTCGCCACCCTTCTTGAGCAGGCGCTCGATCTCGTCCAGATGGGCCTGCAGCCGGGTGATTTCCTCTGCCACGTCGATGCGGATGGCAAAGGCCGTGGCCTCGGTCAGGGCGCGGTCCTGGGCGGCTTCGGGCACAGCGGCGCCTTCGGCCAGCTGCATGGCCTCGCGCCAGCGTTCCATGAAGCGCTGACGCTGCTGTTCCACGAGCTGCGGCACCAGCGGGCCGGCCTGCTGCGCCAGGGCCCGCAGCTGGCCCAGGCGGTCGTGCAGCATGGCGGCCAGGCGCTCGCCCTCGCGCGCCCGGGCGGCGACCAGGTCGTCCAGCGCCTGCCGCGCCAGGGCCGGGAGCGATTCGCTCCAGTCCTGGGCGGGCGCGCTGGCGTTGGCGCACAGGCGCAGCGCGTCGGCCACGGACAGGGGAGCGGCGTCGGGCAGCCAGGAACGCACGGCGTCCTGCACGGCGCTCACCCGCTGCAGCAGGCGCGGCGCGGGCTCGGCCAGGGCTGTGGCGCCGTCCGCATCCACGAAGGCGCGCACCTCGACCTTGCCGCGCTTGAGCTGCGCCGTGAGCAGGGCGCGCAACGCCGGCTCGTGGGCGCGCAGCTCATCGGACAGGCGGAACGCCAGGTCGAGGAAACGGCTGTTGACGGAGCGTATCTCCAGGCCCAGGCGTCGGCCCTGTCCGTCCTTGTCATCCCCTGCCGCGGCTACGCCTCGCTGCGCGCTGGCGTATCCGGTCATGCTGTAAACTGCCATTGGACTTTTCGGTGGTGGATTGCTTGCAATCCGGCGATTATCCGGGTTCGCTCGCTGCGCCCGCGTCTTCCTCGCTCCCTATGTCAAAAATCAAGCCGGCTCCCCTGCCCCCCGATACCGTGATCGGCGGCTACCGCGTGGTGCGCAGGCTGGCTTCCGGCGGCTTTGGCGTGGTGTATCTCGCCGTGGATGCCGAGGGCCAGCAAGTCGCCATCAAGGAATACATCCCTGCATCGCTGGCCACGCGCGCGCCGGGCGAGCTGCTGCCCAAGGTGCCGCCCGAGAAGCTTTCGCTCTACCGCCTGGGCCTCAAGAGCTTCTTCGAGGAAGGGCGCTCGCTGGCGCAGATCTCGCACGCCTCCGTGGTGAGCGTGCTCAATTTCTTCCGCGAGAACGAAACCGTCTACATGGTGATGAACTACCTGGAGGGCGCGACCCTGCAGGATTTCATCATCACCGCGCGCGACCTCAAGACGCAGAAGGTGTTCCGCGAGTCCACCATCCGCTCGCTGTTCGACGAGGTGCTGCGCGGCCTGCGCATCGTGCACCAGCACAAGATGCTGCACCTGGACATCAAGCCGGCCAACATCTTCATCACCGACGACAACAAGGCGGTGATGATCGACTTCGGCGCCGCGCGCGAGGTGCTGTCCAAGGAAGGCAACTTCATCCGCCCCATGTACACGCCCGGCTTCGCCGCGCCCGAGATGTACCGCCGCGACGCGCAGATGGGCCCGTGGACGGACATCTACGCCATCGGCGCCTGCATCTACGCCTGCATGCAGGGCTTTCCGCCCAACGAGGCGCCGCAGCGCCAGGAGAAGGACCGCCTGTCGCTCGCGCTCAACAAGCTGCGCGGCATCTACTCCGACAACCTGATCGAGGTGGTGGAGTGGTGCATGGCGCTCGACCCGCTGTCGCGCCCGCAATCGGTCTTCGCGCTGCAAAAGGAGCTGAGCCGCGAGGGCGAGCGCCGCTATACCAAGCTGTCGGTGGCCGAGAAGGTGCGCATGCAGTTCGACACCCTGGTTTCCGACAACCGCAAGAGCGCGCCCAAGGCGACGGACGCCTCCGACCTCGCGGCCCGTCCCAAATGAAGTTCTCCGTCTTCCAGATCAGCCGCCGCGGCGGGCGCGAGAAGAACGAAGACCGCATGGGCTACTGCTACACGCGCGAGTGCGGCCTGTTCGTGCTGGCCGACGGCATGGGCGGCCACCCGCAGGGCGAGGTGGCGGCGCAGATCGCCATCCAGACGGTCTCGTCCATGTTCCAGCGCCAGGCCCGGCCGGCGCTGCAGAACGCGGGCGAGTTCCTCACCTCCGCGCTGCTGGCGGCGCACCACCAGATCCTGCGCTACGCCAGCAGCAAGGGCATGCTGGACACGCCGCGCACCACGCTGGTGGCGGCGGTGGTGCAGGAGGGCCGCGCCCACTGGGTCCACTGCGGCGACTCGCGCCTCTATGTGGTGCGCGCTGGCGACCTGCTCACGCGCACGCGCGACCACTCCTACCTGGAGCTGCGCAACGCCGCCATCCCCGGCCTGGAGCGCGTGAACCGCAACGTGCTGTTCACCTGCCTGGGCTCGCCCACCAAGCCCATCTACGACCTGAGCGGCCCCGTCCTGCTGGAGCAGGGCGACCGCATCCTGCTGTGCTCCGACGGCCTGTGGGGCGCGCTGGACGACGACGCCATCGTCCGCGGCCTGGGCCGCCAGGCTGTGTCCAACGCGGTGCCCGACCTGGTGGAGGACGCGCTGCGCGCTGCCGGCGACACCAGCGACAACGTCACCGTGGTGGCCATGGAGTGGGAGACGCCGGACGCGTTCGAGTCCACCCAGGGCGTGTCCACCGAGAGCATCAGCGACGACGTGTTCGAATCCACCATCCAGGCCGAACCCCTCGACGGCTTCGTGGACGACCTGGACGACGAGGCCATCGAGCGCTCCATCGCCGAGATCAACGAAGCCATCCGTCGCTCTGCTTCCAAAAAACCGTGAACCGCCCCCGGGGCCGTTCGCCGAAAGACACCCATGACCTTTGAACGCAGCGGCCAGCGCGCCGCCAGCGCCCTGCGCCCCATTCGCATCACGCGCCGCTACACCATGCACGCCGAGGGCGCGGTGCTCATCGAATTCGGCCACACCCGCGTGCTGTGCACCGCCTCGGTCGAGGAGAAGGTGCCCCCGCACCAGCGCGGTTCTGGCTGCGGCTGGGTGACGGCCGAATACGGCATGCTGCCGCGCTCCACCCACAAGCGCAGCGACCGGGAGGCCGCGCGCGGCAAGCAGAGCGGGCGCACACAGGAGATCCAGCGTCTCATCGGCCGCAGCCTGCGCGCGGTGTTCGACCTGAAGGTCCTGGGCGAGCGCACCATCCACCTGGACTGCGACGTGATCCAGGCCGACGGCGGCACGCGCACCGCCGCCATTACCGGCGCCTGGGTGGCCGCGCACGACGCGGTGGCCACGCTGCTGGCGGCGGGCAAGATCGCCGCCTCGCCCATCACCGGCGCGGTGGCGGCCGTGTCGGTCGGCATCGTGCAGGGCGCGCCGCTGCTCGACCTGGAATACGTGGAAGACGTGGCGTGCGACACCGACATGAACGTGGTGATGACCGGCGCCGGGCACTTCGTGGAAGTGCAGGGCACGGCCGAAGGCGCGGCCTTCTCGAAGGGCGAGCTGAACGCACTGCTGGCGCTGGCCGAGCAAGGCATCGCCGAGCTGGTCGCGCTGCAACAGCAATCGCTTCAAAATTAATAGCTGCCAGCGCTTTCCTAGCAAGCGCCAGAGGCCAAAATGACCATGAAACTCGTTCTTGCATCCAACAACAAGGGCAAGCTCGCCGAGCTGCAAACCATGCTGGCGCCGCTGGGCGTGCAGCTCATCGCGCAGGGCGCACTGGGCGTGGGCGAGGCCGAGGAGCCGTTCCACACCTTCGTCGAGAACGCGCTGGCCAAGGCGCGCTACGCCTGCGCGCACACCGGCCTGCCCGCGCTGGCCGACGACGCGGGCCTGTGCATCCACGCCTTTGGCGGCCTGCCCGGCGTGCAGACGGCCTACTACGCCACGCAGTTCGGCTATGAGAAGGGCGACGCCAACAACGTGCGCGCGCTGATCGAGCAGATGGAAGGCATCGACGACCGCCGCGCCGCCATGGTCAGCACCCTAGTCGCCGTGCGCAGCCCGCAGGACCCCGAGCCGCTGATCGCCGTGGGCCGCGTGGCCGGCGAGATCTCGCGCGCGCCGCGCGGCGCGGGCGGCTTCGGCTTCGACCCGGTGATGCTCATCCCCGAATTCGGCAAGACCTTCGCCGAGCTGCCCACCGAGGTGAAGAACGCCCACAGCCACCGCGGCCGCTCCGCGCAGCAGATGCTGGCGCTGATCCGCACGCATTGGCTATGAAAAAAGAGCTGCTTGCGCTTTCTACCCAAGGGATTCGCATGGTTTTCCTATGCAAACCCTTGCTGAACAAGCGCAGCCAGCTATGGTTTTGAGAGCCCGATGACCGTCCCCATCGTCACTGCGCCGCAGTCCCTGCCCCCGCGCGACGTGCAGCACTACATGCGCCCCGGCCTGCTGCAGCTGTCCAGCCTGCCGCCGCTGTCGCTGTATGTGCACATTCCCTGGTGCCTGCGCAAGTGCCCCTACTGCGACTTCAACTCGCACGAGGCGCGCGGCGACGTGCCCGCCGCCCGCTACCTCGACGCGCTGGTGGCCGACCTCGAAGCCGCCCTGCCCCTCGTCTGGGGCCGCACGGTGCACAGCATCTTCATCGGCGGCGGCACGCCCAGCCTGTTCGCGCCCGAGGCCATCGACCGGCTGCTGGCCGACATCCGCGCGCGCCTGCGGCTCGACGCGGGCTGCGAAGTCACGCTGGAGGCCAACCCCGGCACCTTCGAGAAGGAGCGCTTCCGCGCCTACCGCGGCGCGGGCGTCACGCGCCTGTCCATCGGCGTGCAGAGCTTCGACGACCGGCACCTGCAGGCCATCGGCCGCGTGCACGACCGCGCCCAGGCCCTGGCCGCCGTGGAGGAAGCCGCCGCGTCGTTCGACACCTTCAACCTCGACCTCATGTACGCCCTGCCCGGCCAGACGCTGGACGGACTGGAGCAGGAGGTGCGCACCGCGCTCGCGCTCGCGCCGCCGCACCTGTCCATCTACCACCTGACCGTGGAGCCCAACACCTGGTTCGCCAAGCACCCGCCGCCGCTGCCCGAGGAGGACACGGCCTACGCCATGCTCGACCGCATCACCGAGCTGACGGCCCAGCACGGCCTGCGGCGCTACGAAGTCTCAGCCTATGCGCGCGAAGGTCACCCGTGCCTGCACAACACCAACTACTGGCAGTTCGGCGACTATCTGGGCATCGGCGCGGGCGCGCACAGCAAGCTGAGCTTCGCGCACCGCATCGTGCGGCAGGTGCGCCTGCGCGACCCGCAGCGCTACATGCAGGGCGCGCTGGCCGGCCAGGCCATCGCCCAGGACGACGAGGTGCGCCGCGCCGACCTGCCGTTCGAGTTCATGCTGAATGCGCTGCGCCTGCGCGAAGGCTTCGCGCTGCAGGACTTCACCGCCCGCACGGGGCTGCCGCTCACGGCCATCGCCCAGGGGCTGCAGGAGGCCGAGGCACGGGGCCTCGTCGAGCGCGACATGGAGCGGGTACGCCCCACCGAGCGCGGCTTCGATTTCCTCAGCGACCTGCAGTCGCTGTTCCTCGGGGATTGATTTAGCCGCAGCGCGCGGCGGTGATCTTGCCGCTGCCGTCCACCTCCAGGTTCAACCGCTGGGCGTCGAACTCCATCGTGACCGGCTGGCCCTTGTGCAACACGCGGGCCATGCGGGCGCCGGCGCGCACGCGCGCCTCCTCCAGCACCTTGGCCGTGCCGTTCTTGCCCAGCGCCCACTGCGCGGCCTGCGTGTCGCACGTGCCGCCCACGGGCGCGGTGCTCGCGCCGATCGGCGGCGGCGCGGGCGTTGCCGCCGGGCCCACCGACGAGCAGCCCGATACCAGTGCCAACGCCGCCGCGGCGGCCGCCGCCGCCCAGGAAATCTTGCGCATAGTCACATCCTCCCGATGAAAAAAGCCGCACCTTAGCGCGGCGTGTGCGCCGCCGCCGTCACGATAGGTAACGCCCCCGGCCCGTCTACTCCACGGCCGCCGCCGCGTCCAACCCCAGCGTGCGCACCTGCGCCGCCGCCGCGTTGGCCTGCGCCGCCGAGGCGAACGGCCCCACCCGCACGCGCTGCAGCCGCCGGCCGTCGGCGCGCGCCACGGACTGCACGGTGGATGGCAGCCCGGCCTGGCGCAGCCGCGCATGCGCGCGGCGGGCGTTGGCCGGGTCCGCGAACAGGCCCACGTTGATGTAGAGCTTGCGCTGCGCCGCCGCCTGCGTCTGCCTGGCAGGCGGCACAGCGCGCTTGGCGGGAGCCAACGCAGACGCGGGCTGCGCCACGGGTGCGGGGAGCGTCTCCTGCACCGGGGGCGCAGGCGCGGCGTCCACCACCGCCGCAGGCACGGCGGGCTCCGGCGCCGCGCCGCTGCCGCTCTCTGCCTGCGGCGGCGGCACGGCGGCCGCATCGGCCACCGGCGTGCCGGACGGCATGGGCAAGGCATCCATGCGTTCGGCCTGACGGGCGGGAGGCTGCGGGGGCGGCAGGGCCGGCGCCTGTCCCTGGGCTTCGCCCGCTGGCGGCACACCGCGTTGGAACAGGGCCCAGGCCACCGCCGCCGCCAGCAACAGCGCTCCGCCCAGCGCCGCCGTCCAGGCCAGCCGCCGCCGGCTGCTGGCCTGGCGGTCCAGCAGGTCCATCGCCTCGCGCAGGGTGGGCGCGGACGCCACCGCGCGGTCGATCCGCCGCCGCACGTCGGCATGCAGCAGCGCGTCGCCATACAGTCCCGGCAGCCCGCACGCCACCAGCAGCCCGGCCAGCGCCAGGCCCGCCAGCATCGGCGGCGGCAGCGCCAGCCATTGGTGCCCGGCCGTGAACAGCAGCAGCGCGGCCGCCGCCAGCGCCGCCAGGTACACCAGCGCCGCCCGCCACAGGCGGCGGAACGCCAGCCAGCCCAGCGGACACAGCGCGGCCGCCGTGTTCCAGCCGGGCAGCACGCGGCCCGTCGCGTCCAGCCGTTCGAAGGCGGCCAGATAGTGCGCCACATTCACGGGGCCCAGCGCGGCCCGGTACAGCGACTGCGCGACGCTGGTGTCTTGCGGTTCGGGGCGGGGCGGCGCTGCGGCGTGCGCCGCATAGGCGGGGCGGGCTTGCATGCGCGCATTCTGGCACGACTGTCAAAAAAAGTAGCTGCTTGCGCTTGACTGGCAAGCGCTGGAGGCCGATTTCATACAGATTTTCCAGGCCGGCAGCCACGCCGGTGTGGCGCGCAGGTAGCGCGCTTTTTTCCTGCCCCGCCTGCAACCACCGGTAAGCTACGGCGTTTTACGCCCACTTACGACCCCGAGTTTTCAGGAGCATCCCGCATGAGCAAGCCCCCCGCCCCCCTGCGCCTGGCCGTTGTGGCCACCGCCGCCCTGTGCCTGGCCGCCACCGCGCAGGCCGCCGACAAGGTGAAGATCGGCCTGCTCAGCACGCTCTCTGGGCCGGGCGCCGGGCTGGGCGTGGACATCCGCGATGCCTTCCAGCTCGCCGTGAAGCAGAACGGCGGCAAGCTCGGCGGCCTGCCGGCCGAGGTCATCGTGGCCGACGACCAGCAGAGCCCCGACGCGGCCAAGCAGACGGCCGACCGCATGGTCAAGCGCGACAAGGTCGACTTCATGACCGGCATCGTCTTCTCCAACGTCATGCTGGCCGTGGGCCAGCCGGTGTTCCAGTCCAAGACCTTCTACATCAGCGCCAACGCCGGCCCCTCGCAGCTCGCGGGCGCGCAGTGCAACCCGTATTTCTTCAGCGCCTCCTACCAGAACGACAACCAGCACGAGGCCGCCGGCCAGACGGCGCAGGACAAGGGCGCGAAGAAGGTCGCTCTGCTCGCGCCCAACTACCCGGCGGGCAAGGACGCGCTGGCGGGCTTCAAGCGCTACTTCAAGGGCGAGATCGCGCTGGAGATGTACACGCCGCTGTCGCAGCTCGACTACGGTGCCGAGCTGTCGAAGATGCGCGCCTCGGGCGCCGATGCGGTCTACATCTTCCTGCCCGGCGGCCTGGGCGTGAACTTCATCAAGCAGTTCGTGGGCGCCGGCCTGTCCAAGGACATGACGCTGTACGGCCCCGGCTTCTCGGCCGACGAGGACGTGATCCGCGCCGTGGGCGAGCCCATGCTGGGCATGTTCAACACCTCGCAGTGGGCGCACGACCTGGACAACCCGGCCAACAAGCGCTTCGTGGCCGACTTCCAGAAGGAATACGGCCGCCTGCCCACGCTCTACGCCTCGCAGGGCTACGATGCGGCGCGCCTGATCGACGCCGCCGTGCGCGACGTGAAGGGCAACCTGGCCGACAAGGAAGCCGTGCGCCGCGCGCTCAAGGCGGCGAAGTTCGACTCGGTGCGCGGCCCGTTCAAGTTCGGCCCCAACCAGTTCCCCGTCCAGGACTACTACCTGCGCGTGATCACCAAGGACAGCCAGGGGCGCATCACCAACCGCACGGTGGCGCCCATCTTCAAGAACCACGGCGACGCCTACGCGTCTGAATGCAAGATGCCCGCATGACGGGCATCCTGGTGCTGGAGCAGGCCCTCAACGGCCTGCAGTTCGGCCTGATGCTCTTCCTGCTGGCAGCGGGGCTGACGCTGGTGTTCGGCATCATGGACATGATCAACCTCGCGCACGGCTCGCTCTACATGGTGGGCGCGTACCTCATCGCCACCTGCGCGGCGGCCTCGGGCTCGTTCTGGGTTGGGCTGGCTGCGGGCATCGCCGCCACGGCGGCGGTCGGCGTGCTGCTGGAGGTGACCTTGCTGCGGCGCCTGTACCAGCGCGACCACCTCTCGCAGGTGCTGGGCACCTTCGCCATCCTGCTCATGGCCAACGAGGCGGTGCGCATGGTCTGGGGCTCGCAGCCCGTGCCGCTCAACCCGCCCGCGTCGCTGGCGGGGCCGGTGGAGCTGCTGCCGGGCTTCTCGTACCCGGCCTACCGGCTCTTCATCATCGGCGTCGGGCTGGCAGTGGCGCTGCTGCTGTACCTGCTGGTCACGCGCACGCGCGTGGGCATGCAGGTGCGCGCGGGCGCATCCAACCGCGAGATGGCGCTGGCGATGGGCGCCAACGTGCGCGGCCTGTTCACCGCGCTGTTCGCGCTGGGCGCGGCCCTGTGCGCGGTGGCGGGCGGCATGCTGGGCCCGCTGCTGGCCGTGCAGGTGGGCATGGGCGAGAGCATCCTGATCCTGGCCTTCGTGGTCATCGTGATCGGCGGCATCGGCTCCATCCGCGGCGCGCTGCTGGGCGCGCTGCTGGTGGGCGTGGTGGATACGGCGGGGCGCACGCTGGTGCCCATGCTGTTCGGCCAGCTCATGGGGCCGGAGGCGGCCTCCAGCGCCGGGCCGGCCGTGGCCTCGATCCTGATCTACGTGCTCATGGCCGCCGTGCTGTTCTGGAAGCCCAAGGGCCTTTTCCCTACGCATTGAGATGAAACACCCCCTGAGTCGCTTCGCGCCTTCCCCCTCTCTCTACGCGCTTCGCGCTATGGGAGGGGGACGCAGCCAGCGCGGCGGGGCGGCCCTTGCGCGGCTGCCTGCGCCTGGGCCGCGCCGGTTTCACGCGATGCGGGTGGCGCGCAGCGCTATGGATAACTGATATGACGTCTCTTCTGGACCACCGGCTGCGCCCCGCCGTCGCCGTGCCGCTGCTGGTACTGCTGGCCCTGGTGCCCACCATCGCCGGCGCGCTGGGCGAGGATTTCTACGTGGGCGTGGCCAGCCGCGTGCTGGTGTTCGCGCTGGCCGCCACCAGCCTCAACCTGATCCTGGGCTTCGGCGGCATGGTCAGCTTCGGCCACGCGGCCTTCGTGGGCGTGGGGGCCTACGCCGCGGGCATTCTCATGCAGGCCGGAATCACCTCCGCCTGGGTGGCCTGGCCGCTGGCGTTCGTGGCGGGCGGGCTGTGCGCCTGCGTTGTGGGGCTGGTCAGCCTGCGCACGCAGGGCGTGTACTTCATCATGATCACGCTGGCCTTCGCGCAGATGCTGTACTACCTCATGGTGTCGCTCAAGGCCTACGGCGGTGAGGACGGACTTTCGCTGCCCGCGCGCTCGCACGTCGGGCTGGGCATCGACCTTGCCGACGACGCGCAGTTCTACTACGTGGCGCTGGCCGTGTCCGTGCTGGTGTTCCTCGCGCTCTGGCGCCTGCTGAACGCGCGCTTCGGCCACGCGCTGCAGGGCATCCGCGAGAACGAGACGCGCATGGAGGCCATGGGCTTTCCCGTCTACCGCTACAAGCTCGCGGCCTTCACGCTGGCTGGCGCCATCGCCGGGCTGGCGGGGGCGCTGCTGGCCAACCAGGGCAGCTTCATCAGTCCCTCCATGCTGCAGTGGAGCCAGTCGGGCATGCTGCTGGTGATGGTGATCCTGGGCGGCGTGGGGCATCTGTATGGCCCGCTGGCGGGCGCGGCGCTGTTCCTGCTGCTCGAAGAGGTGCTGGTGGCCTACACCATCCACTGGCAGTTCGGCCTGGGCGCGGTGCTGCTCGCCGTGGTGCTCCTGGCACCCAACGGCCTGCTGAGCCTGGCGCGGCGCAAGGGAGCCGCCGCATGACGGGCGAACTGCTGCGCATCGACAACCTCGTCAAGCGCTTCGGCGGGCTGGTGGCGACCGACCATGCCAGCCTCACCGTGCAAGCGGGCGAGATCCACGCGCTGATCGGCCCCAACGGAGCGGGCAAGACCACGCTGATCCACCAGCTCTCGGGCGCGCTCGCGCCCACCTCGGGCCGCATCCACTTCGCGGGGCAGGAGGTGACCGGCCTGCCCATGCACACGCGCGCGCAACGGGGCCTGGTGCGCTCCTACCAGATCACCAGCGTGTTCAAGCGCCTGCCGGTGCTGGACAACATCGCGCTGGCCCTCCAGTCGCGTGAGCGCGCGGGTTTCTGGCGCCCGGCGCGGGCCGATCGCGCGCGCTACGCGGCAGCAGCCGCCGTGGCCGAGCGCGTGGGCCTGGGCGCGCAGTTGCAGCGGCCCGCCGGCGCTCTGTCGCATGGCGAGCAGCGCCAGCTCGAAGTGGGCCTGGCGCTGGCGCTGCAGCCGCAACTGCTGCTGCTCGACGAACCCATGGCCGGCATGGGCCCGCACGAGGCCGAGCGCATGGTGGCGCTGCTGCAATCGCTGCGCGGCAGTACCACGCTGCTGCTGGTGGAACACGACATGGACGCCGTCTTCCGCCTGGCCGACCGCATCTCCACCCTGGTCTTCGGCCGCGTGATCGCCAGCGGCACGCCCGCCGAGATTCGCGAGCACCCCGAGGTGCGCCGCGCCTACCTGGGCGACGAACTGCCGGAGGCCACATGACCGCCTTGCTGGAAGTGCAGGCTCTGGAAACCGCCTATGGCAGCAGCCAGGTGCTGTTCGGCGTGCACCTCGCCATCGCCCAGGGCGAGGCCGCAACGCTGCTGGGCCGCAACGGCATGGGCAAGACCACCACGGTGCGTTCGCTGCTCGGCCTCGTGCGCCCGCGCGGCGGCAGCGTGCGCTTCCTGGGCGAGCGCATCGACGGCCTGCCGCCCGACCGCATCGCGCGCCGCGGGCTAGCCATCGTGCCAGAGGGGCGGCAGATCTTCCCCAACCTCTCGGTGCGCGAGAACCTGCTGGCCTTCGCCGCTCGGCGCAACGCCAGCGAAGAGCCCTGGACGCTGGAGCGCGTCTACCACCTGTTCCCGCGCCTGGCCGAGCGCCAGCGCAACATGGGCAACCAGCTCTCGGGCGGCGAGCAGCAGATGCTGGCCATCGGCCGCGCGCTGATGACCAACCCGCACCTGCTGATCCTGGACGAAGCCACCGAGGGCCTGGCACCGCTGGTGCGCGAGGAGATCTGGCAGTGCCTGGCGACCCTGCGTGCGCAAGGCCAGACGCTGCTGGTGATCGACAAGTACGTGCAGCGCCTCATCCGCCTGGCCGACCGCCACACCATCATCGAGCGCGGGCGCGTGGCGTGGCAGGGTACTTCGGCCGCGCTGGATGCCGACCACGGACTGTGGCAGCGCTACGTCGGTGTGTGATGGGCGACCCGGCACGCCGGGCCAGCCTGCGCGGTCCTATGTTTCTCCTCCTTGGAAACACTAAATTCTTATATTCGCAATTAACGATATGATGAATTGAGACCCGCCATCGGTGGGAAATTGGCCCCAGTTCCCCATGAGATTCACCACACGTCTGATCCTTTGCGCCGTCGCTCCGGCGAGCCTCTTCGTCCTTGCACTGGGAACCAGCCTGTGGGGCCTCGTGCGCACGCAGAACGACTTCAACAGCTACATCGGCACCGAGCAGGCCGTGGCGACAGGCCTGTCGGAACTCTATGCCCAGGGCCGGGCGTGTCCGAATTTTTGTGTAAACGGGTCGGACTTCAATTGACGGAGATGCGGTCTCCGAACTGAATGGTA
>NZ_DF238896.1 GCF_000400995.2 Acidovorax sp. MR-S7 | reverse complement strand
GATCTTCGTGATCCTCATGTTGCCCAAGGCTGCGCCTGTCCTGGGCTCCGGAATAAGTTCATAACACGCTCTAGAGGATAAGTCCCACACCTCCTTGGCATCACCCAAAAAATCAACCTGCCCAACCCAATGCGCATAAAAGATCATCAAGAAAAATGATGCGAAAAACAGCAATAAACTCTGTTTAAAGAACTTCGATCCCAAGCCAAATTTCATAACACCAGCCCTCAACGATTCAGCAACGGCTTGCGCACTTCATCAATCCTTTTCTGACAGAGCAAATATTCAGGATCATTCAAAAGATCGCGGCGCACCTGATCGCCAATGAGCGCCAGCGTATGTACCCTGTCGGTGCTGTGGATATAGTCGCCGATATAATAATTCTCGGACAATCCATCCCAGTCCGAATTGTCTTCTTTCAGGATCTGCAGCGTCAGCAAGTAATCTTCCATGAATCGCTGATCGGGGTAGTAGATCAGCGCAGAACGATCAATTTGCTCCACATCCAGCAATATGCTGTGAAGCGGTGCATGGTTATTTTGAATAAAATCAAAATACCCCCCCCCAGACTCGAATACCTTGTGCCGTTGCAGCAGCGCGTGCCACTGGGAGCGGTAATCCGTCCAATAGACGCGGCCGAACGCGACGGCCTTGCCCGTTGAGTGCAAGCGTTGGATGAGCCATGCGTAGGCATCGGGAAACAGCAGATCGTCATAGTCCAGGAAGGCAGCGTATTTCGTCGCTACCTTGCGCAGGGATTCGTTCAGCATGGTGGATCGCAGATCCCCCTGCCCCGCTGGCGACGTGTAGTGATCGACGATCGGCTCGCAGCCCGGTAGCCAGTCGAACGTTTGCAGCATCCGTGTCAGTTCCGCAGTCTGTGCTGCATCCAGATCCTGGGCGGCGATCAGCGGTATGACGATGCAGTCCTGCATCACATACAGGCAGGAGATGGCCCGCATCAAGTCATCCAGCCGCCCGCGCTTGTGGAAACGCACGATCGTGGTGACCTGTGGCAATTCGTGACGCTGGGCGGTGTGTGGGCACAATTCAAAGCACCACGCATCCGACCGCATGCGGCATTCGCGCTTCAGAGGATCATGGATGGTGGCAGGCTGAACGAGCAGCGATGCGTGCTCGTCCTCGCCAGCGTGAACCGCGCCGTTGGCCTGCAGGCTCTGCGCGCCAAGGCGGCGGCCATAGTCGTTGCAGATGACGGCGGCGTGGGTTGTCAGGGCGGTTTTCACCATGTGCTCGATGACATCAGGCGCAAAGTGCACCGCGCGCCGAAACTCGATATGCAGATCGCCGCGCGCGCTGGCCGCGTCGGCACGGGCCAGCGGCAACGCCTCTGAGTGATCGAAGTAGTCCACGCAGACTGCGCGCTCTTTCAGAACCCTAGACTGCGCCAAGCAGCGAAAGAAGCGGTCGCGCACACCATCATCTGCGGCCAGTTGCTCGACCAGATCGGGGGAGAAATGCACCGCCAACTGCAGTCCATCAGGCAACTCGCTTCCTGCATTGAATCCGTGCGCATATTGCAGGCCCGACAAGGCACGGCCAACGCTGTTCAGGTAGCTATAGCCGTACCGCGTGTCCGGCTCCAAGTGAGCGCCTTCCGCCCATTCGTTCCATGCATTCACGACAACGAAGCGCCGGTCTGGCGGTAAATTCGCCTGCGCGTCGGCGATGGAATGCTCCATCCACTGCTGAAAGCTCTGCGGCGTGCTGCCATGCAGCAGCAACGCTCCCTGGCCATAGCGCGCCGTGTTGTCCCATATCGGTACGTTCGAGCGGAAATAGTCGAAGGGCTTGCGATCGTTTTGCGCCATGTAGAAATCGCGCACTTGGTCATACGACAGGGCACTGCCGCTCATGGGCCAGTATGTCTGCAACGACGAGCACAGGTCAGGCACTGCACCATCGGTCCAGTCGTGCAGGGGTCGCTCGACGCCTGCGTCCATCTGGAAGTCCGCGGGGCTGGCCGCGCCCCGTGTGAGGACTGCCGCGACGTAGGGCGCATCGATACCGGCCTGCGCGCACTCCTCTATCCATATGTGCAGGTATTCGGCCGGATCGGGCATGGACGATGGGCGATACACCATCAGCACCGGGCGCGTGCCGACACGGATGTAGCGGGGATCGCGGAAAAACGGGATCAGGTAGCGGATGAAGGCGCGTGCATCGTCGGCCGAATAGGTCTGGCCGAGCAGGATCTCGCGCTCGTTGCCATCCCAGCGGCGCGTCCAGTTTTCGTTGGCCCAGCAAAAGCAGAAGGGCATGGCGATGTCTGCGTGGGCCAGCAGCATCTGCGCTGGCTTCTCCAGGATCATGCGGCCCGAGAACCAATAGTGATAAAAAACTTGGCCGTGCACGCCCCCCTGGCGCATCTGCTCGGCTTGCAGCCGCAGGATATCGGGCGAGTCGAGCAGGTAGTAGCCGATGTCCGGATGCGGAATATGCTGCTGGTAGTGGCCCTCGAACAGGGGATTGGCCGCGCTGACCTTGGTCCACTCGGTGAACCCCTTTCCATGCCATTCGTCGTTCTCGGGCGTGGGATGGAATTGGGGCAGGTAGTACGACAAGACCTTCACATCACGATGCACGATGGAAGCCGAATAGTCGCGCTGGGTCTCGTAATGGCGGAAGTCGTCAGTGCTGTCGCCTTGCTGGATTTGCAGGGTTTTTGCCTTCTCCGACGAAGCGAAGGTAGGCAACAGGGCCGCCAATGCATCGGACAAAAGACGCTCGCGCGCTGCACCGTAGCCGTCTTCACTCAACAGCGACAGCACTGGCAGCGCATGTCGCAGGATGGCTCCGCGCGCCAGGAAAGCTGTCGTGCCGTGCACCGGCCATTGGGTGCATGACTTGTCGAGCGGTAGGCCGCAAGCAGCTCCTATGCGCTCCACCCACGATGCATCCGCAGTGGATACGTCCCGCACGCTGGGCTCGTTGGAGTCGGCACCCAACACAAGAGCCACCGATTCATCCATCAGAGCGAGCAATTGCGGCAGTCGGCCCCCGCTACTGCCCTGCGGCCCCACCAAGCTCTGCACGGCCTGAGCAGTATCCGCGACACCTGTACTGATATGTACAAATGCCGGGTAGTCCACAAGCACCTCACCAAAACACTTCATCAACGCGGTGAGGGGTTGTATATGCTGTGGCATCACTTGGATCTGCATATGCCCGACACGAGGCAACGCCTTTTCCCAAGTTGCCCACAACTCACCTTGGTCACCCGCTACAGAAATGTATAGATCGAACGGGATCACAATTGCGCTTAACCAATGCAGGCATTCAATTGCATCTGCCTGCACGACCAAGTGGCAATGCACAGCAAATCGCCTCTCTCCGCTTGCAATGACTGGTGGCTCACGATCCCACAATGGATTGGGGTAGTAACGCACTCTTTGATTTACCTGACCCAAAGTCCGTACTGCCAGTTCTTTCTGTGACACATCGCGCCGCAATGCAGGCGCCCTCGATAGACGCCAGCGAATGCCATCCAACCCCTCTGCTCTCAATACCTGCAAAGTTGTGCGCAACGTAGGTAAAAATCCACCGCCAATTTCAATGGCAGTGGATACGAGCTTCACTTTGCTCGGCAAACCAGCAGCCATATCAACCGCGGTGCGCAAGGGCGCCGTAAACTTCCAACTATTGCTGCTGCGCATGTCATGCAGGGCCCCTTGCAGGGAGGCAATGTACTGGTCGCGTGAAGCGAGCTGCTGGTTCAACTCCTTTCTTTCCTGCTGCAAGCGTCCAATCTGCATGATGGTTGCAATGAGCGAAGTGTCGGCCGTGTCGGCCGTGTCGGCCGTGTCGACCGGAAGCATTGCATCGGCCCACCAGTTGGACAACTGATCCACCGGCCGTCGGAGGGCCTCGGCCTGCACCGCAGCTTCCATGGCGGCAAAGGACTCCAAGGTGGCGTTGTCGATGGCGTATCCGGCGCTGCGGAACGCCTCCAGGAAGAAGCCCCGCCGCGTCATGTCGAAGCTGCTGGTAGGTCTGCCAAAACGGGTAACGCCTTGCACCAGCAGAAGCAGGGTACGGAACAGCAGCCAGCCCACGGGCATATCCGACACCAGTTTCCATTCAAGGTCGATGGGGTGGTGCACGCCCTGCGCATCACGAATGATGTTCTGCGGTACCAAATCGAAGTAGGCCCCCGGCAGAAACGACTGTGCCGATGCCAGGGCGGGCAAGGGTTGGCCGTCAAACGCCAGTGAACCGGCGATCTGCAGGTAGCGTTGCAAGAACCCGCCCACCGAATCCATCGACCAACCGTCTCTCGAAACCAGTTGTATGAATTCGCTTGCCAGCGTATGCCCCCTGAAATAAGGGGTGTGCGCCGGGATGTGCAAGGCCAGTAGTGACCCGTGCACAGCCGAATCGCTCTGCGCGAGCAACGCGCAGTGCACCCCGATGACGCCGCCGGCGGCGCGCCTAAACACGGTCTGCTTGCAAAAATCCCGCATGCGCTCGGTGCTGTAGTGGTAGGCCAGCACGGCCGGGTCCAGCGCAGCCGCTCCCGACATGCTGGCGGCGATCAGGAAGGAGTTGGCAAGATCCGCGCCCAGGCCGTTATCCATGACTGCGGGCCATGCGAGTTCCAGTGAGAAGGCCAGTTGCTTCGGCAATTGCGGGTCGCGGTGCACGCTTTGGGATGCCAGCGCGGCGGCATCAAAGTCGGGACTGCTTAGGCCGCTGGAGGTCACAATCGAGACCGGCAGCTTGTAATCCGGCAATGCCGAAAGAAAATCTGTATGCCGGAAACCGGCAGTGGCCAACAGATCCGCCAACACCTTGCGCCCATGGGTCTGCGGCTGATCTGCGCGGTAACGGCCTTCGATACCGTACATCGGTATGCCCAGATGGTCCTCCGGCGCGCCAGCCCAGTATTTGAGGCCCAGTTGGTTTTCGATGGCGATCAGCAACAGGCCGCCCGGCTTGAGTAGTGCGCGCGCACGCTCCAGCATCACCAGGGTGGGGTTCGCGCCGGGCACGAACTGGTTCGCATACTCCAGCACGCCTATCAGCGTGATGACGTCGAATTGCGCGCTGCAGCGGAATTGGTCGAAGCTCTCGGAAAGAACCTCCACCCCGGACAGGTCGCGCGTGCGCATGCGCGCGATTCCAGCCCGCCGCGGAGAGCCTTCCAGCGCCAACACGCACGCCCCGCACTCCCCCAGGTAGCGGGTGATGGCGCCGCAGCCCGCCCCGATTTCCAGGACTTGCGCGCCCGACAGCCGCTGCTCGAATGGCCGCAGGATATTGGCGCGACTGCTGCTCAGGTGATACAGCGACGGCCAGTCGGTAATGTGCTGCTTCAATTCATCCGACAGCACGCTCCGATCCTCGGTTGCGGCAATCAGGCGCGCCAGCCGCTGTTCCACGTCATCCCCATCGCTGTAAGCGATGCCGGTGAAATCAGGACTTGCCCAGATACCGGACTGCGGGTTCAGCACATAACCAGCCTGTTCCAAAAGATTCTTCATCGTCATCAGTTCACACGGAGTTGCGCTTCAAGGTTGACAAGGCCATGAAAGCTGGTGTCTGGGGATACCTGCAGGTGGATGGAGTCATAGCGGCGGTCATGCGGAATGACATCGGAGCCCTGGCGGCTGGCCAGCCCCAGGGAAACGAAGTAGTCGCCCGGCGCAAGCTGGCAACGGAATGTCAGTTCCGGAACCACGACGGTGCCCGCCTGTCCTAGGGAGTCGAAAGCATCGACCTCCAGGGTTTCGGAATTGACTCCGTACACCGTGACGCCCTCCTTGGTTTTGATGGTGACGCCAAGAATGGGGCGAACCAGATGGGTTGCAAACCGGATTGCCACGGCAATCACCAGTTGCTGCCCGCTGGTGATAACGGGTGGGTATGGCTCGCCATCCGCCGCCAGGAAGAAATCGAGAATGTGCGCCGAGCCATCGCCCCAGCGGTATTCATGCGGGTTGTAGCCCAGGTGGGCAGCGAATACGTCTTCGGTCAGGCTCAATGGGTACCTAGGCTGGACAACCGCCTGCACTGGGGGTGAAAGTGTCGGATCGGCGTCCTTCGGCTCCACGGCCTTGCGTTCGCGCCCGAAAAGCAGGTCGAGGTAGCGGTTGACGATGCGCCTGGGTTCGCCAATTTCCAGCATGGCGCCGTCATGCAGCAAGACGGCACGATTGCAGTGCGTGACGATTTGCTCGCTCGAATGCGTGACCAGCAGGATGCTAGTGCCGCGCTCCTTGAGCTTCTTGAGCCGATCGAAGCACTTGGCCTGGAACTTTGCATCCCCTACTGATAATGCCTCATCGACAATCAATATATCTGGCTCGATCTGAGATTGAACGGCAAACGCCAAGCGCACGACCATGCCGCTGGAATATGATTTTACAGGTTGATCGATAAATTGACCGATATCCGCAAATTCGATTATATCAGCCAGACGACTCTCTATCTCCTGCTGATCAAGACCCAGCACCGTAGCATTCAAATAAATATTTTCCCGCCCTGTAAATTCAGGATTGAAGCCCGAACCCAGCTCAAGCAAGGCAGCGACACGACCATGCGTTTTCACATCACCATTCGTTGGGCTCAAGGTTCCACAAATAATTTGCAAGAGGGTTGATTTTCCACTGCCATTTCGACCGATGATACCGACAGTTTCACCCTTGCGGACTTCAAAGTCAATCCCCTGCAGCGCCCAAAACTCCCGATAATACTGCCCATACTCCATTCCGACTGCTTTCCAGATCTTCGGCAGCATGAACTGTTTGAGCCGATCCTGCGGCCTGTCATAAATATGAAAGCACTTACTCAGGCGCTCGACCTTAATGACAACATCAGAGGACATCAGCAAACCCCTTGCGTGTCTTCTGGAACCACGCAAAACCCAGCCAGGCGATCACGAATGCCATAACCCAATACATAGCAAGCAAATAAAAATTGGGCGAATTCCCAACATAGATGACAGCACGCACTTGCTCAATCACCACGGTAATCGGATTCAGATACAAAAACTGACGATAGCCTTCTGGCAGCGCCGTGACGGGATAAAAAACAGGACTCATAAACATGAGCACAGCCGTCAATATACTCACCATCTGCCCTACATCACGCAAATAAACCCCCAGCGCCGACAAGATCCAGCTAAGACCCATGATGACAAGAATATACGGAAAAATAATCAATGGCAAATAAAGTACAGTGATATTTGGAGCACCAAACAACACCACATAAGCCAGAAACCACACCGCAAGACTGACAGCACCATGAAACAGCGCCGAGAACATACTAATAACAGGCAGCACCTCTAATGGAAAAACCACCTTTTTGACATAATTGACGTTAGAAACAATCAGTCCTGGTGCGCGAACAATACAATCCGAGAACAGATTGAAAACAATCAATCCGGCAAACAACATCAATGCAAATTCTGTTTTCGACTCCCCATTCATACCCCAGCGCGCCTTAAATACAACACTAAATACAAAGGTATATATCACAAGCATGAAAACAGGATTAAAGAGGGACCACAATGATCCCATTATCGCCCCTTTATAACGCCCTTGAATTTCACGCTTTGCAGATACCCCTATTAGATCGCGGTGGCGCCATAGTGTGAGCAGCATCTCCTTGGGGCTGGTTGAAAAGGATCGCATCAAATACCGCCTTTGATTTTTTCCAGCAATCCAACATTACCAAAAACCAGAGAATTCATACCCTTTTTCCAAGAAAATTACTAATAATGGAGCATTGCCTCAGAAGCAATCGTAGGTAGCCTTTGCGGTAAAATTTTCTGGTTATACGACTCCCCAACATGCTGACATTATTTTTTATGTGGCATTGAAACTTTTTGCGCTCAACCATAAACTCTGAAGATCGCCGCAAAGCATCACGATACACCCGCAGCACCAGAGAAAATCGCCCTGACATAAGGTGCCGCCCGACCATCAATCCATGCGCGAGCAATAAAAGCAATCCATGCCGCCAAAAAATCTCAGCAGGCACGAGCTTGATATGCATCCACAAAGTATTGCGCAACCCATGATAAGCAATGAAGGCGTTATATCCTCCACCGCTGCTGGCCTGGCCTTCATGTAACGCTAACAATTGATTCAGATAAAGCGGGCGATAGCCCAGCAGCACTGCTCGCATCACCAGATCTGCATCCTCGCAATAGCAAAAAAAACGAGGATCAAAGCAGTAACCTGAAACAACCTTCAACCGATCCACCAGAGCCCTGGTGAGCATGCAGCAGCCGCCTGTGGGCCCAAGATAGATATCGTCCAGCGCTTTACGATCCGTGGGCATCAAGCTGGCATAAAGCGCAAGGCCCAGCGTATCCACCTGAGCGGGGTCTGCAAGTTTATGCATGCGCCCTCCCGCAAGGCCGGCCTCCGCGCCTGCGGACTTCAATGCACCTTGCAGCGTGACCAACATGTCCTTGTGTGCCACCGCATCGCTGTTGAGCAGCATGACGTACTGGCACTCGGGCTGCTGCAACAGCAGATCAATCAAAACATTACTACCCTCAGCAAACCCAAGGTTTTGTTCTGAGCGGTAGATATGCAGAACGCCCGCGTTCGGCGCCTTGGCGCCTTGGAGCAACTGCTCGTAGTCACTTAGGGCCGAAGCGTTATCCAACACCAGCACCCAATCCGGCAATACGCTGGACTGCTGAATGGACTCCAAGCAGCGCAGTGTTTGACAGGCAGTGTTGTAGTTGATGACGAGCACGCCAATCCCCTGCCCCGGGGTTTGGGTGGCCGCCAAACACAGCGCCTGCGCGACTGCTGGCGGATCAGCCCAGGCTTGTGCAGCAGCCATGACCGTCAGCCTGCAGGATGGACAGCGCCATCGCAATTACGCAGTCGTAGAACCCGTCGGATTCGACTGGCGCATCGTCTGCATATCGGCCTCCATCAAGGCCAGCCTCTGGTTCAGTCGCCGCACATCCCGCTCAATGCGAGTGTTGACCATGTCGGCATGCAGCGCTTTGACAAACAACACCATGCAGGTCAACAGCAGCATCAGCGCAGGCGGGTAGCTAACCCCCATCATGACAGCAAGGCGGTCAAAAAGCCCCGGCCACGTGCCCAGCACGGCAGCAACGATAGCCACCACGACCCAAAACAGGCCATGCATGAGATACAGGTGGTCGCGGCGTACCAGATAGAGGATCAGCACGGCCAAGCTGACGCCCATCAGTGCCGTGGTTGCTTGCAAAGATGCCGTGAAGCCCACTGTTCTTCCTCCGTTTGGTGCAGGGCAGCGCCTCTTGGCCACCGAATTCGATCAAATGTCCAGGGGTTCCCTGATGCTTTTCTCCGAACAGGTGATTGTAGAACGTCGCCCCAGGTGGGCTTTTCGCCAGGTGACGGCTTGAAATCGTCCCAAACGCCCGTATCATTAGCACTCGCCACAGATGAGTGCTAACACCTCGTCTGCCGGGTTTCCGAAGCGCCTGCCCCTGCGGGCGCATTGTCGATAGTCGCAATCCTTTTTTGTCCTCTAGGAGAGATGCAAATGAACCTTCGCCCCCTGCACGATCGCGTGATCGTCAAGCGCCTGGAAAACGAAACCAAGACCGCCTCGGGCATCGTGATCCCCGACAACGCTGCCGAGAAGCCCGATCAAGGCGAAGTGCTGGCCGTGGGCCCCGGCCGCAAGAACGACAAGGGCGACCTGATTGCCCCGAACGTGAAGGTTGGCGACCGCGTGCTGTTCGGCAAGTACAGCGGCCAGACCGTGAAGGTCGATGGCGACGAGCTGCTGGTGATGAAGGAAGACGACCTGTTCGCGGTTGTCGAGAAGTAACCCCATCCGCTTCATTTTTCATAGCTTCCAGCGCTTGGTGCGCCTGTGCTGGAAGCCGGTTTGATTCAATTTTTGTAGGAGCCTCAAAATGGCAGCAAAAGACGTAGTTTTCGGCGGCGAAGCCCGCGCCCGCATGGTCGAAGGCGTGAACATCCTGGCCAATGCGGTCAAGGTGACCCTGGGCCCCAAGGGCCGCAACGTGGTACTGGAGCGCTCGTTCGGCGCCCCCACGGTGACCAAGGACGGCGTGTCCGTGGCCAAGGAAATCGAACTGAAGGACAAGCTGCAGAACATGGGCGCCCAGCTCGTGAAGGAAGTGGCCTCCAAGACCAACGATATCGCCGGTGACGGCACCACCACCGCCACCGTGCTGGCCCAGGCCATCGTGCGCGAAGGCTCCAAGTACGTGGCCGCCGGCCTGAACCCCATGGACCTCAAGCGCGGCATCGACAAGGCCGTGGTGGCCCTGGTGGAAGAGCTGAAGAAGGCTTCCAAGGCCACGACCACCTCCAAGGAAATCGCCCAGGTCGGCTCCATCTCCGCGAACTCCGACGAGTCCGTGGGCAAGATCATCGCCGACGCGATGGACAAGGTGGGCAAGGAAGGCGTGATCACCGTCGAAGACGGCAAGTCGCTGGACAATGAGCTGGACGTCGTGGAAGGCATGCAGTTCGACCGCGGCTACCTGTCGCCCTACTTCATCAACCAGCCCGAGAAGCAGTCCGCCACGCTGGACAACCCCTTCGTGCTGCTGTACGACAAGAAGGTGTCCAACATCCGCGACCTGCTGCCCACGCTGGAGCAAGTCGCCAAGGCCGGCCGCCCGCTGCTGATCATCGCTGAAGAAGTCGAAGGCGAAGCCCTGGCGACGCTGGTGGTGAACACGATCCGCGGCATCCTGAAGGTCGTGGCCGTGAAGGCGCCTGGCTTCGGCGACCGCCGCAAGGCCATGCTGGAAGACATCGCCATCCTGACGGGCGGCAAGGTGATCGCCGAGGAGGTGGGCCTGTCGCTCGAGAAGGTGACGCTGGCCGACCTGGGCCAGGCCAAGACGATCGAGATCGGCAAGGAAAACACCACGATCATCGACGGCGCCGGCGCTGCCGCTGACATCGAGGCGCGCGTCAAGCAGATCCGCATCCAGATCGAGGAAGCCACCAGCGACTACGACCGCGAGAAGCTGCAAGAGCGCGTGGCCAAGCTGGCCGGCGGCGTGGCCGTCATCAAGGTAGGCGCTGCTACCGAAGTCGAGATGAAGGAAAAGAAGGCCCGCGTGGAAGACGCCCTGCACGCCACCCGCGCTGCAGTGGAAGAAGGCATCGTGGCCGGCGGCGGCGTGGCCTTCCTGCGCGCCAAGCAAGCCATCGGCGAGCTGAAGGGCGACAACGCCGAGCAGGATGCCGGCATCAAGCTGGTGCTCAAGGCCATCGAAGCGCCCCTGCGCGAGATCGTGGCCAACGCCGGTGGCGAGCCCTCGGTGGTGGTCAATGCCGTGCTGAACGGCAAGGGCAACTACGGCTTCAACGCCGCCAACGACACCTACGGCGACATGCTGGAAATGGGTATCTTGGACCCGACCAAGGTGACCCGCACGGCCCTGCAGAACGCCGCTTCCGTGGCCTCGCTGCTGCTGACGACCGAAGCCATGGTGGCTGAGGCTCCGAAGGACGAAGCCCCCGCTGCCGGCGGCATGCCCGACATGGGCGGCATGGGCGGCATGGGCATGTAAGCCTCCCGCTCGCCCGGGCAAACCAGCCCCGCAGTGCGCAAGCCTGCGGGGCTTTTTCTATGGTTTTGATAGCTGCCAGCGCTTGTTGGACAAGCGCTGATGGCTCTTTTCGCCCACGACCTCCACATCGGCCAGTAATGATTTGCATGTAAAATTGATATCCATTCTCATTATTGTTCTGGATTGCTTCCATGTGGATCGGTATCTTGCTGGCCGCCGTCTGCGGCGGGCTGTTTCTGTGCGCCACGCCCCGCGTTGAGGGGCCGCTCCAGGGCTGGCGCGGCACGGTGCTGGGGCTGATGGTGCTGCTGCTGGCCGTGTGGCAGACGCAGGCCGGCGGCCTGGGCCTGGCGACCTCCACTGCCCTGGTGCTGGGCGTGGCCATGCTGGTCCTGCCCTGCCTGAGCTGGTGGCAGGCCGCGCGCCGCCGCACCGCCAAGGCGGCCGCCCGATGAGCCGCGGCGTCCAAGACAAAGCCGCGCCGCGCCACCTGCTGTTCAAGGGTTTCACGGGCTTTCTCCTCGGCTTTCCGCTGGCGCTGTGGCTGAGCTGGCTGCTGATGTACGGTGGCCTGCTGCCCGCCTATCTGCCGGTGCGCGACCAGATCGCCATGTGGCTGGCGGTGCTGCTGTGGTCCGCCGCGCCGTGCGTGGCCTTCCTGGCGCAAAGCCGCAAGCAGTGCGCGGCCGCTTTCCTGCTGGCCAACGTGGCGGCCTTCGCCGCCTGGAAGGTGCTGCAATGAAGGCGCAGACCGTCAAGGACTACCTGGCCGTCCACACCTGGGTCGGCATTCTCTGCGGGTTGGTGCTGTACATCGCCTTCTACGCGGGCGCCTTCTCCATGCTGGAGGCCGAGATCACCCGCTGGACGCAGCCACCCGCGCCCGCATCCAGCGCGGTGAGCGACGACGGCGACGCGCTGGCCGCCGCCTTCTTCGACGCCCACCCCGGCGCGAAGGGCCGCGTGCGCCTGCGCTTTCCCGGCCCCGACAACGCCCAGCCCGCGCTGGCGCAGCTCGAGCGCGGCCAGGACGCGGTGTGGTGGCAGCTGGGCAGCGACGGCCAGCTGCGCCGCATGGATGCGCCGCGCGAGGACGACACCAGCGGCAACTTCGTCGACTACCTGCACCGCAAGGGCGGCCTGCCGATTCCGCTGGAGGTGGCCGAGCCGGTCATCGGCCTCGTCTCGCTGGCCTACGGGCTGGCGCTGGTGTCGGGCATCGTGGTGCTGCTGCCGTCGCTGGTGAAGGATCTGTTCTACCTGCGCCTGGGCGCCAACCTCAAGCGCATGTGGCTGGACGTTCACAACCTGCTGGGCGTGGCCAGCCTGCCGTTCCACCTGGTCATCGCTTTCAGCGCCGCCGTGTTCGGCCTGCACGACATGGTCTACCTCGCGCAGGACAAGTTCATCTACCGGGAAGGCCTGAGCGCCACGGTGGCGCGCGACAGCGTGCCCCGGCCGCTGGCGGCCCGCGCCGACTGGCTGCCGCCCAGCGAGATCAGGCGCCGCGTGCAGGAGCAGGCCCCGCACCTCCAGCCCCTGGGCCTGGACTACGTGGTCCAGCCCGGCGGGGCCGTGGCCGCCGTGGGCGGTATCGACGAGCGGAACTTCCAGCGCGCTTCGCGCTACGGCCTGGCCTTCGTGAACCTGCGCACGGGCGAGATCTACGACCGCACCTACGTGCCGGGCGAAAGCGGCCACGCGTCGAGCGCGCTGCTCAGCAGCCTGTTCTCGCTGCACTTCGGCAGCTACGGCGGGGACACGGTGCGCATCCTCTACGTGCTGCTGGGCCTGTCGGGCGCGCTGCTGTTCTACACCGGCAACCTGCTGTGGATCGAGACGCGCACCAAGCGCGCGCGCAAGCCGCAGGATGGGCCGGCCATGGAGCGCCCGCGCCACGTGCGCGTCGTCTCCGCCCTCACGCTGGGCGTGAGCCTGGGCTGCGCCGCCGCCCTGCCCGCCACGCTGGCACTGGCGCACTGGCTGGCGCCCGTGGTCGGCGACCTGGACACGCTGCACCAGGGCGCGTTCTACGGCCTGTTCAGCGCCTGCATCGCCTGGGCCCTCTGGCGCGGCACGGCGCAGGCTGCGCGCGGCCTGCTGTGGTTCACGGCGCTGTGCAACGCGCTGGTGCCGCTGGCCGCCGTGCTGCGCCCCGGGCCCGACGGCGTATTGCTGGGCGCGGTGTGCGCGCTGCTGGCGCTGTTCTTCGCATGGGTGGGCTGGCGGCAACGGTAGCGGTTACCTGTTGCAACACCATTAGAATGCGAGCTATTTTCATTTGCAACACCATCATTCACAACAGGAAGCATCCATGCCCGCCATCACCTGCCGCACGCTGCGGCGCACTCCGATTGCCCTGGCGCTGATCGCCATCAGCGCCGGCGCCGCCGCCCAGACCGCCCCCGCGCAAGGCGAGACCACGCTGCCCACGGTCACCGTGCGCAGCAAGTACGAGCGCGAAGACCTGCCCGTACGCGCGCCCGGCAACAAGGCCGCATCAGGTGCGCGCCTGGGCATCCTGGGCGCCACGTCCATCATGGAAGCGCCGGTGCACGTCAACGCCTACACGCGCGAGCTGGCCGAGGACTGGTCGGCCCTCACGCTGCAGGACGTGCTGGAGAACGACTCCGCCGTCGTCTTCACCACCAACAAGAACCACCTGCTGCAGAACTTCAACCTGCGCGGCCTGGACATGACGGCGATGGACATCGCCACCAACGGCCTGTACGGCATCGCCCCGGCCAACTCGGTGCCGGTCGAGATGTTCGAGCGCATCGAGGTGCTGCGCGGCCCCAACGTGCTGCTCTCGGGCATGCCGCCCCTGTCCAGCGTGGCGGGCACCGTCAACATGGTGACCAAGCGCGCCCTGGCGCAGCCCATCGCCGACCTGACCGTGACCTACGGATCGAAGTCCTACTTCCAGGCCCATGCCGACGTGGGCAAGCGCTTCGGCGAGGAAAAGCGCCTGGGCATCCGCTTCAACGGCGTCTACGGCTCCGGCGACATGGGCGCCAAGGACGAGGAACAGTCCCGCCGCGTCGGCGCGCTGGCGCTGGACTACGTGGGCGACCGCGCCCGCTTCTCGCTCGACCTGTACAACAGCGTCAACAAGATCGACAACGGCAGCCCTGGCATGTTCAACTTCCTGGGCAACGCAGCCATCCCCGGCGTGGGCCGCCTGCTGGCCCCGCCCGAGGGCGACACCAACATGTTCCGCGGCACGCACGGCGAGTACGAGAACAGCGGCGCGCTGGCCCGCGCCGAGTTCGACTTCACGCAGGACTGGCAGGGCTACTTCGCGGTGGGCGGCTCCGAGGCCGAGGGCCAGGGCCTGCTGTTCGGCACCCGCGCCTTCGTCACCGGCGCGGACGGCACCACGCGCGGCGCCATCTACAACGTGCACACCAAGTCCGAGCGCCGCACGGCCGAGGCCGGCATGATCGGCAAGTTCGACACGGGCGCTGTCCGCCACCGCCTGCAGGTGTCGGCCAACATCCTCAAGCACAAGGAAGGGACCGTGAACACGGCCTGCAACTACTGCTACACCACCAACATGTACGACCCGGTGGTCCCGACCTTCCCGGGCGCGCCGAAATGGAACGGCTACACCACCCAGAATGAATACCGCTCGCTGGCCGTGGCCGACACCATGGGCTTCGCCGACGAGAAGGTGCTGCTGACCGTGGGCGGCCGCCAACAGACCGTGAAGATGCCGTTGTCGAACTACAGCGAAAGCCGCTTCTCGCCGATGATCGCCGCCGTCGTGCGTCCCTGGGGCGACGACCTCTCGCTGTTCGGCAACTATACAGAAGGGCTGGAGCCGGGCCAGATCGTGGGCGTGGGCTACACCAACACGGGCGAGGCCCTGCCGCCGAAGCAGACCAAGCAGATGGAGCTGGGCGTGAAGGTGCAGACCGGCGCGCTCACACACACCGTCAGCGCCTTCGAGATCAAGCGGCCCTTGTTCATCAGCAACAACGGGGCCCCCCTGCCCACCCTGGTGGACGACGGCGAGCAGCGCCTGCGCGGCCTGGAGTGGAGCATGTACGGACAGGTGGCGCAAACCGTGTCGCTGCTGGGCGGCATCACCCACATCAAGTCCGAGCAGCGCAACACCGGCAAGGACACCTTCGGCACACCCGAATGGCGCGTGCGCATCGGCATGGACTGGCAGACGCCCGTGCAGGGCCTGAAGGTAGGCGGCCGCGTGATCCACACCGGCTCGCAGTGGTCCGACTCGGGCAACCGCCTGCGCATGCCGTCCTGGAACCGCCTGGACCTGAACGCCAGCTACGCCACCCAGCTCGGCGCCACGCCCGTGCGCTTCAACGCCAGCGTGGAAAACGTGTCCGACAAGAAGTACTGGATCGGCACCTTCGGCGACGGCTTCGTGATGCCCGGCGCGCCGCGCACCTTCAAGCTGTCGGCCACTGTGTCGTTCTGACCTGCAGCACTGCAAAAAAAGCCGGTCTTGCGACCGGCCTTTTTGCTTCTGTATCGATAGCTGCCAGCGCTTCACCAGCAAGCGCTGGAGGCCTATTTGGCTTGCAGTTTCTGCACCAGCGCGGCGGTGGACGGATCCAGTCCCTCCACGTCGCCATGGCCCAGGCGCGGCTCGATGTCCTTGGCCACCACCTTGCCCAGTTCCACGCCCCACTGGTCGAAGCTGTTGATGCCCCAGAGGGCGCCGGCCACGAACACACGGTGCTCGTACAGCGCGATCAGCGCCCCCAGGCTGGCCGGATCCAGCCGCTCCAGCACCAGGAAGGTACTGGGCCGGTTGCCGGAGAATGCGCGGTGGCCGCCCGCGTCGGCGCGGCCCACCATGAGCGCGCGCGCCTGCGCGAGCGCGTTGGCCACCAGGCGCGGGTGCTGGCCGGGCAGATCGCGCCCGGGCTTGCGCAGCGCGATGAAGTCCACGGGGATCACGTCCGGCCCCTGGTGGATCATCTGGAAGAACGCGTGCTGCCCGTTGGTGCCCGGCTCGCCCCAAATGGCGGGCGCGGTGGCATAGGGCAGCGCGGCGCCCTGCGCGTCCACGCCCTTGCCGTTGCTCTCCATCTCCAGTTGCTGCAGGTACGCGGGCAGGCGGCGCAGGCCATGGCTGTAGGGCGCCACGCTGCGGCTGGTGAAGCCGTGGAAGTTGCGGTACCACACGTCCAGCAGGCCCAGGCGCACGGGCAGGTTGGCTTCGAGCGGCGCGGTGCGGAAGTGCTCGTCCATCGCGTGCGCGCCCGCCAGCAGCTCGCGGAAGGCCGGCGCGCCGATGGCGATGGCGATCGGCAGGCCGATGGCCGACCACAGCGAGTAGCGCCCGCCCACCCAGTCCCAGAAACCCAGCGTGGTGGTGATGCCGAACTGCGCCGCCGCCTCCAGGTGGGTGGTGAGCGCGTAGAAGTGCCGCGCCACGTCGGTGCCGCCCTGGGCCGTGAACCAGTCGCGCGCGGACTGCGCGTTGGTCATCGTCTCCAGCGTGGTGAAGGTCTTGGAGGCGATGAGGAACAGCGTGCTCTCGGGACGCAGCGTGCGCAGCAGGCTGCCCAGCTCCATGCCGTCCACGTTGGAGATGAAGTGCAGGCGCTTGGCCGGGTGGCGCAGGTCGTCGAGCCCCTTCACCGCCATCGCGGGCCCGAGGTCGGAGCCGCCGATGCCGATGTTCACGATGTCGGTGATGGCATCGTCCTGGCGCACCTGCTCGGCGATGCGCAGCATGGCGTCCAGCGTGGCGTGCACGTCGCGCAGGCCCTCCGCTACTACATCCGTAGCTGCCTGCGCTTGCCCTGCCTGCGCTGGAGCCGGCTTTCGCAACAACCAGTGCATCGCCGCGCGCTGCTCGGTGTTGTTGATGGGCGCGCCCGCGAACATGGCGTCGCGGTAGGCCGGCAAGCCGCACTCGCGCGCCAGTTGCACCAGCAGCGCCTCGGTGGGTGCGTCGATGCGGTTCTTGGACAGGTCCGCGAACACGTGGGGCGCCTGCTGGCTGAAGCGCTCCACGCGCTGCGGGTCTTCGGCGAAGGCGTCGCGCACGTCGAAGTCCCGGCCTGCGCGCTCGTAGTGCGCGCGCAGCTGGCCCCAGGCATCCGTGCGGTCGCAGCGCGTGCGCGGGTCCGTGTAGCTCATGTGGCGGCTTGCATCAGCTGTTCGAGCTTGGCCGCATCGGCCGCGAAGGCGCGGATGCCCTCGGCGAGCTTTTCTGTGGCCATGGCATCGGCGTTGAGCGCGTAGCGGAAGCCCGCCTCGTCGTACTGCACGGGCTCGATGGCCACGCGGCGCGCGGCCTCGGGGTCGAGCACGCGCGCGACGGGCGCCTCGCTAGCGGCGAGCTGGGTCAGCAGCTCGGGCGCGATGGTCAGCAGGTCGCAGCCCGCCAGCGCCACGATCTGGCCCGTGTTGCGGAAGCTCGCGCCCATCACCTCGGTGGCGATGCCGAAGTGCTTGTAGTGGTTGTAGATGGCGCGCACGGACTGCACGCCGGGGTCGTTGGCGCCGGCCATCGCAGCGTCGTCCCAGCTGCTGCCGGCCTGCTTCTTGTACCAGTCGTAGATGCGGCCGACGAAGGGCGAGATGAGCTGCACCTTGGCCTGCCCGCAGGCCACGGCCTGGGCGAACGAGAACAGCAGCGTGAGGTTGGTGTGGATGCCCCTGGCCTCCAGCAGCCGCGCGGCCTCGATGCCCTCCCAGGTGGAGGCGATCTTGATGAGCACGCGGTCGATATGGATGCCCTCGGCCTGGTACAGCTCCACGATGCGCTCGGCGCGCGCCACGGTGGCGGCGGTGTCGAACGACAGGCGCGCGTCGACCTCGGTGGACACGCGGCCCGGGATGATGGAGAGGATCTCGCAGCCGAAGCGCACGATGAGCCGGTCCATCAGCTCGCCGATGTCGCGGCCGTGAAAGCGCGTCACGCAGTCCTGGAGCAGCGGCGCGTACTCGGGCTTCTGCACGGCCTTGAGGATCAGCGACGGGTTGGTGGTCGCGTCCTGCGGCTGGAACTGGGCCAGCTGCTTGAAATCGCCGGTATCGGCCACTACGGTGGTGAACTGTTTGAGCGCGTCGAGTTGGTTCAAGGAAAAGTCCTCTCAAAATGCAGGCCAATAGCCGGAGTGTATGCGCGGGAGCAGCATGGTCCCTGTCGGCCGGGGCCGCGGATGAAACTCGGTAACATTGTTCGCCATGAGCTTCGACCTCGTACTTTTCGGCGGCACGGGCGATCTGGCCTGGCGCAAGCTGCTTCCCGCCCTGTTCCAGGCCTGGCGCCACGGCTCGCTGCCGCCAGGCGGACGCATCGTCGGCGTGGCGCGCGACGCGCTGACCGATGCCGACTACCGCGCGCTCATCGGCAGCCGCCTGGCCGTCGTGGAGGGCGAGAAACGCCCGAGCGCGCAGGAGTTCGAGCGCTTCGCCGCACTGCTCGAATACCAGCGCATGGATCTCTCGGCGCCCGCCGACTACCAGCTGCTCAAGGACAAGCTGGAGGCGCGCAGCGCCGAGACGGTGGTGATGTACCTTGCCACCGCGCCGGGCCTGTTCACCACCGCCTGCGAGCAGATCGGCGCTGCGGGCCTGGCCACGCCCGCCACGCGCGTGGTGCTGGAAAAGCCGCTGGGGCACGACCTGGAATCCAACCGCGCCATCAACGCCGCCGTGCGCGGCGTGTTCGACGAGCGGCAGGTGTTCCGCATCGACCACTACCTGGGCAAGCCCTCGGTGCAGAACCTGCTGGCGCTGCGCTTCGGCAACGCGCTGTTCGAGCCGCTGTGGCGCCGCGAGACGGTGGCCAGCATCGAGATCACCATGGCCGAGCAGCTCGGCGTGGAAAAGCGCGGCGCCTTCTACGACGGCACGGGTGCGCTGCGCGACATGGTGCAGAACCACGCGCTGCAGCTGCTGTGCGCGATCGCCATGGAGCCACCTATCAACGCCCACGCCGACGCGATCCGCGACGAGAAGCTCAAGGTGCTGCGTTCGCTCTCGCCCTGGACGCCCGCCACGCTGGCCCAGGGCGTGGTGCGCGGCCAGTACACGGCCGGCCAACTCGCGGGCGGCCACGTGCGCGCCTATGGCGAGGAGGACGGGGTCGCCCCCGGCAGCACCACCGAGACCTTCGTCGCCTTGCGCACCGAGATCGCCAACTGGCGCTGGGCCGGCGTGCCCTTCTACATCCGCACCGGCAAGCGCCTGGCGGCGCGCGAGGCGCACATCGCCATCAATTTCCGCCCGACGCCACATCCCATCTACCGCACGCCGCTGGGTTCCGCCAACCGCCTGGTGATCCGCCTGCAGCCGCGCGACGGCGTGGCGCTGCACCTGTTCGCCGCGCAGGAAAAGCGCGGCGCGGCGGCCGTGCAGGCGCTGGCGCCGGTGCAGCTCGACCTGGACTTCGAGCAGCGCTTCGGCGCCGAGCGCGTGGGCGCCTACGAGCGGCTGCTGCTCGACGTGATCGCCGGGCGGCTGAACCTCTTCGTGCGCGCCGACGAGCAGGAGGCCGCCTGGCGCTGGGTGGAGCCCATCATGCAAACCTGGCGCGAGCAGGACGAGCGTGGCGAAGGCCCGCGCCCCTACGCGGCCGGAAGCTGGGGGCCGAGCGCCGCCAGCACGCTCGTCGCGCGCGACGGCAACACCTGGATCGAAGAATGCTAGACCGCATCACCGCATCGCTGCCTTCGCTCGCGCCCGCCGAGCAGCGCGTCGCCCAGCTCGTGCTGCAGGACGCGCGCGCCTTCGCGCACCTGCCCGTGCGCGAACTGGCCGCGCGTGCACACGTGAGCAAGCCCACCGTGGTGCGCTTTTGCCGCAGCATGGGCTACGACGGGCTGGCGGACTTCAAGCTCAAGCTCATGGGCAGCGTGAGCGAGGGCGTGCCCTTCATCCACCGCAGCGTGGACGCCGACGACAAGACCGGCGACGTGCTGGTGAAGGTGGTGGACAACGCCGTCGCCGCCTTCCTGCAGTACCGCAACGCCGCCAGCACCGCCGCGCTGGAGCAGGCGGCGAGCGCCATCGCCGCCACATGGCAGACGGGGCGGCGCATCGAGTTCTACGGCGCTGGCAATTCCGGCATCGTGGCGCAGGACGGGCAGCACAAGTTCTTCCGCCTGGGGATCACCAGCATCAGCACCAGCGACGGCCACATGCAGGTGATGAGCGCCACGCTGCTCGGGCCCGGCGACTGCGCGGTCATCATCAGCAACTCGGGCCGCACGCGCGACCTGATGGACGCCGCCGACATCGCGCGCAAGAACGGCGCCACGACCATCGCGATCACCGCCAGCGGCTCGCCCCTGGCCCACACCTGCGAGATCCACCTGGCCGCCGACCATCCCGAAGGCTACGACCGCTACAGCCCCATGGTGTCGCGCCTGCTGCACCTGCTGGTCATCGACGTGCTCGCCACCTGCGTGGCGCTGCGCATCGGCGAGCCGCTGCAGCCGGTGCTGCAGCAGATGAAGAACAACCTGCGGGCCAAGCGCTACACTTAAAAATGATAGCTGCCATCGCTTGATGGATAAGCGCTGGAGCCCGATTTGACCCTCAACGTCCGTAGGTCGCGGTGAAGCTCGCCTTGGCGATCGTGTTGGCGTTGACCATGAAGCCCGTGAGCGCGGCAGGCGCGTCGTCGGGCACGTCGATGCGCTCCACCGACAGCGCATGCACCGTGAAGATGTAGCGGTGCGGCTTGTCGCCGGGCGGCGGGCACATGCCGCCCCAGGCGTAGATGCCGTAGTCGTTGCGGATCTGGCGCGCGCCCGCGGGCAGGTGGGCGCCACCCTTGGCACCCGCATTGCCGCCCAGTTCGGCCACGCTGGTGGGAATGTCGATCACGTACCAGTGCCAGAAACCCGAGCCCGTGGGCGCGTCGGGGTCGTAGACGTTCACGGCGAAGCTCTTGGTGCCCTCGGGTGCGCCGCTCCAGCGCAGCACGGGCGACTGGTTGGCACCGGTGCAGCCGAAGGAGTCGAACTCGAAGCTCTGGGCAATGGTGCTGCCGTCGGCGATGTCGGGGCTGGTGAGAGTGAAGGTCATGGCGTTCTCCTTTCGGGTTTACAGGCGGCCTTCCTGCACGGCATGGCAGGCCACGCGGGCGCCGCCCGCCTCCAGCATCTGCGGCCGCTCGGTGCGGCAGCGGTCGTTGGCGTGCGGGCAGCGCGGGTTGAATGCGCAGCCGGGCGGCGGATTGAGCGGGTTGGGCACCTCGCCCTGCACGGGCGTGCGCGCGCGGCCGGTGTCGTGCATCTTGGGAATGGCATCGAGCAGCATGCGCGTGTAGGGGTGGCGCGGGCGGCTGAACAGCTCCTGTTTGTCCGCCAGCTCCACCAGGCGGCCCAGGTACATCACGCCGACCTGGTCGCTCACGTGGCGCACCACGGCGAGGTTGTGGCTGATGAAGAGGTACGTCAGGTGCCGCTGGCGCTGCAGGTCCTTCATGATGTTGAGCACCTGGGCCTGCACCGACACGTCGAGCGCGCTGGTGGGCTCGTCGCACACGAGGAACTCTGGCTCGGTGGCGAGCGCGCGGGCGATGGAGATGCGCTGGCGCTGCCCGCCCGAGAACTGGTGCGGGTACTTGGCCATGTCCTGCGCGGACAGGCCCACCGACTGCAGCAGCTCGCCCACGCGGGTCTTGAGTTCGGCCTTGCCGGTGATGAGGCCATGCTCGCGCAGCGGCTCGCCGACGATGTCCTCCACCAGCCAGCGCGGGTTCAGGCTGGCATACGGGTCCTGGAAGATCATCTGGATGCGGCGGCGCATGGCGCGCGCATCCTTGCCCTGGAAGGCGGCATGCGCGTCCTGCCCGTCGAAGTCGAAGCCGCCGCGCGTGGGCTCGTACAGGCCCACGAGCAGGCGCGCCACGGTGCTCTTGCCGCAGCCCGATTCTCCCACCAGGGCCAGTGTGCGGCCCTTCTCGATCTCGAAGCTCACGCCGTCCACGGCGTGCAGCAGCGCGCGCGGCTTGCGCTCGATCACGCGGTTGAGCCAGGGGGCGGAGACGTCGAAGGTCTTGGCCAGGTCGTGCGCGCGCACGAGCGATGCCCGGGGTTGTTGCGTTGCCGTGCTCATGCGGCCACCTCCGCGTGCAGCCAGCAGGCGGCCTGGGTGGGGCCGGCGGGCATCAGGTCGGGCCGCGCCACGCGGCAGCGGGCGAAGGCGCGCGGGCAGCGCGGGTTGAAGGCGCAGCCCTCGGGGATGGCGGTCAGGCGCGGCATGGCTCCGTCGATCTGGTTCAGGCGCTCGCGGTCGTGCTCCATGTCGGGGATGGAGGCCATGAGGCCGGCGGTGTAGGGGTGCGCGGGATGGTTGATGACCTCGTGCACGGGGCCGATCTCGGCCACGCGGCCCGCGTACATGACGGCCACGCGGTCGCAGGTTTCGGCGATCACGCCCATGTCGTGCGTGATGAGCATCACGGCCGCGCCGCGCGTTGTGCAGATGTGCTTGAGCAGCTGGATGATCTGCGCCTGGATGGACACGTCCAGCGCCGTGGTGGGTTCGTCGGCCACGATGAGCTGCGGTTCGGCCGCCAGCGCCAGGGCGATCACCACGCGCTGGCGCATGCCGCCGGAGAACTGGTGCGGGTAGTGGTCCACACGCTGCTCGGCTGCCGGGATGCCCGTGTCCTTGAGCAGCTGCACAGCGCGCTGGCGCGCCTCGGCGGCGTTCACCGGCAGGTGCGTGCGGATGGTCTCGACGAGCTGCTGGCCCACGGTGTACAGCGGGTTCAGCGAGGTGAGCGGGTCCTGGAAGATGGCGCCGATGCGCCGGCCCCGGATATGGCGCATCTGCTCGTGCGGCAGGTTGTCGATGCGCTGGCCTTCCAGCAGGATGCGACCGGACGCCACGCGCCCCGGCGGCTCCAGCAGGCCGATGATGGACGCGCCCGTGAGCGACTTGCCCGCGCCCGACTCGCCCACCACGCCGAGGATCTCGCCCGGCGCGATGGAGAAGGACACGTCGTCCAAAGCGCGCAGCGTGCCGCGGCGGCCGGGGAATTCGACGACGAGGTTTTGGACTTCTAGTAATGACATATCAGCGCAGTCGTGGGTTCAGCGCATCGCGCAGCCAGTCGCCCAGCAGGTTCACCGACAGCGCGATCAGCACCAGCATGATGCCGGGGAAGACGGTGATCCACCATTCGCCCGAGAACAGGTAGTCGTTGCCCACGCGGATCAGCGTGCCCAGCGACGGCGAGGTGGGCGGCGCGCCCACGCCGAGGAACGACAGCGTCGCCTCGGTGATGATGGCCGTGGCGACCTGGATGGTGGCCAGCACCGTGACCGGGCCGGTAACGTTGGGCAGGATGTGCTTGACCATGATGCGCGCGGGCGGCACGCCCGTCACCCGGGCGGCCTGCACGTATTCCTTGCTGCGCTCCACCATGGTGCTGGCGCGCACGGTGCGCGCGTACTGCACCCAGCCGTTGCTGCCCGCGAAAGCGATGGCCAGGATGAGCACGCCGAAGGCCATGCCTTCGGAGGCGTCCGGGTACATGGCGCGCGCCACGCCGGCGATGAGCAGCGCCACCAGGATGGCGGGGAAGGACGACACCACGTCGCACACACGCATCAGCAGGCCGTCCACCCAGCCGCCGGTGGCCCCGGCCAGCAGGCCCAGCCCCACGCCGATCAGCAGCGACAGCGCCACGGCGGCCAGACCCACGATCAGCGAGATGCGGGTGCCGTAGATCAGCGCGGAGAGGATGTCGCGCCCCTGGTCGTCGGTGCCCAGCAGGTATTTGGAGGTGCCCTCCGCGCTCCATGCGGGCGGCAGGCGCGAGTCCGACAACTCGAGCGTGGAGAGGTCGAACGGGTTGTGCGGCGCGACCCAGCCGGCGAACACCGCGCAAAACACGCACACGGCGGCGATCACCGCCGCGATGACGGCCACCGGCGAGGTGCGGAAGCTGTGGGCCACGTCGCTGTCGTACCAGCGCAAGAGCATTTGTTTCATGGGGCTGTGGTTCTTATCGTCAGGGTGCCACGCCCATCCATTTGAAGGGCATGGAGTTGTCGGGCAGCTGCACCAGCCGGACCTTGCGGGACACGCCCCAGGCCAGCGCCTGCTGGTGCAGCGGGAGGTAGGCGATGTCGGCGGCCAGCAGCAGCACGGCCTCGCGCAGCAGCGCATTGCGGCGGGTGCGGTCGGTTTCCATCTGGGCCTTGTGCACCAGCGCGTCCAGCGCCGGGTTGCAATAGCCCCCCAGGTTGAACTGGCCTGCGCCCTGCCCGTCCGGGCAGGCGGCGAGCGCGTGCAAGGCGCTCTGCGCATCGTAGGTGGAGGGTGTCCAGCCGAGCAGGTAGAAGGCCGTGTCGCGCCGCAGGATGCGCGGGAAATAGGCTTCCTTGGGCTCGGCCTGCACCGTCACGCGCACCTGGAGGGCGGCGAGCTGCTCGGCCACCGCGGCGCAGACGGCGGCGTCCCGCACGTAGCGGCCCGCGGGGCAGTGCAGGGTGAGGTCGAAGCCATCGGCATAGCCCGCCTGCGCCATGAGGGCGCGCGCAGCGGCCACGTCGGCGGGCAGGCGCTTGGCGTCGGGCTGGAAGCCGTTGATGCCGGGCCCCACGATCAGGGCCGCGGGCGTGGATGCGCCGCCCATCACGTCCTTGCGGATCGCGTCGATGTCGATGGCCTGGTAGAAGGCCTGGCGCACGCGCTTGTCCTTGAAGGGGTTGGCGCCCCGGACGCTGGAATACGGCAGCTCGTCGCTGCGCTGGTCCATGCCCAGGAACAGCGTGCGCAGCTCCGCCCCGGTCACCACGCGCGCGCCGCCCGCGGCGTTCACGCGGTCGATCTCCTGCACGGGCACGGGCTCGGCCACGTCCACGCGCCCGTCGAGCAGGGCCTGCACGCGCTCGGCGTCGTCGGGCAGGGGCGTGAAGACGATCTGCTGCGCGTTGCTTTCCATGCGCCCCCAGTAGCCGTCATGGCGCGCGAACACGGTGCGCTGGTTGGGCTGGCGCTCCTGCAGGCGGAAGGGGCCAGTGCCGTTGGCGCGCTGCAGGGCCGCGTCGGGCCGGGCGGCGCCGAGGGATTCGCTCCAGCGCCGACTCACCATGTAGACGTGCGACAGCGCATCGGGCAGCAGCAGGGAGGGCGCGCGGGTTTCCACCTCGATGGTGTGCGCGTCGATCTTGCGCACCTGCCGCACGTCGCTCAGGTAGTTCTTCAGGCCCGAGCCCTCTCCCTGCGCGCGGTGCAGGGAGAACACCGCGTCGTCGGCGGTGAAGGGCGTGCCGTCGTGGAAGCGCACGCCCCGGCGCAGCTCGAAGCGCCAGACGGTGGGCGCCTGCATGCGCCAGGCCACGGCCAGCGCCGGCGCCAGGCGCAGGTCCTTGTTGCGGCCCACCAGGGGCTCGTACACGTTGCCCGTGAGGCTGAGCTGCAGCGATTCGTTGAGCACGTGCGGGTCCATCGACGGCGCATCGCCCTGGTTGGCCACGCGGATGGTCTGCGCGCTTGCTACCGTAAAAATAGCTGCCAGCGCTTGCCCGGCAAGCGCTAGAGCCATTTTTTGCTTGAATCGCAGCGACGGCATCTTCACGGCCTCATTGCGCCGCCGCCAGCGACATCGCCTGCTCGACCAGACCGGCATGCAGCGCCGCCCCCAGGGGCAGGATGTCGTCGTTGAAGTCGTAGCGGCTGTTGTGCAGCGTGCTGTTGCCCGCACCCATGCCCTGCCCCAGGCGCAGGTAGGCGCCCGGCTTGGCCTGCAGCATGAAGGAGAAATCCTCCGCGCCCATGCTCGGCTCCAGGTCGCGCACCAGGTTCTCGGCGCCCACCAGCGCCTCGGCCACGTCGCCGGCGAAGCGGGCCTCGGCCTCGGTGTTGATGGTGGCGGGGTAGATGCGCTCGTAGCGCACGTTGGCCGTGGCGCCGAAGCCCAGGGCGACGGCGTTGCACAGCTCCTGGATGCGGCGCTCGACCATGTCCTGCACGGAGGGGTCGAACGCGCGCACCGTACCCACCAGCGTGGCCGTGCCCGGCAGCACGCTGAACGCGCCCAGGTCGCCCGCCTGCACGGCGCACAGGCTGAGGACGGCGCTGTCCAGCGGCCGCACGTTGCGCGAGACGATGCCCTGCACCGCCGTGATGATGTGCGCGGCCACCAGCACCACGTCCACCGTCTGGTAGGCATGCGCGCCGTGGCCGCCCCGACCGGTGATCTCGATGGTCACGCGGTCGGCCGCGGCCATCATGGCGCCGTCGTTGATGCCCACCGTGCCCGGCTTCATGGCCGGCCAGTTGTGCATGGCGTAGACCGACTGGACTGGGAAGCGCTCGAACAGGCCGTCCTCGATCATCACACGCGCGCCGCCCAGGCCTTCTTCGCCCGGCTGGAAGATCAGCACCGCCGTGCCGTCGAAGTGGCGCGTGGCCGCCAGGTAGCGCGCCGCGCCCACCAGCATGGCGGTGTGCCCGTCGTGGCCGCAGCCGTGCATGAGGCCGCTCTTGCAGGACTTCCAGGCGAAGTCGTTGTGCTCGGCCATGGGCAGCGCGTCCATGTCGGCGCGCAGGCCGATCATGGCGCCGCTGCCGCGCCCCTGCCCATGGATCACGCCCACGACTCCGGTGCGGCCGATGCCCTCGTGCACCTCGTCCACGCCGCAGGCGCGCAGCGCCTCGCGCACGCGGGCGGCGGTGTAGACCTCCTCGAAGCCCAGCTCGGGGTGCGCGTGCAGGTCGCGCCGCAGCGCCGTGAGTTCCGGGTGGTACTGGGCGATGTGCGCGAAGGCGCGTCCGCCCGCCTTGAACCGCGGGGGCTGCATGGTCAATGCCCCCCGGCCTTGCCGCCGATGCGCAGGCGCGGGTCGACGGCGAAATAGAGCAGATCCACCACCAGGTTGATGACCACGAAGATCAGCGCGATCAGGCACAGGTAGGCGGCCATCACGGGAATGTCGGCGAAGGTGACGGCCTGAATGAACAGCAGGCCCATGCCGGGCCACTGGAACACCGTCTCCGTGATGATGGCGAAGGCGATCAGGCCGCCGAGCTGCAGGCCGGTGATGGTCATCACCGGCACCAGCGTGTTCTTGAGCGCATGGCCGAAGTGGATGGCCCGGTCCGTCAGGCCGCGCGCGCGGGCGAACTTGATGTAGTCGGTGCGCAGCACCTCCAGCATCTCGGCGCGCACCAGGCGCATGATGAGCGTGAGCTGGAAGATCGCCAGTGTCACCGCCGGCAGCACCATGTGGTGCCAGCCCTTGGCCGTGAGCAGCCCCGTGCTCCACCAGCCCAGTTGCACCACCTCGCCGCGGCCGAAGCTGGGAAACCAGCCCAGCGTGACCGAGAACACCAGGATCAGCAGGATGCCGATGAGGAACGTGGGCAGCGACACGCCCAGCAGCGACAGCGTCATGAACACCTGGCTGGTAAAGGTGCCGCGCCGCAGCGCCGCATACACGCCCATGGGCACGCCAACGACCAGCGCGATGACGGCGGCCACCAGCGCCAGCTCCAGCGTGGCGGGAAAGCGTTCCGCGATCAGCCGCGACACCTTCGCGCCCTGGCGCAGGGAGAGGCCGAACTCGCCCTGCGCGGCATTCACGAGGAAGTGCCAGAACTGCACGAAGAACGGCTTGTCCAGCCCCAGCGCGGCACGCATCTCCGCGATCTGCTCGGGCGTCGCATCCTGCCCCAGCAGGATGGCCACCGGGTCGCCCACGAACTGGAACAGCATGAACGCGATGAAGGCCACGGTGACCATCACGATCACGGCCTGGAGGAGTCGGCGCAGGATGAAGGCAAGCATTCGGATAAACCACGCAATAGTCGGGCCATGCTAGCAGGAAGCGCCCGGCCCAAAACACAAAAACCTCCCGAGGGAGGTTCTTGCGAAGCCGGCGCAAAAGGTGTCAGAAGCGGTGGCGCAGGCCGACGGTGATGCCCGTGCGCTTGCGTGCACCGCTGGCCGCATCCAGCACCACGGCGCTGCCGCCGCTGATCTTGGTGTGGTCCACGCCGAAGTAGGCGTCGGTGCGCTTGCTGAAGGCGTAGTCCGCCACGGCCACCAGGAAGTCGGAATTGCCGTTGGACAGGCCCGAGGCCGAGCCGGACTGCTTGCCGCGGTAGTAGTGCATGCCCAGGTTCAACTGGGAGGTGAGCTGGTAGCCCACGCCCAGCTTTACCAGCTGGCGCTTGTTGGCATCGCCCGGCTGGAAGCCGCCATTGGTCTGGCCGGCCCAGAACGCGCCCAGGATCGCCTTGTCCACCGCATTGCGGATATTCACTGGATCGAGGGCGCTGCCCGGCGTGGCGAACTTGGCCTTGTTCTGTGCATAGCCCGTCATGAAATACCAGGGGCCGGTACGGTAGGAGCCGCCCACCGTCCAGGCATCCACGTCGGTGCCGCCAGGCAGTTCGGTGCGCAGGAAGCCACCGCCGACTGCGAGGCCTCCGGTGGAGTAGCGCAGATAGCCACCGAGGGTTTTCCATGCACCGCCATTGACCGTGCTCAGCGCCTGCGCTCCTACGAGGGCCGGCAGGCTGGCGGCATTGCCGGGGAAGCCCGCTTCAATGGCCGATGTGTCGTTGTTCTCGTCGAACGAGTATTGCAGACCACCGACGAAGCTGCGGTCCGGCGTGGCGAACATGTACTTCAGCGAATTGCTGTTGCGCGCGCCCACGGCCATGCCCAGCTCGGGCTTGTAGGCCTCCATGTACGGTGAGTAGGGGAACGAGGCGTAGGTGCTGGTCACCACGTCGAACAGCACGTTCCACTGGCGACCCGCCGTCAGGCGGCCATAGGCACCCTGCAGACCGACGTTGGCCAGCTGGAAGAACGGCGCGTTGACTGCGGCATTGCCCGCATCGGCGTCGAAGCGGTTTTCCAGCTCCACCAGCGCCTTGCTGCCTCCGCCCAGGTCTTCCTCGACCTTGATGCCCCAGCGGCTTTGCGACATGCCGCCGCCCATCATTTGCGTCTTGCTCCCCTTCGCCGCACCTTCGTTGTTGGTGTGGCGCACGGCGACGTCCACGATGCCCCACAGCTGGACCTTGCTGGTATTGGCAGTCTGGGCCATGGAAGCACCCGCGCTACACACGGCCATGGCAGCCAGGACGATATTTTTCTTTGCAAACAAATGCATAGGTGCTCTCTCTCTTCTAAGGATGATGGAACTTGCATTCTTAGAAATAGCCCCTTGGGGGACAAGCCCGTATCACCTCCCAGCCACAGGCGTTTTCCCTAGTTCTTTGTTGCGTGCGTGACGCTGGCCCGTGCGGGCTTCATAGGACAGACGAAAAAAAAACCGCTGCCCGAAGGCAGCGGTTTTTGCCGTTCATGCAAAGCTGGCATACGCCAGCCGGGCATTAGAACGTGTGGCTGATGCCGACTTGCAGACCTTGCTGCGAACCGTTGTCCTTCAGGCCACCGGAACCCAGGGTGTACAGGTTGGCGCCGTCCTTGTTCTTCAGGTAGGCGTAGGTGCCGTACACGGAAGTGCGCTTGGACAGGCTGTACACGTAGCCGATGCCGAACTGGTCAGCCTTGGCCTTGTTGCCGTTGAAGTTGTTTTCGTAACGGTCGTAGGCAGCACGCACCAGGCCGGGGCCCACGGGAGCGGTCACAGCCAGCATGTAGCCCTTGCGCTTGTTGTCGTTGCCGGAAGCGGCGTAGTTGTCGGAGGTGGACTGACGATAGCCACCCAGCAGCTTGGCCACGCCGAGGTCGAACGAACCGCCCAGGCTCCAGGCGTCGATGTCGCCGTTCACGGAGGAGTTCACGCCCTTGCTCAGACGCTCCAGACCCAGACCCAGGCTCAGGGGGCCGTTGTCATAGGTCAGGCCAGCGCCCAGGTAACGGCTGTCGCCGTTCTTGCCAGCCACTTCGCCGAAGCCGTAGTTCACGGCAGCCTTGAAACCAGCGATGTTGGGGGACACGTAGGTGATGGCGTTGCTCACGCGCTGGTTCGTCGTCACAGCAGCGGGGTTGCCCGTTGCGTCGACCACACCACCGTCAGCCCACAGGCGGGACTGTGCCAGACCCACGCTGCCGAACACGTCGTAACGAGCGGTGGCGTTGTAGGCTGCGGTCAGTTCGCGACCCAGACGCACTTCACCGAAACCACCTTCCAGGCCCACGGTCGCGTTACGCTTGAACACGAAGCCTTCGCCAGCCTTGGCACCTGCATAGCCGGAAGCGCCGTCGCCGCTGTCCAGGTTCACGCCGCCTTCCAGGCGGAAGTTGGCCTTCAGGCCGCCACCCAGATCTTCCACGCCGCGGAAACCGATACGGCTGGTCAGGTTATTGCCGGAGGTCAGGCCAGACCAGTTGTCCTTGCCGTTGATGAAGGTCACGCCGGCGTCAGCCACGCCGTACAGGGTCACGGAGGACTGGGCCATTGCGGCGCCAGAAGCGGCCAGCACTGCCAGGGCAATCAGGGATTTTTTCATTGCGAGTTACTCCAAGGTTAAACAGAGGGCCCCGGATCGAGAGGACTATGGGGTGCAGCTCACGCACAGCCCCGCCGGTTCCCCGGGCCAACCTCCTGGTGGGGAAGTTCCTCCTATTGCAACAGACGCCGCCGGGTTTCGCAAAGGAATTCCCGCACAATCGGGCGAAAAGCGGGTTTTCGTTGCTGTACCGCAACATGCCCAGAGGCGCGGCAAAACTGGCTTATTGTTGCTCCGCGCAGGCAGCGATGTGCTGTTTTTTGCGCCAGTACGCCGCACTTTGTGCGTTTTGACCAACATTGTGCTTTTATGGACCGCTTCCTGATCGCTGCCGACAGCGCCTTGAGAACCCTGTTCGCAACGCCGCAGGCCTCGCAGCCGTCGCCCGCCGCCGCCCTGCCCCCTGTCCAGCTCGCTGCACCACAGGCGCGCCTGTCAGGCGCGCTGATGCGCGTCAACCATGTCGGCGAAGTGTGTGCCCAGGCCCTGTACATGGCCCAGGCCTGCGTGACGCGCGATGAAGCTCTTCGCCAGGACCTGCTGGTGGCGGCCAAGGAGGAGACGGACCATCTCGCCTGGACCCGCGAGCGCCTCGACATCCTGCACAGCCGCCCCAGCCTGCTGAACCCGCTCTGGTTCACCGGCGCCTTCTGCATCGGCCTGGCGGCAGCCGGCGTGAGCGACCGCGCCAGCCTGGGTTTCGTCGTGGAGACGGAAAAGCAGGTGTCTGCACATCTGCAAAGCCATCTGCACCGCCTGCCCGAGGAGGATGCGCCCTCGCGCGCCATCGTCGCGCGCATGCAGGAGGACGAGGAGCGCCACGCCACTCAGGCGCTGGCCGCCGGGGCAGCGCCGCTGCCCGCACCGGCGCAGTGGCTGATGCGGGCTGCCGCCAAGTTCATGACGACGACGGCGCACTACATATAGGGGGGCTCAGCCCTCGACGATCTCGAACCCCGTGGTGATCTGCGCCGTCTTGCCCAGCATGATGCTGGCCGAGCAGTACTTGTCGTGGCTCATGGCGATGGCGCGCTCCACGGCCTCGGCCGGCAGGCCCCGGCCTGTCACCGTGAAGTGCATGTGGATCTGGGTGAATACCTTGGGATCGGTCTCGGCACGCTCGGAGGTGAGCCGCACGCTGCAGCCGCGCACGTCGTGCCGGCCGCGCTTGAGGATCAGCACCACGTCGTAGGCGGTGCAGCCGCCCGTGCCCGCGAGCACGGTTTCCATGGGGCGCGGCGCCAGGTTCTGGCCGCCGTTCTCGGGGCGCACGGCATCCGGCGCGCCATCCATGGCCAGCACGTGGCCGCTGCCGGTTTCGGCGATGAAGCCCATGCCGGAGCGCGTACCGGCGGCGCCGGTCCAGGTGACGGTGCATTCCATGTTGTTTTTTCTCCAAAGAATAGAACGAATGTGCGATTTTGCTGCAACGCAACAACCAACGCGCTACAATGCGGCCATGCGTTGCTCGATGCTTCGCACCGATTGTCTCCTCCATCTCCTCAAAAGGATGGATTAAGCCCCAGGCCTCCGGCCCGGGGCTTTTTTTTCGCCCGAACAGCCCCCCGGTGGGTCGGTTCTATGATGTGCGCCCCATGACCCAGCCCCTCACCCCCTTCGACTACCTGAAGAAGATCCTCACGGCCCGCGTCTACGACGTGGCGGTGGAGTCCGAGCTGCAGCCCGCCAAGGCACTCTCGCGCCGCCTGCACAACAAGGTGCTGCTCAAGCGCGAGGACCAGCAGCCGGTGTTCAGCTTCAAGCTGCGCGGCGCCTACAACAAGATGGCGCAGCTCTCGCCCGAGCAGCTCGCGCGCGGGGTGATCTGCGCCTCGGCCGGCAACCACGCGCAGGGCGTGGCGATGAGCGCCAGCAAGCTGGGCACGCGCGCCGTGATCGTGATGCCCACGACCACGCCGCAGCTCAAGATCGACGCGGTGAAGACCCTCGGCGGCGAGGTGGTGCTGGCCGGCGAGAGCTATTCCGACGCCTACGAGCACGCCGCCCGCCTTCAGCAGGACGAGGGCCTGACCTTCGTGCACCCCTTCGACGACCCGGACGTGATCGCCGGCCAGGGCACCATCGCCATGGAGATGCTGCGCCAGCTCCAGGCGCTGGGCAGCAACCGGCTCGACGCGGTGTTCGTCGCCATCGGCGGCGGCGGACTGATTTCCGGCGTGGCGAACTACATCAAGGCCGTGCGGCCGGAGATCAAGGTCATCGGCGTGCAGATGAACGACTCCGACGCCATGGCCCAGTCGGTGCGCGCGCAGGGGCGTGTGCAACTGCCCGACGTGGGCCTGTTCTCCGACGGCACGGCCGTCAAGCTGGTGGGCGAGGAGACCTTCCGGGTCACCAGCGGCCTGGTGGACGATTTCGTGATCGTCGACACCGACGCCGTCTGCGCCGCGATCAAAGACATCTTCGTGGACACCCGCAGCATCGTCGAGCCCGCGGGCGCGCTGGCCGTGGCGGCCATCAAGCAGTACGTCGCCCAGCACAAGACCAAGGGCGAGACCTACGCCGCCATCCTCTGCGGCGCCAACATGAACTTCGACCGCCTGCGCTTCGTGGCCGAGCGCGCCGAGGTGGGCGAGGAGCGCGAGGCGCTGTTCGCCGTCACCATCCCCGAGGAGCGCGGCTCGTTCCGGCGCTTCTGCGAGGTGGTGGGCGCCCTGCCCGGCGGCCCGCGCAGCGTGACCGAGTTCAACTACCGCATCAGCGACGCGCGACGCGCCCACGTCTTCGTGGGCCTGTCCACCCATGGGCGGGGCGAGTCGGAAAAGATCGCCAGGAACTTCCAGAGGAACGGCTTCGAGTCGCTGGACCTCACGCACGACGAACTCGCCAAGGAACACCTGCGCCACCTCGTGGGCGGCCACTCGGCCCTGGCGCAGGACGAGCGCCTGATGCGCTTCACCTTTCCCGAGCGGCCCGGCGCGCTGTTCAAGTTCCTGAGCCTGATGCAGCCCACCTGGAACATCTCGCTGTTCCACTACCGCAACCAGGGCGCGGACTACGGCCGCATCCTCGTGGGCATGCAGGTGCCGCCGGACGACACGGCCGCGTTCGACGCCTTCCTGCAGGCGCTGGACTACCCCTACGTCGAGGAAACGCAGAACCCCGCGTACCGCCTGTTCCTGCAGGCGGGCGGCGGCTGATTTCAAGCCGAACCGGCCTCCAGCGCCCGCCCATCAAGCGCAATCAGCTATTACTTAAGTAGCAACCAGTGCAAGCCCTGCGCCACTACCTGCTGGCCGTGCAGTTCTTCACGCGCATCCCCGTCACCGGGCGGCTGGCCGCGTGGGTGGGCTACAGCCCCGCCATGCTGCGCGCGGCCAGCGCGCATTTTCCCGGCGTGGGCTGGCTCGCGGCGGCGCTGGCGGCACTGGTGTACGGCGCGCTGCTGCTGGCGCTGGGGCCGGGCCCGTTCGCCCCGGCCGTGGCGGCCGTGCTCTCCACCGCCGCCACCGTGCTCATGACCGGCGGCTTCCATGAAGACGGCCTCGCCGACGTGGCCGACGGCCTGGGCGGCGCCTACCAGCGCGAGCGCGCGCTGGAGATCATGAAGGACTCGCGCATCGGCGCCTTCGGCGCGATGGCGCTGGTGCTGGCGCTGCTGGCCAAGGTGGCGCTGCTCGCGCACCTGGGCAGCCACGGGCTGGCCGCCGCGCTGGGCGCGATCGTGGGCGCGCACGTGCTCTCGCGCCTGTGGCCGCTGTGCATCGTGCGCACGCTGCCCCACGTGGGCGACACCGCCACGTCCAAGAGCAAGCCGCTGGCCGACCAGATCTCCGCCCGCGCGCTGGCCGTGGCAGCCTTGTGGTGTCTTGTGCCTCTGGCGCTTGCCCAGCAAGCGCTAGGCGCTCCTGCACTGATAGCATCCATGGCCTGCAGCGCGCTGGGCGCAGCCTGGATGGGCTGGCGCTTCGCGCGGCGGCTGCAGGGCTTCACGGGCGACTGCCTGGGAGCGGCGCAGCAGGTCGCAGAGATCGGTTTCTACCTGGGCGCGGCCCTCGCCCTGGCACGATGAGCACGCTGTGGCTGGTGCGCCATGCGCGCCCCCTCGTGGGGGCCGGCATCTGCTACGGCCAACTGGATATGCCCGCCGACACCCAGGCCACGCGCGATGCCGCCGCCGCGCTGGCCCGCGCCCTGCCCAACGGTGTGTGGGTGCAGCATTCTCCGCTACAAAGATGTGAGCTGCTCGCACTTTCCCTGCAAGCGCTGCGGCCCGATTTGGCACTGAACCCGGAGCCGCGCATCGCCGAGATGGACTTTGGCACCTGGGAGGGACGCGCCTGGAGCGCCATCGCCCGCACCGACATCGACGCCTGGACCGCCCGGTTCTGCGAGCACGCCCCGGGCGGCGGCGAGCCGCTGGCCGCCATGCTGGCGCGCGTGGACGCCGCACTGCGGGACGCCGCCGCGCTGGAGCGCGACGTGGTCTGGATCACGCACGCCGGCGTGGCGCGCTGCGTGCGGTGGCTCCAGGCGCATGGCACGCAGCGCATGCCCCAGTCCCACGAATGGCCGAAGGAGGCGCCCGCCTTCGGCGCCTGGGCCACCGTACTGCTCGCCTGAAGCTACTGAAGCTATTTCTTGCGCGCCACTTCCAGCGCCAGCGTGGCCGCGCCGTCCATGGAGGCGCCCAGCCGCGCCTCGCGCCTGCCCAGCGACTGCAGCACCAGGCCCGGCTCCACCGTGGCGCCCACGCGGTAGGGCTTGGCAGGCTTGCCGTCCACGGCGATCAAGGCCGCGCCGCCGCCGCTGGCCGTGCCGGACAGCACGCCCAGCAGCACGAAACGGCTGGCTGCCGCGGGCGCCGCGCTGGCCGCCGCCACCACGGGGTTCGCGCCCAGCAGCCGCGCCAGGGCCTGCGGATCGGCCGCCACGGGCGCGGACGCCGGCGGGGCGAAGGCCGGGCCGGCGGCGGGCGCCGACAGCCGCAGCCCCCAATAGACCGCGCTGGCACCGGCCAGCGCCCAGAGCGCCAGCGTCGCCAGGCGCAGACCCCATGGGCTGTGTATGTTCGTCACCATCGCGCGATTATCATTGACCGGCTATGTCCATCCAGAGCCGCTTCACCCCCCTCATGCGCCGCGCCGCCGCCGGCTTCACCTTGATCGAGCTGATGGTGGTGCTGGTCATCATCGGCGTGCTGGCCGCGCTCATCGTGCCCAACGTGCTTGACCGCGCCGACGACGCGCGCAGCACTGCCGCACGCACGGACGTCACCAACATCATGCAGGCGCTCAAGCTCTACCGGCTGGACAACCAGCGCTACCCCACGGCCGAGCAGGGCCTGCAGGCGCTCATCGCCAAGCCCTCTTCCGGCCCCGTGCCCGGCAACTGGCGCCCCTACCTGGAAAAGCTGCCGGGCGACCCCTGGGGCCGCCCCTACCAGTACCTGAGCCCCGGTATCAAGGGCGAGGTGGACGTGATGTCCTTCGGCGCGGACGGCCAGTCGGGGGGCGAGGGCAAGGATGCCGACATCGGCAGCTGGCAGTAGGGCCGGCGGCTTCACGCTGCTGGAGCTGCTGGTCGTCATCGCCATCATGGCCCTCGCCACCGCCGGCGTGGGCTTGGCCCTGCGCGACAGCGGTGCCACCCAGCTGCAGCGCGAGGGCGAACGCCTGGCCGCGCTGCTGGAGTCGGCCCGCGCCCAGTCGCGCGCCTCCGGCGCTGCCGTGCGCTGGCGCGCCGATGCGCAGGGCTTCCGCTTCGAAGGGCTGCCCTCCCTGGCCCTGCCCAGCCGCTGGCTCGACAGCGCCACGGGTGTGCGCGGCCCGGGCGTGCTGTGGCTGGGGCCCGAGCCGCTGATCGGCCCGCAGCAAGTCGTGATCGTGAGCCCGTCCTACCCGCAGCGCGCCGTGCGCGTGGCCACCGACGGGCTCCACCCCTTCGCGGCGGAGGCGCTGCAGTGAGGGCCCGGGGATTCACGCTGGTCGAAGTGCTGGTGGCGCTGGCCATCGTCGCCATCGCGCTCATGGCGGGGCTGCAGGCCACGTCGGCGCTCACGCGCAACGCCGTGCGCCAGACCGACGTGGTACTGGCCCACCTGTGCGCCGAGAACGAGCTGGCCAAGGTGCGCCTGTCCAGCCAGATGCCCTCCATCGGCGATGCCCGCCTGGGCTGCGAGCAGGCCGGGCAGGCCTACCAGGTGGCGGTGACCGTCTCGCCCACGCCCAACCCGCAGTTCCGCCGCGTGGACGCGCAGGTGTTCGACGCGCAGCAGCTCCCGGTGCTGAAACTCTCCACCATCGTGGGCCGCTACTGACATGCGCAGCAGCCCCCGCCCACGCGGCTTCACGCTCGTCGAATTGCTCGTGGCCATCTCCGTCATGGCGCTGCTGGCCCTGGTGAGCTGGCGCGGCCTGGACGGCATGGTGCGCTCGCAGGAGCGCACGCGCGCGCATGCCGACGAAGTGCTGGCGCTGCAGACCGTGCTGGCGCAGTGGGCCGCCGACCTGGACGCGCTGCAGGCCATCGATCACACGGAGCCGCTCGCCTGGGACGGGCAGGCGCTGCGCCTCACGCGCCGCGGCACACGCGCTCCGCAGGAGGGCGCCGTCGTCGTCGCCTGGGCCTTGCGCTCGGGCCAATGGCTGCGCTGGCAGTCGCTGCCCGTGCGCACCCGCGCCGAATGGCAGGAGGCCTGGCAGCGCGCTGCCCAGTGGGCGCGCACCCCGGGCGAAGCCGAGCGCCGCCTGGAAACCGTGCTGATGCCTCTGCAGAACTGGCAGCTTTTCTACTACCGCGGCGGCGCCTGGGCCAACGCCCTGTCCAGCGCGGCCAGCGCCGGCACGCCGCGCACGGCGGGCGGACTCACCGAGGCGGCCGCGAGCATTCCCGAAGGCGTGCGCGTGCAGCTCACGCTGCCGCCGGGCGGCGCGGTGGCGGGCGTGGTCACACGCGACTGGATCAGCCCGCTGCAGGGCGGAGGCAAGTCATGACGACGCCGCCATCGCCCACGGCCCATGCAACTGGCGCGCCCCATGCGAGGGCCGCCGTGCAAGGGCCGCCCCGCGGCACTGGCGGCGTCCCCCTGGGGGGAAGCGGCGCAGCCGCTCAGGGGGGTGCTGCTCTACTCGCGGCCATGCTGACGGTGACGCTGGTGGCCGCCTTCGCCGCGTCCGCCATGTGGCGGCAGTGGCGCGCCATCGAGGTGGAGACGGCCGAGCGCGCGCGCGTGCAGTCGGCCTGGATCCTCGTGGGCGCGCTGGACTGGGCGCGCCTGATCCTGCGCGAGGACTCGCTCGCGCGCGGCGGCGACGGCACCGACAACCTCACCGAGCCCTGGTCCGTGCCGCTGGAGGAAGCGCGCCTGTCCACCTTCCTGGCCGCCGAACGCGGCGTGGCCCAGGTGCAGGACGCGAGCACCGACACGACCAACGCCTTCCTGGCCGGCAGCATCGCCGACATGCAGGCCCGGCTGAACCTGCGCAACCTGGTGGACACCGGCGCGGCCGGCGGCGGCCAGGTCAACGCCGTGGCGCGGCGCCAGTTCGCGCGCCTGTTCGACTATCTGGGCCTGCCCCAGCAGCAGCTCGCCGCCCTGGCCGTGCAGCTGCAGCGCGCGCTGGCCGAGGGCGGCGACGCGCGCACCGCGCCGCTGCTGCCGCAGAGCGTGGAGCAGCTCGGCTGGCTGGGCCTGCCGCAGGACACCGTGGCCGCCCTGGCCCCCCACGTCACGCTGCTGCCCGTGGCCACCAAGGTCAACCTGAACACCGCCAGCGCCATCGTGCTGTGGGCCAGCGCCGACGGGCTGGACATGGCCGACGCGCAGCGCCTCGTGCAGGCGCGCGACGCGCAGCACTTCCGCAGCGAATCGGACGCAGCGCGCCTCATCGGCGAGGGCAGCGGCGGCGACGGCGCGCGCATCGGCACCGCTACGCACACCGTGGCGTCCAGCTATTTCGAGGTGCGCGGGCGCCTGCGGCTGGACACGGCCGTGGTGGAGGAGCGCTCGCTCGTCCTCAAGCAGCGCGGGGAGGTGCGCACGCTGTGGCGCGAGCGCGGCAACCTGCTGCAGGCCGCCACGGCGCCGGCGCGCTGAGGCGTCACCCCGGCCCCCTACAATGCCCCGCGAAATCCATCCATGAGCACCCTCGTCCTCACCCTGCCCCTGGGCTCGCCGGAGCCCGCCGCCGAGTACGGCTACACGCTCACGGCCGACGGCCACACCGCCACCCGCCATGCCAGCGCCCCCGCGGCCCTGCTGCCCGACCCGGGCCGGGCCGGCGAGACCGTGGCCGTGGTGCCTGCGCACGCGCTGTCGTGGCAGCGCGTGACGCTGCCCCAGGGCGCGCTATCCCAGGCGCCGCGCCTGCGCGCCATCCTCGAAGGGCTGCTGGAAGAGCGCCTGCTCGACGATCCCGCGCTGCTGCACTTCGCGTTGCAGCCCGGCGCCAGCAACGGCACGCCAGCCTGGGTCGCCGTGTGCGACCGCGCCTGGCTGCGCGGCGCACTGCAGGCGCTAGAGGCGGCCGGCCGCCCCGTGGACCGCGTGGTGCCCGAAGCCGCCCCCGGCCCCACGGCCAGCGGCCAGGTGGAATGCACCGTGCTCGGCACGCCCGAGGACGCGCTGGCCGTGCTCTGCGGCCACGGTCCGCACCAGGCCGTGGCCGTGCTGCCGCTCGCCTCGGCCCCCGCGCTGCTGCCGCCCGCTGGCGGCGATGCCGATCCTGCGCCCGTGCGCGCCGAACCCGCCGTGGCCGCACTGGCCGAGCGCGTGCTGGGCCGCCCCGTGCAGATCCAGACGGCCAGCCAGCGCATGCTCGATGCGGCGCGCGGCGACTGGGACCTGGCCCAGTTCGACCTGGCCAGCAGCGGCCGCACCCGCGCGCTGCGCAAGCTGGGCAGCGCCGCCAACGCCTTCCTGCGCGCGCCGCAGTGGCGCGCCGCGCGCTGGGCCCTGGGCCTGGCCGTGGCGGTGCAGGTGGTGGGCCTCAACGCCTGGGCCTGGCAGGAGCGCCAGGCGCTCGCGGCCAAGCAGGCCGGCGTGCGCGGCGCGCTCACCCAGACCTTTGCGCACGTGAAGGTGGTGGTGGACGCGCCGGTGCAGATGGAGCGCGAGCTGGCCCAACTGCGCCAGGCCGCCGGCAGCATGGCGCCACGCGACCTGGAGCCGCTGATGGCCGCCGCGGCCGGCGCCCTGCCCGCATCGCGCATGCCCGCGCAGATCGAATACGCCAGCGGCGAGCTGCGCCTGCGCGGCATGGCGCTGGCGCCCGAAGAACTCACGGCACTGAACCAGGCCTTGGCCGCCCAAGGCTTCTCGGCCCGCATGCAGGACGAAGCGCTGCTGGTGCGCGCGGAGGGACAGCCATGACATCTCCGCTGACCACGCGGCTGCGCACGCACTGGGCCACGCTCGCACCGCGCGAGCAGGCGCTGGTACTGGCCGCCGCCGCCGTCGTCGGCCTGGCCGTGCTGTGGTGGCTGCTGCTGGCGCCCGCGCTGCACACGCTGCGCGAGGCCCCCGCCCGCCATGCCGCGCTGGACGCGCAACTGCAGCGCATGCACGCGCTGCAGGCCGAGGCGCTGCAGCTCAAGGACGCGCCCCGCGCCCAGGGCGGCGAGGCGCTGCGCACGCTGCGCGGCACGCTCACCCAGCAGCTCGGCGCAGCAGCGCAGCTGTCCGTGGCCGGCGACCGCGCCACCGTCACGCTCAAGGGCGTGCCCGCCGAGGCGCTGGCGCACTGGCTGGCTCAGGCGCGCGCCGGCGCGCGCGCCGTGCCGCTGGAGGCGCGCCTGGTGCGCACCGCCGGCGCGCCGGACACGCCCGCGCGCTGGGACGGCACGCTGGTGCTGGCCCTGCCCGCCGAATAGCCACGACCCATCATGTTCCGCCGCTCCGCCCCCTCCTCCGCCCCGCCGCGCGCCCCGTGGCCCTGGGCCGTGGCCGGGCTGGGCCTGGGCGCGCTGGCCACGCTGCTGCTGTGCGCGCCCGCGCACTGGCTGGCCGCGGGCGTCGCGCGCGCCAGCGGCGGGCAGGTGCTGCTGCAGCAGGCGCGCGGCACGGTGTGGAACGGCTCCGCCCAGCTGGTGCTGACCGGCGGCGCCGACAGCCGCGACCACACGGCGCTGCCCGGGCGGCTGCACTGGCGGCTGCGCCCGGCCTGGACCGGCGCGCAGGCGCAGCTGTCGGCCGACTGCTGCACCCCCGCGCCGCTGCACCTGCGCGCCACGCCCGGCTGGGGCCGGCTGCACCTGGCCGTGGCCGACGGCGACAGCCGCTGGCCGGCGGCGGTGCTCAGCGGCCTGGGCACGCCCTGGAACACGGTGCAGCCCCAGGGCCGCCTGCAGCTGGGCACGCAGGGCCTGGCGCTGGAGTGGTCGGCCGGCCGCATGCGCCTGCAGGGGCAGGTGCGGCTGGATGCGCTGGACATGTCCTCGCGCCTGTCCACGCTGCGCCCCATGGGCAGCTACCGGCTGCAGCTCGCGGGCGGCGAAGCGCCCACGCTGCAGCTCTCGACGCTGGACGGCGCGCTGCTACTGTCGGGCAGCGGCCAATGGGTGGGGCAGCGCCTGCGCTTCACCGGCGAGGCCAGCGCCGCGCCGGGGCGCGAGGCCGCGCTCGCCAATCTTCTGAATATCATCGGGCGGCGCAGCGGCGCGCGCTCCGTCATCACCGTGGGCTGACCCCTATGCATCTTCCACCCCGCCCCCATTCCCTGCGGTTCGCTCTCAATCTCATAGCTGCTTGCGCTTGCCTGGTAAGCACTAGCGGCACAATTCATGCGCAAACCGGCAGTGTGCAGCCGGGCGAGCCGGTGACGCTCAACTTCGCTGGCGCCGACATCGAGGCCGTGGCACGCACCATGGCCACCATCACCGGCAAGAACGTGGTGGTGGACCCGCGCGTGAAGGGCCAGCTCTCGCTGGTGACGGAAAAGGCCGTGCCGCCCCAGGCGGCGTTCCAGCAGTTCCTGGCAGCGCTGCGGCTGCAGGGCTTCACGGTGGTGGAGTCGGCGGGCCTGTACAAGGTGGTGCCCGAGGCCGACGCCAAGCTGCAGACCGGCAGCGTGAGCGTGTCGCAGGGCGGCGTGGGCGGCACGCCCTCGGGCGGGCAGATCGTCACGCAGATCTTCAAGCTGAACTTCGAGAACGCGGCCAACCTCGTGCCTGTGCTGCGCCCGCTCATCAGCCCGAACAACACCATCAACGTGAACCCCGGCAACAACTCGCTGGTGATCACCGACTACGCCGACAACCTGCAGCGCCTGGCGCGCATCGTGGCGGCGATGGACGTCTCCAACGCGAGCGACGTGGAGGTGATCCCGCTGCAGCACGCCGTCGCCGCCGACCTGGCGCCGCTGCTCTCCCGCCTGGTCGAAGGCGCCGGCACCGCCGCCACCGCTGGCGTGCCGCCGGCCGGCGCGCAGGGCCAGGCGGACACCGCGTTCAAGACCACCCTGCTGGCCGAGCCGCGCAGCAACGCGCTGATCGTGCGCGCGGCCAACCCGGCGCGCGTGGCGCTGGTGCGCTCGCTGGTGGCCAAGCTGGACCAGCCGGCCCTGCCGGGCAGCAGCGCGGCCAGCGGCAACATCCACGTGGTCTACCTGAAGAACGCCGACGCGGTGAAGCTCGCCACCACGCTGCGCGCCGCGCTGGCGGCCGCCTCGGGCGGCGCCTCCGCCGCCGGCGGTGCCACGGGCGTGGGCGGCGGGCTCGGCACCGGTCTGTCCGGCGGACTCACGCAGACCGGCGGCGGCTCCACGCTGGGGCAAAGCGGCGGCCTGGGCGCGGGCAGCACCAGCGGCGGCCTGGGCACGGGCACCGGCAGCGGCGGCCTGAACGGCGGCAACGCCAACCAGCCCTCCACGGGCGGCATGATCCAGGCGGACCCGACCACCAACTCGCTCATCATCACCGCGCCCGAACCGCAGTACCGCCAGATCCGCGCGGTGATCGACAAGCTCGACGGCCGCCGCGCGCAGGTGCTCATCGAGAGCCTGATCGTGGAGGTGAGCGCCAACAAGGTGGCCGAGTTCGGCATCCAGTGGCAGACCGCCTTCGGCAACTACGGCAGCGGCGCCGTGGGCGTGATCGGCACCAACTCCAGCGTCACCGGCGGCAACATCATCGACCTGGCGGTGGCCGCCGCCACGGGCAACGCCGCGGGGATTTCCAGCCAGACGCTCGGCAACGGCATGAACGTGGCCATCGCCCCGCGCATCAACGGCAAGTACTACCTGGGCGCGCTGGCCAACTTCCTGGAGAACACGGGCGACGCCAACGTGCTGTCCACCCCCAACCTGCTGACGCTGGACAACGAGGAAGCGCAGATCATCATCGGCAACAACGTGCCCTTCCCCACGGGCTCCTACGCCAACACCGGCGGCAACAACGGCGCGGTGAACCCCTTCACCACCGTGGAGCGCAAGGACGTGGGCCTGATGCTGCGCGTGCGCCCCACGATCAACGAGAACGGCACCGTCAAGCTCACGCTGTACCAGGAAGTCTCCAAGGTCAACGAGGGCACGCTCAAGGACACCAACGGCCCCACCACCAGCAAGCGCTCCATCGAGTCCACGGTGATGGTGGACGACGGCAACGTCATCGTGCTCGGCGGCCTGCTGGAAGACAGCTACGCCCTGGGCCAGGACAAGGTGCCCGTGATGGGCGACCTGCCGGTGGTGGGCGCGCTGTTCCGCAACGAGAACCGCTCGCGCAAGAAGACCAACCTGATGGTCTTCCTGCGCCCCATGGTGATCCGCGACGCCGCCACCAGCGAGGCGCTGGTGATGGACCGCTACGAGGCCATCCGCGCGCTGCAGCAAGGCACCCAACCGGCGCCCAGCGCCGTCATGCGCGCGGTGTCCGACGCGCCCGTGCTGCCGCCGCTGCGCCCGGGCGCCGGGCCCGCGCCGCTGGCCCCCGTGGTGCCCGCGCCCCCGCCCGCCCCGCCCCGCCCCGCCG
>NZ_DF238895.1 GCF_000400995.2 Acidovorax sp. MR-S7 | reverse complement strand
GCCGCGCCAGCTCTTGCTCGACGCCATCGGAGTGCCGGTCATCAACACAGATTTGTGACAGAGCCTTTTTTATTCCCTCTAAGGCTCTAAGGCCGCACGCCCTGCCCCAACTGACGGCAGGCCATGACCCCCAGTTCGCGCACGGCCTGCTCCATTGTGGCATCCACCGGATGGGTACAGGCCAGTCGCATGCAGTGCTCATAGCGGCCCGAATTGGAAAACATGCTGCCCGGCGCCGTGCGGATGCCGCACTCCAGCGCCTCGGTGAAGAGCTGCGACGTGGAAAAGCCCGCGGGCAGCTCCAGCCACAGGCACAGGCCGCCGGCCGGCAGGCTCAGCCGAGTGCCGATGGGAAAGTGGTGCGCCACCAGCCGGGCCATGGCCTCGCGCTGCTGCTTGAGCTGCTGCCTGAGCTTGTGCATGTGGCGCTGCTGCGCGGCCGAGCCCATGAGCGCGGCCACCACCAGCTGACCCAGGGTCTGGGTGTTGCGACTCTGAGCGAACTTGAGCATCTGCACGCGGCCGTGCCAGCGGCCCGCATTCATCCAGCCCTGGCGCAGGCCGGGCGCCAGGCTCTTGTTGAAGGCCTGGCAATAGATGACGTGGCCCGAGGCGCTGTCCCATGCCTTGAGAGGCCGCACCGGCTGACTGCCCTCGACGAAGAGGCCGTAGGAGTCGTCTTCGATCAGCGCCGCATCATGGGCCGCGCACAGGGCCACCAGCCGGGCCTTGTGTGCATCGGGCATGCGCGTGCCCAGCGGCATCTGCAGCTCCGGCACCACGACCACGGCCTTGAGCCGCGGCTGGGTCTGGAAAGCCAGCTCCAGCGCCTCGATGGACAGGCCGGTGCGCGGGCTGCACGGGATCTCCAGCGTCTTGAGCTGCAGCGACTCCACGACCTGCAGCAGGCCGTAGTAGGTAGGCGACTCCACCGCCACCACGTCGCCGGGCGAGGCTACCGCCGCCAGCGCCAGGCTCACGGCTTCGGAGTTGCCCGTGGTGGCCAGCACATCGGCAGGCGCCACCCGGATGCCCACCGACAGGGCCTGGCGCGCCATGGCCTGCTGGAAATCGGGGTGGTTGCCCTGGTTGGCCAACAGCGAGCGGCCCTGGGTCAGCAGCGTCGGGTACGTGCGCAGCAGCCGGGCCACGGTCTTGTTGAGAACCTGGTGGTCGAACAGGGATGCCGGCGGCGTACACCCGCCGAGGTCCACGCGCACCGCGGCCTGCCGCCCGCGTTCCAGCAGCAGGGAGATGTGGGCGTTGATGCCGACGAAGTGGGCATGCGGGTCTTGCGGCACGGGGTGGACGGGCTGGCTCAGATCCGGCTCGCTGACCAGCTCCAGGCGGTCCTGGCGGCTGTCGCGCGCGAAATAGCCCACGCGCGGCCTGGCTTGCAGATGGCCCAGCGCCTCCAGGTGCCTGAGCATCTGCAGCGCCGTGGACAGGCTGACCTGGTGCCTGTGCATGAGCTCCCGCACCGAAGGCATGCGCTCCCCCGCCTGCAGCGTTCCCATCTCCATGGCTGTTACGTAATCCGACGCCAGGCGCCGATAGAGCGGAACAGGCGGTGCGAAGGAAGTGCTGGAAGCGATCTGCATGAGAGGGAGAGTCACGATGACTGGCCCGATCATGCCCCAGGCCTCTGTTCTGGAACAGATACAGATGCACGGCAAAACAGCCGGAACAGCCGTCGTGTTCCTTCTCTGCTGCACTGCAATATGACGCGGACTGTGCCTGTTGCCTTTGCCTTCGGCTGCCTACGCTTTGGGGGTCTGAAAAACGCTTGCTCCTCCCGCCAGAGGCCCACCCCATGCACACCGATTCTCACTCCCTCGCACCCACCATCCACCGCCTCGCCGCCGGCCAGGCGCAAAGCTTCCAGCTCCGCCAGGGCAGCGAGGTGTTCTGCAGCCAATGCCCGTTGCAACTGACCGTGGCACCGACGGCCTGGTGGGAGGACTGCCGTGGCCAGGTGCTGCTATTGGCGCCGGGCCAGGGCTGGCGCGCGCCGCAGGACCTCTGGGTCCAGTTGGCACCGATCCCGGCATCCGCCCGGGACGGCGCCTTCCTGGTCCGCATCACCCCGCCCCCTGAAAAGCAAAGCCGCTCCGTCCCGCAGGGACTGGAGCGGCTGTGGCGGGTGCTGGGACGGAGCCAGGGGCTCAGGCGTGCGCAGCGCGCAGTTTGACGGAAAACTCCCTGAGCATGGCGATGCCGCTGGCTTCGGCCCGCTGGCACCAGGCCTGGAGCTGGCCGGTCAACTGTTCACGCGACAGCGTGGTGTTGAGCCACAGCTGGCTCAGCTCCTCGCGCATGGTCAGCATCTGGTCGATCACGGGGTGGGCCGCACGCGCCTGGGCCAGCTGCACCTGGGCGCGCTCGGGCACCTTGTCGGTGTCGCGGTGCAGCCAGCGCTGCGCGGCCAAGAGCCGCGACACGTCCGACTGCTGCGCCTTGCGCTGCTTGAGCGCGTCCAGCTCCTGCCGCACGGCGGCGCGCACGCCGCGTGCATAGCGGGCCATGACCTCGTAGCGGTTGGCGATCACGGCCTCCAGGGTGGTCTCGTCGGCCACGGGCTTGACGGCCCCGATGCGCAGGCGCGGCGGGGTCTTCTTGACCTTGGCCCAGCCGATCTTCTGCATGGCGCTGATGTACACCCAGCCGATGTCGAACTCGTAGGGCTTGACCGAGAACCTGGCCGACGTGGGATAGGTGTGGTGGTTGTTGTGCAGCTCCTCGCCCCCGATCACGATGCCCCAGGGCACAAGGTTGGTGGAGGCATCCTGCGCCTCGAAGTTGCGGTAGCCCCAGAAGTGGCCCACGCCGTTGACCACGCCGGCAGCCCAGAACGGAATCCAGAGCATCTGCACCGCCCACACGGCCGCGCCGATGGCGCCGAACAGCAGCACGTCGAGCACCAGCATCAGCGCCACGCCGTGCCAGGTGAAGCGGCTGTAGACGTGGCGCTCCATCCAGTCGTCGGGCGTGCCGTGGCCGAACTTGCGCAGCGTCTCGGCATTCTTCGCCTCGGCGCGGTACAGCTCCGCACCCTGCCACATGACGGTGGACAGGCCGCGCGTCTGCGGGCTGTGCGGGTCGTCCGCGGTCTCGCACTTGGCGTGGTGCTTGCGGTGGATGGCCACCCACTCCTTGGTGACCATGCCGGTGCCGACCCACAGCCAGAAGCGGAAGAAGTGCGAAGGAACGGGCCCCAGGTCCAGCGCCCGGTGGGCCTGCGAACGGTGCAGGAAGATCGTCACGGCCGCGATGGTGACGTGCGTCGTGGCCAGCGTATAGAGCAGCACCTGCCACCAGGACAGGTCCCACAAGCCATGGGCCAGCCAGTCGATGGCGGTATTCAGCACGGCCCAGTCAGGTAACAACATACGAAAAAACCCATTCACCCAGAGAAAACATGCACCACGATAGTAGGGAACGCCCGCGCATGGCAGGCGTGGATACTCGACGGCAGAAAGGCGCGCAGCTCAGCCCTTGCGCGTCCAGACGGCGGCGAAGAAGCCGTCCGTCTGGTGCAGATGGGGCCACAGGCGCAGATATCCAGCGCGGCACAGGCTCTCAGCCTGCGGCACCTTGAGCTGCGCCAGCAATGCGCCCGCGTCCTGGTGCACGAAATCGGCATGTGCGGCAGTGAAGGCCTCGGCAATGGCCTCGTTCTCCTGCGGCAACACGCTGCAGGTGGCGTAGACCAGCCGCCCGCCAGGCTTGACCAGCCGCGCCGCGCTCTCCAGGATGGCCGTCTGCTTGGCCGCCAGCTCCTGCAGCGCCTGGGGCGACTGGCGCCACTTCAGGTCGGGATTGCGGCGCAGCGTACCGAGGCCGGAGCACGGCGCATCGACCAGCACCCGGTCGATCTTGCCGGCCAGGCGCTTGATGCGCTCGTCGCGCTCATGGGCGATGGCCGCCGGGTGCACGTTCGACAGGCCGCTGCGCGCGAGCCTGGGCTTGAGCGATTCGAGCCGGTGGGCCGACACGTCGAACGCGTACAGCCGCCCCGTGCTGCGCATGGCCGCGCCGATGGCCAGCGTCTTGCCGCCCGCACCCGCGCAGAAATCCACCACCATCTCGCCGCGCTTGGCATCCAGCAGCAGCGCCAGCAGCTGCGAGCCCTCGTCCTGCACCTCGATGGCGCCGCGCGTGAAGGCGTCCAGCTTGGTGAGCGCGGGCTTGCCTTCCACGCGCAGGCCCCAGGGCGAATAAGGCGTTGCTACCGTCTTGATAGCTGCTTGCGCAAGCTCCTTCTGGGTTTGCTCGCGTTTTTCCTTCAAGGCGTTGACGCGCAGGTCGAGCGGCGCGCCCTGCGCCAGGCTGTCCGCCAGCGCCCAGAACCCCTCCTCGCCCAGTTGCGCGCGCAACGGCGCCACCAGCCATTCCGGCAGGTTGTGCCGGTGCGGGGCCAGCAGGTCCTGCGGCGCCACCGCGTCGCACTGGTCCAGCCAGGTCTTTTCCTGCGGCGACAGCGCGCTCTTGACGAAGTCGCGCGGGCCGTGGAAGCCCAGGATGGCCAGGCGCCGTTCCTTGGGGCCTGACCCAGAGCGCGCGAGTTGCTCGAACAGCAGCTTCTTGCGCAACACGGCGTAGGCCGTCTCGGCCAGCGTAGCCCGCTCGCGCGGGCCCAGGCTGCGGTGCTCGCGGAAGTAGCGCGAGACGACGGCATCGGCCGGATGTTCGAAGGTAAGAGTCAGCCTGACGAGTTCGGCGCAGGCGTCCAGAAGGGCGTTGGGATGCATGCCGCGATTGTCCCATCCCCGCCTGCCATGCCGGCCGGCGCCTCATTGCCGCTGCGCTGCCCCGGGCATGACGGGGTGCAAGTCCACGTAAGGCGTAGCGGGCTTCCGCCCCGGTGGCAGCGCGGCGGGCACGGCGTGGCCGCTATCGCCCAGCGAATACACGAAGCGGTAGATCGCCCGCAAGTCGTCCTGCTCCATGGCATGCAGCGAAAACCAGGGCATGGGAGGCCGGGTCTTCACGCTGCCGGCGTATTCCAGCCACTGCTGCTCGGTCATGGCGCGCACCGTCTTGCGCAGGTTGGTCGGGAAGGTGGTGCCCCAGGGGCCGTGCCAGCCCATGGCGTCGCCGATGAGCCAGTCCTTCTCGGCCACGTTGCCCCCGCGCTGTGCGTACCGCGGCGTGTGGCAGTCGTTGCAGCCGGTGGTTCTGACGAGGTAGCGGCCGCGCTCGATCTGCTTTGTGTCGAACTCCGGCGCGCACTGCGCCGCCAGGGGCCAAGCGAGAGCGATCAGCAGGGAGATGGCTTTCATGGCTTGCGGGCTCCTGTACAGCGCGGGCGGATGGACCGCAGGCCTGCGCCCGCCATGGCCAGTCCCAGCAGCGCCAGCGCCGCGCCTTGCGGGCCGGGCACGGGCGTGGCCTGGACAGGAGGCGATGGCGGTGCGGCGAATGTGGCTTTGAAGACCAGGTCCCACACGCCCATGTCCGCCCAGGCCGTGCCGGTGAGGTGCGCGCTGTTCGTGCTGCCCAGATAGACGAAGCCGCCACCGCTGTATGCGTTGGACTGCAGGAAGCCCCAGCTCGGCGTGCTGCTGCCTGCGTCGTACAGGGTGGTGCCCAGCAGCACGTAGGTCTGCCCTGGCGCCACCGGCATGCCGCCCGGCGGCGCGAAGGCGTATTCCAGGACGTCGCCGTCGGTGCCCGTGATGGAGACAGGCGCGCTCTGCCACAGCGGGCTGCCCACGGCGCGCTGCTGCGCCGCATCCCAGGCATAAACGGCGGCGCGGAAGGGCCGGCTGTGCCCCATGGCGTCGATGTAGAAGCTGAAGCCGGTCAGCCGGTCGTGGCCCGCAGGCACGGTGATGGTCTGACCAAAGGTGGGCGTGCTGCCGAAGCCGCCCAGCGTGTTGCTGCCGTCCCAGGCGGGCCTGGTGTCGATGTTCTGGGCGCTCGCCGCGGCGGCGGTCAGCGCCGCCGTGGCGGCGAGCGCAATGGGAAGGGGATGGAACTGCATTTTTCCGGGGGGAGAGGTTTCTTGTTCAGCGACCCAGGCAGTGTCCCGGTCCGGGCCGCTGCGCACCGTTAAATCTTGGTTAAGCGCGCCCTTATCATCCGTACCACTCCCGCCTCGACCGCCCCATTCGCCATGTCCGCCCTGCCGCCCGAATGGCTCCGCCACCTGTCCACGCTAACCTCGTTCCGGCTGGGCAGTTGCGACCGCGGCGGCCAGCCCCACGTGTGCCGGGCCTTGGCGGCCGATGCGCTGCCCGACGGGCGCATGCTCGTCCTCGTGGCCGAGCACGCCGCCCCGCGCGTGGTGGCCGCGCTGCGCGCGACGGGGCAGGCGGCGCTGCTGATGACCTCGCCGCGCACCAACCGCACGCTGCACGTGAAAGGCCAGGGCGCCCGCGTGGAGCCCGCGCTGCCCGAACAGGCGGCTCTGCTCGCGCGCTGCCAGCGCCGGCTCGCCGAGGAAATCGCCGAGGTCGATGGCTTCGGCAACGCCGCTCCCGTCGTCGCCCACTGGTATCGCGTGGAACCGGGCGCGGTGGTGGCCATCCGTTTCAGCATCAGCGGCGCCTGGGACCAGACGCCCGGCCCCCATGCCGGCCAACCCGTGGACTTGCTGCCCGCATGACGGCGCTGACCTTGCACGCCATCCGCCGCATCCTGGACGGTGCCATCCCGCCCACGCTGTGCAGCGTGTCGGCAGACGGCGTGCCGCACGTCAACCTGCTCTCGCACGTGGAGTACGTGGACGCACACCACGTCGCCCTCACCTTCCAGTTCTTCAACCGCAGCCGCGCCAACATCCTGGCCACGCGGCGCGTGGCGCTGATGGTGGAAGACCCCCTCACCGGCGGCAGCCTGGAGCTGCACCTGCGCTACCTGCGCACCGAGACCGAAGGCCCCGTCTTCGAGCGCCTGCGCGCCAAGCTCGCGGGCATTGCTGCACACACGGGCATGGAGCACGTCTTCCAGTTGCGCGGGGCGGACGTGTACGAGGTACTCGCCATCGAGCCCCTGGCGCGAGGCGGCGGCGGCACGGCCCCATCCATCCTGCAGCCGCGCTGCGACCTGGCGGCGGGCGCGCGCGCCGTGTCGGCGCGATTGGCCGAATGCGGCGACCTTGCCAGCCTGCTGCAGACCGCCATGGACGGCCTGCGGCGCGACCTGGCCGTGGACCACGCCATCCTCTGGCTGCTGGACGAAGGGCGCCGGAGCCTGTATGCGCTGGCCAGCATCGGCTATGCGCACACCGGCACCGGCGCCGAGCTGCCGCTGGCCGACGCGGGCCTGGCCGGCGTGGCCGTGCACGAGGGCGTGCCGCTGCGCATCGGCCACATGGCGCGCATGTACCGCTATGGCCAGAACCTGCACCAGAACGCGCGCGACCACGGGCTGGTGCCGGACGCGGGCGCCGCCATCCCCCTGCCCGGCCTGGCAACGCCCTGCAGCCAGCTCGCCGTGCCGCTGCGCGCACGGGGCCGCACCGTGGGCGCGCTGCTGGTGGAAAGCGAGAGCGACCAGTTCTTCGGCTACGACGACGAGGACGCACTGGCCCTGCTGTGCGCCCAGCTCGCTCAGGCCCTGGCCACCCTGCAAAGCGCCGACCTGGATGCCGCCCCGGCTGCGCCGGCCGTGGCCCCTGCACCGGCTTTGCCAATCGGCCCTCCGCTGCGCCTGCGCCATTTCCGGCGCGACGACACGGTGTTCATCGACGACCAGTACCTCATCAAGGGCGTGGCGGGCGCCATCCTGTGGAAGGTGGCGTGCGAAGCGCACCGCCACGGCCGCACCGACTTCACCACGCGCGAGCTGCGGCTGGCGGGCGAGGCCCTGCGCCTGCCCGGCGTGCAGGACAACCTGGGCGTGCGCCTGCTCCTGCTGCAGCGCCGCCTGGCCGACTGGGGCGGGCCGCTGCAGATCGAGCGGACGGGGCGCGGGCGCTTCCGCCTGCTGCTGGGGCGGGCGCTGGTGCTGAGCGAGGACGGCGGCGGGCCGTCCTCCTGACCAGTGGCTCAGTCCACCTTGATCTTGGCCGCGTCGATGATGGTCTGGTAGCGCTTGGTCTCGCTGTCCATGAAGGACACGAAGGCCGCCGAGCTGCGGTAGTCGGCCGCGAAGCCCTGGCTGGCCAGTTTGTTCTGCACCTCGGGCAGGGCCATGATGTTCCTGGCCGCCTGGTCCAGGCGCTTGGCGATGGCGGGCGGCAGGTTGGCCGGCGCCCAGAAGCCGTACCAGCTGGAGAACTCGAAGTCCTTGAAGCCCGCCTCGCGCATGGTGGGCACGTCGGGCAGCAGCGGGCTGCGCGTGGCGCCGGTGACGGCCAGCGCGCGCACCTTGCCGCCCTTGACCAGCGGCAGCGCGGTCAGCATGGCGTCCATCTTGGCCTGCACGGCGCCGCCCATCAGGTCCTGCAGCGCGGGGGCACCGCCCTTGTAGAGCACGATGGGCACGTCGGTGCGGCCGATCTCGTGCAGGAAATAGGCCGACGCCAGGTGGTCCGCCGCGCCGAAGCCGCCCGTGGCGAAGCTGATCTTCTCGGGCGAGGCCTTGATCTCCTTGGCGAACTCCTGCGCCGTCGTCGCCTTGACGTGGGGGTTCACCAGGAACGCCAGCGGGCCCTGGGCCAGCAGACTGATGGGCGTGAAGTCCTTGACCGAGTCGTACTTGATGCTGTTCTTGTAGAGCAGCGGGTTGATGGAGTGCAGCGACGCGTTGATGTAGAGCGTGTAGCCGTCCGGCGCGGAGCGCGCGACGGAGGCGGCGCCGATCATGCTGGATGCACCCGCGCGGTTCTCGACCACGACGGACTGGCCCAGCTCGTCCTTGAGCTTGTCGGCGAACATGCGGGCCACGCCATCGACCGGGCCGCCGGGCGCATGGGGCACGACGATGGTGATGGGGCGGGAGGGATAGTCGCCCTCGGCCGCATGCGCGGCGGAAAAGACGGCGAGGGCCGCGGCGGCGGCGATGAGGGTGCGGCGGGTGGTGGGCATGGAAGTCCTCGGTGGATCAGATGGCTTTCAGTTCGGGGGAGCTCCAGCCGTACTTCTTGTCCAGCTCCAGCTCGCGCACGGCGCGCAGGCCCTTGTGCAGCGCCTCGCCCTCCAGGCCGCGCAGCGGCTTGCGCAGCTCGCCCGCGGGCAGGCCCACGGCGCGCATCAGCGACTTGATGGCCACCGGGTTGATGGCGGAGTACGAGAAGTGCAGCATGGGCAGCATGCGCAGGTAGGTTTCGCGGAAGCTGACTGGCTCGGCGGCCGTCTTCCAGGGGCGCGAGAGCACGGCGATCTCGGCCGGCGCGATGTTGCCGGTCATGTTGGCCGTGCCGTGGCCGCCCAGGCTCATGGTGGGCACCACCAGCCCCAGGTTGGGCGAGTCGCAGCACATCACCGACACGTCGGGCCGCCCGGCCAGCACCTGGGCCACCTGGCCCACGCGGGTGGTCGATTCCTTGTGCACCACGTAGTTGGGGTGCTTGAAGATGCGCAGCAGCTGGTCCCAGTGCAGGTCGGACTTCACGCGCGGCGGGTTGTTGTAGATGCCCAGCGGCAGGTCGGTGGCGTCGGCCACTTCGAGGAAGTAGGCCTCGATGTCGGCCTCGGACGCGCAGATGTAGGCCGGCGCGGCGAGGATGGCGCCGTCCGCGCCGTTGGCGCGGGCGAACTTCAGGTACTCGATGGTGGCGGCCGTGTTGTTGCCGGTGCAGCCATAGAAGAATTGGGACTTGCCCGTCTTCATCTTGGCCGTCTCCACGATGACCTGTTGGCGCTCCTGGGACGAGAGCATGGACACCTCGCCCGTCGAGCCCATGAACAGGATGGCGCTGGTGCCGTTGTCTTCATGGAATCGGATCAGCGTGCGGAAACCCTCGAAATCCACGCTGCCGTCCTTGTTGAAGGGCGTGATGAGGGCGACGAAGGAGCCTTCGATTTTCATTTTGCTCATGGTGAATCCTGGGAGTGGGGAAACGGGCCGCGCGGCGCATGTGCCGACGTGTAACCCATTGTGCAACAAGCCTCCCAACCACCGCGCATAACGATATGCGAGCCAGCACTGGATACAAGCCCAAAAGCCATCCAGCGCTTACCCATAATGCATAAGCAGCTCTTTTTTCAGGAGCACTACGTGCATACAGCCGAAAGCTGCGCACCGGCGCCGGCGCGCTCCGCCGTCCTACGGCCGGCGTGCGCAGGCCGCGCTACGGTGGTGCCATGCCCGCGCCGCCAGGCGTGCGCGGAAAAGGAGGTTCCCATGGACTATCTGCTGCAAGGCATGTTCGGCGAGAAATCGCCCACCAAGGTGGTCGCCGTGTTCGACGACCAGGCCAGCGCCGAGGCCGTGATCGGCCGCCTGCTGCGCCTGCCCGGCATGGAGCCGGGGCAGGTGCGGCTGGCCGGGCCGAAGGATCTGCGCACCCACCGCGCCGACCTGTTCGGCCGCAAGATGGAGCCCGAGCAGCGCGGCATCTTCCAGACGCTGCTGCGCACCCACGTGGTGACGGGCTTCGCGGGCGGCGTGCTGGGGCTGGTGCTCTACGCCTACCTGATGGGCACTGGCCACCCCATGATGGTCAGCAGCCCGCTGCTGGCCTTCATCGCCATCGTCGGCTTCGCCACCACTTTCGGCCTGATGCTGGGCGGGCTGGTCGCCATGCGGCCGGACCACATCCGCGTGATCACCCAGGTACGCGCCGCGCTGCGCTCCGGGCGCTGGGCCGTGGTGGTGCACCCCACCGATGGGCACCAGGCCGACCTGGCGCAGGAGGCGCTGCAGGCCAGCAGCGCCAACGTCATGCGCACGCTGTAAGCTGGCACAAGCCAAATCGGCCCGTAGCGCTTGCTGCACAAGCGCAAGCAGCTACTATTTTTGCAGCACCAGCTCCAGCACGGCGCGCGGGTAGATCACATGCTCCTGCGTGAGCACGCGCGCCGCCAGGGTCTGCGCCGTGTCGCCGGGCAGCACGGGCACCGCCGCCTGGGCCAGGATGGGGCCGGCGTCGAGCTCCGCCGTCACCAGGTGCACGGTGGCGCCCGCCACCTGGCAGCCCGCGTCGATGGCGCGCTGGTGCGTGTGCAGGCCGGGGAAAGCCGGCAGCAGCGACGGGTGGATGTTCACCAGCCGCCCTGCGAAGTGCTGCACGAACCCGGGCGTGAGGATGCGCATGAAGCCCGCCAGCACCACGACGGCGGGCGCATGGGCGTCGATGGCCCGGGCCAGCGCGGCGTCGAAATCCTCGCGCGAGGCGTAGGCCTTGTGGTCCAGCACCTGGGTGGGAATGCCGTGCTCGCGCGCGATGGCCAGCCCCCCGGCATCGGCCTTGTTGCTCAGCACGGCGGCCACGCGGGCGCCGTGGCGGCCAGCCCAGTCCTGCTGCTGCGCCACGCGCACGATGGCAGCCATGTTGGAGCCGCCGCCTGAGATCAAAATCACGATGTTCTTCATTTGCCTGGAATTATCCCCGCCCCATGCCCTTCGACGCCCGCACCCGCCCCCTCACCACCCCGCAAGCCCGCGTGCTCGCCACGCTGCTGGAAAAGTCGCGCACCGTGCCCGACAGCTATCCGCTCACGCTCAACAGCCTCGTCGCAGGCTGCAACCAGAAAAGCAGCCGCGAGCCCGTGATGCAGCTCACCGACGGCGAGGTGCAGGAGGCCCTGGACGGCCTGCGCCAGCAGACGCTGGTGACGGAGATCGGCGGCGCCCGCGTGGCGCGCTGGGAGCACAACTTCGCCCGTGGCGTGGGGGTGCCCGACCAGTCCGCCGTGCTGCTGGGCCTGCTGATGCTGCGCGGCCCGCAGACGGCGGGCGAGCTGCGCATCAACGCCGAGCGCTGGTACCGCTTCGCGGACATCTCCTCGGTCGAGGCTTTCCTGGACGAGCTGCAGGAGCGCAGCGACGAGAAGGGCGGGCCGCTGGTGGTCCTGCTCCCCCGTGCGCCCGGCGCGCGCGAACCGCGCTGGGCGCACCTGCTGTGCGGGCCGGTGGATGCCACGGCGCTGGCCGCGCCCGCCGCCGAGTCCACACCCGACGGCACGCTGGCCCAGCGCGTGCAGGCGCTGGAGGCCGAGGTCGCCGCGCTGCGCGCCACCGTCGAGCGCCTGTGCGGCCAGCTGGGCGTGGAGCCGTGAATGTCACGATGCGGACAGGATAAATAAGCACGCCCGTGCTACAAACCCCGCTTGCCACAGGAGACTCCCCCATGGACCTTGCTTTCACCCCCGAAGAACAGGCGTTCCGCGAAGAAGTGCGCGCCTGGGTGCGCGCCAACCTGCCCGCGCACATCGCCCACAAAGTGCACAACGCCCTGCGCCTGACGCGCGACGACATGCAGGGCTGGGCCAAGATCCTGGGCAAGAAGGGCTGGCTGGGCTTCGGCTGGCCGAAACAGTTCGGCGGCCCCGGCTGGACGGCCGTGCAAAAGCACCTGTTCGAGGAAGAATGCGCGCTTGCTGGCGCGCCGCGCATCATCCCCTTCGGCCCGGTGATGGTGGCGCCCGTCATCATGGCCTACGGCACGCCCGAGCAGCAAAAGCGCTTCCTGCCCGGCATCGCCAGCGGCGAGGTCTGGTGGAGCCAGGGCTACAGCGAACCCGGCTCGGGCTCGGACCTGGCCAGCGTGAAGACCCGCGCCGAGCGCGTGGGCGACAAATACATCGTCAACGGCCAGAAGACCTGGACCACGCTGGGCCAGCACGGCGACTGGATGTTCAACCTGGTGCGCACCAGCAACGAGGGCAAGCCGCAGACGGGCATTTCGTTCCTGCTGCTGGACATGAAGAGCCCCGGCGTGACGGTGCGCCCCATCAAGCTGCTGGACGGCGAGTGCGAGGTCAACGAGGTGTTCTTCGACAACGTCGAAGTGCCCGCCGAGAACCTCATCGGCGAGGAGAACAAGGGCTGGACCTACGCCAAGCATCTGCTCAGCCACGAGCGCACCAACATCGCCGACGTGAACCGCAGCAAGCGCGAATTGGAACGCCTCAAGCGCATCGTGAAGAACGAAGGGCTGTGGGGCGACATGCGCCTGCGCGACCAGATCGCGCTGCTGGAGGTGGACATCGTGGCGCTGGAAATGCTGGTGCTGCGCGTGCTGTCCAACGAGAAGAGCGGCAAGAACTCGCTGGACATCGCCGGCCTGCTCAAGATCAAGGGCAGCGAGATCCAGCAGCGCTATGCCGAGCTGATGATGCTGGCAGCGGGCCCCTTCGCCCTGCCCTTCATCGAGGAAGCCATGGAGGCCGGCTGGCAGGGCGATTTCCCCGGCGGCGAGGTGGCCAACGCGCCGCTGGCATCCCAGTATTTCAACCTGCGCAAGACCACCATCTACGGCGGCAGCAACGAAGTGCAGCGCAACATCGTGGCTCAAACCGTGCTGGGCTGAGGAGACAAAGACATGGACTTCGACTTTTCCGACGACCAGCAGCAACTGCGCGACGCCGTGCGCCGCTGGGTGGACAAGGGTTACACCTTCGAGCGCCGCCGTGCCATCGTCGCCGCGGGTGGCTTCGACCGCGTGGCCTACGGCGAGCTAGCCGAGCTAGGCCTGACGGCCCTCACCGTGCCCGAGGCCCACGGCGGCCTGGGCCAGGGCACCGTGGACGCCATGGTGGCCATGGAGGAACTCGGCCGCGGCATCGTGCTGGAGCCGCTGGCGCACACCTTCATCGCCGCCAGCGTGCTGGGCCGCTACGCCCCCGAGGCCGTGCAGGCCGGCTGGCTGCCGCGCATCGCCAGCGGCGAGGCGCTGGTGGTGCTCGCCCACCAGGAGCGCAAGGCGCGCTACCGCCTCGACGTTTGCGAGGCAAAAGCCGCCCCGACGCCCACCGGGTATGCGGTAACAGCTCTCAAAAGCATAGTATCCGCCGGCGACCAGGCCGACGCCTACCTGGTGCCCGCGCACCTGGACGGCCGCATCGCCCTGTTCCTCGTCGAGCGCGCCGCCTCCGGCGTGGCCGCGCGCGGCTACCTCACGCAGGACGGCAGCCGCGCCGCCGAGGTGGTGCTGGACAACACCGCCGCCACGCTGGTCACCACCGATGGCCTGGCCGCGCTGGAGCTGGCCGTGGACACCGGCATCGCCTGCACCTGCGCCCAGGCCGTGGGCGTGATGGACCAGACTGCCGCCGTCACCTTCGACTACCTCAACCAGCGCAAGCAGTTCGGCGTGCCCATCGCCAGCTTCCAGGCCCTGCGCCACCGCGCGGCCGACATGAAGATGCAGCTGGAACTGGCCCGCTCCATGAGCTACTACGCCAGCCTCAAGCTCGGCGCCCCCGCCGACGAGCGCCGCCGCGCCCTGGCCCGTGCCAAGGTGCAGCTGGGCCAGTCCATACGCTTCGTGGGCCAGCAGGCGGTGCAGATGCATGGGGGCATCGGCGTGACGGATGAATACATCGTCAGCCACTATTTCAAGACGCTCACCCAGCTCGAAATCACCTGGGGCGATACGCTGCACCACCTGGGCGAGGTGAGTGCGCGCATGCAGGAAACGGCAGGCGTGTTCGCCTGAAACCCGCCCTCCGGGACAAGCCCGGCGGGCCACCATGGAAAAAGCCAGCGATGCGTTCACCGCATCGCTGGCTTTTCTTCATGGCGGGCAGGTCATAGTGCAGACCTGCCCAGGGAAGGCTCAGCGCCGGGCCTGGTGCCTCTGGCGGCGGGCCGCCAGCCCCACGATGCCCAGGGCTGCAGCCAGCAGCGCCAGGGGGTTGTCCACCGGGATGGGAGCAGGCGCCGGGGGCGCTACCGGCGTCGGCGACGGATTACCCGGACCTCCAGTCGCCCCAGGCGGCAGACTCACCGGCGGCACGCCGCCGCCCGGCGTTACCGGCCCCACCGTCATGCCCTGAATGTAGGTCGTATCGCCCTCCAGCTCCGTACCGCCCGGCGGCGTCCAGCGCGCTGTGCCCTGGTTCGTGTAAGAGCCCCCGCCGGCGGGAACCGACACGTTGAACGAGATGAACAACCGGTTCTGCGCCGTGGTCACGGTCTTCCCGAAGTCCGGGCCGAAGTTCGCCACCGCCGACACCGTCTTGGACGCCGCGTCGTAGGTGCAAGCCATGGCCGCTGTCGCGCCCTCGCCCACACAGGCCAGCGAGCCGTCGTTGATGAACGTCATGGGCGCCTGGATCACGTCGGACACGGTCACGCCGTTGGCGGGCACCACGTTGTCGTTCACCCACACCATGGTCCAGCGGATCACGTCGTTGCCCGCGAGCGTGCCCACCTTCACGCCGAACGGCGGGTCGTAGATCATGCCGAAGATGGTCTGCGTCCTGTCCTCGCCCGTGGCCTTGGGCGCGCCGGGGATCGGCGTGTTGCTGGCGTCGGTCACAGGCATTTCCAGCGACACGGTGTTCAGCACGCTCTTGTTGCGCACGTCGTTCACGTACCAGATGCCCACGGCGCCAGGGGCCAGCGGCAGGGTAGTGCCCGCCTTCGGCGTGTACACGGTGCCGCTGGGCAGTTCCGGATCGTTGAAGACCGGTGCACCCAGGTAAGTGGTGCCGGTATTCCTCACCACGAAGCACCAGGTCACGTTGTGGTTTGTGGGATTCTTCTCCACGATAGTCAGCAGCTTGGAGTTGGTCGCTTTCGGATAGACGCACTTGGCGCCGCTGTCATGGCCCTCATACACCGTCTTTTCGAGGAACAGGTCACCCGGCACCAGGATCAAGGTCTGCGCCTTGGCGGTGTTGTTGGGCTGGTTCACAAAGGGCTCATCCCTGGCGTCCACGCGGGCCTCGATCTCCACCGGCCCGCTGGCGGGTACCTTGTAGGCCACCGTCAGCGAGGTCTTGTCGCCGGGGTTCAGCGTACCGGGCAGGGTGCCAGGCTTCACCGTCACCTCGCCCGTGCCCGGGTCGTATTCGCACCCAGGCGAAGCGGGGGTGCACGACACATCCGTCAGGTCCTTGGGCAGCGTCACCTTGTAGGTCACCCCCTCGGCTTTGGCCGGGCCCAGGTTCTCGAAGGTCACCGGCACGTTCACCATGGTGCCCGTCACGGCCGAGGGCGGCGGGGCCACCGTCACGGTCACGTCGGGCGTGGGTGCGGGCGATGCGGCCGGGGCCTTGGTCGTGCCCGTGGCTTCGTTGTTATCGGTTTTGGTGTCGTTGTCCGCACCCACGGTGCTCTTGACCGTGACCGAGTCATTGGCCGCAGGCGCTGTGTAGGTCACATCCAGCTCCAGGCTCTGGCCGGGGGCCAGCTCGGTCGGTAGACCGCAGCCGCTCAACACGCCAGCCGTCAACGTGCAGGGCGTGCCCTGGTAGCTGACGGCGGTGAACGCGCCCGCGGACAGTTCGACCTTGTAGGTCATGCCCGTGGCCTCCACGCTGCCGATGTTCAGGTACTTCACCTTGCCGCTCACCAGCTGGCCGGCCTCGGCGCTCGTGGGCACCTGCACCGTGGTCGTCACCTCTCCCTTCTGCTCGTTGGGCCCGGTCGTTGTCTTGGGCACCGTCAGGGTCGCGGTGTCGATGTTGTTGGGCTTCGGATCGCCCGAGGTCTGCGTATCCACCTTGCTCGTGAGCGTGTAGGTGGCCGTCTGCGGGTCGTCGGGAACCGTCCAGCGCAACTCCACCTCCTGCTTCTGCCCAGGCGCCAGCGCCTCCGGCAGGCCGGTGATGGTCACCTTGCCCGTGGTCCTGTCATAGGTGCAGGTAGCCCCCGTGCAGTTCACCCTATCTATGCCCGTGGGCAGGCCGGTCACCTCGTACGTCACCTGACTGGCGGTCTCGGCGCCGTTGTTGCCAAAGGTCAGCAGGGCCGTCACCTGGTCGCCGGCGTCGGCGCTGCCGGGCATGTCGATGGTGGAATACACGTCAGGCTTTGCAGCCACCGTCACCTTCACCTTGGCCGTGTCGCAGGTCGTCGCGGGGGCCGTCAGACACACCTTGTACTCGAACTCGTCCTCGCCAGACCATCCCGGCTCGGTCGGCGTATAGGTGCACTTGCCTGGGGCGCAGACCACGGTGCCGTGCGCCGGATCCTGCGTCTTTTCGATGCTGTTCGGATTGATCCCGCCGCCACCCACCGACGTGTCGTTGTCCAGCACCGGTATCTCCACCGGCGTGCCCGACGAGGTGCTTGCCGTGTCGTCCTTGGCGTCGATGGCCGTCGAGGCGATGGTCACCGTCACCGCGGCCGTGTCGCACAGGTGCGCGTTCGGCGCTGCCATGCAAATGGTGTAGGTGTAGGTGTCGGTTCCCGTGAAGCCCCCCGTTGGCGTATAGGTACAAGCCGTCGCGGTGCAGGTCACCGTGCCATTGGAGCCGTTGGTTTTACCCGTGACGCTAAACGACGGCGGCGACTGCTCTTGGCCCGAACTGTCGAAAACCTTCGTCCAGTCGTTCGTGGTCACCTGCGTCTCCACGGACGTGCCGGGCGTCGTGACCGCGGTGTCGTTGTTGGCCTTGATCTGGGCCTTGGGAATGGTGTAGGTCGCCGTGTTGACCGACTCATCGCCGTTGTTGTCGATGGCCTTGAAAGGGAAGGTCGCCACAGCAACGTCTTCACCTGCGTACCACAGCTCGGCATCCGCCTCCAAGAACAGGCCGCCCGGAGGAATAGCCGTAATGGGCACCGGAAGACTGCCGTCCAGAATGTAAAGCGTGCCGTTCGAGGGCAGGCCAAGGATGTGGTACGAAACCACGGAACCGTCGGGATCCTGGTCGTAGCCCTTGAGCTTGGCCGCAGTGCTGGTCCCAGGCAGCACCAGCCGGGTAGGCGTAGTGCCCAGGCCCACCGGAGCGGTGCTCACGTCTTCCGCGATCGGGGGCTTGTTGATGTCGCCATTGGCCTTGACCACACGCACGCGGTGATCCTCTATTTCGCCATCCAGGGCGAAGCCGAGCGCGCGCGCATCTTCACCCGTTCTGACGATCACGTTCGACGCGGGGAAGTTCTTGTTGTAGTTGAGAGAATCGGTTTCCACCTTCGCAGTGGTGATGCGCAACCGTATATAGCGATAACCTTCGGTCAGGCCGGTCAACCCCGACCAGCTCAGGGTGGCTTCGCCGCCAATGGTGCTGGCAGTTGCCGGCGCGCTTGTGTATTCGGCCGTCTGGAAAATACCATCGTTGTTCCAATCGACCCATGCATGGATGGTGCCCGCCGTGGTCGTCTTGTTCGTGTATGCGACCTTCAATGCATAGGCCGTCTGGTTGTCCTTGATGTCGTGGAGCTTGCCACCCGGCGTTGCCACCGTCGTCAGAGCACCGGTGGAATCCGTCGCCTCGACAATGCCGTCCTCTTCCCAGACATCGGGAGAGCCAGGAACATAGTCACCATAGGACTCGTCGTTCTGGGTGCCGCTGACGACATTCTTGGGCGTTGCGTCGTTCTGCTGAGGCGGCCGTGCGCCCAAGAACAGTTGGTTCTGGCTTGGGTCGTCGGCGCCAACGGCATAGAAATGCATAGCCTGGTTGCTGCCTCCGCCATTTTCATAGCCCTTGGGCACATCGCCATAATCAAAACCGGAAGCGCCGCAGATATTCAGGACAGGGGTGGCCTTGCAGTTGAAGGCAGATTGGGTTTTATCCCCCACCACGCCATCGCCCATGCTGCCCTTGATCTGATGGCCCACATAGCAGAATTGCGGGCTGCTCTTGGGCAGGTAAACGGTGGTGTGTCCGCCTACCTCGACCAGACGCGCCTTGTCCGTTCCCAGGGAATAGGTATCAGCATCGCCATTGGCCTGGTAGGTGGCAATGGATCGCGCCGCTCCCACATGGAAGTTTCCGGTGGCGGCAGTCCCGCCATTCGTGCCACTGCGGGAAATCATGCTCCCTTGATTGGAGCCCCATGTATAGACCTTTTCATCCAATTCTGGATTGACCGGATCCGCCGTGGTGATCAGTGCACCGGCCGCTCCCCCATTGGCGCCGCCTGCATCATGTTCCTGCACGCTGAAAAAGGCCACGCGGCCCGTCAGACTCACGTCCGTCGTTCCATCTGCCGCCTTAGCCTTGACGGTTTGCCAATTTGGCACATCGGCTGTCGCGTTGATGCTGGCGCCCAACTGCCGCTGGGTATTCGCGCCCACCGAGTACAGCGTTCCCGTAGTGGAGAGAACGAACATGGTGTTGTTGGTCAAGGTGCCACTGCCCGTCACACCGATCATCTTGGGCGTGATGGGATTGCCGCTTTCCAGCGGCAGCGTCATGGGTGAGGCATATCCTGCTGCGGTCACAGGATTGCCGTCACCGAAAAAGGGGGTGCGGCCCCATGCATAGAGCTTGCCGTCGGCCGTCTGGGCCATCAGGGCGCCATAGTTGTCGCCGCCGACATGGCCCCGGACGGCCACGACGTTGTCGAGAAAAGTTGACGCATCCTTTTTCACGCGGTGCCACTGATTATCGCCCGCCCCCGTCGTTGCGCCCTGCCCCTGGAAATTGGCACCACCAGCCACGGAGCTGTTGACCAATACCCAGACGCTGCCGGGCTGCCCCGCCTTGTCGAGCTTGGTCACCAGGGCCAGGAGTTTGTTGGTGGCGAAGATCTGTGCCACGTCCTCAGGATTGACACCCGCCGGCAAACCTGTCGCGCTGTTGCCATTGGCCACATTGACGGGTCCTACCGGATTGGTACTTTTGTTGCTGCTGCTCAGCACCGTACCAGGCTTGCCCCAGGCATACAGCCCCTTAGTCGTCAGGGCAATGGTCTGCTCATCGTTCGTCGCGCTCCCCACCGTCATCAAGATCGGGTAGCCCCCATCGAAACGCTGCGCGCCATTGGCCCACACGCCATCGGGCGTGATGTCCATGGGTCGCGGCACGGACGACCCCGCATAAGTAGCGGGCGGGCTCCCAGAGCCAGGATAAGCGCCGGTCACCCCCATGGTCTGCCCCCAGCCAGCCCAGGAGCCATCGGTGCGTTGCGCCACCGACTGGTGGAACGAGCTGACGATGATGTCGTAGCTCTTGTCAGGCTGGCAAGTCTGCGCCACCGCCTGCTGCGCGCCGAACAACGATACGGCCAGCAAGGCTGCCACTTTGGCGCGGTTCGCCCCGCCCCCTACCATGGGTCGCAACCACCTCCGGGCATGGCCCTGAAGTGACCGCCAGACGTTGGCAGTAGTCATGCTGCTCCTTCTCTTGCTTGGTCAATGCACAAAATAAAAGGCTCTGTCACAAATCTGTGTTGGTAGTATGTGGGCCAACGCGTTGACGGAGTGGGTTTGCCATGCGGAA
>NZ_DF238894.1 GCF_000400995.2 Acidovorax sp. MR-S7 | reverse complement strand
GCAAAGCCGCGCCAGCTCTTGCTCGACGCCATCGGAGTGCCGGTCATCAACACAGATTTGTGACAGAGCCTTCTGGAAAGGCCGCGTGCGCATGGCAGTGCCGTCGCTGTTCCTGCTGGGCTTTCACTTCATCTTCGTGCTGGGCGGCCTCACAGGAGTGATGCTGGCCGTTCTGCCGTTCGACTGGCAAGCACATGACAGCTATTTCGTGGTGGCCCACCTGCACTACGTGCTGGTGGGCGGGCTGGTGTTTCCGCTGTTCGCGGCCCTCTACTACTGGGCTCCCTTGTACAACGGGCACCGGCTGTCGGAGCGCATCGGACGCTGGGGTTGCGGCCTGATGTTCGGCGGCTTCAACCTGGCGTTCTTCCCCCTGCACATCGTCGGCCTGGCCGGCATGCCGCGGCGGGTCTACACCTATGCCGAAGGACTGGACTGGACGCTCTGGAACGCGCTCTCCACGGCAGGGGCGTATGTGTTCGCCACGGGTGTACTGCTGTGCCTGGCCGACCTGGTACGCACGCTCGTGCGCCCCCGCCGCGAGCACGGCGACCCGTGGAAGGCAGACTCGCTGGAGTGGCTGCCCCAGGGCGACTATGGCGTGCGCAGCATCCCCCAGGTGGCGTCGCGGGAGCCGCTGTGGGAACAGCCTGCGCTGCCTGCGGAGGTGGCCGCAGGGCGCCACTGGCTGCCCGGCACCGTGTTTGGCGGGCGCGAGACCCTGGTGACCAGCCCCGTGCGCGCCCACGTCACCCACCTGCTGCGCCTGCCCGGCGACGGCTGGGCGCCGTTCGTGGCGGCAGCGGGGACCGCAGGGTTCTTCCTGCTGCTGACCGTGGCATGGATCGTTCCGGCCTTCATCGCGGGAGGCATCTCGCTGGGCGCCATGCTCAGCTGGCTCTGGGGTTCAGACCGACCGCCGCCCCGCGATATGGCGGCCATCTGCGCTGGCGTGAGCGTTCCCGCCACCGCCAGCGGACGTGCATCCCACTCGTGGTGGGCCATGGTGATCTTGCTCGCGGTGGACAGCACCGTCTTCGCCTCGTTCGGGTTTGCCCACATCCATGTGTCGATGGCGCTCGACGTATGCCCACCGCCCGGCGCGCGCCTGCCGGAGGGCGGCCTTTGGGCTGCGGCCCTGCTGGGCCTGGCATCCGCATTGATGGCCTGGGCGGTGCACAGCATGAAGCACGCCAGGCAGCGCGCGCTGCGTCTGGCGGTGGTGCTCGCCCTGGCCAGCGCGCTGGGCGCCATGGCTCTCGACTGGGGCATGCACCTGCAGGCGGGCCTGTCGCCCCGTGCCAACGCCTGGAGCGCCACGGTCGCCGCACTGCTGGCCTGGCAGTGCTTCCATGGCTTGGTGCTGCTGGTCATGGGCAGCTATGTGCTGGCCCGGTCCTGGACAGGCAAGCTGCGCCAGGACGCACGGGCGACGCTGGACAACACCGCGCTGATGTGGCACGGCGCCGTGGCCCAGTCTCTCATCGGCATGGCTCTGGTGCGTTGGCTGCCCTCGTGGATGGGCACCTGAGGCACCAGGACGCTCGTCCGTCCCCGCGCGGCCACGGTGGCGGCCTTGGCCTACACCTGCGGCCAAGGCACCTTCCCATACTGCGTCCATGAAAACGCCCACCCGCCCCTTGCCTCCGTACCGGCCCTGGTGGCCCGTGCTGGCGTTGCTCGCCGGCTCCATGGCCAGTGCGGCGGCACAGCAGTCCGCTCCTGCGGGCGTAGGTCCCAACCCTCCGCTGCCCGCACCGGACAAGGACGGGCTGATTCCCACCGTGAACATCGCACCCGCCGAGCGTTGGCCGGAGGGCGTGATGCCGCAAGCCCCCGCCGGCTTCAAGGTCACGGCCTTCGCGGCAGGGCTGGACCACCCGCGCTGGGTCTACACCCTGCCCAACGGCGATGTGCTGGTGGCCGAGAGCAACAAGCCGCCCCCTGAGGAAGGAGCCAAGAACGTGCACGCCGATGGCCTGCGCGGCAAGGCCATGGGCATGGTGATGAAGCGTGCAGGCGCGGGAACGCCCAGCGCCGACCGCATCACCCTGCTGCGGGACGCCGATGGCGACGGCGTGGCCGAGACGCGGTCCGTGTTCATGAAGGATCTGTTCTCCCCGTTCGGCATGGCATTGATAGGCGAGCAGCTCTATATCGCCAATGCGAACGCCATCGTCAAGGTGGCGTACAAGGCGGGGCAGACCGCTATCACCGCCGCGCCCACCAAAGTCACCGACCTGCCCGCCGGTGCCAACCACCACTGGACCAAGAACATCATCGCCAGCGCCGACGGCAGCAAGCTCTATGCGACGGTGGGCTCCAACAGCAACATCGCCGACAACGGCATGGAAGCCGAGCAGGGGCGCGCCGCCATCTGGGAAGTGGATCTGGCCAGCGGCAGCAAGCGCCTGTTCGCCGGCGGCCTGCGCAACCCCAACGGCCTGGGCTGGGAGCCGCACAGCAAGGCCCTCTGGACCGTGGTGAACGAGCGCGACGAGCTCGGCAACGACCTGGTGCCCGACTACCTCACGTCGGTGAAGGACGGCGCCTTCTATGGCTGGCCCTGGAGCTACTGGGGCCAGCATGTGGACGAGCGGGTCAAGCCGCCCAACCCGGACATGGTGGCCAAGGCCATCGCGCCGGACTATGGGCTGGGCGCCCACGTGGCGCCCCTGGGCCTGGCGTTCTCGGATGCCCGCATGCCACAGCAGTACGCGAGTGGCGCATTCATCGGCCAGCACGGTTCCTGGAACCGCAAGGAACTGACGGGCTACAACGTCGTGTTCGTGCCCTTCGCCGACGGCCGGCCCTCGGAGCCCCCCACGCCTTTCCTGAGCGGGTTCCTGAGCAAGGACGGCAAAGCCTATGGCCGCCCCGTGGGCGTGGCACTGGACGGCAAGGGCGCGCTGCTGGTGGCCGATGACGTAGGCAATGCCATCTGGCGTGTGGTCCGCGCCGAGTGAAAGCCGCACAAGCCACCATCGCTCCATTGCCGTGCCGCCGACATTGCCGCCTTTTGTGCACCGCACCTGCCTGCTGGCGCTGGCAGGTGGCGCCTGTGCGGCTGCGCATGCCGCCGATCCGGCCGATGCTGCGGAGCAGCCCACCCTCGACACCGTGGAAGTGATCGACAGCAGCCAGGCGCAACGCCGTTTCGACAGCGCCGCCAGCTACAGCAGCGTGCCGGTGGACGGCTTCACAGCCCCCACTCCCCTGGTGCACCTCTCGGAGTTGCTGGAAGGACAAGCGGGGGTGGTAGCGCAGGACCGCGGCAACTATGCGCAGGATCTCCAAATTGCCGTGCGGGGCTTCGGGACACGCTCCACATTCGGCGTACGGGGCGTTCGCATCCTCGTTGACGGCATTCCCGCAACCATGCCGGACGGCCAGGGCCAGGCCGCCACGGCCCACCTGCCTTCGGCCGCGCAGATCGACGTGCTGCGCGGCCCGCTGGCGCAGCTGTACGGCAATGCGGCCGGTGGCGTGGTGCAGGTCACCACGCGCGATCCGCGGCCGGGGGGTGCAGCACAGGCGGGCATGGCCATGGGCTCCTATGGCCAGCGGCTGCTGGATGCATCGCTGGACTTCGGCAGCGAGCGCCTGGGCGGCCTGGTGGACCTTTCGCATTTCGAAATCGACGGCTGGCGCGCGCACAGCGCCGCCCGGCGCACCCACTTCAATGGCAAGCTCGTGGCCCGGCCCGATGGGCAAACGCGGATCGCCGCCTTGCTCAACCTGTACGACCAGCCCCTGGCACAGGATCCCCTGGGCCTGACGCAGGACCAGATGCACGGCGACCCACGCCAGGCTGCCGCCGTGGCTGCGGCATTCAACACCCGTAAAGCAGTGGGTCAGAACCAGCTGGGCGTGGTGCTGGAGCAGCAGCTCAACACCACCGACAGCGTGCAGCTGCGCGCCTACGGGGGTATGCGCCAACTCACCCAGTACCTGTCCTTCAGCGGTGCTGCCGCGAACAGTGCCGGAGGCGTAGTGGATCTGGACCGCAGCTACTACGGCGTGGGTGCGACCTGGACGCGCTCCATGCGCCTCGCCTCCGGACTGCCGCTGACCTGGACGGCGGGCGTGGAAACACACCGCATGTCCGAACACCGCCAGGGATTCGTGAACGAGCAAGACCGCATGGGCGCTCCACGGCGCAATGAGCGTGACCGGGCCGGCAATACCGACCTGTATGCCCAGGTGGACACCTGGCTCTCCGCCCGCTGGCGCGCCATTGCCGGGCTGCGCGCAAGCCAGGTGTGCGTGCAGGTGGACGACCGGCATATCGCTGCGGCGAATCCCGACGACAGCGGCAGCCGCACCTGGCGCCACACCAGCCCGATGCTGGGCCTTGTGTGGAGCGCCACCGATGCGTGGAACCTCTATGCGAACGTAGGCCGCGGTTTCGAGACACCGACACTCAGCGAGATGGCCTACAGCCTGGGCAACACCGGGCCCAACTACGGCCTGTCCGCGGCGCGCAGCACGCAGTGGGAAGTGGGCGCCAAGTGGCGCGGCACACGCCAGCAGTTGGAACTGGCCTGGTTCGATACGCGCAGCCGCGGAGAAATCGTGCCGGTGGAAACCGTCAATGGCCGCTCCATCTTCCAGAACGTGGACAACGTGCGGCGCCGGGGCCTGGAGCTGGCATGGCGTGCCACGTGGGGCGCATGGTCGCCCCGCGCGAGCTACACCTACCTGGACGCCTATTTCGGCCATGCCTACACCGGCGCGGGCGGCGTGGCCGTGGCTGCGGGCAACCAGCTGCCGGGCACCGCGCGGCATGCCGCCCAACTGGCGCTCGACTACGCTCCGGCCCCCCGCTGGCGCATCGGAGGCACGCTGAACCTGTCGGGACGCGTGTTTGCCAACGACACCAACTCCGCATCGTCAGCGGGCTTCGCCGTGGCAGGCCTGCATGCTGGCTACCGGCGGAGAGAAGCTACCGCCGGCAGCCCGCGCTGGCAGTTCTGGGCTCGGCTCGACAATCTCCTGGACCGCCGGTATGCGGGCACGCTGATCGTGAACGATGGCAATGGCCGTTTCTTCGAACCTGCCGCTGGCAGGCGGCTGATGGTGGGCGCAAGGGCCCAGTTCCTCTAGACAGCATCCGGAACAGGGACCTCAATCGGCAAGCCCGCGCCCGATCTGCTGCGCCATTTCCTGCAGTTTGGGCAAGAAGGCTGCCTCGATCGATGCGAGCGGGTGCCGAGCCAGGCTCAGGCTGGTCGTCAGGGCCGCAGTCACGCTCCCCGCCCGGTCCTTGATGGGGACGGCCAGGCCGCAGACGCCCAGCTCCAACTGTTCGCTGGCCAGTGCATGTCCGCACGCACGCGCTTGCGCGATCGCATGCGCCAGTGGCTCCCTGTCCGCGAGCGTCCACTCCGTCAAGCGCTCGAACGGCGCCTGCGCCAAATATTCCTGGAGTTCCTGGTCGGACAGATAGCCCAGCAGCACATGGCCGCTCGATGTGGCGTGGGCCGGCAACCGCTCGCCGGCAGACAGCCGCCGGGAGATGGGGCTGCGCATCTCGGCGCGCGCCACATAGACCACATCGGTCCTGTCCAGCACGGACACCGTGCAAATCTCTCCCACATCGCGCGCAAACGCCTCCAGGAAAGGGGCAGCGACCTCCCGCAGCGACAGCGAGCCCAGGTAGGAGTAGCCGATATCCAGCACGGCGGGTGTCAGGGAAAAGAACCGCCCATCGACGCGCGCATAGCCCAGCGTGACCAGCGTGTGCAGCAACCGCCGCGCCCCGGCCGGCGTGAGCCCGGCGCGTTCTGCCACCTCGGAGAGCGTCAGCTCACTGTGCCCCGGGCCAAAGGCCCGGATGACGGCCAAGCCCCGGGCAAAGGCTTCCACGAACGAATCACTGCCCTTGGGTAAACCCTTGATCTCTATCATGAATTTTGTACTACCCTTTAATTCGTTAGGCGAAATTATTTTCGATTGTCGAAATTTACCAGTGTTCAGCGAGGAATCCCATATGCTTGAAGTGACGCCGGTCCGTGAAGATTTTGTTGCAGAGATCGCAGGCGTGGATCTGTGTGCCCCTCCTACCCCGGAGATTGCCCGGGAGTTGCGGGCTGCCCTGGACCAGTACGCCGTGCTGGTCATTCCGAGCCAGCCCCTGAATGAAGCACAGCAGCTCAAGGTTGCGGAAGTTTTCGGCCCGCTGGAGGTATCGGTGGGCGCGTCCATCTACAACGCCAAACGCCCACGCCGGCTGGACCATGCGCAACTGTCCGATATCTCCAACCTGGATGAGTCTGGCAAGCTCCTGGAACCCGGCGACATCCGGCGGCTGATCAATCTCAGCAACCAGCTCTGGCACACCGACAGCTCGTTCAAGAAGACCCCTGCAAGCGCCTCCCTGCTCTCCGCCCAGGAGGTGGCCCCCGTGGGCGGCGCCACGGAATTCGCGGACATGCGCACGGTCTGGGACACGCTGGACCCCGCCCTGCAATCCAGGATCGGCGACCTGATTGCCGTGCACGACTACTTCTACTCCCGCAGCCTCACGGGGTTCGACCTGGACGGCATTCCGCCCGAATGGCGGGAGATGCAGCCTCCCGTGAAGCAAGTCCTGGTGCGCACGCTCCCCCACGGCAACCGCCGTTCCTTGTACCTGGCGTCGCACATCCGGTCGATCGAAGGCATGGACGATGAGGAAAGCAAGGCGCTCCTGGACGAGCTGATGGCGCTCGCCACGCAGCAGCAGTTCATCTACCGCCACCGCTGGCGCGTGGGCGATCTCGTCATCTGGGACAACCGTACCACCATGCACCGCGGCACCAAGTTCGACGAGAAGTATCGCCGCGCCATGCGACGCGCCACCGTACAGGACACCGGCCCCACCGTGCTCCAGTGAAAAACCAAGACAGAGGAAATTCCCATGCAACCCACGTTTGACTCCACCAAAAGGGCCCTGGCCACACTGGCCATGGGCTTGGGGCTGTCCCTTTTCGGTGCGGGCGCCCAGGCCGCCTACCCCGACAAGCCCATCACGATCATCGTGCCCTTCGGTGCCGGCTCCGGCACGGACATGGTGGCCCGGGGCATGGCCAAGGGGCCCACCGAAAAATTGGGACAGCCCGTCGCGGTCGACAACAAGACCGGCGCGGGCGGAGGCATCGGCGCCTCCCAGGTCGCACGCAGCGCTCCTGACGGCTACACCCTTCTGATGGGCACCAACGGGCCGATGGCCGCCAATGCCAGCCTCTACAGCAAGCTTCCCTACGACCCGGCGGGCGACTTCGAAGCGGTCGCGCTCATGGGGAAGCTGCCGATGGTCCTGACCGGGAGCAAGGAAGCCAAGGCCAAGGATCTCAAGGCCCTCATCGAGCAGGCCAAGGCCCAGCCCGGGGTGATCAATTTCGGAGCCAGCAACACGACGGCGCGCGTCTGGGTGGAGCTGCTCAAGAAGATGGCGGGCATCCAGGTCGAGACCGTTCTCTACAAGGACGTCAGCTCGATGATGACCGACCTGATCAGCGGCCGCATCCAGTACGCATTCGAGAACGTGGGGCCTTCGCTCGCGCAGATCCAGGCGGGCAAGCTCAATGGCATCGCGGTCACGGCGCCCCGGCGGGCATCCTTCGCGCCGGACATTCCGGCCACGGGCGAGTGTGGGCTGAATGAATACGAGCTCGTGGTCTGGTACGCGATGTTCGCGCCGAAGAACACGCCGCCGGAGGTTGTCAGGAAGCTCAACGCAGCCGCCAATGAAGTGCTGCGCACGCCCGAGATGCAGCGCCTGACCCAGCAGGTGGGACTGGAACCCGCCCCGGGCTCATCCGACGACATGAAGAAGTACCAGCGCGACGAGATCCAGAAATGGAAGAATCTCGTGGACATGACGGGCGTGAAGATCGACTAGGCCAGCGGCCCCGGTGCATCTTGCAGCCGCTGCCGCGCTTCTCCTACCCTTGCGTAGGACCGCGCTGGCGGCGGTCCCTGTCCGGTAGACCTCCAATGGACATGCAGGCATTCCCGCCTGCAGCACCCGCCAAAGGAGGCCACCATGGCACAGCAAGACCAGAACCAGCAGAACCAGCAAAACCAGCAGAACCAGCAGAACCAGCAGAACCAGCAGAACCAGAACCAGCAGCAGGCGCAGAACCAGCAGCCCAACCAGCAAAACCAGCAAGCGGGCAACCCGAGCCGCCAGCAAGCCAACGAGGCGAACCGCCAGTCCGCACAGGCGGACAACAACCAGGGCAACCAGCGCCAGAACCTAGCCGACTGATGCCCCCGCGCCGCTTCCCAGAGCCCGCCCCGCGCGGGCTTTTTCTTTGGGCGCCGCCCTCGAGCACGGGAAAGCCGATGTCTTGCAGGAGAACCCTCGTCCTACATCGCAGGGCCTCGCACACGCCGAGACTGGATCGTCACGCAAGGGCGACACCGTCGCCTTCCCGTCAACGCTTTCTCTTCACAGGAGGTCTGCATGAACACCGCATCCAGCGTCATTTCCTCGGACAAGGTCAACGGAACCGCCGTCTACAACCCCAACGGTGAAAAGCTGGGCTCCATCGACCATCTCATGATCGACAAGCTCTCCGGCCAGGTGCGCTACGCCGTCATGGAATTCGGCGGCTTCCTGGGTATCGGCACGGACCGCTATCCCCTGCCCTGGAACTCAATGAAGTACGACACCGGGCTGGAAGGGTACGTGGTGTCGCTGTCCAAGGAGCAGCTCGAGAACGCGCCCCGCTATGCGCAGGACGCCTATCCGGAATACACCGAAGACTACGGCCGCAAGGTCTACGATTACTACGGCGTGCCGTGGTGAGCGTCAGGGCTCCGCTCCCGGCTCGGGAACGTAGACCATGGAACCGTCCTTGAGCCGGTAGGCCACGCCGGCCTTGGCGCCCTGCCCTTCGCCGATTTCGCCGCTGGCGCGGTAGCGGTCGATCTTGCGGCCGTCCTTGACGATCACCTCCATGTTCTCCTTGCCGGGGTTCTTGATGACGGTGACCGACTCGCTGCCGAACGGGTTGACCGCGCTGTTGGCCACGGCCAGCAGCAGCGCGGCGATGATGACCAGGAACACGTCGATGAGGTTGACGACCGAGAGGATGGGATCGTCCGCCTTCAGGTCTTCCATCAGGCGCAGGCGGCTCATCGCGCGCCCTCCACGGCCAGGGCTGCCACGGGGTCGTGCGCCGGCTCACTGGCGCCGTTCTTTATGGCTGCCAGGTCCACCGCATACCAGCGCCGTCGCACGTTGACCACCGTGTAGCTGATGGCCGCAGCCAGCAACGCCAGGATCACGGCGGAGAACGCCACCATGAGGTTGCGCGAAACGTCGGCGAACTGCCCGTCGGCCAGCGCCTTGAGCGCAGGCCCCATGGGAATCATGGTCGCCACGAGGCCCAGCATGGGTGCCACGCGCGTGGCGATGCGCGCGAACTCCATGCGCTTGACCGCCAGCGCTTCCAGCTCGGTGAGCGTAAGGCCGGGCCTTTGCGCGCGCGCCGCCATCAGCTCGAAGCCGCCGGCCTGGCCCCGGTGGCGTTGCCACGCCTGCCAGCCGAAAGCGCCCAGGGCGTAGAAGGCGTGCACGAACAGCACCGCGATGGCGATGAGCACGGGGTAGAGGAACAGCTGGCTGGCGTCATACATCGCCGATTCGATGGGGTTGGTCATGGTGCGGAGGCTCTTTCAGATGAAACGGTGGCGGCCGCGCTGGCGCCACGCGCCCATTGCGGCGATGGCGGCCAGCAGCAGCGCGAACAGCGCGGAGGCGAGGTGGAAGGCGGGTAGCTCGGCAGGCTGCATGGGCGTGAGGCGCATGCCGGTGACCACGGGCGGCGCCGGTGGTTCGGCGAGCTCGGGCTGCGGCGCTGCCTCGGCCTGCGCCGGCGCGGGAGGCGCGGTCGCGGCAGCGGGGGCGTCGAGCCCGAAGCCGGCCGCGCGCGCAGGCGCGCCCTCTGCCACGAAGGCGGCGAAGCGCGCGTTGTCGCTGCGCACGTCGAAGCGGCGCGAGAGATCGCGCCAGCGGCTCTTGAGCGCGCGTACGGTGGCCGCGTCGGCCTGCCAGTAGCCCTGGCGCGCGGCTTCGAGCATGCGCTCGATCGTCTGCGCGAGCGCGTGCGGGTTGTGCCGCTCGAACCAGGCATCCAGGCCCAGGCGGTGCTTGTCGCGCACGTAGACGTCGGCCATCTCCTGCCACTGGTCGTCGCGCACGATCTCGCGCGCCACGGCCGTCCAGCCCCAGAAGTTGTTCGTGGCATCCAGCACCTGAAGCGTGCCCGCGTAGCCTTCCTTCATCAGGCCCTGGATGTAGCCGGGGTGGAATTGGCGCGTGGCGAGTTCCTTGGCGAGGAACTGCGCTGCATCCTCCACGCGGCCGCTGCCCGGGCCGCGCAGGTTGCTGATGAGCAGGTCGGGCGCCTTGCCGTCCAGGTGGCGCACCGCGAGCGCGATACCGCCCAGGTATTGGAACGGGTCGTCGGTGGTCAGCATGCCGTAGGTGTTGGAGCTGCGCGAGAGCACGGCCGCCTGGGTGCCGCGCAGGTGCTCGGCGTAGAGGTTGCCCGCCACGCCCTGCCCGCCAAGCTGCGCGGCAGGCAGGCTGCCCCATTCCGATTCGTCGGGGCCGTAGGCGTACTGCATGCGCGAGAGGTAGAGCTGCGCCAGCTTGCGGTCGCCCTCGGCCTTGCCCTGCCAGGTGTCGGTGGCGAGCACGGCGTCGTCCAGCCCCGTGCCGTAGCGGCCGGTTTCGGACGAGAAGATGCGCGTCTGCCCTGCGCGCAGCGCGGCGCCCGCGTCCATGCCGCGTGCGCGCAGCCGCGCGGCGATGGCGCGGGCGTTGGCGGCCACGGGATTGTCGGCCTCATCGGCCTGCGCCGCGAGCTGCACGGCGCGCGCGAGCTGCTGCATGGCGTTGGGGAAGTGGTCGCGGTACAGGCCGGTGGCGGAAAGCACCACGTCCACGCGCGGGCGGCCAAGCGTGCCGCGCGGCACGAGGCGCACGCCGGTCACGCGCCCGCCCTTGTCCCACACGGGCTCCACGCCCATGAGCCAAAGCGCCTGCGCCTCCAGCAGGCCCTGGTGGCGCATGGTCTCCACCGACCAGAGCGAGAAGGTGACCTTGGTGGGCGCCGCACCCCCGTGCTGCTGGCGGTAGGCGGCGATGAACTGCTCGGCTGCCTGCTTGCCCGCCTCCCAGGCCTGGGGCGTGGGCACGCGCGAGGGGTCGAATCCATAGAGGTTGCGGCCCGTGGGGTAGGCGTCGGGGTTCTTGATGGGGTCGCCGCCGTAGGAGGTTTCCACATGCCGCCCGGCCAGCACGGCGAGCAGCGCGGGCAGCTCGTTCTGCGCAGCGATGGCCTGCCACCACCGGCGCGCCTGGGCCATGTGTTCACGCAGCGGCGCGGGCAGTGCATCGTCGCCCTCGCCTTCGAGCACGTGGCGCGCGAGCAGGCGGAACGGCGCGGTCTGCGTCATGCGCTCGTAGTCGCCGACGAGGGATTCGTCCACGTCCTCGGGCTTCGCGCCCGCGTGGCGTGCGGCGGCTTCCCAGTAGGGACGGCCCAGCATGAGCATGATCGTGCCCAGGCGGTGCGCATCGGCCGGCGCGGTGCCCAGCGTGTGCAGGCCCAGGGGCTGGGCGGTTTCGGCCAGTTCGTGCAGATGGGCATGCAAGGTGTCCACGAACACCGGAAAGTCGGCCCGCGCCTGCGCGGAGGTGAGGCCCAGGTCGGCCACGATGCGCTGCTTCTCGGCACCCGTCAGCAGGTCGGCGGCGATGCGCTCCTTCACTGCGCCTTCGTCCTGCGCCATCCAGGCATGCAGCAGGTCGTGCAGCGCGGTGAGCTGCGCATGCAGCCCGGCGGGCTGGAAAGGAGGCGTCTGGTGGCTCACGATCACGGCGCGGCCGCGGCGGCGTGCCTGCTGGGCCTCGCCGATGTTGTCTGCGATGTAGGGGTAGGCCACGGGCACGTCGCCCAGGGCCAGCATGCCGGGATCGGCGGTGGCGGACAGGCCGCGCTCCTTGCCCGGCAGCCATTCCAGGCTGCCGTGGGTGCCGAAGTGCACGAAAGCGTCGCCCGCATGCCGGCGTGCCCAGAGGTACACGGCCAGGTAGTGGTGCGAGGACCAGGCGCTGGTGGAGTGGTAGAGCGACTTTTCCTTGTCCGCCCATTTCTCGCCGCGCGGCGGCTGGGGCAGCAGCGCGACCTTGCCGAGCAGCAGGCGCGGGATGACGAAATACGCCTGCCCGCCCTCGCGCAGCACCATCGACGAATCCTCGGGCTGGCCCCATTTGCCCTGGAGTGCGGCCTGCGTGGCGGCTGGCAGCGTTGCGAGCCACGCACGGTACTCCCGCACGGGCAGGCGCTCGGCCAGCCCATCGCGCAGCAGCGGCGCGAGCATGCCGTCGCGGTAGGCGGGCGCGAGCAGGCGCTGGAGCTTTTCCACCAGCGGCTCCTCGGCCGGCGCCTCTGTGTCGTAGCCCGCGCCGCGCATCGCGGCCAGCGTGGCCTGCAGGCTGCGCGGCACGTTGAGGAACGAGGCCGAGAGGTTTTTCTCCCCCGGAGGGTAGTTCCAGAAGAACACGGCAACGCGCTTGTCCGCATTGGCCTTGCGCTGCAGCGCCACGAGGTTGAGCGCCTTGCCCACCACGGCGGCCGCCTGCGCGGCGATGGGCACGACCTGCTCGTCGCCTGCGCGCGTGGCCGCTGCCACCTGGATGTCCACCACGCCCGCATATTCGGCCTGCGCCAGGTAGAACGGCACGTCCATCAGCGCCACGCCCTGCGGGCTGGCGGCCCAGTCGGCCTCGTCGCCGCGCCGGTAGGGCATGGCCTGCAGCACGGGGATGCCCAGCCGCGTGAACTCGGTGCGGCGCTCGTCGGCGTTCAGCATGATCTGCGTATTGATGAGCACGTCGGCCAGCACCGGTCCGGCCGGCGGCTGCAGCACGCGCGTGACGCCACCGGGGTCGAGCATGGGCGTGTAGAAGGGCAGCGCCACGGCGCCGCCGGCCTCGATGCGCGCGATGAGGTCGTCGATGAACACGGTCTGCATCGAGGCGATGTACTGCTGGTGCAGCGCGATGGCGACCACGGGGCGGCGCTGGCCATCGGCCGGGTCGACGCCCTGCGTGCGCAGGTAGGCAACGGGGTCGGCCGCGACGAGGCCCGGCGTGCGCGGATGGTAGACGCCCGTCTTGGGGAACACGACCGGGTCGGGCGCGGCGGCGAGTGCATCCCCGCCGTTGAGCTGCGCGGCCAGCGTGGAGAAGAAACCCTCGAAGTTCTGCCGCCCGCCGCTGCCGTAGTAGCGCACGAGCCGGCGCGCCACGGCCTCCGGCAGGCCGCCGCCCCAGGCGGGGCGGGCCTCGTAGAGCCAGGCGTGGGGCAGTTTCAGCGCGGGCAGCGCGCGGGCCAGGCGCGCGCGCACCTCGTCCTGCAGATACGCATCGATGAACACCGCGTCCTGGCCCTGCCACAGGCCGCCGTCCACGTCGGCGGGCAGGCTGTTCAAAAAACGCACCTCGACCGAGAGGCCGTGCGGCCGCGCGATCTCGGCGAGCTGGTGGAACTTGCCCGCCGGCACGTTGCCCGTGGCGATGAACAGCACCGACGCGGCCTGGGCCGCGCCGGCCAGCAGGAGCGCCAGGCACAGCAGACATTTTTTAATCAAATCGGCCTCCAGCGCTTATGCATCAAGCGCAACCAGCTATGAAATTAGAAGTCCAGCCGCGCAGTGACGAACGCACGGCGGCCCTGTTCGGCATAGCCGAACGCGGGGGACTTCTCGGCCAGGCGCAGGTTGCCCAGGTTCTCCAGGCCGGCGCGCAGGTTCAGCCGCTGGGTGCCGCCCAGGGCCCAGGAAGTGCCCACGCTCGCGTTCCACAGCGTGTAGGCGGGCAGGCGCTCGCCGGAGCTGGTCTGGCGGCCGGTGTATTCGGCGCCCAGCTGCGCGTCCCACCGCGCCACGCGCCAGGCCAGGCGCGAGGCCACGCTGGTGTCGGGCCGGTCGGAGAGCTTCTGGCCCGTGGCCTTGTCGCGCGTGTGCAGCAGCGTCGCGTCGGTGCTCCAGCGCAGCGCGGGCGTGATGGCCCAGGTGAAGCCCGCCTCCAGGCCCTGGATGCGCGCGGCGTCCACGTTGTCGTAGAGGTAGGTGCGGCGCGTGCCCACCTGCTGGACCAGCCGGTAGGTGATGAGCTGCTTGACCTCGGTGTGGAACGCGGTGGCGCGCAGCGACCATGCGGGGCTGACCTGCCAGTCGGCGCCGATCTCGAACGAGTTGGAGGTTTCGGGCTGGATGTCCGCATTGCCCATGAACGTGTGCGGTCCCTCGGCGCCGACGTAGTTGGGCGAGATCTGCTTGAGCGTGGGCGCCTTGAAAGCGTGGCCGAAGCCGCCCTTGACGACGAGCGCGGTGCTGGCCTCCCACACCAGGTAGGCGCGCGGGCTCAGCTCGGAGCCGAAGATGCCGTGGTGGTCGGCGCGCAGGCCCAGCGTGGCCAGCAGGTTGCGGCCCAGGGCGAATTCGTCCTGCACGAACAGGGCCTTGTGCGTGACGTCGTCGCGGCCGGTGGTGAGGCCGGCGTTCACCAGTTCCTCGTTGCGCCACTCGCCGCCCACTGTGACCTGGTGGCCTTTGATGCGCGTGGTGGCATGGCCGTCCACCACGTCGTCCGTCATGTCCTGCGGGCGCGTGGCGCTCACGCCGTTGGTGCGGCTGTTGCGCACGCTGAACTCGCTGCGGTAGGCGCGCAGCTGTGCCTTCCAGTCGCCGACCTCGCCCTTCCAGCCCACGTGCGTCTGGCGGCGGTCGAGGTCGTAGCGGTTGGCGTAGGGCTTGGTGCCGCTCACGTCGTCGTAGAAGCGGCGCTCCTCGCCGTCGGTCACGCCGGCCTCCAGCACATGACCGGGGGCCAAGTCGAACTCGGCGTTCAGCCCCAGGCTGCGCGGCTTGCGGCCCTCGATCTCGCTGTAGCGGGTGTCCTCGCGCTCGGCCACGGCGTCGCGGTGGGCGTATTCGGCGTTCACCGACAGGCGCAGCCGGTCGGTCAGCGGCCCCGCGGCGAAGACCGACACGCCGCCCTCGGACGCCGCATCGCTGCCGCCCCCGAAGTAACCCGTGGCGCCCACCGCGCCGATCCAGCGGTCCTTGGGCTTCTTGGTGATGACGTTGACCACGCCGCCCAGCGCCTCGGAGCCGTAGAGCGCCGACATCGGCCCGCGGATGATCTCCACGCGCTCGATGGCGGAGATGGGCAGCCAGCCGTACTGGTAGTCGGAGTGGCCGATCACGTCGTCGCTGGCGCTGATGCGCCGCCCGTCGATCAGCGTGAGCGTGTGCTTGCCCTCCAGCCCGCGCAGCGCGAGCGTCTTGCGCCCGCCCACTTGGCGCGCGCTGAAGGTGATGCCCGGCGCGCCGCGCACGGCGTCGAGCAGGTCGGCGGCATTGCGCTCGGCCAGTTCCTCGGCGGTGACGACGGTGACGCTGGCGGGCGCGGTGCGCGCGTCCTGCTCGGTGAGCGTGGCGGTCACGGTGACGGCGGGCAGCGCGCGCGCCGGCGCCTCGGGCGCTGGCTGTGCGTGCGCCGCGCCCGCCAGGAGCAGCAGGGCCGCCAGGGCCAGCGGGTGGCGGCGGCAGGGCAAGACAGGGGTGGAATGGTGGTGCATGGGCGTCCTTGCGAAAAACCGCGGTGGCTGGACGCTGGCACCGGCAGGCGCGCGTGGGGCTGGGCGGGAACAGGTGAGCCCTGGAAGCAGCCCAGGGCTCGTAACAAATCAAAAGCAAATGAAATTAATTCGCATTCTTGACAATGCCACTGCCAAAGGGCCATGGAGAATGACTTTTATCAATGCGCGTGCATGTGCGCCGCATCGCCCTGCCGGCGCAAGGGGCGCCGATAATGCCCACCACCTACCCACCAAGACATGCCCATGCCGCTCACCAAGATCGCCCCTTCCCTCGCCCTGGCCGGCGCGCTGCTCCTGGCAGCGCAGGCCCACGCCCAGGTCAGCGTCCAGGACGCCTGGGTGCGCGCCTCCGTGCCCCAGCAGAAGGCCACGGGCGCGTTCATGCGCCTCACGGCCGCGCAGGACACGCGCCTGGTCGCGGTCAGCAGCCCGCTGGCCGCCGTGGCGGAGGTCCACGAGATGAAGATGGAAGGCGACGTCATGAAGATGCGCGCCATGCCCGCGCTGGCGCTGCCGGCCGGCAAGGCCGTGGAGCTCAAGCCCGGCGGCTACCACATCATGCTGATGGACCTGAAGCAGCCCGCCGCCGCCGGCAGCACCGTGCCGCTGACCCTGGTGCTCGAGGGCAAGGACGGCCAGCGCCAGTCGCTGGAGGTACAGGCGCCCGTGCGCGCACTCGGCGCCGGCCCCGCATCCGGCCACGATGCGCACGGCGGCCACGGCAACCACCGCCATTGAGTTGCAAGCGTTTTCGGGCTCCAGCGCTTATCTAGCAAGCGCTGGCAGCTATTAAAAAAGAAGTACGACACGCATGCACCCCCACGCCCTCAGCCTCTGGCGCGCTCCGCGCTGGGCCCTTGCCATCCTGCTGGCCCTGCTGGGGATGGTGGGGCCGTTCTCCATCGACACCTACCTGCCCGCATTCCCCGCCATCGCCGGCGCGCTGGGCGCCACGCCGGTGCAGATGCAGCAGACGCTGTCGGCCTACCTGTTCGGCTTCGCGTTCATGACGCTGTTCCACGGCTCGCTGTCCGACAGCCTGGGCCGCCGGCCCGTGGTGCTGTGGGGGCTGGCGGTGTTCACGCTGGCCTCGGCCGGCTGCGCGCTGTCGCAGAGCATCGGGCAGCTGGTGCTGTTCCGGGCGCTGCAGGGCCTGTCGGCGGGCGCGGGCATCGTCGTCTCGCGCGCGGTGATCCGCGACATGTTCCCGCCGTCCGAGGCGCAGCGCGTGATGAGCCAGGTGACTATCTTCTTCGGCGTGGCGCCGGCCATCGCGCCCATCGTGGGCGGCTGGCTGTCGGTGCACCTGGGCTGGCACAGCGTGTTCTGGTTCCTGACCGGCGTGGGCGTGTTCCTGTGGGTGGCCAACTGGCGGCTGCTGCCCGAGTCGCTGCCGCCCGCCGACCGCCAGCCCATCCACCTGGGCCACCTGATGCGCGGCTACTGGGAGCTGGGCACCAGCCCGCGCTTCCTGCTCCTGGCGCTGGCCAGCGGCGTGCCGTTCAACGGCATGTTCCTCTACGTGCTCTCGGCCCCGGCCTTCCTGGGTGACCTGCTGGGCCTGGAGCCCACGCAGTTCTTCTGGCTCTTCCTGCTGACCATCTCCGGCATCATGGGCGGCGCATGGATGAGCGGGCGGCTGGCCGGGCGCATCGCGCCCAAGCGCCAGATCCGCCACGGCTTCGTCATCATGCTGGCCATGGCGCTGCTGAACCTGGGCGCCAACCTGCTGCTGCCCGCGCACGTGTCGTGGGCGCTGCTGCCCATCGGCATCTTCTCGTTCGGCTGGGCGCTCATGGTGCCCGTGGTCACCTTGCTGGTGCTGGACCTGTACCCCGCGCGGCGCGGCATGGCCTCGTCGCTGCAGGCCTTCGTGGGCGCCACGGCCAACGGGCTGGTGGCAGGCGTAGTGGCACCGCTGGTCATGCACTCCACCGTGCTGCTGGCCACGGCCTCGCTGCTGATGCTGTGCGTGGGGCTGGTGGCCTGGGTCTGCCTGCACCGCCGCTGGCCGGAAATCGGGCGTGCGGTCGTGCACCCGGTGTGATGCGCCCTAGGGCGTGTCATCCATCAAATCCCCCACGCGAGGGGCATGCGGGCGGTGCAGTGTTAGGCGCGGTGAGTGCCGTGTAGCTCTGCTACACAAGCGAGCCGCAACGACGCAATGCGCCGCCCGCGTGCCCCTCCCTTCGGGCTGGCCCCGCAATGGGGCGTCTGCTTTGTCGCACGGCTTGCCAATAGCTGCGGCTATTGGCTGCGCCGCGCTTCGCGCATCCATCCCCATTGCGGGGCCAGCGCGCGGGGGATTTGATGGATGACACGCCCTAGCCGCCGCGGCGCCTGTCCAGCCCCATGGCCTCGTAATAGCGCGTCTTCTCGACATACATGGCTTGGTCCGCGCGGTGCGCGGCGGCCTCCAGCGATTCGCCCGGCTGGGCCACCGCCACGCCCATGGCCAGGCTCAGGTGCTGGCCCGGGTAGAACTGGTTGTTGAGCTCCAGCATCGAGCCGATGCGCTCGATCAGCGCCTGGGCGGCGCGCTCGTCGGCACCGGGCAGCAGGATGCAGAACTCGTCACCGCCTATGCGCGCGACGCAGACCGAGCCCTCCACCGCCTTGCCCAGCACCTCGCCCACGCGGCGCAGCATGGCATCGCCCACGGCGTGGCCGTGCTCGTCGTTGATCACCTTCAGGCCGTTCAGGTCGATGGCGATCACCGCCACGGGCCAGGGCCCCTTGCGCGTGAGGCGGTTGAGCTCGTCCGCGTAGTAGGCGCGGTTGCGCAGGCCGGTGAGCACGTCGTGCTTGCCCAGGTATTCCAGGTAGGCCTCGGCCTTCTTGCGCGCGGTGATGTCCACCAGCGACAGCAGCACCATGCCCCAGTCGTGCTGGCGCTCCTCGAGCACGGCGAACTGCATGTGGACGTGGATCGGGTCGCCGCCCAGGTGGTAGTTGACCGCCTCGCGCTGCTGGAACAGCTTGCCCTCCCAGAGGTCGAGCAGCTGCTCGGCGAACGATTCGCGCATCTCTCCGCGGAACACGCGGTCGATGCCGGCCAGCAGCGCTTCCTTGCTGGCGGCGCCGAACATCGCCAGGGTGAGCTGGTTGACGTCGATCACGCGGATCTCGCGCATGCAGCGCTCGACGAATTCGGGATGCACCTTCAGGAAGGTCTTGAAGTCGCGGATGCCCTGCAGGCGCACTTCGTCGAGCAGGCGCTTGACCGCGCTGAAATCCTCGACCCACAGCGACACGGGCGAGTGCTCGAACAGCCCGCGCGCGTACTGCTCGCTGCGCTGCAGCTGCTCGCTGGCGCGCATCTGCAGGGTGTTGTCCTCCAGCGAGACCAGCACCCGGCTCCATGAATCCTCGTAGCCGGGCAGGATGCGCCCGCGGATGTGCACGTCCAGGCGCCGCCCGTCCAGCGCGTAGTTCACGGTCTGGTTGGAGAATTCGAGCGCGCCCTCCCACAACTGCTGCAGCTCGGGGATGGCGCGCTCGCGCATGTCGTCGCGGAACACCTGGTCCAGCGAGGCTTCCAGCGCGCGCTGGTCGGGCGCGGCGAACAGCTCCAGCGTGCGCCGGTTCACCTTCAGCACCTGGATGCTGGCGCCGTAGGCGCGCAACGCCTCGGGGTCGCTGCGCACATGGGCCACCACGTCCCGCACGCCCTGGGCACGCCAGCGCGTGAACAACTGCCGCATGGCGCTGTAATCCTCCAGCCAGAGCGAGACAGGGGCGATCTCGAACATGTGCTCGAAATCGGCATCCGAAGACAGGGCAGACGACATGCGGACCTCCAAAGTGCAGCGATTACAGCATGCACGAACCCGTGTAACCGCTCTCATCCGCACAAAAAAAGCCAGCCGCGGGCTGCGGCTGGCTTGGGTTTCCGGAGAGCGCCCGGAGGGCGGATCAGCGGCCTTCGGTGCGTGCCGGGCGCTTGCGCGCATCGTGCGGAGCGAAGGGCTTGCCTGCGCCCTGCGGCTTGGCGAACGAGCCCTTGTTGCGGCCGAAGTCGCGGTTGAAATCGCCGCGCGGTGCGCCATCGCCACGGCCCGGGCGGGAGTCGCCAAAGCGGGACGCTTCACCAAAGCCGCTCTTGCGGCCATAGCCCTCGCCATCGCGGCGGCCGCCGTAGCTGCCGCGCTCGGCGCGCGGCGCGCCCCGGTCGCCGAAGCCACCCCGGTCGCCATGGCCGCGGCCATTGCCGCCGAAACGGTGGTCGCGCCCGCCCTCGCGGCTCCGGCCGCCGCCGAAGTCGCCACGGCCGCCGCCCTGCGGGAAGCGCTGCGTGGGCTCCAGGCCCGCCACCACTTCGGCCTTGAACTGCTGGCGGCTGTAGCCTTCGATGTCGAAGATCTTGCGGCGGTCGCGGAACTCGGCGAAGGTGACGGCCAGGCCGTCGCGCCCCGCGCGGCCCGTGCGGCCGATGCGGTGGGTGTAGTCCTCGGCCTTCATCGGCAGGCCGAAGTTGAAGACGTGGGTGATGGTGGGCACGTCGATGCCACGCGCAGCCACGTCGGTGGCCACGAGGATCTGCACCTGGCCGTTGCGCAGCGCCATCAGGCGGCGGTTGCGCAGGCCCTGGCTCAGGGCGCCGTGCAGCGCGACGGCAGAGAAACCGTCCTGCTGCAGGTCGTTGGCGAGGCCGTCGCACTCCACCTGCGTGCTGGCGAAGACGATGGCCTGGTTGATGGAGGCGTCGCGCAGCCAGTGGTCGAGCAGCTTGCGCTTGTGCTGGGCGTTGTCGGCCCAGTAGAGCATCTGCTTGATGTTGGCGTGCTTTTCCTGCGGCGTGTCGATCTGGATCTTCTTCACGCTCGCGCCGTTGTCGTGCATCACGCGCATCGCGAGCTGCTGGATGCGCGGCGCGAAGGTGGCGCTGAACATCATGGTCTGCTTGCGCTGGGCGGTGAGCTGGTTGATCTCGGCCAGGTCGTCGGAGAAGCCCAGGTCGAGCATGCGGTCGGCCTCGTCCACCACCAGGAACTGCACCTGGTCGAGCTTGATCTGCATAGAGCGCTGCAGGTCCAGCAGGCGCCCCGGCGTGGCGACGACGAGGTTGGCGTTCTGCAGCTTGGCGATCTGCAGCTGGTAGGGCATGCCGCCCACCACGTTGGCGATGCGCAGGCCCTTGCAGTGCTTGACGAGTTCGATGGCGTCGTGCGCCACCTGCTGCGCCAGTTCGCGCGTGGGGCACAGCACCAGCGCGCCGGGCGTGGCGGCCTTGAAGTTGCGCGGCTGCAGCGGGTTCTTGCGCTTGGCGCGCTTGGGGGCGGCTTCACCCCGTGCAGCGGCCTCGGCGGCGGCGCGCTCGTATTCTGCGCGCGCTGCGGCGTCGGCCTCGGCCTGCTGCTTGACCAGCGTGTGCAGCACGGGCAGCAGGAAGGCCGCGGTCTTGCCGCTGCCGGTCTGGCTGGAGACCATGAGGTCGATGAAGCGGTCATCGGCGCCCGCGCCCATGGCGAGCGGAATGGCGCTCTGCTGCACCTGGGTGGGCTGGGTGTAGCCGAGGTCGGCCACGGCCTGCACGAGTTCGGGCGCAAGGCCCAGTTCGACGAAGCCGTTGGGCTCGGCGGTCACGGCAACGGAAGAGTCTGCAGGCGCGAAATCGCCCTGCACTTGCAAAGTGTCGGTCATATTTTTCTCACACGAAGACGGCCGCAGGCGTTGCCCGCGGTGGCTTCGTCAATGGTTAAAAAACATCAACCATCAAACGAAACCTGCGCCAGCGATGGGCTGGGCGGGTGGGCATTGATGCGGTGTGCGGCAGTGGCTGCCGCCCGCAGGCCCGGTGTGTGAAGGGAGATGCGCAAACTGCGTGAAGTCGTTTTCACGCAAGCCCGCGATTGTCGCACGATTCGGGTTTTCCCGCAAATCACACGTTCAGCAGATGCGTGCGGTAGTGCGCCAGTTCGTCGATGGATTCGTGCACGTCGGCCAGCGCAGTGTGACGCTGCGCCTTCTTGAACGAGGTGTAGGCCGCGGGCTTCCAGCGCTTGGCGAGTTCCTTGAGCGTGCTCACGTCCACATTGCGGTAGTGGAAAAACGCCTCCAGCTTGGGCATGTACTTCACGAGAAAGCGCCGGTCCTGCCCGATGCTGTTGCCGCACATGGGCGCCGTGCCCTTGGGCACGTAAGTTTTGAGGAAGTCGATGATGGCCTGCTCCGCCTCCGCCTCGGTCACAGTGCTGGCGCGCACCTTGTCGACGAGGCCGCTGCGGCCGTGCGTGCCCTTGTTCCAGGCGTCCATGCCGTTCAGCACTTCGTCGGATTGGTGGATGGCGAAGACCGGGCCCTCCACGCGCAGATCCAGGTTGGGGCTGGTGACGACCACGGCGATCTCCAGCAGGCGTTCGGCCTCGGGGTTCAGGCCGCTCATTTCACAGTCGAGCCAGACGAGGTTCTGGTCGGATTTGGCAAGGGTGGGAGTGGTGTCAGACATAGGAAGGCGATTTTCACCGATGGCCTAAACTTCCCGGCCCATGCTGCCTCCTTCGCTCCTTCTGACATACGCCTTCGCCGCTGCCTTGGTCGCCGGCCTGCTGCTGCGCTTGTGGCTGGCCTCGCGCCAGATCCGCCACGTGGCAAGCCACCGCGATGCCGTGCCCGCCGCCTTCGCCAGCCGCATCCCGCTGGCCGCGCACCGGAAAGCGGCCGACTACACCATTGCCAAGGGACGTTTCGGGCTGCTGGAAATGGCCCTCTCCACGGCCGTGCTGCTCGGCTGGACCCTGCTGGGCGGGCTGGATGCGCTCAACCAGGCGCTGCTCGGCTGGCTGGGCGGCGGCATGCTGCAGCAGCTCGCCCTTCTGGCCTGCTTCGCCCTCATCAGCGGCGCGCTCGACCTGCCCGCCACGCTCTACCAGACCTTCGTGATCGAGCAGCGCTTCGGCTTCAACCAGATGACGCCGCGGCTGTGGCTGGCCGACCTCGCCAAATCCACGCTGGTAGGCAGCGCGGTCGGCCTGCCGATCGCCTGGCTGATCCTCTGGCTCATGGGCGCCGCCGGGCCGCTGTGGTGGCTGTGGGCCTGGGGCGCGTGGATGGGGTTCAACCTGCTGCTCATGGTGGTGTTCCCGCTCTTCATCGCCCCGCTCTTCAACAAGTTCGAGCCGCTGGCAGACGAATCGCTCAAGAGCCGCGTCACCGCGCTCATGCAGCGCTGCGGCTTCACCGCCAAAGGCCTGTTCGTGATGGATGGCAGCCGCCGCAGCGCCCACGCCAATGCCTATTTCACGGGCTTCGGCGCGGCCAAGCGCGTGGTGTTCTACGACACGCTGCTCAAGCAGTTGACGCCCGGCGAGGTGGAGGCCGTTCTCGCGCACGAGCTCGGTCACTTCAAGCACAAGCACATCACGCGCCGCTTGGTCGGCCTGTTCGCCCTCAGCCTCGCGGGCTTCGCGCTGCTCGGGTGGCTCTCGTCGCGCGGCTGGTTCTACACGGGCCTGGGCGTACAGCCCAACCTGAACCTCGAGGGCAGCGCCCCGAACGACGCGCTGGCCCTGCTGCTGTTCCTGCTGGCCGCGCCGGTGTTCACCGTGTTCATCACGCCGCTCATGGCCCAGCTCTCGCGCCGCCACGAGTTCCAGGCCGACGCCTACGCCGCCGCGCAGGCCGACGGCGGTGCACTGGCCTCGGCCCTGCTCAAGCTCTACGAAGACAACGCCTCCACCCTCACGCCCGACCCGGTGTACGCGCGCTTCTACTATTCCCACCCTCCCGCCACGGAGCGCCTCGCGCGCCTGCCATCATGACCTCGATGCTTCCCAAGAAAGACTGGAAAACCCAGACCCGGAGAGCGCTGACAGCTACGGAACTGGTAGCCAAACTGGCCGATCTGCAAGGCTGGCAGCTTTCCGGCGACGGCGCCGACGTGGCCATCGAGAAGACCTTCCGGTTCGCCAACTACCACGAGACCATGGCCTTCGTGAACGCCGTCGCCTTCATCGCCCACACGCAAGACCACCACCCCGACCTGTCGGTGCACTACGGCCGCTGCGTGGTGCGGCTGAACACGCACGACGTGGGCGGCATCTCCCTCACCGACACCGACTGCGCCCGTCGCATCGACGCGCTGCTCGCGCCATGACACGGCAAGAGGGCCTGGTGGTCGCCAGCCACGGCCGCCACTGCGTGGTGGAAAGCGCGGACGGCACGCGCCGCATCTGTCACCCGCGCGGCAAGAAGAGCCAGGCCGTCGTGGGCGACCGCGTGCTGTGGCAGCCTCCTCCACCCGGCCAGGGCGAGGAAGGCACGGTCGAGAAGGTGCTGGAGCGCCGCAACCTGTTCTACCGCCAGGACGAGATCCGCACCAAGTCCTTCGCCGCCAACATCGACCAAGTGTTGGTGCTGATCGCCGCCGAGCCCGTGTTCTCCGAAAGCCAGCTCGCCCGCGCACTGATCGCCGCCGAGGCCGCGGGCATCGCGCCGCTGATCGCGCTCAACAAGAGCGACCTGGTCGAGCCCTTCGCGCGCGCCTGGCAGCGCCTGCTGCCCTACCGCCACATGGCGGGCAACGCGGGGCCGGACAGCCGGCACTACGGCGTGCTGCCGCTGTCGCTGGCCCAGTCGGGCGAGGTGGACCGCGTGGCGCTCATGCAGTATCTGGAGGGCAAGGCCACGCTCGTGCTCGGCCCCTCGGGTTCGGGCAAGAGCACGCTCATCAACCTGCTGGTGCCGGGGGCGACGGCGCAGACGGGCGAGATCTCACAGGCGCTCAACTCCGGCAAGCACACCACCACGAGCACCGCGTGGTACTGGGTGGACGCGGCGCGCACCACCGCGCTCATCGATTCGCCGGGCTTCCAGGAGTTCGGCCTGCGCCACCTCGCGCCCACCGACCTGGCGCGCTGCATGCCCGACATCGGCGCGCACGCGGGCGAGTGCAAGTTCTACAACTGCACCCATCTGCACGAGCCGGGCTGCGCCGTGCAGGCCCAGGTCGATACGGAAGGCAGCCCCGGCACCGTCAGCGCCAACCGCTACCGCATCTATGGCGAGCTGTTCGCCGAACTCAGCGAGGCGCCCCGCTACTGAAGCAGGATGGCCTGCAGCGCCTGGACCAGCGCATCGCACTGTGCGGGCGTGCCCACGCTGATGCGCAGGTACTGCGCGATGCGCTCGGGCTGCTTGAAGTGGCGCACCAGCACCGCGAGATCGCGCAACGCCGCCGCCAGTTCGGCACCGCCCCGCGCAGGATGGCGCACGAACAGGAAGTTGGCCTGCGAGGGCAGCACCTCGAAACCCAAGTCTTCGAGCGCAAGCGACAGGCCCTCGCGGCTGTGCATCACGGCGCGGCAGGTCTCGCTGAAATACCCCGTGTCCTCGTAAGCGGCGCGCGCGCCGGCCTGGGCCAGGCGGTCGAGCGGGTAGGAGTTGAAGCTGTCCTTCACGCGCTCCAGCGCGTCGATCAGCGGCCGCTGGCCGAACGCAGCGCCTACGCGCAGGCCCGCGAGCGAGCGCGATTTGGAGAGCGTATGCACCACCAGCAGGTTCGGATGGCGCGCGACGAGGCTCACGGCGCTCTCGCCGCCGAAATCGACGTAGGCCTCATCGACCAGCACCACGCGCTGCGGGCAGGCGGCGAGCAGGCGCTCGATCTGCGCGAGCGGCAGGCCCATGCCCGTGGGCGCATTGGGGTTGGCGAGCACGATGCCCGCGCACGCTCCTTGGGCTGCGCGCGCGGCGATGCGCTCCACGTCGATGGCGAGGCCCTCGTCCAGCGGCTGCAGTTCGGGCGTGATGCCCCACAGGCCACAGTAGACGCGGTAGAAGCTGTAGGTGATGTCGGGCATCAGCAGCGGCTCGCCCGCATGCTGGAAGAACGCGAAGAACGCATGCGCGAGCACCTCGTCGGAGCCGTTGCCCACGAACACCTGGCCCGCCTCCAGGCCATGGTGCGCAGCGATGGTCTCGCGCAGCGCGAGCGACTGCGGATCGGGGTAGAGCTGCAGCCCCTCGCGTGCGGCGGCTTCGATGGCGGACACGGCGTGCGGCGATGGCGGGTAGGGGTTCTCGTTGGTGTTGAGCTTCACGAGGCCCGCGATGCGCGGCTGCTCGCCGGGTACATACGGTTCGAGCCGCCCGACGACGGGGCTGCACAGCGAAGGGACGGTCATGGGAAGAAAACTCCTGATTCCATAGCTGCCCGCGCTTGCCAGGCAAGCGCTAGAGCCTGATTTGGTTTGAATTGTCAGCCGAGCAGCCGGGCCATGGATAGCAGCGCCAGCAGCAGCATCCACACCACCACCGAGCGCCACACGAGGCCGACCACGCTGCGCAGGTGACCCACCTCGGGCTCACGGCCCGGCGTGCTGGCGCTGTCGCCGATGTCGGCATCCACCTCGAAACCCTGGGGCGTGGCCACGCCCGCGCGGCTGCGCAGGGCCTCGCCGCCCAGGCGCACGTTGATGGCGCCCGCCGTAGCAGCGAGCACCACGCCGTCGTTGTCGTTGGGGAAGCGCTGGGCGTGGAAGCGCCAGCCTTCGATGGCTTCCTCGAAGCTGCCCACCACCGCGAAGCACAGCGCGGTGAGGCGCGCGGGCAGCCAGTCGATCGCCGTCCAGGCCTGGGCCGTGACGCGCTGCAGCGCCTCGCTGGGCGGGTGGGCCGTGGCCGCGCGCTCGCGCGGGCCCCAGTGGCGCGAGACGAACTCGGCCAGCCGGTAGAGCACTGCGCCGGCAGGGCCCAGGCCCAGCGCGGCAAGCACCGAATACCACGCCAGCACGCCGAACACGTGGCGGTGCGCGGCGATCACCGAATACTCGATCACGTGGCGCACGATCTCGCTGCGCGGCAGCTCGCTCGCGTCCACCTGCTTCCACTCCGCCAGCTGCGCGCGCGCGCTGGCGGCGTCGCCGTCTTCCAGCGCGTCGCGAATGCCGGTGAAGTGGTAGCTGAACTGGCGGAAACCCAGCGTGACGTAGAGCACCGCCACGTTCCACAGCAGCGCCAGCGGCCAGCCGATCCAGTGCAGCAGCGCCCAGTGCACGGCCAGCACCACGATGGGCGGCACGAGCACGGCCATGCACCAGGCCACCCAGGCGTGCTGGGAGCTGCCTGCATCGAAATTGCGGTTCACCGACAGCGCCCATGCGCGCAGGCCTGCATGGATGGGATTGCTGCGGGCCAGCGGGCGCGCTTGCTCGATCAGCAGCGCGAACAGGATGGCGAAGAAACTCATGGCGGCAATGATAGCGGCGCGTGTTACACGCGCTTGCGCTCAAGCCACCATGAAACGGTAGAAGTTGCGCAGCATGCCGGCCGTGGCGCCCCAGATGAAGTGCGTCTTGCCGCCGTCCTCGTAGGGCATGGAGAACCATTCGCGCCGCAGTCCCTGCCACTCGAACACGTGGCGGCGGTGGTGCGCGGGGTCGAGCAGGAAGTCGAGCGGCACCTCGAACACGTCGGCCACCTCGTAGGGGTTGGGCTGCAGCGCGGCCCCGGGCCGCACGAGGCCGACGACGGGCGTGACGATGAAGGCGGTGCCGGTGACATAGATGGGCAGGCTGCCCAGCACCTCGACGCTGGCGGGAGCCAAGCCCACTTCCTCCTGCGCCTCGCGCAAGGCAGTGGCGGCGGCATCGGCATCGCCAGGGTCCGCCCGGCCGCCGGGAAAGGCCACCTGCCCCGAGTGCGTGGACAGGTGCGCCGTGCGCTCGGTGAGCAGCACCGTGGGCCGATCGCGCAGCACGATGGGCACGAGCACGGCCGCCTGGGCGGGCGCGCGCTCGGCGAATTTCTTCTCGCGCACCACCTCGGGCGTCCACACCGGGGGCGCGGCGAAGCGCCGGCGAAGCGCCTGGGGCGTCTGGGCAGCCAGGGCCACTGCGGGCAGGTGCGCGTCCACGCCGGCGACGGGCACCTCGCGCGGGTCGAAGTCGGGCAGCGTGGACAGGGGCGGGACGGCGGCGGAGCTCACAGGACGATCAAGGCGAAAAAGAAAAAACCGCTACAGGCTCGCGCACTGTAGCGGTTCCGCGGCAAGGATGCCGGTGGGTGCTTACGCTGCTGCGTCCGTGGCGGCAGCCTTGTTGATGCGCGAAGGCAGCTTTTCCTTGATGCGGGCCGACTTGCCGCTGCGCTCACGCAGGTAGTACAGCTTGGCGCGGCGCACGTCGCCGCGGCGCTTGACTTCGATCTTGGCGATCAGGGGCGAGTAGGTCTGGAACGTACGCTCCACGCCTTCGCCGCTGGAGATCTTGCGCACGGTGAAGCCGCTGTTGAGGCCACGGTTGCGCTTGGCGATCACCACGCCTTCGTAGGCCTGGACGCGCTTGCGGGTGCCTTCCACCACGTTCACGCTCACGATGACGGTGTCGCCAGGCGCGAATTCGGGGATGGTCTTGTTCAAGCGGGCGATTTCTTCCTGCTCGAGGGTCTGGATGAGGTTCATGGTTGCATTCCAACGATCATGGCCGCGCCAGAATTGGCATGGCACCCCTATGGTGCCTTGGTGCTGCCGGCCTTCTTCAGGGATTCGGCAGCGGCCGGCCAGAGGATCGAGAACCCATGATTATAGCGAATTCTGTTTCAGCACGGCCTCATCGGCCCGTGTGATCTGCCCGCGCTCGCGGGCCGCGGCCAGCAGGTCGGGACGGTGGCGCACGGTGAGCAGCAGGCGCTGGTCGCGGCGCCAGCGCTCGATCTGCGCATGGTGGCCCGACAGCAGCGCGCCGGGCACGGCCTGGCCGCTCCAGACCTCGGGGCGCGTGTAGTGCGGGCAGTCGAGCAGGCCGTCGAGCGCCGGGTTGAAGCTGTCGAGCTGGTGGCTGCCTTCGCCCTGCAGCACGCCGGGCTGCAGTCGGGCCACGGCGTCGAGCAGCGCCAGTGCCGCGATTTCGCCGCCCGAGAGCACGAAGTCGCCCAGGCTGATCTGCAGATCGACGTGCGTGTCGATGAAGCGCTGGTCCACGCCCTCGTAGCGGCCGCACAGCAGGATGGCGCCCCTGCTGGCCGACCATTCGGCCACGCCCGCATGGTCGAGCCGGCGGCCGATGGGCGAGAAAAGCACGAGCGGCGCACGGGCACCCTCTTCCTCCGCCCGGTCCGCCCGGATGGCCGCGAGGCAGCGCGCGAGCGGCTCCGCCAGCATGACCATGCCGGGGCCGCCGCCGAAAGGCCGGTCGTCCACGCGGCGGTAATTGCCTTCGGCGTGGTCGCGCAGGTTCCACAGGCGCACATCGACCTGCCCCGACGTGTAGGCGCGCCGCGTCACGCCGCTGGCGAGGAACGGTGCGAACAGGTCGGGAAACAGGGTGATGACGTCAAAACGCATGGCACGCGGGCATCAGTAGTCCGGCTGCCAGTCCACGGTGATGCAGCGTCCGGCGAGGTCCACCTTGTCGACGAAGGCGGAGACGAAGGGGATCATGCGCTCGTGCGCCTTGCCCTCGTGCTCGCAGACCAGCACCAGCGTGGTCTGCGGCCCCGTGGGCAGCAGCTCGCGCACGGTGCCCAGCGGCACGCCCTCGCGGTTGACCACGGGCAGGCCGATCAGGTCGACCCAGTAGTACTCGTCTTCCCCGGTGGCGGGAAAGCTCTCGCGCGGCACGAAGATGCGCGCGCCGCGCAGGGCTTCGGCGGCGTCGCGGTCGTCCACGCCCTGCGCCCAGGCGACCACGGAGTCGGAATGCACGCGCGCCTGCCGGATGGCCAGCTGCACGGTGCCGCTGAAAAAACTCCTGGCGCCCTTTTCCGATGGCTGCAGGAACCACGTCTTGGCGGCGAAGAGCGCCTCGGGGTCGGCGCTGTACGGCAGCACCTTGAACCAGCCCTTGACGCCCCAGGCGTCGGCGATGCGGCCCACCTCCACGGCGTCGGGGGGGAGTTGGGCGGGGTCCAGGACGGGCAGGTTCGGCATGGCGGTGCTCAATGGAAAAAGGGCGCGCTTCGCATGGAAGCCCGCCCTTTTCATGGATGGGGTCCGGGAATCAGGCGGCCTTCTTGGCGGCTTGCTTGATCAGGCGGTCCACGGTGGGAGAAGGCTGAGCGCCCACGCCCTTCCAGTACGTCAGGCGGTCCTGGGCGATGCGCAGCTCTTCCTCGGCGCCCTTGGCGGAGGGGTTGTAGAAGCCCAGGCGCTCGATGAAGCGGCCGTCGCGGCGCACGCGCTTGTCGGCGACGACGATGTTGAAGAACGGACGGCCCTTGGAGCCGCCGCGGGAGAGTCGAATCACGACCATAATGAATCCTTCGGGTGGGTCGCAGCAAATGCTGCTTCGTTCTTGCGGCGTTTGAGACACGCGACTGGCCACCCGGCCAGCGACACGCAGCAAAGCCGCCGATTATATCCACAACCTGCCTATGCCCCTCATCCGCAGCAGCCGCGACGAAGATGTCGCCACCATCACCGCCATCTACGCCCACCATGTGCTGCACGGCACGGGCACCTTCGAGATCGATCCGCCCGGTGCCGAGGACATGGCCGCGCGCCGCGCCGACGTGCTGGCCAAGGGCCTGCCCTACCTGGTGGCCGAGGAGGATGGCCGCGTGCTGGGTTTCGCCTACTGCAACTGGTTCAAGCCGCGCCCGGCCTACCGCTTCTCGGCCGAGGATTCGATCTACGTGGCCCACGACGCGCACGGGCGCGGCCTGGGCCGCCTGCTGCTGGATGCGCTGGGCGCGCAGGCCGAGGCCGCGGGCGTGCGCAAGCTGCTGGCGGTGATCGGCGACTCGGCCAACGCGGGCTCCGTCGGCGTGCACCGCGCGGCAGGCTTTGCCCACGTGGGCGTGCTGCGCTCGGTGGGCTGGAAGTTCGGCGCATGGCGCGACATCGTGCTCATGGAAAAGCCCCTGGGCGCGGGCGACTCCACCGCACCCGAGTGACCGAGCGCCAATAATGGCGCCCCATGAAGAACAAGACCATCGCGGCGTGGCTCGCATTCCTTGGCGGCCCCCTGGGGCTGCACCGCTTCTACCTGCATGGCCTGGGCGACATGCTCGGCTGGCTGCTGCCGTTGCCGACGGCGCTCGGCGTGTACGGCATCCAGCGCGTGCAGCAACTGGGGCAGGACGACCAGCTGAGCTGGCTGCTGATTCCCTTGCTGGGCTTCACGATCGCGGGCTGCGCGCTGCGCGCCATCCTCTACGGCCTGATGCCGCCCGAGAAGTGGAACGCGCGCTTCAACCCGCAAGGTGCGCCCGATGCCGCGCCGGGCCGCACGAACTGGTTCACGGTCTTCGCCATTGCAGCCGCGCTCATGATCGGCACGGCCGTGCTGATGGCCAGCATTGCGTACAGCTTCCAGCACTACTTCGAATACCAGATCGAGGAAGCCCGCAAGATTTCACAATGAAATTGGGCTGCAGCGCTTGCTGGACAAGCGCTGGCAGCTATCAAATCAATAGAGCTGCAGGCTGATCCAGTAGGCGATGGCGGCCACGAAGGCGCTGGCTGGGATGGTGAGGATCCACGCCCAGACGATGTTGCCCGCCACGCCCCAGCGCACGGCGCTCGCGCGCTGGGTGGAGCCCACGCCGACGATGGCGCCGGTGATGGTGTGGGTGGTGGAGACGGGAATGCCCAGCGCCGTGGCGATGAACAGCGTCATCGCACCGCCGGTCTCGGCGCAGAAGCCCCCCACGGGCTTGAGCTTGGTGATCTTCTGGCCCATGGTTTTGACGATGCGCCAGCCGCCGAACATGGTGCCCAGGCCGATGGCCGCATAGCACGAGACGATGGTCCAGGTGGGCGGCGCCGAGTCGCTGGCCGAGGCGTAGCCCGTGGCGATGAGCAGCAGCCAGATGATGCCGATGGTCTTCTGCGCGTCGTTGCCGCCGTGGCCCAGGCTGTAGGCGCCGGCCGAGACGAGCTGCAGGCGGCGGAACCACTTGTCCACCCGGTTGGGACGCATGCGGCGGAACATCCAGGCCACGGCCACCATCATCAGCGATCCCAGCAGGAAGCCCAGCAGGGGCGACACGAAGATGAAGGCCACGGTCTTGAGGATGCCGCTGGCGACCAGTGCGCCCGCGCCGGTCTTGGCCATCACCGCGCCCACGATACCGCCGATGAGCGCGTGCGACGAGCTGCTGGGGATGCCGTAGTACCAGGTGATGACGTTCCAGGTGATGGCCCCGACGAGCGCGCCGAAGACCACGTGCGTATCCACCACGCCCGGCTCGACGATGCCCTTGCCGATGGTGGCCGCCACGCTCAGGTGGAAGACGAAGATGGCGACGAAGTTGAAGAACGCCGCGAAGACCACCGCCTGCGTCGGCTTGAGCACGCCCGTGGAGACCACGGTGGCGATGGAGTTGGCAGCGTCGTGGAAGCCGTTCATGAAGTCGAACACGATGGCCAGCGCCACCAGCACGACCACGACCCACAGGGCGGTTTGTACTGTTTCCATGCTTGGGACGAGAGGCGAAGCGGGACGGAGCCCCGGCCTCAGGAGTTCTCGAGGATGATGCCTTCGATGAGGTTGGCCACGTCTTCGCAGCGGTCGGTGATGGTTTCCAGCAACTCGTAGATGGCCTTGAGCTTGATGACCTCGCGCACGTCGGGCTCCTCGCGGAACAGCTTGCTCATGGCGCTGCGCAGCACGCGGTCGGCGTCGCCCTCCAGGCGGTCGATTTCCTCGCAGGTCTTCAGGGCGGCCTCGGCCACGGCGGGATCGGCGATGCGCGAGAGCAGCTGCACGGCGTCGCGCACGCGCTCGCAGCACTTGACGCTCAGGTCCGTCAGGCGCGTGATCTCGTCCGTCATGTGGCGGATGTCGTACAGGGCCATGGTTTCGGCCGAATCCTGGATCAGGTCGGCCACGTCGTCCATGGTGTTGATCAGCGAGTGGATCTGCTCGCGGTCGATCGGCGTGATGAAGGTCTGGTGCAGCGTGCGGTTGACCTCGTGCGTCACGCGGTCGGCGGCGCGCTCGGCGTTGTCCACGTCCTGGTTGTACTGGTCGCGCAGGTGGGTGTCGCCATAGTGGGCCACCAGTTGGGAAAAGGCCCGTGCCGCCTCGACGATGCGATCTGCATGCTGGTTGAACATCTCGAAAAAATTGCCCTCGCGGGGCAACAGCTTTCCAAACAACATGCGGACTCCTGGTCGGACCTTTTCAACGGCTTCGTGACGCAGAGATGAACATCGTGTGACAAATCTGCGAAAGGCGCGAGTTTAACCGGCTGGGCCATGCCCCTCGGAACGCCGGTGCAGCGCCCCGGCGCGTAGGACCCTGCCGACAGCCATGCACCGCGTGGACCCACAGCCTGCGCCGCGCCCGGTCCGTAGATTGGGGCCTCGGCCATGCGGACATGGCATGCCTTCCCTTCACCCCACCAAGGACCCCGCCATGAAATTGACACCCTCCCTTCGCACCCTTCCCTGCCTGGTCGCCCTGGCTTGCGCGGCCGGTGCCGTGCATGCGCAGAACCAGCCCGCCCCGATGTCCGAGCGCTCCTTCGTGCCCGGCACGCAGGCCGGATACATGGGCATCAGCGCCGGCCAGTCCAAGTACGACCTGCGCAGCGGCACGGGCGGTTTCGGCTTCGACGACAGCGACACCGCGTTCAAGATCTACACGGGCGGCTATTTCAACCCCTACTTCGGGCTGGAACTGGGCTACCTGAACATGGGCAAGGCCGACCGCATTGGCGGCAACACCAAGGCCCAGGGCCTCAACCTCAGCCTGATCGGCCGTGCGCCGCTGGGCGAGCAGTTCGACGTGTTCGGCAAGCTGGGCACCACCTACGGCCGCACGCGCACCGGCGGCTACAGCGGCTTCGGCGTGAATACGGGCAAGGACAGCGGCTTCGGCCTGTCATACGGCCTGGGCGTGCGCTGGGCCTTCACGCCGCAGTGGGCGGCCGTGCTGGAATGGGAGCGCCACCGCTTCCACTTCGCCGACGGCAGCTCGGACGTGGACATGACCTCGCTGGGGCTGCAGTACCGCTTCTGACCCTTCCGCCTGGGTCCAGCCCCTCTTTTCGAGGGGCTTTTTCATGCGCTGCGAAAGATGAAATACACAGCGCCCACCAGGCACAAACCCGCCCACAGGTAGTCCCACTTGAGCGGCTCGTTCATGTAGAACACGGCGAACGGCACGAACACGGTGAGGGTGATCACCTCCTGCATGATCTTGAGCTGGCCCACGCTGAACTGCGTGTGGCCGATGCGGTTGGCCGGCACCTGCAGCAGGTACTCGAACAGCGCGATACCCCAGCTCACCAGCGCCGCCACGTACCAGGGCGAAGTGGCCAGGTTCTTGAGGTGGCCGTACCAGGCGAAGGTCATGAAGACATTGCTGGCCGCCAGCAGCAGGATGGTCTGCAGGGGGATGGGCAGGGATTGCAGGGTGTGCATGGCGCAGGGTTTTACAAGCCAGATTGCACTCTAGCGCATATCCAGCAAGCGCTGGCAGCTATGAAAAAGAAAGCACCGCCGCAGCGGTGCTTTTGGGTGGGGAGCGGGCCGCGCCTCACTCGCCCAGGTAGGCCGCGCGCACGCGCGGGTCGTTCAGCAGATCCTGCCCGCCGCCCGCCATGGTGATGAGGCCGGACTCCATCACATAGCCCCGGTCGGCGATGGCCAGCGCCCGGCTGGCGTTCTGCTCCACCAGCACGATGGTCACGCCCAGGGCGTACACGTCGCGCACCACCTCGAAGATCTTGTCCACCATGATGGGCGACAGGCCCATGGAAGGCTCGTCGAGCAGCAGAACCTTGGGCTGGCTCATCAGCGCGCGGCCCATGGCCAGCATCTGCTGCTCGCCGCCGGACATGGTGCCGGCCAGCTGGTCCTTGCGCTCGCGCAGGCGCGGGAAGATGGTGAACATCTTCTCGATGTCGGCCTGGATGCCCGCCTTGTCGTCGCGCGTGTAGGCGCCCATGAGCAGGTTCTCGGTGATGGTCATGCGCGCGAACACGCCGCGGCCCTCGGGCACCATCACCAGGCCCTGCTTGACCAGGTCCCACGCACCCTTGCCGCGGATGCTCTGGCCCAGGTATTCGATGTCGCCATCGTTCATACCCAGGGTGCCGGTGATGGCCTTCATGGTGGTGGTCTTGCCGGCGCCGTTGGAGCCGATGAGCGTGACGAGCTCGCCCTCGCGCACCTCCATGTCCACACCCTTGACGGCCTGGATGCCGCCGTAGGCCACCTTCAGGCCCTTGACCTGCAATAGAACTTTGTTGGATTTCTCGGCCATTTCTTTCGGTCCTTCAGTGCCCGCCGGTGCCCAGGTAGGCCTCGATCACTTTTTCGTTCTGCTGCACTTCGGCAGGGGTGCCCTCGGCGATCTGCTTGCCGTAGTCGAGCACCGTCACGCGGTCGCACAGGCCCATCACCAGCTTCACGTCGTGCTCGATGAGCAGGATGGTGCGGTCGTCGTTGCGGATGCGGTCGATCAGCTCGCGCAGCTGCACCTTCTCGGTGGCGTTCATGCCGGCCGCGGGCTCGTCGAGCGCGATGAGCTGCGGGTCGGTGGCGAGCGCCCGGGCGATCTCCAGGCGGCGCTGGTCGCCATAGGACAGCGTGCGCGCCTTGAAGTCGGCGTACTTGCCGATGCCCACGTAGTCGAGCAGCTCCTGCGCGCGGTGGCGAATAGCCGCTTCTTCCTCCTTGAAGCCCTTGGTACGGAACACCGCGCCGAACAGCCCCGAATGGGTGCGGATGTGGCGGCCCACCATCACGTTCTCCAGCGCCGTCATGTCGGCGAAGAGGCGGATGTTCTGGAACGTGCGCGCGATGCCCGCCTTGGCCACCAGGTGCACGGCGGTGGGCTCATAGGGCTGGCCCGCCAGCTCGAAGGAGCCCGCGTCGGGCGTGTACAGGCCCGTGATGACGTTGAAGAACGTCGTCTTGCCCGCGCCGTTGGGCCCGATCAGGCCGTAGACCTGGCCGCGCCGGATGGTGATGCCCACGCCGGACAGCGCCTGCAGGCCGCCGAAGCGCTTGGAGATGCCCGCGACCTTCAGCACCACTTCTTTCGATGTATCTGCCATGTTCTTGCTTCTCGCGTGGTGGTGTCAGGACTTCTGCACGAGGCTCTTGCCGTGCTCGGGCGAGGGCCACAGGCCGCGCGGGCGCAGCAGCATCACGATGATCATCGCCAGCGCGATCAGGAGCTGGCGCAGGATGGACGAGTCCAGGCGCCCGTCGGTCATGGCCTGCAGCGGGCCGGCCACGTAGCGCAGCACCTCGGGCAGCGCCGACAGCAGCACCGCGCCCAGGATCACGCCCGGGATGTGGCCGATGCCGCCGAGCACCACCATGGCGACGATCATCACCGACTCCATGAGGCTGAAAGACTCGGGCGACACGAAGCCCTGGAATGCGCCGAACATGGCCCCCGCCACGCCGCCGAACGAAGCGCCCATGCCGAAGGCCAGCAGCTTCATGTTGCGGGTGTTGATGCCCATGGCCTTGGCGGCGATCTCGTCCTCGCGGATGGCCATCCACGCGCGGCCGATGCGCGAGTCCTGCAGGCGGTAGCACACCAGGATGGTGACGAGCACCAGCGCCAGGAACAGGTAGTAGTACAGCGTGACCGAGTTGATGTCGTAGCCGAACAGCTCCAGCCGCCGCCCCAGGTCGAGCCCGAAGACCTTCACCGAGTCGATCTGCCCCAGGCCCTTGGGGCCGTTGGTGATGTTGACCGGGTGGTCCAGGTTGTTCATGAAGATGCGGATGATCTCGCCGAAGCCCAGCGTCACGATGGCCAGGTAGTCGCCGCGCAGCTTGAGCACCGGGATGCCCAGCAGCACCCCCGTGCACGCCGCCAGCACCAGCGCCAGCGGAATCACCAGCCACAGCGAGATGTGCAGCCCGTCGGGGAAGTGCGCGGAGAACCACGCGAAGTTGTCCGCCAGGTGCGGCGAGGCCAGCAGGCCGAACATGTAGGCGCCCACGGCGTAGAAGGCCACGTAGCCCAGATCGAGCAGGCCCGCGTAGCCCACCACGATGTTCAGGCCCAGGGCCAGCATCACGTAGAGCAGCGCCAGGTCGGCGATGCGCACCCAGGCGTTGCCGAAGTACTGCAGCACCAGCGGCAGCACCAGCAGTGCGATGCCGCCCAGGATCCATTGGATCTTGTTGTTTTTCATGTGTGTGCTCCCTCTGGTCTCAGGCGCGGTCCGCCACGCGCTCGCCCAGCAGGCCCGAGGGGCGCAGCGTGAGGATGATGATGAGCACGATGAAGGCGAAGATGTCGGTGTAGTGGCTGCCCAGCACGCCGCCCGTGAGCTGGCCGATGTAGCCCGAGCCGATCGCCTCGATCAGCCCCAGCAGGATGCCGCCGACCACTGCGCCCGCGAGGTTGCCGATGCCGCCGAACACCGCCGCAGTGAAGGCCTTCAGGCCCGGCAGGAAACCCATGGTGTGCTGGGCCGTGCCGTAGTTCGACGCCCACATGATGCCGGCGATGGCCGCCAGCACCGCGCCGATGATGAAGGTGGCGGAGATCACCATGTCGGGCTTGACGCCCATGAGCGCCGCCACACGCGGGTTCTCGGCCGTGGCGCGCATGGCGCGGCCCAGGCGCGTGTAGCTCACCAGGTAGACCATGGAGGCCAGGGCGACCACCGTCACGCCCAGGATGAGGATCTGCGTGGTGGTGATCACCGCGCCCCCGATCTGGAAGGGCGCGGCGGGCAGCAGCGTGGGATAGGGCTTGTAGTTGGGCTTCCAGACGATCATCGCCAGCGTCTGCAGCAGGATGGACATGCCGATGGCGGTGATCAGGGGCGCCAGGCGCGGGCTGTTGCGCAGAGGCTTGTAGGCGACCTTCTCGATGGTGAAGTTGAGCACTGCGGCCACCACGCAGGCGATGAGGGTGGCCAGCAGGAGGATGCTCCAGCCCGGCGCGCCGGGCATGGCCTCCTGCATGAGGCCGATGCAGCTCCAGCTGGTGAGCGCCCCGATCATGAGCACTTCCCCGTGGGCGAAGTTGATGAGCTGGATGATGCCGTACACCATGGTATAGCCCAGGGCTATCAAGGCGTACATGCTGCCCAGGACCAGACCATTGATGATCTGCTGCAGCAAAATGTCCATAAATTGAGTCCTTTGTAATGACGCGCGCACCAGCAGGCACCGCCAACCGGTGCAGCCTTGTGGGCCCGTCTGCCATCTAGCAAAAAACCCGCCAGGATGGTCTGCGCGGGTTCAGTGAAGAAATTTTGTCACGGCTTTTGCGTTGTCTCCATCGCGTTCCGGCGGGGTTTTCCCTTGCTCCCCCAACACATCAGGGAACCATTTGCGCGATTAGAAATTCTGATGGCGGCCGTGTAAGCAGGGAATGCGCTTATTCCCAAAAGGACGGGATTCACGGTGGACGGGCCATGCGGCCCAGGCCACTCAGTCCTGCGCAGGCGGGGGCGCAGCGGCGGCATTGCGCGCGCGCAGCTCGTCGAGCTTCTGCCCGATCTTGATCTCCAGCCCGCGCGGCACGGGCGCGTAGAAGCCGGGCGGCTCCATGCCCTCGGGCAGGTAGCTCTCGCCCGCGGCGAAGCCCCCTTCCTCGTCGTGCGCGTAGCGGTAGCCCTTGCCGTAGTCCAGCTCCTTCATGAGCTTGGTCGGCGCGTTGCGCAGGTGCATGGGCACGGGGCGCGTGCCGTCCTGCTTCACGAAGGCACGCGCCTTGTTGTAGGCCATGTAGCCCGCGTTGCTCTTGGGCGCCACGGCCAGGTACAGCACGGCCTGGGCCAGCGCCAGCTCGCCTTCGGGCGAGCCCAGGCGCTCGTAGGTCTGCGCGGCCTCGTTGCAGATCTGCATGGCGCGCGGGTCGGCCAGGCCGATGTCCTCCCACGCCATGCGCACGATGCGCCGGGCCATGTAGCGCGGGTCGGCCCCGCCGTCGAGCATGCGCACCAGCCAGTAGAGCGCCGCGTCCGGATCGCTGCCGCGCACGGACTTGTGCAGCGCGCTGATGGTGTCGTAGAACTGCTCTCCGCCCTTGTCGTAGCGGCGCATGCGCTCGCCGAGCACCTGCAGCAGCCAGGCGTCGGTGATCGTCTCCACCTTCGCCTGCTCGGCGGTGACCGCCAGCGTCTCCAGCGTGTTGAGCAGCCGCCGCGCATCGCCGTCGGCATAGGCGATGAGGCGCTCCAGCGCTTCGCTTTCGATCGCTGGCAGCGCTTGCTGCGCCTGGGCTTTGGCCACGATCTGCTTCAAATCGTCTTCGGACAGCGGCTGCAGCACGTACACGGCAGCGCGCGACAGCAATGCGGAGTTGACCTCGAACGACGGGTTCTCGGTGGTGGCGCCGATGAAGGTGAAGAGGCCGCTCTCCACGTGCGGCAGGAAGGCGTCCTGCTGGCTCTTGTTGAAGCGGTGCACCTCGTCCACGAAGACGATGGTGCGCTGCTGCATCAGTCCGTCGCGCGCGATCTCGGCCTGCTGCACCGCGTCGCGGATGTCCTTCACGCCGCCCAGCACCGCGCTGATGCTGATGAACTGCGCATCGAACGCCTCGGCCATGAGCCGCGCGATGGTGGTCTTGCCCACGCCCGGCGGCCCCCAGAGGATGCAGCTGTGCGGCCGGCCGGACTCGAACGCGAGGCGCAGCGGCATGCCCGGCCCCAGCACGTGTTGCTGGCCGATCACCTCGCCCAGCGTGCGTGGGCGCAGGCGCTCGGCCAGGGGCTGGTGGACGGGAGCAGGAGTCTTCGCGGCAGGCATAGGCCCCTGATCGTAGCGGTCTTGTAGCCCCCGGGCAGGCTTTCTATGATGTGCCTCCCTTGTCCTACGGAAAGTTGCCATGCGCTACCACGGAAGCTGCCACTGCGGCCAGATCGCCTTCGACGTGGAGGGCGACGCGATCACCCAGGCCATGGCCTGCAACTGCTCGATGTGCCGGCGCAAGGGCTCGCTGTTGTGGTTCGTGCCGCGCGAGCGGCTCGCGCTGGCCACGCCCGAGGAACAGATGGGCACCTACACCTTCCACAAGCATGTGATCCGGCACCGCTTCTGCCCCACCTGCGGCATCCACCCCTTCGGCGAAGGCACGGGCCCCGACGGACGGGCCATGGCGGCCGTCAACGTGCGCTGCCTGGACGGCGTGGACCTGGAAGCGCTCGCCGTCACCCATTACGATGGCCGATCGGCCTGACGACGCCATGCCCGTCCGCATCGTCCGCCTCGGCAGCCCGCGCGCGCCCGGCGAGGGCACGCGCATCGGCACCGTGCGCCGCCCGCCGCGCGGCGTGCCCAGGGAGCAGTTCTCGGCGCAGGACTGGTACGACGTCTGGTACCCCAACCTGGCCCCGGGCAACGACACCGTGAAGATGGCCCAGGCCGCAGCCACGCCGCAGGAATGGGCAGCCTTCGAGCGCCGCTACCGCGCCGAGATGGCCACGCCCGAGAACCGCCACAGCATCGCGCTGCTGGCCGCACTCTCGCAGCAAAGCCATTTCTCCGTGGGCTGCTACTGCGCGGACGAGGCGCACTGCCACCGCTCCGTGTTGCGCGCGCTGCTGGCCGAAGCCGGCGCGCGCATCGTGGATTGACGGCCGCCCCCATGCCCCGCCGCGAATCGCTGGACGCGCTCCTGCGCCGCGTGCGCGCCTGCACGATCTGCGCGCCCGCCCTGCCGCTGGGCCCACGCCCCGTGCTGCAGGCGGGCACCGGCGCGCGCATCCTCACCGCCGGCCAGGCGCCGGGGCGCAAGGTGCACGCGAGCGGCATCCCTTTCGACGACGCGAGCGGCGAACGCCTGCGCGCCTGGCTCGGCCTGCCGCGCGAGGTGTTCTACGACCCCGCGCGCGTCGCCATCGTGCCCATGGGCCTGTGCTACCCCGGCCGGGGCGCCTCGGGCGACGCGCCGCCGCGCCCCGAATGCGCGCCTGCCTGGCGCGCACTGCTGCTGGAGCGGCTGCCGCAGATCGCGCTGACGGTGGCCGTGGGCCAGTACGCCCTGGCCTGGCATCTGCCGCAGCACCGCGGCCGGCCGCTGGGCGAGACGGTGCGCCAGTGCGACCCGGCGCAGGGCGCCGTGCTCGCCCTGCCCCACCCCAGCCCGCGCAACAACGGCTGGCTGCAGCGCCACCCGTGGTTCGAGGCCGAGTGGCTGCCCCAGGTGCGTGCGCGTGTGGCCGCAGTGTTGGCGGAAGATTCAAGCCAAATCGGTCTCTAGCGCTTACCCATGAAGCGCAAGCAGCTATCAAAATGGAGCGATCGCGACAAATATAGACCAATCGGTCTAATTCATGGAATAATGAAACCGATCAGTCCAATATCGAATCCATGCAACCCTCCACCGCCCCGCGCCGTCGCGGCCGCCCGCCGAAGCACCTGGCCGAACCGCGCCAGGACACGCGCTCCCTGCTGATACGCACGGGCGTGGCCGTGCTCACGGAGAAGGGCTACTCGGCCGTCGGCATCGACGAGATCCTGCGCCAGGCCGCCGTGCCCAAGGGCTCGTTCTACCACTGCTTCGAGAGCAAGGAAGCCTTCGGCCAGGCGCTGATCGCGGCCTATGCCGACTACTTCGCGCGCAAGCTGGACCGCTGGCTGCTCGATGCGGAAGCGGCCCCTTTGCAGCGGCTGCGCCGCTTCATCGACGACGCCGAGAAGGGCATGGCGCGCCACGGCTTCCGACGCGGCTGCCTCGTCGGCAACCTGGGGCAAGAGATGGGCACGCTGCCCGAATCCTTCCGCGCGCAGCTGGAAGGGGTCTTTCTCGACTGGCAAACACGCACCGCCGCCTGCCTGGCCGAGGCCCAGCGCGCGGGCGAGATCGCGCATCACCACGACTGCGCGGCGCTCGCGGAGTTCTTCTGGATCGGCTGGGAGGGTGCCGTGCTGCGCGCCAAGCTCCAGCGCAGCGCGGCACCGCTGCAGACCTATGCCGGCGGCTTTTTCCAACTCTTGACCACTTGAGGAGACACCATGTTCCGAGGCTTGCTCATCGACAAACAGGACGGCCGGCAGACCGCCGAGGTACGGATGCTGGACGAGGCATCGCTGCCCGAAGGCGAGGTGACCGTGCGCGTCGCCTGGTCCACGCTCAACTACAAGGACGCGCTCGCCATCACCGGCCGCTCGCCCGTGGTGCGCAAGTTCCCGATGGTGCCGGGCATCGACTTCGCGGGCGCCGTGGAATCCAGCACCGATCCCGCATACCGGCCCGGCGATGCCGTGGTGCTCAACGGCTGGGGCGTGGGCGAAGGGCACTGGGGCGGGCTGGCCGAGCTGGCCCGCGTGCCTGCGCGCTTCCTGATTCCCCTGCAGGCACCCTTCACGCCGCGCCAGGCCATGGGCATCGGCACGGCCGGCTACACCGCCGCGCTGTGCGTGCTGGCGCTGGAGCGCCACGGCATCACGCCGGACAAGGGCCCCGTGGTGGTGACCGGCGCGGCGGGCGGCGTGGGTAGCGTGGCCGTGGCGCTGCTGGCCAAGGCGGGCTACGAGGTAGCCGCCGTCACGGGCCGGGTGCAGGAGGCCGACTTCCTCACCGGCCTGGGCGCGCGCCACATCATCGACCGCGCGGAAATCTCCCAGCCCGGCCGGCCGCTGGAAAAGGAGCGCTGGGCCGGAGCCATCGACGTGGCGGGCGGCCAGGTGCTGGCCAACCTGTGCGCCGCCATGCGCTATCGCGGCGTGGTGGCGGCCTGCGGCCTAGCGGCGGGCATGGGCTTTCCGGCCACGGTGGCGCCCTTCATCCTGCGCGGCGTGACCCTCGCGGGCATCGACAGCGTGATGGCGCCCACGCCCGACCGCCTGCAAGCCTGGCAGCGCCTGGCCGCCGACCTGGACATCGCCGTGCTCGAAAAGCTGATGCACGAAATTTCGCTGGACGATGCCATCGCCATCGCGCCCGACCTGCTCGCAGGCCAGGTGCGCGGCCGCCTCGTGGTGCGCGTGGGTGCATCGCAATGAACCCCTTTTTTCAGGAGAACACCATGACCGCCACCCCATCGATCAGCCGCTTTCCCGTCCCCGAGATCAAGGACCTGCCCGACGACATCCGCGAGCGCGTGCTCGCCGTGCAGGAGAAGGCCGGCTTCGTGCCCAACGTGTTCCTGGTGCTGGCGCACCGGCCCGACGAGTTCCGCGCCTTCTTCGCCTACCACGATGCGCTGATGGAAAAGCCCGGCAACCTCACCAAGGCCGAGCGCGAGATGATCGTGGTGGCCACCAGCAACGCCAACCAGTGCCAGTACTGCGTGATCGCCCACGGCGCCATCCTGCGCATCCGCGCCAAGAACCCTCGAATAGCCGACCAGGTGGCGGTGAACTACCGCAAGGCCGACATCACGCCGCGCCAGAAGGCCATGCTGGACTTCGCCATGAAAGTCTCGGCGCGGGCGCAGGAGGTGGACGACCAGGATTTCGACATGCTCCAGCAGCACGGCTTCACCCAGGACGACATCTGGGACATCGCAGGCATCGCCGCGTTCTTCGGGCTGTCCAACCGCATGGCCAACGTCACCAGCATGCGGCCCAACGACGAGTTCTACGCCATGGGGCGGTAGGGCACGCCTGGAAGGGCACCGGATATGCTGCACGCCTGCCCTCTGCCGCGAGACCGCCATGTCCCTTGCCGCCAATATCGTCGTTGCCCTGATCGGCCTGTTGCACGTCTACATCCTCGTGCTGGAAATGTTTCTGTGGGAGAAGCCCGCAGGCCGCCGGGCCTTCGGCATGACGCGCGAGCAGGCGGCCGCCACCAAGGTGCTGGCCGGCAACCAGGGCCTGTACAACGGTTTCCTGGCCGCCTGTTCTGGGGCTTGGCAGTGGACGGCATGGCCTGGAAAGTCTTCTTTCTGCTGTGCGTGCTGGTAGCGGGCCTGTATGGCACGGCCACGGCCAGCCGCAAGATCCTGTTCATCCAGGCGGTCCCTGCGGCTATCGGGCTGGCGCTGGTGCTGCTGGCTTGATTCTTTAGATAAAAAAGGCCTCCAGCGCTTTTCCAGCAAACGCAGGCAGCTATGAAAAGAGAAGCAATTACTGTTGCAGCACGTCCGCCCCCGAAGGCGGCTTGAACGTGAACGTGCCCGCAGGCAGTGCCGGGTTGAGCTGCATGCCCGTGAAGCGAATCAGCGAACGCTGGCCGAAGCTGTCCAGAATGTCCAGCGCCGCGAGCGCCTCGCCGTCGAAGCCGACGCGCACGCTTTTCAACTGGCCCTCCTTGGCCTTCGGCGTGGCGAGCACCCACTGCAGGCCGCCCTCGTCGGGTGCGGCTTCCAGCGTGAAATCAGCATGCAGCGCGCCGAGGTCGGGCGCTGAGGCGAGCAGTGCCGCGGGCGTGGAGCCCAGGGCCTTGTCCTGAGCGCGCTGGGTGACTTGGTTCAGGTCGGCGTCGTAGAGCCAGAGCGTCTTGCCGTCGGCCACGATGGTCTGCGCAAACGGTTTTTCGTAATTGAACTTGAAGCGGCCGGGGCGCTGGAATTCGAAGCTGCCGCTCGACGTCTTTGCACGCGCAGCCTGCCCGTCCTTCGGCGGCGCGGTCACGGTCTGCGTGAACGCGGCGCGGCCGGACTGGGCCGTCTTCATGAAGTTCTCAAGGCTTTTCAAACCGTCAGCCCAGGCAGAGCAAGCGCTGGCAGCTATGAATACAGTAGCGAAAATTTTCTTCAAGGCAGGGGTTCCTATTCACTGCGCGCGGGCACGAGCACTTCGCGCTGGCCGCTGGCCGTGAGGGCACTGACCAGGCCGGCCTTTTCCATGTCTTCGAGCAGGCGCGCCGATCGGTTGTAGCCGATGCGCAGCTTGCGCTGCACGTAGGAGATGCTGGCCTTTCGATCCTTCAGCACCACCTCCACGGCCTGGTCGTACATGGGATCTTTCTCGCCCCCGCCGCCTTCGCCGTCGCCCAGCCCGAAGCTGCTGTCGTCACCCTCGACGGTACCGCCTTCGAGCACCCCTTCGATGTAGTCCGGCTCCCCTTGTTCCTTGAGGTAGCTGACGACACGGTGCACCTCGTCGTCCGAGACGAATGCGCCGTGCACGCGCACGGGCAGGCCCGTGCCGCTGGCCATGTAGAGCATGTCGCCCATGCCCAGCAGCGCCTCGGCGCCCATCTGGTCGAGGATGGTGCGACTGTCGATCTTGCTGCTGACCTGGAACGCGATGCGCGTGGGGATGTTGGCCTTGATGAGGCCGGTGATCACGTCCACGCTGGGCCGCTGCGTCGCCAGGATCAGGTGGATGCCGGCCGCGCGCGCCTTCTGCGCGAGGCGGGCGATGAGTTCCTCGATCTTCTTGCCCACGACCATCATCAGGTCGGCCAGCTCGTCGATCACCACCACGATGTGCGGCAGGCGCTGCAGCGGCTCGGGCTCCTCGGGCGTGAGGCTGAAGGGGTTGGGGATGGATTCCTCGCGCGCCTTGGCATCGTCGATCTTCGCGTTGTAGCCCGCGAGGTTGCGCACGCCCAGCTTGCTCATGAGCTTGTAGCGCCGCTCCATCTCGGCCACGCACCAGTTCAGGCCGTGGGCGGCCTGCTTCATGTCGGTGACCACGGGCGCGAGCAGGTGCGGAATGCCTTCGTAGACCGACATTTCGAGCATCTTGGGATCGATCATCAGCAGGCGCACGTCGCGCGCCTCGGCCTTGTAGAGCAGCGAGAGGATCATGGCGTTGATCCCCACCGACTTGCCCGAGCCCGTCGTGCCCGCCACCAGCACGTGCGGCATCTTGGCGAGGTCGGCCACCACGGGCGCGCCCACGATGTCCTTGCCCAGGCCCATGGTGAGCATGCTCTTGGCGTCGTGGTAGACCTGCGAGCCGAGGATTTCCGAGAGCTTGATGGTCTGGCGCTTGGCGTTGGGCAGCTCCAGCGCCATGTAGTTCTTGCCGGGGATGGTCTCGATCACGCGGATGGACACCAGCGAGAGCGAGCGCGCCAAGTCTTTCGCCAGGTTGACGATCTGCGAGCCCTTCACGCCCGTGGCGGGCTCGATCTCGTAGCGCGTGATGACCGGGCCGGGCATGGCGGCCACCACCGTCACGTCCACGCCGAAATCCTTGAGCTTCTTCTCGATGAGGCGGCTGGTCATCTCCAGCGTCTCGGGCGCCACGGTTTCCTGGCGCGCCTGCGCCGCGTCGAGCAGGTCCACCTGCGGCAGCGGGCTGTCCGGCATGTCGGAGAACAGCGGCTTCTGCCGTTCCTTGACCACGCGCGTGCTCTGCGGCGCCTCCTGCAGCACGGGCTCGATGATCTGCACGGGCTGGGGGTGGTGCTCCTCGATTTCGTGGCGCTCCTCCTGCACCACCTCCTCGCGCTCGCGCGCCGCGCGGCGACCCACGGCCACGTCCTTGGCCTTCTCGCGCCGTGCGCGGCCGGTCTGGACCAGCGCGTCGATGCGCCCGCCCAGCCGCTCGGCCAGGTGTCCCCACGAGAAGCGGAACACCAGCGCAGCGCCCAGCACCACCAGCACCACACCCGCCAGGCCCGAGCCGGTGAACCCGAGCCACTTCACGGCCAACGGCCCCGTCACATAGCCCAGCACGCCGCCCGCATGGCCAGGCAGCAGACTCTCGAAACGGTACAGGCGCGACCACTCCAGGGCCGCGCTGGCGCACAGCAGCAGCGCCAGCCCGGCCCAGAACAGGCCGCGCCGCAGCCACGGGCCGTGCGTGCCCTGCAGCGCCTCGCCGCCGCGCATCCAGCGCGCCAGCGACGCCAGCCAGGCGCGCACGCCGGCGGCCACGCACCACCAGACGGAAAAGCCCAGCGCGAAATAGCTGCCGTCGGCCAGCCAGGCGCCGAAGCGCCCGACCCAGTTGGACAGGGGCCGGCCCGCGCCCGAGGTGGACCAGGCCGCGTCCTGCGCGGAATAGCTCGTGAGGGCCAGCAGCCAGAAGACCAGGGCCAGCAGGCCCAGCACCAGGCCGATCTCGTGGCCGAAGCGCGCGGCGCCCGTGCGGGGCGCCGATTTGCCGGAGGAGGAAGCGTTCAGGGTATTGAGGGAATACGTCATGGCACAGGTAGCGCGCGAGCTTACCGCAGGGCCGTTCAGCCCAGCGCGTCGAGCCGTTCTTTGAGCACGGTGGCGCCCGAGGGCTGCGCCTCGATGAAGCCGCGCTCGTCCAGGTCCTTCATGACGCGGCTGACCATCTCACGCGAAGCGCCCACCACCTTCGCCAGATCCTGGCGCGAGATCTTGTCGCGGATCACCAGCCGGCCCTGCGCGTCGGGCTCGGCCGACTCCAGCAGCGCACGGGCCACGCGGCCGTACACGTCCAGCAGCGCCAGCGACTCGATGCGGCGATTGGCGTGCCGCAGGCGCTTGACCAGCCCGCGCATGAGCGCCAGCGCCATGGAGGCGTTTTCGGCCAGGCAGCGCGTGAACTCGGCGCGCCCCAGCACCAGCACGTCGGTCTGCACCTCGGCGCTGACGGAGGCGCTATGGGTATTGCCGTCGATGATGCTCATCTCCCCGATGTAGTCGCCCGGGCCCAGCGTGGCCAGGATCACCTGGCGTCCGCGGCTGTCGGTGGCCACCACGCGCGCGCGGCCGGTGAGCAGGAGGAACAGCGCATCCGACTGGCGGCCCTGCTCCACCAGCGCCTCGCCGCGCTTGTAGCGCCGCTTGACCACCGCGCTGCCCAGCGCCTGCGCCTGCGTGGCATTCAGCAGGGAAAACAGGGGCACGCGGCGCAGCAGGTCAAGATTGGACAACATGGTGGACATGGGGATTCCCTGGAAACGGAGGGCGATTCGGCCTGGGAACGCACCCGGTGCGCGCCCTTCATACAATGAATGTTTGCGCCGGAAGGACCGCGCGCGACGCAACGCACTTTCTACCATGTCCACTACCCAACACGCCAAAGTCATGATCCTCGGCTCCGGCCCCGCGGGCTACACCGCTGCGGTGTACGCGGCGCGCGCCAACCTCAACCCGGTGCTCATCACCGGCATCGCCCAGGGCGGCCAGCTCATGACCACGACCGAGGTGGACAACTGGCCCGCGGACGTGAACGGCGTGCAGGGCCCCGAGCTGATGCAGCGCTTCCTGGAGCATGCCGAGCGCTTCAAGACGCAGATCGTGATCGACCACATCCACACGGTGGACCTGTCCAAGCGCCCCTTCACCCTCACGGGCGACAGCGGCACCTACACCTGCGACTCCCTCATCATCGCCACCGGCGCCTCGGCCAAGTACCTCGGCCTGCCCTCGGAAGAAGCCTTCATGGGCAAGGGCGTGTCGGCCTGCGCCACCTGCGACGGTTTCTTCTACCGCGAGCAGGACGTGTGCGTGATCGGCGGCGGCAACACTGCCGTGGAGGAGGCGCTGTACCTGTCCAACATCGCCCGCAAGGTGACGCTGGTGCACCGCCGCGACAAGTTCAAGGCCGAGCCCATCCTCGTGGACAAGCTCATGGAGAAGGTCAAGGAAGGCAAGATCGAGCTCAAGACCCACTTCACGCTTGACGAAGTGCTGGGCGACCAGAGCGGCGTGACCGGCATCCGCATCAAGAGCACCCAGGACGGCCATACCGAGCAAATTGCCCTGCAGGGCGCCTTCATCGCCATCGGCCACCATCCCAACACCGACATCTTCCAAGGCCACCTCGCCATGGAGAACGGCTACATCGTCACCCAGGGCGGCCTCAAGGGCTTCGCTACCCAGACCAGCGTGCCGGGCGTGTTCGCCGCCGGCGACGTGCAGGACCACGTGTACCGCCAGGCCATCACCAGCGCCGGCACGGGGTGCATGGCGGCGCTGGATGCGCAGCGCTTCCTGGAGCAGCAGGAGTAACGTCGCCAGACACGCCTGGCTGGCCACGCCTAGCCGGCCGCGCTATAATGCGCGGCTTTGCTGAATTTGCAGCAATCGGGTTACCGCCACCCGTTCCAACTGGCGAGGTGAGGTTGCAGGCCGCACGGGCCCGCAGCCGTGAACTACCGGAGTGTCCTCATGGCACGCGTATGTGAAGTAACGGGCAAGAAGCCCATGGTGGGAAACAACGTTTCCCACGCCAACAACAAGACCAAGCGCCGTTTCCTGCCCAACCTGCAGTACCGCCGTTTCTGGGTGGAGAGCGAGAACCGCTGGGTGCGCCTGCGCGTTTCCAGCGCCGCCCTGCGCCTGATCGACAAGAACGGCATCGACTCCGTGCTCGCAGACATGCGTGCCCGTGGCCAGGCCTGATTCACTGAAGGAGAAACACCATGGCTGCTAAAGGCGGACGCGAAAAAATCAAGCTGGTGTCGACGGCCGAGACCGGTCACTTCTACACCACCACCAAGAACAAGAAGACGATGCCCGAGAAGATGTCGATCATCAAGTTCGACCCCAAGGCTCGCAAGCACGTCGAGTACAAGGAAGCCAAGCTGAAGTAATTCGGCCCCCGTTTCCCGAAAAAACCGCCTCGCTTTGCGCGCAGGCGGTTTTTTTATGGCTCTGTCACAAATCTGTGTTGGTAGTATGTGGGCCAACGCGTTGACGGAGTGGGTTTGCCATG
>NZ_DF238893.1 GCF_000400995.2 Acidovorax sp. MR-S7 | reverse complement strand
GTTTGCCACGCATCTGCTGCAATCGGGCTATGACATCCGCACGGTGCAGGAATTGCTGGGCCATGCCGATGTGAATACGACCATGATCTACACCCATGTGCTCAACAAGGGCGGGCGGGGCATCTTGAGCCCGCTGGATGCGCTGTGACGGGCGGGATGGTGCAAGGGGGCGCAATGGCGGTCAGTGTGTCGACTGGTTCAAGTTCGGCACCGGGACGTCCAGCCGCGCACCGTGGCCTCCAGGTTTGATGAGGCGGGTCTGCCGTTGGTGGCCGTGAACATCGTCGAATGCTGAGCACAATGCGGCCCATGCCTTCTGCCCCTTCCTTTCCCGCCCAGCCGCGCGCCGCCATCCAGGACCTGGGCGGCTCGCTCATCCGCGAAGTCGCCAACACCGGCATGGGCTGCGCGGACGTGCTGGCGTTCTGGTTCGGCGAGTCCGACCAGCCCACGCCGCAGTTCATCCGCGACGCCGCGGCCCGCTCGCTGGACGCGGGCGAGACCTTCTATTCCCAGAACCTGGGCCGTCCCTATCTGCGCGAGGCCATCGCGCAGTACCTCGCGCGCCTGCATGGGCGCGAAGTGGGGGTGCCGCGCATCGGTGCCGTCGCCTCGGGCGACGCGGGGCTGATGCTGGCCAACCAGATGCTGCTGTCGCCCGGCGACCGCGTGGTGGCCATCACGCCGCTGTGGCCCAACCTGCTGGAGATGCCGCGCATCCTGGGCGCGCAGGTCGTGCGCGTGCCGCTCGCCGTGTGCGAGGGGCGCTGGGCGCTTCAGCTCGACCGGCTCATGGACGCGCTCACGCCCGGCACGCGCATGCTCGTCCTGAACTCGCCCAACAACCCCACGGGCTGGACCATTGACGAGGAGGGCATGGCCGCCGTGCTGGCGCGCTGCCGCCAGCACGGCATCTGGATCCTGTGCGACGACGTGTACGAGCGCCTGGTGTACGACCCGGCGCTGGCGAGCGCCCCGTCCTTCCTGCGCTACTGCGAGCGCGGCGACCGCATCGTCTCGGTCAACAGCTGCTCCAAGGCCTGGCGGATGACCGGCTGGCGCGTGGGCTGGATGGTGGTGCCCGAGACGCTGGAGGCCGACCTGGGCAAGGTCATCGAATACAACTTCTCCTGCATCTTCGAGCCCATCCAGCGCGCGGCCGCCGTGGCGCTGGCGCAGGGCGAGGCGCACGTGGCGCAACTGCGCGCGGGCCTGGTGGACAGCCGCCGGCTGCTGGTCGATGCGCTGCGCGCCGTGCCCGGCGTGGAGGTGCCCGACGCGGGCGGCGCCATGTACGTGTTCTTCCGCCTGCAGGGCTATGACGATTCGCTGGATCTGGCCAAGCGCCTGGTGAGCGAGGTGGGCCTGGGCCTGGCCCCCGGTTCGGCCTTCGGCCCCGAGGGCAACGGCTGGCTGCGCTGGTGCCACGCGGTGGCGGACGGCGCCAAGCTGCTGGACGGCGTGGAGCGGCTGGCGCGCTTCGTGCGCCGGTAGGAGGGCTTTTTCAGCCTGGCGCGTGGTGCGCCTGCACCGCCGCCATCAGGGCCTGTACGTGCGCGGGCAGGCCGTCCAGCGAGCGCACCAGCATGTAGCGCGGCCGCACGGCCCAGGCGTCCAGCAGGCGGATCTGGTGCACGTGCGCGCTGTCGGCGTAGCGCTGCGCGCCGCTCTCCGGCACCACCGCGATGCCCACGCCCGCCGCCACCATGCGGCACATGGCGTCGAAGCTCGCGAGCTGGATGCGCAGCTTAAGCGTGGCACCCAGCTGCTGGGCCACGCCGTCCAGGAAGGCCTGCAGCGTGCTGCTGCGGTGCATGCCCACGAAGCGCTCGTGCAGCACCTGGGCGAAGGGCAGCTCCCGCAGCGCGCGCCAGGCCGGCGTGGGCGGCGTGACGAGCGTCAGCCGGTCGGTGCTGAAGTGCACGCTGGCGAGGCCGTGCGTGTCCACCTCGCCCGCGATGATGCCCAGGTCGGCCCGGCCCTCGCGGATGTCGTCGGCGATGCGCGCGTTGGGGCGCTCCTGCAGGTCCACGCTGATGTGCGGGTGCGCGATCAGGTAGGCCGACAGGATGTCGGGCAGGAAGTCCGTCACCGCCGTGGTGTTGGCGAACACGCGCAGGTGGCCGCGCAGGCCGGCGCCGTATTCCTGCAGGTCGGCCTGGAGCTGGCGTGACTGCTGCAGCATGGCCTGGGCGTGGTGCAGGAAGGCCTCGCCCGGGGGCGACAGGCGCACCCCCCGAGCCTCTCGTATCAGCAAAGGCATGCCCGCCTGCTCCTCCAGCGCCTTGGCGCGCGCGCTGGTGGCCGCCAGGGACAGGTGCGATTGCTCCGCAGCCCTTGTCAGGCTTCCGGTTTGCGCTATCAAAACGAAGAGCCGCAGGTCCTTCAGATCGAATTGCATGGAGGTTCAGGGTTTCTACTGAGAAGAACAAGCCTTTTGAAAAACCGAAGGCTGGCTTGCAAACTCCGTGATTGTAGAAAGCCCGCCCGCCTCGGAAGATGGCGCCCCATCTTCAGGAGACACACCATGCGCAGCCCCCGCCTTCCCGCCCTTTCCCGCCGTGCCCTGTGTGCCTTGGCCTGGGGCCTGGCGGCCCTGCCGGGCGCGTGGGCGCAGGCCGCCTACCCCAGCCGCCCCATCGTGATGATCGTCCCCCAGGCCGCGGGCGGCACCAACGACATCGTGGGCCGCGTGGTGAGCCAGAAGCTGGCCGAGAAGCTCGGCGGCAGCGCCGTGGTGGAGAACCGCCCGGGCGCCGGCGGCAACATCGGCACGCAGGCCGTGGCCAAGGCGCCCAAGGACGGCTACACGCTGCTCATGACCATCAGCAGCAGCCAGGCCATCAACCCGGCCCTCTACAAGGCGCCGGGGTTCGACCCGGTGGCCGATTTCCAGCCCGTGGCGCTGATCGGCGCCGTGCCCAACGTGCTGCTGGCCCACCCCGCGTTCCCTGCCAAGACGGTGCCCGAGCTGCTCGCCATGGCCAAGGCCCAGCCGGGCCAGCTGCAGTACGCCTCGGCCGGCAACGGCACGCTGAATCACCTGCTGGGCGAGATGCTGAACCAGATGGCCGGCATCGAGCTGCAGCACGTGCCCTACAAGGGCGTGGCGCCCGCGCTCAACGACGTGCTGGGCGGGCAGCTGCCGCTGCTGTTCGGCAGCCTGCCGTCCACGCTGTCGCACATCAAGTCGGGCAAGCTGCGCGCGCTGGCCGTGAGCAGCGCGCAGCGCTCGCCGGTGCTGCCGGACGTGCCGGCCCTGGGCGAATTCGTGCCGGGCTACAACGGCACGCTGTGGATCGGCCTGTTCGCGCCCGCGGGCGTGCCCAAGGACGTGCAGGACCGCCTGCAGGAGGGCATGCGCCAGGCCATGGCCGACAAGGAGATGCGCGACAAGCTGGAGGCCCAGGGCGTGGAGCTGGCCGGCACGGCCGACAAGCCCGTCATGGGCGCCGAGTTCGCCGCTACCCTCAAGCAGGACATCGCCAAGTGGGCGCGCATTGTGAAGACCTCCGGCGCAACGATCAATTGAGGAGCTGGCCCGTGACTGCCACCATCGACGCCGCCGCACTGGCCCACCTGCAAAGCTGGCAGGGCAAAAGCGAAGCCACCCCGGACACCGCCACCGCCGCGCCCGTGCGCGCCCTGTCGGCCACGCTGGACCGGGACGACCCAGCGCCCGTGCCCGGCACGCCCGTGCCGCCGCTGTGGCACTGGCTGTACTTCCTGCCGCACGCGCGCCAGAGCGAGATCGGGCCCGACGGGCATCCCAAACGCGGCGGCTTCCTGCCGCCCGTGCCGCTGCCGCGCCGCATGTGGGCCGGCGGGCGGCTGCGCTGGGAAACCGGCAACCCGCTGCAGGTGGGGCAGGCGCTGGAGCGCCTGTCCACCATCCGCTCCGTCACGCACAAGGCGGGCCGCTCGGGCGAACTGCTGTTCGTGCTGGTGGAGCACCGCTTTTCCAATGCAAACGGCCTGTCGCTGACCGAGGAGCACGACATCGTGTACCGCGCCGCCGCGCAGCCGGGCGACCCGGCCCCGCAGCCCCAGCAGCCGCCTGCGCAGGCGGCGTGGTCGCGCACCGTCGTGCCGGACGACGTGCTGCTGTTCCGCTACTCCGCGCTCACCTTCAACGGCCACCGCATCCACTACGACCGCCAGTACGTCACGCAGGTGGAGGGCTACCCCGGCCTGATCGTGCACGGCCCGCTGATCGCCACGCTGCTCGTCGACCTGCTGCGCCGCAGCCTGCCCGGCGCGCAGGTGGCGGCGTTCGATTTCAAGGCCGTGCGGCCCACGTTCGACCTGCACCCGTTCAGCGTGCACGGCAAGCCGCGCGAGGATGGCAGGACCATCGACCTGTGGGCCCAGGACCACGAAGGCTTCCTCACCATGCAGGCCACGGCCACGCTGGCCTGAGGACTCCCAAAACCATAGCTGCTCGCGCTTGCTGGGCAAGCGCCAGGGGTCAAAAAGGCTTGAAATGATCGAACACACCAGTTCCAACAACCACCACGAGATCCGCGACGCTATCCGTGCGCTGTGCGCGGAATTCCCAGACGAGTATTTCCGCACGGTCGACGAGCAGCGGGCCTATCCCGAGGCCTTCGTCAACGCGCTCACGCAGGCCGGCTGGCTGGCCGCGCTGATCCCGCAGGAATACGGCGGCTCGGGCCTGGGCCTGACCGAGGCCAGCGTCATCATGGAGGAGATCAACCGCTGCGGCGGCAACTCCGGTGCCTGCCACGGCCAGATGTACAACATGGGCACGCTGCTGCGCCATGGCAGCGCGGCGCAGAAGGAAAAGTACCTGCCCAAGATCGCTTCGGGCGAATGGCGCCTGCAATCCATGGGCGTGACCGAGCCCACCACCGGCACCGACACCACCAAGATCAAGACCAGCGCCGTGAAGAAGGACGGCCGCTACGTGGTCAACGGCCAGAAGGTGTGGATCAGCCGCATCCAGCACAGCGACTTCATGATCCTGCTGGCGCGCACCACGCCGCTGGCCGAGGTGAAGAAGAAGAGCGAGGGCATGTCCATCTTCATGGTGGACCTGCGCGAGGCCGAGAAGAAGGGCATGACCGTGCGGCCCATCCTCAACATGGTCAACCACGAGACCAACGAGCTGTTCTTCGAGGACCTGGAGATCCCCGAGGAGAACCTGATCGGCGAGGAGGGCAAGGGCTTCAAGTACATCCTCGACGGCCTGAACGCCGAGCGCACGCTGATCGCGGCCGAGTGCATCGGCGACGGCTACTGGTTCCTGGACCGCGTGACGAACTACGTGAAGGACCGCCAGGTGTTCGGCCGGCCCATCGGCCAGAACCAGGGCGTGCAGTTCCCCATCGCCGATGCTTTCATCGAGGTGGAGGCCGCCAACCTCATGCGCTGGAAGGCCTGCGAGCTGTTCGACAGGCACGAGCCCATGGGCGCGCAGGCCAACATGGCCAAGTACCTCGCGGCCAAGGCGAGTTGGGAGGCGGCCAACGCCTGCCTGCAGTTCCACGGCGGCTTCGGCTTCGCCTGCGAATACGACGTGGAGCGCAAGTTCCGCGAGACGCGCCTCTACCAGGTGGCGCCGATCTCGACCAACCTCATCTACTCCTACGTGGCCGAGCACCTCCTCGGCTTGCCTCGCTCTTTCTGAGGGAGAAAACATGACCCCCACGCTCGGCACTGACGTGTCCTCGCTGCCCCCCGAGGGGGCGCAGCCCGCCTTGGGGCGGCCCGGCGGCGGGCTGTCCATGACCCGACCCCTCGACGGCATCACCGTCGTCTCGCTCGAACACGCGGTGGCCGCGCCGTTCTGCACGCGCCAGCTGGCCGACCTGGGCGCGCGCGTCATCAAGGTGGAGCGCCCTGGCAGCGGCGACTTCGCGCGCGGCTACGACCAGCGCGTGAAAGGCCAGTCCTCGCACTTCACCTGGATCAACCGCAGCAAGGAAAGCCTGGCGCTGGACGTGAAGCAGCCCCAGGCCAAGGCCGCGCTGCTGCAGCTGCTCAAGACCGCCGACGTGCTGGTGCAGAACCTCGCGCCCGGCGCGGCGGCGCGCATGGGCCTGTCGTACGAAGCCCTCAAAGGCCACAACCCGAAGCTCATCGTCTGCGACATCAGCGGCTACGGCAGCGACGGCCCCTACCGCGACAAGAAGGCCTACGACCTGCTGATCCAGAGCGAGGCGGGCTTCCTCTCGATCACCGGCACGCCCGACACGCCGTCCAAGGGCGGCATCTCGGTCGCCGACATCGCCGCGGGCATGTACGCCTACACCAACATCCTCTCGGCCCTGCTGCTGCGCGGCAAGACGGGCGAAGGCAGCCACATCGACGTGTCCATGCTCGAAGCCATGGGCGAGTGGATGGGCTACCCGATGTACTACGCCTTCGACGGCGCCCCGCCGCCGCCGCGCACCGGCGCATCGCATGCCAGCATCTACCCCTATGGCCCGTTCACCGCCGGCGACGGCGGCACGGTGATGCTGGGCCTGCAGAACGAGCGCGAGTGGAAGGTGTTCTGCGACGCCGTGCTGCAGCGCCCCGAAGTGGCGACCGACGCGCGCTTCGACAGCAATGCCCAGCGCAACCAGCACCGCGCCGAGCTGCAGGCGCTGATCCTGGAGACCTTCGCCGCGCTCACCGCCGCGCAGGTGGTCGAGCGGCTGGACGCGGCCGGCATCGCCAACGCCCGTGTCAACGACATGGCGGGCCTGTGGGCGCACCCGCAGCTGCAGGCGCGCGGCCGCTGGCGTACCGTAGCCACGCCCGCGGGCGAGGTGCCCGCGCTGCTGCCGCCGGGCGTGAACAGCGCGTTCGACTATCGCATGGAGGCGATCCCCGCCGTGGGCCAGCACAACGCGGCCATCCTGGCCGAGCTGGGCTGGACGGCCGAGCAGATCGACGCCCTGCAGGCGCCGAGTGCTATTTAAAAAGTAGCTGTTTGCGCTTGATACATAAGCGCTGGAGGCCAAAATGACCATGAATGTTCCCATCCATCCCCTGGCGCAGTTCGCCGCCACGCTGCAATGGAGCGACGTGCCCGACGCCGTGCAGCGCCGCACCGAAGACCTGTGGGTGGACTGGTTCGGCTCCGTGCTCGCGGGCTGCCAGGCGCGGCCCGTGGCCAGCATCGCGCGCTTCGCGCTGTCGCAGGGCCCGGCCCAAGGCCCCAGCGAGGTGATCGGCCTGGGCGCCAGCACCTCGCCGATGATGGCGGCCCTCGCCAACGCCGCCGCCAGCCACGTGGCCGAGCAGGACGACGTGCACAACGGCTCCGTGTTCCACCCCGCGGCCGTGGTCTTCCCGCCCGCGCTGGCGGTGGCGCAGAGTATTCAAGCCAGCGGCGCGCAGCTCATGGCCGCCTGCGTGGCGGGCTACGAGGTCGGCATCCGCGTGGGCGAATTCCTGGGCCGCAGCCACTACAAGGTCTTCCACACCACGGCCACGGCCGGCACCCTGGCGGCAGCCGCCGCCGTGGGGCGCCTGCTGGAGCTGACGCCCGCGCAGATGCAGCACGCCTTCGGCTCGGCCGGCACGCAGTCGGCGGGGCTGTGGGAGTTCCTGCGCACCGCCGCCGACAGCAAACAGCTGCACACGGCCCATGCCGCTGCCGCCGGCCTGATGGCCGCCTATCTGGCCCAGGACGGTTTCACCGGCGCGCAGGACATCTTCACCGGGCCGCAGGGCATGGCCGCGGGCATGTCCACCGATGCCGATCCCACCAAGCTCACCGACGGCCTGGGCACGCGCTGGGCCACGGCCGAGACCAGCTTCAAGTGGCACGCCTCGTGCCGCCACACGCACCCCGCGGCCGATGCGCTGCTGCAGGTCCTGCAGCGGGAGCGGCTGTCCCTCGGCGACATCGCGCAGGTCACCTGCCACGTGCACCAGGGCGCCATCGACGTGCTGGGCCCCGTGGTCTCGCCTGCCACGGTGCACCAGTCCAAGTTCTCCATGGGCACGGTGCTGGCACTGGCCGCGCGCCACGGCCATGCGGGTTTGACCGAGTTCGACCGCGAGTACCTCGCGCCCGACACTGTGGCCCTGCGCGACCGGGTGGCCATGGAGCTGGACGCCGAGGTGGACGGCGCCTACCCCCGCCGCTGGATCGGCAAGGTGACGGTGCAGACCACCGACGGCCGCCTGCTCCACGGCCGCGTCGACGAGCCCAAGGGCGACCCCGGCAACACCTTGTCGCGCGAGGAAATCACCGCCAAGGCGCTGCGTCTGGCCGCCTACGGCGCCGCCGTGCCCGCGCACCAGGCCGAGGCCGCCGTGCAGCGGCTGTGGCAGGTCGCGCAGTGGGGCCGCGTGGAGCGGCTGGTGGCGCAGCCATGAATCCGGACGCCGGCACGCTGGGGATGTGCCGGCGCACCTCTCAACCCCCCGAACAACAGGAGACACTATGACGCACAACACCGCCCTGATCCGCCGCCGCGTGGCGGGAGCCATCGCATCCGCCTGCGCCCTGCTGGCCATGGGCATGGCCCAGGCGGCCACCTGGCCCGAGAAGACCGTCACCCTCGTCGTGCCCTACAGCGCCGGCGGCCCCACCGACGTGGTGGCGCGCCTGCTGGCCGTGCCCATGGGCCAGTCGCTGGGCCAGACCGTGGTGGTGGAAAACACCGTGGGCGCGGGCGGCACCATCGCGCCCAACCGCGTGGCCAAGTCCAAGAACGACGGCTACACCATCCTGATCCACCACATGGGCATGGCCACCGCGCCCGCGCTCTACAAGAAGCTGCCCTACGACCCTTTGAGAGACTTCGAGTACATCGGCCAGGTGCTCGACGTGCCCATGACCCTGCTCTCGCGCAAGGACTTCCCGGCCAACACCTTCCCCGAGCTGCTCGACTACGTGCGCAAGAACCAGGACAAGGTGTCGCTGGCCAACGCGGGCATCGGCGCGGTGTCGCAGCTGTGCGGCATGCTGTTCATGCACCAGGTCGGCGTGAAGCTGACCACCGTGCCCTACAAGGGCGCCGGCCCTGCCATGAACGACCTCATGGGCGGCCAGGTGGACCTGCTGTGCGACCAGACCACGCAGACCGTGCCCGTCATCCAGGACGGCAAGCGCGCCAAGGTGTTCGGAGTGACCACGCCCCAGCGCCTGTCGTCGCTGCCCGACATCCCCACGCTCGACGAGCAGGGCCTCAAGGGCTTTGACGTGAAGGTGTGGCACGGCATGTACGCACCCAAGGGCACGCCCAAGGAAGTCATCGACAAGCTGAACAAGGCGCTCAACGTGGCGATCAAGGACGACAACGTCAAGAAGCGCATCGCCGAGCTGAGCTCCGACCTCGCCACGCCCGAGAAGGCCACGCCCGAAGGCCTGCGCAAGCACCTGGAGGCCGAGGTGGCGCGCTGGGACAAGGTGATCAAGGCGGCCGGCGTCTCGGCCGAGTAAGGCCCATGGCCGACCTGCTGCAGCACGCCTGCACCTTCCTCTTCGTGCCCGCCACCCAGCCCGCGCGGCTGGGCAAGGCCCTGGCCAGCGGGGCCGACATGGTCATCGCCGACTGGGAGGATGCCGTGGCCCCGGGCGACAAGGATGCCGCCCGCGCCGCGCTGGAGCAGGCAGTGCAGGCGCTGCCGCCTGCCGACCGCGCGCGCCTGCTGGTGCGCATCAACGCCCAGGGCAGCGCGTGGTTCGGCGCCGACCTGCAGGCGCTGGCGCGGCTGGCGGCGGCCGGCGTGGCGGGCGCCATGGTGCCCAAGGCCGAAGGGGCCGGCGTGCTGCGGCAGGCGGCCGATGCCGCGGGCGGCGGCTGCGCGCTGGTGCCGCTCATCGAAAGCGTGGCTGGCATCGACGCGCTGGACGCCATCGCCGCCGCGCCGCAGGTGGCGCGCCTGGCGTTCGGCCACCTCGACTTCCAGGTGGACGCGGGCATGCAGTGCGCGCAGGATGAGGGCGAGCTGCTGCCCACGCGCATGGCCCTGGTCATGGCCTCGCGCCGCGCGGGGCTGGCGCAGCCGGTGGACGGCGTGACCGTCGACACGCGCGATGCGGCCCGCACCGAGGCCGACACGCGCCGCGCCCAGCGCATGGGCTTCGGCGCCAAGCTGTGCATCCACCCGGCCCAGGTGCCGCTGGTCAACGGCGTGTTCGCCCCGTCGGCCGAGGCCGTGGCGCACGCGCAGGCCGTCGTGCAGGCCATGCAGGCCGCGCAGGGCGGCGTGTGCGTGGTGGGCGGCAAGATGGTCGATGCGCCCGTGCTGCGCTTGGCCGAGCGCACGCTGGCGCGCCATGCCTGGGCGTGCCAGCGAACTTCCAAAATCATAGCTGCCAGCGCTTGATGGGCGGGCGCTTGAGCCCGTTTTCGCCTTAAATGAGAAAGCCGGCCCGCTCCTGCGGGTCCAACTGCCCGAGCAGCCCCGTCTCCCACGCCAGGTACTGCCGCGCGGCCTCCTTGTTGCCGTCGTGGCGGTCGTGCACGAAGAACAGGTAGTCGATGCACTGCGCATCGCCGGGGCTGTGCGGCGTGGCCTCCGCGGGCAGGCCCGCCTCCAGCCACGCCGCCATGCCGCACGCGAGCAGCAGCGGCGTGCGCGGCAGCTCCAGCGCGCTCCAGGCGGCGAGCCGGGCATCGTCGGCCACCAGCACCACGTCGCGCGTGTCCCCGCCCAGGTCGTGCGCGAGGCGCGGGCGGATCGACCAGCGCGCGCCGGGAATGTGCCCGGCGCGGTACTGCATGCCCGCGCGGAGGTCCACCACGGCCACGTCGCTGCGCCGCGCCAGCGCGGCCGGGGTGACCGTGGGCAGCGCGGGCGCGGCGGGCGCCTGCGCAACGTCCAGCGCCAGGCCGCTGTGCAGGCCGCCCCGCAGCACGCAGGCATCGTGTCCCATCTGGCGCAGCCAGCTGGCCGCCACGGGCGCGCGCACTCCATCGGCAGGGCCGTCGCCGTCGAACAGCACCAGCCGCGCGCCGCGCACGCCCACGTACTGGTCCAGCGCCTGGACCAGCTGCCCGCCCGGCGTGTGCTGTGCGCCGGGCAGCGTGCCGGCAGCGAACTCCTCGGGCGTGCGCACGTCGCAGAGGAACAGCGTGCGCGTGGGCGTGTCGGCCCAGCGCCGCACGGTGGAGGCATCCACCTCGGGCACGCCCATGCGCCGGGCCAGGGCCTGGGCCTGCGGGCGCAGGGCGGGGCTGCCGGAACCGTCGGCATAGCGGCGCGTGCCGCCGTGCGCCAAAGGCAGGTCGGCCAGGAACCAGCCCTGCGTGCCGTTATCCAGCGCATACACGGGGTTGGGCAGGCCCAGGTGGATGAGCGTCTGCGCGCCGATCAGGGAGCGCGTGCGGCCCGCGCAGTTGACGACGATGGGTGTCGTTTCGTCGGGAACGAGGCTGCGCACGCGCCAGGCCAGCTCGCCGTTGGGGCAGCAGAGGGCGCCGGGAATGTTCATCTTGCCGAACTCCGCCACCGGCCGCCCGTCCAGCACCGCCACCGGCGCGCCGGCCGCCTGCAGGGCCGCGAGCGCGCGGGCCGTGATGCGCGGCGTGTGGCAGGCATGCTCCACCAGTTCGCCGAAGGTCTTGGACGGCAGGTTCACGCCCGCGAACAGCGTGTAGCCCGCGTCGCGCCATGCGGGCGTGCCGCCCTGCAGCACGGCTACCTGCGTGTAGCCCAGTGCCCGCAGACGCGCCGCCGCGCGCTCGGCCACGCCGTCGCCGCCGTCGCAGACCACCGTGCGCACGGAGGGGCGCGGCACGAGGCGCGCCACGTCCAGCTCCAGCCGGCTGTAGGGCAGCGGCGTGGCGTAGAACAGGTGCGATTCGCCGTACTGGCCGTGCTCGCGCACGTCGAGCAGGGCGATCTCCTGGCCGTCATGCAGCCAGTGCTTGAGCATGCGGGCGTCGATGAACGAGGACATGTTGATTTCCCAGGGGATTGGGCGATACCCGCGCCGTTTGAAACTGGCGCGCGCCATGCCAGCGGACGCCGCGCAAGGGCCGCCCCGCCGCGCTGGCGTCGTCCCCCTTCCCGAAGCGCGCAGCGCGTAGAGAGAAGGGGGAAGCGGCGCAGCCGCTCAGGGGGTTGATCTCCGAGTCTGCACGCCGATGTCCTTGACGCTGCACGTGCCCGCCTCCAGGTCGTAGCTGGTGCGGTCGGTCAGCGTCTCCAGCGCGCGGCCGTACATGTGCAGGTGGCGGATCACCTGCTCGCCGTGGATCTTCACGGCGTGGATGTCGTCGGGCATCAGCGCGATGCCCCGGCCCGGCGCGACCTCGACCACGGCCGTTTCCGCCAGCGTGGCCCTGCCGGGCACGCTGCCGTCGTCGGTGCGTTCGTAGACGTGGTTGTGCTCCGTGCCCTCGACGGCGGCGATGCAGGCCCAGGTGGTGTGGTTGTGCGGAACGATCTTCTTGCCGGGGCGCATCACGTTGAGGTAGAGCGCGTAGGTCTGGTCCGCATCCTCGGCGATGAGGTAGCGCGCCTGGTGCTCGCCGTCCTCCGGTGCGGGGAAGTCGCCCTGCTGCCACAGCGCGCGCCGCGCGGCCAGGCCGAGCAGCTGCTGCAGCACGGCGTCGAGGCTGGTCCGTGTGGCGGGGCCGGGGCCGACGGCGGCCTTCATGGCGGCGATGGCCGTGGCGACGGCCTGCTGGCGTTCGGGGGCGGTGTCCATGGTGTTCTCCTGGGGTTGCAGCACTCTAGCCGCGCGGCCGGCGGGCGGACAATCCCCCGCAGCGCGAAGAACACTTCAAGAAAATTCAACTATGGACACGCTCGATCTCGAATTGCTGCGCACGCTGGCCGCAATCGACGCCCAGGGCAGCTTCGCCGCCGCGGCCGTGCACCTGGGGCGCACGCAGTCGGCCATCACCCACCAGATGCAGCGGCTGGAGGCGCAGATCGGCCACGCGCTCTTCGAGAAGCAGGGCCGGGGCAAGCGCCTCACGGCCCACGGCACGCGGCTGCTGGGCTACGCGCGGCAGATGCTGGCGATCCACGACGAGGCGCTGCGCCACCTGCGCCACCGGCCGGTGGCGGGCATGGTGCGCATCGGCGCCCCGCACGACGTGGCCGACACGTTGCTGCCGCAGGTGCTGCGCGACATCGCGGCGCGCTTTCCCGGCATGCGCATCGACGTGCACGTGGGGCGCAGCCCCTTCCTCATGGAGTCGCTCAGGAACGCCGAGCTGGACATGGCGATCTCCAACCGCGAAGACCCGCAGTGCGAGGGCTTCGCGCTGCGCGCCAGCCCCACGGTGTGGCTCTGCGGCGCGGGCTACGTGCACGATGCCGCGCGCCCCGTGCCGCTCATCGTGGCCGACGGGCCGAGCGTGTTCCGCCGCCTGGCCTGCGAGGCGCTGGATGCCGCCGGCATCGCCTGGACGCCACGCCACCTGTGCACCAGCCTCGCGGGCATCCGCGCCGCGCTGCGCGCGGGCCTGGGCGTGACGGCGCGCGGCGTGGAGCAGCTCGACGCGGGCCTGCGCGTGCTGGGCGCGGGCGACGGCATGCCGCCGCTGCCCGACCTGGCCTACCGCCTGTGCGTGCGCCGGGGCGTGGCCAGCCGCAGTACGCGGCAGGTGTTCGAGAGCCTGCGCGCGCGGGGCGGGTGATTCATGGAAAGAAACGGCTCCAGCGCTTGTACAGCAAGCGCAAGCAGCTATGTTTTTTGATGCTGGCGCGCGCGCTCGATGAGCTTGAAGGTGCCCGTGGCCAGAGCCACCAGCGTGCCGTCTTCGGCGCGCACCTCGCCGCGCGCGAAGCTGACGGAGCGCCCGCGCCGCTCGCAGTGCCCGGTGGCGACCAGGTCGCCCTTGCCGGCCGCGACGAAGTGCAGCGTCAGGTCGATCGTGGCCACGCCGAAGGTGGCCGGATCGTGCGCACGCGCGGCCGAGGCGAGCGCGCAGTCCAGCAGCGTGGCGATGGCGCCGCCGTGCGCCTCGCCCCGGCTGTTGGCCAGGTCGGGCTGGAAGCCCATGCGGATGCGCGCCGTGTCGCCGCCGATGTGCTCGCCGCGCAGCGCCATGGCGGCGGCCATCGGCATGGGCAGGCCGAACAGCACGCCGGGGGCTTCATCCGCGAAAGAGGAAGGGGTGGTCTGTGTACTCATGGAGCGGGCATGGTAGCGGGCCTGCGCCGCAGGCCCGCCTTGCGGCTCCGGCTCAGTTCGCCTGCGCGCCCGAGATCTTGACCACCTTGGCCCACTTCTCGTTCTCGGCCTTCACGTAGGCCAGGAACTCGTCGGGCTGCGAGGTGCGGATGGTCACGCCGCGCTCCTCCAGCTTGGCGCGCACCTGCGGCGCGTTCACGCTGGTCACGACCGCCTTGTGCAGGCTGTCCAGGATGGGCTTGGGCAGCCCGGCGGGCGCCATCACGCCCACCCAGGCGTCCACCACCATCTCGGGCAGGCCCGATTCCACGGCGGTGGGCACCTGCGGCAGCTGCGTGACGCGCTCGCGCGAGGTGATGGCCAGCGGGCGCAGCTTGCCGGCCTGCACCAGGCCCAGTGCCGAGGGCAGGTTGTCGAACATCACGTCGATCTGCCCGCCGACGAGGTCGGTCAGCGCCGGGCCGCTGCCCTTGTAGGGCACATGCACGAGGTCCACGCCGGTGAGGATCTTGAAGTATTCGCCCGTGAGGTGCGGCGAGGTGCCCGAACCGGGCGAGCCGAAGTTCATGGCCCTGCCGGCCTTCTTCGCGTAGCTGATCCATTCGCCCAGGGTCTTGACCGGCGTGGCGGGGTTCACCAGCACCAGGTTGGTGTAGTAGCCGATCTGACTCACCATGGTGAAGTCCTTGATGTGGTCGAACGGCAGGTTCTTCTGCAGCACCGGGTTGATGCCGTGCGTGGCCAGCGTGCCCAGGTAGATGGTGTAGCCGTCGGGCGCCGAGCCGGCGACGAACTGCGAGGCGATGTTGCCGCCCGCGCCGGGCTTGTTCTCCACGACGATGGGCTGCTTGAGCTCCTCGGACATCTGCGCTGCCACGATGCGCGTGACCAGGTCCGTGGAGCCCCCCGGCGGGAAGGCCACGATGAACTTGATGGGCTTGTTCGGGTAACTTTGCGCCAGCGCGGGGCTGCCCGCCAGCAGGCCGGTGGCGGCCATGGCGGCCAGGGCCGCCCGTACCAATGTGCGCTTGTTCATGCTGTCATCTCCTTGAGTGGTTGTAGGGATCGGCTCAGCTATGGCCGAAGGTGCGTATGAATTCGTCCCTGAGCTGGCGCTTTTGCACCTTGCCCAGGGAATTGCGGGGCAGTTGCTCCACGATGTGGATGGCCTTGGGCGTGCGCACCGCGCCGAGCGCGGCGCGCACGTGCTCGCGCAGCGCCTCGGCCGTGGCCTGGCGGCCCTGCTTGAGCTCCACCGCAGCTTCCACGCGCTCGCCCCAGTGGGTGTCGGGGATGCCGAAGACCACGCTCTCGGCCACGTCGCCGTGCTGCGCGAGGGCGTCCTCCACGTCCGAGGGGTAGACGTTGAAGCCGCCCGTGATGACCACGTCCTTGGAGCGGCCCTTGATGAACAGGTAGCCCCGCTCGTCCAGGTAGCCCACGTCGCCGGTGCGCAGCCAGCCGGCGGCCATGACGGCCGCGGTCTCGGCCGGCATGTCGAGGTAGCCGGTCATCAGCAGGTCGCCCCGGGCGACGATCTCGCCCATCTCGCGCGGGGCGCAGAGCTGGCCGCCCTGGCCCATGACGGCCAGGCGCGTGAGCGGGCCGGCGCAGCCCGCGCTGCCCAGGTTGGCGTCCACGGCGCTGGCCTGGCCGGGCATGCCGGCGATGATGACGGGCGCCTCGGTCAGGCCGTAGGTCACGCCCACCACGGGGCCCAGCAGGGCGCGCGCCTGGTGGAGGCGCTCCAGCGCGGCGCCGGCGCCGCCGTAGAGCAGGTTGCGCAGGCGGGGCAGGGCGCGGGGCTGCTGCGCCTGCTGGTCCAGCAGCTGGTAGAGCAGCGTGGGCGGCACCCAGGCGCAGGTGGCCTCGTGCGCGGCCAGGGCGTCCAGCAGCGCGTCCGCCTTGGCCCCGTCCATGATGAGGAGGCAGCCGCCCGCCGCCAGCACGGGCACGACGAAGGTGCCGGCGCCGTGCGTCATGGGCGGGCTGATCAGGAAGCGGTCGGCCTCCGTCAGGCCGTAGACCTGCATCAGCGACGCGACCATGGTGTTCAGGCAGCGCACCGACTGCAGCACGGCCTTAGGGCGGCCGGAGGAGCCGCCGGTGAACTTCATGGCGAGGGTGTCCTCGCCCACGGCTTCCTCGATGGCGGGGGCCTCGTCCAGGGCCAGCGGCGGGTCGAAGCGCGGCGCGCCGCTGGCCGCGTGGCCGAGGGTGACGATGGGCACGGCCTGCCCGGCGGCCAGCGCGGCGGCGGAGTCGTCGAGCACCACCAGGTCGGGCTGCGCCACCGCGATCTGCTGGCGCAGCTCGGCCTCGGGGTTCTTGGGCGTCAGCGGGATCAGCACGCCCCGGCAGTGGTAGGTCGCCAGGATGCTCACCAGCATCGCGGTGCTGTTGCGGCTGGCCAGCACCACGCGGGGCCGGCGCTGGCCCGAGAGCCGCTGGAAGAGGGCGGCGGCGGCATGCACCTGCTGTGCCAGCGCGGCGTAGTCCACGCGGTGCAGGACGCGCCCGTCCGCCGCCACCTCGATGGCGGCATCGGCGCCGGGGCGGCTGCGCACGGCGGCCCAGAAGAAATCGATGGGTGTCATGGCTGGATGCGGTCGAGGACGGTGACGACGGCGGCGGCGTCTTCCACGCGCAGGAAGCCGCCGCCGTTCTCGGCCACGGCGATGCGCGCGCCCTGCACCTGGCGCGGCCCGGCCTCGCCGCGCAGCTGCGTGACCAGCTCGTGCAGCTGGATGATCCCGGTGGCCGCGATGGGGTGGCCCTTGGAGACCAGCCCGCCGGAGACGTTCACGGGGCATTCGCCGCCGAGCGTGGTGGCGCCGCTGGCCGTATAGGGGCCGCCCTCGCCGCGCGCGCACAGGCCCAGGTTCTCGATCTGCAGCACCTCGGCGAAGCTCGATGCGTCGTGCACCTCGACCACGTCGATGTCCCCGGCCGCGATGCCCGCGGCGCCATAGGCGCGTGCGGCCGCGAGCGCCACGCAATGCGATTCCAGCGCTTCGGGCGCGCGGTTCACGGTGCTGGACACGCCCATGCCGCGGATGCGCACCGCGCGGGCGCGGCCGATGCGATCCAGCGCCTTCTCGCTGCAGACCACGGCCGCGGCGGCGCCGTCGGAGATGGGCGCGCACATGGCGCGGGTCAGCGGCCAGGCGATCAGCGGCGTGTCCAGCACCTCCTGCACGCTCATGGGCGTGCGGTACTGCGCGAGCGGGTTCAGCGCCGAATGGCCGTGGTTCTTCGCAGCGGCGTGGGCGTAGTGCTCCTGCGTCGTGCCGTACAGCTTCATGTGCATGCGCGCGAGGGCCGCGTACACGTCCATGAAGAAGCTCTGCTGGCGCCAGTCGCCGCCGGCCGCCTGTTGCGGGCCAATGCCGTCGCCGATGCGCTGCAGGCCCTCCCAGGTGCTCTGCATCTCGTGCACGTCGGTGCCGCCGAAGAAGGCTTCCATCATGGCCTGGCGCTTCTCGGGGTAGTACATCTTCTCCACGCCTGCCACGACCACGATGTCGTGCAGCCCGGCCTTGATGGCGGCATAGGCCTGGTACAGCGCCGAGCTGCTGCTGGCGCAGGCGTTCTCCACGTTGAAGATCGGGATGCCGCCCAGGCCCATGGCGGTCAGCGCGCACTGGCCGCGGATGGAGTTCTGCCCTTCCATCTGCCCCTGGCGCACATTGGCGAACCAGGCCGCGCCGATGTCGTCCAGGTCCACGCCCGCGTCGCGCAGGGCGCCCCCGACGGCCTGGCGCGCCAGTTCCTTGACCGATGTGTCCGGGTGCCGGCCCAGCGGGGTCTGCGCGATGCCCGCGATGAAAACGTCCATGCCACTTCCTTGGAGTCGATGGCCTGGAATTCCAATATCTGGACTTATCGCAGGCCGCGTGAAAAAGAATGCGTTGCGGCAAAGCATAGAATTGGCCTCCCGGCGATTCTTGGATTTCCAGATATTGGAAAAATGGCACACGGCACGCAAACCCTGGAACGGGGCATCGAGCTGCTCAAGCTCGTCGCCGCGCACCACCCTTCGGGCGTGCGTCTGACGGACCTCGCCGCGCTCAGCGACCTGGAGCGCCCCACGGTCCACCGCCTGCTGGGCAGCCTGGTGCGCGAGGGGCTGGTGATGCAGCACGAGACGGGCAAGCGCTACGCGCTGGGGCCGTACTGCCAGCAGCTCGCCAAGGCCGCGGGCAACGAGGCGCCGATCCAGGAGACCTACGGCCCGCTGCTGGAAGAGATCGCGCAGGCCACGGGCGATGCCACCTTCCTCGTGGTGCAGAGCGGCTTCGACACCCTGTGCATCGCCCGCGCCATCGGCACCTACATGATCCAGGCGCTGGCCGTGAACGTGGGCCACCGCCAGCCCATCGGCGTGGGCGCGGGCGGCCTGGCGATGCTGGCGGAGATGCCTGCGCGCGACGCGGACGCGCTGATCCGCGCCAACCGCGAGCGGCTGCCCTACTACCGCAACCTCACCATGGCCGCGCTGCGCGGCATGGTGGCGCAGGCGCGCACGGACGGCTACGCGGTGATCGGCAACCACGCCGTGTCCGGCGTGGTGGGCGTGGGCGTGGCGCTGCGCGACCCGCTGGGCAACATCGTCGGCGGCGTGAGCGTGGCCTCGATCAAGTCACGCATGGGCCGCGAGCGGCAGGAACTCGTCGCGCGGCAGATGCGCGAGCTGATCGCGCAACGCTGAGGCTTCAGGGATACAGGCCGCGCATCTCGCGCGCATGCAGGATGCGCTTGCAGGCCACGATGAAGGTGGCCGTGCGCAAGCTCACCTTGTGCTCCTGTGCCACGTGCCACACGCCCGCGAAGGCCTCCTGCATGATGCGCACGAGGCGGGCGTTGATCTCGTCCTCGGTCCAGAAGAAGCTGGAGAAGTCCTGCACCCACTCGAAGTAGCTCACCGTCACGCCGCCGGCGTTGGCGATCACGTCGGGCACCACGAGCACGCCCTTGTCGTGGAGGATGTCGTCGGCCTCGGGCGTGGTGGGGCCGTTGGCGCCCTCGATGACCATCTTGGCCTGGATGCGGCCGGCGTTGTCCTGGGTGATCTGGCCCTCCAGCGCGGCGGGGATCAGGATGTCGCACGCCACGCCCCAAAAATCCGCGTCCGCCATGCGGGTGCCGCCCGCGAAGCCGCCCACGCCGCCGTGCTCCTTCACATGCGCCAGCAGCGCAGGCACGTCCAGCCCCTTGTCGTTGGCCACCGTGCCGGTGTGGTCCTGCACCGCGACGATCTTCGCGCCCGCCTCGGCGAACAGCTTGCCCGCCGTGCCGCCCACGTTGCCGAAGCCCTGCACGGCCACGCGCGCGCCCTCGATGGACAGGCCCGTGAGCCGTGCCGCCTCCACGCCCACGGTGAACACGCCGCGGCCCGTGGCTTCCACGCGGCCCAGCGAGCCGCCCAGGTCCACCGGCTTGCCGGTGACCACGCCGGTGGCGGTGCTGCCCACGTTCATGGAATAGGTGTCCATCATCCAGGCCATGATCTGGCCGTTGGTGTTCACGTCGGGCGCGGGAATGTCCTTGGAGGGGCCGATGATGATGCCGATCTCGCTGGTGTAGCGGCGCGTGAGGCGCTCCAGCTCGCCCTTGGAGAGCTTGCGCGGATCGACGCGGATGCCGCCCTTTGCGCCGCCGTAGGGCACGTTCACCGCCGCGTTCTTGATGCTCATCCAGGCCGACAGGGCCATCACCTCGGACAGCGTCACGTCCTGGTGGAAGCGCACGCCGCCCTTGCCCGGGCCGCGGCTGGTGTTGTGCTGCACGCGGTAGCCCTCGAAGTGGGCGATGGTGCCGTCGTCCATCTCGATGGGCACGTCCACGATCAGCGCGCGCTTGGGGCGCTTGAGCGTTTCCACCCAGCGTGCCAGGCCGCCCAGGTAGGGCGTCACGCGGTCCACCTGCTGCAGGTAGATGCCCCAGGGGCCGAGGTGGTCGGCCTGCAGGTACGAGGGCAGGGCGTGGGTGGGCAGGGAGGTCGGGGTGGTGGATGACATGGGAGGGTCCTTGTGGGAAATCTGTCAGCCGGCCACTGTATGCCTGCCCCCGAGCGCTGTCCAACGCCGCCCTGTTTCGATGGCATGCACGGCGTGCATGGATTCGGCGGACGCCATGCGGGCGGTTTGCTCCTGAAAAAAGAGCTGCTAGCGCTTGCTGGATAAGCGCTGGAGCCGGTTTTGGCTGTTATTGGATGCGGATGCCGTCCAGCGCCGGGTCGCCCGGCGGGTAGCGCAGGTCCAGGCGTTGCAGCACGGCGCGCAGCAGCGTGGCGACCATCAGGTTGCGGTGGGTCTTGGAGTCGGCCGGCACGACGGTCCACGGCGCCCAGGGCGTGTGGGTGGCGGGCAGCAGCTGCTCGTAGGCGCGCTGGTAGTCGTCCCACTGCTTGCGCACGGCGATGTCGCCCTGGTCGAACTTCCAGTGCTTGGCCGGGTCGTCCAGGCGCTCCTGCAGGCGCTGGCGCTGCTCGTCCTTGCTGATGTGCAGCATGAACTTCACGATCACCGTGCCGGTCTCGGACAGCATGCGTTCGAAGTCGTTGATGTGCGCGAAGCGCTGGCGCTGCTGCGCGGGCGTGATCCAGCCGCCCACCACGGGCACCAGCACGTCCTCGTAGTGGCTGCGGTTGAACACCGTCAGCTCGCCCGCGCCGGGCACCTGCTGGTGGATGCGCCACAGGTAGTCGTGCGCGCGCTCCAGCTCCGTGGGCGCCTTCCAGCCCACGGCGTGCACGCCCAGGGCGCTCATGCGGCCGAACACGCCGCGCACCGTGCCGTCCTTGCCGGCCGTATCCATGCCTTGCAGCACCACCAGTAGCTTGAAGCGCTTGTCGGCGTACAGCAGGTTCTGCAGTGCGTCCAGCTCCAGCGCCAGCTCCTCCACGCGGGCCTTGTCCTGCGCCTTGTCGCCGCCGGAGAAGGGCTTGGCGCCGGGGTCGAGGGCCTTCAGGCGGAAGTCCTGGCCCTGCCCGTTCAGCGGGGGCTGCCACGGCTGCCAGCGCTGCGCCAGCGTGCGGTCGGCGATGTCGAAGGGGAAGAGGAGGGAGGAGGGCATGGGGCTATTGTGGCCCGCTCGCGTGTGGCGCCATCAGCGCCACGAAGCGCTGCGCGCCCAGGCCCAGCGGCCGCTCCTTGGACCAGACCACGTCCACCCACAGCTCCACGCCGTTGGTCAGGTTGGCCAGGGGCAGCTCGGCCAGCGTGCCGGCGGCGATGCGCGGCTGCACCAGCGCGCGCGGCTGCCAGCCCCAGCCCAGGCCGGCCTCGATCAGGCCCAGCGCGGCCAGGTGGTTGTCGGTGCGCCAGTGGTGGCGCGCGAAGACGAAGCGCGGGTCGGTCTGCGCCAGGTCGCGCCCGGCCACCACGATCTGGCGCGTGCCGGTCAGGTGCTCCTCGCGCAGCGGCGTGCCGGCGGCCAGCAGCGGGTGGCGTGGGGACATGACGGCTACCAGCGTTTCGCTGCCCACTTCCTGGAAGCCCTCGCGCCCGTCCATGCTGGGCCGCTCGAACACCAGCGCGAGCTGCGCGCGCCCGGCGTGCAGCATGGCCAGCGCGTCGGCCTGCGGCGCGGCCAGCACCTCCACCTGCAGCAGCGGGTGCTCCTGCGCCAGCGTGGCCAGCGGGCCGTGCCAGGGGGCGGCGAGCAGCTCGGGGGCGATGGCCAGCGTCAGCCGCTCCTCCAGCCCCTGGTGCAGCGCCAGCGCCTGCGCGTTGAGCTGCTGCAGCTGCGCTGCCAGCAGCCGCGCCTGGGGCTCCAGCGCGCGCGCCGCCGGGGTGGGGCGGGGTTCGCGGCCGGCGCGGTCGAACAGGGGCAGGTCCAGCTCGGCCTCCAGGTGGGCCATGGCCATGCTGACGGCCGAGGGCACGCGCGAGAGCGCCCGCGCGGCCGCGGAGAAGGAGCCGTGGTCGAGCACGGCCAGGAAGACCTGCGCGCTGTCGGAGGTGAAGGCCATGGCGCAATCTATCAAATAATCTGAAAGAAGATGACTTTTTTCTTCAATTTTCAACGCATACACTGCGCGGCATGAATGCAACAACAACACAGGCCACCGGCCTGCAGGGCGCCAAGCGCCGGGTGGTTTTCGTGGCGCTGTACGAGCTGATCGCCATCGCCGTCTCCAGCCTGCTGTTCATGGCCATCGGCCAGGGCGCGGGCGCTTCCGGCGCGATGGCGGTGGCCGCGTCCGTCATCGCCATCGTCTGGAACGTGAGCTTCAACACGCTGTTCGAGAAGTGGGAGGCGCGCCAGCGTGTCAAGGGCCGCTCCGTGCTGCGCCGGGTGGTGCACGCGGTGGGCTTCGAGGGCGGGCTGGCGCTGGTGCTGATCCCGCTGATGGCGTGGTGGTTCGGCGTGGGCCTGTGGGAGGCCACGCTGATGGAGGCCGGGCTGCTGCTGTTCTTCCTGGTCTACACCTACGTGTTCAACTGGTCGTTCGACCGCGTCTTCGGTCTGCCGGCCTCGGCCCAGGCGGTGGCCGCGGCCTCGTAGGCTCCTGTTTCCATAGCTGCCAGCGCTTGTCTGTCAAGCGCTGGGGCCGCATTCGATGCTTGATCAGCGGGGCACGAGGAACACGGACTTTTCCGACACCTGCGCCGTGCCGTCCACCTCCCGCACCTCGAAGCGCACGGCGTGCGACCCTGCCGGCGCCGCGCCGTAGGGCGCGCGCAGCCGCACCGGCACCCAGCGCGACTCGGCGGGGCCCACATCCACCTCGGGCTCCGAGGCCACCCGCACCTGCGGCAACCCCTGCGCCTCGATGCGGTAGCGCCGGGGTCCCTCGGTGGCGTTCATCACCTGCAGGCGGTAGATGTTCTCGATCTGCCCGCCCTCCACCAGCCGCGCCAGGGCCGCGCGGTCGCGCACCACGTCCACCTTGAGCGGGGTGCGCGTGGCCAGGCTGGCCAGCATGGCGATGCACAGCGCCAGCAGCACCGTGCTGTAGACCAGCACGCGCGGGCGCAGCACGCGGCGCAGCATCTGTGCGCTGCTCCAGGCCTGGCGCATGCCGTTCTGCGTGGCGTAGCGCACCAGGCCGCGGGGGAGATGCACCTTGTCCATGACCGAGTTGCACGCATCCACGCACATGCCGCAGCCGATGCACTCGTACTGCAGCCCGCCGCGGATGTCGATGCCCGTGGGGCAGACCTGCACGCACAGCCCGCAGTCGATGCAGTCGCCCAGGCCCTGCGCCGGCGCCTTCTTGCCGCGCGCGCCGCGCGGCTCGCCGCGGGGGGTGTCGTAGGTGACGATGAGCGTGTCCTTGTCGAACATCGCGCTCTGGAAGCGCGCGTAGGGGCACATGTACTTGCACACCTGCTCGCGCATGTGGCCCGCGAAACCATAGGTGGCGAAGCCGTAGAAGCCCACCCAGAAGATCTGCCACGTGCCCTGCAGGGCCAGCAGCTGCGGCGCGAGCTGGCGGATGGGCACGAAGTAGCCCACGAAGGTGAAGCCGGTCCACAGCGCCACGGCGATCCACGCCGCCTGCTTGAGCGCCTTGCGCCAGAGCTTGTCCAGGCTCCAGGGGCTGCGGTCCAGCCGCATGCGGGCGCTGCGGTCGCCCTCGATGCGGCGCTCGATCCACAGGAAGATCTCGGTGTAGACCGTCTGCGGGCAGGCGAAGCCGCACCACAGGCGCCCGGCCACGGCGGTGAACAGGAACAGCGACAGCGCCGAGATGATGAGCAGGCCCGTGAGATAGATGAAGTCCTGCGGGTAGAGCACCAGCCCGAACAGGTAGAAGCGCCGCGCGCCCAGGTCGAACAGCACCATCTGCCGCCCGCCCCACTGGAACCACGGCAGGCCGTAGAACACGATTTGCGTGAGCCACACCAGCGCCCAGCGCCAGCGCGTGAACAGGCCGCCGATGGCGCGGGGGTAGATCTTCTTCTTGGCCTCGTACAGGTCGATGTAGCCGTCGTGTGCGGCGGGCGTGGAGGTCTGGGGCGTGGGCATGGCGGATCGTTGTTGTTGTGGTGGGGCGTGGCTCAGGCGGCGTCGCCGTCCTCGCCGATGAGCAGGCGCGTGGCGCTCAGGAAGCGGTGCGGCGGCACTTCCAGGTTGGTGGGCGCGGGCTTGTTGCGGTACACGCGGCCGGCGTTGTCGAAGGTGGAGCCGTGGCAGGGGCAGAAGAACCCGCCGGGCCAGCCCGCGCCCAGCAGGGTCGCCTGGGGCGCGCCCTCGGGCACCTGCGTGGGCGAGCAGCCCAGGTGCGTGCAGATGCCGACGGCCACGAACACCTCCGGCCGGGTGGAGCGGTGCGCGTTGCGCGCATAGGGCGGCTGCTGGTCCTTGGCGGAGGCGGGGTCGGCCAACTCGCCGTCGTGCCCCTGCAGCGACTGCAGCATGGCGGGCGTGCGCCGCACCACCCAGACCGGCTTGCCGCGCCACTCTACCGTCAGCATCTCGCCGGGCTGCAGGGCGGCGATGTCCACCTCCACCGCCGCGCCCATGGAGCGCGCCCGCTCGCTGGGCGCCAGGCTGGAGACGAAGGGCACGGCCGCCGCCACGGCGGCGGCGCCGCCCGCTGCGGCGGTGGCGTGGATCAGGGTGCGCCGTTGGGCGTCGGGCGGCAGGGCGGGTGCGGACATGGCGGAACTCCAATGCAAGGCGGGGATAGGCCCTGTTGCACATCAAGACCCGTGCCAGCGCCCGCCGTGCCGGAGCGGCAGAAAAAAACCAATGCCGACAGGCGCTTACGCTTGCGGCGCGCACGAGGTTTGATGCCAGTCAAGTGCCATCGCTGCCACTGGCGTCACCCTATGGCACTTCCACTCCCGCCGCAGCGCCCGTGACCACCGCCCCTTCCCTGCCCGACGACGCGCCCCCGGCGGCGCTGCCGTCCCTGCTGGCCTCCTGGCTGGAGGCCCAGCCCGAGCCCCACATCCTGTTCGACCGCGCCTACCGCATCGTGGCCGCCAACGCCGCCTACCGCGGCCAGTTCGCCCAGGGAGCGCCCGTGGTGGGACGCACCTGCCACGCGGTGTCGCACCACTCGGCCGTGCCCTGCGACCAGGCGGGCGAGGCCTGCCCGCTCGCGCGCTCGCTGCACAGCGGCCAGCGCGAGCGCGTGCTGCACCTGCACCACACGCCGGGCGGCGAGGAATACGTGCAGATCGAGCTGGTCCCCCTGCGCGGCGCGGACGGCGAGCCGCGCTACTTCGTGGAGAAGATGGAGCCGCTGCGCATCGCCCAGGGCCGCTCCGGTGCGCCGGGCATGATCGGCCGCAGCGCGCCCTTCCAGGCGCTGCTGGAGCTGATCGCGCGCGTTGGCCCCTCGCAGGCCAGCGTGCTGCTGCTGGGCGAATCGGGCACCGGCAAGGAGCTGGCCGCCCGCGCCGTGCACGAGGCCAGCGCCCGCGCCGCGCGCCCCCTGGTGGTGGTGGACTGCGCCAGCCTGCCCGAGACGCTGTTCGAGAGCGAGCTGTTCGGCCACGAGCGCGGCGCCTTCACCGGTGCGCACGCCGCCCGCGCCGGGCTGGTCGAAGCCGCGCACGGCGGCACGCTGTTCCTCGACGAGGTGGGCGATATTCCTCTCACCATGCAGGTCAAGCTGCTGCGCCTGCTGGAAAGCGGCACCTACCGCCGCGTGGGCCAGACCGAGCTGCGCCGCGCGGACATCCGCCTCGTCGCCGCCACCCACCGCGACCTGCGCGCGCTGGTGGCCGAGGGGCGCTTCCGCGAAGACCTGTACTACCGCCTGAGCACCTTCCCCATCCGGCTGCCCGCGCTGCGCGAGCGCGTGCAGGACATTCCCCTGCTGGCGGCGTCGCTGCTGGAGCGCGTCGCTCCCGGCCGGCGCCTGGCGCTGGCGCCCGCGGCCCAGCGGCGCCTGGCCCAGCACCCCTTCCCCGGCAACGTGCGCGAACTGCGCAACGTGCTGGAGCGCGCCGCGCTGCTGACCGACGGCCCCGTGGTCACCGCGCAGACCGTCGAGCGCGCCCTCGGGTTCGACAGTCCCGCCCCCGCGCCCGCCGCCCCCGCCATGCGGGCCACGCTGCGCGGCATCGAGAACGCGGCCCTGCGCGCCGCGCTGCAGCCCGGCGCCCCCACCCACGCGGCCACGCGCCGCGAGCAGGCGCGGGCGCTGGGCGTCAGCCCCCGTACGCTGTACCGCCGCCTGCGCGCGCTGGAGCAGGAAGAATGTGAAAAAATGATAGCTGGTCGCGCTTGATGGACAAGGGCTGCAGGCCGATTTGGCCATAATGCGGCCCAGATGCACGCCCGCCGCCTCACCCTCGCCACCGCCGCCGCCCTGCTGCTGGCCGCCTGCGGCACGCCCGCGCCCACGCACAAAGGCGAGGTCAAGGGCGCGGACGCCAGCATGCAGGAATGGGGGCAGTCCGACATGAACCGCGTGGCGACCGTGGCCATGCGCGAGAACCTGGAAAGCCTCCACCGCCTGGCCGACAAGCTCTACCGCCGCAACCCGGCCGAGTGGCGCAAGGGCGGCGCCGCCAGCCGCGACCAGGCCGTGGCGCAGCTGCGCGCCGCCATCGCCCAGCGCAGCGGCTGGCCCGCGCTGCAGCAGCGCCGCGACATCGACGCGCTGGCCCTGGCCCTCTCGCCCGACTTCACGGGCGACCGCGTGGCGGGCTTCATCTACGCCGTGGCCGACATGCTCATCACCGCCCATGGCGGCAAGACCGAGTTCTACCTGGTCGACGGCCAGGACGCGCAGCACCTCTACAACGCCGCGCGCAACCTGGAGGTCGCCGTGTGGATGCTCGCGCAGCGCCGTGCCGCCACGGGCGCGCCGCTGCTGCTGGCCGACGAGATCAGCGCCGCCGAGCGCAACCTGAGTTACGAGCGCGAGTTCGGCAAGATCATCGCGCGCGTGGACCTGCTGGCGCAGGTCACCACGGAGAAGTACCGCCGCGCCGTCATCGGCTATGTGCAGGGGCTGGCGGGCGGCACGTTCATGCAGTTCCTGCCGGTGCGGTAGCGTTACTTGCCGCCCAGGAAGGCGAAGCCCTGGATCTGCGAGGGCAGCAGGCCCACGGCCATCAGGCGTCCGCTGTCGTAGTACGCCACGCCCGTGGCGATGGCCCCGTGGCCCAGCGCGCAGGCGTCGCCCGCGAATGCGATGCGCAGGTCGAAGATGTTCTTGCCGCCCGGGCGCGGCGCTGCCGAGCCCTGGGCCGTGCATCCCTGCATGGGCTCGGTGGCCACGGCGCCGTTCGCGGAGATCGACAGCGTCACCGGCATGTTCGCCGCGCCGGTGCTCACGCCCATGCCCCGGTAGGTGCCCGCCAGCTGGGCGAGGGACGCGGGCTGCTCGTAGGCGGCGCTGTAGGTGCCCGAGAACGCATCGAAGCCGAACCCGATCTGGATGTCCTTCTGTGTGGCGTAGGTGCCCTCGTAGGCGCGCGAGGCCACGGTGTTGCCGGCGAGGTCGAACTGCGCGCCGGAGCCGCGCAGGCGCCCGTCGGCCGAGATGGTGGTGCCGTGCACCGCGCCGTGGATCACGCCATCGCGGGCATACACGCCCCAGGTGTCGCCGTTGTCGAGGATGGCCAGGGCCACGTCGTAGCCGGTGGAGGCCTTGCCGGCCCAGAAGCCCTCGGCGCCGGTGACCTTGGGCGTGGGCGGCAGCACGTAGCCGTCATCGTCGTCGCCACCGCCGCAGCCCGCCGCCAGCGCGAGCGCCATGGCCGCGCCCGCATATCGTGTCCATCGAAACATCGTTGTCCTCTTCTTGTCGGTGTCGGGGAAAAGGCCCTGCGCCTGATCCTGTCGCGCAATGTAACAAGATCAGCCGGTAAAATCGCCCTTTCCCCCAAGGAGCGTTGCAGCGGGCCGTCCACCGGCCCGTCAGGCTTGGGGCCGTCCCCCGTTCGCAACGACGCTCACCTGTCCCCCCGAACCATTTGCACAGGTGAGTCCGATGTCCGCTGCCCTCGTCCCCCCCATGAAACTCTCCGGCCTGGAGCCCGTCTTCATCGGCGAGGGCACGCTGTTCGTCAACGTGGGCGAGCGCACCAACGTCACCGGCTCCAAGGCCTTCGCGCGCATGATTCTCAACGAGCAGTACGAGGAAGCGCTGTCGGTGGCGCGCCAGCAGGTGGAGAACGGCGCCCAGGTCATCGACGTGAACATGGACGAGGCCATGCTCGACAGCAAGGCCGCCATGGTGCGCTTCCTGAACCTCATCGCGTCGGAGCCCGACATCGCCAAGGTGCCGGTGATGGTGGACTCGTCCAAGTGGGAGGTGATCGAGGCCGGGCTGCGCTGCATCCAGGGCAAGGGCATCGTCAACTCGATCAGCATGAAGGAGGGCATCGAGAAGTTCAAGCACGAGGCCCGCCTGGTCAAGCGCTACGGCGCCGCTGCCGTCGTCATGGCCTTCGACGAGCAGGGCCAGGCCGACACCTACGCGCGCAAGATCGAGATCTGCGAGCGCGCCTACCGCGTGCTGGTTGATGAGGTGGGCTTTGCGCCCGAGGACATCATCTTCGACCCCAACATCTTCGCCGTCGCCACCGGCATCGAGGAACACAACAACTACGCCGTGGAGTTCATCGAGGCCACGCGCTGGATCAAGCAGAACCTGCCCGGCGCCAAGGTGAGCGGCGGCGTGTCCAACGTGTCTTTCAGCTTCCGCGGCAACGACCCGGTGCGCGAGGCCATCCACACCGTGTTCCTCTACCACGCTATTTCAGCGGGCATGGACATGGGCATCGTCAATGCGGGCATGGTCGGCGTCTACGACGACCTCGACCCCGAGCTGCGCGAGCGCGTGGAAGACGTGGTGCTCAACCGCCGACCCGACGCGGCCGAGCGCCTGCTGGAGATCGCCGAGGCCGCCAAGGGCGCCGCCAAGGACGACAGCAAGAAATTCGAATGGCGCGGCACGCCCGAGCACCCCAAGAGCGTGGGCGAGCGGCTGTCGCACGCGCTGGTGCACGGCATCACCGACTTCATCGTCGAGGACACCGAGGAGGCGTACCAGGCCATCGTCGTCAAGGGCGGCGGCCGCCCGCTGCACGTGATCGAGGGCCCGCTGATGGACGGCATGAACATCGTCGGCGACCTGTTCGGCGCGGGCAAGATGTTCCTGCCCCAGGTGGTCAAGAGCGCGCGCGTGATGAAGCAGGCCGTGGCCCACCTGATCCCCTACATCGAGGAAGAGAAGCGCCAGCAGGAAGCCGCGGGCCTGGACGTGTCGAGCAAGGGCAAGATCGTCATCGCCACCGTCAAGGGCGACGTGCACGACATCGGCAAGAACATCGTCACCGTGGTTCTGCAGTGCAACAACTTCGAGGTCATCAACATGGGCGTGATGGTGCCCTGCCACGAGATATTGGCGCGCGCCAAGGCCGAGGGGGCGGACATCATCGGCCTGTCGGGCCTCATCACGCCGAGCCTCGAGGAGATGCAGTACGTGGCCGGCGAGATGGACAAGGACGAGTACTTCCGCATCAAGAAGATCCCCCTCTTGATCGGCGGCGCCACCTGCTCGCGCGTGCACACCGCCGTGAAGATCGCACCCAAGTACGAAGGCCCCGTGGTCTACGTGCCCGATGCCTCGCGCAGCGTGAGCGTGGCGCAGAGCCTGCTCGGCGAGAACAAGGACGGCTACCTGGCCGAGGTGCAGGCCGACTACGACCACGTGCGCGAACTGCACGCCAAGCGCAAGAAGGTGCCGCTGTGGCCCATCGCCAAGGCGCGCGAGAACGCCACGCGGCTGGACTACGCGCCGGTGGTGCCACGCGCGCTGGGCCGGCGCGTGTTCAGGAATTTCGACTTGGCGGAGCTGGCCCGCTACATCGACTGGGGCCCGTTCTTCCAGACCTGGGACCTGGCCGGGCCGTACCCCGCGATCCTCGACGACGAAATCGTCGGCGAGGAAGCGCGCAAGGTGCTCGCCGACGGCCAGGCCATGCTCAAGAAAATCATCGAAGGCCGCTGGCTCACGGCCAACGGTGTCATGGCCCTGTACCCCGCCAACCGCGTGGGCGACGACATCGTCTTCTACGCCGACGAGTCGCGCACCACCGAACTGATGACCTGGTACGGCCTGCGCCAGCAGACCGAGAAGCAGGTGGACGCCGAAGGCCGGCTGCGCCCCAGTCGCTGCCTGGCCGACTTCGTCGCGCCCGCAGGCACGCCCGACTACGCCGGCCTCTTCGCCGTGACGGCCGGCATCGGCGCCGAGAAGAAGGAAAAGGAATTCCAGGGCGCGCTCGACGACTACAGCAACATCATGTTCAAGGGCCTGGCTGACCGCCTGGCCGAAGCCTTCGCCGAATGCCTGCACGAGCGCGTGCGCAAGGACCTGTGGGGCTACGCGGCCGATGAAGACCTGAGCAACGAAGACCTCATCAAGGAAAAGTACCGGGGCGTGCGCCCCGCGCCTGGCTACCCCGCCTGCCCCGACCACACGGCCAAGATCGACCTGTTCAAGGTACTGGCTGCGGGCGAGATCGGCATGCAGCTCACCGAGAGCATGGCGATGTTCCCGGCGTCCAGCGTCAGCGGCTTCTACCTGGGCCACCCCGACGCCACGTACTTCAACGTGGGCCAGATCGGCGAGGACCAAGTGGAGGACATGGCCGTGCGGCGTGGCATGGAGGTGGAGGAACTGCGGCGGCGGCTGGCGCCGAACCTCTGAATACTATATAAAGCATAGCTGCCTGCGCTTGCTGGACAAGCGCGAGAGGCGAAAAATGCTTAAAAGACGAAAGCCCCGCATGCGGGGCTTTCCATTTGGTGCATCTTTCAGCTTGTTAGCGGACAGAGCGCATATCCCAGTGAAATATGTGGAGGCAAGTGTATCCGGATGGGTTACAAATAGCAAATACTTTGGAGGGAGTTGCTGCATGCCTGCTATCTATCGTCTGGCGCTTGATCTGGGGTCTACTTCGCTGGGGTGGGCAGTTCTCCGTCTGGAGCCTGCAGCGCTTGAACCGATTGCCATCATCAAGGCGGGTGTGCGCATCTTCAGCGACGGCCGCAATCCCAAGGATGGCGCTTCGCTTGCCGTGACCCGCCGCGCCGCCCGCGCCATGCGCCGCCGCCGCGACCGGTTGCTCAAGCGCAAGGCGCGCATGCAGGACAAGCTCGTGAAGCATGGCTTTTTCCCGAGCGACATGGATGAGCGCAAGGCGCTGGAGCGGCTCGACCCCTATGCACTGCGCGCCAAGGGCCTGCGTGAGGCGCTCACCCCTGGCGAATTTGCACGTGCGCTGTTTCACATCAATCAGCGGCGCGGGTTCAAGAGCAACCGCAAGACGGACAAGAAGGACAACGACAGCGGAGCACTGAAGAAGGCCATCAGCCACCTGCGCCAACAGATGGAGGCCGGCGGCCACCGCACGGTGGGGGACCATCTGTGGAGCCGCTTGCAGCAAGGGCTGGGCGTGCGGGCACGTTATCGCGAGACGCCCTTCACCAATGACGAAGGCAAGAAGCGCATCGACAAGAGTTATGACCTCTACATCGACCGCGCGATGATCGAGCAGGAGTTCGATGCACTCTGGGCTGCGCAGGCCGCGTTCAATCCCGCGCTATTCCACGAAGTCGCCCGCGCCGACCTGAAGGACACGCTGTTGCACCAGCGGCGCCTGCGTCCCGTCAAGCCCGGCCGCTGCACGCTGCTGCCCGAGGAAGAGCGCGCTCCGCTCGCTCTGCCGAGCACGCAGCGCTTTCGCATCTACCAGGAAGTGAACCACCTGCGCCTGCTGGGCGAGGACCTGCGTGAGGTGGCGCTTACGCTGGCGCAGCGCGACGCCGTGGCGAACGCACTGGAATCCAAGGCCAGGCTGACGTTCGAGCAGATCCGCAAGCTGCTCAAGCTCTCCGGCAGCGTGCAGTTCAATTTGGAAGACGCCAAACGGACGGAACTCAAAGGCAACGCGACGAGTGCGGCGCTGGCGCGCAAGGAACTGTTCGGTGCGGCATGGGGCGGGTTTGGCGAAGCGTTGCAGGACGAGATCGTCTGGCAATTGGTCACCGAGGAGGGTGAGGGCGCGCTGATCGCCTGGCTGCAGGCACACACCGGCGTGGATGAGGCCCGCGCGCAGGCGATTGCCGATGCGAGCCTGCCCGAGGGCTACGGCAGCTTGAGCCGCAAGGCGCTCGCGCGCATCGTGCCCGCGCTGCGCGCCGGCGTTGTCACCTACGACAAGGCCGTGCAGGCGGCCGGGTTCGACCACCACAGCCAATTGGGCTTTGAATACGACGCGGGCGAGGTGGAGGATTGGGTGCATCCGGACACGGGCGAAATCCGCCCCGTGTTCAAGCAATTGCCCTACTACGGCAAGCCGCTGCAGCGGCACGTCGCCTTCGGCAGCGGCAAGCCGGAAGATCCGGATGAAAGACGCTACGGCAAGATCGCCAACCCCACGGTGCACATCGGACTGAACCAGGTGCGCACGGTGGTCAATGCGCTGATTCGCCGTTATGGCCGCCCCACCGAGGTGGTGATCGAGCTGGCGCGCGACCTCAAGCAATCCCGCGAGCAAAAGGTGGAGGCGCAGCGTAAGCAAGCCGAGAACCAGCGGCGCAATGCGCGCATACGCAAATCCATCGCGGAAGTGCTGGGCATCGGCGAAGAGCAGGTACGCGGGGCTGATATTCAGAAGTGGATTTGCTGGGAGGAGTTGAGCTTCGATGTCGCGGAACGGCGCTGCCCCTACAGCGGCGTGCAGATCAGCGCGCGCATGCTGTTGAGTGACGAGGTGGAGGTCGAGCACATCCTGCCCTTCTCGAAGACGCTGGATGACAGCCTGAACAACCGCACCGTCGCCATGCGCCAGGCCAATCGCATCAAGCGCAACCGCACGCCCTGGACGGCGCGAGACGATTTCGAGGCGCAGGGCTGGAGCTACGAGGGCATCCTGCAGCGCGCTGAGCGCATGCCATTGCGCAAGCGCTACCGTTTCGCACCCGATGGCTACGAGCGCTGGCTGGGCGATGACAAGGACTTTCTGGCTCGTGCGCTCAATGACACGCGCTACCTCTCGCGCGTGGCGGCCGAATACCTGCGGCTGGTCTGCCCCGGCAGCGGCACGCGCGTGATTCCAGGCCAGATGACGGCGCGGCTGCGCGGGAAGTTCGGCCTGAACGGCGTGCTGGGCCCGGATGGCGAGAAGAACCGCAACGACCATCGGCACCATGCCGTGGATGCCTGCGTGATTGGTGTGACCGACCAGGGGCTGATGCAGCGCTTTGCCAACGCCAGTGCCCAGGCCCGAGAGGATGGCCTCACGCGGCTGGTGGACGACATGCCGCGACCGTGGCCGACTTATCGCGCCCATGTCGAGCGGGCGGTGCGTCATATCTGGGTGAGCCACCGGCCCGACCATGGGTTCGAGGGCGCGATGATGGAAGAAACGTCCTATGGCATCGGCAAGGATGGCTCCATCAAGCAACGGCGCAAGGCGGATGGCAGCCCGGGGCGCGAGATCACCAACCTGATACGTATCCATGAGGCCACGCAGCCCCAGCGGCACGGAGCAGGGCCGGACGGGCAACCGTTGCCCTATAAGGGATACGTGGGGGGCAGCAACTACTGCATCGAGATCACGAGGAACGACAAGGGCAAATGGGAGGGCGAGGTGATTTCGACCTTCCGGGCCTATGGCATCGTTCGCACAAGCGGATTGGGGCAATTGCGGCATCCCCGCGTGGGACAGAACGGCCGCGAACTGGTGATGCGGTTGGTGATTGGCGATAGTGTGCGATTGGAGATCGATGGAATCGAGCGCACGATGAGGATCGTCAAGATCAGTGGCAGCAACGGGCAGATTTTCATGGCTCCTATCCATGAAGCCAACGTGGATGCCCGCAACAGCGACAAGCAGGATGCCTTTGCCTACACGTCGAAGTACGCGGGTTCCCTGCAAAAAACCAAGGCGCGCTTCGTCACCATCTCTCCCATTGGCGAGGTGCGCGACCTCGGTTTCAAAGGCTGATCTCCATGATCGGCCGCATTGTCGAAATCGCGGACGACCGGCGGCATCTTTTCGTCAATCGCGGCTTCCTGGTCGTACGAGATACCGAGGGCGAGCGCAAGGAACTGGGCCAGGTGCCGCTGGACGACATCGCCGCCGTTATCGCCAATGCCCATGGGCTGTCCTATACCAACAACCTGCTCGTAGCCCTGGCGGAACGTGGCGCCCCTTTCGTGCTGTGCGGCCCCAATCACAACGCAGTCGGCATGCTGCTCTCCATCGATGGACACCACGTGCAGGCCAAGCGCATCGAAGCGCAGATCGCAGCCAGTTTGCCGGTGCACAAACGTTTGTGGGCCTCGGTGGTCAAGTCCAAGCTGGAGCAGCAAGCCGCAGCATTGGAGGCTGCGGCTGCACCCACCGCACCGCTGCTGGCCTTGGTGAACAAGGTGAAGAGCGGCGATCCGGACAATATCGAGGGACAGGGTGCACGCCGTTATTGGGGGCTGCTGTTTGGCAGTGCTTTCCGCCGTGATCAGGATGGGGATGGAGTGAATGCGCTGCTCAACTATGGCTACACGGTGCTTCGTTCCGCCACGGCGCGGGCCGTAGTGTCCGCGGGCTTGCATCCCAGCATTGGCTTGCACCACAGCAATGATGCCAACGCCATGCGTCTCGTTGACGACTTGATGGAGCCATTTCGGCCAGTGGTGGATTTGAAAGTCTGGCAACTGCTGGGGCAGGGAGAATTACATGTCACTCCGGAGACTAAACGTGCACTTGTGCGGGTGCTGCATGACGACATGCAAACCAGTGTTGGTGTGACGCCCGTGATGGTGTGCATGCAAAAGCTTGCGGTGTCGCTTGCGCAGGTGTATCTGGGCGAGCGCACCAAGCTCGATCTACCCTTGCCGGGCTTGCCCTTGGCGCTGGCGGGCAGCCTTGAGCCGGATTGATCAACTTCAATGCTTTCCGGATACAGGCTCATGTGGATGGTGGTGATGTTCGACCTGCCCGTGGTGGAAAAGGCCGAACGGCGCGCGGCCACGGGCTTTCGTAACACGCTGCTGGATCTGGGCTTCGAGATGAGCCAGTTCAGCGTCTACATGCGCTTTTGCACCAGCCAGACCCAGGTGGACACCCTGTGCCGCAACGTGGAACTGGCCTTGCCATCAGGGGGGAAAGTCCATATCTTCCAATTCACCGACAAGCAGTACGAGCGCGCCATCACCTTCCATGGTCAGCGTCGTCAGCCTGGCCAAAAAGCACCTGACCAGTTCGACCTTTTCTGAGCATGCAGCCTGTTTCCTGGCTTCCAGAAGCGCAAAACCCCTTGAAGAATCAAGTGGTTAGCGCGATCAGATTCTAGATCACTGGGATATGCGCACTGACCGGAACAATGTGCGCGCACTGGGCCGCGTAACCGGGATTCTAGATCACTGGGATATGCGCACTGACCGGAACTGGACGGCGCGGCTCTCGTGCCAGCCCAGCATTCTAGATCACTGGGATATGCGCACTGACCGGAACCCGCGAGTCCGCTGAGCGACGGCTGTCGGTATTCTAGATCACTGGGATATGCGCACTGACCGGAACAGCTGCCCGACGTGCTCGCGCTGCGCATGGATTCTAGATCACTGGGATATGCGCACTGACCGGAACCAGGACATGCAGCGCTTGCGGAACGGCTTGATTCTAGATCACTGGGATATGCGCACTGACCGGAACTCCCGTGCTGATGTTGATGTCGAAGAGATCATTCTAGATCACTGGGATATGCGCACTGACCGGAACTGATCGTCCTGACCGGTGGTGAGCCATTCCATTCTAGATCACTGGGATATGCGCACTGACCGGAACTCCGTGAGGAAGGCAACGCTGTTCGTCTGGATTCTAGATCACTGGGATATGCGCACTGACCGGAACAGTGCGCGGGGTCGAGACGCATGTGCTTGAATTCTAGATCACTGGGATATGCGCACTGACCGGAACAGATAGCGCTGGGCGAATCCGGCGCGGAAATTCTAGATCACTGGGATATGCGCACTGACCGGAACACGACGAAATGCGCCAGCACCGCGAGCTGGATTCTAGATCACTGGGATATGCGCACTGACCGGAACGAGATGACGCGCGAGTGGCAGCGCGCCGTTATTCTAGATCACTGGGATATGCGCACTGACCGGAACAGCGCCATGCTGCCGTTGTAGGCGGGCTGGATTCTAGATCACTGGGATATGCGCACTGACCGGAACTCGGAGCGCTGGCCTGCGACTACGGTTTCGATTCTAGATCACTGGGATATGCGCACTGACCGGAACACACGCCGCCTTCAGCAGCAGATTAACTTCATTCTAGATCACTGGGATATGCGCACTGACCGGAACAAACCCGCATGAATGCTAGATCGCACCTGTATTCTAGATCACTGGGATATGCGCACTGACCGGAACTGCTCGTGTTGCGGGCCGCCCTTGCGGCCAATTCTAGATCACTGGGATATGCGCACTGACCGGAACTGGGCGCGGCCGTCTTCGTCTCCGAAGGGGATTCTAGATCACTGGGATATGCGCACTGACCGGAACCGCGCAGCCCGCGTGAAGTCCGTCACCACAATTCTAGATCACTGGGATATGCGCACTGACCGGAACTAGGCGCGCTGGTGGAGGCCATTGCGGCGCATTCTAGATCACTGGGATATGCGCACTGACCGGAACCGCAAGCCGCCATCATTGCCGCGCTTTTTAATTCTAGATCACTGGGATATGCGCACTGACCGGAACCCAGATGCTCCCGCCTCGATAGGTTTCGTGATTCTAGATCACTGGGATATGCGCACTGACCGGAACTCGGTCGGCCTGCTGTTGTGGGGCCAGCCGATTCTAGATCACTGGGATATGCGCACTGACCGGAACTGCTCGACCGTTTCAAGGTGTACTGATGCAATTCTAGATCACTGGGATATGCGCACTGACCGGAACTTTTCCGCGTCGGGATTCACCCGTGGTTTTATTCTAGATCACTGGGATATGCGCACTGACCGGAACTTGCGTGATCTGCCCATTCAGTTGGGCCAAATTCTAGATCACTGGGATATGCGCACTGACCGGAACTGGGTAGCCTGGTGTTCATGGTGGCGCACATTCTAGATCACTGGGATATGCGCACTGACCGGAACCTTGCCGCCTATCTGGAAGGCGAGTTTGTCATTCTAGATCACTGGGATATGCGCACTGACCGGAACCCGAAGGCGGTCTATGTGTGATTCGGTGCTATTCTAGATCACTGGGATATGCGCACTGACCGGAACCATCCTGACGGCCGACGACACCAAGGCCGAATTCTAGATCACTGGGATATGCGCACTGACCGGAACTATTTGTGCCGCAGGGTGTCGGCTTTGCGAGATTCTAGATCACTGGGATATGCGCACTGACCGGAACCCCCTCCTTGCATTTATCAGGGACGCAAGCATTCTAGATCACTGGGATATGCGCACTGACCGGAACTGGCGCCCTCGTTATGCCCCACAAAGGCCCATTCTAGATCACTGGGATATGCGCACTGACCGGAACTACAGTACTAAAAGTCAGTCGCGTGAAGCTATTCTAGATCACTGGGATATGCGCACTGACCGGAACTGCATGCGCCATACCCTGCCGCGTGCGTGAATTCTAGATCACTGGGATATGCGCACTGACCGGAACTTTGCAGGTAAGCGATGCGGCCTTCGCGAATTCTAGATCACTGGGATATGCGCACTGACCGGAACCGCGCGACTTGCGCACCGATACCAGGCCGTATTCTAGATCACTGGGATATGCGCACTGACCGGAACTTGTGGAGCGCTAATACCCACCAGAGCAGCATTCTAGATCACTGGGATATGCGCACTGACCGGAACCCGGTCTTGCTGGCGTCGTTGTCGGCCACCATTCTAGATCACTGGGATATGCGCACTGACCGGAACTACGTTGAGCGCGGCCAGCTCGTCCATCTTATTCTAGATCACTGGGATATGCGCACTGACCGGAACCTGATCCTTCCTGCATTCCTTGACGGCCAGATTCTAGATCACTGGGATATGCGCACTGACCGGAACTGCTACACCATGACCTACCGCACGCAGGGCATTCTAGATCACTGGGATATGCGCACTGACCGGAACGTCGAGCTGCTGCCCCTGGACGACGAGCAGATTCTAGATCACTGGGATATGCGCACTGACCGGAACAGGCGCTGGCCGCCATCGACGTAGCGGCCGATTCTAGATCACTGGGATATGCGCACTGACCGGAACTAGGGCGCCATGCCGACGCGTGCGCCCATGATTCTAGATCACTGGGATATGCGCACTGACCGGAACCACCGCCTGACGTTCAGCACATTTTGGACAATTCTAGATCACTGGGATATGCGCACTGACCGGAACGAGCCGGGCGTGCGCAGGAAGCGCGCCTCGATTCTAGATCACTGGGATATGCGCACTGACCGGAACCTTGACGCCCTTCGCCTGATGGTCGACGCCATTCTAGATCACTGGGATATGCGCACTGACCGGAACCAACTCTCGCGTTCCCGCTCTGAACTCTATATTCTAGATCACTGGGATATGCGCACTGACCGGAACCGTGGTGCGGGCTTGGTGAGTGATGCTGCAATTCTAGATCACTGGGATATGCGCACTGACCGGAACTACCGAGTACGCCGTTGGACTCATCAAGACATTCTAGATCACTGGGATATGCGCACTGACCGGAACCGCCTGGACATTGCCCTCACGACCTGGGACATTCTAGATCACTGGGATATGCGCACTGACCGGAACAGTCAGCTCTTGAATACCGCGTGTAGAGTCATTCTAGATCACTGGGATATGCGCACTGACCGGAACCTGCTAGCCAAGGTTATGGAGCAACGGATGATTCTAGATCACTGGGATATGCGCACTGACCGGAACTTGCTGCGCATGACCTGGATAACATGCGCTATTCTAGATCACTGGGATATGCGCACTGACCGGAACACGAAGGCATCAACGCGCTCAAGATCATCAATTCTAGATCACTGGGATATGCGCACTGACCGGAACCTGAAGGCAGGCGACAACCGAGTGAAGGGTGATTCTAGATCACTGGGATATGCGCACTGACCGGAACTTATCGAGGAAAGACCGCCTATTGCCCGTGATTCTAGATCACTGGGATATGCGCACTGACCGGAACGAGAACGCGATGCATGACGCCGCGCCGGACATTCTAGATCACTGGGATATGCGCACTGACCGGAACCGGTCGGCGTCGGCCATCATGGCAACTGCCATTCTAGATCACTGGGATATGCGCACTGACCGGAACCGGCGACCATGGCGCTTGCGGCCGCTGCGCATTCTAGATCACTGGGATATGCGCACTGACCGGAACTCGAGCTTGAAACGGTTACGTCCCCGCCAGATTCTAGATCACTGGGATATGCGCACTGACCGGAACTCTGCCGAAGGGATCATGTCGAACAACACGATTCTAGATCACTGGGATATGCGCACTGACCGGAACGCACTTCGTCAATGCCGTTGCGCGCGATGTATTCTAGATCACTGGGATATGCGCACTGACCGGAACTGCCAGGCCCGTCTTGAGGACGTACCGCGAATTCTAGATCACTGGGATATGCGCACTGACCGGAACAGAGGTTACGGCGTTGTCAATGCGTCAGGATTCTAGATCACTGGGATATGCGCACTGACCGGAACTTGACGTTCCAGCAGGCGCCGCCAAGAAGCATTCTAGATCACTGGGATATGCGCACTGACCGGAACCCGCGCTTGGCGTTGAACTCCGCACGCCAGATTCTAGATCACTGGGATATGCGCACTGACCGGAACGGCGGAGACAAGAAGCTCATCGGCGACCGCATTCTAGATCACTGGGATATGCGCACTGACCGGAACGCGGCTACACAGCGAGCAGACCGCACACGCATTCTAGATCACTGGGATATGCGCACTGACCGGAACCCTGGCACGCGAGCAGCGCATCGGCCAGGCATTCTAGATCACTGGGATATGCGCACTGACCGGAACCTGGCGCAGCACCTTGGATGCGCAGATGCAATTCTAGATCACTGGGATATGCGCACTGACCGGAACGCGAACGCATACAAGAAGACCCCCTATCTAATTCTAGATCACTGGGATATGCGCACTGACCGGAACGGGGCAGCGTGGCTCATCTTTACCGCCTGAATTCTAGATCACTGGGATATGCGCACTGACCGGAACAAGAAAGACCGAGCCTAGTGGTTCGCGCGATTCTAGATCACTGGGATATGCGCACTGACCGGAACAGATAGCGCTTGGTGAATCCGGCGCGGAAAATTCTAGATCACTGGGATATGCGCACTGACCGGAACATGCAGTGGTGACACCCCGCTAGGGCTTGGATTCTAGATCACTGGGATATGCGCACTGACCGGAACACTTCCACCGCGCTGGTCCTGTCCGAGGAAATTCTAGATCACTGGGATATGCGCACTGACCGGAACCAAGGTTGCGAACTTGCGTTTTTCTGCTCGATTCTAGATCACTGGGATATGCGCACTGACCGGAACTTGGCTGGCTGATGCCTGCCAACTCCTGGAATTCTAGATCACTGGGATATGCGCACTGACCGGAACTGGATGGTCCCGTCCGCCACGGCTCCGCGCATTCTAGATCACTGGGATATGCGCACTGACCGGAACCGGACCATCCGCGTCTTGCAGGCGCTGTCCATTCTAGATCACTGGGATATGCGCACTGACCGGAACTCTGGCTCAACGAAGTCAGCAGCGTGCCGGATTCTAGATCACTGGGATATGCGCACTGACCGGAACTAGAACGCGGCGCGGGCTGCGCTGTCTGCGATTCTAGATCACTGGGATATGCGCACTGACCGGAACTAACGCAGCAGTCAAGCCATGAACCACGGAATTCTAGATCACTGGGATATGCGCACTGACCGGAACGTGTTCCCCGAGCCGGAAATCACGGACCGGATTCTAGATCACTGGGATATGCGCACTGACCGGAACTTGCGCGCCTGAGCGGTGAACGGCGAGAGGATTCTAGATCACTGGGATATGCGCACTGACCGGAACAAGCGCGGGCGATATTCGCAGGTGCCGATGATTCTAGATCACTGGGATATGCGCACTGACCGGAACTGTCCCAGGCATCGGGGTCGGCCCTATTGAATTCTAGATCACTGGGATATGCGCACTGACCGGAACCGTGGCGCAGCGCAATGAGCGCGCTGCTCGATTCTAGATCACTGGGATATGCGCACTGACCGGAACACGCCGCCGCCTGTGGTGGCATCGCCGGGATTCTAGATCACTGGGATATGCGCACTGACCGGAACCCGGCACCAACGTAAGACTTAAGGATATATATTCTAGATCACTGGGATATGCGCACTGACCGGAACCTGGATGTCGGCCTCCAGCAGGGGCGCGAAATTCTAGATCACTGGGATATGCGCACTGACCGGAACCGTGGCGCAGCGCAATGAGCGCGCTGCTCGATTCTAGATCACTGGGATATGCGCACTGACCGGAACTCCACGAACGCAGCGCGCCACTCGCTCCAGATTCTAGATCACTGGGATATGCGCACTGACCGGAACGCATCGACCTGATGGGCGAGCTGGTGACGCAATTCTAGATCACTGGGATATGCGCACTGACCGGAACATGAACCGCGTACTCAACTGGACCGGCCAGATTCTAGATCACTGGGATATGCGCACTGACCGGAACAGCCGGCTGTTCACCGTGCTCGGGCGGCAGATTCTAGATAACTGGGATATGCGCACTGGCTGGAACGCGTGCATCCGGTAGCCGCTACCATTGTGTTTATTTTGCTAAATATATTTTTACAGCAATCTCATTTCAAATATTAATGGCATCCACCAATGCACGAATAGTGATCATTATGAATGGGTATTTTCTCCCGCCATCTCCAACTGCATCACGATCATGTTCACCAGCGTGTTCACCGTCGGCCGCCCGGTCTCGATGACGTAGTGCGCCGCCTGGCGGTACAGCGGGTCGCGGGTGCGGTAGAGGTCGCGCAGGCGGGCCATGGGGTCGTCCACCTGCAGCAGGGGGCGGCTGCGGTCGTGCTTGACGCGCTTGAAGATTTCCTCGGGCGAGGCGCGCAGGTAGAGCACGTGGGGAAAGCCCTGGCGCAGGACGTCGCGGTTGGCCTCGCGCAGTACGGCGCCGCCGCCGGTGGAGAGCACCATGGGGCCGGGCTCGGCCGCCAGCGCTGCCAGCAGGGCGGCCTCGCGGTCGCGGAAGGCGTCTTCTCCGTGCTGCTCGAAGAACTGGCGGATGCTCGTGCCCAGCTGCTGCTCCAGCCGCTGGTCCAGGTCCACGAACGGCAGGCCCAGGCGGCGGGCGAGCTGGCGGCCCACCGTAGATTTGCCGGAGCCCGGCATGCCGACCAGGGCGCAGCGCGTTTGCATTCTTCGGAATCCTGTGGGATGGGGGAGCGCCGAGTGTAGCGGCGCGCGGCCAGCGGCGCGGCTAGCGGCGTGCGCCGACACGGCGCCCGTGCGGCAGTGGTCACAATCGGGCATGCCTTCTTTCTTGACTTCCCTGCAGGAGCGCGCGCAGCGGCTGCTGCGCCCGGTGATGCCGCTGGTCACGCCCTTCGTGCGCGCGGTGCAGATGTGGCTCGACGCGGAGGGCCTGCGCATGAGCGCGGCCATGTCGTTCTACGGCATGCTGAGCCTGGCGCCGCTGCTGCTGCTGCTGGTGGGCGTGCTGGGCTGGTGGATCGACAAGTCGTACCTGGAGAGCAACCTGATCGGCCAGGTGCAGAGCGTGATGGGCGAGCGCGGTGCCGAGGTGGTGCGGCTGGCGCTGGCGAGCGCGCAGGCGCCCGGCGAGGGGCGGCTGGCTTCCATCGCCGGCTTCGTCCTGCTGATGTCGGGTGCCACGGGGGTGTTCGTGGAGCTGCAGTCGGCCCTGGAGCGCCTGTGGACGGGCGGCAAACCCGTGCACGAGGACAAGGCCTGGTGGCGCATGGCCACGCTGCGGCTGCGCGGGCTGGCCTACGTGCTGGTGATCGGCTTCCTGCTGCTGACGTCGCTGGTGCTGTCCACCGTCATCAACATGGTGGCGAAATGGGCCGGCGAGATGCTGCCGTTCGGCTCGGGCCTGCTGCTGGGCGCGGTGAACGAGACGGTGTCGTTCGGGGTGACGGTGCTGCTGTTCGTGGGGCTCATGCGCATCGGCGGCGGGCCCCGGCCGCCCACGCGCTGCCTGGTGTTCGGCGCGGTGGTGGGCGCGGTGCTGTTCACCGTGGGCAAGCAGGCACTGGCGCTGTACCTGTCCACGGCGGCGGTCGTGTCGGCCTATGGTGCGGCGGGCTCGCTGGTGGTGCTGCTGATGTGGATCTACTTCTCGTCGGCGGTGCTGCTGTTCGCGGCGAGCTGCGCACGGGCGCTGCACGAATCGCGCACGGCCAAGGCTGCACCACAGGCCTGAACGTCTCATTACGTTCTTTACGGGCGGCGCGGCATTGTGCCGGCCATGGCGGGATAGGCTGCAGGCTTGCTATCGCACGACCAGAACCGACCCATGCATACCACCGCTTCCTCTCCCGCCGCGGGTTCCTCTGCCTCTCTCAAATACCTCTGGATTGCCGTGGGCGCGCTCGGTGCCTGCGTGCTGGCCCTGGGGGGCACGCTGCTGGCGCAGAAGCTTCCGGGCGATGCGCCGCAGGCTGCGCCCGCAGCACCCCAGGTGATCGAGGAAAAAGCGCCCCCAGCGCTTGCCAGGCAAGCGCCGCCAGCTCCTGATTCAAGAGCAAACCGCGTGCTGCCGGTGGCGCAGGCCCCGGCGCCGGTCTGCGCGAGCTGCGGGCGCGTCGAGTCGGTGCAGCCGGTCGCGCAGGCCGCACCCGCCACGGGCGTGGGCGCGGTGGCCGGCGGGGTGCTGGGCGGCGTGCTCGGCAACCAGATCGGCAAGGGCTCGGGCCGCACGGCCGCGACGGTGCTGGGCGCGGTGGGCGGTGGCTACGTGGGCCACCAGGTGGAGCAGCGTACGCGCACGACGACCGTCTACCAGATGCGCGTGCGCATGGACGACGGCTCGCTGCGCACCTTCACCCGCGCACAGCCCGTGGCCGAGGGCACGCCGGTGCGCGTGGAGGGCAAGGGTTTCCGCGTGGACGACCGCGCGGCGGCCGGCGCGCAGCCGGTGTACGCCTCCGACCGGAATTATTGACGCTTTCTGGCTTCAGGCCAATACCAGCAAGCGTGGGCAGCTATCTATTTGATAGCTGCTTTTTTACTTCTCTACAAAAGCCCGCTCGACGACGAAGTCGCCCGGCGTGCTCGTGTTGCCTTCCTCGAAGTCGCGCTTTTCCAGCATCACCTTGAGGTCGGCCAGCATCGCAGGGCTGCCGCAGAGCATCACGCGGTCGGTGAGCGGGTCCAGCGGCGGCAGGCCGATGTTGGCGGGGAAGGTGCCGCTGGCGATCAGGTCGGTGATGCGGCCCTGGTTGCGGAAGGGCTCGCGCGTCACCGTGGGGTAGTAGATGAGCTTGTCCCGCACGATCTCGCCGAGCAGCTCGTGGTTGGGCAGGTCCTTCTCGAACAGCTCCTGGTAGGCCAGCTCGTTCACCTGCCGCACGCCGTGCACGACGATCACCTTCTCGAAGCGCTCGTAGGTGTCGGGGTCGCGCACGATCGACAGCCAGGGCGCCAGGCCCGTCCCGGTGCCGATCAGGTACAGGTTCTTGCCGGGCAGCAGGTAGTCGATGAGCAGCGTGCCCGTGGGCTTCTTGCCGACGACGATGGTGTCGCCCACCTGGATGTTCTGCAGGCGCGACGTCAGCGGGCCGTCGGGCACCTTGATCGAGAGGAACTCCAGGTGCTCTTCCCAGTTCGGGCTGGCGATGGAATAGGCGCGCAGCAGCGGCTTGCCGTCCACCTTCAGGCCGATCATGGTGAAGTGGCCGTTGGAGAAACGCAGCGCGGGGTCGCGCGTGGTGGTGAAGGAGAACAGGCGGTCGGTCCAGTGGTGTACCGAGAGAACCCGTTCTTCGAGGAATGCGCTCATGGATGGACTGGAAGAAAGAGTGAAAAGGAGAGGGCTTGTGCCGATTCGGCTAGTTTCACCGTTTTGTTATTCGTGTTGGGCATAAGCCGAAAAGTGCGGCCTGCCCGCCCGGCATGCGGGCAAACCCGCGCATTGTGGGGCAAACTCGCCGCGGGGGTACATTTCTGTGCCTTGCAATTGACCCGTGGCAAAGGATCCGACCATGCACAAGCACCTCGCCGTCTGTCTCGCAACGCTGGCCTGCGGCCTGGGCGCGGCCCATGCGCAGGGGGCGTACAAGATCGGCGAAATCAACAGCTACAAGGCCCAGCCGGCCTTTCTGGAGCCCTACAAGAAGGGCATGGAGCTGGCCGTGGAACAGGTCAACGCCGCCGGCGGCGTGGGCGGCAAGAAGCTGCAGCTCGTCACCCGCGACGACAACGGCAACCCCGCCGACGCGGTGCGCGCGGCCGAGGAGCTGATCGCGCGCGAGAAAATCGACGTGCTCACCGGCAGCTTCCTCTCGCACGTGGGCCTGGCGCTGACCGACTTCGCGCAGCAGAAGAAGCGCTTCTTCCTCGCCGCCGAACCGCTCACCGACAAGATCGTCTGGGAGCACGGCAACCGCTACACCTTCCGCCTGCGCCCCTCCACCTACATGCAGGTGGCGATGCTGGTGCCCGAGGCCGTGGCGATGAAGAAGAAGCGCTGGGCCATCGTCTACCCCAACTACGAATACGGCCAGTCGGCCGTCGCCACGTTCAAGCAACTGCTCAAGGCCGCGCAGCCGGGCGTCGAGTTCGTCGCCGAGCAGGCCACGCCCCTGGGCAAGGTGGATGCGGGTAGCGTGGTGCAGGCGCTGGCGGATGCCAAGCCCGACGCGATCTTCAACGTGCTGTTCGCCGCCGATCTCGCCAAGTTCGTGCGCGAAGGCAACACGCGCGGGCTGTTCCAGGGCAAGGGCGTGGTGAGCCTGCTCTCGGGCGAGCCCGAGTACCTGGACACGCTCAAGACCGAGACGCCCTCGGGCTGGGTGGTCACCGGCTACCCCTGGTACGCGATCGAGACGCCTGAGCACAAAGCGTTCCTCGACGCCTACCAGAAGCGCTTCAACGACTACCCGCGCGCGGGCTCGGTGGTGGGCTACAACGCCATCCTGTCGATCGCGGCGGGGCTGAAGAAGGCTGGCTCGGCCGACACCGAGAAGCTTATCGCCGCGTTCCGGGGCCTGGAGGTGAAGACGCCCTTCGGCCCCATCACCTACCGCGCGCAGGATCACCAATCCACGATGGGCGCCTACGTGGGCAAGACCGCGCAGGTCAAGGGCAAGGGCGTGATGGTGGGCTTCACCTACCAGGACGGCGGCAAGTTCCAGCCCAGCGATGACGAGGTGAAAAAGCTCCGCCCCGCGGCGCCCTGATGGACTTCTCCGGCCTCCTCGCCCAGCTCCTGAACGGGCTGGCGGGCGCGTCCACGCTGTTCCTCGTGGCGGCGGGGCTGTCGCTGATCTTCGGCGTCACGCGCATCGTCAACTTCGCGCACGGCTCGTTCTACATGCTCGGGCTCTACGTGGCGTATTCCTGCGTGGAGCGGCTCTCCGGCGCGATCGGCTTCTGGCCCGCGCTGCTGCTCGCGCCCCTGGCGGTGGGGTTGCTGGGCGCGGTGGTGGAGGTGCTGCTGCTGCGGCGCCTGTACCGCGCACCCGAGCTGCTGCAGCTGCTCGCCACGTTCGCCCTGGCGCTCGTCATCAAGGATGCGGCGCTCTGGCTTTGGGGGCCTGAAGAACTCTTCGGCCCGCGCGCGCCGGGGCTGGAGGGCGCGGTCGACCTGCTGGGCCGGCGCTTTCCCGCCTACGACCTGTTCCTGATCGCCGTCGGCCCTGTCGTGCTGCTGCTGCTCTGGCTGCTGCTCACGCGCACGCGCTGGGGCACGCTGGTGCGCGCGGCCACGCAGGACCGCGAGATGCTGGGCGCCCTGGGCGTGAACCAGGCGTGGCTGTTCACCGGCGTGTTCGCGCTGGGCGCGCTGCTCGCGGGCCTGGGCGGCGCGCTGCAGCTGCCGCGCGAGCCCGCCAGCCTGGAGCTGGACATGCTCACCATCGGCGCGGCCTTCGTGGTGGTGGTGGTGGGCGGCATGGGCTCGCTGCCCGGCGCGTTCGTCGCCGCGCTGGTCATCGCGGAGCTGAAGGCCGTGTGCATCTGGCTCGGCCTCGTGCAGATCGGCGGCGTGGAGATTTCCTTTTCCAAGCTCACGCTGGTTGTTGAATTCTTGGTGATGGCGGCCGTGCTGGTCTGGCGCCCCTGGGGCCTGATGGGGCGCGCGCAGGCCGCCGCGCGCACCCCCGGCGAGCCGGAACGGCCGCTGCGCCCCGCGGGCCGCGCCGCCATCTGGGCGTGGTGCGCGCTCTTGGGGGCGCTGGCGCTGCTGCCCTTCGCAGCGGGGCAGGAGAGCTACGCCACCGTGCTGCTCACCGACGTGGCCATCGCCGCGCTGTTCGCCGCCAGCCTGCACTTCATCCTGGGGCCGGGCGGCATGCACTCCTTCGGCCACGCGGCGTACTTCGGCCTGGGGGCCTATGGCGCGGCGCTGCTGGTGCGCTGGGCGGATGCACCGTTCGGCGTCGCGCTCCTGCTCGCGCCCTTGCTGGCGGCGGCGGGCGCGCTGCTCTACGGCTGGTTCTGCGTGCGCCTCTCGGGCGTGTACCTCACCATGCTCACGCTCGCGTTCGCGCAGATCACCTGGGCCATCGCGTTCCAGTGGGACGGCCTCACGGGCGGCAGCAACGGCCTCACCGGCGTCTGGCCGCCCGAGGCGCTCGCGCAGGGTGCGGGCTTCTACTGGCTGGCGCTGGCCGTGTGCGCGGCCGGCCTCTACGTGCTGCGGCGCATGCTGTTCGCGCCCTTCGGCTGGTCGCTGCGCGCCGCGCGCGACTCGGGCGCGCGCGCGCAGGCCATCGGCGTCGACGTGCGCGGCACGCAGTGGGCGGCCTTCGTCGTGGCCGGCCTGTTCGCCGGGCTGGCGGGCGCGCTGGCCGCGTTTTCCAAGGGCAGCATCGCGCCCGATGCGCTCTGGGTCACCAAGTCGGTCGATGCGCTGGTCATGGTGCTGCTGGGCGGCATGCAGCAGCTGGCCGGCCCCATCGTGGGCGCCGGCGCGTTCACGTGGCTGCACGACAGCGTGGCGCGCGGCACCGAGTATTGGCGCGCGCTGCTGGGCGGCGTGATGCTGCTGCTGGTGCTGCTGTTTCCACAGGGAATTTCGGGGTTCGCGCAATACTGGCAAGCGCGGGCAGCTCTCAAAAAGGGAGCGCCATGACCTTGCTGCGCGTGGAGGGCCTCTCCAAATCCTTCGGCGGCGTGCAGGCCGTGCAGGGCATCTCGTTCGCGCTGGCCGAAGGCGAGCTGCTCGCCCTCATCGGCCCCAACGGCGCGGGCAAGACCACCACCTTCAACATGGCGGGCGGCCAGCTCGCCCCGGATGGCGGGCGCGTGGTGCTGGATGGCCGCGACATCACCGGCCTGCCGCCGCGCGCCATCTGGCGCCTGGGCGTGGGCCGCACCTTCCAGATCGCGCAGACGCTGATGAGCTTCACCGTGCTGGAGAACGTGCAGATGGCGCTGCTCTCCCACGACGGCCACGCCTGGCGCTGGTGGCGCCGCGCCGCCGCGCACCGCCCGCAGGATGCGCTGGCGCTGCTCGCACAGGTGGGCATGCAGGAACAGGCGCAGCGCCCGTGCAGCGAACTGGCCTACGGCGACGTGAAGCGCGTGGAACTGGCGATCGCCCTCGCGCACGCGCCGCGCCTGCTGCTCATGGACGAGCCCACGGCCGGCATGGCGCCCGCCGAGCGCGTGACCCTCATGCAGCTCGTGCGCCGCATCGCGCGCGAGCGGCGCATGGGCGTGCTGTTCACCGAGCACAGCATGGACGTGGTCTTCGGCCAGGCCGACCGCGTGGCCGTGCTGGTGCGCGGCCAGCTGCTGGCCGAAGGCACGCCCGAGGCCATCCGCCAGGACGCGCGCGTGCAGGCCGCGTACCTGGGAAGCTCTGAAAATGATAGCTGCCAGCGCTTGATAGATAAGCGCAAAGTGCCAAAAACACCATTACTCGCCGTGGAAGGGCTGCATGCCTGGTACGGCGCGGCCCACATCCTGCACGGCGTCTCGCTCACCGTGGGGCGCGGCGAGGTCGTGGCCCTCATGGGCCGCAACGGCGCGGGCAAGTCCACCACGCTGAAAAGCATCGCCGGGCTGCTGGCGCGCACCGAGGGCCGCGTGGACTTCCTGGGCCAGCCCCTGCGCGGCAAGGCCCCGCACCAGATCGCGCGCGCGGGGCTGGGCTACGTGCCGGAAGACCGGCGCATCTTCACCGACCTGACGGTGCTGGAGAACCTGGAGGCCGGCCGCCAGCCGCCGCGCGCATGGTCCGGCGGCGAACCGGCGCCGCACTGGACGACCGAGCGCCTGTTCCAACTCTTCCCCAACCTCGGCGAAATGCCCCACCGCCCGGGCGGGCGCATGAGCGGCGGCGAGCAGCAGATGCTCACCGTCGCGCGCACGCTCATGGGCCAGCCCTTCATGGTGCTGCTCGACGAGCCCAGCGAAGGCGTAGCCCCCGTCATCGTGGAGCAGATGGCCCATGCCATCCGCGCGTTGAAAGAACAGGGCGTGGGCATCCTGCTCAGCGAGCAGAACCTGCACCTCGCCGAAGCCGTGGCCGACCGCGTCTGCGTGCTGGAAAAGGGCCGCATCGTGCACGCTGCGCCCATGGTCGATTTTGCGGGCGACGCCCAGGCGCGGCAGGCGTACCTGGGGGTATAGGGCCGCCTAGAAGCTCTCCCAATCGTCGTCCGTTCCGCGCGCCGCGGCAGGCGCCTTGACTGGAGCCAGCGCCTTGGGCGCCGCGGGCCGCGCGACCGGGGCCGGTGCGGGCGCAGCGCGTGCGGCGATGGGTGCCGGGGCCGGCCGGGGTGCGGGCGCTGCGGCGCGCGCGCTCTGGCCGCCCTCGATGCGGAACACGCTCACCGCCGAGGCCAGGTCGCCCGCCTGGGCCTTGAGCGCGCCGGTGGCCGCCGTGGCTTCTTCCACCAGCGCGGCGTTCTGCTGGGTCACCTGGTCCATCATCGTGATCGCCTGGTGCACCTGGTCGATGCCCGCGCTCTGCTCCTGGCTGGCGGCGGTGATCTCGGCCACCAGGTCGCTCACGCGCTGCACGCTCTGCACGATGGCGTCCATGGTGCGGCCGGCCTCGGCCACCTGATGCGAGCCTTCGTCCACCTTGGTGACCGAGTCGCCGATCAGGCCCTTGATGTCCTTGGCGGCGGCCGCGCTGCGCTGCGCCAGGGCGCGCACCTCGCTGGCCACCACGGCGAAGCCCCGGCCCTGCTCGCCCGCGCGCGCCGCCTCCACCGCCGCATTGAGCGCCAGGATGTTGGTCTGGAACGCGATGCCGTCGATCACGCCGATGATGTCTGCGATCTTGCGGCTGGATGCGTTGATCGCGTCCATGGTCTGCACCACGCCCGCCACCACCTGCCCGCCCTGGGCGGCAGTTTGCGAGGCGGACGACGCGAGCTGGTTGGCCTGGCGCGCGTTCTCCGCGTTCTGGCGCACGGTGCTGGTCAGCTCCTCCATCGACGCGGCGGTCTGCTGCAGCGAGCTGGCCTGCTCCTCGGTGCGCGAGGACAGGTCCTGGTTGCCCGCGTCGATCTGGCTGGATGCGGTGGCGATGCTGTCCGCCCCCTGGCGCACGCGCGCCACCACCTGCGAGAGGCTGGCATTCATGTCGTCCAGCGCCTGCAGCAGCTGGCCCGTCTCGTCGCTGGCGCGCGGCGCGGGGCGGCTGGTCAGGTCGCTGGAGGCCACGGCGCGCGCCACCTGCACGGCCTGCGCCAGCGGCCGGGTGATGCCGCGCGTGAGCCACCAGGCGCACGCCGCGCCCAGCGCCACGCCGAGCGCGCCCAGCGCGATCAGCCACGCCCGGCTCTGCGCGTAGGTGGCGCCGATCTGCTGCGCCGTGGCGTCGATGCTGGCGCGCTGCATGTCCAGCAGGCGCTGGATCAGCGCCGAATACTGCTCGGTGGCCGGCAGGTAGGCCTGCGTGAGCAGGCGTTCGGCCTCCTCGGAGCGGCCTTCGGTCTTGGCCTTGACGGCCTGGTCGCGCGACGACAGGTAGCCGGTGCGCGCCTTCTGGATCTCGGCCCACAGAGCCTTCTCTTCGTCGCGCTGCAGCAGCCCTTCGATGCGCTTTTGCAGCTCGGCCGATTCGCGCGTGCTGGTGGCCGTCTCGGCGGCGAAGAACTCACCCAGCGACGGGTCGGTGCTCTTGACGATGGCGGTGGTGCGGCGCGCGGCGCTGTACACGTAGCGGTACCAGTCGCTGATCATGCGCTCCACGGCCAGGGGCTGGTGCGTCATGTCGCTCGTGGCCTGCGCGACGGCGCTCAGCCGCCAGACGCCGAACGCGGTCATCAGCGCCATCAGCAGCAGGACCAGGGCGAAGCCGCCTCCCAGGCGAGTGCCGATATTGAGGTTCTTCATGGTTGCAGGGAGAAAGGAAAAGGGCGCGATGGTCCGCGCAGCGCCGCAACCAGCGTGCGCGCAGTGGCATCGGAATGCTTTTGTTTTGATAGCTGCCTGCGCTTGATGGGTAAGCGTTGGAGGCCAAAAACCCTCTAAACCCTGCGGCGCGGCGCCTCCAGCCCCAGCAGGGCCGCGAGCAGCAGCGCGCCCCACGGGCCCAGCGTGGGCACGGCGGTGGCGGGCGCGGGCGGGCTGGGGGGCGGCATGGCGCTGGCATCGCACGCTCCGGTGAAGGGCTGCGGCGCGCTCCAGCGGCTGGCGGCCATCTCGATGCCTCCGGCGAGGGTGCCGGAGCCGTCGTTAAAGCTGCCGCCGCCCCCGCCCATCATGAGTCCGAAGACCAGCGGCCCGCCATCGGCGTTCCAGCCGATCGAATCGCCAGGGGCCACAGGCAGGCCACTCACGCCGTAGTCCGCCACGGCCAGCGGGCCGTTGGTGTTGACGTCGGAAAACACCCCCGTCAGCGCCCCCGCCGCATGGGTCGTCGTGGTGCCCGTCCCCCGGGCCACGCCGCCGCCCATATCCAGCGCCACGGCCACGCTGTTCCAGCGCCAGAAACCGCAGGTCAACTGGCCGATGGTCCAGGACTGGCTGGCGGCGGTCGTGCCGCCGTTGTCGAACACCAGAGTCAGGGTGAAGACCGCGCCATCGGGTACCTCCGCAGGGATGCCTGAATTGGCGACGGTGCCCGTATAGGTGGTGGCATAGGGCGCCGCCATGGCGCCCGCGCCCCCCAGCAGCGCCGCCGTGGCGGCCAGGGCGTGCAGGAGTCGGCGAATGTGCATGAGGCCCCTTTGTGGTGGATCACAATTTTGATAGCTGCCTGCGCTTGGCTGGCAAGCGCTGGAGGCCAAAAACACTCTAAATTCTTCTACGCTGCAGCGCCGCCAGCCCTAGCAGGGCCGAGAGGGCCGACAGCAGCAGTACGCCCCATTGCGTGAGCGTGGGGATGGCCGCCGCGCCGGCAGCCGCCGCCACCACCACCGGCCCACCCGCATCCACGATCTGGCTGTTCGCGGCGTCCAGGTCGTCGTCGCCCGCGCCGCCGTTGGTGATGGAGAACGTGACGGTGCTGCCGTTCACCGTGGCAGGGTGCGGGTACCAGCCCGGGGGCTGGCCGCTGCGCGGGCCGTGCTTGTAGTACTGCGCGCCGGCGGGCAGGCTGGGGTACGTGATGCTGATGGTGGCCGTGGCGCCCGCCGCGCAGCCGTCGAGCACGAAGTCGAACAAATCGCCCGCCAGCGCCACGCCCGTGGGCAGCGGGTCGGCGATCCCGTTGGCCGTGAACTGCGCGGTGCTGAAGTAGCAGGTGTTGCCGCCGTCGTCGCTCACCGCCACCTGTGCCGTGCCGCCGCCCGTCAGGGGCAGGCCGGACGTATCGAGCGGCACCACGAAAACCACGCTGGCCACGGTGGCCTGCGCATTGCCCGCCACGTCGCGCGCGATGAAGTGCAGGCGGTAGGCGGTGCCGGGCACCAGTCCCGTGAGGGAGAGGGTGGCCGCCGCCGTGCCGGTCAGGGAGACGGGCGCTCCATTCGCCAGCAAGTCTGCCGCCAGGGGCGCCGGGTCGGCGGCGGGCAGCACCTGCCAGTAGCCGGTGGCGGGCTCGTTCACCGCCACGCTGGCCGTGGCGGTGGTGCCGCCCGCCGCGGGCGGCGTGACCGTGGGGCTGGCGGTGAAGGCCGGGGGCGTGGTGTCGGCGGGGCCGAAGACCACGCGCAGCATCGCCGCGCGGGCGAACACGGGGTTCAGCGCCTCCACCAGGCTCCAGTCCGGCGCGCCGGGCGTGAACCGCGCCCAGTTGCGCCCAGCCTGGTATAGCGTGGCCGACAGCCCCAGGTCCAGGGTTCTATTCAGCCCGGGGGCGGACGCGGGCTCCACCAGGCCGAAGTAATAGTCCCCTGCGGGCAGCAGCAGCGGTGCGGCCAGCGGCAGATCGACGAAGCCCGCCGCCGGCGGCGTGGGCACGGTGAAGGGCAGCGTCTGCGCCAGCAGCGCGCCGGGCTGGCCCGCGCTCATGGCGCGGATCTCGCCGGTGATCGCCGCGCCCGCCAGTTCGGCGTTGGTGGCGCGGGCGTAGTAGCGCACGGCATGCGCCCAGGCGGGCTGCGCCAGGGTGTAGTGCGTGCCGACCTGGCCGCCATCGCCGCCGATGCCCAGGGCCAGCACGGCGGCGCCGTCGTCGCGCCCCAGCTCCCAGTCCGTCACCTCCAGGCTGGCGGAGGCCATGGCGTTGTTGCTGGCGTCGTCGTCGGCTTCGGCCGTGGCCACGGTGTATTGCACGGTGACGGCGCCGGGCGTGACCACGGTGTAGGCGGGCATGGTCACGTCCGCCGTGGCGCCGGGGGCCAGGCTGGGGATGGCGGCGGCCTGCACGCTGTGCACCGGGCTGCCGTCCAGCAGCACTTGCGCCGTGACCACCGCGTTGGTGAGGGCGCTGGCGCCGCCGTTGCGCACGGTGGCGCCCAGTTGCAGCGCCGGGGCCTGGCCCACGGGCACGCGCAGCAGCTCGGCATGGGGGCGCAGCGCGGCGGTGATGGCGGCGTCGTGCACCAGCACGCTGACCACCTGCACCTCGTCCAGCATCAGCAGGAACTTGTCCACGGATGTGTTGCGGAACGCGAGGTGCACCGTCTGCCCGGCCAGGGCGGACAGATCGATCTCGCGCATGGTCCACGTGGCGTTCTCCGCCGCCACCGTGAGCAGCGCGGGGTTGGCGGACAGGGCCGGGACGCTGTTGGCGGTGCCCCAGCGCACCTCGTAGCCATCGGCGTAGGCGGCATCGGACACCTGCGCCCGAAAGCGCAGCCGGGGGTTCACGGCGGGGATGGCGATGGCGGGCGTCACCAGCCAGTCGTCCGCCGCGCCCGCGGGGTCGTAGTACGAGGTGGAGTAGGCGACGCAGTTGCCCTCGGCCGCCGCCCACACGCTGCTGACCACCCAGGCATCGTTGACCCAGGCGGTCTGCGCGGCGGGCGGGCGGGCGTCCACGTCGTGGCGCGTCCAGCCAGCGGGAAAGTCAGGGTTGCAGGACTGGGCGTCGGGCGTGCCCCAGTCCTGCGTGCCGAAGTCCTCGGAGAACACCACGGTGTCGGCCCGCGCCGGGACCGCCAAAGCTGCCAGCAATGCGAAGGCGGCCAGGGCGCGCAGGGGAGAAAGGGGTGGGCAGGGCATGGGGGGCGTTCTCCGCTTCACTCAATTTTTGATAGCTGCTTGCGCAGACTGGAAAAGCGCTGGAGGCCGAAAACACCCAAAACCAGTGTGAGCAGCAGCGCGCCCCACTGCGACAGAGTGGGAATGGCCGCCGCGTTGCCTGGGGCCAGCGCCATCAGCCCTGCGCCGGAGGGGTCCTGGATGCGGCCGTCGCCCGCAGGGCCATCGTCGCCCGGCCCGCCGTCGGTGAGGGTGAAGACGGCCGTGCCTGCGGCGAGGTCGATGGCGGCGGGGTATTCGCTCCAGGCGCCGCCGCGTTGCTTCCAGTATTTAGTGCCCGCAGCCAGCGGCGCGGGGTAGGCCACGGTCATGGTCACGGGGCCGGTGCAGCCCGCCAGTTCGAAGTCCAGCACGCCCTGCGCGAAGGCGGGCACGCTGCCGGGCACGGCGGCGGGCGCGGCCAGCAGGGCGGCGGTGTCGAAGGTGCACAGGGCGCCGCCGCCGATGACGCTGGCCGTCACCCCGCCGCTGGTGAAGCTGCGCCGCAGCGTGGTGGCGCTGGCGGTGGCCGCCGGGGGGCTGCTGTCGCCCGCCGCGTTGGTGGCGACCAGGCTGTAGCCGTAGGCCGTGCCCGCCGCCAGGCCGGTGTGGCTGCAACTGGTGCTGGCGGTGGCGCACACGGTGGCGCTGGTGGCGGTGTTGACCACCCGATAGCCGGTGGCGCCGCTGGCGGCTGTCCAGGCCAGGGTAATTTCCGTTTCGCCTGCCGGGGAAGCGGTGAAGCTGGCGGGTGCATCGGGCAGGGCCAGGGTGCTGCCTGAGAGCCCGATGGGTGTGCCGCTGCCCACTTCGTTGAGCGCGGTCAGCGTGAAGTTGTAGGTCTGGCCGTTGTCCAGCCCCGTCACCACGCAGGCGGCAGCCGAGGTGTGGCAGACCTCCTGGCCGCCCGGCACCGTCGCCACCACGTAGGCCGCCGCGTATGCAACGGGCGGCCAATCCAGGGTGATTTGGCGCACTTGGTTGCTGGTCGTGTTGATGCTGGCAGGGAAGCCGGGCAGGCTGGCCTGCCGCTCCACCGCGCCGAGGGCGCAGGCGCCCGTGGGGCGCGCCACGCCGCGCTGGTCGGTCTCGCCCGCGCTGCAAGTGGCGGCGCCCAAGGCTGGGCTGCCCGCACCGGGCAGCATCGTCCAGGTGGGGCCGCCGTTATCTTGCAGCGTGCCGAGCAGGGGGTCGCCGGGCAGCGGGTTGCCGGTGCAGGTGCCGTAGGGCAGGTACACGCCGCTGCACCCGCCCTGCACCAGATTGCCGCCGAAGGCTTGGGCGCCGCTGCCGTCGTCAAAGACCTGCTTGCCCGGGCCGCTGGCCGTGTTGCCCCAGAAGACCGATGCGGTGATGGCGGCCTGGGCGCCACCCTCGCTGCTGATGGCGCCGCCCTGGTTGGCGGCGGTGTTGCCGTAAAAAGTGGAGAACGCAATGCCGAGCTGGACTGCACCGTCGTTGAGGACGGCGCCGCCACGATATCCAGCCCGGTTGCTGCTGAAGGTGGACTGTTCGATGGCAGGGCTTGCGCTGCCCGTGCCGGAAACACGGTTGTAGATGGCGCCCCCGGAGCCGCCTGCCACGTTGCCGGTGAAGGTGGCGTGCGTGATGAGCGGGCTGGCGTCGCCGCTGTTGCCCGAGTTGTAGATGGCGCCGCCGGAACTGGCGTAGTTGCCGCTGAAGGTGACGTTGCGCAGGGTCGGGCTGCATTGGCCGCCCTGCGTATTGCAGTGCAACCCGCCGCCCCGGCTGTCGTCGACGCTGCCAGTGGCCCGCCCGCCGGTGATGGTCAGGCCGTCGATGACCGTATTGCTGCGCGTGGCGGAGAAGGTTTGAAGCCATCGGACGGTCACCACGTGGTAGCTGTTGCCGCCGCCGGTCTGGTGGTCAGCGTCCAGCACGATGCCGTTGGCATCGGTGGTGTCGTTGTTGTCGATGTCGCCCGACAGCACCGTCAGGCGGCTGCTGGTGCCGCGCTGGCCGCGCGCCGTCTCGCCGCCCGCGAAGCCGCCGTAGAGCTGCACGGGCCGGTTGATGGCGAAGGCGTCGGTGCGCTGGGTGCCGGGCTTGTACAGGCCCTGCTTCAGCCAGATTTCGTCGCAGCCGCTGTTGCCCAAGGCGGCTTGCAGCGTCATCGCGTCGGCCCAGGTGGTGCCGTTGGCGCTGCCGCTGACCGTGGGCGCGGCGCGGCAGATGGCAGCGTGCGATGCGCCGGCCGCGCCCGCCAGCAACAGGGGCAGCGCCACGCGGCGCAGCAGGTTTTTCAAGGACAGGGTCATGGTCGAAACACTCTCTTTTTGATAGCTATTTGCGCTTGAAAGACAAGCGCTGGAGGCCTAAAACACCCAAAACCAGCGTGAGCAGCAGCATGCCCCACTGCGACAGCGTAGGCACGAGCGCAGCGCGGGTGAACTGCGCGCCCACGGCCTGGGGCGCCTGCACGCTGGCCAGGGTGCAGGCGGGGCCGGTGCAAGCGCCGCTCCAGCCGGTGAAGGTGTAGCCTGCATCCGGCGCGGCCGCGCAGGTGGCGCTGGCGCCGTGCGGCACTGGGTTGGGGGTGCAGCTGGCGCTGCCGCCAGCGCCGGGCGTGACGGTGATGGTGTAGTGGCTCAGCGCGAACTGCGCGGTGACGGTGCAGGCGCCGGTGATGTTGCCGGTGGTGTAGCCGTTGGCCCCCGCGCCCGTGGCCGTGCCGCCGCAGCCGCTGATCGATTGCGTGGTGTAGCCCGCGCTGGGCGCGGCGGTGCAGGTGGCGGGCGCGCCCAGGGGCGCGGGGTTGGGCGTGCAGGCGAGGGTGCCGCCCGTTCCCGCGCTGGTGGTGATGGCGGCGGTGGGGGGGGCCAGCGGCGTGATGGTGATGGTGCCCGCCACGCGCGCGATGTCGTAGCCATGCTGGGCCGAATAAATGCCGGTGACGCGCGCCGTATGCGTGCCGGGTGCGCTGTCATCGGCCACCACGCTGGCGGTGCCCAGCAGGCGGGCATCCGGCGCGGCGGGGGTGTAGGTCACGGCCAGGCTGGTGGCGGCGGTGCCGTCAAAGGGCTTGCTGCCGCTGGCGGCGGTGGCGGTGAGCGGCGCGGTGAAGAAGTGGCGCAGCAGCGGCGCGGTATGCCCTTCGTAGATGCGCCAGCCGGTGCCGGTGCCGCCCGCGTCGTCGATGGCCCAGCCTGCGGCGGTGAAGGTGGCGAGCTGCTGCATCTGCGCCGTGGTGCGGCCCACCGCGCCCGCGCCTCCCGCGCTGGTGCCCTGGCCGGTGGTTTGCGTGTCCCAGAAGCTGCTGACCACGCTGGCGCCCGTGTTCACATCGCCCACCAGGCCGCGCAGAAAGCTGGGGCCGGAGACGGCGCCGGTGGCGTAGCTGCGGGCGACGACGGCGTTGTTCATCAGACTGCCCGCCAGGCCGCCGGTATGGAAAAAGCCCGCCACGCTGCCGCTGGCGTAGCTGTCGGCGATGAGGGCGTTGGCGGCGCTGCCGGCCAGGCCGCCGGTGGCATTGCCCCCGGTGCTGTTGCTCACGGCGGCGTGGGCGTAGCTCTCGACCACGCTGCCGCCCAGCAGCACGCCGGCCAGCCCGCCCACGCCGCTGCCGCCCACCACGGCGCCGCCGTGCACATAGGCGTGGGTGATGGTGGCGCTGCCCAGGCCCAGCAGCGCGCCCACGCTGGTGCCGCCTTCCACGGTGCTGCCCAGCAGGCCCACGTTGCTCAGCGCCGCGCCGCTGGTCTGGCTGAACAGGCCCACGTTCAGCGCGCCGGGGCGGGCGATGGCGAGCTGGCTGATCGTGCGGCCCAGCCCGTCAAAGCTGCCGCTGAAGGCCGTGCCCTTGCCCACGGGCATGAAGCTGCTGCCCTGCCACACGTCGTTGGCGGCCCCGGCGGTGGGGGCGGCGTCCACGTCGCGCGCCAGGGTGTAGGCGGCGTCAGGCTTCAGGGCCATCAACTGGAGCTGGTGCGCGCTGCCCACGCTGGCGGCCCATTCGCTGGACCGCAGGGGCAGCACGGTGCCGCTGGCGTTGTTCAGGCCGCCGTTGCTGCCCAGCAGCACCCAGCCTGAATTCGTGCCCGCGCCCGGCGTGGTGGTGAAGGTGAACAGCGGCGGGTAGTTGGCGGCGTTGCGCATCTGGGCCAGCGTCAGCGGCGTGGTGGCGACCACGCTGGTGCTGTTGCCGGTGTTTTCGCCGATGCCGGCGGCGCCCGCGCTGTCGCTGTTCCACGTCACGTTGCCCACGTTGCCCAATTGGGTGCGCCCGGCGATGGCGCCCAGGCCCAGGGGTGTGGCCTTGTTGGAGGCCAGCGTGCCCGCGAAGTAGCTGTCGTGGATCTCGGGCCGCTGGCCCGTGTGGCCCAGCAGGCCGCCCACGAAGTCGCTGCCGCTGACCGCGCCCAGCGCGTAGCTGCGCACGATGGTGGGGCCGCGCGAGACGCTGCCGCCCACCAGCCCGCCCGCAATGCCGCCCAGGGACGGCGCGCCCGTGCCCGCGCCCATCTGCGTGGCGGTGACGGAGGCCTTGCTCCACACGCCGTCCAGCATCAGATCGACGAAGCTGTCGCCCGCCACGCCGCCCACGGCGTTCGCGCCCGTCACGCTGCCGGTGGTATGGACGTTGCGCACCGTCATGGTGTTGGTGCCGCCCGCGAGGATGCCCACGCTCACGCCCCCCGCCACGCTGGCGTGGGTGAGGCCCACGTTCACCAGCGCGCCATCGCGTGAGTTGCCGAACAGGCCCACGTAGTTGTTGCTGGGCCGGTCGATGGTGAGCCGGTCGATCACATGGCCCAGCCCGTCGAAGCGGCCCGTGAAGCCGTCGATGCGGGTGGTGCTGGGCGCAATCGGCCCAAAGCCGCCTGCCCAGCCCGCCGTGGCGCTGGCATCGATGTCCGCGCCCAATGCGTAGTTGCGCGCCCAGTCGCCGTTCATGCCCTGCAAGTCCGCGCCCGTGGTGCTGCCCTCGGCGCCCAGCGTGGTCAGGATGGTGTAGCTGCGCACCGCGCCGTCGCTGCCCAGCCGCGTCTGGTAACTGCCGGTGGCGGCCAGGTTGACGGGCGCGCTGACCAGGTAGTCCGCCGTGTTGCCCGCCGCCACCGCGCCCTGCCCGTAGTGCAACGCCAGCCCGGCGGCGCCCGTGGCGTCGAGCTGCGCCTGCACGGCCAGGCTGCCGCCCGCCGCCAGCGTGAGCACGTTGGCGGCCCAGGCGATGGGCGCGCGCACGGCCAGCGCGTCGCCTCCGGTGGACTGCACCGTGACCGCGCCGCCGGCCAGGCGCGTTTGTACCTCGCCCGCGTTCACGGTGGCGCCCGGCGTCGTGGGGGTGAAGGTGCTGCCGGCCCATGCACCGCCGCTGGTGGGGGCGGTGGTCACCGTCACATCGAAGGCATGGGTGTGGGCGCAGGCCAAGAGTGCGGTCAGCGCGGCCAGGGTGGCAAGGCGGGGGATGTGCATGCGCGGGTCACTCTTATTTTGATAGCTGCTTGCGCTTGTCCGCAAAGCGCAAGCAGCCAAAAAGGCACTTGCTTACTTTTGCAGCACGGCCAGCTTGTTGACGAGGTCGAGGCTGGTGGTGGTGACGATGTCCAGGGGCGCGCGCTCGGGGGCGTAGTTGAACGCCTGCTTCAGGCTCTCGCCGGTGGTGGTGGTGTTCAGGGGCAGCAGCAGCAAGTTCGTCCAGGGGTCCGACATGGTGATGTCTTGGCTACGCGTGACGTCCCTCTTGAATCCGTGGTCATCAGTCAGCCGCATCCAGCGCTCCTTGAGGGGCAGCCGGAAGGCGTTGTAGGTGGCGTCGGATCGGGCTGTGCGGTCGTACTCGCTTTTCTTGAAGTCGCGCACCGCCGCCGAATGCGCGGCGGCATGAACGGTCTGTCCATCGCTTTCCTTGTAATCGGCGGGCGGCTCCAGAAGGAGCGCTTTGTATTTCTGCAAGCGCGGGGGGTCGTTGCTGGCATTGGGGAAGTACAGCGAATACTGCCAGCGCATGAACGGCAGAAAGTCGTTGCTGTTGTGCGTCATGACCGTGCGCATGTCGCTGTGGCCCAGCGGCTGGTAGTCCTGCCACTTGGGCACCAGGCTCGGGGTGACGGGCGTGTCCCCGTCATTGGGCCGCGTCACCCACCGGGGGCCGTAGATGGCCTGGTAGGCCCCGAAGTGCTGCACGAACACCAGCGACGGTGCCTGGCTCAGGTTGAAGACATAGACCGGGTACCAGGGGGTTTGCGGGGTCTTCATGCCGTCGCGGTAGAGCTTGAGCGGGTCGGCGTTGGGGTTGCTGAAGTCGATGGCCACCACGCCTTCCTTGCCCCGGTGCCCGCCGCGCTCTTGCGACAGCGCGGTCCAGGTGACCAGTTCCACGCCGCCGCTGCCGTCGTTCTTCCAGCGCATGGGGATGTAGCCGCCGGGCGCGACGGTCCATGCCTTGCCCTTGGCGGGGTCGAGCAGCGTGCCCACCACGTAGTTGTAGTAGTCGATGTCTTGCAGGTTCTGGTACAGCTCGCTTTGCGTCTTGGTGGATTCGGTGCCGAGCATGGCTTTCTTGTAGCCTGCCAGCACGGCGGGCGCGAGGTCGGTGCCCTGGCTCAAGGCCAGGCCCACCAGGTCGTACGCGCGGCTGGACGCCTTCTGGAAGAACTGGTGGTAGCGCTCGCTCATCTGGGGCGTGACGTTGCTGACCGAGAGGGTGGCGAGGAAGGCCAGGTAGGCGTCGAGCCGCCCGAGCTTTTCGCTCACCAGCATGATTTCCATCAGGTTGGGGAAGCTGCCGATGGCTTTGTCCAGGCCGGGTATGTCCAGGTTGGGGCGCAGCTGGGGGATGACGGCGTCGTAGGGCAGCGTCTCGAAGCCGCTGACGTACATCTTGTCGAAGCGCACCAGGTTGCCGTCATTGGCCTGCGGCGGTGCCTGGGGGGCCTTGGCGCGTTCCTTGAGCGCGTCCAGCTCGGCGATGAGCTGCTGGTAGGCATCGGCCTCGCCGGCCTTGAGCAGCAACCTGTTTTCGTTGACGACCAGGGGTTCCTGCTCGACCCGCTGTTGCGCGCGCGCCAGTTCCGCCGCGTCCTTGGCGGCTTTCTTGTCCTCCTGGAACTTCTTCCACTGGTCGTAGGAGGTGAAGGCCACGTCCGGCGGGTCTGTCTCGTCCTTGTGGGGGCCGACCGGGTCGGGCAGCTTCACGCCGGGGTCCTTGGGCAGGCTGCCCATGGGCGGCACCAGGGAGCTGCCCTGGTCCTTGAGCATGGTGTGGATGCTGCTGACCCAGGCCGTGGTGTCGGCCACGCCGGCGGGCTTGGCCTCGGCGGAGACTTGCACGTTTTGCAGGGCCTTGGCCCAGCCGTTCTGCTTGTAGAACTGCAAGGTGGTTGACCCGCCCGCGCCGCCGGCCGGCGTCTGGTATTTGCCCGAGAGGGATGCGCCGTTTTGTGCCTCGGCGTTGCCGTCGGAGGTGTTGAACGTGAGCTGGCCATTGCCGACGGCCTGGTTCATCGAGGCGGTTCGGGAGACGAACGAGTCGCCGTTGAAGGCGTAGAAGTCGGCGATGGCGCTTTGGATCTTGCCGCGCAGCTCGGTCATCTGGCGCACCAGCACGGTCTGGATGGAGGCGTCGGCGCACAGGTCATATTGCGCCCGCAGGTCGGCAAAGACGCTTTCCATGCGCGAGAGGATCTGGATGTTGGCGTAGGGCTCGGTGTCGGACAGCTTGTAGCGGCTGACGGTGACGCTGGTGGTGTAGGGCTTGCCGCCGCAGATGCCGGTGGGCGTGCTTTCGGTGGTGCTGACGTAGCCGCGCAGCAGCTCGTCGGTCAGCTTGGTGCCGGTGAGGTAGCCGGTGAAGTTCTCGCTGCCGCTGAAGCCGCTGCTGAGGATCGAGACGAGGTTGTTGGTGTTGGCCGACACCAGTTGCACGTTGACGGTGCCGTCGGACTGGGTGTTGCGCCGGGCTTCGGCATGGTGGAAGGCGGCGGCGGCCTTGTAGTGGCCGAGGGAGCCCGAGAGCGATGCGTCGAGGGTGAACTGGCTGCTTTCCGTGCTGGCGTTCCTGTTGCTGGTGATGCGCAGCGCGGTGACCTGCTGCGAGCGGGTGGTGTCCACGTTCAGCCGTCCGTCTTCCTTCAAGCGGCCCAGGTCGAAGATGGGGCGCAGGTTGTAGGTGGAGGCGGCCGAGTTGATGCTGGAGCCGACGGAGAGCGACTTGATGGTTTCGGTCGTGATGTCGGTGCCCCGGCCTGCGGCGAGCAGGAGGCGCTCGAAGTCTTCCTCGTCCATGTCGGCGTGCGCGGCCAGCGCGGGGTAGCGCGAGGCATGGGTGGGCGGCGCGTCGTCCGAGCCGCCGCCGCAGCTGGCGAGCAGCAGCAGGCAGGCCAGCGCGGTGGGCAGCAGGGCGGGGGGTGTTTGGCTTCTGAGCATGCGGATACTCCGTTATTCATAGCTGCCAGCGCTTACCCAGTAAGCGCTGTAGCCTGATTTGGCTTGCAAAACCTCAGGGCAGGTATTCCACCGGCACGGGGTAGCTCAGGTGGTTCTTGATGGCGGCCTCGTCGTTCTCGCGGCTCTGGTTGGGGTTGGCACCCACGCACCACATGTCGGATTTGGGGTGCTTGGCCCCCGCCGGGGTCGTGACGCTGCATGCGCCCGCATCGACGATGGCGGCCCGGTTGGGCGGGCAGTCGGCGAGCTTGCCGGTGCAGGCGGCGAACTTCTCCTTGACGAGCAAGGTATAGACGTTGTCCTGCGCGTCGGTGAAGCGCACCTTCATGGGGTAAGAGGGCATGGTGCCGACGCGAAAGCCCACGATGCGGTTGGCGTCGGGCATGAGCACGTCTTGCTTGACGTTGTTGCAGTCCGGGTCGCTGGCGTCGTGGCCGAGCGAGCAGGCCCCGTACTTCTTGAGCAGCGGCTTGTTCTCGGGCACCCGGTCGGCGGGGTTGCCCAGCAGCACGTCGAAGCCGTCGTGGTAGTTGAAGGCGCTGCCGTTCTCCAGCCCCTGCACGCCGCCGACGGTGAACACCAGGCCGTTGCCCAGCTCGCTCATGAAGCCCACGGCGTCATCCACCGAGAAGCCGTAGGCGCTCATGCCCAGGTCGTCGTGGATCAGCTTGACGTAGGGGTTGAAGGCGAGCTTGGGGTTGGCCTGGACGGCGGCCTGGCCGTAGTTGTATTGCAGGTCCTGGATGTACATGGCCTGCACGTAGGCGTGGTCGCGGCCGTGGGCCGTGGTGGCGCTCAGTTTGTTGGCGCCCGCGCCGCAGCCTTCGTTGTAGGGCACCCAGCCGTAGATGTGCTTGATGGCCTCCCAGAACTTGAACTCGGCGACGTGCGGCGGAATCTTGCCCGAGCCCTTGGGCTCGCCGGTGCATTGCTTGGCGTCGTACATCGCCAAATACTTCTTGTGGTTCTCGGCGAAGAAGTCCTTGACCAGGGCCAGCTTGCCCTGCATCTCCTGCGGGGCGGGGCAGTCTTGCGGGTACTTCTTGCTGGTGTAGGCGGAAATGTCCTCGCTGCCCCAATCGACGCACGCGCCCCACAAATCCTGGATGTTCTGCACCGACTGGCCCCATTGCAGGCTGCGCTGCTCCTCGGGCGTGCATTGCTTGTCGATGCACTTCTGCACGGTGAGCACGGGCGGGTTCTGGCCGTCCGGCGGCTGCACGGGCACGTCGGGGTCCTGGATCAGGTAGCCGCCGCGCTGGGCAAAGATGTTGTAGCCGCCGGGCAGGCGCACTTCGCTCATGTTGTAGACCGGCCAGCCTTCGCCCAGGCCGCCCAGGAAGCTGTGCAGCGCCTTGCGGAAATCGGCGGGCTTTTGCACGGAGCCGCTGTAGCCGATGTAGGGGTTGTCCTTGGGGCCGATCGCCACGGGCATGTAGACGTGATCGACGTAGGAAATGTTGTAGCCCACGTTGGCGGGCTTGAGCAGCCGTGCGGCCTGCCCCGCGGGGATGTCGGAGTCGCCGAAGGTGTATTCGGACAGTTGCGCGAAGGCGTCCTCGGGGAACTGCACCTTGCTGGCGTACGTGGTCAGCGCGCACGCCGTGCCCTGCGCCTGGCAGGTCACCTCGGCGGGGGTGGCGATGGACTTGTCTTCGTCGTTGCGCAGGCGCTTGTTGCGGTCGGCCAGCAGCACGCGGCCGCCGTTCCACCAGGTGATGTACTGCCGGGGGCCGAGTTCGCTGTAGAGCGGCAGGGTGATGGTGACTTCGGAGCCGGGCGGAATGCCCTGGCCGTCGTTGACGTAGAGCTTGTAAACCACGTCGGTGGGCAGCGCCTCGGTGGTGCGCAGGCAGCCCTGCACCCACAGGTTCTCCGCATTCGTGCTGGTGGAGAGCACGGGGTAGATCTGCTCATCGGCGTTGTTGCGGATGGTGATGGTCTTGGGCGCGATCGTCACGTCCTGCATGTCGTAGTCCTTGCAGACGACGGAGCCCTGGGGCGCGCCCGCGCCCGGCGGGGGCGCGGTTTCGCCGCCGGGGCTGGAGCCGCCGCTGCCGCCGCAGCCCGCCAGGGCAAGCGCCGCCAGCAGGGCGATGTGGGAAGGTGATGGGGTGTTGTGCATTTCAGAGACTCCTCGTAGGTGTTATTGGCCATCGGGCACGCGCTCGAAAAGCCCGTGCGTCAGGTCTTCGGCGTAGAACTCGACCTGCATCCGCCCTGGGTCGCCTAGGCTGAACTGCACGGCTGAGACAGAGCCCGGCGGGGCGTTCTCGCCCTCCAGGTCGAAGGCGAACAGGTCGCCGTCGTGGTGGCGCAGGCGGTAGCGCGCCTGGGCGGGGCCGAGGACGAGGTCCAGCGCCGTGCCATCCGCGCCGAGAACCACCTGGGCATCGCCGTAATAGGCGTTGGCATAGCGCCCGGCGTAGCGGGCCAGGGGCTGGGCTGGCGCGGGCGCTGCGGGTGCGGGCTGACCGGCCAGGCGGCCCAGCGGCCGGTACATCTCGTGCATCCTGGCTTGCATGGTGGCCAGCCAATCGGTGCCGGGCGCGCCCTCGGCCACGTCGCCCCAGGCCCGCTCGCCGAAGGCCAGCGCAATGGCCTCGGCCAGGCCGCGCGGCTGCGCGTTGGTGAGCACGGTGATGCCCAGCCCGGCCTGCGGCCACAGGATGAAGGCGGTGTGCGCGCCGAGCAAAAACGCGCCGGAGTGCGAGACGCTGGCGTGGCCGTGCGGGTCCGGCCCCACGTTGAAGCCGTAGCCGTAGGCACCGCCGGGGCGGGCCGTCATGGCCGCTTGCAGCGCGGCGGGGTCAACGAGCTGCTGGCCCTGCCAACGGCCCTGCTCCAACACCAGCGCCATCCAGCGCGCCATGTCCGCCGCGCTGGCGCTGGCACCGCCTGCGGGCGACTGCGCATCGGGCTGGCGCGGGGGCTGCTGCACGGTGTAGCGGGCGGGCTGCGCGCCGTAGCTGTCGTAGCCCAGGCCCGCTTGCACGTGGCCCCAGGCGCGGTTGGGCCGGGCGGCAAAGTCGGCGTAGCGCGAGCTGGCGTGGGCCATGCCCAGTGGCTGGTACAGGGCCTGCGCGGAGAGCGTGGCCCAGTCGGTGCCGCGCGCCTGGGCCAGCGCCTCGGCGGCGGCCGTCAGGCCGAAGTTGGTGTAGGCGTAGCTGCCGTAGGGGTTCAGGGCGGCGTGGCGCAGGCGCTGCAGGATGTCGCCGCGCGTGTAGCCCAGGTCTTCGAGATGGTCGCCCGCGTGGTCGGGCAGGCCGCTGCGGTGGGCGAACAGGTCGCCCAGGCTCAGGCGGGCGTTGTCCTGCGCCTCGGGGTAGGCCAGCGCGAAGCCGGGCAGCAGGCGCTGGATAGGGATGTCCCAATCCACGCCGGGGGGCATCTGCGCCGCCATCACCGTGGCGGCGAGGGACTTGGAGACCGAGGCGAGCTGGAACACCGTGTCGGCATCCACGGCCTCGCTGCCGTCCGCCCGGCGCAGGCCGAAGCCCTGGGCATACACCGTCCGGCCGCCATGCACCACCGCAACGGCCACGCCGGGCACGCCGGTGCGCGCCATCCACTGAGGCACCAGGGTGTCGAGCCGGGCGGCGGCCTGGCGCACCGTGGTGGCGTTGGGCGCGTCGGCGCCATTGCCGCCGCCGCAGGCCGAAAGGACGGCGGCCAGCAGCGCGGCGGCGAGGGAGGAACGGAGAAGGTGGAGCGTCCGCATGGTCAGCCGCCGAACACTTCGTCCAGCCAGTCCATCGACACGGCGGCGGAATAGGCCAGGTTGCCGGTCTGGCAGTGGCCTTCGGCCCCTTCCTCGGCGGTGAAGACGTGGCCCCAGACCGGGCCGCCGACGGCGCGCTGGAAGCGCTCGCACTGGGCCAGAGGCTCACCCCCCTCGCCTGCGCCCACCAGGGCCAGCGAGGGGCAGCGGATGTTGCGCAGGCTGGCATCCGGAACCCGGAAGTCGTGCAGGCGCAGGTAGGCCTGGCGAAAACTGGCCTGGCCCAGCCGCACGATCAGGTTGCGCATCATCTCGCGGGTCTGCGGGGGGATGGCGCTGTCGGGGATGTGGTCGATGTCTTCCAGCCGCACGTCCTCGTCATCGGGCAGCAGGGCCGGGTCGAACCCCACGAACGCGGCCATGTAGGCGTGCAGATCGACGATGGGCGAGTTGGCGATGAGGGCGCGCACGCGCGGCTCGTGCGCCGCGATGCGGGTGGCGAAGTAGCCGCCGAAGCTGATGCCCATGAGTGCCACGCGGCGCGGGTCGGTCTCGCGACGCGCCAGCACGTAGTCGAGCGCCAGGCGGCCTACGTGTTCGTATTCCGGGATGAAGGCCATGCCGGGGTGGAAGCGCAGCGTGTCCATCTGCCCCGGGCCGGTGAACAGCAGCAGGTGGTAGCCGCGCTCCAGCGCCGCCAGGCCGTAGGACGGCCAGGTTTCCTCCAGCGTGCCGTCGTAGCCACTGATGAGCAGCAGCGTCTTGCCGGGGCGCCCGGGACGCTGGTCGTGCGGGCGGGGCGCGCGCACGTAGTACGCGGGCAACTGCGCGCCGCCGAAGGGCAGAAACACCTCTTCCACGTCCTGCCCGCGCACGGCGGCCAGGAAGCATTCACGGCTTTTGCGTCCCAGGCGCGTGTGCTCCGGATCCAGCACGCCGCAGTAGTACTCGGCGGCGCGGTAGCTGTTGCAGGCCACCAGGTACTGTTCGCGCGCGCTGACGGCATGGCCCCGCAGGGCGCGGGCCTGTGCGCCGGCCTCCTGGCGCTGCGCGGCTGCACTGAACTCCATCACCCAACTGGCCGGTACGCCGTCCTGTATGCGCTGCGCCAGCGCCAGGCATTCGCCCACCGCCGCGCCGCCGTAGCGCGCCGTGCCGAGCTGGCGCATCAACTGGTAGTCCATCTCGGCGTTGGCAAAGCCTGCCACGCGGGTGCTGCCGCGCTCCGTCCCGGCGGCAGGCCGGGGCTGTGCCAGCACGGGCAGGGCCAGGCTGGCGGCGGCAGCGGCCATGAAGTGGCGGCGTTGTGAGTGCTTCATTTTTAATAGCTTCATGCGCTTGCTCAGTCAGCGTTCATGGAAGAAATACGAGGTTCTTTCCGGGGCTGGATGCACTTCGAGAAAAGTCTAGTTACACGGACTGCGGCGCTGCGGGCCGAGTGAAGGGCAGGCGTCCCAGGTCGGGGGAATGCGTCCCGCGGCGTGCGCGCCACTGCCGGGCCGGGGGCTTGCCGCTTCCTAGAATCGCGCCATGCCGTCCGCGCCCGCTCTGCCGCCGCCCTGTGTGCTGGAGCACCGCCATTCGGGCGACGTGGAGCCCGCGCTGCGCCGCGATGCGTGGCGCGAGGTGGCGCACTGGCAGGTGGAGTTCCTGCCCTCGCCCGACGTGCCGCTGGACGCCGATATGCACATGCTGCGCAGCAGCGCCGCGATCTTCGGCAGCACGCGCTCGTCGGCCTACGACATGCGCACGGGCTTTCACCGCGCCGAGCCGCTGGAGGAGCTGGTGGTGATTTCGCTGATCGAGGCGGGCGATCTGCTCCTGAATGCCGCGCCCGGCGAGCCCCGGCACATGGGTGCGGGGGCGCTGGGGCTGTTCATGCCGCGCCTGGCAGGCCACTACCGCTGGAGCCACCACGCGCGCCAGGCGTTCATCGACCTGCCGCGCCGCGAGGTGCTGGCTGCGCTGGGGCGCGAGCCGGGCAATCTGGACCTCTCGCGCTGCGCGCTGGCCCCGGCGCTGGCCGGCCAGCTCGGCCACCTGGCTCTGCTGGCGCGCCGGCCCGGCCAGCTCGACGCCGTGGAATACGCGGGCCTGCTGGAGGGCGTGCGCTCGCTCGCGCTGCTGGCGCTGCGCAACCTGGGCCGCGAGGGCGAGCGCGCCGATGCGCCCGACCCCCGGGGCGCCGCCCTGCAAGACCACCTGCACCGGGGCCGGCATGCGGCGGCCGTGCATTTCATGCGGCGGCAGGCCCACCACCACGGCCTGGATGCCGCGGCCATCGCGCAAGGCGCGGGCTGCTCGCGCTCGCGGCTGTACGAGGCGTTTGCTGCGCAGGGGCAGACGGTGATGGGCACGCTGCGCGAGATCCGCCTGCAGCACGCCCGGGGCCTGATCGAGCAGGGCCCGCGGCTGCACGTGGGGGCGCTGTCGTGGCGCTGCGGCTTCGTGAGCCAGTCGGACTTCAGCAAGCTGTTCCGCGCGCGCTTCGGACTGTCGCCCACCGAGTGGCACCAGCGGGCGTGGGCGGACGCGGCCCATGGCGGTTGATACGCTTTGTTTTCGATAGCTGCTTGCGCTTACTGGATAAGCGCTGGAGGCCAAAACTGTGTTGAGCCTCACGGCCGCTGATCGCAGCGGTGCGGCATGTATCCCGCGTATCCAGTCGTAACTACAATCCCGCGCATGACGTCCACACCACCGCCCTGCGTGCTGGAGCACTGGTCTTCCAGCGAGGTCGATCCTTCGATCCGGCTCGACTACTGGCGCGACGTGGCGCACAACTGGGTGGACGTGCAGCCCCTCTCGCCGGGCGACGCGCTGGAGGCGTCGTGGTCGCTGCTGCGCGGCGAGAACTGCTTCTTCGGCACCAAGCGCTCCACCGCCTACGAGATGCGCACCAGCCCCAGGCACGTGCCGCCGGGCGAGGACATGGTGGTGATCTCGCTGCTGGAAGCCGGGGAGATGCGGCTGAACGCCGCGCCCGGCGAGCACCAGCACGCCACGGCGGGCATGCTGGGCCTGTACGCTCCCCGGCAGGAGGCCTGCTACCACTGGGGCGAGGGCGCGCGCCAGACCTACGTGGCGCTGCCGCGCAGCGTGGTGCTGGCCGCGCTGGGGCGCGAGCCGGGCAACCTGCTGCTGACGCCGCAGCGCTGCGCCCTGGCCCCGGCGCTGGCCGCGCAGCTCGCCCACCTGGGGCTGCTGGCGCGCCAGCCCGGCCGGGTCAGTGCGGTGGAATACGCGGGGCTGCTGGATGCCACGCGCGCGCTGGCCCTGCTCACGCTGCGCAACCTGGGCCGCCAGGGCGAGGCGGCCGATCTGCCCGACCTCGAAGAAAACCTGCACGCCGGCCGGCACGCGGCGGCACTGCGCTTCATGGAGCAGCATGCGCACCGCCAGGGGCTGGACGCTGCAGTCATCGCGCGCGGCGCGGGCTGTTCGCGCACCCGGCTCTACGAGGCGTTCGCGGCGCAGGGCCAGACGGTGATGGGCGCCCTGCGCGAGCTGCGCCTGCAGCGCGCCCGCGCGTTCGTCGAGCACAGCCCGCGCCTGCACGTGGGCGCGCTGTCGTGGCGCTGCGGCTTCGCCGATCCGTCGGACTTCAGCAAGCTGTTCCGCGCGCGCTTCGGGCTGTCGCCCACCGAATGGCACCGGCGGGTGTGGATGGAGCCGGCGCTGCGCCGCGGTGCCTGATCGTCGATCCCCACGGCCCATGTGCCGTCCCTCCGTGCCACCCGGTCCGGTGCCGGCCGGACGGGTGAATGCTGTGATTGAATAAAGCAAATGACGCCGGGCCTGCGCCGGGCAATGGCTATCGGGAGCGTAGTGGCGAAGCCGCGCCGCTCCTATCCACTAATCAGTAGGGGTGCGGGCGTGCTGGAGTAAGGCGAACTGGAGGACATCCACCGGTTGTGGGACGAGATCACCGACTTCGATGCGGGCCAGACCGACGCGGCTGCCCGGCACCTGCAGGAGCGGCTGTGCCGCATGGTCGGTGCCTGGAACTCGACCTGGGGCGGGGCGATCCGCTTCGATCCGGGCAGTGCGGTCGGGGACCCGCTGCAGGGCTGGCGTGTGGCCGTCACGCGGCTGCTTCACCCCTTCGAGGCGCCTGTGGAGGACGGACCGTTCAAGGAGCTGCAGGAGCGCTGGAACCGCCGCGACATGGACCCGTCCTTCCTGCTGCCCATGCGCGGCGTGGGCACGTTCAGGACCTACGGGCACCGGCGCGACATGCCCGCGGACTGGTTCGACGGCCCGGTCTACCAGGCCTTCTGCGGCCGCTACGGCACCGTCGATTCGGTCTGGGTGGGCTTCCCGATCAACGGCGACGCCGAATCGCACTTCGGGTTCTACGCGCGGCATGTCTTCACCGAACGCGAGATCGCGCTGCTGGCCTATGCGCTGCGCGGTATCAAGTGGTTCCACCGGCAGGTGATGCTCACCAGCGGCCCGCTGGTGGCCAGGGCACCCTTGACGCCCACCGAGCGCAAGGTGCTCGGGCTGCTGCTGACCAAGGCGCCGGAAAAGCGCATCGCCGAGCAGCTGGGCCTGGCTGTTTCCACCACCCACCAGCACGTCGTGGCGCTGTTCCGCAAGTTCGGCGTGCGCAGCCGTGCCGAATTGATGAGCCTGTGGCTGAGCGGGCCGTGCTGACACCGGTTCCTATGGTTTTGATAGCTGCTTGCGCTGGATGGACAAGCGCTGCAGGCCCAAAAGACTAAAAATGCAATCCCGCCCCATGCCACCCTCCTTGCCGCCGCCCTGCGTGCTGGAGCGCCTGCACACCCACGACGTGGAGCCGGCACTGCGCTTCGATGCCTGGCGCGAGCGTGCGCACCAGTGGGTGGAGATGCTGCCTCCGCCGCCGGGCGCCGCACTGGAGGTCGAGCTGCTGATGCTGCGCGGCGGCGGCAGCGTGTTCGGCACCATGGCGTCGACGGCCTACGACATGCGCGCGGCGGCGCGCCCTGGCGCCGTTGCTCGCGGCGCAACTGGGCCATTTGGCGCTGCTGGCGCGGCAACCCCGGCACGTCGATGCGGCCGAGTACGCGGGCCTGCTGGACGCCACCCGCGCGCTGGCGCTGCTCACGCTGCGCAACCTGGGCCGCCAGGGCAACAGCACCGACCTGGCCGATACCCACGAGAGCCTGCACGCCGGCCGCCGTGCGGCGGCGCTGCGCTTCATGCAGCTGCATGCCCATCGTGCCGACCTGGATGCCGCGGCCATCGCGCGCGGCGTGGGCTGCTCACGCACCCGACTCTACGAAGCCTTCGCGGCCGAAGGCCAGACGGTGATGGGCGCGCTGCGCGAGTTGCGCCTGCAGCGCGCCCAGGCGCTCATCGTGCGAAGCCCGCGGCTGCACGTGGGCGCGCTGTCGTGGCGCTGCGGCTTCGCCAGCCCGTCGGACTTCGCCAAGCTGTTCCGGACGCGCTTCGGACTGTCGCCCACCGAGTGGCACCAGCGCGCACGGCCCGCAGGCGCGTGAGCGCGCTCAGCGCCGGAACGCGTCGCGGATGGCGGCGGGGTCGTCCGCGATGAGCCCGTCCACGCCGCCGCTGCCCAGGATGGCCCGCGCCTCGGCCAGCGCGTCGCCCCGGTCCGCAGGGTTCGTGCCCTTGCGGTAGGCGGGGGGCAGGAACTGGTTTTCCGGCCGCAGCGTCCAGACGTGCACGACCAGGCCGGCCGCCTTGGCCTCGCGCGTGGCGGCCGAGGGGGCGATCCAGCGGCCCTTGTCCATCGCCATCGCCAGCTGGCGCGGCAGGGCCACGCCCTGGGCATAGGCGGCGATGGCAGCCATGCCTTGCGCGGAGGCCATCTGCGCATAGGTCGCGCCCTGCGTGGCGCGGTCCGGCGGGCCGCCCTTGCCGCCCAGCAGCTGCAGGATGCGCACGGGGCTGCGCGCGCGCAGCTCCTTGAGCACCTGCACCTCGAACGACTGCACGATCACGGGCGCCTGGGCGCTGCTCCATTGGTTGCGCTCCAGGAACTCCAGCAGCGCACGGCCCAGGTCGAGCCCTTGGGCCTGCAGGTAGGCCGCGTGCTTGAGCTCGATCAGCAGGCCCGCCGTGCGGCCCGTCCGGGCGGTGTGCGCCTTGGCCAGGTCGGCCACCTCCTGCAGCGTCAGCAGCGGGTGCTGGCCGTCGTGCGCCGCGCTGCCGGGGCGCAGCTGGGCGAAGCGCTCCACGGTGCGCAGGGTCTTGAGCTCCTGCAGCGTGAAGTCTTCCGCGAACCAGCCGGTCTGGCGGACGCCGTCCACCGTCTTGGTGGTCTTGCGCTGCGCGAATTCGGGCCGCGTGGCGACGTCGGTCGTCGCGAACGGCGTGCCTTCGCCCACTTCGGGCGCCGCCAGGGCGGCATCGTGCCGCACCACGGGCACGCCGTCCCTGCTCAGGACCACGTCCAGCTCCAGCAGGTCGGCGCCGTCCTGCAGGGCCTGCACGAACGCGGGCTGGGTCATCTCCGGGTAGAGCGCCGAGGCGCCCCGGTGGGCGCTGAGCGCGGGCACTGGCGGCCAGGGCGCTTGCGCCTGGGCGTTGGGCAGGGCGAAGGCAGCGACGGCACAGGCCAGGGCATGGCGCAGCAGGAAGGACATGGAAGGCTCCTTGGGAAGCACGGCCGCCACTGTACCGCCTGTCCCTGCGCGGCAGGCGCGGCTACTCCACGCGGATGTTGCGCTCGCGTACCAGCTGGCCCCAGCGGGTGGTTTCCTGTGCCAGGAAGCGGCGGAATTCCTCGGGGGTGCCGCCGCCGGCGGTGGCGCCGATGCCCTCCAGCTTGGGCTCCATGTCGGGAGCCCGGATCGCGGCGGTGATGTCGGCCGCCAGCTGCTGCACCACGTCGGCCGGCGTGCCGCCGGTGGCGAAGATGCCGTACCAGGCCGACGCCTCATAGCCCGGCAGACCCTGCTCCGCGATGGTGGGCACGTTGGGCAGCCAGGGCAGGCGCTTGGCCGAGGTCACGCCCAGAGGAATCACCCGGCCCGACTTGATGTGCTGCAGCACGCCGTTGTCGAACATGACCTTCACGCGGCCGCTCAGCAGATCCTGGTGCGCCGGCGCGCTGCCTTTGTAGGGCACGTGCGTGAGCTGGACGCCTGCCATGCTGGAGAACAGCTCGCCCGACAGATGGGTGGACGTGGCCAGCCCGGTCGAGGCGAACGAGATGGAGCCCGGCTCCGCCTTGCCGCGCGCGATCAGGTCCTGCACGCTGCGGATACCCGTTTCGGGAGCGGTCACCAGCACGTTGGAAATGGTGGTGAGCACGGTGACGGGCGCCAGGTCGCGGGCCGAGTCGTAGGGCAGCTTGTCCATCAGGATGGGGTTGAGCGCGAACGGCATGGCGGTGAGCAGCAGCGTGTGCCCGTCGGGGGCGGCCTTGGCCACCGCGTCGGTGGCGATCACGGTATTGCCGCCGGGCTTGTTTTCCACGATGACGGGCTGCTTCCATTTCTCGGACAGGCGCTGGCCGACCAGACGGGCCTGCATGTCGGTGGCGCCGCCCGGTGGATAGGCCACGATGATGCGCACCGGCTTGGTGGGCCAGGCCGGGGCCTGGGCGCCAGCACCCGAGGGCGCCAGCAGCGTGGACAGGGGCAGGAGGGCGAGCAGGGTTCTGCGGAGGAGCTTCATGGTTTGTCTCGTCTTTTTGTGAAGTGGGGCTTGCGGGAAAAAGGGGTGGGTCAGCTTTGCTGGATCCAGGCGCGTATCGGCTCCACCCACGGGCCGGGGTCGAGCAACAGCGCCTGGTGGCCGTAGCGGGTGCTCACCACGGCCTCATGGGTAGCCAGAGGAAAGGGTGGCGGGAACAGGGCATCGGAAGAGGCGTAGAGCAGGGTGGTGCCGTCCGGGCTGCGCTCTAGCGCGAAGCCGAGCGCCGCTGCGCGCAGGCGCCACAGCGCGGCCGCATTGAATTGCAGTGCCCATCGGTCGACGGCTTGCCATTCCCGCGCGAGCGCGGCGTCTCCATGGTCTTGTGCCCATTCGCGCACGCCGGCGTGCAGCAGGACGGACCGGCGGAAGTCCGCGCGTGCGGCGGCATCGGTGAGCCCGCGCAGGAACGCGAGCTCGTCCGGGTTGCCGCGCCCGCGGGGCGCGGTGCACAGCCCCAGCACCCGGCGCACCCGCCCGGGGTGGCTGGCTTTGAGCTGTTGCGCGACGTAGCCGCCGAAGGAGTAGCCGATGGCGCCCGCCAATTGCGCTATGCCCAGGTGGTCGAGCAGCCGGGCGATGGCCTGCGCCATGCCCTCCACGCTCGCATGGGTGTGCGGTGCGCCCTCCCAGCAGGAGCCGTAGGCGGAGCCTGGCAGGTTCACGGTCAGCACCTGCACGCTGTCCGTGTCCAGGGCCCGGCCCGGACCGGCCCAGGCCGCGGCCCAGCCGCCATCAATCGCGTCAGGATGCGGGGCCAGGGCATGGTGGCTGCCCGCATAGCCGTGCAGGATCAGGTAGGCGGGAGCATCCTCGGGGCCGCAGCGCGTGTAGGCCAGCCGCAAGTTCACAGGCGTGCCATCGGCAAGGCGGAAGCCGCCGATGTGCAGGTGCTGCGTTGCCACGGAGTGCATGCGGCTGGCGCTCAGATGGGGCGCTCGCCGCGCACTGTGGTGCGGTACAGGCTGCGGTACTGGCCGGGCGGCAGGTCGCGCGTGGTGGCGCTGTGCATGGTGGAGCGGTTGTCCCACATCACCACGTCGCCGGGGCTCCAGCGGAAGTCGTAGCGAAACTGCGGCTGGACCGTATGCTCGAACAGGAAGTCCAGGATGCGGTCGCTTTCCTCACGGGGCAGGCCCACGATCTCGGCCGTCATGCCCTTGTGCGCGAAGATGGATTGGCGGCCCGTGTCGGGGTTGGTGCGAATCAGCGGGTGCACCACGTCGGGGGTCTGGTTCTTCTGCGCGTCGTTCAGTTCGACCTGGGTGCTTTGCCCGTCGGTGGTTTGCTTGCGGCGGTAGCGGTGGACGGCTTGCAGCCCCTGCAGCCGTTGCTTCCATTCGTCGGAGAGGGCTTCATAGGCAGCCTCCATGTTCACGAACAGCGTGTCGCCTCCCTCGGGCGGGATTTCCAGCGCGTTCAGGATGGTGGCCTTGGCCGGCTGTTCCTGGAACGCCAGGTCGGAGTGCCAGTAGGAGCCGCCATCGGAGATGCCCATGGGCTTGCCATCCACGACGCGGTTGGACAGGCGGAAGATTTCGGGATGCTCCGGGTGGTTGTACTGCGACAGGATGTGGACTTCCAGGGGGCCGAAGCGGCGGCTGAAAGCGATCTGCGCCTCGGCCGACAGCGACTGGTTCTTGAAGCACACCAGCTTGTGGTCCACGAACAGCCGGTGCAGGCGGTCGAACGCCTCTGGGTCCAGCGCGCTGCCCAGGTCGATGCCGTCGATGGCAACGCCGAATCGCTCGGAAAGCGGGGAAATCTGCATGGGGTTTGTTTCCGATCAATGAATGGCGAACAAATGTTCGCTAATAACTCTATCGGCATTGGGTTAGGCTGTTAAACGCGCTGCGCGCCGTGCGCGCGGCGGTGAACATGGAGAACGTATGGAACGCAAGGGGGTGGCCGCGGCTGCCGGGAACGAAGGGAAACGCGAATTTCTCGATGCTCTGGCCAACGGCCTGCAGTTGCTGGAAATGTTCGATGAGCAGACGCACAGCGTCACCATCCAGTCCGCCGCGGAGCTGCTGGGCATCACGCGGCCGGCCTCGCGGCGCATCCTGCTGACGTTGGCCGAATTGGGCTACCTGCAGGTGCGCGACCGCTTCTTCTCGCTTGCGCCCAAGTCGATCGAGCTGGGCTACCGCTATTTCCGCTCCCTGGGCCTGGCGGCCTCGGCGCGGCCCCACCTGTTCGCGCTGTCCCGCGAGATGGGTGTGGGCGTGGCGCTGGGCGTGCTGTCTGGCCCGGATGTGCTGTTCATCGAGCGGATCGAGGCGGACCGGCCCATCAAGCTGGATCTGCGTGCCGGCGACCGGCTGCCCGCTTTCGCGCATTCATTGGGCAGGGTGCTGCTGGCGCAATTGCCACCCGCGCAGCTCGCGGACCACCTGCCTGCGGGCGCGCTCAACCGGCTCGCGCCGCATACCGTCACGACGCGCGCGAGCCTCCATCAGGAGCTGTCGCGTATCCGCGAACGCGGGTGGAGCTTCGTCAATTCCGAACTGGTGCACGGATTGTTCGGTGCTGCCATCGCCTTGCCCAGTGCCACGGGGTGGAGCACGGTCGGGCTCAACGTGACCTCCATCGGCGAGCCCTGGACGACGGAAGAAGTGGAGCGGCGCATCGTGCCCGCCCTGCACGCCTGCGCGGAGAACATGAAGCCGATCACCGACGCATTGGCGTAGCCGCAAGGCTGCCTCTATAGCGACGTGCCCCGCAGCACGCGCCGGTACTGCACGGCCTCGGCCACGTGGGCCGTGCCCACCATGTCGCTGCCCGCCAGATCGGCGATGGTGCGGGCCACTTTCAGCGCCCGGTGCGTGCTGCGTGCCGACCAGCCCAGGCGCGTGGCAGCGGTCTGCAGGAACTGCGCGGCGGCGTCCTGCAGTGCCAGGTGCGTGTCGATCTCCTGCCCCTGCAGCGCGTGGTTGGGCTTGCCCTGGCGCGCCAGGGCCCGTTCGCGCGCGGCGGCCACGCGTGCGCGCACGGCGTGGCTGGCCTCGCCCGGCGGGGCGTGCAGCAGTTCCTGCGGGGGCAGGGCGGGCACTTCCACGTGCAGGTCGATGCGGTCGAGCAGCGGGCCGCTCAGCTTGCCCTGGTAGCGCGCGACCTGGTCGGGCGTGCAGCGGCAGGCGCGCTGGGTGGAGCCCGCGAAGCCGCATGGGCAGGGGTTCATGGCGGCGATGAGTTGGAAGCGCGCGGGGAACTCGGCGCGCTGCGCCGCGCGGGCGATGGTGATGCGGCCGGTCTCCAGCGGCTCGCGCAGCGCCTCCAGCGCGCTGCGGGCGAACTCGGGGAATTCGTCCAGATACAGAACGCCTTCGTGGGCCAGGGAGATCTCGCCGGGCCTCGGCGGTGAGCCGCCGCCCACCAGGGCCACGGCGCTGCTCGTGTGGTGCGGGCTGGCGGTGGCGCGCTGCATCCATTGCGCGGGCGTGAAGCGCCCGGCCAGGCTGGCGATGGCTGCGCTTTCCAGCGCCTGCTCCACGTCCATGGGCGGCAGCAGGCCGGCGAAGCGCTGGGCCAGCATGGACTTGCCCGAGCCCGGCGGGCCCACCAGCAGCAGGCCGTGGCCGCCGGCGGCGGCGATCTCCAGCGCGCGCTTGGGAGCGGCCTGCCCTTTCACGTCGGCGAGGTCGGGGCCGCTGGCGGGCATGGGCGGCGGCGTGGACTGCAGGCGCTGCCAGCCATCGGCTTGGGTATCGGGGCCGGGGTCCACGGGCAGGAACTGGCGCACCACGTCCAGCAGGTGGCGCGCGCCGTAGATCTCCGTGCCGGGCACCAGCGCGGCCTCCTCGGCGCTGCCGAGCGGCAGCACCATGCGCGCAGGCTGCTCCTGGGTGCGCAGCGCCAGCGCCGTGGCCAGCGCGCCGCGCACCGGCCGCAGCTGGCCGGACAGCGACAGCTCGCCCGAGAACTCCCAGCCCGCCAGCCGCGCGGCATTGATCTGGCCGCTGGCCGCGAGCAGCCCCAGGGCGATGGGCAGGTCGAACCGGCCCGAGTCCTTGGGCAGGTCGGCGGGGGCGAGGTTGACGGTGATCTTCTTGTTCGAGGGGAACTCCAGCCCCGCGTTCTGCAGCGCGGAGCGCACGCGCTCGCGCGCCTCCTTCACCTCGACCTCGGCCAGGCCCACCAGCGTGAAGCTGGGCAGGCCATTGGCCAGATGCACCTCGACGGTGACGGCGGGCGCCTGTAGGCCCATCAGGGCGCGGCTTTGCACCAAAGCAAGACTCATTGCGCGGACTCTCCCCAATCTGGTGCGCGATGGACCTGCTCCCGTGCACGCATGTCGCCAAATGTAGCGGCAACGGCGCCTGGCACGCTCCATGCATTGCAGGGATGCATCCGCTTTCAACACATCCCGGAGGAACCATGTCCCCTGCATCCCTGAAGTCCCTGAGCCTGGCGCTGGCCGCTGCGGTCGTGCCCACCCTGGCGAGCGCCGAACTGACGGCCAACGTGTCGCTGACCAGCAACTACAAGTTCCGCGGTCAGGACCAGGACGTGAACCGCATCAAGGGCGTGAACCCGGCCATCCAGGGCGGCTTCGACTACACCTTCGGCGAGAGCGGCTTCTACGTGGGCAACTGGAACTCCAGCGTCGACTGGCTGGACGGCAACTCGGTCGAGGTCGATTTCTACGGCGGCTACAAGTTCAAGGCCGGCGACGTGGACCTGGACGTGGGCGCGCTCACCTACGTCTACCCCGGCAACACCAACGGCAACACCACCGAGCTGTATGGCGCGGCCACCTTCGGGCCGCTCACGGCCAAGTATTCGCACACCGTCTCCAAGGACTACTTCGGCTGGGCCGGCGCCAAGACCTCCAGCCTGAAGGGGCGCAATACGGGCTACCTGAACCTGGCCTTCGCGCAGGAGGTGGCGCCCTCGGTCACGCTCAAGGCAGCCGTGGGCTTCACGCGCTTCGCCAGCGACATCAAGGACCTCGGCGTGCCCAACTACGTCGACTACAGCGTGGGCGGCGCCTACGACTTCGGCGACGGCCTGTCGCTGTCGGCCATGGTGGCGGGCGCCAACAAGAAGGGCTTCTTCGGCGACGCGAACAAGGCGCGCCTGATCCTCACGCTCACCAAGACCCTCTAACCGATTTCCAAGGAGCCGATCATGAAAATGGTCACCGCCATCATCAAACCCTTCAAGCTAGACGAGGTGCGCGAGGCGCTCTCCGACATCGGCGTGCAGGGCATCACCGTGACCGAGGTGAAGGGCTTCGGGCGCCAGAAGGGCCACACCGAGCTGTACCGCGGCGCCGAATACGTCGTGGACTTCTTGCCCAAGGTGAAGATCGAGGCCGCTGTGTCCGATGACCTCGTCGAGCGTGCCATCGAAGCCATCGAGGGCTCGGCCCGCACCGGCAAGATCGGCGACGGGAAGATCTTCGTGGCCGACCTCGAACAGGTCGTGCGCATCCGCACCGGCGAAACGGGCAAGGAAGCCCTCTGACCTACCGCAACGGAGAAATGCCATGAAAAAACTGCTTGCTTCCCTGTTGCTCGGCATGAGCCTGCTGGCCGGCGGCACCGCCGCGCTGGCGCAGGCGCCCGCGGCGCCCGAAGCCGCCGCCGCTGCACCCGCTGCCGCGCCCGCCGCCGAAACGGCCGCACCGGCTGCGGCACCCGCCGCCGAAGCGCCCGCGGCTGAGGCGCCCCCGGCTGAGGCGCCTCCGCCCAAGATCGACTCGGGCGACACCGCCTGGATGCTCACCTCCACACTGCTCGTGATCCTCATGACCATCCCGGGCCTGGCACTGTTCTACGGCGGCCTGGGCCGCAGCAAGAACATGCTGTCGGTGCTCATGCAGGTGTTCGTGATCTTCTCGCTGATCTCCGTCCTGTGGTCGCTCTACGGCTACAGCCTGGCGTTCTCGGGCGAAGGCAAGTTCTACGGCGACTTCGCCAAGGTCTTCCTCAAGGGCGTGAACATGGAGACCTTCGGCGCGCTGGCGACCATTCCCGAGTACGTGTTCGTCTCGTTCCAGGGCACCTTCGCGGCCATCACCGTGGCGCTGATCGTGGGCTCGTTCGCCGAGCGCATCAAGTTCTCCGCCGTGCTGATCTTCGCGCTGCTGTGGTTCACCTTCAGCTACGTGCCCATGGCCCACATCGTCTGGGGCGGCGGCCTGCTGGGCGCCGACGGCGCGCTGGACTTCGCGGGCGGCACCGTGGTGCACATCAACGCCGGTATCGCGGGCCTGGTGGGTGCGTACCTGGTGGGCAAGCGCATCGGCTTCGGCCGCGAGGCGTTCACACCCCACTCGCTGACGCTGACCATGGTGGGCGCATCGCTGCTGTGGGTGGGCTGGTTCGGCTTCAACGCCGGCTCCGCCGGTGCCGCCAACGCTGCTGCCGGCCTGGCCTTCGTGAACACGGTGCTCGCCACCGCAGCCGCCACGCTGTCGTGGATCGCCGGCGAGGCGCTGCACAAGGGCAAGGCCTCGATGCTGGGCGCTGCCTCCGGCGCCGTGGCGGGCCTGGTGGCCGTCACGCCCGCCGCGGGCTTCGTCGGCCCCATGGGCTCCATCGTGATCGGCCTCATCGCCGGCCTGGTGTGCCTGTGGGGTGTGGGCGGCCTCAAGCGCATGCTGGGCGCCGACGACGCGTTCGACGTGTTCGGCGTGCACGGCGTGGGCGGCATCGTGGGCGCCATCCTGACCGGCGTGTTCGCTGCGCCCAGCCTGGGCGGCGTGCAGGGCGCGGACTTCGCCATGGGCCACCAGGTGTGGATCCAGGTCAAGAGCGTGCTGTTCACCATCGTGTGGTCGGGCGTCGTGTCCTTCATCGCCTACAAGATCGCCGACCTGCTCGTGGGTCTGCGCGTCTCCGAAGACGCCGAGCGCGAGGGCCTGGACATCAGCTCCCACGGCGAAACGGCCTACCATCGCTGAACCGGCAACCTGTTACTTCCAAGGAACTTCGGCCCGCCTCGCGCGGGCCTTTTTTATGGGGCGGGCCGTGCGGGACAATCACGCGCATGCACACACCTTGGAAGTCGCTTGCCGCAGGGCCCGCGCAGCTGGGCGAATCGCCGTTCTGGCACCCCGCCGAGGAGCGCCTGTACTGGGTGGACATCGCGGGCCGTGCTCTCTGGCGCAGCGATGCCGGAGGCGGCGGCGCGCAGTGCTGGCCCATGCCGGCCGAGCCCGGCTGCATCGCGCCCGCGCGCCAGAGCGGTGCCGATGCGGGCCTCGTGGTCGCGCTGCGCGACCGCATCTGCCACGCGCCCGCGTGGGGCGGGCCGCTGGCCGAGATCGCCCGCCTGCCGATCGACCCGGCCACCGAGCGCGCGAACGACGGCAAGTGTGATGCGCACGGGCGCTTCTGGGTGGGCACCGTGCACGAGCCCGCGAGCGGGCCGCGCCAGCCTGTTGCCGCGCTGTACTGCATCGACGCGCGCAAGGGCTCTGTGCGCCGCATGCTGGACGGCGCGCGCACGGCCAACGGCCTCGCGTGGTCGCCCGACGGCCGTACGATGTACTGGACCGACACCCCTGCGCACGAGATCCGCGCGTGGGACTGCGACGGGCACGGCGAGCCGGTGGGTGCGCCGCGCGTGCTGCGCGCTTTCGCACCCCGGCAGGACGGCGCGCCCTACGGCGGCCGCCCCGATGGCGCTTGCGTGGATGCCGAGGGCGCCTACTGGTGCGCGCTCTACGAAGGCGCGCGCGTGCTGCGCCTGTCGCCGCGCGGCGAGGTGCTGGCCGAGCTGCCCGTGCCGGTGGAGCGCCCCACCATGCCCTGCCTGGGCGGGGCCGACGGGCGCACGCTGTTCGTCACCTGCGCAAAAGGGCCGGTGTTGCGCACGCGTGTCGACGTGCCCGGCCTGCCCGTCGCGTGGTGCGAGATCGGAGGCGCGCGATGAAAGTCCCGCCGCTCAACCCCCTGAAGGTCTTCGAGGTCGTCGCGCGCACCAGCAACCTCACGCTGGCGGCCAGCGAGCTGAACGTGAGCCAGTCGGCCGTGAGCCGCCAGATCGCCGTGCTGGAGGAATACCTGGGCGTGCAGCTCTTCACGCGCGAGCGCGTGGGCGTGCGCCTGACCGAGGTGGGCGAGGGCTACGCGCGCCGCATCGGCCCGGCGTTCGAGGAGATCGCCGCCGCCACCGAGGCCATCACGCGCAAGTATTCGAACAACGTGATCCGCCTGCGCACCTACACCACGCTCACCGCGCGCTGGCTCATCCCGCGCCTGCCGCGCTTCAAGGCGCTGCACCCCGAGGTGGAGGTGGCCATCACCAACAGCAGCGCGCCGCTGGACTTCGGCGCCGAGCAGTGCGACCTGGCCATCGTGCTGGGCGACGGCCACTGGCCCGGCGCCGAGGCGGTGCTGCTGCTCGAAGACATCGTGGAGCCGGTCTGCGCGCCCGGCTTCATGGCGGCCGGCGCCGCGCCCGCCGAGGCGCTGCGCGGCAAGCGCCTGCTGGTCTCCAAGTACCGCAAGGACGACTGGCCGCGCTGGCTCGCGCACGCGGGCCTGCCGGAGCTGTTCGACACGGCCGAGAAGATGATCTTCAGCAGCTCCATCCTCACCTGGCAGGCGGCGGTGGACGGGCTGGGCATCGCCATCGGCCAGCCGTACATGCTGGAGGCGGACTTCCAGGCCCGCCGCCTCGTGCGCCCGTTCGGCAGCCCGCTGCGCACGGGCAAGGGCCACTACCTCGTCACGCCCGCGCTGCAGCGCTACTCGGGCAAGATCGCTGCGTTCAAGGACTGGCTGCTGGCAGAAGCTATGGAAAAGTGAGCTGCTCGCGCTTGCTGCATAAGCGCTAGAGCTCGATTGGGTTCATAACCCGCCCGGCATCTGATGCCGGGGCTACGCGGCCGCTGCGAAGGGCTCGATGGACTCCAGTTCTTCCGCGAGTTCCATCCTCGCAGTATCCGCGTCGTACTGCCCCTGGAGGTTCATCCAGAACTCCACGGACGTTCCGAAGAACCGGGCAAGCCTGAGCGCCGTGTCGGCCGTGATCGAGCGGCCATGCTTGACGATGGCCGCGATGCGGGTTTGAGGCACGTGAATGGCTTGGGCCAGCCGGTATTGGGTCAGGCCCATGGGTTCCAGAAATTCGGTGGCAAGGATTTCGCCGGGGGTGGGGAGGGGCCGGGTCATGTTCGCGCTCCTTTGCTATGCGTCAATGGAAACACCAACGAGATGTCTTCGTCAAGAAAGCGGATTAAAGCGGCCATACCCGGAAGCACTATGTTTTCCGTACCAGCCGGTAGATCACCGGGTAGTAGTTCATCGCATACCCGCGCGCGCAGGCCGCCTCCAGCAGCGCGGCCGTGGCCTGCGCCACGGCGGGCTGGATGCCCGAAGCCTGCGCGAGGCCCAGCGCCAGCTTCAGATCCTTGAGCGCGTAGGCGGTGGGGAACAGCTTCTCGGGGAACACGTCCGTCGCCAGCCGCTCGCCCGTGAGCTTGAGCGCGAACGAGTCGGCCGATCCCAGCCGCAGCACGCTCGCGAGCAGGCCCTTGTCCACGCCCGCTGCCTCGGCGATGGCCATGGCCTCGGCCAGCGCGTTGACGGTGGAGAGCAGCACCATGTTGTTCATGATCTTGACCACCTGCCCCGCGCCCACGGCGCCGCAGTGCACCACGTCGGAGCCCATGCAGCGCAGCCACGGCGCCACGGACTCGAACAGGTCGGCCGGGCCGCCCACGGTGATGAGCAGCGTGCCGTTGTTCGCGGCCTCGCGGCTGCGGGCCACCGGCGCGTCGAGGAAGCGCACGCCCAGCGCGGCCAGCCGCTCGGCCAGCGCGCGGGTGCGCGGCACGTCGCTGGTGCTCATGTCCACCACGGTCTTCACGCTGCCGCCGGGGGCGACGAGCGGGTTGGTGCCCAGGCAGACTTCTTCCACCTGGTCGATGGAAGGCAGCGAGAGGAACACCGTGTGCACCGTCTCGCGCAGCGCGCGCACGCTGGAGGCCACGGCGCCCAGCGCCGCGAGGCGCGCCACGTTGTCGGCCTGCACGTCGGCCACGTGCACCGGCAGGCCGCTCTTGGCGAGCAGGTTGCGGCACATGCCTTCGCCCATCACGCCCACGCCGACGAAGCCCAGCACCGTGCTCATGCCGACGCTCCCTGGCGCACGCATTTGACGCGCAGGAATTCCATCAGGCCCTCGATGCCGCCTTCCGAGCCCAGGCCGCTGTCCTTGTGGCCGCCGAAGGGCGTTTCGGGCAGCGATGCCTGCCACTCGTTGATGCAGACCACGCCGCTGTCGATCTCGCCCGCGAGGCGGTGGGCGCGCTGCAGGTTGTTGGTGAACGCATAGGCCGCCAGGCCGAAGGGCAGGCGGTTGGCTTCGGCGATGGCCTCATCCAGCTCGCCGAACGGGCTGATGAGCGCCACGGGGCCGAAGGGCTCGATGTTCGCCGCGTCGCAATCGCGCGTGGGCCGCACGAGCACCGTGGGCCGGTAGAAAAAGCCCTCGGTGCCGATGCGCTCGCCGCCCGTGGCGACGGTCAGGCCGCGGTCGCGCGCGTCCTGCACCAGGCGGTCGATGGATTGCAGGCGGCGCGGATTCTTCAGCGGCCCCATCTGCGTGGCCGCGTCGAACGGGTCGCCCACCTTCAGCGTCTGCGCGGCCTGCACGAAGCGTTCGCGGAACGCATCGAACACGCCCGCCTGCACCAGGAAGCGCGTGGGCGAGGTGCAGACCTGCCCCGCGTTGCGGTACTTGGTGGCCACGGCGGCGCGCGCCACGCGCTCCACGTCCACGTCGTCGCAAACGACCACCGGCGCATGCCCGCCCAGCTCCAGCGTGGCGCGCTTCATGGTCAGCGCGGCCTTGGCCCCTATCTGCTTGCCGACCGCGGTGGCGCCGGTGAAGGTGACCATGTGCACCTGCGGCGATGCGCAGAGCTGGTCGGCGATGGCGCCGGGCTCGCCGAACACCAGGTTGACCACGCCGTCGGGCACGCCCGCGTCCTGCACGGCTTTTGCGATGTGCAGCGCCACGCCGGCCGTTTCTTCCGAGGGCTTGATGACGATGGTGCAGCCGGCGGCCAGCGCGCCGCTGATCTTGCGCGAGGGCGTGATGGCCGGCGCGTTCCAGCCCGCGAACGCGGCCACCACGCCGATGGGCTCCAGCGCCACGGTCTGCGTGATGCCGCCAGCGCGCGCGGGAATCGTGCGGCCGTAGATGCGGCGCGCCTCCTCGGCCGCCCACTCGAACATCTCGGCGGCGGTCACCACTTCCTTCTGCGCCTCGCCGAAGGGCTTGCCCAGCTCGCGCGCGATCTGCGTGGCGATGGCGTCGCCGCGTTCGCGCATCAGCGCGGCCACGCGGCGCAGCAGCACCGAGCGCTCCAGCGCCGAGGTGCTGCGCCACGCGCGCAGGGCGCCCTCGGCCGCGTCGATGGCGGCCTGCACGTCGGCCGGGGCGGCATGGGCGTAGTCGCCCAGCGGCTGGCCCGTGCTCGGGTCGATGACGGTGAAGCGTTCGGCGGACGTGCCCTGGCGGAATTCGCCCGCGATGAATTGGGAGTACTGCATCAGTCGGCCTTGATGTTCGAGGTCTTGATGACCGAGGCCCAGCGCTCGGTCTGCGTCTTGATGTGGTCGGTGAACTGCTGCGGCGTGCCGGTGAAGGCGTACTGCTCCATGGGCCCGAGGCGTGCCAACACGTCCGGGCGGGCCATGATCTCGTTCACGGCGGCGTTGAGCTTGGCGACGATGGGCTCGGGCACGCCCTTGGGGCCCATCAGGCCGTTCCACGGCTCGGCCGCGAAGCCGGGGTAGCGGTCGCCCAGCGTGGGCACGCCCTCGCCGCCGCGCCCCGCCACGGCGCTGGCCGAGGCCAGCACGCGCATCTTGCCCGCCTTGACCTGCGGCAGCGCCACCGAGCCCGCGAGGAAGGCGAAGTCCAGCCGTCCGGCGACGAGGTCGGTCACCGCTGCCGAGTCGCCCTTGTAGGGCACGTGCACCGCGTTGATCTTGGCCTCGTGCTTGAACCATTCGCCCGCGAGGTGGTTCACCGCGCCGTTGCCGGCCGAGCCGTAGCTCAATTGCGAGCCGCTGGCGCGGCCCTGCTTGAGCAGTTCGTCGAGCGAGGTGATGCTGGACGACGCGGGCGCGACGAGGAAGTACGGGTAGCTGGCCACGAGCGCGATGGCCGTGAAGTCGCGCAGCGGGTCGTAGGCGGTCTTTTGCAGCGTGGGGATGATGGACAGCGTGCTGCTGCTGCCGAACATCAGCGTGTAGCCGTCGGGCGCGGCCTGCTTGACGAGGTTGGCCGCCACACCACCCGATGCGCCCGCCTTGTTGTCCACCACGAAGCTCTGCTTGAACTTCGTGGAAAGCTGCTCGGCCACGATGCGCGCCACCACGTCGGTCGGCCCGCCCGCGGAAAAGCCCACCACGATGGTCACGGGCTTGGCTGCGGGCCAGTCGCTTGCGGGCTGTGCGAAAGCGGTGCCGGCGGCGAGGGCGATGCTGCCCAACAGGAAGGCGCGTTTGTTGAATGCGGTCATCAGAGGTGTCTCCAAAAATCAGGCAATGCAGTAGGCATGCACGCCGTCAACGCCCGCGCTCTCGAAGCGCGTGCAGACGGCAGGGTCGTGGCCCGGCACGATGCGGTCTTCGCCATCGGCCAGCGCGCGGATGCGCGCGTAGCCGGCCAGCATGTCGGGCAGGCTGTAGATGGCGGGAAAGGGGTTCTGCAGCGCGAGGTTCTCGTAGTAGTGCGCCGCGTCGGAAGCCAGCACCACCCAGCCGCGCGCGGTGCGCACGCGCACCACCTGCAGGCCGTCGGTGTGGCCGCCCACGCGGTGCAGCTCGATGCCGTCGCGCAGCGTGTGGAAGCCGTCGATGAGCCGCACGTCGCCCCGGTACAGGCGCTTGATGAGCACGGCCACGTCGTCGGTCGAGAAGAAATGGTTCTGCTTCGGGTCGCACATGCAGTCGCCCGTGGCGTAGCGCACCTCGCGCTCCTGCACCCAGACGGTGGCGGCGGGGAACTCGCCCACGTTGCCCGCGTGGTCGTAGTGCAGGTGCGTGACCACCACGTCGCGGATGCCCTCGGGCGCATGGCCCAGACGGTGCAGCGATTCGAGCGGCGAGACCAGGTAGCGCCGCTGCCGCGCGGTGGCCGATGCGGGGCTGAAGCCCGTGTCCACCAGCACCGCGCCGCCGGGGCCGTCGATCAGCCAGACGAAGAAGTCCAGCGCCATCGGCGCCTCGGGGTCGCCCGGCGCGGGGTGCAGGAAGTTGCTGCCCCGCGCGCGCTCCACCGTGGCGTACTTCACGGCGAGGATGCGGTAGGTGTTCACGGCTTGAGCAATGGGCACTTGCTCTCAGCGGGGGAATGGAACGCCTGCTCGCCCGGCACCGTCTCCAGCACCGTGTAGTAGTCCCACGCGGCCTGCGATTCCTTGGGCGTCTTCACGCGCACCAGGTACATGTCGTGGATCATCTTGCCGTCGGCGCGCACCTTGCCGTTCTTGGCGAAGGCGTCCTGGATGGGCATGCTCTTGATGGCCTTCATCACGTCGGCCACGTCGTCGGACTTGGCTTTCTCGATGGCCTTGAGGTAGTTCAGCGTGGCCGAATACTGGCCCGCCTGCAGCGCGGTGGGCATGCGCTTGGTGCGCTCGAAGAACTTGCGCGAGAAGGTGCGCGAGGCATCGTCCAGATCCCAGTAGAACGACTCAGCGAACAGCATGCCACCGGCATCCTTCAGGCCCACGCCGTGCACGTCCATGATGCTCATGAGCATGGCCACGGTCTTTTGCCCGCCGCTGGCCAGGCCGAACTCCTTGCCCTGCTTGATGGCGTTCTGCAGGTCCAGCCCCGCCGTGGCGATGGCCACCGCGTTGGCCTTGCTGCCCTGGGCCTTGATGATGTAGGACGCGAAGTCGTTGCCCGGGAACGGGTAGCGCGAGGAGCCCAGCACCTGGCCGCCCGCGGCCTCGATGAAGCGCTTGCCGTCGTTCTCCAGCGAGTGGCCGAAGGCGTAGTCGGCCGTGAGGTAGTACCAGGTCTTGGCGCCGTTCTTCACCACCGACTGCGTGCCCACCTTGGCGAGCGAATAGGTGTCGTAGACCCAGTGCAGGTTGTTGGGCGTGCAGTCCTCGCTGGAGATGCGCACTGCGCCCGCGCCGGTCACGATGGATATGCGCCCCTTGTCCTGTGCGAGTTTCATCGCGGCCAGGGCCACGGCGCTGTTGCCCAGCTCCGTCACCGCATCTACCTGGTCGCGGTCGAACCATTCGCGCGTGCGGGTGGCGCCCACGTCGGCCTTGTTCTGGTGGTCGGCCGTGACCATCTGGATGGGGTAGCCCAGCACCTTGCCCTTGAATTCCTCGATGGCGATCTCGGTCGCCACGATGGAGCCCTTGCCCACGTTGTCCATGAATGGGCCGTTGATGTCGGTCAGCACGCCGATCTTGACGATGCCGTCCGAGATGCGCGCGCTCTTGTCCTGCGCGGGCGCGAGCATGGATGCGGCGAGCAGCGCTGCGCCGAGCGCCGCCTGGGTGAAGGTGAGTTTCATGGCTTGTCTCCTTGTGTGGAATGTCTAGAGGCGAATGGGGGGCTGGCCGTTGGACTCGGCCCAGAAGTCGGTCATGCACGAGGTGTCCTGCCCGTCCTTGCCGGCATGGCGCGCGAGCTGGAACAGGCTGCGGGCCAGATTGCCCATGGGCAGCGAGATGCCCGCGGACTGCGCGGCCTGGCAGGCCAGCGTCAGATCCTTGAAGCCCAGCGCGATGTCGAAGCCCGGCGCGAGGTCGCCCGCGAGCACCTTCACGGGCCACTTGTCCTTGAGCTGCCCGTTCGATGCCGTGGTGCCCGTGAGCACGTCGAAGGTCTTGCGCGCATCCAGCCCCAGCGCGCCGGCGAGCACCAGCGCCTCGGAGTTGAGCTGGCAGTAGCACAGCACCATGAGGTTGTTGATGAGCTTCATGCGCGTGCCGCTGCCCGGCGCGCCGCAGTGCAGCACGGTGGTGCCCATCTTCAGCAGCAGGGGTTCCAGCGCGGCGCGGTCTTGCTCGGATGCACCGAGCATGAACAGCGACTCACCCCGGTCGGCGTGCGCGGCCAGGCGCCCCACGGGCGCGTCGGCGAAGCGCACGCCCTGCTTTGCAGCGGCGGCGGCGAGCGCGTCCACGGTGTCGGTGTCGATGGTGCTCAGCTCCACGAGGAAGGCGCCCTCGCGCAGCCCCGCGAGCACACCGCCTTCGCCCAGGATCACCTCGCGTGCCTGCTTCGGGCCGGGCAGCATGGTGAACACCACGTCCACGCCGGCCGCCAGCGCCTGCACGCTGGCGGCGCGCTTCGCGCCCTGGGCCGCGAGCTTGTCCACGGGCGCGCTCTGGATGTCGTGCACCGTCAAATCCACGCCGTTGCGCAGCAGGTGCGAGGCCAGGGCCAGGCCCATGCGGCCCAGGCCGATGAATCCGGCTTTCATGTGTGTCCTTGTCGAATGCGCTGCAGCACGGGCAGCAGGTGTTGCAGGAAGGTTTGGGGCGCCTCGCTCATCGGGAAGTGGCCCAGGCCCGGCATGATTTGCAGTTGTGCGCCGGGGATCAGGCGCGCGAGGTCTTCGCTGTCCTCGGGCGTGCACGAATAGTCGTATTCGCCCGTGAGCAGATAGAGCGGGCAGCGCGCGGTGTCGATGCGCTGCACGCGCCCGCGCAAATCGCCCTCGCCCGTGTAGAAGTGCAGGTCGCCCTTGAACACGCCGGGCCCCCCTTGCATGTAGTGCCACAGCGTTTCCCAGCGGTCGCGCTCGGGGCTGCCTGGGCCGACGAGGCCGGAGACGATGCCCGCGCAGACCTCGCCGCCGTGCACGTCGGGGCGGTGCAGCCAGTCCAGGTCGTAGTAGGGGTTGACGTGCGCGCCGGACTGCAGGCCGATCAGCGCCTTGAAGCGCTCAGGTTGTTGCAGCGCCAGGTGCAGCACCACGCGCCCGCCGATGGAGCAGCCCATGGCGATGGGGCGCTCGATTTGCATCGCGTCCATGAAGGCCAGGATGGTCTGCACGTAGAGCGTGCTGGTCAGGCGGTATTCCTCGGTGTGCCAGCCCTCGGGCGGGGACGACTTGCCGTGCCAGGGCATGTCGAAGCAGATCACCTGATGGTTCGCGGTGAGCTCGGGCGCGTTGAGCAGGCCCCGGTACTGGCGCGTGTCGCTGCCCGCCGTGTGCAGGCACAGCAGGGGCTGGCCGCTGCCGGCCGTCTCGTAGTACACGCGGCACATGCGGCCCGCGATCTCGAAGTTCACGTAGCCGCCGGTGATGGCTTCTTCTTCAACGCGCATGGATGTGCCCTCCGAGCTGCTTCACGAGCGCCTTGAAATACAGCAGGTTGCGCATGAAGACGGTCATGTCGCCCTTCATGCGCAGCGTCTTGAAACGCACCATGGCCATCAGGTCGTGGAAGCGCGGCTGCGGCTCGTCCGCCCAGAAGCGCTCCCATGCATCGCCCTCGGCCACGAGCGCGAAGCTCCAGCACGGCATTACGTGCGGGCCGGGCGCGATGCGCTCCACGCGGCCCTCGCGCAGGGTGATGAGGTAGTCGTCGGCGCCCTTCCGTAGCAGGAAGGTCACGTTGACCCAGCGGCCCCGGCGGGCCAGCCAGTCGTTGTCGATGGTGTGCATGGATGCGTGTCTCCTGAGCGCAATTTCCCATAGCATCCTTGCGGGGACAACCGACAATTTGTTGCGCAGGAATGAGCTTTGGTCATGGCTACCGCGGGGTTGGAGTAGCTACTAAAAAATGAGCTGCTTGCGCTTGGTGTGAGAGCTTTTCAAGTACTTTCCATTATGAAAATCAATGGGGGAAAGCGCAGGAAGCTACGTTTTTGGGAGTATTCGCAAAAGCGCATGGGTGCCAGAATCGCAGCTTCTTGTCATGATGAAGGTTGACGCAATGACCGCCAGAGATGCCGAATCAGCGCTGCTTGCCCGGTGCTCCGCCGTCGCCCGGGAGGCGGCGCAGTCGGCGCAAGACCCATGCGAAGCCAACGTGTTCCGCCTGGCTGCGATGGTCGTGCGGTCACGCTTCCCCGGTGAGTCGAGGTGCTTGATGCAAGCCAGCGAGCGGTACTTCGCCGCGCACCCGGACGAAAGGCTGGCGCCGGCGGATGTGGTCAGGAAGGGGTGGGTGCCGAGCCTGCCTCGCCTGCGGGACATGCTGAGCCGCCGGCTCGGCGGGCATTGAACCCATGGCGACGAACCCGGTATTCCATACGCGCACCGCGCTGGCGGGTGGACTGCGGGAATTGTTCAGGCAGCTTGAGGAACGGCTTTCGCTGCGCAGCCCGGTGAATGTCTATCTGGCCGGCGGGATGGCCGTCCATCTCTACACCGCCAGCCGCGTCACGACCGATGTGGACGCGGAATTCGGCGGACGCGTGCATCTCCCGAACGATCTGATGGTTGAGGTGACGCTGGAGGATGGCACGCAGCAAGTCGTCTATCTGGACACCAACTACAACTCGACCTTTGCGCTGATGCACGAGGACTATCTGGCCGACTCCATCCCGGTGGACCTTGGCGTGGACCAGATCCGGGTTCGCGTTCTTTCGCCCGTGGATCTTGCCGTGAGCAAGATCGCCCGGTTCGCCGACAACGACAAGGAGGACATTGCCGCCCTGGTCCGGCTCGGCCTGACGAGCGCCGACGAGATCGAACAACGCGCGACGAGCGCCTTGGCGGGCTACATCGGCGGTCAGGCCATGCTGAAGCTGAACCTGCGGGATGCGGTCGCGCTGGCACGTGCGGTGGAAGGTGAGCGAGGCGTTCAGGCGATCCTCAAAGATCGCTGACCTGCGCGCGCCCGTCCAGCGTCCACAGGCGCGCCAGCATCGCACCCGCCCGCGCCTCGCCCAGCACGGGCGCGGCCAGTTCCATGAACTTGTCCGACAGCTCGGCATCGGTGAGCGGCTGCTCCGGGTCGCCCTTGCGCGTGGGCTGCAGGAATTCGCCCTGGCGGCCGTCCGTGGCGGTGAAACGCACGCGCGCGGCGCGCTGGCCGGGAAAGCGCGCGTCCAGTTCGGGATCGACGGCAAGGCGGATGCGCGCCATGAGCGCGCGGATGTCCGCATCCGCGAGCCGCCCGGGCGTGAAGGCCGACAGGCGCACGCTGCCGTGGATCAGCGCCGTGGCCACCACGAAGGGGATGGAAAAGCGCGCCTCGGCGGCGGTGCGCGGGTCGGCGTTGCCCGCCACGGCGAGCGCGGGGGCGTAGGTGGCGATCTCCACCGTGTCCACGTCCTGCCAGCGCAGGCCCATGCGCTGCTGCAGCACCAGCGCGCCGTCGATGGGCGCGAAGGTGTGGCCGCAGCAGGCGTGGTTCTTGAACGTCATGCGCGTGATGTGGAAGTCCTGGCCCAGCGTGGCCGTGGCCCTGTCCCAATCGGGCCCGTCGCTCATCGCACGGCCCAGGCCCGCGTCGCCGTCCAGCACGTCGAGCGAGCCGGTCACGCCGCGCTCGGCCGCCAGCGCGGCCAGCACGCCGGCCTCGGCCGCGTGGCCCGCGTGCAGCGGCTTGGACATGGAATCCATGCGGAACGCCTGCTGCAGCCCCGCTGCGAAGGTGGCGCCGGTGGCAAGCGCGTGCGCGTGGCGATCGGCGTCCAGCCCCAGCAGCGCGGCCGCGGCCGATACGGCGCCGAAGGTGCCCACGGTGCCCGTGTTGTGCCAGTGGCGGTAGTGCGCGCGCCCCAGCGCCGCGCCGATGCGCGTGGAGACTTCGTAGCCCGCCACCACGGCGCGGATCATGTCCATGCCCGTGGCCTGGCGCGCCTGCGCCAAGGCTAGCGCGGCGGCGATGGTGGGCGCGCCGGGGTGGTAGATGGCCTCGCGGTAGATGTCGTCCACTTCCACCGTGTGCGCGGCCGTGCCGTTGATGAGCGCGGCGGTGCGCACCGTGGCGGCGCGGCCCAGGGCCAGGCGCGCGCCGCCGCGATCCAGGTCTTCGGCCAGGGCCTGCTCCAGCAGCGTGGGCGGCGGCTCCACCGCGCCGGGCAGCAGGGCGGCGTACCAGTCGACGATGGCGCGCTTGGCGTGGTGGATGACTTCGGGGGCGAGCGGCGCGCCGTTCAGCGAAGCGGCGAACGCGGCGAAGCGCTGGACGGCGGTGGTGTCGTGTGTAGGCATGGCACCGATGGTCGCGCCGCCGCGCGCCGCTGTGAACTTCGCAGAAGTGGTGCTGGCATGAGTATTTGTCAGGGCAGGCGACGCAACGTGAAGTTCTCAAGCGGCGGGGTGCTGGGCACGATGCACGCTGACCTCACCCACCAGGAACACGCATGGATTTCACACTCAGCGAAGAACACCAGGCATTCGCCGATTCGGTGGCGCGCTTTGCCCAGGACAAGCTCAAGGACGGCGCGCTGGCGCGCGCCCATTCGCCCCACTACCCCTGGGAGACGGCCGCGCTGCTGGCCCAGCAGGGCCTGCTAGGCATCGCCTTCCCCGAGGAGGATGGCGGCCAGGGCGGCACGCTGATGCACGCGGTGCTGGCCATCGAGCAGGTGGCGCTGGTCTGCCCCAAGAGCGCCGACATCGTGCAGGCGGGCAACTTCGGCCCCATCCGCACCTTCGTCGAATACGCCACGCCCGAGCAGAAGCGCCGCTTCCTGCCCGACCTGCTGGCGGGCCGCAAGCTCGTCTCGCTGGGCATGACCGAGCCCGATGCGGGCTCGGCCGTGACCGAGCTCAAGACCTCGGCCACGCCCGATGGCGACGACTTCCTCATCAACGGCAGCAAGGTGTTTTCCACGCACAGCCCGGAGGCGGAGCTGTTCCTGGTCTACGTGCGCTTCGGCCCCGGCGTGGGCGGCATCGGCTCGGTGCTGATCGAAAAGGGCACGCCGGGCTTCGAGGTGGGCCAGCCCTCGTCGTTCATGAACGGCGAGCAGTGGTCGCAGCTGTATTTCGAGAACTGCCGCATCCCGAAGGAAAACGTGCTGCTGGGCGCGGGCGGGTTCAAGAAGCAGATCTCGGGCTTCAACGTGGAGCGCCTGGGCAACTCCGCGCGCGCGCTGGCCGTGGGGCGCCATGCGTTCAACACGGCGCGCGAGCATGCGCTGACGCGCCGGCAGTTCGGCCGCGAGCTGTGCGAGTTCCAGGGCATCCAGTGGAGGTTCGCCGAGATGGCGATGAAGCTGGAACAGGCCCAGCTCATGCTCTACCGCGCCGCGATGGAGGGCGAGCACGGCCTGCCCAGCGCGCAGAGCACGGCCATGGCCAAGCTGGCCTGCAACCTCGCGGGCTGGGAGGTTTCCAACGACGCGCTGCAGGTCATGGGCGGCATGGGCTTCAGCCAGGAATCGCTGGTGGAGTACTGCGTGCGCCGCACGCGCGGCTGGATGATCGCCGGCGGCTCGATCGAGATATTGAAGAACCGCATTGCCGAAGGCGTGTTCGGCAAGACCTTCCCCCAGCGCCCGCCCAAGAACTGACAACAACTCAAGGAGACAGAACATGAACCGTCGCCAACTCGCACAGGCCGCATGCGCGGCGCTGACACTGGGGCTCGCCGGCCCCGCACTGGCCGATGCGGCCTATCCCTCGAAGCCCGTGCGCATCATCGTCGGCTATTCCGCCGGCGGCCCCACGGACGCGGTCGCGCGCATGGTCGCGGCGCACATGCAGACCAAGCTGGGCCAGCCCTTCGTGGTGGACAACCGCGCGGGCGCGGGCTCCAACATCGCGTCCGAGGCCGTGGCGGCGGCCGCGCCCGACGGCTACACGCTGCTGGTGGCGGCCGCGCCGCTCACCATGAACAGCCATGTCTACAAGAACCTGAAGTTCGACGCCGCCAAGAGCTTCGAGCCGATCTCCAAGCTCTCGTCCGCACCCGGCGTGCTGGGTGTGCGGCCCGACTGGGGCGTGGGCAGCGTCAAGGAACTGGTCGCGGCAGCCAAAAAAGAGCCGGGCAAGTTCACCTACGGCACCACGGGCCTGGGCGGCTCGCAGCACATGGCGACGGAACTGTTCCAGAAGCTCGCGGGCGTCAAGCTCACGCACATCCCGTACAAAGGTGCGAGCAACGTGATGACCGACCTGATCGCGGGCCACGTGGACATGGCCTTCATGACCGCCACCGGCGCCATGCCGCACCTGCAGGCGGGCAAGGTCAAGCCCCTGGCCGTCGCCGGGCCGCAGCGCCTGTCGGGCCTGCCCGATGTGCCCACGTTCGCCGAGGCGGGCTACCCCGCGATGATCTCCGACTCGTGGAACGGCCTGCTGGCCCCGGCGGGCACGCCCGCTGCCATCGTGCAGAAGCTGCACGCCGCCGCCGTCGAGGCATTGCAAGTACCCGAGATCCGCAGCAAGCTCGAATCGCAGGGCGCCATCGTGATCGGCAGCAGCCCCGCGGAATTCCGCGCCGACATCCAGCGCGAAGTGGCGCACTGGGCCGAGCAGTTCAAGGCCATCAAGATCGAAATGCAATGACTTCAGACAACGACAGCCAACTGGCCCAGGCGCTGCTGCACCCGGCCAGCGTGGCGCTCTACGGCGCCTCCGACGACGTGGGCAAGATGGGCGGGCGCCCCGTGCAGTTCCTCCAGCGCTCGGGCTTCGCGGGCCGCATCTACCCCATCAACCCCCGGCGCGACGAGATCCAGGGCCTGAAGGCCTGGCCCAGCCTGCAGAGCCTGCCCGAGGTGCCCGACCAGGTATTCGTGCTCACGCCCACCGAGACGGTGATCCCCGCCGTGCGCGAATGCGCGGCGCTGGGCGTGCGCGTGGTCACCATCCTGGCGAGCGGCTTTTCCGAATCCGGCTCTGAAGGCGCGGCGCGCGAAGAGGAACTGCGCGCCATCGCCCGCGAAACGGGCATCCGCATCCTCGGCCCCAGCAGCCTGGGCGTGGTCAACCCGCGCACGGGCCTGGTGCTCACCGCCAACGCGGCCTTCGCCGAGCCGGACATCCCGCCCGGCAAGGTGTTCGTCGCCTCGCACAGCGGCAGCATGATCGGCGCGCTGGTCTCGCGCGGCAAGGCGCGCGGCGTGGGCTTCGCGGGGCTGGTGTCGGTGGGCAGCGAGGTGGATCTGAACGTGGGTGAGATCTGCGCCGCCACGTTGGATGACCCTGGCATCGAAGGCTATCTGCTGTTCCTGGAGAGCCTGCGCCACGGCCCCGCGCTGCGCGCCTTCGCGCGTGCGGCGCAGCGCGTGGGCAAGCCCGTCATCGCCTACAAGCTCGGCCGCTCGGCGGCCGCCGCCGAGATGGCCACCACGCACACCGGCGCCATCGCGGGCGAGGACGACGTCGCCGACGCATTCCTGAAAGACATGGGCGTGGCCCGCGTGGGCGTGCTCGAAGCACTGCTCGAAACCTTTCCGCTCGCGCGGCGCATTCCTTTGGCAAGCCAACCCAGGCGCGTCGGCGTCGTCACCACCACGGGCGGCGGCGCGGCGATGGCGGTGGAGCAGCTCGGCATCCGCGGCGTGATCGTGGAGCCGCCATCAAACGAAACATTGAGGCGGCTGGAGCAGGCCGGCCTGCCCTGCACGCCGGGCCGCGTGCTCGACATGACGCTCGCGGGCACCAAATACGAGACCATGAAGGGCACGCTGGACATCCTGCTCACCGCGCCGGAGTTCGACTTGGTGCTGGCCGTCGTCGGTTCGTCCGCGCGCTTCCAGCCGCAACTGGCCGTCAAGCCCATCATCGAATGCGCGGACGGCAGCCCCAAGCCCCTCGCCGCCATGCTCGTGCCCGACGCGCCCGAAGCCCTGGCCGCGCTCACCACCGCCGGCGTGCCGTGCTTCCGCACGCCCGAGGCCTGCGGCGACGCCATCGCCGCCGTGCTGGCGCGCCGCCCGCCGGGGCAGGAGCCCGTGCTGCCCGCGCCCGGCCCCGCGCAGACCTTGAGCGAGGCCGACGCCTACGGCGTGCTCGATCAGCTCGGCGTGTCGCACGCGCCCGTGGCCCTGTGCCGCTTCGGCGAGGCGCCGCCGCCGCTGCCCTTCGCCTACCCCGTGGTCGCCAAGGTCTGCTCGGCCGAGATCCCGCACAAGACCGAGGTTGGCGGCGTGCTGCTGAACATCGGGAGCAGCGAGGAACTGGCCGAGGCCATGACGACGCTGCGCCGCAACCTCGACGAGCGTGCGCCCCAGGTCGCGTGCGACACGGTGCTGGTGCAGCCCATGCAAAAAGGGCTGGCCGAAGTGCTCGTCGGCTACCGCGTCGATGCCGACGCCGGCCCCATCGTCATGCTCGCCGCCGGCGGCATCTGGGCCGAGGTCGCCAAGGATCGCAGCATCCGCCTCGCCCCGGTCACGGTGGAGACGGCGCGCGAGATGGTCGCCGAGGTCAATGCCCTCAAGCCCCTGACGGGCCTGCGCGGCAAGGCGCGCGGCGACCTGGAAGCCCTGGCGCGCACGGTGAGCGCGCTCTCGCAACTGGCGCTCAAGCCTGAAATGCGCATCGTCGAGGCCGAGGTCAACCCGCTGCTGATCCTGCCCGAGGGGCAGGGCGTGATGGCGGTGGACGCGCTGGTGTTCCAGCGCTCTTAACGGGCGTCTTCCTGCGCGGGATAGACGCTGGTATCGGCCCCGAAGCTCGCCGACAGGCGCCGGGCGGCGGCGAGCAGCGCGGGGACGAAGCTGCGGGTGCCGAGCTCCTCCAGCCGGTAGCGGGGGCCGGAGATGCTCAGGGCGCCGGCGATCTCGCCGCTGGCGGCGAACACGGGCACGGACACGGCGGCGAGTTCGGGATCGACCTCGTTGCCGAGCGATGCGGCCCAGAACTCGCGGCGCACGCGGTCGAGGCGGTCGCCCGGGGTGCCGCGAAAGGCCAGGATGATGGTGCCGGCCGCGCCGTTCTCCAGCGGCCGCCAGTCCCCTTCGCGCACGGCGTCGCGGATCATGCGCGGCGCGTCCACGCGGTGCAGGCAGATGCGGCCGTTCTGGGCCGGCACGTAGTACGAAGCGCTTTCGCCGAGCTGGGCGACGAGTTCGCGCAGCACGGGGGGAACGTGTTCCGAGGTGTGGAACTGCCGCTGGAAGATGGCGCCGAGCTGCAGCGGCTTGGGGCCGATCTGGTAGCTGCCGTCGGTGATGCGCACGAGGTAGTGGGCGCGCGCGAGGGATTCGATCAGGCGCAGCACGGTGCTCTTGTACAGGCCGGTGCGCTCGGCGATCTGGGTCAGCGTGAGGCTGCGGTCGTTGGGGCTGAAGGCCGCCAGGATGCTCAGCGCCCGGTCCACGGCCGCAACGCCAGTTTCTTCACTCATGACTTGTACGGGGCTCTCGCATCGGTTGGGCGCCGCGATCGCGGCCGCGCCATTGTGCCATCGCCCCGTATGTTCAGCGGCCCGTCTCCAGGCGCTTCATGGCCGATGCGTTGTAGCGCTCGCCCGTGGCCGCGCCCAGCGGAAAAACGGCGTCGATGCGGGCCCAGACTTCGGCGGGTACCTGCAGCGCGATGGCGCGCTGCGCATCGTCGATGTGCTCCGGCAGCGTGGCCCCGGCGACGGGGCTGGCCAGGCCCTGGCGGCGGCACCAGGCGAGCGCGAGTTGCGCGGCCGTGACGCCCATCTCGCGCGCCAGTTGCTGCAGCGCGTCCACCAGCTCGATGTTGCGCCGGAAGTTCTCGCCCTGGAAGCGCGGCATGTCGCGGCGCTGGTCGCCGGGCTCGAAATCCTCGGGGCGGCGCACCTGTCCGCTCAGGAAGCCCCGCCCCAGCGAGGCGTAGCCGAAGAACCACGAGCCCGCATCGCGCAGGAATTCGAGCATCTCTTCCTCGGGCTCGCGGCTCCAGAGCGAGTATTCGGACTGCACCACGGCCACCGGATGGATGGCGGCCGCGCGCCGGTAGGTGTGCGGCCCCACCTCGCACAGGCCCAGGGCGCGCACCTTGCCCTGCTCGACCAGGCGGGCCATGGCGCCCCAGGTGTCCTCGATGGGCACGTTGGGATCGACGCGGTGCAGGTAGTACAGGTCGATGTGCTCCACGCCCAGGCGGCGCAGGCTGGCTTCGCACGCGGGCTGCACGCGCTCGGGCCGCGCGTCCAGGCCGCGCTGGTCGGCGCGCTCGCCGAAGGTGTAGCCGAACTTGGTGGCCAGCAGCACGCCCTGCCGCCGGCCCTGCAGGCAGCGGCCGACCAGGGCTTCGTTGCCGCCGTTGGCGTAGAGGTCGGCGGTGTCGATGCAGCGGCCGCCCACGTCGAGGTAGCGCGCGATGGTGGCGGCGGCCTGGCTTTCGGCCACGGCGCCGTAGTAGCCCGTGAGGGCCATGGTGCCGAGCACGTAGGGCGGCGGCGCGTCGGAGAGCGGATGGGAGGGCATGGCGGGCGCTGTCATCAGTCGATGGAGACGTGGTTCGCGCGCACCAGCGCGCCGTAGGTGGCGATCTCCTGGCGCAGCTGTTCGCCGAACGCCGCGGGGTTGCTGTCGGTCACGGGCTCCAGGCCGGCGGCGTTGAGCCTGCTCTGGTAGTCGCTGGAGGAGACGGCCTTGAGGGTCTCGGCATACAGGCGGTCGATCACAGGCTTGGGCGTACCGGCCGGGGCCAGCAGGCCGTACCAGGAGTCGAGGCGGAAGTTCTTCAGGCCCGATTCCTCGAACGTCGGCACGTCGGGCAGCAGGCGGCTGCGCTGGAGCGCGGCCACGGCGATCGCGCGCAGCTGGCCGGCGCGCAGCTGCGGCAGCACCGAGCCCAGCGTGGCGAAGGACATGTCCACCTGGCCGCCGATGAGGTCGGTCACGGCCGGCGCCGCGCCGCGGTAGGGGATGTGGACGATGGACGTGCCGGTGAGGCTCTTGAACATCTCGGCCGACAGATGGGGCGTGCCGCCGCTGCCCGCGCTGGCGTAGCTGTACTTGCCGGGGTTGGCTTTCATCAGCGCGATGAATTCGGCATACGTCCTGGCGGGGAACTTGGGGTTGACCACCAGCACCGTGGGCGCGACGGCCACCGCCGTGATGGCCGAGACGCTCTTGTCGCTGTCGAACTTGAGGTTCTTGTACAGCGAGGCGTTGATGGGGTGGTTGGTGGCGGCCATGAGGATGGTGTAGCCGTCGGGCTTGGCGCGCGCCACCAGCTCGGCCGCCAGCGTGGCGTTGGCGCCGGGCTTGTTGTCCACCACCACGGGCTGGCCCAGCGAGCGCGAGAGCGAATCGGCGATCAGGCGCGCGGACACGTCGGTCGGCCCTCCGGCCGGGAAGCCCACCACCATGCGGATGGGCTGGGTGGGAAAGGCGGCGCCGTCGCCGGCCTGCGCGAAGGCGCAGCCGCACAGGGCGAGGCCTGCGGCCAGGGCCGCGACGTCGCGGCGGGAAGGGAAGCGGTGCATGGGAACAGTCTCCTGACAGTGAAAAGTGCTTAAATAATAGAACATAGTTCTGCACAATGCAACAAAACCACGTAACTCTCCCCCTTCCAGCCATGAACACTCCAGCCCTTCCCCAGTTCCAGCACTACATCGGCGGCCAGGACGCCGCCCCGGCCAGCGGCGCTTATTTCGAGACGCAGAACCCCTTCTCGGGCCAGACCTGGGCTACTGTGGCGCGCGGCAACGCGGCCGACGTGGACAGGGCGGTGCGCGCCGCCCACCAGGCGTTCGAATCGGGCCCGTGGTCGCAGATGAGCGCCACGCAGCGTGGCGAAATCATGTTACGTCTGTCAGAACTTTTACGGCGTGATGCGGCCAGGCTGGCCGAGGTGGAGATGCGCGACAACGGCAAGCTCGCGGCCGAGGTGACGTCGCAGGTGCGCTACGTGGCCGACTACTTCCGCTACTACGCGGGCCTGGCCGACAAGGTGGAAAGCCACGTGATCCCCACCGACAAGAAGGGCGTGACCTGCTTCACGCGCTACGAGGCCAAGGGCGTGGTGGCCATCATCACGCCGTGGAATTCGCCGCTCACGCTGACGAGCTGGAAGCTCGCGCCCGCGCTGGCGGCGGGCTGCACGGCGGTGATCAAGCCCTCGGAATTCACCTCGCCGTCGGCCGTGCTGTTCGCGCAGCTCTTCAAGGAAGCGGGCTTTCCCGACGGCGTGGTCAACGTGGTGACGGGCTTCGGCGCCGAGGTGGGCGAGCCCCTGGTCGCCCACCCGCTGGTGGCGCACGTGGGTTTCACGGGGGGCGAGATGGCGGGCCAGAAGATCTACGAGGCGGCGGCGCGGGGCCTGAAGACGGTCACGCTGGAGCTGGGCGGCAAGTCGCCCAACATCGTGTTCGACGACGCGGATCTGGATCAAGCCGCCAAGGGCGTGGTGTCGGGCATCTTCGCGGCGGCCGGGCAGACCTGCATCGCGGGCTCGCGCCTGCTGGTGCAGGAATCGATCCACGACGCGCTGGTGGAGCGCCTGGTCGATTTCGTGAAGGACGCGCGGCTGGGCGACCCCACCGACCCCCAGACGCGCATCGGCCCCATCGCCACGCGCCCGCAGTTCGAGAAGATCCTGGGCTACCTGGACATCGCGCGCGCCGAGGGCGCGCGCTGCGTGCTGGGCGGCAAGGCGCGCGGCGACCTGGGCGCGGGCTGGTTCATCGAGCCGACCATCTTCACGGGGGTGCGCAACGACATGCGCATCGCGCAGGAAGAGGTGTTCGGCCCCGTGCTGGCGGTGATCCCGTTCAAGGACGAGGAGGACGCCATCCGCATCGGCAACGACGTGCAGTACGGCCTGGCGGCGGGCGTGTGGACGCGCTCGCTGCACCGCGCGATGCTGATGTCGTCGCGCCTGCGCGCGGGCACCGTGTGGGTCAACAACTACCGCGCCACCAGTTTCACCACGCCCTTCGGCGGCTACAAGCGCTCGGGCATCGGCCGCGAGTCGGGCGTGGAGGCGATCAAGGAATACCTGGAAACCAAGGCGGTGTGGATCTCCACCGACCTCGAAGTGCCCAACCCGTTCGTGCGCCGCTGATCGCGTTCACGCTTTCCGTTCAAAAAAATCAAAACCGCCGCGCGGGGCTGGCGCAGGGTGCGGCAGTACCATCGCCCTCTATGGACGTAGCCCTTCGCCAGACCATCGACCGCGTGCGCGACGCCGCCGCGCGCCACGCCCCGCTGCGCATTCGCGGCGGCGGCACCAAGGATTTCCACCGCAGCGCGCCGCGCGCGGGCGAGCCGCTGGACATGCGGCCGCTCGCGGGCATCGTGAGCTACGAGCCGAGCGAGCTCGTGGTGACGGTGCGCGCGGGCACGCCGCTGGCCGAGCTGGAGGAACTGCTGGCCGCCCAGGGCCAGTGCCTGCCGTTCGAGCCGCCGCGCTTCGGCCCCGGCGGCACCGTGGGCGGCATGGTGGCTACGGGTCTCAGTGGCCCGGCGCGTGCCAGCGTGGGCGCGGTGCGCGACTACGTGCTGGGCATCGAGATCGTCAACGGCCAGGGCGAACTGCTGCGCTTCGGCGGGCAGGTGATGAAAAACGTGGCGGGTTACGACGTCTCGCGCCTCATGGCGGGGGCATGGGGGCAGCTCGGCGTGATCACCGAGGTGAGCCTCAAGGTGCTGCCTTTCGCCCCGGCGGAAACCACGCTGCGCTTCGTCTGCAGCCAGGCCGATGCGCTCGCGCGGCTGAACGCCTGGGGCGGCCAGCCGCTGCCGCTCAACGCGAGCTGCTGGGTGGAGGACGCTGGCGTGGGCACGCTCTACGTGCGCCTGCGCGGTGCGAACGCCGCCGTGGAGGCGGCCTGCCGCACCATGGGCGGCGAGCGCCAGGATGCGCCCGGCGTGGCGGATGACTGGCAGGCCTGCCGCGACCAGCGCCTGCCGTGGTTCGCCGAGCGCGCGCAGGGCCATGCGCTGTGGCGCCTGTCCGTGCCACAGACGGCGCCGGTGCTCCACCTGCCCGCCGGTGTCGCGCCGCCGCTGGTGGAGTGGCATGGCGGGCTGCGCTGGGTGCAGGCGGCGCCGGAGCATGGCGACGCGCTGCATGCACTGGCCGCGCAGGCGGGCGGAAGTGCTTCTGTTTTCATAGCTGCCGGCGCTTTTGGGGAGGACGCTGAGGCCGGATTCGATGCGGATCCTGCGCTCGCCGCGATCCACCAGCGCCTGCGGCAGGCGTTCGACCCGGCGGGCATTCTCAACCCCGGCCGCGTCATGGCGTAGCCATGCGCCTGCTGCGCCACCTGACCGGGCGGCACCGCACCTCGGTCACCAACCGCACGCTGGGCCTGCTGCTGGCCTTCAACGCGGGCGCGGTGAACGCAGGGGGCTTCCTGGTCGTGCACTCCTATACCTCGCACATGACGGGCTTTCTCTCCACCGTGGGCGACAACCTCGTGCTGGGCAACATGGCGCTGGTGCTGGGCGCCGTGGGCACGCTGTGGGCGTTCATGTCGGGCGCGGGCACCACGGCCATCATGGTCAACTGGGCGCGCCACCAGCGCCTGCGCAGCGGCTTCGCGCTGCCGCTGCTGCTCGAAGCCGTGCTGATGCTGCTGTTCGGCCTGATGGGCGCGATCACGCTGGGCTGGCCCACGCCGTTCGCGGTGCCGCTCACGGTGCTGCTGCTGGCCTTCATCATGGGGCTGCAGAACGCGGTGGTGACCAAGATGTCGTCCGCGCAGATCCGCACCACGCACATGACCGGCGTGGTGACCGATCTGGGCATCGAGATGGGCAAGGCCCTGTACTGGAACCGCAGCGGCACGCCGCCCGAAACCCAGGTGCGCGCCAACCATGCGCGCCTGCGCCTCTACGCGAGCCTGCTGGCCATGTTCACTGCGGGCGGCGTGGTGGGCGCGGCGGGCTTCAAGCACGTGGGTTTCATCTGGGTGGTGCCGCTGGCGTCCATCCTGCTCGCGCTCTCGCTGCCGCCGCTGGCAGCCGATTCCGGCCGGCTGGCCCACTGGTGGCGCGCACGCCGCGCGCCCGAACCACGATAAAGAGAACCCCACATGCAAACCCAACTCGCACCCCAGTACCAGGGCACGCCCGAAGGGCAGGAGGCCGAGGCCATCCTGCGCAAATGCGTGCACTGCGGCTTTTGCACCGCCACCTGCCCCACCTACCAGATCCTGGGCGACGAGCTGGACGGCCCGCGCGGGCGCATCTACCTCATCAAGCAGGTGCTCGAAGGGGCGGAGCCCACGCGCAAGACGCAGGAACACCTCGACCGGTGCCTCACCTGCCGCAACTGCGAGAGCACCTGCCCTAGCGGCGTGCAGTACGGGCATCTGGTGGACATCGGCCGCAAGATTGTCGAGGACAAGGTGCCCCGCCCCGTGGGCGAGAAGGCCGCACGCTGGGCGCTCAAGGAAGGCCTGCCCTCGCCGTTGTTCGGCCCCGCGATGGCCGTGGGCCGGGCCGTGCGCGGCCTGCTGCCCGAACGCCTGCGCGAGAAAGTGCCGCCCCAACAGGACGCGGGCGCCTGGCCCACGCGCACCCATGCGCGCAAGGTGCTGATGCTCGCCGGCTGCGTGCAGCCCGCGATGGCGCCCAACATCAACGCCGCCACGGCGCGCGTACTCGACGCGGCGGGTATCCAGACCGTGGTGGCGGCCAAGGCCGGCTGCTGCGGCGCGGTGAAGTTCCACCTGAACGACCAGGACGGCGGCAAGGCCGAGATGCGCGCCAACATCGATGCGTGGTGGCCCCACGTGGAAAGCGGCGAGGTGGAGGCTATCGTCATGAATGCCTCGGGCTGCGGCGTCACCGTGAAGGAATACGGCCACCTCCTGCGCCACGAGCCGCAGTACGCGGAGAAGGCCGCACGCATCAGCGCCCTCACGCGCGACCTGTCGGAGCTGCTGCCCGACCTCGTGGAGCCGCTGCGCGCGCGCGTGCGGCCCGCCGCCGCACCTTTCGCCTACCACCCGCCCTGCACGCTACAGCACGGCCAGAAGCTGCGCGGCGGCGTGGAGCGGCACATGCAGGCCCTGGGCTTCACGTTGCGCACGGCGCGCACTGAATCGCACCTGTGCTGCGGCTCGGCGGGCACGTACTCGGTGCTCAACCCCGTGTTGTCGCACCAGTTGCGCGACCGCAAGCTGGGCGCTTTGGGCGAGGCGTTCGCCGACGCGCCCCCCGCGGCCATCCTATCGGCCAACATGGGCTGCATCACCCATCTGCAAAGCGGCACGGGCCTGCCCGTGAAGCACTGGGTGGAAGTGCTGGACGAAGCGCTGGCATGATGGCGGGTTTTCGAGACCAGCGCCGCGTGAGCCATGGCGCGCTTTTTCATGACCGACTCCGTGACCGTCCCTCCCGCACCTGAAGCATCTCCCGCCCCCGTGCCGCAGGGCGCGCAGCCCGCTGCCCGTGGCCGCCGCCGCGGCGGCAGGCGCCAAGCCGCCGGCGCCGCCGCCGCGCCAGAGCAGGCCAAGCCCGCGGCGCCGCGGCGCACGCACCCGCTGCTGGAGCAGCTCGCCCAGTGGCATCCGCACCTGTTCGGCGCCACGCTGCTGCCGCTCAAGCGCGGCATCTTCCAGGACCTACTGGCCGCGCACGGCGAGGCCATCGACAAGGATGCGCTCAAGCTGGCGCTGTCCATCCACACGCGCTCGACGCGCTACCTGACGGCCGTGGCGGCCGGGCAGCAGCGCCACGACCTGCAGGGCCAGCCGGTGGAGGCCATGGCGCCCGAGCACGTGCACCACGCGCTGCTCGAAGTCTTCCGCCGCCGCCAGCAGCGCGGCGGGGAGGACCTGACGGCCAAGCTGCGGGGCCGCATCGTGCAGGCCTTCGAAGCCTCGGGCCTCACGCGCGAGGACTATGACGAGCGCGTGCGCGGCCGTGACGAGCAGGCCAACGCCCTGCTCGACGAAGCGCTCCAGGAGGCCGCAGCGCGCGCAGCGAAGGACGAGGCGCTGCTGCGCGCGTTCGAGGCCAGCGGCCAGAGCCCCGAAGCCTTCGCCGACATGTACGGCCTGCCGGCGCGCCAGGCGGGCCAGACGCTGGAGCGCGCGCGCCAGCGCCGCGCGGCGGCGGGTTCCTGATCAGGCGGCCAGCGCCGCCTCGATGTCCTGGGCGAGCGCCTCGGGCTTGTCCTGCGGCGCGTAGCGGCGGATCACCTCGCCGTCGCGTCCGACCAGGAACTTGGTGAAATTCCACTTGATGGCCTTGGTGCCCAGCAGCCCGGGCGCTTCGGCCGTGAGCCAGCGGTACAGCGGCGCGGCATCGGGGCCGTTCACGTCGATCTTGGCCATCATGGGAAAGTCCACGCCGTAGTTGCGCTGGCAGAAGCCCGCGATCTCCGCGTTGCTGCCTGGATCCTGGCGGCCGAACTGGTTGCACGGAAACCCGAGCACTACGAGCCCGCGCGCGGCATAGCGTTCATGCAGCGCCTGCAGGCCGGCGAACTGCGGCGTGAAGCCGCAGGCGCTCGCGGTGTTGACGATGAGCAGCACTTGGCCGGCATAGTCGCGCAGAGGCACCGTGCGACCATCGATGGTCTGGGCTTCGAAATCGTGGGCGGTGGTGGGGATGGAAGTCTCCTGTTAGTGGCGGGCACCATGGTACGCCGCACCGGCCCGCCGCTGGACCGGCTACTTCGAGTCCTTGGACAGGTCGATGTTCGCGGGGGCTCCCTCGCCCTCGCCGGGTGCCGGTGCCGAGGTGGAGGCGGGGGCGGCGGACGGCTGACTGGGCTCGGAGGGATGGCTGTCAGACGTGGGAGCGGACGTGGACGGGCTGGTCATCTCCGGCGCGGGCACGGGCGCCGGGCTGGGCGTGGGGGTGTCCTTGGTACGGTCGCACGCGCTCAGCAAGGCTGCGGCGGTTAAGGCCAGGGTGGCGGGGAGGCAGCGGGAAAAAGACGGCATGGGAAGGCTCCTGCAAGGGGATGCCCCAATTTAGGCGGCCGGGTGCAGCCCGTCCATCCCCGGGCCGGCCATTCGCGGCGTTGGCTTACAGCGCCAGGCTCATCGGCGCAACGCCGCCAGCAGCGCGGCGCCCATCACCAGCACGCCGCCGAGCAGGGTGCGCAGCGTGGGCTGCGCGGCACCCGCCAGCATGGAGGAGCCGCTGGCGAACACCACTTCCGACAGCATGACCACCGCCGTCGTGCCTGCCGCCAGGCGGGCGGCGCCGAACTGCAGCGCCCAGTTGCCCGCCATGAGCAGCAGCGCCAGCAGCGCTGCTACGCCCGCCCAGGTGGCGTCGAACGGCGGAAACCCCGGTACCTGTCCCAGCGCGTGGCCCGCAGCGGCGGCCGCCAGCGCCATCAGCATGCAGCCGCCGAACATGGTGAACATGCGCGCTTGGCCCGGCACCGCGTGCATGCGGCGCAGCAGGACGTTGGTGAGGGCGAACATGAAGCCGCCCAGCAGCGCCAGTGCGTCGGCCAGGTTCAGGGCGGCGGCCAGGCGCTGCGCGCCGCCCTCGGCGGGCCACAGCACCAGCAACACCCCGGCGAAGGCCAGCAGCAGCCGCGCCAGCGCCTGCGGCGTGGGCCGCTCGCCCAGGATGCGCCAGGCCAGCAGTACGGCCCAGGCGGGCATGAGGTAGAACAGCAGGATCACGCGCACCACGTCGCCGATGGTGATGGCCCAGTTGAACGCCACGTTGTTCAGCCCCGAGCTCAGCGCCAGCATCCACAGTGCCGGGTGCGCGCACACCTGCCGCCAGATGCCCGGGCGCAGCGCCAGCAGCAGGGCGAGCACGCCGCAGTACATCACCGCCGTGGCCCACAGCGGGTGCAGCCCTGCGCCGTGCATGACGCGGAAAGGCCACCAGGCCAGCCCCCAGATGAAGGCATTGGACAGCAGGGCGAGGACGGGCAGCGGCGATTGCATGCAAAATATGCCTCCAGCGCTTGCTGGTCAAGCGCTGGCAGCTATCAAAACAGGAGTTTCAGTGGTGGTCGTGGCGGGCGATGGCGATCTGGTGCGCCACCTCCTCGCTGTGGTGGACCAGGTTGTGGGCGTGCCAGCGCTGGATGACCCACATCACGCCGGCCACGACCAGGCCGAACGCGGTGATGGCGCCGAAGGCCGACAGCCCGAACTTGGTGGACAGGCTGTAGAACGCGCCCATGCCCAAAATGGCGGCCTGCTCGTTGAAGTTCTGCACGGCGATGGAGCGGCCCGCGCCCATCAGGTTGTGGCCCCGGTGCTGCAGCAGCGCGTTCATGGGCACCACGAGAAACCCCCCCAGTCCGCCCAGCAGGATCAGGAAGGGGATCGCCAGCCAGATGCTGCCGATGAAGTTCATCAGCATCACCAGCAGCCCCATGGCGATGCCCAGCGGGATGACGCGCGTGGCCACGTCCAGCCGCATGCGCATGGAGGCCAGCACCGCGCCGACCGCCGTGCCGATGGCCACCACGCCCACCAGGGCCGAGGCCTGCGTGGTGCTGTAGCCCAGCGCCGCGGCGCTCCAGGCCAGCACGATGTAGCGCAGGTTGCCCGAGGCGCCCCAGAACAGCGTGGTGGTGGACAGCGAGATCTGCCCCAGCTTGTCGCGCCACAGGCGCCCGTTGCAGGCCCAGAAGTCGGGCAGCAGCAGGGCGGGGTTGCTCGGCATGGGGCGCATTTCCACGCCCGTGAGCGGGATGCGCAGGTTGAACCAGGCGGCCAGCGCGTAGATCGGCACCAGGGCCATGATGGCCGCCTCGGCCGGCAGGTCGATCCCCAGGTCGACGCCCGGCACGTCCAGGCCCAGCAGCACGCTGGAGATGTGCGGCGCCACGAGCTGGCCGCCCAGCAGCACGCCGAGGATGATGGAGGTGATGGTCAGCCCCTCGATCCAGCCGTTGGCCTTGACGAGCTGGGACGCGGGCAGCAGCTCGGTAAGGATGCCGTACTTGGCCGGCGAGTAGGCCGCCGCGCCCAGGCCCACCACCGCGTAGGCCAGCAGAGGGTGTGAGCCGAACAGCATCATCAGGCAGCCCACCACCTTGACGGCATTGCTGATGAACATCACCCGCCCCTTGGGCACGGAGTCGGCGAACGCACCCACCCAGGGGGCCAGCACCACGTAGAACAGGGCGAACATCGGCACCAGGGCGGCGCGCTGCCATTCGGCTGCGCCGCTGGTGCGCAGCAACTCCACCGCGGTCACGAACAAGGCGTTGTCGGCCAGCGAGCTAAAGAACTGCGCCGACATGATGGTGTAGAAACCGCGCTTCATCGGATGGCTGTGGGTCCATCAGTGGGGCTGATGGACTGTGAAAAATCGAAACACTCCGAGGAGCGACGGGCGGTTATATCACGCGCATCCGCAGCGCCGATGCCAGAATGGCCCCCCTCGCCCCCGTAGAAACACCCCTATGCCGCGCCCCATCCACGCCACCATCCACACCGCTGCGCTGCGCCACAACCTGGAGCGTGCGCGCCGCGCCGCGCCCGATGCGCGCGTGTGGGCCGTGGTCAAGGCCAACGCCTACGGCCACGGCATCGAGCGCGCATTCGAGGGCCTGCGCGCGGCCGACGGCTTCGCGCTGCTGGACCTGGCCGAAGCCGAGCGCGTACGGGCCCTGGGCTGGCGCGGTCCCATCCTGCTGCTGGAGGGCGTGTTCGAGCCGCGCGACCTGGAGCTGTGCTCGCGCCTGGGCCTGTGGCATGCGGTGCACTGCGACGCGCAGATCGACTGGCTGGCCGCGCACAAGACGCAGGTGCCGCACCGCGTGTTCCTCAAGATGAACTCCGGCATGAACCGCCTGGGCTTCACGCCCGAGCGCTACCGCGCCGCATGGGCGCGCCTGAACGCGCTGCCGCAGGTGGACGAGATCTCGTTCATGACCCACTTCAGCGACGCCGACGGCCAGCGCGGCATCGCCCACCAGGTGCACGCCTTCCACCGCGCCACGCAGGACCTGCCGGGCGAGCGCAGCATCTCCAACAGTGCCGCCATCCTGCGCCATGGCGGCGAGGCCGACGTGCGCCTGGACTGGGTGCGCGCCGGCATCGTGCTCTACGGCGGCGCGCCCGACCACCCCGAGCGCACCGCCGCCGACTGGGAGCTGCAGCCCACGATGACGCTGGCCTCGCGCCTCATCGGCGTGCAGCAGCTGCAGGCGGGCGACACGGTGGGCTACGGATCGCGCTTCACGGCCGAAGGGCCGCTCACCCTCGGCGTCGTCGCCTGCGGCTACGCCGATGGGTACCCGCGCCATTGCCCCACCGGCACGCCCGTGCTGGTGGAGGGCGTGCGCACGCGCACCGTGGGCCGCGTGAGCATGGACATGCTCGCCGTGGACCTGACGCCCCTGCCCCAGGCCGGCATCGGCGCAGAGGTCACGCTCTGGGGCCGTGCGGGCAGCGGCGCCGTGCTGCCCATCGACGAAGTGGCGCAGGCGGGCGGCACCATCGGCTACGAGCTGATGTGCGCGCTCGCGCCGCGCGTGCCCGTCACTGCCCTGGCCTGACATGGCGCGCCCGCGCGGCCAAGACTCCACCTGGCGCCGCATGCGTGCGCCCCGGCGCGCGCTGCAGGACAGCCTGCAGCAGCGCCACCGCCTGCGCCTGCACGGCTGGTGCATCGGCAGCCTGACGCTGGCCGTGATGTGGGCCGTGTCGCACGCGCAGATGCTCCTGGGCGTGCAGTCCCTGGCGCTGCGCTACCTGGCCACGCTGGGCGTGGGCTACCTCGCCTACCTGCTGGTGCTGCGCCTGTGGGCCGCGTGGCTGCTGCGGCCCGCCCGCAAGGACAGCGGCACGCTCGACGGCGCCGACCTGCTGCCCGACGTGGGCTGGCCCTCGGGCCGCGGCGGCCCGGCCGCGCCCCGCAGCGGCGGGGGCGGCGACTACGCGGGCGGCGGCGCCAGCGGCGATTGGGGCATGGCCGATGGCGGCCTGGGCGATGCCGCCTCGGGCGCGCTGGAGGCCGCGGGCAGCGCCGACGAAGGCGCGGTGGTGGTCGTGCCCGTGGTGGCCATCTTCCTGCTGGGCGCGGCGGTGCTGTTCGGCGCCGGCGCGCTGGCCTGGGCCTATTTCGGCTCCGAGGTGCTGATGGCCGTGGCGGTGGAGCTGGCCTTCTCCGTCGCGGCGGCGCGCGCGGTGATGGGCGCCGAGCGCGCGGGCTGGCTCGCCGCCGCCGTGCGCCTGACCTGGAAGCCCCTGCTGGGTGCGCTGCTCTGTGCCGTGGTTCTGGGCGCGGGGCTGGACCACTTCGTACCCGAGGCCCGCTCCCTGCCGCACGCCGTGCACCTGCTGCGCGACCGCTGAGCGCGCCGGCCGGCTTTTCGCCTGGCGGAATCAATAACCATTTTGCCGAAAATGTCTTTGGGTTGCTCTGCATCAAGAAGCAGGGCGGCGCCTTCCCGAAGAATGGGATCCACAGCGCATAGACACGGTTTGCGACAAAGAAAGAAGTGGAGTCCCCTATGAAACAGAAGTCCCCCTCCCTCCGCCACGCCGCACGGTTCGTGCTGGGCGCGGTGTCCATGGCCGCGCTGCTGGCAGCGGCCCCCGCGCGTGCGCAGGAGCCCGTGCAGCCCATCGCGGTGCCCAAGGTGACCGAGCCCGCCAAGGTCGAGCTGGGCAAGAAGCTGTGGTTCGACCCGCGCCTGTCGCGCTCGGGCTTCATCTCGTGCAACTCCTGCCACAACCTGAGCATGGGCGGCTCCGACAACCTCAAGACCTCCATCGGCGACAAGTGGCAGAAAGGCCCGATCAACTCGCCCACGGTGCTCAACTCCAGCCTGAACGTGGCCCAGTTCTGGGACGGCCGTGCCAAGGACCTGAAGGAGCAGGCCGGCGGTCCCATCGCCAATCCGGGCGAGATGGCTTTCTCGCACGACCTCGCGGTGGACATGCTGCGCTCCATCCCGCAGTACGTGCATGAGTTCAAGAAGGTCTTCGGCCACGACAAGCTCACCATCGACGAGGTGACCTCCGCCATCGCCGCGTTCGAGGAGACGCTGGTCACGCCCAACGCGCGCTTCGACAAGTGGCTCAAGGGCGACAAGAAGGCCATCACGGCGCAGGAACTGCGCGGCTACGAGCTGTTCAAGGGTTCCGGCTGCGTCGCCTGCCACAACGGCCCCAACCTGGGCGGCACCTCGTTCCAGAAGATGGGCCTGGTCGAGGCCTACAAGACCGACAACCCGGCCGAGGGCCGCTCCGCCGTCACCGGCAACGACGCCGAGCGCTTCAACTTCAAGGTGCCGACGCTGCGCAACGTGGAGCTGACCTATCCCTACTTCCACGACGGCGCCGCCGACACCCTGGCCCAGGCCGTGGACACCATGGGCCGCATCCAGCTCGGCAAGAAGTTCACCGACCAGGAGAACGCCGACATCGTCGCGTTCCTGAAGACGCTGACGGGCGACCAGCCCCAGATCGCCATGCCGATCCTGCCGCCCTCCAGCGACAAGACCAAGCGGCCCCAGCCGTTCGACTGACGCCACAACAACGAAAGACGGCCCGTTCGCGGGCCCTTCAGGCCGGAGCTTTTGCGGGGGGGCTCCGGCCTTTTTTCGTCTGGCGTCAGCCGACCACCGTGCCGCTCGCCTCGCCCAGCCCGATGCGCACCGCGCCCGCGCGCTCGCACCAGCCGCGCAGCGTGAGCGTGTCGCCGTCTTCGAGGAAGCTGCGCCGCTCGCCCGTGGGCAGCGGCACGGGCCGCTGGCCGGCCGCGGCCAGTTCCAGCAGCGAGCCGGCTTCCGTCTCGCCGGGCCCGGAGAGCGTGCCCGAGCCGAACAGGTCGCCGCTCTGCAGGTTGCAGCCGTTCACCGTGTGGTGCGCTACGAGCTGCGCGGGCGTCCAATACGCGGCGCGCGTGGTGTCGGTGCGCGACAGGACGACGGGCGCGATGCCTTCGGCGCGCATGCGCGCGGTCTGCAGCAGCACCTCCAGCGTGATCGAGAACGCGCCGTGCGCGCGGTTCTCCGCCGAATCCAAGTAGGGCAGCGGCTGCGGGTCGCCCTCGGGCCGCGCGAATGGCGCGCGGAACGGCGCGAGCGCTTCCATGGTCACCACCCAGGGCGAAAGCGTGCTGGCGAAGTTCTTCGACAGGAACGGGCCCAGCGGCTGGTATTCCCAGCCCTGGATGTCGCGTGCGCTCCAGTCGTTGAACAGCGCCACGCCGAACAGATGCTGCTCGGCCTCGCCCATGGCGATGGGCGCGCCCTGCGCGTTGCCCTGGCCGATGAACCAGCCCAGCTCCAGCTCGTAGTCCAGCCGCTCGCAGGGTGCGAGCACGGGAGCGGCCGCATCGGGCGCCTTGCGCTGGCCCATGGGACGCTTCACCCGGGCGCCGCTCACGCCGATGGACGAGGCGCGGCCGTGGTAGCCGATGGGCACCCACTTGTAGTTGGGCAGCAGCGGGTTGTCCGGGCGGAACTGCCGGCCCACGTTGGTGGCGTGGTGCACGCTGGTGTAGAAGTCGGTGTAGTCGCCGATGCGGCAGGGCAGCAGCATCTCGGCCTGCGCCCGGGCCACCAGCGCCGGGGCCCAGGCGGCCTGCTGCGCGCTGCCGGCGGCCAGGCCCTGCGAGATGCGTTCGCGCAGCGCCCGGCGCTGCGCGGGCGGCATGGCCATGAGCGCGTTCATGTCGTCGCTGCCGGCGAGTCCGGCGGCGCGCAGGTCGAGGATCTGGTCGCCGATCGCCACGCCGATCCGCGCGCCGCCGTCCGCGGCGCGAAAGCGCCCGAACGGCAGGTTCTGGATCGGGAAGTCGCAGCCAGCCACGTTGGCGGAATCGACCCAGCTGCGCAGGGCGGGATCGTGGGTGGCGTCGGTATGCAAGGTCATGGCTGCGGCGTCAGTCGGCGGTCATGCGGGCGCCCTGGGCCACCTGGCCCAGGCGCTGGTACTCGCGTTGGGTCAGCGCCTCGAACTCGGCCGCCGTGGAGCTGCGCGGCGTGAAGCCCGCGGCCAGCAGCTTGTCTTTCACGGCCGGCTCGGCCAGCGCCTCCTGCAGCGCCTTCTCCAGCCGCTGCGCCACGGCCGGCGGCATGCCGGCGGGGCCGTACACGCCGAACCACGGCTCCACCGCATAGCCGGCCAGGCCGGCCTCGGCCAGCGTGGGCACGTCCGGCAGCGCGGGCGAGCGCTGCGAGCCCGCCACAGCCAGCGCCTTGAGCTTGCCCGCCTGGATGTGCGGCAGCGACGCGGGCAGGTTGTCGAACGCCACGGGCACCTGGCCTGCGATCAGGTCGGTGATCAGCGGCGCGCTGCCCTTGTAGGGCACGTGCGTCAGCTCGGTGCCGCTCATCTGCCCGAACAGCACGCCTGCCAGGTGCATGGACGTGCCCGCGCCCGCCGTGGAATAGGGCAGGCCGGGGTGCTTGCGCGCATGGGCGATCAGCTCGGCCACATTCTTCACGGGCAGGGCGGGGCCCACTTCCAGCACGATGGTGGACATGCCCAGCATGCCGATGGCCGTGAAGTCCTTGCGCGGGTCGAACGGCACCTTCTTGTAGATGTGCGGGTTCAGCGCGTTGGTGGAGATGGCGCCCATGCCCACGGTGTAGCCGTCGGGCGCGGCCTTGGCCACCACGTCCATGCCGATGTTGCCGCCCGCGCCGCCGCGGTTGTCGATCACCACGGGCTGGCCCAGCGTCTGCGCCATGCGCGCGCCTACGGTGCGCGCCACCAGGTCGGTGGTGCCGCCGGCCGCGTAGGGCACGATGAAGCGGATCGGCTTGGAGGGAAAGGCGTCCTGCGCGGCCAGCGGGCCGGCGGCGCCCAGCAGCGCGGCGGTGGCGGCGCACAGCAGGGCGCGGCGGGGCAGGGCGGGGATGAGGGGGCGGTGCATGGAGTCTCCTGTTCGGTGGGAAAGCCGCGTGCGAAACGGGCGGCAGCCGGGGCGATTGTTGCGATCCGCGCGCTTCCTACAATCGCTTTTTCCACTGGATGGACAACGGCAACGCATGACGACCCTGGTGCTCGACCGCGCCCTGCGCATCCTCGACCAGCTCTCGCGCTACGACGCGCGGGGCCTGGCGCTGTCGGACATCGCGCGGCAGTCCGGCATTCCGCACCCCACGGTGCACCGCCTGCTGCGCGACATGGTGGCAGCGCGCATGGTCACGCAGTTGCCCGATGGCAAGGGCTACGTGCTGGGCCGCCTCACCTTCGAGCACGGCCTGGCCGCACGCGCGCGGCACGACGTGGCGCCGCTCTTCGCCGCCCACCTGCGCCGCCTGGCCGACGCCACGGGCTACGCGGCCTACCTGTTCGTGCTGAGCGGCCACGAGGCCGTGTGCTACGACCACACCAACATGCAGCGGCTGGACCCGCCGCTCACCGTCACCGTGGGCGGGCGCCGCCCGCTGGGCGTGGGCGCGGCGGGCCTGGCGCTGATGGCGGCGCAGGACGACGCGCTGGTCGAGGCCGCGCTGCAGGCCCACGCCGAGGTGCTGGGCCGCTACGGCGGCCTGGACGTGCCCGCGCTGCGCACGCTGGTCGCGCAGACGCGCGCGCTGGGCTATGCGCGCAGCGGGGGCTGCCTGAACACCAACACCGCCGCCGTGGGCCATGCGGTGCGCGACGCGGGCGGGCGCGCGTTCGCGGCGGTGAGCGTGTCCACCACGCAGGCGCGGCTCACGCAGCGCGAGGCCGCACGGCTGGCGGCGCTGCTGCGTGCCGAGATCTTGGAGATCGAGCCGCGCGTGCGCTTCCGCTGGAGCGACGGCGAGGCGCTGCGCTGAACCGCGCGCTCAGCGGGCGCCGCCTTGCGCGAGCAGGCTGACCAGCTCGGGCACCAGAGCCTGCGCGCCCCCTTGCTGCACGGCCCGCTCGTACGTCGCCAGCACCCCATCGGCGATCGCATGCGCGGCGCCCCCGTCCTCGGCCATGGTGGCGTAGTAGCCCAGGTCCTTCTGCGCGTTGGACATGAAGAAGCGCAGGCCCGAGGGGTCGCGCGCCAGCAGGTAGGGCTTGAGCCGCTCCAGCGCCGCGCCGCCGCCGCCGCCCTGGGCCAGCACCTGCACCAGGACCTGCGGGTCGATGCCGGCGCGCTCGGAGCACGCGGCGGCCTCGGCCAGCAGGGCCACGAAGCCCAGCGACACGTAGTTGTGCAGCAGCTTCATGCGGTGGCCCGCGCCCACGGGGCCGGCGTGGGTGATGTTCTCGGCGAAGCTGGCCAGGATGGGGCGGCATTCGGCGAACAGTGCGGCGTCGCCGCCCACGAGCAGGTTCAGGCGGCCCTCGGCCGCCTCCTTGGGCGTGCGCGTCATGGGCGCGTCCAGGAAGCGCCCGCCCGCGGCGGCCACGGCCTGGGCCACGCGCTCGGTGGAGGTGGGGATGGCCGTGGAGCAGTCGATCACCACGGCGCCGGGGCGCAGGCCCTGGAGCACGCCGCCGTCGCCCAGCAGCACGGCCTCGACCTGGGGCGAGCCCGTCACGCACAGGATGACCACGTCGGCCCCGGCGGCGAGCTGCGCGCCGCTGGCGCGCGTGGTGGCGCCCGCGGCCAGCAGTTCATCGAGCGGCTGGTTGCCCGCATGCTCCAGCACCGCCAGGGGGTAGCCGTGGCGCAGCAGGTTGCGCGCGATGCCGTGGCCCATGAGGCCGATGCCGGCCATGCCGATGGAGGGTTTTGCCGTCATGCCAGGGCCTCCTGTGTGGCGGGCCGTGCGGCCACGCGCTGGAAGTGGGCATGCACCTGGGGGAAGCGGGCAATGTCCACGCCGTCGCTCTTGAGCCAGCCCGCCACGGTGAACAGGTAGCCGTCGGCCACGGTGTACTGGCCGCCCATCACCCAGGGGCCGTCGCCGAGGTAGTGCCGCTCGATCACCTCGAAGCACTCGGCCATGTTGGCCGGCACCTTGCGCTGCATGGCGGCCTGGGCCTCGGGCTCGTCGGCCCAGCGGGCCGCGCGCGGGCGGTGGGCATGGGCCACGTGCACGGTGGAGGCCAGGTAGCTGTGGAACTCCTGCATGCGCGCGAAGCCGAAGGCATCCGCGGGCGCCAGCCGCGCCTCGGGGAAGTGCTGCGCCACGTAGGCCAGCAGGGCCGGCGTTTCGGTGAGCACGCCATGTTCAGTGAGCAGCGCGGGCACGCGGCCCTTGGGGTTGACGGCCAGGTAGGCGGGGCTGCGCTGCTCGGCCGCGGCGAAGTCGATGCGCACGGCCTCGTGGGGGGCGCCGGCTTCGTGCAGGGCGATGCGCACGGCCTGGGCGCAGGTGCCGGGGGCGTAGTAGAGCGTGAGGGTAGTCATAGGATGGATGCTATCAAAAAAGAAGCTGTTTGCGCTTGATGGATAAGCGCTGGAGGCCGATTTCAATACAAACCGCGTGTGCGCGCCATGAGCCGCGTGAGGCCCAGCAGCGCGTCGGTGTGCGGCGTGGGCACGCCGGTGCGCTGGCCCAGCTCGCACACCGCGCCCACCAGGGCGTCGACCTCCAGGGGCTTGTGGGCCTCCACGTCCTGCAGCATCGAGGTCTTGAACGCGCCGATCTGGCGCGTGACCGCGAACCGGTCCTCCGGCTGCTGGTCGATGGGCAGGCCCAGGCGCTCGCCGATGGCCTTGGCCTCCAGCATCACGGCGCAGGCGAAGCCGCGCACCAGGTCGTCGTCCAGCATGCGGTCGGTGGTGGCACCGGTGAGCGCGCTGATGGGGTTCATGGTCAGGTTGCCCCAGAGCTTGAACCAGATGTCGCGCTGGATCCGGGTGGAGCGCTCGGCCTCGATGCCGCCGCGCGCGAGCAGCGCGGCCAGCCGCTCCAGGCGTTCGCTGCCTTGCCCGCCGGGCTCGCCCACGATGAGCCGGTTGCCCTGGTGCTGGCGCACGTGGCCCGGCGCGATGAGCGAGCAGCTCGCGTGCACCACGCCGCCGATCACCTGGCCCGCGGGAATGGCGCGCGCGATGGCGCCGTCCGCATCCACGCTGGCCAGCGCCTGCCCGCGCGCGGGGCCTTCGCAGCCGTCGGTGAACCACCAGGGCACGCCGTTCATGGCGGTGAGCACCACCGTGTGCGGGCCGATCAGCGGCGCGATGCGCCGGGCCACGTCGGGCAGGGCGGGGGCCTTCACGGCGATGACCACGAGGTCCTGCGCACCCAGCGCGGCGGGGGCGTCGCTGGCGCGCACGGGCACCTGGGCCGTGGTGCCGTCGGGGCGGGTGAGGCGCAGGCCCTCGGCCTGCAGCGCGGCCAGGGTGGCGCCGCGCGCGACCACGTTCAATTCGCAACCCGCCTGGGCAAGGGCCGCGCCGAGCCAGCCGCCGATGGCGCCGGCGCCGTAGATGCATGCTTTCATGGGGGCATTGTGCCCCGCTATAGTCGTCGCCCCATGGCCAAGGACAAAACCCTCTACACCTGCAGCGAATGCGGCGGCACCAGCCCGCGCTGGCTCGGCAAGTGCCCGTCGTGCGGTGCGTGGAACACCCTGGTCGAGACCGTGGCCGAGAGCGCCGGCAAGAACCGCCTGAGCGCCCCGAAGCCCGCGGGCCTGGCGCAGGCCCAGGCGGTGATGCCCCTGGCCGCCATTGAGGCCACCGAGGTGGCGCGCACCGCCAGCGGCATCGAGGAGCTGGACCGCGTGCTGGGTGGCGGCGTGGTCGAGGGCGGCGTGGTGCTCATCGGCGGAGACCCGGGCATCGGCAAGTCCACGCTGCTGCTGCAGGCCATGGACGCGCTGCACCGCGTGGGCCTGCCCACGCTCTACGTGACGGGCGAGGAAAGCGGCGCGCAGGTGGCGCTGCGCTCGCGCCGCCTGGGGCTGGAGGGCAGCCAGGTCAACGTGCTGGCCGAGATCCAGCTCGAAAAAATCCTCGCCACCGTCGAGGCCACGCAGCCCGCCGTCTGCGTGATCGACTCCATCCAGACCATCTATTCCGACCAGCTCACCAGCGCGCCCGGCTCCGTGGCCCAGGTGCGCGAGTGCGCGGCCCACCTCACGCGCATGGCCAAGGCCACGGGCATCGCCGTCATCCTCGTGGGCCACGTGACCAAGGAAGGCGCGCTGGCCGGCCCGCGCGTGCTGGAGCACATGGTCGATACGGTGCTCTATTTCGAGGGCGACACGCACAGCCAGTTCCGCCTGGTGCGCGCCATCAAGAACCGCTTCGGCGCCGTGAACGAGATCGGCGTGTTCGCCATGACCGAGCGCGGCCTGCGCGGCGTGTCCAACCCCAGCGCCATTTTCTTAAGCCAGCACAGCGAGCCCGTGCCCGGCAGCTGCGTGCTGGTCACGCTGGAGGGCACGCGGCCCATGCTGGTGGAGATCCAGGCGCTGGTCGACGGCGGCGGCCCCAGCCCGCGGCGCCTGTCGGTGGGCCTGGAGCGGGACCGCCTGGCCATGCTGCTCGCGGTGCTGCACCGCCACGCAGGCGTGGCCTGCGCGGACCAGGACGTGTTCGTCAACGCCGTGGGCGGCGTGCGCATCAGCGAGCCCGCCGCCGACCTGGCGGTGATGCTCGCCATCACCAGCAGCCTGCGCGGCAAGGCGCTGCCCAAGGGCTTCATCGCGTTCGGCGAGGTGGGCCTGGCCGGCGAGGTGCGCCCCGCGCCGCGCGGGCAGGAGCGGCTCAGGGAGGCCGCGAAGCTGGGCTTCACCGTCGCGGTGGTGCCCAAGGCGAATGCGCCCAAGAAGCCCATCGAGGGCCTGGAGATCCACGCCGTGGAGCGCGTGGAGGAAGCGATGGACGTGGTGCGCGGGCTGGCCTGACGCACTGCATCTGATACGCCCGAATCGCCCGCATCTGCTGCTGGCGGACGGGCGGGGCGCACGCGATAGTCGGGGCAAAAGCAAGGCCCCACCATGTCCCATCCAGAGCGCGCAGCCAGGCCGCGCAAAGTCATTCCCATCGCGCCCGCGCCCGAGACGGTTTCGCTCTACGAGGCGCGGCGCAAGATCCACCCCCGCTCCATCCGCGGCGTTTTCGCGCGCTGGCGCTGGCTCATGGTGTGGGCCACTCAGATCCTGTTCTACGGCCTGCCCTGGCTCGAATGGGGCCAGCGCCAGATGGTGCTGTTCGATCTGGGCGCGCGGCGCTTCTACCTGTTCGGGCTGGTGCTCTACCCGCAGGATTTCATCTACCTCACCGGCCTGCTCGTCCTCTCGGCGCTGTCGCTGTTCCTGTTCACCGCCGTGGCCGGGCGGCTGTGGTGCGGCTTCGCCTGCCCGCAGACGGTCTACACCGAGATCTTCCTGTGGATCGAGCACCGCATCGAAGGCGACCGCAGCGCGCGCCTGCGCCTGGATGCGAGCGGCTGGACAGGGGAGAAACTCTGGAAGAAGACGGCCAAGCAGGGCGCGTGGATTGCCGTGTCGCTGTGGACGGGCTTTACCTTCGTGGGCTACTTCGTGCCCATCCGCGCGCTGGGCGGCGAGCTGCTCGCGCTGCAGGGTTCCTGGCAGATCTTCTGGGTGCTGTTCTACGGTCTGGCGACCTACGGCAATGCCGGTTTCCTGCGCGAGCAGGTGTGCCGCTACATGTGCCCCTATGCGCGCTTTCAGAGCGCGATGTTCGACAAGGACACGCTCATCGTCACCTACGACGCGCAGCGCGGTGAGCCGCGCGGTGCGCGCGGCAAGAACGCGGCAGAGCAGGGGCTGGGCGACTGCATCGACTGCACGCTGTGCGTGCAGGTCTGCCCGGCGGGCATCGACATCCGCGACGGCCTGCAGTACGAGTGCATCGGCTGCGGCCTGTGCATCGACGCATGCAACAGCGTGATGGACAAGGTGGGCCTGCCGCGCGGCCTGATCCGCCTGGCGACGACCCACGGCCTGCAGGGCCGCTGGAGTCCCGCGCGCATGCTGCGCCGCGTGCTGCGCCCGCGCGTGCTGGGTTATGGTGCGGTGCTGCTGGGCCTGAGCGCCGCCATGGTCGCCAGCCTGTCGCTGCGCACGCCGCTCAAGGTGGACGTGGTGCGCGACCGCGCGGCGCTCTCGCGCATCGTGGCCGGCGGCCAGCTGGAGAACATCTACCGCCTGCAGATCATGAACGCCACCGAGGCGGCGCAGACCTACCGCATCGGCGCCCAGGGGCTGGAGGGGATCGCGGTGGCGTCGGACTCCGACGTCGAGGTGGGCCCGGCCGCATCGCGCTGGGTGGCCGTGCGCCTGCGCATTCCTTATGGATCGGCAGGGGCGGGATCGCACCCCGTGCGGTTCGAGGTGGAGTCGCTCGGCGCGGCGCGCGCGCGGGTGGTCGAAAAATCTGTCTTTCTGGTGCCGCGATGACGACATGGCTGGATGAGGAACTGGGCGAGGTGGCCGATGCGCTGGACAGCGGGCCGCCCGCATTCGACCTGCTGGGCCGGCTGGCCGCCGAAGGGCTCACGCGCGTGGGCGTGCCCGCGGCGCTGGGCGGCGACGGCGGCGCGCCCTCCGACGTGGCCGCCGCCGTCGCGGCGGTGGCGCGGCATTCCGTGGCGGCGGCCTTCGTGCTCTGGAGCCAGCGCAGCTACGCCGAGCTCGTCGTGCAGAGCGACAACCCGGCGCTGCGCGCGCGGGAGCTGCCTGCGCTGCTGGAGGGCCGCTGGGCCGGCGGCGTGGGCCTGTCGAACGCGATGAAGTTCCTCGGCGGCATCGAGCCGCTGGAGCTGGCGGCGCGGCCCGATGGGGACCGCTGGCGCGTGGACGGCGTGCTGCCCTGGGTGACCAACCTGCGCGGGCAGGGCTTCAGCGTGGCCGCCGCCGTGCAGCCCGTGCCGGGCGGGCCGCTGCCGGTGGTTGCGCTGCGCTTGGACCAGCCCGGCGTGCGGCGCAGCCCCGACCTACCCCTGATCGGGCTGCGCGGCTGCGACGTGGCCGCTGTGCGGCTGCAGGGCGTGCTGGTCGGCCCGGAAGACCGGCTGCATGCCGACCTGAATGCCTGGCTGCCGCAGGTGCGGCCGCTGTTCCTGGGCGCGCAGTGCGGCATGTCGATCGGCCTGGCGCGCGCCAGCCTGTTCGCCGCGCAAAAGCGCGTAGGCCGCCGCGAGGCGCTGCGCATGCGCCTGGCCGAGGCGGGCATGGGCCTGGAGGTGGACGTGGCAGAACTGCTGCAGGGCCTGGACGACGGGCGCTTCGGCGCCGACCCGGCCGCGCTGTTCCGCCTGCGGCTGGCGCTGGCCCTGCACGTGCAGGAAGCGCTGGCGCTGGAGCTGCAGGCCTGGGGCGGCCAGGCCTATCTGGAGGGACAGGCGCCAGGGTTCGCGCGGCGCTGGCGCGAGGCGGCCTTCATCCCCATCATCACGCCGAGCGTGGCGCAGCTGGAGATGCAGCTATTGAAAAAATAGCTGCTTGCGCTTGTTGTTTGCCGCTTTCAATATGAAATGGCATTGGAATGCCCGGCAATAAAGCGCTGCCAGCTATTCTTTTGGAAGCAACGCTGCGTGCGCCAGCCGTCCCAGCGTGGCCAGTGCCGCTTCGCTGCGCGCGTTCCATTCGTGGCCGTAGTTCAGCCGCAGGCAGTGGGCGAAGCTGCGCGACGCCGAGAAGATCGGCCCCGGCGCGGTGCTGATGCCCTGCGCCAGCGCCTGCCGGTGCAGCCGCAGCGCGTCCACGCCCTCGGGCAGCTCCACCCACAGGAAATAGCCGCCCGCGGGCCGCGTGGCGCGCGTGCCGGGCGGGAAGTGCGCGCCCACGGCCTCGGCGAAGGCCGCCTGCCGCGACGCCAGGGTGTGGCGCAGCTTGCGCAGGTGCTTGTCGTAGCCGCCGCGCCGCAGGTAGTCGGCCAGCGCCATCTGCGCCGGCGCGCAGGTGCCCAGCGTGGTGGTGAGCTTCTGGCGCGCCACGGCCTGCGCGAAGCGGCCCGGCGCCGCCCAGCCCAGCCGGTAGCCGGGCGCGAGGCACTTGGAGAACGAGCCGCAGTGCAGCACCAGCCCCTCGCGGTCGAACGCCTTGGCGGGCAGGGGGCGCCGGTCGCCGAAGTACAGCTCGGCGTACACGTCGTCCTCGATCAGCGGCACGCCGTGGCGCGCGAGCAGCGCCACCAGGGCCTGTTTCTTCGCCGCGGGCATCAGGCTGCCCAGCGGGTTCTGGAAAGTGGTCATGAGCCAGCAGGCCTTGGGGCCGTGGCGCGCGATGGCGTGCTCCAGCGCCGCCAGGTCGATGCCCTCGCCCGGGTGCGTGGGCACCTCGATGGCTTGCAGGCCCATGCGCTCCAGCGTCTGCAGGGCGGCGTAGAACGTGGGCGACTCGATCACCACGGCATCGCCCGGCCGGGCGATGGCCGCCAGGCACAGGTTCAGCGCCTCCAGAGCGCCGTTGGTGACCACGATCTCGTCGGTGTGCACCTGCATGCCGTCGGCCAGGTAGCGCAGCGCGATCTGGCGGCGCAGCGCGGGGTTGCCGGGCGAGAGGTCGTCCACCGTGCTCCACGGGTCCAGCGCCTGGGCGCTGGCGGCCATGGCCTGGCCCAGGCGCGCCAGCGGGAACAGCAGCGGGCTGGGGAAGGCCGAGCCGAAGGGCACCACGCCGCGCGCGGTGCCGGCCTGCAGCACCTCGAATACCAGCGCGCTCACGTCCACGGCGATCGAGGCGTCGCCCGGCTGCGACGCGCCGGTGGGCTCGGGCGGGCGCCGGGCCGCGCCCTCGCTCACGTAGTAGCCCGAGCGCTCGCGCGCACGCACCAGGCCGCGCGCCTCCAGCAGGTAGTACGCCTGGAACACGGTGGAGGCGCTCACGCCGCGGCTCTCGCAGGTGTGGCGCACCGAGGGCAGGCGGTCGCCCGGGCGCAGCACGCCGGCGCGGATGGAGGCTTCGATGTCCGAGGCGAGGGCGGCGTAGCGTGTCATGGCGCAAGCATTGTCCCCTGCGGGGTACGGTACTTCCACATCGCGGGGCGGCGCGCTTCGGGGGACAATCCGCGCCCATGAACTGGCGCAAGATCCTCATCCCCATCGGCATCGTTTTCCTCGTCTTCGCGGCCTGGCGGGCCTACGGCCCGCAAGGCATCCTCACCGTGAGCGGCGGCCTCGTCATGTGGGCGCTGCTGCATTTCACACGCCTCATGAACGTGATGCAGAAGGCGCGCAACAGCCCGATCGGCTACGTGGGCAGCGCCGTGATGCTCAACGCCAAGCTCAAGCCCGGCGTGAACCTCATGCACGTGATCGCCATGACGCGATCCCTGGGCGAGCTGCTGTCCGCCGAGGGCCAGGACCCCGAGCGCTACCGCTGGACGGACGGCACGCAGTCGCACGTGACCTGCGAGTTCGTGGGCGGGCGACTGGCGCGCTGGGAGCTGGTGCGCCCCGCGCCGCAGGCGCCGCAGGCGGGGAGGCCGGCCGCCGAATCGTAAAATCGCCGGTTTATCCGAGTTTTCCTCCAAAGGACACCCCCATGAGCCCCGTTGTTCCCTCGATGGCCGACCGTGACGGCAAGATCTGGATGGACGGCCAGATGGTGGACTGGCGCGACGCCAAGATCCACGTGCTGACCCACACGCTGCACTACGGCTGCGGCGCCTTCGAAGGCGTGCGCGCCTACAACACGGTGAACGGCACGGCCATCTTCCGCCTGCAGGAGCACACCGACCGCCTGTTCAACAGCGCCAAGATCCTGCGCATGGCCATCCCCTTCACGAAGGACGAGGTCAACGAGGCCCAGAAGGCCGTGGTGCGCGCCAACAACCTGGAATCGTGCTACCTGCGCCCGCTGACCTGGATCGGCTCGCAGAAGCTGGGCGTGTCTCCCAAGGGCAACCAGATCCACCTGATGGTGGCCGCCTGGGCCTGGGGCGCCTACCTGGGCGAGGAGGGCATGCAGCGCGGCATCCGCGTGAAGACCAGCAGCTACACGCGCCACCACGTCAACATCACGATGACGCAGGCCAAGGCGGTGAGCAACTACAGCAACTCCATCCTCGCCAACATGGAAGCGCTCGACGACGGCTACGACGAGGCCCTGCTGCTCGACGCCGCCGGCTTCGTGAGCGAGGGCGCGGGCGAGAACGTGTTCGTGGTGAAGGACGGCGTGGTCTACACGCCCGACCTGTCGGCCGGCGCGCTCAACGGCATCACGCGCAACACCGTGCTGCACATCTGCAAGGACCTCGGCATCGAACTCGTGCAAAAGCGCATCACGCGCGACGAGATCTACATCGCCGACGAGGCCTTCTTCAGCGGCACGGCCGCCGAGATCACGCCCATCCGCGAACTCGACCGCGTCGCCATCGGCGCGGGCAGCCGCGGCCCCGTCACCGAGAAGATCCAGAACGCGTTCTTCGACATCGTGAACGGCCGCAATCCCAAGTACGCCCACTGGCTCACCAAGGTCTGATGCATATGTCGCAAGCCGTCGTCGAACTGCTGGCCAAGGACCTCAACGCGCAGGGTGGTGTGTACTGCCCCAGCCCCAAGGCCGACATGAAGCTCTGGAACAGCCACCCCAAGGTGTACTTGGACGTGGCCCACACGGGCGAGGCCAAGTGCCCCTATTGCGGCACCGTGTACCGGCTCAAGGCGGGCGAAGTCGTCCGCGCAGGCCACTGATACGGGCTTGCCGTCACCTTCCCGCGCAGGCGCGTTGCCAGAGGCTGCCCGCCGCGGGGCCCCCATGCAGCTCGAAGAGTTCCGCGAAGTGCCGCCGCTCGCCGCCGCGCAGCTTGATGAGCGGCGCGGTGGGCTCCTGCGCGGCCGCCAGGCACAGGCGTGGGTAGAGCCAGTACCACTTCCAGCCCACGGCCTTCTGGTGGAAGAAGGCCGTGTCCTCGGCCTTGAAGAGGGCCAGCCGGAAGCCGTTGTCCCGGCGCAGCGCCTGCTGCGCCGCCACGTGGATCAGCAGGTACTGCGGATCGGCGATGCCCTGCAGCACCTGGGCCCCCTGGGGCGACGCCTGCAGGGCCTGCAGGTAGGTCGCGCTGCCCTGCTCCACCAGTGCGTGGTGGAACTCCTGCTGCCAGGCGCTGACGAAGGGCGTGTGCGCGGGCGCGCCGAAGATCCAGCTCTCCACCACCGGGTAGCGCGCGTCGTGCGTGAAGCCTTCCAGGAAGAAGCCCACGAACTCCGCGCCCTGCGCGCGCCGCGCGGCGTCCATCCAGTCCAGCGGCTGGGTGAGCAGCGTGGTCGCGTCCAGCCAGTAGCCGCCGTGGTGGCGCACCAGGTACAGACGCAGCCAGTCGGACTGCTTGGTGGGGTGCAGCTGCGCGAAGCCCGCGGGCAGGTGCTCCGGCGGCACGTGCGGGCCGAGGTCGGCGCCGTTCAGCACGTGGATCTCGTAGTCCGGGCATTGCGTGCGCCAGTTGGCGATGCACTGCGCCACCACCGCGTCGGGGGTCTGCGTGTTCCAGTAGCTCCAGATGCGGCGGGGAATGGCGTCCTGCCGGGCGGGCGGCTGCGTCGCGGCCTGCGGCCCCACGAAGGCCGTCGTCAGGGGCTGTCCCGGATAGGCCCGCGCGCTGCGGGGCTGCACGGCGGTCAGCAGCCGGTAGGCGGCGCGCAGGATGGGGGCGGGAATGCGTGAGGACATGGCAATAACAACAACGGCGGGCGTACTGCGCGTTCGCGCGACGGCCGGTATTCTGTCACTGGCGCACACGATTCCATGATGTTTGACTCTCTTGTCGGCCCTGCGCCCTGGCCCCGCCGGGTGGCGACCGCGGCGCTGTTCCTGGTGCCCGCGCTGGCCCTGGTGGTGCAGTCGGGCTACTCCTTCGGCGCGGCGCTGTTGCTTATCGGCGCCCTGTGTTCCATACACCGCTGGCCGCGTGGCACCCACAGCCCCTGGACCTGGGCGCTGGCCGTGGTCCTGCTGGGCATGGGCGTGCTCTGGTACGTGCTGGCCGACCCGCAGGAGGCCTGGGGGCGGTGGGACCGGCCGGCCAAGTTCTTCCTCGGCACTGCCTGCCTGCTGTTCGTGAGCCGCGCTGCGCCCCGGCCCCGGGCGCAGTTCTGGGGCTTGCTCGCGGGCTGCCTGGGCGCGGGCGCCGTGGCGCTGTGGCAGGTGCACGTGGAAGGCGCGCCGCGCGCGTCGGGCTTCCCGTCGCGGCACACCAATGCCATCCAGTGGGGCAACATCGCGCTGCTCATGGGCACCATGCTCGCCATGCAGACGATCGCGCTGCGCCGGCAACTGGGCCGGGGCCGCGTGCTGGCCGCAGCCCTGGCCGTGCTGATGGCGCTCAACGCCTCGGTGCTCTCGCAGTCGCGCGGCGGGTGGCTGGCGCTGGCCATGGCCCTGCCCGTGGGGCTGTACCTGCTGTGGCGCTTCCACCGGCGCGACCTGTGGCGCGTGCTGGGCGGCCTGGCGGCCGTGCTGGCGGTGCTGGCGGCTGCGAACTACGAACTGCTCGACCAGCGCTGGGCGCTCATGGAAAAGGAGGTCCAGATCTACAGCAGCAGCCGCGAGGCCGACAACTCCGTGGGCCAGCGCCTGGAGCACTGGCGCTTCGCCTGGGAGGCCGGGCTGGAGCGTCCGCTGCTCGGCTGGGGCATGCGGGGCTACCTCGACGAAAAGGCCCGGCGCGTGGCGGCGGGGCAGTATGAGCCCTCCATCCTGGAATACATCTACACGCACAACGAGCCGCTGGACATGTTCGTCAAGGCGGGCCTCGTGGGCGTGCTCTGGCTGCTGCTGCTGTATGCCGTGCCGCTGGCCATGTTCTGGCCCACGCGCGCGCGCATGGCAGCCTATGCGCGGCAGCCCGAAGACGTGCAGGCGCAGATGCTGGCGCTGCGCCTGGGCGGCGTATGCATTCCGGTGTTGTACGCGGGCTTCGGCATGACGCAGGTGTTCTTCGCCCACAACAGCGGCATCATGTTCTACCTGTTCATGACCATGCTCACCTGGGCCGCGCTGCGCGGTATGGATGCCGAGCACGCCGACCATGGCCCTTCTTCCCGCTCTCCCCGCTGACCGCCGCCCGCGCGTACTGCACTTCGTGACCGGCGGCTTCTCCGGCGCCACGCAGGTCGCAGTGGACCTGGTGCGCGCGCACGCCGCATCGGGCCGCTGCGACGCGCTGCTGGCGCTGCGCCGCAAGCGCCATACGCCGCCGGAGCGCGTGCAGGCCCTGCGCGACGAGGGCTTGGCCGTGGAGCTGGTGCCCGGCTGGGCGCACGCGGCCACCGTCTGGCAGCTGGCCGCGCTGTGCCGTCGCTGGCGGCCCGACGTGCTGGTGGCCCACGGCTTCAGCGAGCACCTGTGGGGCCGCTACGCGGGCCTGATCGCCGGCGTGCCGCGCCTGGTGCACGTGGAGCACAACTCGCGCGAACGCTACAGCGCGTGGCGGCTGCGCCAGGCGCTGTGGCTGGCCGAACGCACCGAGGCCATCGTCGGCGTCTCCGAGGGCGTGCGCCAGAGCCTGCTGGCGCGCGGCTTTCCGCCCGAGAAAACCATCGCCATCCCCAACGGCATCCACCTCGCGCCCTACGAGCGCGCCGACGCGATGGCCTGGGCCGACCGCGTGCCAGGCATCGTCATGGCCGCGCGCTTCGCGCGCCAGAAGGACCACGCCACGCTGCTGCGCGCCGTGGCCTTGCTGCGCGATCGCGGCCTGGCGCCGCCCGTGAAGCTCGCAGGCGGCGGCAAGGCCAGTGCGCAGCGCGCGGCGCGCAAGCTCTGCGCCGAGTTGGGGCTGGACGGGCAGGTGGAATTCCTCGGCCACTGCGGCGACGTGCCCGGCCTGCTCATGCGCCACCGCATCTGCGTGCTCGCCACGCATTTCGAGGGCATGCCGCTCTCACTCATCGAAGGCATGGCCGCGGGCTGCGCCGTGGCGGGCAGCCGCGTGGTGGGCGTGCAGGAGGTCATCGCCGACGGCCGCAACGGCCTGCTGGCTGATCATGCCGACCCGGTCGCGCTGGCCGACGCGCTGCAGCGCCTGCTCACGCAGCACGAGGATGCCGAGCGCATGGCCCGCGCCGCGCGCGCCGATGCGCTGCGGCTCTACGGCATGGCCACCATGACCGCGCGCTACGAAGACCTGCTGCTGCGCGGCCTGGAGGCGCCGCAATGACCGCGCCCTGGCTCAGCGTCCTCGTGCCCGTCTACAACGTGCAGGACTATCTGGAGGAGTGCCTGGCCTCGGTCATCGAACAAGCAGGCGAGGGCGTCGAGATCCTCGTGCTCGACGACGCTTCCACCGACGGTTCGCGTGCGCTCATGGACGCACTCGCCGCGCGCTGGCCCGGCCGCCTGCGCCTGATGCACCACGCGGCCAACCAGGGCCTGAGCGCCGCGCGCAACACCCTGATCGACGCCGCGCGGGGCGACTACCTCTGGTTCCTCGATTCCGACGACAAGCTTCTGCCCGGCGCCCTGGCGGGCCTGCATGCCGTCGTGCGCGAGCACGCGCCCGACGCGGTGCTGTGCGACTTCGTGGTCTGGCGCGAGCGGCCCCGTTGGAAGCACCGGCTGCGCGGCGAATCGCACCGCGCCACCTTCGCCGGCGCGGCGGGCGGCCCGTCCACCGACCGCGCGGCGCTGCTCGCCGGGCTGCTCATGACGGGGCAGCTGCACGCCTGGTCCAAGGTCACGCGGCGCGCGCTGTGGGGCGCGGACCTGCGCTTCCCGCCGGGCCGCTACTTCGAAGACATGGCCACCATGCCGCTGGCGCTGCTGCGCGCGCGCAGCCACTGCTACGCACCGGTGCCCTGGGTGGCCTACCGCCAGCGCGGCAGCAGCATCCTGTCCACCATGACGCTGCCCAAGGCGCTGGACCAGTCGCGCGCGCTGACCGCCTTCGCCCAGGCGCTGGCGGCCGCCGAGGCGGCAGGGCGGCTGCCCGCCAGCCCTGGTCTGCATTTCGCATTGGCGCACCAGAGTGCGCGCTGCCTCGTGGGCGCCATGCGCTTCGTGCAGAACGCCGCGCTGCCCGAGGCCGAGCGTCGCGCCGCCGCCGAACAGGTGCGCGCCGACTTCGCCGCCCACTCGCCGCTGGACGTACGCGCACTGGCGCGCGCCTATGCGCGGCGCGGCTGGTGGCTGCGCGCGGCCAAGCTCCTGCGGGCGACCGCATGACCGCCGCGCGCCTGTCCTTCAAGAGCCGCAGCGAGCTGTGGCTGGCCCGCTGGCTGCGGCGCTGGTACGGCTTGCGCCCGCGCTGGCTCGAGGCCGCGCCCACGCTCGCCTTCACGCCGTACGGCAGCGGCGCGCCCCAGGCCCGGGCTATCCCGCCCATCGTCTGGGCCTACTGGCAGGGCGGCACGCCGCCGCTGGCCGTGCAGCGCTGCATCGACGGCTGGCGGCGCCTGCATCCGCATTTCGACATCCGCGTGCTCGACGACCGCAGCGTGCTCCAGCACCTGCCGGCCCTGCCCGCCGCGCTGCAGGATGCCTCGCCTGCCAAGCGGGCCGACTGGATCCGCCTGGAGCTGCTGCTGCGCCACGGCGGCATCTGGCTCGACGCCAGCACCATCCTCACCCAGCCGCTGGACTGGGTGCTGGCCGAGCAGGCGCGCACCGGCGCCGACTTCGTGGGCTACTACCTGGCGCTGTACACCAGCGTCCCCGAGCGCCCGGTGGTCGAGAACTGGTTCATGGCCGCGCCGCCCGCCAGCCCCTTCATCGCGGCGCTGCAGCGCGAGTTCACCGGCGAGGTCATCGCCCGCAGCGGCGAGGAATACATCGCCCACCTGCAGGCCCAGGGCCTCTACGCGCAGGCGCTGCAGCGCATCGACGCGCCCGCCTACCTCACCATGCACTTGGCCCTGCAGGTCGTGCTGCTGCGCGGCGGCGCCTGGCGCCTCAGCCTGGCCCGGGCCGAGGACGGCCCCTACCTCTACCACGCGCTGGGCGGCTGGCGCCGCGCCCCGCTCAAGCTGCGCCTGCTGTTCTCGCGCATCCGCGGGCCGCTGCCGCCGCTCGTCAAGCTGCGCGCGCCCGACCGGCGGCGCCTCAGCGACTACCTGGCGCGCGGCCTGTACCTGCCGGACAGCGTGGCCGGCCGGTGGCTGGATCGCTCCTGATTCAGTAGCTGCTTGCGCTTGATGGATAAGCGCTGGAGGCCAAAAACACCCTTATTCCTGAGCGCATGCCGTGGCGGCGCGCCATTCCTGTGCCAGCAGCGCCACCAGTTCGCCCGCAGGCATCACGCGCGCCGCGCCCACGCCCTGGCCGGCCCAGAGCGACAGGTAGTCCGCCCGGCCCTGCGCGCCGGCCGCGCGGCGCAGCGCGCCGGTGAGCGCGTTCTGGATGGGGTAGGGCGGGATGGCGGCCTCGTCGGGGGCCAGCCGCTCCATCATCGTGTTGACGATGCCGCGCGCCGGCCGGCCCGAATAGGCCCGCGTGATGCGCGTGTCGGTGCCCTGGGCGCGGGCCATGGCCGCGCGCTGCGCGGGGGTGATGCCCGACTCGGGGCAGGCCAGGAAGGCCGTGCCCATCTGCACCGCCTGCGCGCCCAGCGCCTGGGCGGCGGCGATGCCGCGCCCGTCCATGATGCCGCCCGCGGCGATCACGGGAATGCGCAGCGCGTCCACGCACTGCGGGATCAGCGCCATGGTGCCGACCAGGCTCGCGTCGAAATCCCCGAGGAACGTTCCGCGATGGCCGCCCGCCTCCATGCCCGATGCACATACCGCATCCGCGCCCACCTCCTGCCAGGCCAGCGCCTCGGCCAGCGTGGTGGCGGTGCCGATGACCATGCAGCCCGCGCCGTGCAGCCGCTCGACCTGCGCGCCGTCAAGGATGCCGAAGGTGAAGCTCGCCACGGCCGGGCGCGCGGCGATGAGCGCCTCGAGCTGCGCCGCGAAGTCTTCGCACCAGCGCGCGGGCGCCTCGGGCGTCAGGCCGAACTCGGCATAGAGCGGGGCGAGGCGCGCCATTGCCGCTTGCACGGTGGCGGCGTCGGGCGCGGGCGTGTCCAGCACGAACAGGTTCATGCCGAAGGGCCTGTCCGTCGCGGCGCGCACGGCAGCGGCGGCCTGGGCCATGGCCTCGGGCGAGCGCATGCCGCAGCCCAGCATGCCCAGCCCCCCGGCCTGGGACACGGCGGCGGCCAGCGGCGGGGTGTCGGAGCCCGTCATCGGGCCCTGGACGATGGGCAGGGGGATTCCCAGGCGTTGCAGCAGCGGGGTCATGGTGTGTCGTCTCCGTTGGAAAGAAGGGTGTCCTGCAGCGCCGCGAACGCCGGCGTGGCGTAGCCCGCGCGGTGCACGAGCACCGTGTCGCAGGTGCCCAGCGGCACCCATTGCAGCGCGGGTGGCGTGCGCAGCAGCTCCAGCACCGACTGCGGCACCACACCGGCGCAGCGGCCGGCGGCCACGCAGGCCAGGATGGCGGGGTAGGAGGCCAGCTCCAGCACCCGCGGCGGCTCGCCGCCGGCCTGGCGCATCCAGTCTTCGCCCATGCGGCGGTAGGTGCAGCCGTGGGCGAAGGCGGCGAGCTGGTCCAGGCGCAGGTCCGCAGGGCGGGCAACGGGCGGGTGGCTCGCCGGCAGGGCCAGCAGCAGGGTTTCGGTGAACACGGGAGTGCGCTCCACGGGCGCGTCCGGCTCCAGCCCCGGGGGCGGCCAGGCGACCAGGGCGCAGTCGAGCTGGTGGGCCAGCACCTGCTCGACCAGTTGGCGCGAGGGCGCGGTGCGCAGCTCCAGCACCAGCTGCGGCCACTGCGCATGCAGCCGCGCCAGCGGCCCGGGCAGGCGCGCGGCGGCGGTGCTTTCCATGGCGCCCAGGCGCAGCAGGCCCGTGGGCTGGCCGGGGCGCACGGCCTGGCGCGCTTCCTCGGCCAGGGCCAGCAGCCGGTCGGCATAGCCGCGCAGGATCTCGCCCGCGGGCGTGGGCTGCATGCGCTTGCCCTCGCGCAGGAAGAGCGGCACGCCCAGCTGTTCCTCGAGCTGTTGCACGCGCGTGGTCACGTTGGACTGGGCGCGCCCGAGCCGCTCGGCGGCGCGCGTCACGCTGCCTTCCGCTGCCACGGTGTGGAAGATTTCCAGCGTCACCAGGTCCATTTCATTCTGTTTGTGAGATGATTAATAAAGAAATTATCTCAAAACAGGATTGAAATGCAAGCCGATCCCGCCTGGACCGCGCAGCCGCGTGCCATCGCCTTCGCGGGCATGCTGGCGCTGGCCGTCGCCATGGGCGTGGGGCGCTTCGCATTCACGCCGCTGCTGCCCATGATGCTGGCGGACGGCGTGGTCACGCTGGCCGAGGGCAGCTGGCTCGCCATGACTAACTACGTGGGCTATCTGGCCGGCGCGCTGGCCTGCATGGCGCTGCCGTGGGTGGCGCCCCGGCTCTACGAGCGCTGGCATCCGGCGGTGCTGGCGCGTGCGGGGCTGGTGGCGACGGTGCTGCTCACGCTGGCGATGGCACTGCCGCTGCAGGGCGGCTGGCCGCTGCTGCGGTTCGCGGCGGGGGCGGCCAGCGCCGTGGTGCTGCTCAACGTGGCCGCGTGGTGCATGGTGCGCCTGGCGGCGCTGGGCCGGCCCGCGCTGGGCGGCCTGATCTTCTGCGGGCCGGGCCTGGGCATCGTGCTCACGGGCCTGGCGGCGGGCGCCATGGTGGCCGGCGGATGGCGCGCGGCCGCGGGCTGGGTGGCGTTCGCGCTGCTGTCGGTGCTGCTGTGCGCGCTGGTCTGGCCCGTGGTGCGCGGCCGCGCGGCGCCGGGCGGCGGGGCGGCGCGCACCGCCCCGGCCGCGGCGCAGGGCGGCACGCC
>NZ_DF238892.1 GCF_000400995.2 Acidovorax sp. MR-S7 | reverse complement strand
AGCCGCGCCAGCTCTTGCTCGACGCCATCGGAGTGCCGGTCATCAACACAGATTTGTGACAGAGCCTTTTGTTTCGGTAGCTGCTCGCGCTTGTCCTGTAAGCGCTGGAGCCTATTTCCGAGGTGATTTGCCTTTGCCTGCCGGGGCGGCTGGCGGGCTGCCTGCGAGCAGCGTGGCGCAGTTGGCATCGTCTTCCGCTGCAGGCACGGTCACCGGCACCAGGGCCAGGGCGGCAGGCGCCACGACCGCTGCAGCCACGGCCGCGCCGGCGCGCAGCAGCAGCGGGCCGGGCTCCACGCCCACCTGCGGATCGGCGAAGGTGCCGCGCACGTACAGCGGCGTGCGCAGGGAGAAGAACTTCCATTTCAGCGATTCCGGCTTGATGCGCAGGTCCAGCCCCTCGCTCTCCAGGTCGATCTGGCCCGTGGCCTCGACGATGGCTTCGTCCGTGTTGAGCTTCACGTTGCGGGTGCGCGCCACGCCGTCCTGCACCGCCAGGTCGGCCACTGCGCAGCGCAGCTGCACTTCCTTGTTTTCCCCGAACAGCTTGGCCACCACGACGCTGCCCAGGTTGAGCGCGGCCAGGTCGAGCATCTGCTTGCTGAACGTGCCGTCGCGGATGTAGACCCGCGCCTGCCCTGAGCTGCTGCCCAGCAGCTTGGCGACCGAGTTGCCGGTGCCGGCCAGCGCCAGGCCACCGTCCAGGCGGCCCAGGCTTTTCTCCATCAGCTCCACCTTGGGGAAGAGGGCGGACAGCCGCAGGCCGTTCACCGAACCCTGCAGCGTGGCCTTGAGGGGCTTGGCGCGTCCGTCCAGCTCCACTTCCGAATCGATGCGCCCGTGCGCCACGCCGAAGCGCAGCGGCGTGAGCCGCAGCCGCCCTCCGTCCAGCACGGCACGCACGCTGAGGTTCTCCAGCGGCAGGCTTTCGGGGCGGATGATCTTCTGGCCCGAGAAGGCCAGGTCCAGGTCCATCGCGTTCCAGCGGTCCGTGGCGAAGGCCGCGTCGGGCAGCACCTTGCCGGGCCGCTTGTCCGTGCCCTTTTCCTGGGGCCGCTTGCCGCTGGGCGCGCCCAGCACCGGCCCCAGGTCGGCCAGCCGCAACTGCTTGGACACCATGTGCCCCTGCAGCTTGGGCCGGGGCTTCGCGGAGGTATAGGTCAAGCTGCCGTGCAGGTCGCTGTTGCCCACGGTGCCGTCGAAGTCGCGGTATTCCCACACCGCCTTGCCCGGCGCCAGGCTGCCGATGAGGCGGCCGCGGGTCTGGAACGGCGGCGTGTTGGGCAGCACCAGGCCGGTCAGCTCGTACAGGTCGGCCATGCTGGCGCCCTTGAGCATCACCTGCAGGTCCATGCCCGAGAGCGCGGCAGGATTGGCCAGCACGCCCTCCGCCTGGGCCTGCACGCTGCCGGTGCGGGCCTGCAGGCGCAGCGGGTAGTTGACCGTGCGTTCGCGCAGCGTCAGCACCGGGCCGGCGACGCCGTGGCCCTCGATGGGCGCCTTGCCGTAGCGGCCCTGCAGCGCGACGCGCACGCCGTAGCGGCCCTGTGCGGCCTCCGGGTTGCCGGGCGCCAGGGTGTCGATGCGCGCGCGCAGCGCCAGGTTCTTGATGCCGTCCACATAGCCGATCCATCCCTCGCGCACCACCAGCTGGTCCACGCGCAGGCGCCACGGCGTGCGGTCTTCGGCGGGGACGTCGGGGCGGCGGAACGTCCAGTTGTTGCCGCCGTCGTCCTTGCGCGCCAGCACGATGTCGGGCGCCTCCAGCACCACGGTGTCGAGCATGAGGGTGCGCGAGAGCAGGGGCAGCAGGCGCAGGGTGGCGCTGGCGTTGGCGATCGTGCCCATGGTGCGGGCATCGCGCGGCGGGGCGCTGGCATCCGCGTCGGCACCCTGCGCGCCGTCCGCATTGGGCCGGGGCGGAGCGGGCAGCAGCGGCAGCCCGTCGGAAGCCTTGGCGGGCGCTTCGGCCACCTCCATACCCTCGGGGTTGCCCATCGACAGCTGCTGGGCCCGCACTGTCACGCCGGGCACCCAGCGCTGCCAGCCGCTTTCGAGCGGCTGAGGCCAGTGCCATTCGGCCGACAGATCGCCGCCGATGGCGAAGCTGCGTCCCGTGGCTTCCGAAACCTTGCGTTCCACCCACGGCTTGGCCTGGTTCCAGTCCCAATACGTGAGCACCACGATGCCGAGCACCAGCAGGGCGAGCAGCGCGCCCAGCGTTCCTGCCGCCCAGCGCCATGCGCGGCGGCGGCGCGCTGGAGCGGAGGCGGGCGGCGAGGCGGATGCAGGCATGGGCGTACGGATGTTGAGGTGGTGTGGAACATCCTAGTGGCGCGGTGCCGCCTTTGCGCACCCATGCCGCGTTTCCCGCGCTTGTCCTACATGGTCGCCCCAGGGGCCTGTCCGGCGAAATGCGCCGTCGGCCTACATCTGCACACCATTTGTTGCAGCAGACTTCTCGTCACTTCTTTATGGACCGACCCCGGTGGCATGCCATGCGCGCAGCAGACGCTCTGACCCAGGAAACCATCTTCGGCATGGCCGACGGTGCGACCTATTCGGGCACGCTGTGCCTGAGCCGAGATGGCAAGCGCTATTACTTCGCCCAGGCCCAGGTGGACGGTCACAACATCCCCCTGCCCGGCGACCATTGGCGCACCCGCGAAGCCGCGGTGCGCGGGCTGGCGGACATTGCCTGCGGTGCGCGCAAGCCCCGATCCGACAGCAGCCCGCAGCCACCGGCGGATTGACCTGCCCGCGGCGGGGGGCGTCACTACAATGCGGGCCCCATGCACAACAGCCACGATCCCCGCGTATTGCCCATGCGCGACGGGGTCAACCCGAGTTGCGTCGTCCTGCCTTCGGCGGGGCAGGGCCTGCTGCTGGATTTCCTCGTGGAGCGCCTGCCGGCAGTGCCGCGCGAGGACTGGCTGCGCCGCATGGCGGCCGGCGAGGTGGTCGATGAATTCGGCGTGCCCGCCCGGGCCGGCACCCCCTTCGCTGCGGGCGTGCGCTACTACTACTACCGTGAACTGCCCGAAGAGCCGGCCATTCCCTTCGAGGAGAGCGTGCTGTTCCAGGACGAGCACATCCTGGTGGCCGACAAGCCGCACTTCCTGCCCGTGGTGCCCAGCGGCCGCTACCTGCAGCACACGCTGCTCGTGCGGCTCAAGCGCAGGCTGGGCCTGCGCGAACTCTCGCCCGTGCACCGCATCGACCGCGATACGGCGGGGCTGGTGCTGTTTTCCACGCAAAGGTCCACACGCGGGCGCTACCAGGCGCTGTTCAGGGAGCGTGACGTGGCCAAGGTCTACGAAGCCATCGCACCCTGGCGGGCAGACCTCGCGTTCCCGCGCATCCATGAGAGCCGTCTGGAGGAAAGCGCCCAGTTCTTCCGCATGCACGAGGTCCCCGGCGTGCCGAACGCCATCACCCGCATGGACCTCCTGGAGCGCGCAGGCGCCTGGGCCCGCTACCGCCTCGCGCCGGTCACCGGCAAGCGCCACCAGCTGCGCGTGCACATGGCCGCGCTGGGGCTGCCGCTGTGCGGCGATGGGTTCTATCCGGAGGTGCGCGACCCGGCGCCGGGCGACTATTCCAACCCGCTGCAGCTCCTGGCCCGCGCGCTGGAATTCACCGATCCGGTGACGGGGCAGGCGCGGCGCTTCGAGAGCCGCTTGCAGTTGCGGCCGCTGGTGGAATTTGGGGAGGGAAGTGGAGCGGGTGAAGGGAACAAGTCCAATCAGCCAACCCGTTGATTGGCAACGGATTTTTCCTGTTAGCTCCACAGGAAATGACCGCATATTGTACCAGCGGCGCACGCTAGTCAACGCGCAGCGTCCATCGGTGTCTGCCCGCGACCAACAACAGCCGACAAGGATCGCTCAGGCCCCGCCCTCGTCAGGTGTCGGGGCGTTCAAGCGTTTCACTCGACTGATGAACCGCTTCAACGGCTCGGAGGGCTCGCCCCCACGGCGCACCAGGTAGGTCGAGAGCATCGGTGGCGTGCCCGCTAGCGGCCGTGTCGCAATGTCCGGCCGGTTCAGCGCCTCCACCTGCGAGGCAATCGCAAAGCCGATCCCGTATCCTGCCCCAACCAGCGTGAGCATCACGCCCAAGCTGGTGACATGATCGACCACCTTCAGCGGCAGCGCCGCACCATCGAGCACCGCCTGGATCTGGTCGTGGCAGCCCGAGGCTGCGTCCGGGTGGCACAACACCACCGGAAACTTCAGCGCGTCGGCGAGCTTGACCTCCTTGTGGACCAACAGCGGGTGGCGCGCCGACACGATCACCGAAAGTGGATCGGTCCACACCGGTTCGGCCACTAGGCCGCCATTGACCGAACCCGACAACGCGAAGCCCACGTCCAGTAGATCGGTGTGCAGGCCCTTGAGCTGCTGCGATAACGGAAGCTCGAAGATGCGAATTTCCAGTTCCGGCTCTTCCTCGCGGTTGCGAGCGAGCAACGCGGCGATCCTGGGCTGGGCCAGGCTGTCGCAGATCGCGATGCGAAGGTAGCTCTGGTACCCCTGCGCGGCGCCCTTGGTAGCCTGGATCGCCTGGTCCAGCGTAGCGAGAACGCGCCGGCACTCCACCAGCAGCACTTGGCCGGCCCAGGTCAGGCGCGTCTGCCGGCTACTGCGGTCGAATAGCGCCACACCCAGCCCTTGTTCGAGATCGCGCATCGCGCGCGACAGTGGCGACTGATCGATGCCCAGCCGATCGGCTGCGCGCGCCAGGTGCAGTTCCTCGGCCACTGCCACGAAGTAGCGCAGCAATCTCAGTTCCATTGCGTGCTCCTTGTTCGTCTTGTTCTGGTTCGGCCGATCCGACCCGCCGGATTCAAATCGATGCCCGCTACTGTTCTCTTGGTCGCCTCCTACCAAAGCTCGATACCTGGCTCCTCTCGTCAGCCTACCCGTTCGTGAATGAACAGCGTCACTGCCCACCAACGACCGGCCGGTTCAACAACTTCGAAAGTGCGCCCACCCCGCCTCCGTTGATCGCATGGCTATATCCCATCTGCTCAACGATTTTGCAGGCACGTTGGGAGCGCGCGCCCGAGCGGCAATACAGGATCAAAGGCTGGGTCCGAGTGGGCACAGCGGTCGCAATGTCTAAGTGGATACGGTCAAGCGGTAGCCACAGCGCTCCTTCGATGTGCCCTGCAGCGAACTCCCCGGCGGAGCGGACGTCAACCAAGACGGCGCCGGCCGACAGCATTTCGGCGGCCGATTTACCCGCCGATCGACCAAAACGGGAACAAGAAGCCCCAACAATCTTCGCTAACCAATTCATGCGATCAATTTCCAGTGTCAGTTCAAAGGTGACGCAGCAAGTTCGCCATCGGCTACTTGCAAAGCAGCCTCATCCAGGCGGCCGATCAGCGCGGCCAGTCGCAGCCGGTCCATCAACAGACCGATGCGAGCTTGCGCAAGCGCAAGGCTGGATGTGGCGGATTCGTTTTCGGCATTGAGAAGGTCCAGCGTGGTGCGCTGGCCGACCTCGCGTCCCAGGCGCGTGGCGTCGAGCCTTGCCAGGCTGGCACTGAGCGCCTGTTCCAGCGCCCTGACACGTTCGGCGCCAACGCTCAGCCCCAGCCAGGCCAAGCGCACCTGCTGCGCGACTTGCTCTCGCGTGCGCTCTACCTCGGCTGCGGCCTTTTCCGCCAGTCGCAGCGCCTCTTCTTCCTTGGCGCTGCGGTATCCGCCGGTGAAAAGCGGCATCGAGAACTGGATGCCGATCATCCGGTTCGTGCCCGTGTTGCTGGCCGACCCGAAATCGCCACTGCCGCTCAGTCGATCACGTCCCACCTGGGCAACTAGATCGACGGTGGCGGACGAACTCCGGCCGTACTTCGTCGCCTCTTGCCTTGCGACATCGGCCGCCAGCAGTTGGGTACGAATTTCTGGATTGCCCGACTGCGCCTCATTCAGCCAGAAATCCATCGGCTGTAGCGGTGATGTCTGTCCTGCGCCGCGGCCAGGAAGGCGGGCCGCCAGAGCACCGAGAGACAATCCTGTGGTGTTCGCCAGCAGATTGCGCTTGACCAGCACGTCGCTCTCGGCCGCCAGTACCTGTGCGCGCAGTGCCGCGAGGCGTGCACCTGCCTCATGGGTATCGGTAATGGGGGCATCCCCAAGCTTGAAGCGGTCCTGCGCTTCGACCGCCGCCTTCTCGACGGCATCGAGTTGCTGCCGATGTACGCGCACGGCTTCCTCGGCAAGGGCCAGATCAAGATAGCGCTCCACCGTGCGGAGCATCAGCGTCTGTCCTGCTACCCGCCATTGAAGATCTGCCAGGTCGGCTGAGGTGGAAAGCTGCTGTTGTTCGGCGCGCCGCTTCGGGTTGTAGAGCGGCTGCGTCGCTGCTATAGCCCAGCGCGAGGCGGTGCCGTTGGTCACGGAGGTGCTGAAGCCTACGCCACTGGATTGTCCGAACCCAGGGGCGCTGAACTGCGCACCTCGCGTTTCGGACTCGTTCGTGGCTACCCCTACTGAACCAACCACGCCGACGGTCGGTCTCCACAGCGCCGCGGCCTGGTCACGGCGCGGCTGGGCTGCTGCATGGGCCGCGCGGGCGACAGCGTATTCCTTGTCGTTCTGCGTCGCCGCTTGCCAAGCCTCCATGAGCCCTGCGGCCATCGCCACTTGCGTCTGGCAATACAGGGGCGCAGCCAGCAACGAGATCCTCAAAGCCTTTGACATGCGCTTCTTCATGGACTTCATCCCTTCTGCGTGAGGTATTTGCGGACCCAGCGCACCAGGTCGCCTGCGACCATCGCCCCCGAGTGGCGCGCTAGCTCCTTGCCGGCGCGATACAGGATGAGCGTTGGGACGCTGCGAATGGCGCTGGCCGCCACGGCCTGCGGATTGGCATCGATGTCGAGCTTGGCGAAACGCACATCGGGGAGCTTCGCAGCCGCATCGTCGAAATGCGGTGCCATCATCTTGCAGGGGCCGCACCAGCTCGCCCAGAAGTCCACCAACACCGGCGGATCGGTGCGCGTGATGTAGCGCTCGAAGGTCGCATCGCTCAGCGATGCGGGCGTGGCCGCCATCAGTTCAGCGCCGCAACGACCACAGACCGGCTCGCCGGACGGGCGTTCGTCGGGGACGCGATTGATCGTCCCGCAGGCGGGGCAGCCGACATGCATGATCAGGCTCCCTGGCGCATGCCGAGCTTGCGCAGAATGGCTTCCATCAGGCACCACTTGGTCAGCCCGCTTTGCAGCAGGTTCACCCCGACGAAGGCGGTGAAGGCCAGCCACCATTGATTGACGAAGATCGGGCTGCCAGGGATGCCCAGGGCCAGTGACAGCAGGATGAAGGTGCCTGCGATGACGCGAACGAGTTGCCAGGAAGTCATGGAGTTTCTCCTTGAGTGGACAGGGTTGCGGGGGTCGACGTGACGGTTTCATCGGGCTCTTCGCGGCCCACGATCGCGTCCAGCCGGTTCCGGTACGCGATGAAGTAGAGGATCGGAATTACGACCAGCGTCAGCACGGTTGAGACGAAAATGCCGAAGATCAGCGAGATCGCCAGGCCGTTGAAGATCGGGTCGTCGAGGATGAAGAAGGCGCCCAACATGGCAGCCAGCCCGGTCAGCACGATGGGCTGCGCGCGCGTGATGGCGGAGCGCACGATGGCCTGCTTGAACTCCACGCCTTCGCGCACCTGCAGGTTGATGAAGTCCACCAGCAGGATGGAGTTGCGCACGATGATGCCGGCGAGCGCGATCATTCCAATCATGCTGGTGGCGGTGTACTGCGCGCCCAGCACGGCGTGGCCTGGCATCACGCCGATGATGGTCAAGGGGATCGGCGCCATGATGATCAACGGTGTTAGGTAGGACCCGAACTGCGCCACCACCAGCAGGTAGATCAGCACGAGGCCAACGCCATAGGCCAGGCCCATGTCGCGGAATGTTTCGTAGGTCACCTGCCACTCGCCATCCCACTTCAGCGCGTAGTCGCGGTAAGCGTCATCAGGCTGGCGGATGAAATACTCCTGCAGCGTCCCACCGCCGGGCGTGGCGATCTTGGTGAGTTCCCCACGCATCTGGAACATGCCGTAGAGCGGGCTGTCGAGCGCGCCGGCCATGTCGGCCACGACGAAGTTCACCGGCAACAGATCCTTGTGATAGATCGGCTGCTCGCTCACCTGGTCGCTCAGGGTGACGAGTTCACGGATAGGCACCGGCTTCCCATCGGCGCTGCGTACCGTGAGCTGCAGCAGGGCGTTCGGGTCGCCGTGCTGCTCGGGCGGCAATTGCAGCACCGCGGCGGCCGGGTACTTGGTCTCGTCATGCAGAAAGGCCGTGGCCTCGCCGGCCAGTCCGGCGCGCAGCGTGGTGACGATGGCCTGCTGCGGCACGCCGAGCATGGAGGCCTTCTGCCTGTCCACCAGCAGCATCGTCTTCGGTGCCGCAGCGATGCTGCTGTCGTCCACGTCCACCACGCCGGGCGTGCGCTCGAACACGGCGCGCACGGCCTTGGCGACCTGATGCCGACCGGCCGCATCCGGGCCATAGATCTCCGCCACGATGGGAGAGAGCACCGGCGGGCCCGGCGGCACCTCGACCACCTTGACGTTGGCGCCGAAGCGCTCCCCGATTTTCTGCAGTTCGGGCCGCACGCGTGTCGCGATGGCATGGCTCTGGTCCTTGCGTGCCGTCCTGTCGACCAGATTGACCTGCAGGTCGCCGACGTTGCCGCCAGCGCGCAAATAGTATTGGCGCACCAGGCCGTTGAAGTTGATCGGCGCGGCCGTACCGGCATAGGCCTGGTAATCGGTGACCTCGGGAACCGTCGCCAGATAGCCACCCAGTTCGTGCAGCACCGCGGCCGTCTGCTCGACCGGCGTGCCGGCCGGCATGTCGACGATGACCTGGAACTCCGACTTGTTGTCGAAGGGCAGCATCTTCAGCAGCACCAAGCCGGTGGCCGGCAGCGCCAGCGATGCAGCGATCAGCAGCGCGACCCCCAGGCCCAGCAGGCTGCGGTTGCGCGAGCCACGCCGCTCGTCCAGCAGTGGGCGGAAGATCCGCTCAAAGACCGGCGCGATCTTCGCGGCCAGGCCGGAGTGGGTCGCCGTGTGCGGCCCGCCGTCGCCATGCGCAGCAGCCGGTACCGCCTTCATCCACAGCCGAGCCAGCCAGGGCGTGACGACGAAGGCGATGGCCAGGGACAACAGCATGCCCATGCTGGCATTGATCGGGATCGGGCTCATGTACGGGCCCATCAAGCCAGTCACGAAGGCCATGGGCAGCAACGCGGCGATCACGGTCAGCGTCGCCAGGATGGTCGGCCCTCCCACTTCGTCCACCGCACCCGGGATGATCGCCGCCAGCGACTTGCCGGGGTAGAGCTGCTGGTGCCGATGGATGTTCTCGACCACGACGATGGCGTCGTCCACCAGGATGCCGATCGAGAAGATCAGCGCGAACAGCGACACGCGGTTGAGCGTGAAGCCCCAGGCCCAGGATGCGAACAAGGTCACCGTCAGCGTCAGCACCACCGCGCTGCCGACGATGGCCGCCTCGCGCCGGCCGAGCGCGAAGAAAACCAGCGCCACCACCGACGCGGTGGCGAACAGCAGCTTCTTCATCAGGGTCTGCGCCTTGTCGTTGGCGGAGGCGCCGTAGTTGCGCGTTTCCGCCACCTGGACATCGCCGGGGATGATGGTGTTGCGCAGACCTTCCACCCGCTTCATCACGGCGTTGGCCACGTCGATGGCGTTCTCACCCGCCTTCTTCGTCACCGCGATCGTGACCGCCGGATGCTCGACCGACGCGGCGCCGTCCTTGCCGGCAACGCCATGCCAGACATAGCGGCTGGGTGGAAGCGGACCGTCACGAACCTGTGCCACCTCCCGCAGAAAGACCGGCTTGCCGGCCCGCACGCCGACCACCAGATCGGCTACCTCGTGGGCGTGGCGCAGGAAAGGCCCGGACTCGATGGCCACCGAACGGTTGCCTGCGATCAGCTCACCCACCGGAAGCCCCAGATTGGCCGACAGCAGCGCCTGCCGCACCTCCGGCACCGTGACGCCGACGCCGCTCATGCGCACCGGGTCGATTTGCACCATCACCGCTCGGCCCGGGCCACCGATCGTGGTCACTTCGCGGGTGCCGGGCACACGCTTGAGGTCCGCCTCGACACTGTGCGCGACACGCTCCAGGTCGAATGCGCCGGTCTGCGCGTTCTCGCTGAACAGCGTCAACGTAACGATTGGCACATCATCGATGCCCTTGGGCTTGATGATCGGTTCGAGCACACCAAGCCCCTTGGGCAGCCAGTCGGCGTTCGAATTCACCGTGTCGTACAGCCGCACCAGCGCCTCGGTGCGGGTCACGCCGACCTTGAACTGGACGGTCAGCACGGCCAGACCAGGACGGGACACCGACATCACATGCTCGACGTCCAGGATCTGGCTCAGCACCTGCTCTGCCGGCACGGCCACCATCTGTTCCACGTCGCGCACCGCAGCCCCCGGGAAGGGGATCAGCACATTCGCCATCGTGACGTTGATCTGCGGCTCCTCTTCGCGTGGGGTCACGCCCACGGCGAACAGGCCGAGCAACAGCGCGAGCAGTGCCAGCAGTGGCGTAATCTGTGCCCGCTGGAAAAAGGCGGCGATGCGGCCCGAAACGCCCATGGCAGGCGCGCCGGTAGTGGTGGATCGTGTTTTCGTCATGACCGGCCTCAACGCACGCGCGCGGCGGATTGCGGATCGGTCACGACCTGCTCACCGGGCATCAGTCCGGACAGGATCTCGACGCGGCCATCGGTGGCCCGCCCGAGGCGGACTTGGCGCAGTACGGGTTTGCCTTGCGGATTCAGTACATACAAGCCGGTGAGTTCGGCGCGACGCACGATGGCTTCCACGGGCACGGACAGGAGAGCGCCTGGCGCTGTACCGGGGGCATCGCTGCGTGCCAGCGGCAGCCACAGCCGCGCGAACATGCCGGGCGCGACGGTAGCGCCCACGCCACCAGGCAGTTCGGCACGCAACTGCACAGTGTGCGTCGCTGCATCGACGGTGGGCAGCAGTTGGACCTTTCCAGGGACCACCCATGCACTCGCCGCCGACAGGCCGGGCAGTTCGATGCGCAGCTTCGGATCGGCCGGCATGCGCGCCGTCACCGACTGCGGCACAGCCGCCGTGACGCGCAGAGCCGTCGGGTCATACAGGGTGAGCAGAGGCCGGCCAGGCATGGCCATGTCGCCCAGGGATACCGGCACTTCGGACACCACACCCGCGAAGGGTGCGCGCACGACGTGGTAGCCGCTCTGCGTGCGCGACGCACTGGCCTGCGCGAGCAGCGCATTGGCCTGGGCTTGGGCCGACTTGTAAGCCGACTCGGCGCGCTCCATGGCCGCCTGGCTGATGTAGTTCTTCTGGAACAGCCGCTGCTGACGCTCAAAGTCCTTCGTCGCCAGATCCAGGGATGACCGTGCTGCCTGCACCTGGGCATCGCTGGCGGCGGCATTCTGCTCAGCCGCCCGGGCGTCGATGCGCAGCAGCACCTGGCCCGCTTTCACACGATCGCCTACTTTGACATCCAACTGGATGACCGCACCGGGCACCTGCGCCGCGATCACCGTCTGGCGAACAGCTTCGACGACGCCATCGAAGGCCGAAGTCGTCGTGCCCGCAGTGGCCACTGCCGCGGTAGCCTTCAACGGCTGGGGCGGCGTCTGGGCGGAGGCAGTCAGGCTCGCCATCAAGGCGAAAGCCGCGATGCAAAGGGTGTAGCTGGTGTGGCGCATGGAGGGCACTTTCTGTTAGGAGCGCTGTCGAGTGCGAAGAAATTTCAGTCATTATTTGCGCACATAGCTAAATAGTCAAGTACCATGATGCTCACAGACAAGCAGATCATCAAGATCCGAGGCATCATGTCTACCCATCTATCCTTGGCATGCTCAACACATATGGAAGACCTTCCCGACGAGGCGCTGGAACAGGTGGCGGCGTACTTCCAGGCGCTGTCCGAGCCAACGCGGCTGCAGATCCTCAACCTGCTGCGCAAGCAGGAGCGCAGCGTGGGCGAACTCGCCCAGTTGTGTGGCTACAGCTCGGCCAACATCTCGCGGCACTTGACGCTGCTGACCCAGCACGGTCTGGTGGCACGCGAAAGCCGCGGAAACAGCGCCATCTACAGCATCGCGGACAAGTCCGTTTATTCCTTGTGCGACCTGGTCTGCGGCAACATCGCCAGGCAGTTCGAGCGCAAGGCGAAGGCGCAGGCCGCCTTCGCCGGAGCCCCACACAGGCGAACCAAAGCGCACTGAGCTGGGTCTGCCGCCATCGATCGCAGACCGCCCGCGCGGGTGAACGGAGGAGACTGCCGCAGCCCAGGCCTAGACAGGTTTCATCCTGCTTGTCACCGCACGTCAACATGCCGAGGTCTCCTCGGCGCTTGGCCGGCCGTGCTGCCGCCCCTACTCGGTCCTGCGCCCCCAGGCTTGGTGTGCACTCCTGGCTGTCTGCCCGCTACATCGTTGCTCCTTGATAGGCGACAACAATGACTTCAATACTTTTATTTCAATATCTTCTAATTTAGAATCAACTAATATATGATGGTCACTTCGACACACAACCTTCAACTGAAGAGGTCATCATGCAAGACATCGCACCTGTCGCCTTCCCCCGTCTCAACGAACCTGCCCCGGACTTCAAGGCCAAGACCACCCACGGCGAGCGCAGCCTGGCGGACTACAAGGGCAAGTGGTTGATCCTGTTCTCGCACCCGGCTGACTTCACGCCGGTCTGCACCACCGAGTTCATCGGCTTCCAGAAGGCCGCCGACACGTTCCGCGGCATGAACTGCGAACTGATCGGCCTGTCCATCGACAGCCTGTACTCGCACCTGGCCTGGACGCAGAACATCCAGGAGAAGTTCGGCGTCGAGATCAGCTTCCCGATCATCGAGGACATCAAGATGGACGTGGCCCGTGCCTATGGAATGGTGCACCCGGGCGCAGCCGACACGCAGGCCGTGCGCGCGACGTTCTTCATCGATCCGAACGGCATCCTGCGCGCCATGGTGTATTACCCCATGAGCAACGGCCGCTCGATCGACGAGTTCGTGCGCCTGCTCACGGCCATGCAAACGAGCGACGCCAACCAGGTGGCGACCCCCGAGGGGTGGACGCCGGGATGCGATGTGATCGTTCCCCCACCCAAGAGTCCCGACGCCATCAAGCAGCGTATGGGCGAAGGCTACAAGACCACGGACTGGTACTTCTCGACGAAGAGCCTTTAAGTCCGCCGCTGCGACCGAAAGGCCGCAGCCCCGCGTCGTGGGATCTGGGCTGCCGGAGGAGGCTGGGCGCGTCATCTGCGCTCTCGCGTCGAACCGCCGTCCAGCCTGCGGCCGGTGTCCGGTGTCCGGTTCAGCCTGTGCCGCGCAAGCGCTTTGGCGCACCGGCCACCGGACCAGCCCTCAGCCCCTATGCGGTTGCATCGTCAGCCGCGCACCAGGAGCCCGACATGAGCGACCTTGCCCTTCCTCCTTCCAGCGCCATGGATCCTGAGCGCCGCGCATGGCTGATCGCCACGACTGCGGCCGGCGGTGTTGCGGCCGCGGCGACCGCCATCCCCTTCGTCTCTAGTTTCGCGCCCAGTGAACGGGCAAGAGCAGCGGGCGCGGCGGTCGAAGTCGACCTGGCGGACATCCCGCCCGGCGGATTGAAGACGGTCGAATGGCGGGGCAAGCCCGTATGGATCATGCGACGCACGCCGGAAATGATCGCCGCACTCAGCGGGCAGGACGACAAGCTCGCCGACCCCAACTCCAGCAAGGATGCCTTGCCGGAAGCCCTGCGCAATCCCGGCCGCTCCGAGCGACAAGACCTATTCGTTGCCATCGGGATCTGCACCCATCTCGGGTGTTCTCCCAGCGCGGTGGCTGCGGGCACTTCCAACCCGAGCGTTGGCGAAGACTGGCAAGGGGGGTTCTTCTGCCCCTGCCACGGCTCGACCTTCGACCTCGCCGGTCGGGTGTTCAAGAACAAGCCGGCACCCACCAATCTAGAAATCCCGCCACACCGTTTTCTGAGCGACGCACGTATCGTCATCGGCGACGAGTCGGCCTGAGAGGGAATCCAACCGTGTCGCAATCCATATCCCTGTCCGGCGCGAGGTTCACCGCGTTGCCCCCGGTGCCTGCTGATCTTGCAGGGGACGCCTCGAACGCACTGCCATGACGACCGCGCAGAATCCCCGACACATTGTGGTCCTGGGTGCGGGCTTTGCCGGCCTGTCGACGATCCGCGAACTGCGGCGCCGTGATCCCGCGGCGCAGATCACGCTGGTCGCACCGCGCCCGGAACTGCACTACCTTCCAGGCATCATCTGGATCCCGAGCGGCTTGCGCCGCCGTGAGGATCTGATCGTGCCGTTGGACGGCTTTCTGCAGCGCCAGCGCGTGCGCTTTGTCCCGGCCGAAGTCACGGGCCTCGCCGATAACGGCCGCACCGTGCAGACGAGCACCGGCGATGTCGTCAACGACGGCCTGGTTCTCGCCACCGGCGGGCGCTTCATCAAGAAGCTGCCCGGCATCGAGCATGCCATCACACCCTGCGAAGGCATCTCAGCGGCAGAACGCATCCGCGATCGACTGCGCGAAATGACCGGCGGCACGATCGCCGTCGGCTTCGCGGGAAATCCGAATGAGCCCAGTGCGGTGCGCGGCGGCCCGATGTTCGAGTTCCTGTTCGGCATCGATGAGCAGCTCAAACGGGAGGGCCGGCGCCAGCACTTCGATCTCGTTTTCTTCAACCCGTCCTCCGAGCCCGGCAACCGTCTCGGCATGAAGACGGTGAAGCACCTGCTCCGAGAAATGGAACGGCGAGGCATCCGGACCCACCTGGGCCACAAGCTGGTGCGGTTCGAGGCTGACCAGGTTGTGACGGAAGGCGGATCGTTCGCAGCGGACCTGATCCTCTTCATGCCCGGCATGACCGGCAACACCTGGTTTGATGCAACGACGCTCCCTCGGTCCCCAGGCGGCCTGGTGCAGGCCGATGCGCATTGCCGGGTGCCTGGCTTCGAGCGCGTGGTCGTGGTCGGCGACTCGGGCAGCTTCCCTGGCCCGGACTGGATGCCCAAGCAGGCCCACATGGCGGACCTGCAGGCGAAGGCCGCGGCAGCCAATCTGATTGCCGACCTGGACGGCCGCCCATCGAGCGAGACGTTCCGTGTCGAGCTGATCTGCATCGTGGATGCGATCGATCATGGAACTCTGGTGTGGCGCACCCCGCAGCGCAATGTACTGCTGCCTTCGACCCGTTTATTCCATTGGGCCAAGCGTGGCTTCGAGTGGAACTATCTCAGGCAGTACCGATGAATCCCCAAACCATCCCCTATGCACACAGACCGCTGGCGAAGGCCAACAGAGGTATCGCCCGCCGGCGGATCTCGCTGATCCTGCTCGCAGTGGTCGTTGGAGGCGCCTCCACCCCACTATTGGCAGCGCCCTTGGCTCCGGGAAGTCTCTTGCCAGCCCTGAGCGTTGTGGACAAGCACGAGCGCCAAGTGAGCATCGAGGCGTCCACTCGTTTTGTCGTTTTTGCGGCCGACAAGACGGCCAGCGACATCGTGAGCGGTGCGTTGCGTCCGCACCCATCCATTTTCGCTGAGCGTCGGCTCGTCTATATCGCGGACATCAGTGCCATGCCTGCGATGGTGACCCGCATGTTTGCGCTTCCCAAGATGCGTGATTTGCCCTTCCAAGTCGGCTTGGTCCAGAACTCCGAAATCACGAGTCATCTGCCCCGAAAGCCTAAGGAGGTCACGCTGATTGCGCTGGAGCAACAGCGTGTCCAAACCATCGAATACCTGCCCGACGCGGCATCGCTGCGCCGCAGCCTGGGCATTGCCCCGCCTTGACGGGGTGCCCGTGCGTGTTTCTTCCAACCAAGGAGCCTTCCTATGAAAAAGTCCATCGCACTCGCCCTCGCGCTCGCCTGCGCGGCCACAGCCGCCCAAGCCGAGGAACTCTTTGTGTCGATCCATTCATCAAGTCCCATGGCCCAGGGAGCCGGCCTGGTGCTGGCAGGTCAGGCCCTCGAACAGAAAGCATCGGTACGGGTGTTGCTCTGTGACGCGGCCGGCGACATCGCCTTGAGCAGCCAAGACGGCAAAGCTCAGCCAACCCTCAAGCCCCGCAACGTCACGCCGCAGCAAATGCTGCAAGGGATTATCAAAGGTGGCGCGAAGGTGGAAGTCTGCGCGCTGTACCTGCCCAACACCGGCAAGCAGCCGACGGACCTGCTGGCGGGTGTCACGGCAGCCAAACCTGCAGATGTGGCAGCCCATCTGCTCAAGCCCGGCGTGAAGACATTGGCGTTCTGACCTGCTAGAGGTCGTCTCAGAAAACGGAAAATAAAGCACGCTAAGCCGGTGGCAGCGGTCGCAATGGCCTGAACTTCCCCGCACCGACCTTGGCACTGCTGCGCCATAGGTAATCGCCGGTCAGGTTGATATGCTCCCACCCCAGCGGTGACAGATATTGCAGCAACGTGTCGTCCAGCGCCTTGCCGTGGGCACGCAAAGCACTGGTGGCACGCTCCAGATAGACCGTGTTCCACAACACGATGGCCGCCGTCACCAGATTGAGGCCGCTGGCCCGGTAGCGCTGCTGCTCAAAACTGCGGTCGCGGATTTCACCCAATCGGTAGAAGAAGACCGCCCTGGCCAGCGCGTTGCGCGCCTCGCCCTTATTCAGCCCCGCATGGACGCGGCGGCGCAGCTCCACGCTTTGCAGCCAATCCAGAATGAACAGCGTGCGCTCGATGCGCCCCAGCTCGCGCAGGGCGACGGCCAAGCCGTTTTGGCGCGGATAGCTGCCGAGCTTGCGCAGCATCAGCGAGGCACGTCACCGTGCCCTGCTTGATCGAAGTGGCCAGCCGTAGGATTTCATCCCAATGAGCGCGAATAGCCTTGATGTTCAGCCTGTCGCTGCTAATCATCGGCTTGAGTGCATCGTAGGCAGTATCGCCCTTGGGAATGAACAGCTTGGTGTCGCCCAGGTCGCGGATGCGCGGCGCGAACCGGAATCCCAGAAAGTGCATCAGGCCGAACACATGATCGGTGAAGCCCGCCGTGTCGGTGTAGTGTTCCTCGATACGCAAGTCAGACTCGTGGTACAGCAGGCCATCGAGCACATAGGTCGAGTCGCGCAAGCCGACGTTGACCACCTTGGCGCTGAAGGGCGCGTATTGGTCGGAGATATGGGTATAGAACGTCCGCCCAGGGCTACTTCCATACTTCGGATTGATATGCCCGGTGCTCTCTGCCTTGCTGCCGGTTCGGAAGTTCTGGCCGTCCGACGATGACGTGGTGCCGTCGCCCCAGTTTCCGGCGAAGGGTTGTCGAAACTGTGCGTTCACCAGCTCGGCCAGCGCCGTCGAATAGGTTTCGTCGCGAACGTGCCAGGCTTGCAGCCAAGACAGCTTGGCGTAGGTGGTGCCAGGGCAGGACTCGGCCATCTTGGTGAGCCCAAGATTGATACCATCAGCCAGAATCGTCGTCATCAGCAAGGTTTTGTCCTTGGCCGTGTCGCCGGTCTTCAGGTGTGTGAAGTGGCGCGTGAAGCCCGTCCATTCATCGACCTCCATCAGCAACTCGGTGATCTTGAGGTGCGGCAGCAACATCGCCGACTGGTCAATCAAGGCTTGCGCGGCGTCTGGCACCGCTGCGTCCAGCGGCGTGATCTTCAGGCCCGATGCAGTGGTGATGATGGCATCCGGTAAGTCGTTGGTCGCCGCCATGCGGTTGACTGTGGCGAGTTGCGCCTCCAATAATTCCAGTCGGTCATGCAGATATTGGTCGCAGTCGGTGGCCACGGCCAGTGGCAATTCGCTGGCCAGCTTCAGGGTGGCGAACTTCTCGATCGGCACCAGGTATTCGTCGAAGTCCTTGAACTGGCGCGAACCCTGCACCCAAACATCACCAGAGCGCAGTGCGTTCTTCAGCTCCGACAGGGCGCATAACTCGTAGTAACGCCGGTCAATACCCTCGTCGGTCAGAACCAGCTTTGCCCAGCGCGGCTTGATGAATGCGGTTGGCGCATCGGCGGGCACCTTGCGCGCGCTGTCGCTGTTCATGCCGCGCAGCACGTCGATGGCATCGAGCACACCCTTGGCGGTGGGCGCGGCGCGCAGTTTGAGCACGTCCAGGAACTGCGGCGCATAGCGGCGCAGCGTGGCGTAACTCTCGCCGATATGGTGCAGGAAATCAAAATCGGCAGGCCGCGCCAGCGTTTGCGCCTCGGTGACGCTGGCGGCGAAGGTGTCCCACGGCATGACCGCTTCGATGGCGGCGAACGGATCGCCGCCGCTTTGTTTGGCTTCAATCAGCGCCTGACCGATGCGCCCATACATCCGCACCTTGTCGTTGATCGCCTTGCCGGAAGCCTGGAACTGCTGTTGATGCTTGTTCTTGGCCGCATTGAACAGCTTGCCGATGATGCGGTCGTGAAGGTCGATGATTTCATCAGTGACGGTGGCCATGCCCTCGATGGCCAGTGCTACCAAGGTGGCGTAACGCCGCTGCGACTCGAACTTGGCCAGGTCGGCGGGCGTCATCTGGCCGCCCTCGCGGGCGATCTTGAGCAAGCGGTTTTGGTGTACCTGCCGTTCGATGCCAGCAGGTAAGTCAAGCGCCTGCCAGGCTTTGAGGCGTTCGATGTGTTCAAGCATGTGGCGCGAGTTCGGCTTGGCGGGCGATTGGCGCAGCCACGCTAGCCACGTCATTTTGCTACCATCCTTGCGCTTGAGCAGTTCGTCCAGGCGCTGGCGATGGACAGGTATCAAGGAATCGGCCAATGCCGCATGGATGCTCCGGTTGGCACGGGTAATGGCCTCGGCGCTTGCGCGCTCGATGGCATTCATGGCGGGTAGGATGATGCTCTGCCGCCGCAGGTTTTCAACAAGGGTGCTGGCCAGCACAATGCCTTTGTCTGTTTACAAGGCCAGTTCGGTCAATGTATGCACTGCTTGCCGGTAGTGACTCATGGTGAAGGGCTTGAATCCAAACACCGTTTGCAGCTCGACCAAGTGCTCCCGCCGTGTCTGCTCGCGCTGGCCGTAATCGTTCCAGCTTTCCACCGGCACCTTGAGTTGTGCGGCCACCATGCGCAGCAGGGGCGGAAATGGAGGTTCATCGACGCCCAAGAAGATGCCAGGGAATCGCAAGTAGCAAAGCTGCACGGCGAAGCCCAATCGATTCGCGGCGCCGCGACGCTGACGGATCACCGACAGGTCGGTTTCGTTGAACGTGTAGTGCCGTATCAGTTCGTCTTTGGCATCTGGCAGTGCCAGCAGACTTTCGCGCTCGGTGGCGGACAGGATTGAGCGGCGTGGCATGGTCAGTCTTCCCGCAGGTACTGGTACAAGGTTTCGCGGCTGATGCCGAAGTCACGGGCCACCAAGGTTTTTTGGTCGCCTGCCGCAACTCGCCGTTTCAACTCGGCAATTTGTTCGCTGTTCAGCGATTTCTTTCGTCCCCGGTAGGCACCGCGCTGCTTGGCCAGCACGATTCCCTCGCGCTGACGTTCGCGGATCAGGGCGCGCTCGAACTCAGCAAAGGCTCCCATGACCGACAGCATCAGATTGGCCATCGGTGAGTCCTCGCCGGTGAACGTCAGCCCTTCTTTGACGAACTCCATGCGCACGCCCCGTTGTGTCAGCCCTTGGACGATGCGGCGCAGGTCATCAAGGTTGCGTGCCAACCTGTCCATGCTATGCACCACCACGGTGTCGCCCTCGCGGACGAAGGCCAGCAGCCTTTCAAGTTCGGGACGTTGTGTGTCCTTGCCTGAAGCCTTATCGGTGAATACCTTGCCGACTTCTATTTGTTCCAGTTGTCGATCAGGATTCTGGTCGAAGCTGCTGACGCGGACGTAGCCGATACGTTGACCTTGCAAGATGCCTCCAAAGGTAAAAATGTCAGGATGAAATCTATTACCCTTGGCTGAATGTGTCAATAAATATAAATTCACACTCTACTCTGACGTTGTTTGTGCTCAACATCTGACATCAGGTTAGGGCATAGCCTTAACTGACACCACCTCCCAGGGCCTGATATAAAGCAACACTATCGACTAGGCGTTGTGCCTGGGCCGCAACCATATTGATCCGGATTGACTGTGCCTGTTGCTGCGCGATGAGCAGTTGCAGGTAGCTGGCCGCGCCCAGCCGGTATTGCCGCTCGACCGACTGCAAGGAGGCCTGTGCAGCCATATCAGCGGCAGCGAGGGCAGTCAAAGTTTGTGCATCGCTTTCCACCGCGCGCAGGGTGTCGGCGACGTTACGCAAAGACTCCAATACGACGCTCTGGTAATTGGCTGCGGCGGCATCAAAAGCGGCGAGCGCCGCTCTTTTTTCAGCGGGTAGCCCTGGATTAAAAAGAGGCTGGGTGAGCTGCGCAACCAGGCCCCACACTGCCGAGCCACCACCGAACAGGGTACCGGTGGTCAGCGCTTGAGAGCCAAGGTTGGCGCTCAGGTTGATCTGTGGGTAGAGCTTGGCGACAGCCACACCATAGTCTGCATTGGCCGCATGCAACAGCGCCTCTGACGCCTGGATATCCGGTCGGCGGCGCACCAGTTCTGAGGGCACGACGAGCGGCATCTCGACGGGCAGAGTGAAATCGGCCAGAGTGAAGGCCGGGATGCCACCCGTGCCTGGGGCACGACCGGCTAGCACCGCCAGTAGATGTTCGGTTTGTTGCAGTTGTTTACGCAGCGCAGGCAGTTCTGCCCGCGTTTGCTCCGCCTGAGCTTGTAGGCTCAACGCTTCATCAGGTGAGGCCTGACCGATACGCACGCGTTCATGGGCTAGGCGCAGTTGCTCATCCTGCACGCGCAAAATGGCAGTAGTGGCTTCTAGTTGCGCGGCGAGGCGTGCTCGGGTAATGGCAGCGGTTGCCATGTTGCCGGCAAGGGCCAGGCGCGCAGCATTCAGTTCGAAGCGACGGTAGTCGGCGCGAGCAGCCAAGGCTTCGAGTGCGCGCCGGTTGCCGCCAGCCAGATCGAGGTTGTAATGCACGCCAACGCTGGCGTTGTAGAGGCTGAATTGACGTGCGTCTCCGCTCAACCCTTGGCTACTGGGACTCATTTGCTGGCGCTGAGATCCCAGTGCGACATCTACCTGTGGATATTGCGTCGAGCCCGCCTGTGCGGCAAGAAGCTCCTGCGCCTGTCGCAAATTGGCGCTGATGCTCGCCAGCGTCGGGCTGACATGGAAAGCTTCGTTGATCAGTCCGTCGAGTGTGGATGAACCCAAGCTTTGCCACCATTGCGTTTCGATCGGAAGCCCTTCGACTAGACGTTGTGTTTCGCCGAACTGCGTGGGAGCGGACGCGGTTCTATCAGCCACCGGTGTTGCAGTGTAGCGAGCCACATCGGGTGCGGTGGGACGCTGAAAATCAGGGCCGGCGGCGCAACCGGCCAGACCGGCGGTGACCAGACCAGCTACCAGGTAAGTTGCCGCAAGCCGTCTTTCGAGGCTGATGGGGCGCTGGCATGTTTTAGCGTGCTCCATAAAAATGCTCCACGAAAGGTTTACGGAAAGCTTGGTGGCAGCCCAAGCAGCTTTCCTGCACGTGGGCGAATGATTGGATCACCGCCTTGCCGTCGCTGCTCGCAGCAGCCAGCTTCATGGCCAGCGCCGCCTCGTGAGTCTGCGCGTCAAAGTTTCTGAACTTGGTCGCATCAGCGCCGAGGTAAGCAAGGATGCGCATTTTTTCAGTAAGCGGTGGCTCGGGGTGTGCAGCAACTTTTGGGGCGAGCTGAACGACCTGAACCCATTCCTCCTGCGAAATCGCACCGGTAATAGCCTGCATGTTGCGCCCGAGTTCCTGCATGATCTTGCGTAGCGCCAGTGGCTCAACCTGGGTAGCGTCACCAGCCCAAGCTGGCAACTGAAAACCCCATAAAAGCAGGCAGGCCGTAACGGTCAGGGTGATAGTTCCAAATGCGTGGCTGTGTTTGCGGTGGGTCATGAAATTCTCCTGTAATTCAATCGTTCTCTCATTCGAACTCCCGCCCTTCGCCAGCTTCCTCATGGGTCACACCGTCGCGGATGTGGTAGATGCGCTTGAAAGTGGGGATGATCTTTTCGTCATGGGTGACGACGATGATGGCGGTCTCGAACTTCCGAGCCATGTCATTGAGGATGCGGATTACAGCCATGGCGCGCTCACTGTCTAGTGGAGCTGTGGGCTCATCAGCCAGGATCACCGGAGGGCGATTGACCAAACCTCGCGCAATGGCGACCCGTTGCTGCTCGCCACCGGAGAGTTGCGAGGGCATGGCGCGAGCCCGGTGTTGCACATCGAGCGCGGTGAGCAGTTCCAGTGCCTTCGCGCGCGACTCCCCATTCGCGACGCCTGCGAGCATCGGCAGTAGCGCCACGTTGTCGGTGACATCGAGAAACGGAATCAGGTATGGTGCCTGGAAAACGAAACCGATCTTGTCGCGCCGCAAGGCGCGCAAGTCGCGGACTTTCCAGCCATCGTCGTAGATCACTTCTTCGCCCAGCGTCATGCGACCGGCGGTCGGATCAATCACCGCGCCCAGACATTTGAGCAGCGTGCTCTTGCCGGACCCGGAAGGGCCAATCAGGCCCACCACCTCGCCGGGTGCCACCTGCATGTCCACGCCTTTCAAGGCATTGACCGCGGTATCGCCCTCGCCATAACGTTTTCTCAAACCTTCGATGCGAATGCCTTTGCCACTCATCTCAACCTCCAATGGCTTCGGCCGGGTCGACCTTGAGTGCCATGCGAATGGCGACGATGCTGGCTAGAACGCAGATCACGAGCACGGCGAAAAAACCGGCGATGGAGTCGAACGGCATCAGCAGTACGTACTTGGGAAACAGGGGCGCTGAGAAAGTGGCTGTGATCTTGCCGACCACGAAACCAATCACGCCCAGGGCGAGCGCCTGCTGCATGATCATCGCGGCGATGGTTCGGTTGCGTGTGCCGATGAGCTTCAACACCGCGATCTCGCGGATTTTGTCCATCGTCAGCGAATAGATGATGAAGGCAACGATGGCCGCGCTAACGATGGCCAGAATCACCAAGAACATGCCGATCTGCTTGGCCGACGTGGCGATCAACTTGCCGACGAGGATGTCTTCCATCTGTGCCCGTGTGTAGACCGTCAAACGTTTCCAGCGCCGGATGGATTCGGCAACCTCGTCCGGCGCATGACCAGGTTTCAGAGTGACCAGCACTGCATTGACGAACGCGTTGGTGCTCTGTGAAGCAATCACGGCATCCAGCAAACCAGTAACACCGGGTCGATTGAAGGCCGGGTTGGCTTCGGTGCGACGCCGGCTTTGCCAAATGGCGTCGTTGTCCTTGAGGAACTGAGCCTCTTGGGCATCCTTGAGCGGAATGAATACCATCGGGTCGCCGCTGGACGACACCATGCGCCGTGTCAGCCCCACGACGGTGTAATGATTTCGGCGAATGGCAAGACGATCTCCCAGTTTGAAGCCGGTGGCGATGTCGGCCACCGCCTCGTAGTGACCGCGCGTGATCTGGCGTCCAGCGACGAGATAAGGAGGCCATCCGGGTGTAGCCCCCAACGCACCGGGCGCGATGCCGACCACCATGGTGCGTACATCACTCTCGCCCTTGCGTACCTGCATGGTCAGGTAGGTCACGTTCGCTGCCTGTGAGACTCCCGGCATGGCGAGAATGGCGCGATACACGTCATCGTTGAGGCTGGACGACTCCGCATAAGGACCCAGAGTATCCTTTTGCACCACCCAAAGGTCAGCGCCACTGTTGTCGAGCAACGCCTTGCCGTCGTCCACCATGCCTCGGTACACCCCAGCCATGACCAGGGTGACGCCGATCAGCAGACCCAGACCGATGCCGGTGAAGACGAATTTTCCCCAGGCATGGAGAATGTCGCGGCCGGCCAGGCTGATCATCGTGACACTCCTGGGATATGGTCGACCACATGGATGCGGCTGCGCGCCGTCAGTGCCTTTTCGCTATAGGTCACAACCTGGTCCCCATTCTTGAGCCCTTCGCGCACCTCCACGTAACCATTGAGGTCGGAAGTGCCGAGCTTGACCGGGGAGAAATGCAGATCACCATCCACGATTTGCCAGACACCAACTTTGTCGCCCTCACGCTGGACGGCAGCGTTGGGGATCAGTGGAGCGGCCGGGAGCGCCGGCAAGTCAACCGTGACTTCGGCCAGTTCACCCACCGGTGGCAAAGGTTCTGGTTTGTTATCGAATGTCACCTTGGCAAGCGTTTCCTCGGTTACCGCGTCGGCCTTGGGTTCCACCCGCAGCACGCGACCTTTCAAGGTCTGGCCACCACGCGAACGCAGGACGATAAGAGTCGGCAACCCCCCAGCCAGCCCCGATGCGCTGATCTGGTCGAAGCGCGCATTGATCCACAAACTCTTGGGGTCGATCACTTCCACCACGGCCTGGCCCGCGACGATGGTCGTGCCGGGATCGGCATCGCGCACGGCGACTACACCATCGACCGGCGCGATCAGGCGCAGATTGCTCCGCTGCGCGACGAGTCCTTCGCGGTCGGAGCGTGCCCGGACAATATCTTCCCGAGCGGCAGATAAGGCGGCATCGGCGATCTGCAGTTCCTGCCGCTTGGTGGTGACGATTTCCTCGCTGGTCGAGCGCACCGCAAACAATTGCTCGTAGCGGCGCGCCTGGGTTTGCGCGTAGGCTTGCCGGGCTTCTGCCTCGCGCAAAGCCGCTTCCGCACGCTTGAATGCCGACTCCTGTGAGCGCACCCGATCATCGAGGTCGACCGGCTCCATCTCGCCGAGCACCTGTCCGGCCTTGACCTGGTCGCCTACATGCACGTCCAGGCGTTTGACGCGCCCGGCAAACGTCGGCCCGATCTTGTAGGTGTAGCGCGCCTCCACCGTGCCGATGCCGAACAGCGCCGGTGAGATAGCCCGTGATTCCACGCTTGCCACCGTCACAGCGACCGGGGCGAGCGGCCCTGATCGCAGACCGACATAAATAAAAAGCACCAGCATAGGAATGATGACGGCAAGCAGCGCCAGGGTGCGGCCTTGCAAGGGTAACTTTTTCATTGCGCACTCCTTATGCCACGCCGATAAATTGCAAAGACGCGCGGCGCATCGCGGTGCATACGTCCCACATCACCCGCCAACAGCGATTGCATGACCAAGCCCTGGATCGTGCCAATGAACAGCGTTGCCGCCGCCTCGTTGTCAAGCGAGGGAGACAACTCGCCGCTGGCCTTGCCTTTCTCGATGAGACGATGCAAACGTTCGCCGTAGCGCTGAATCAAGGTTTGCACCATGCGCTTGGCCGGTGTCGATTCGGCACGCTGAAGCTCACCAAACATCATTCTTGGCACGCCTGGGTGCTCAGCTACGAATTCGATATGACTCATGAACATCGCCTCCATGGCTGCCAAGGGCGACTCGATTCCTTGTGCGGATCGATCGATTCTGGCTAATAGGCGCTCTGCTACCCACTCCATGACCGCCTGCCAAATGGCTTCCTTGTTCGGGAAGTGCCGAAACAGCGCACCCTGGGTCAAGTTCATGTGTTTAGCGATAGCTGCAGTGGTTATCTCGCTTGGGTTTTGTGAACCGGCAAGCGCCACGACGGACTCGACAGTTACGGCACGACGTTCATCGGCCGGCAGATGCTTTGGATGGGTGTCCACGAGCACTCCTTGTAAGATAGTAATTGATTGCTATCTTACCACAAGAGGCAACTCAAACAAGAGAAAACCCGGCGTACTCGTCAATATCTAGCGTCTGCAATGGGCTTAACGTGCTTTATTTTCCGTTTTCTGAGACGTCCCCTGCTAGTCCTTCACAGTCGCAGGGACGACGTGGGCCAGTGCGGCGCTTGCGGCCCCCGGCCGTGTCGATGCAGGTGTCGGCATGGCCGAGGTCGCCAATTTTCTGGCGGGCCTGTCAGCAGCCAACCTGCGCCGGCCGCTGCTTCGGAGACCCCAGAGTAGCTCGGTCTTCTCTTGCCGGGGTTTCACGACCGCGTATACCGTTCATGCGCTGATCACGAAATACACCGTGAGCGCGAGCGCGACAACCGCCAGGATGAAGTTGAGCCAGATGCCCAAGGTGGTCCAGTAACCAGCGGGTATCTCCTTCTCGCCCAACCCACGCAAGACTCGGCGGAACTGCAGCGCAGAGGCAACCGCCACACCCGCGCCGAGCATCAACAACACGACCCCAAGCCACAATGAAAACCCGCGCTGAGCATCGGAGAGCGGCTGGTTGCTGATCATGCGCAGAAACAGTCCAAAGCGCTCGACGACGAAGCCGAAGCCCATCAGCGCTATGGCTGTGCGTTGCCAGGCGAGCAAAGTCCGTTCGGCGGCGAACAACACACGGGGATCATCTAAGTACGACATACCAGATGCCTCAGATTCACGGCCTGCGCGCCACAAGGCCCACAAGCGCCGAGCGCCCTGCGTGGCGCGCCCCTTCGCGCAACTCGGCTTCGTACTCGACCAATTCGACGATCTGCAGAGAGGCGAATGCGCGGCGGAGCAGGTCTGCGGTGTAGAGGTGCGACAGTGCCCCTGGGCCGCCTGTCTTGTACTCCAACTGCTTGGGCGTATAGCCCTGAAGGACCAGCAGGCCACCCGGTTTCAACGCTCGCACGATATTGGCGAAGAGCCGCTCTCGCATCTCAGGGTCAGCGAACTGGACGAACACCGCGACGACGAGATCGTAAGCATCCACGGCCCATGGCCACTCATCGCAGCCAGCGACATGGTAGGCCACAGACACCCTTGCTTCGTCAGCCAACCTGCGGGCCTTGGCCACGCCTGCCTGCGCCACATCGAATGCCTCGACGTGCAGGCCCTGGTGGGCAAGCCAGACACTGTTGCGCCCTTCGCCGTCGGCGACGCATAGCGCGCGGCTGCCAGGTGCGAACAGCGCCGCCTGGGCGCGCAGGTATTCGTTGGGTTCGCGTCCAAAAACGTAGTCTTCGCCGGAATATCGTTCGTTCCATGTCGCGGCAGCGGCGGCGATTGATTCAGAGGTCACGACATACTCCTGTCGAAGAAGGTAAAAGGCCCGGGAACAAGCGACAGGCTGTTGTGCCGTCAGCATTGCTCAATGACAGCACGCCAAGCTGCACAGCGGCCGTCCTGCGTCGCGGGTGTGTAAGACAGCGCGTAGTTCTCAGACACGGTCGCGCAAGGCGTCGGCAGAGCTAACCTGCGTTGGGTCCAGCCGATGCTCTGGCCTTGAGCACGCTTCGCTCCATCTCTGGACGGCATCGTCAGCAAGCTGTCTACCGCCACACCACGCTCGACGGCCATCCGACAGGTGCAGCCAAGTGCTCGCCGCGTGCGGCCAGGATGCCCCGGCTCCAAGCAGGCGAGCGCTGGTGCCAACCACGGGCCACACTTCAGCTAAAGATGCCGGCGCACTTCCGCCGGCAGCGCATCCTGGATGCGTTTAAGGTTGCTTGGACTTCACAGGGCAGGTGCTGAGACCCAGGAGCGGATACAGCGGGCAGAAGCTCACCAAGCCGGTCAGCAGGGGCACAACCCCCAGCCAACCCCACCAGCCCACAGTTCCCGTGGCGGCCAAGGCGATCAAGACGATGCCAAGGACGATGCGCAGGCCCCTGTCGATACCACCAACGTTGGATTTCATGTGCAAGCTCCTTTCTTCAACAAAAAAACGTTCCGACCGGCTTCACGGCCCGGTAGCAGCAGCGGCTACGCCCCTGCCAACCACCCCGACACCGGAGCGACTTCGATCAGCCATCACGGGCAAAACATGGCCTTGAGGGTCGTCATCAGCTTCTCCACATCGGGGTTGTCGATGCGGTAGTGCAAGGTCTGGGATTCACGGCGGAACGTCACGAGCCCCTCCTCGCGCATCTTCGCCAGATGCTGCGACAGGGCTGACTGGCTCAGCGACACATGCTCCAGCATCGCGCCCACAGTCAGTTCTTCGTGCTGGATCAGCAGACACAGCACCAACATCCGGTGCTCGTTGCCGATAGCGCGCAGCATCGCCGCCGCCTTGGCTGCACCTTCCTGGATGAATCGCTGGTCTCTCTTGTTCAGTGCCACGGATGTCCTCGACTTAGGTTCACTAATTTAGTAGATTCTAATATATAATGAATTCCAGATGTGTTTCTTTGTAAGGAGTCAAGCATGCAGCCTCAAGCCCGCATCCAAGCATTCTTCGACGAGCCAACCAGCACAGTGACCTATCTGGTGTGGGACCCGGCGACGCGGCAAGCTGCGGTGATCGATCCGGTTCTGGACTATGACCATCGCAGCGGCAAGGCCTCTACGGCGTCCGCTGACCGCGTGCTGGACGCTGCCCGCGCCGACGACCTGACCATCGCCTGGGTGCTGGAAACCCATGCCCACGCCGATCATCTGAGCGCCGCCCCTTATATCCGACAACGCACGAATGCGCGGGTGGCCATTGGCGAGCACATCCGCGATGTGCAGACGATCTTCCGGCCGGTCTTCAACCTTGACGATGTGTCAGGCGACGGCAGCGAGTTCGATCGTCTTCTCAAGGACGGAGAAACGCTCCAGATCGGGCAACTGACCATGGAAGTCCTGCACACGCCCGGCCATACCCCCGCTTGCGTCTCCTATCGCATCGGGGATGCGGTCTTCGTGGGCGACACGCTGTTCATGCCCGACTATGGAACGGCGCGCGCGGACTTCCCTGGAGGCAGTGCGCGGACCTTGTACCGATCCATACAGCGGCTGCTGGCGCTCCCGCCGCAGACCAGGATTTTCCTGTGCCATGACTACAAGGCCCCCGGACGCGACAGCTATGCCTGGGAAACGACCGTGGCCGAAGAGCGCGCGCGCAACGTTCATGTCCGCGAAGGGATCGACGAGGAAGCGTTCGTCGCAATGCGCCAGCAGCGCGACGCGACACTGGCGGCGCCCACACTGCTGCTGCCGTCGATCCAGGTCAACATCCGCGCCGGCCAACTGCCCCGCGCCGAGTCCAACGGCGTGCAATACCTCAAGATCCCTGTCCGGATGGCCGCATGAGGGGCGCAGCGCGACGCACGGTCCGTTGAAGCATGGCCCCTCCAGACAGACTGCAAGCCCCCAAGTCCGGACCGAGTTCGGACTTGCGGTTGGATGCAGCCTGCCTGCTCCATGCCGTCAGCCCGCTGCTGTGGCTGCCGCAGGCCGCATTGCTGGCGCTGGGCGTGGCACGGTTGCAGAGTGGCGCCGGCCTGAATGGCGTCGTGGGTCCGGCGGTGGGCATAGTACTCGCCGGCGTACTGCGCGCCTGGCTCGACGCCTGGAGCGCCGGGCGTATGTTCGATACGGCCCGCGAAAGCCTGAGCCACTGGCGCGGCCGCGCCATCGCTGCAGTTGCGGCGCGTTCTCCGCTGGATCGCGCCCGCGCGCACGCAGGTGCCGCGGCCAGCGCGCTGGCGGAACAGGCTGAGGCGATCCTGCCCTGGCAGACGCGCTACCGCGGCGCTGTCTGGCGCGTGCGCCTCATACCCGTGCTGATTCTGCTGCCCGTGGCCTGGTACTCCTGGGCAGCAGCGGCCGTACTTGTGCTGGCCGCGCCGTTGATCCCCATGTTCATGGTGATCGTGGGCTGGCGGGCCAAGTCCGCCAGCGAGGCTCAGTGGCTGCAAATGGGCAGCATGAATGCGTTCCTGCTCGATCGCCTGCGCGGCTTGCCGACGCTGCGCGCACTCGGCAGCGTCGAGGTCACGGCGCGCCGCCTGCGGGCCAGCGCCGAGGACCTGCGCCAGCGCACCATGCGCGTACTGCGCATCGCATTTCTTTCTTCGGCGGTGCTGGAGCTTTTCGCGGCGCTGGGCGTCGCCATGGTCGCCGCCTACGTCGGGTTCCATCTGCTGGGGCATCTGGATTTCGGCGCCTGGGGTCGGCGTCTCAGTCTCGCCGAGGGCCTCTTCATCCTGTTGCTGGCACCCGCCTTCTTCGAGCCCTTGCGGGAATTGGCATCCGTCTGGCATGACCGCGCTTCCGGCATGGCGGCAATGGATGCCTTGGACCGGCTCAATGCAGACGGGTTGCCATTGCCGGACGACGAGACGTCGGATCAGCCCAGGCAGGAAGCCCAGGCAGGGAACTCGGATGAAGACGGCAAGCGAGTTCGTCCGCCCCGCGTCAAGGTTCAGGACCTGGCATTCGCGTTCTCTGGCGAGACACCGGTTTTCAGGGACTTTGCGCTGGACGTAAAGCCCGGTGAGCACGTCGCCCTGATGGGTGGCAGCGGGGCGGGAAAGACCATCCTAATGTCGCTGCTGGCCGGATTGCTGCCCGCTTCGGCAGGCCGTATCGAGATCGCCGGCACTGCGTTGACCGCCGAATCCGCACGCGCGTTGCGCGGACGCATGGCCTGGATGGGGCAGCGGCCCCACGTGTTTTCTGGGTCGGTCCGACACAACGTCGCCCTCGGTCGAGCGGGCGTAAGAGATCAGCAAGTGCACCGCGCGATCCAGTGGGCACAGCTCGACAAGGTGGCTCAGGCCCGTCCGGGGACGTCGCTCGGAGAAGGCGGGACAGGCCTGTCGGGGGGCGAAGCCGCGCGTCTGGCGCTGGCTCGGCTGGCCGCCGCACCGCGCGCCGATCTGCTACTGGCAGACGAGCCTACCGCGCATTTGGACACCGAAACCGCCGAGCAGGTCATCGAATCCCTGGTGGCCCTGGCCCAGGGGCGCACCCTGATCGTGGCCACCCACGACCCGGCGCTCGCCGCGCGCATGGACCGCATCGTGCACCTGTCGGCACCGGTCGATGCCGCGCAGCCCATCCCGGGAGGATGGCATGGCGCGTAGAACCGCCCCGGCATCGATACTGCTGCCTGCTCTGCGGGCCGTGCTCGCAGCATCTTCCCGTCGCATGATCCTGGGCGCTGCGCTCGCAGCGCTGACCGTCCTCGCGGGCATGGGGCTGCTCGGCCTGTCGGGGTGGTTCATCGCCGCCACGGCCATCGCTGGACTGCAGGTGATCAGCGCCCTGACATTCGATGTCTTCATGCCTTCGGCCGGCATTCGCCTGCTGGCGCTGGGGCGCACCGCCGCCCGCTATGGCGAGCGGCTGATCACGCACGACGCCACGCTGGCCGCGCTGGCGCACCTGCGCGAGCGTCTCTTCCGGGGGTGGGCGGCTGCTCAGGACATCCGCGATCTGTTGCGCCGCCCGGCCCGGGCGCTGTTTCGCCTGACCAGCGACCTCGACGCTCTGGAATCCCTTTATCTGCGTCTGCTGGTGCCGGCCTGCGCGGCCCTGGGCGCCGCCGTTCTCGCTGCCTTGGTGATCGGCGTCATGGCCCCTTGGCTCGGCATCGCGCTGGGCGTCTGGCTGCTGGCCGTCGGCGTGGCCGTGACCGCGGGACTGTCGCTTCGGGCACGGCCGCCCGCCGTGCGCCGCGCGTTGATCACCGAGCGCCTGCGCGCGCAGGCTGTCGACCTGGTATCGGGCCAAACGGAACTGGTCATGGCTGGCCGTCTGGCAAGCCACTGCGAGGCGCTGCAACAGACAGACCGTCGTCTCGCGCGTGCAGACCGGCATCTGCACCGCTTGGACGTGGCGGCTGGCGCGGTCTATGGTGTGGCCGGCAGCCTTACGTTGGCGCTCGTGCTGCTAGGCGTGGGCATCCTGGCTGACCACGGGCGGATCGGAACCGCAGGCGCAGCGCTGGCCTTGCTGATCGCGTTGAGCGCCATGGAGCCCTTCGCTGCGCTGCGGCGGGGCGCCGTAGAGGCTGGCCGCACGTGGCTGGCGGCGCGGCGACTGTCGCCGCATTGTGGCGGCGATACCCAACAAACGATCCGGCCCGCCGAGCCACCCGAGCCACCCGAGCCGGGGCATGCGCTCAGCCTGCGCCAGGTATCCGCGCGCTACCCGGACAGTCCCGTGGACGCCCTGCAGTCCGTCTCCCTGACCCTGGCGCCCGGAGAACGTATCGCCGTGATCGGCCCCAGCGGCGCGGGCAAATCGACGCTGATGGCCTTGGCCGCAGGTGAGCTGGTGCCGCGCGAGGGCACCATCCGATCACTGCCTCACGCCTGGCTGAGCCAACGCACCGATCTTTTCCAGGACAGCCTGCGCGACAACCTGCGGTTGGCCCAAGCCGATGCCGACGACGACACCCTCTGGCGTGCGCTCGGATCGGCAGGCCTAGCGTCGGACGTGCGCGCCCTGCACGCCGGCCTGGACACCCGCCTCGGAGAAGGCGGGCTGGGACTGTCGGGCGGACAGGCGCGGCGCCTTGCCCTCGCTCGTCTGCTGCTTCAACCCCACACCTTGTGGTTGCTCGACGAGCCCACCGAAGGACTGGACGCGCCCACTGCCGCCGACGTGCTGGCGACGCTGCACACGCTGGGCTCCGGGCGGGCGTGGCTGCTCGCCACGCACCTGCGGCGCGAAGCCGTGCTTGCGGACCGCCTGGTGCTGTTGCGCGGCGGTCGCATCGAAGCCGAATTCCCGCGCGGCAGTCCGGGCTTTGACGCTGCATTGGCTGCCCTGCGGCCCGACTGATCCCTTCAAGCACACAAGATTCACATCGATAGAGGAACCCACCATGGACTTTGACATCGTCAGCCTGTCGCGATTGCAGTTCGCGATCACGGCGCTCTACCACTTTCTTTTCGTACCGCTGACGCTGGGCCTGTCCATCGTGATCGCCATCATGGAAACGGTCTACGTGATGACGGGCCGGACCATCTGGCGCGACATGACCAAGTTTTGGGGCGTGCTGTTCGGCATCAACTTCGCCATGGGCGTGGCCACCGGCATCGTGATGGAGTTCCAGTTCGGCATGAACTGGAGCTACTACAGCCACTACGTGGGCGACATCTTCGGAGCGCCGCTCGCCTTGGAGGGGCTGATGGCCTTCTTCCTGGAAGCGACCTTCGTCGGTCTGTTCTTCTTCGGCTGGGACCGGCTTTCCAAGGTGAAGCACCTGGTCGTGACTTGGTGCGTGGCGCTGGGATCGAACTTCTCGGCGCTATGGATTCTGATCGCCAACGGCTGGATGCAGAACCCCGTGGGCTCGCAGTTCAATCCGCAGACCATGCGCATGGAGATGACGGACTTCTTCGCCGTGCTGACCAACCCGGTGGCGCAGGCCAAGTTCGTGCACACCGTCTCGGCCGGCTACGTGACGGCCGCCATCTTCGTGCTCGGGATTTCGGCCTGGTACGTTCTCAAGGGACGGCACCTGCAGCTCGCCAAGCGCTCCATGACGGTCGCGGCATCGTTCGGCCTGGCTTCCGCGCTGTCGGTGGTGGTGCTGGGCGACGAGAGCGGCTACCTGTCCACCGAGCACCAGAAGATGAAGCTGGCCGCCATCGAAGCGATGTGGAAGACCGAGCCCGCGCCGGCCGCGTTCACCGCCTTCGGCTTTCCCGATCAGGCGGCGCGCGAGACGCACTATGCGGTGCACATCCCCTGGGCCATGGGACTGATCGGCACACGTTCGCTGACCACCGAGATTCCCGGCATCGACGAGCTGGTCGCGCGTGCCGAGACGCACATCCGGGACGGCATCGTGGCATACGACGCCCTGCAGCAGATCCGCGCCGTGAAGGGTGGCGCGGACGTCCCCCCGCAGGTGCAGGCCGCTTTCGAGGAGCATGGGCATACGCTGGGCTACGCGCTACTGCTCAAACGCTACGTGGACGACCCCCGCCAGGCCACGCCGCAACAGATATCCCAGGCTGCATGGGACACCGTTCCACGGGTGGCGCCGCTGTTCTGGGCGTTCCGGCTGATGGTCGGCCTGGGCTTCTTCTTCATCCTGCTGACCGCCGTGTTCTTCTGGTTGTCGGCGCGGCGCAAACTGGATGCGCACCGATGGCTGCTCAAGGTCGCCGTGTGGTCCATCCCCTTGCCCTGGATCGCCGCTGAACTCGGCTGGATCGTGGCCGAAGTGGGGCGTCAGCCCTGGGTCATCGAAGGCGTTCTGCCGACGGCCGTGGCCGTCTCGAACTTGGGCGCATCGACCGTGCTGCTCACGATCGCTGGCTTCGTCGCGATCTACACCGTCCTGCTCGTCATCGAGATGAAGCTGATGCTCAAGGCGATCCGCAAAGGCCCCGATGACCATGCGCCGGCCCGCGTCGAAGGTCGGCCCGCCGCTTCGGCCGACCTGGCGCCTGCGCAGTAACACCCCAAGGAGAAACGAACATGATCCTGCACGAACTGATCTCCTACGATGTCCTGCGCCTGATCTGGTGGGCGCTGCTGGGGGTGCTGCTGATCGGCTTTGCCCTCACCGATGGTTTCGATCTGGGCACCGGAACGCTGCTGCCTTTCGTGGCACGCAGCGACGTCGAGCGCCGTGTCGTCATCAACACCATCGGCCCGGTCTGGGAAGGCAACCAGGTGTGGCTGATCCTCGGCGGCGGCGCGATCTTCGCGGCGTGGCCGCAGCTCTACGCGGTGTCGTTCTCGGGTTTCTACCTGGCGATGTTCGCGATCCTCGTCGCGCTGATCCTGCGGCCGGTGGCCTTCAAGTTCCGCAGCAAGCGCGAAGAGCCGGCGTGGCGTAGCCGCTGGGACTGGGTCTTGTTTGTGGGCGGCTTCGTGCCCGCACTGATCTTCGGGGTGGCGATGGGCAACGTGTTGCAGGGCGTGCCGTTCCGCATCGAGGACGACATGCAGATCTTCTACGACGGCTCTTTCTTCGGGCTGCTCAACCCTTACGCCTTGCTCGCCGGCCTGGTTTCGGTCGCGATGCTGGTCATGCACGGCGCCGCCTGGCTGCAGCTCAAGACGTCGGGCACCGTGGCCGAACGCGCGCGCCGTTTCGGGATCGTGGCGGCGCTTCTCACAACGGTGCTGTATGCCGTGGCGGGCGTGCTGCTGGCCTACTTCGTGACAGGGTATGCGATCACAAGCAGCATCGACGCTTCAGGCGCCTCGAACCCTCTGTTGAAGAACGCCGTGGCGCAGGGCGGCGCGTGGTTCGCCAACTACGCCACCCATCCAGCACTGTGGGTGGTGCCGGCGCTGGGACTGGCCGGGCCGGTGATCGCAGCGCTCTGTCTGGCCATGCGCCGGCCGCTGGCTGCGCTGCTCGCCAGTGGAACAGGCATCACCGGGATCGTGACCAGCGTGGGCGTGTCCATGTTCCCCTTCATCCTGCCTTCGTCGGTCAATCCGTCGGCGAGCTTGACCGTCTGGGATTCGTCGTCGAGTCATCTGACGCTGTTCATCATGCTCGTCTCCACGGTCATCTTCCTGCCCATCATCCTGGCGTACACCAGTTGGGTGTTCTCGGTCCTGCGCGGCAAAGTTGATGCCGGCGCGATTGAGGATGGCAAGGGCCATGCGTACTGACGAGCCACGCAACATTTCTCACAATTCATAGGAATCTAATCATGTGGTATTTCGCCTGGATTCTCGGCTTGCCCCTGGCGGCCGCCTTTGCCGTTCTCAACGCCATGTGGTTCGAGCTGATGGAAGACGAGGCGATCCGACGTGATCGCCTCGATCCCAAGCAACCCTGACCCGGACAGCGCACGCACGACCCCATGACGATGTCCACCACTGCGCCATCGACAGGTGCCGCCAACACTGGCGATGCCCGCCGCAACGTATGGCTGCTGGTAGCGGCCCAATCCCTGGGCGGTGCTGCGCCTCCCATCATCATCTCCCTGGGCGGCATCGTCGGGCAAATGCTCGCCAGCGATCCCACGCTGGCGACGTTGCCTGTCAGCCTGTATCAACTTGGGCTTGCGCTATCGACCATTCCCGCAGCGATGCTCATGCGCCGCCTGGGCCGGAACGCGGCCTACGTGCTGGGCGCGTTGCTGGGCAGCGTCTCCGGACTGATCGCCACCTACGGTGTAGTGCAAGGCGACTTCGCTACCTTCTGCGTGGGCACCGCCATGGCCGGCTTCTATGGTGCTTGCGTGCAGAGCTACCGCTTCGCCGCCACCGACGCGGTGGAGCCATCGCAACGGGCGAAGGCCATCTCGCGCATCATGGTTGGCGGCCTGGTTGCCGCCATCATCGGCCCACAGGTCGTCATCTGGACGCGAGATGCCTGGCCCATGGCGCCGTTCGCCGGCAGCTTTCTCGGCCAGGCCGGCCTGGCCTTGCTGGCTTTGCCTCTGCTGTGGATGCTGCGTGCTCCGCCGCCTCAAGCTGCCGTGGCGGAAGGCACGGCGCGGCCGCTGGGCACCATTGCCCGCAGCTCGGCCTTCGTGGTGGCGGTCACCGCGGGCGTCGTCTCCTATGGACTGATGGCCTTCATCATGACCGCAGCTCCCATGGCCATGGTCGGATGCGGCCACACGGTCGGCGAAGCCGCGCTGGGCATCCAGTGGCACGTGCTGGCCATGTTTGCACCGAGCTTCTTCACGGGCCACTTGATCGCGCGCTTCGGCAAGATCGCCATCACGGCGCTGGGGCTAGTGTTGATCGCCGCGTCGGGTTTGCTGGCGTTGGCAGGGCTGGAGCTGCTTCACTTCTGGGGCTCGCTGATTCTGCTTGGCGTAGGCTGGAACTTCGGCTTCATTGGCGCCACGGCCATGGTGACCGATACCTACGCGCCCGCAGAGCGGGCCAAGGTCCAGGCGCTCAACGACTTCCTGGTGTTCGGCACCGTGGCAGTGGCGTCCTTTGGCTCGGGTCGTCTCCTGAACACGTCTGGATGGGAGACCATCAACACCTTGATGCTGCCGCTCATCGCAGTGGTATTGGTGATGCTGGGTTGGCTGACGTTGCACAGCCGTCGCACCCCCGCCTCAGCGACCGTTGCACGGTAAAGCGGTTGTGCAAAGGCAACGGCTGGCATGGTGCAGACGCTGCCCTCAACCAACCGTCTGAATTCTGATCGTCCATGAGCCGCGCTTCGTACCCTACGCAGCATCCCCAGCGCGTGTTGCTACACAACGAAGTCCATGCACGACCGCCCGAAGCCCTGGTGGCACCGTTGGCGATCACACACATCGTGATGTTGACCGATGCGATGGGCCGTGATGCAAGCCGCGCACACTTGGCGACGTTCCTGCGCGACCATCACCAAGCGCCGCCAGATGCGCTCACCACCCACTTGCGCGTAGACCTGGGGGCATTTCGCATCCGATGGGAACTGCACACCGAGTTCGTCTCTTGGACATTCACGGTCATACCGACCGATGCCTTTTCCAAGGAGGGGCGCGTCCCGATGACGGCGTTGGAGGCTGTTCCGCGTGACTGGCTCGTCGCACTTCCCGGCGAATGCCTGTGTGCGTTGCACCTGTGGGTGACTGGCAGTCGGGGTGCAGATGGGGATGCCGATCCGGCGGCATGCAACTGGCTGCGCGAGGAATCGCTCGTCGCTTCCGCCGTCGCGAACGACCAGGGCGAGGTCTATACCGACTTTGCCATCCATGCCGATAGCTTCTCGCGCATGCTGCTCGTGGCCAAGGCGCTTTCACCCCAACGCCTGGGTCGGCTCGTCCAGCAGTTGCTAGAAATAGAGACCTACCGTATGGCTGCTCTGCTTGGCCTGCCCGCTGCGCGTGATGCCAGTGCAACCCTGGTCAGTGCCGAGCGCGAATTGGCGGAGCTGGCCCAAGCCATCCGAGTTTCCAACCGCGATGCCGAGCCCGTGCTGCTTGACCGTCTGACTCGGCTGGCGGGCCAGGTCGAGGGCCAGTATGCCGCCACCCATTCGCGCTTTTCGGCCAGCAGCGCGTACTTCGAACTGGTGGACCGGCGCATACAGGACATTGGCGAATCCCGGCTCGGTGGCTTGCAGACGATAGGCGAGTTCATGGAGCGGCGGCTGAGCCCTGCGCGCAGCACCTGCGCCTGGGCTGCACGGCGGCAGAACGCTCTGTCCGAGCGTGTTTCACGCATGAGCAACCTGCTGCGCACGCGCGTAGAGATTGAGCAGCAGCAGAACAACCAGGCCTTGCTGGCTGCGATGAACCGTCGAGGCGACTTGCAGCTCAGGCTTCAATCCACGGTGGAGGGATTATCGGTAGCGGCCATCACCTACTACATCGTCGGCCTCGTGAGCTACCTGGCGAAGGGAGCGCAGAAGCTCGGCTGGGGCTTCTCACCCGAGAGCACGGCCGCGGTAGCGATTCCAGTGGTGGCCGCAAGCGTATGGTGGTCACTGCGGCGCTTGCACCACAGCATGTTCGGCGAGGTGCGTTGAAAAGTTTCCGCCCTGATGCGCCCTTGATGCACGCCAACCGTGGGCCTGGCCCGCGCCAGTTCAAGCCAGGCTGTCGGGGGCCAATTCGGCGATGGCTTGATAGTGGGTGAGGTAGATCCGTCCACTGAGGCGCGTCAGAAACGGTGTGCCGGCGAGCTTGTCCATCACCGGTCCCTTCACTTCCGACAGATGGAGCCGGATGCCCGCCTCGTTCAGCCGCGCCTCGATCGCTTCCAGGCTTTCGAGCGCGCTGGCGTCGATGTCGTTGATGGCCGAGCACTGAAGCACCACGTGCCGGAGTTCGGGGCGATCCGCGACAGCCTCATTGATGCGGTCCTCCAGATAGCGTGCGTTGGCAAAGTACAGGCTTTCGTCGACGCGCAGCCCCAGCACCTGCGGGCTCGTGAGCACGGAATGGCGAAGCACGTTGCGAAAGTGTTCGGTCCCGGGCACGAGCCCGACAACAGCCACATGCGGCCGGCTGCTGCGGTACAGATGCAGCATCAGCGCCAGGCCTACCCCGGCGATCAGGCCAGTCTCCACGCCCGCAAGCAGGGTCGTGGCCAGCGTGGCCGCCACCACAGTGAAATCGAAGCGTGAGTATTGCCAGGTCCGCTTGAGCATGCCCAGATCGACCAGCGAGAGCACCGCCACCACGATCGTGGCTGCCAGGGTGGCCTGTGGCAGGTGGTGCAGCAGCGGCGTGAGCAGCAAGGTCGCAACGGCAATGCCGATGGCGGTGTAGATCCCGGCCGCCGGCGTCTGCGCGCCGGCGTCGAAATTGACCACGGAACGCGAAAAGCCACCCGTTACCGGCAAACCACCCGTGAAGGCCGCTGCCACATTGCTCGCTCCCAGCGCGACCAGTTCCTGATCCGGTTCGACACGTTGGCGCCGTTTGGCCGCGAGCGTCTGCCCCACCGAGATGGATTCAACGAAGCCGACCACGCTGAGCAACAGCGCTGGCACGGCCAGTTCCGTCCACAGGGCCGGGTTCCACGTGGGAGGCGTGAACGGCGGAAGTCCCTGTGGCACCACCCCTACCACACGCACGCCTCGCTCTGCCAAGTCCCAGGCCCATACCGCCCCTGTGGTCGCCGCGATGGCTGCCACGGGTCCCGCCTTGGCGAGGGCGTCTGCCCAACGCTGCGCGATACCGATCTGGCGCAGCCATGGCTTGAGCCCGCTGCGCGACCACCACAGGAACAAGAGCGCCGACAGCCCCAGCGCCACGGTAGGGCCATTGGTCTGGGGCAGACCTCGCCATAGCGCGGGAAGCAGTTCCGGCAGGGTATCGCCCGATGCCGCAATCCCCAGCACGTGCTTGGCCTGGCTCAAGGCGATCAGTACGCCGGACGCCGAGATGAAGCCGGATATGACCGGATGGCTGAGGTAGTTCGCCAGCCAGCCAAGCCGCAGCACTCCCATGAGGGTCAGCATCAGGCCAGACAGCAAAGCCAGCACCAGCGCCGCCGCCCAATAGTCAGCGGAGCCCGCCGCAGCAACCTGCCCGACGGCTGCGGCGGTCATCAACGACGTCACCGCCGCCGGCCCGACAGCCAGTGTGCGGCTGCTGCCGAACACCGCATAGGCAAGCAAGGGAAGCATGCTTGCATAGAGGCCCGCCTGCGGTGGCAGGCCAGCCAGCATGGCGTAGGCCAGGCTCTGGGGAATCAGCATCAGCGTGACGATGCCGGCCGCAAGCATGTCCGCGGACCATTGGCCTCGGTCGTAGGTTTTCCCCCAGGACAAGACCGGCAGCCACCGCTTGGCCGCAGAGGACCGTTGGGAGGTGGAAGCCACGCTCATCGGTAGGCCTCGAAAGCCAACGAGAAAGGCACGCGGGCGAGCCCATCAGAAACCATCACATTCACGGGGATACCTCTGGAATGATTTACGAATTTACATATTATAATTTCTTCATTCGTTCTACAGCGAGAACCAAGATGCCACCGTTCAACAAGAGCAACCTAAAAGCACCCGAGCAGCTGCGTGAGCACGCTGGCGAAGCGTGCGCCTTGCTCAAGGTTCTTGCGAACGAAGACCGCTTGATGCTGTTGTGCCAGATCGCGTCCGCTCGCCACAACGTGGGCGAGCTGGAAGCCATGACCGGCATTCGCCAGCCCACGTTGTCGCAGCAGCTGGCCGTGTTGCGTCAGGAGGGACTGGTCGAGACCGAGAAGGAGGGGAAGTACGTCTACTACCGGCTGGCCAACGACAACGTCGTGCGCGTCATGCGCATGCTCTGGGACATCTACTGCGCCCCGAAGTAAACGGGGTACGAGACCATGAATCACCACAAGAACCCTATCCAAGGAGACAAGGCAATGGATCAACCGCTCAATCGGCGCCGGGCTCTTCTGACGCTTGGTGCGGCCGGCGCTGCAGGCATTGCACTTACGCCGGGCATCGCCAACGCGGCGAACAAGGTCAAGACCACGGCCCGAATCGTCATCGCAGGCGCCGGCGCCGCGGGCCTGGCGGCAGCATCGCGCCTCTCGGAAGCGCTGGACGGCGCGAAGATCACGCTGATCGACGCGCGCAAGGAGCATTTCTACCAACCAGGCTTCACGCTGGTGGGCTCGGGCATCAAGCCCGCAGGCTACGTGGTGTCCACCACCGCCGAATACGTGCCCGCCGGCGTCGAGCTGGTGCAGGAACGCGTGGCCGAGTTCGATCCGGAAGGCAAGAAGGTCGTCACGGAAAGCGGCGAGGCCCATGCATACGACTTCCTCGTCGTCGCCACCGGCATGAAGCTGGAGTACGGCCTGATCGAAGGCATGGAAGAGGGCCTGATCGGCAAGAACGGCATCGGCAGCATCTACCACAGCCCGGCCAAGGCCGAAGCCACGTGGCAAGCCATGTCGGCTTTCGCCGACAAGGGCGGCCGTGGCGTCTTTCTACGCCCCGGCACCGAGATGAAGTGCGCGGGCGCGCCGCTGAAGTACACCTTCATCACGGACGACTACCTGAGCCGACGCGGCCAGCGCAGCAAGGCGGAGGTCGTCTACAACTCGAACAACAAGGCGCTGTTCAGCGTACCCATCGTCTCGGAGAAGGTGCGCATGCTGTTCCAGGAGCGCGGTATCCAGGTGAACTACGAGCGAGTTCTCAAGGCCATCGATCCGGGCAAGCGCATCGCCACGTTCAACACGCCGGCGGGAACCGAAGAACAGGGTTACGACTTCATCCACGTCATTCCCCCCATGCGTGCGCCCGAGCCCATCCGCAACAGCCCGCTGCCGTGGCAAACCGGCGCGTGGGCCGCCGAAGGCTGGCTGGAGGTCGACAAGGGCACGCTGCGTCATGTGCGCTACCGCAACGTGTTCGGCGTCGGTGACATCTCCGGGGTGCCCAAGGGCAAGACCGCAGCGAGCGTGAAATGGCAGGTCCCCGTCGCGGTCGACCATATCGTTGCCGAGATCGCGGGCAAGACCTCGGACGCGCTCTACACAGGCTACACCTCGTGCCCACTGATCACGCGATTGGGCCGCGCCATGCTGGTGGAGTTCGACTACCAGAACAACCTGGTGCCATCCTTCCCCGGCGTGATCGCGCCGCTGGAGGAACTGTGGATCAGTTGGGTCATGAAGACCATGGCGCTCAAGCCCACCTACATCAGCATGCTGCGCGGCCGCGCCTAAGGAGACACCGCCATGAAAGAACTCGATCCCTTCATCCTGCTGGCTGTTTTCCAGGAAATGCTCGGCCCCTTGCTGTGGATTCTCCTGGCCATCGTCGTCCTGGGCCTGGTCGCCTTCGTCGCACTGCTGGTGCGCGAGAAAGGCCTCGTGTCACGCCGCCTGGTGCGTTCGGAGGCGCTGGGCATCGTCGGGGGAGCACTGGCTTTGGTCCTGATGGCCAAGGTGTCGTCCTCAGGCTTCACCGATGCCGCTGGTCCCGCCGACTGGTTCTTGATCGCTTTGGTGTTCGGTGCCGGCCTGGTCGGATCGACCATATTGGCCTACACCATCGCTGGCTGGTGGCCTGCCCGGAGGCAACTGACCGACACTGCGAACGCGCGTTGAGCCGGGGAGGCCTCATGACGGCAACTCGCTACAGGGACTTGACGAAGCAGATCACCTCCAATCTGGCACCGCTGCGTGCTAGCGCTCCCCAGGTCATGAAGAGCTTTGCGGAAATGGGCAAAGCCGCCATCGCCGATGGGGCGTTGGACGCCAAGACCAAGGAGTTGATTGCACTGGCGATTGGCGTCGCCACACGCTGCGACGGTTGCATCGGCTTTCATGCCAAGGCCTTGGCCCGTCTGGGGGCGACGAAAGCCGAAGTGCACGAGACCCTGGGCGTGGCGGTCTATATGGGGGGTGGCCCCTCTGCGATGTATGCAGCCAACGCCGTGGCCGCCTTCGACGAGTTCATGGCTGAAACGCCTCCCAGTTCGTTGCCGGCAGAGCAATAGAACGCCGACATGCGGCACTTGGCCAGCTACATCGCAGCGATCCGCCAGCGCCGCAGCTCGATCTGCATCGAGAGCATGACGCGCGATGCGTCGAGCTGGCAGGAGGATGGGTTCGAAGTGACCCAGGAGGCGGTCACCTATCGGTTCACCGATGGCGCCACGATCTTCTGCACGACCGAACAGGACTCGGTGCCGGTCGATGCCGATATCTGCCCGGAATGCTGGATCACCTACGAGGTTGTTTCAGATGGGCATTCCGACGAGCGGATCACGCCTGCGCGAGTGACTTTCAACTCGACCTGTCGCGAAGCCTTCTGGCTCAAGTACCACGCGCCGTCGTCCAACGACCTGGCCATTTCTACGTCGAACCCGTGGTCTGCCGAGACCCGCTGCCACGACGCAGACACAACGAAGGAGAACCCCTAGCATGCCCTCGTCCATCACCACCGACATTGCCATCATCGGAGCTGGCACTGCCGGTCTCACGGCTTTCAGCGAATTGCGTCGCCTCGGCCTGTCCGCCGTTCTGATCGACCATGGCCCTTTGGGCACGACCTGTGCCCGGGTGGGTTGCATGCCTTCCAAGGCAGCACTGCATGCCGGCCACCAGTGGGCTAACCTGCGCGCGCTGCTGAAAGAGGCCGCCGCACCTGCGGGCTCGGCCACTCCTGACGACTTGTGGAGCCACGCCCGCAGGACGCGCGACCTGCTCGCTGGTAACACCGCCAAGCGCACCCGCGAGGTAGCAGGAGATCGGCTTCTCACGGGAACGGCGCGTTTCACCGGTCCCGACACCGTGGACGTCAACGGCCAGCCCATTCACGCTCAGGCGTTCATCGTCGCCACCGGCTCCCGGCCGGTTGTTCCGCAGGCTCTTGCGGCGCTGGGCGATCGGCTGCTCACCACGGATAGTCTGTTCGACCTGGACACCCTTCCCGGGAGCGTCGGAATGTTGGGATTGGGCGCCATCGGGCTGGAAATGGGGTTGGCGCTGTCGCGGCTCGGGGTTCGAGTGGTCGCCGGTGACATGAAGACCTTGCCCGCAGGCATCACCGACCCCAAGATCGGTGCGCGTGCCATCGAGCACTTCAGCGGCGATATCACCATGTGGCTGGGGCGGCCCGTCGAAGCCACTGCCCGGCAGCAATCAATCGAACTGCGCAGCGGCGACGCCGTCGAACAAGTGGACGTCGTTCTGGCCGCACTGGGTCGCCGTCCCAATGTCAAAGGTCTGGAGCTGCAACTGGCAGGCGTGCCGCTTGATGCACGCGGACAGCCGGTCCTGCATGCCAAGACCCTGCGTGCCGGCTCGTCCCTCGTGTTCCTCGCCGGTGATGTGAGTGCCATTCGGCCGCTGATGCATGAGGCCGTCGATGAAGGACTGATCGCAGCGCGTGCCGCTGCGCAATCGCTTGGTGGCGCCCCCCTTGCCGAACTCCCGCCACGCCGCACGCCGCTGGCGATCGTGTTCAGCGACCCCGACATCGCGACGGTCGGTCAAGCCTACGACACGCTGAATCTCGACCATACCGTCATCGGCTCCGCGCAAGGCGACGCCAATGGTAGATCGCGCGTGATGGGTGCCGAAGGCAACCTCGTTCGCCTGTATGTGGACCGCGGCAATGGGCGCCTGCTAGGTGCCGGTCTGCTCGCCACGCGTGGGGAACATCTGGCCCACTTGCTGGCTTGGGCCATCCAGCGCGGCGAGACGGTCGAGAGCCTGCTGGCGATGCCGTACTACCACCCCAGCATCGAAGAACTGGTGCAAAGCGCGCTCAAGGATGCAAGCCGACAGTTGAAGGCTTCAGCATGAGCACTTTGCAAGCGGCTTCCACAACCTCATCCGCAAACCACCCCCGCTCTACCCCCATACCAACCAGGAGCTGAACATGCAGACCACTGATTTCGTCGCGACTGTCTTCGACGGCGCAAGCAATCCGAACAAGGTCACCGTGACCTTCACCATGGCGCTCAACGCCTTGCTCAAAGGCCACACGGCCACCATCATCCTCATGGTCGAAGCCGTCCAACTCGGCAAGCCCGGGGCCACGGCGGGCATGGCGATCGGCAAGCCGTTCGAGCCCGTGGCAGACCTGCTGGCCAAGTACCTCGAAAAAGGTGGTCGCATCGCCATCTGCGGCTCTTGCATGGTTCACAACGGTCTGACGGCCGAGCAGATGGACCCGCGCTTCGAAGTCATCACGGCGCCGGATGTCATTGAGCTTCTCATGAATGCGAGGGGCTCCTTGCAGGTGACCTGAGGGCACACCAACCGTGCGATATGCAAGGCCGCCCATCGGCATGAAAGAGCCACCTCCTGCCCAGAAGCTGGCGAGCGGATGTTTCGGCCCGCTCGTTCAAGGCGGGAGCTAGAACTTGATTCATTCCGTTCAGATCGGACCAGTGTCACTGCCGCCCGGCCTGGTCCTCGCTGCGCTCGTCCTGACAATCGCTTTGTTGGTCGGAAATTGGCTTGGGCGCAACGCCGGAGTCGAAGTAGAGAGTCGAATTTACCGCGGTCTGTTCATCAGCGCGATCTGCGCTCGCTTGGGGTTTGTGCTCCAGTACCATGAAGCCTACTCCAGCACGCCATGGAGCGTTCTTGATTTTCGCGATGGAGGATGGTCTCCCTGGGCTGGGCTACTTGCAGCATGGCTCTATGCCGCGACGGTCGTTTTACGTTTCCCGACAATAAGGAAGCCCCTGCTGTCGGGCTTGACTGCTGCAAGTGCGATTTGGATCGCCGGAACGGTGGTCCTGGCCTTGCCGTTTCGTGAAAGGCAGTTCCTGCCGGATTTCAACACGCTCTCCATAAAGGGCGACCAAATCGCGCTGCAGTCCTACGTCGGAAAGCCTACGGTGGTCAATCTATGGGCCACCTGGTGCCCACCTTGCCGGCGCGAAATGCCCGTCTTCGAGCGCGCTCAGAACGAGCATCTTGACATCAACATCGTGTTTCTCAATCAAGGGGAGGCACCGGCCAAGATCCAGCAATTTCTTGCAGGAAGCAAGCTGTCGCTACGAAATGTGTTGATTGACACGCAGGGCGAAGTTGCCCGCTCAATGGGCCAAAAAGGCCTACCAACAACCCTGTTCTTTAACGCGGCTGGCCGCTTGGTCGATGTTCGCGTCGGCGAGTTTTCTTACCCAACCCTCAACCAGCGTATTGATGCGCTCAAGCTCGGTCATGAGGCTGGCGGAAAGACGTGAGCCACTTTGGGATAAGCATCTGTAGTGCAGCAGTCACGGCACTACGGGAGGAGTTGATGCTCACAGTTATTCCGTCTGAGCCTGATCAACATACTTGTTCCATGATGTCGGCAGCCCAGCAGGCGTGATCGAGTTGGCACGTTGCTGGTCAATGCATCCGGTAGGCATCGCGAGCTGCGAGGGGTGATTGCAACGGCTGCATTCTTCTCCTTAACTGCGACCAGGGCCATAGGCAGTGGCCCCACAGATAGGGAGAAAACATGAACTTGCGTCATATCGAGGCATTCGTCGCAGTGGCCGAGGAACTGCACTTTGGCCGGGCTGCCAAGCGCCTGCACATCGAACAGTCGCCGCTGTCGCGCCGGATCAGCCGGCTGGAGGCGGACCTGGGCGTGACGCTGCTCCACCGCAACGGGCGTGGCGTGCGGCTGCCATCCGCTACCGCGATGCCCGCGTCATTCTGCGCTACCGGCGCAACATTCGCCGCTTGCCGCGCTACGTGATGACCAGCAAGGACGTGCCGGTCAGCCAGCAGCGTCTGTTCGTGGGGCGCGGGTTTCTGTGGGAGCAGAAACACACCCATCGGCTGATGCAGACGTACCGACCGGAGTTCCGCCGCTACGTCGAGCCAACGCCGGCCTACCGGCTGGCGCGCAGGCTGGAGGAACGGCTGGAGTTCGCGCCGTTCCCGCTGTCCCGGCTGCCTGCGCTCACGGGCTGGGATGTGCCTTTCAACCCGGTGCGCCCACTGCCGCCTGTGGGTGGCCTGCCGCGCCTGCACGGCATCGAACCCGACGAGGTGGATGTCAGTCTGCCGCTGGGTGAGCGCGTCGGGCATTCGCTGGTGCTGGGCACCACGCGCGTGGGCAAGACGCGGTTGGCCGAGTTGTTCGTGACCCAGGACATTCGACGCAAGAACGCCGACGGCGAGCACGAGGTCGTCATCGTCATCGACCCCAAGGGCGATGCCGATCTTTTGAAGCGGGTGTACGTCGAGGCCAAGCGTGCGGGGCGCGAGGGCGAGTTCTATGTCTTCTATTTGGGCTGGCCGGACATTTCCGCGCGCTACAACGCTGTGGGCCGCTTTGGGCGCATCAGCGAAGTGGCCACCCGTGTTGCGGGCCAGCTTTCCGGCGAAGGAAACAGCGCGGCATTTCGCGAGTTTGCGTGGCGCTTCGTCAACATCATCGCCCGCGCCCTGGTGGAACTGGGGCAGCGCCCGGACTACATGCTGATCCAGCGCCATGTGATCAACATCGACGCGCTGTTCATCGAGTATGCCCAGCACTACTTCGCCAAGACCGAGCCCAAGGCCTGGGAGGTGATCGTCCAGATCGAGGCCAAGCTCAACGAGAAGAACATCCCGCGCAACATGATCGGGCGCGAAAAGCGCGTGGTGGCGCTGGAGCAGTACCTCTCGCAGGCGCGCAACTACGACCCGGTGCTCGACGGCCTGCGCTCGGCTGTGCGCTACGACAAGACCTACTTCGACAAGATCGTTGCATCGCTGCTGCCGCTGCTGGAGAAGCTCACCAGCGGCAAGATCGCCCAGCTTCTGGCCCCGAACTACTCCGACCTGGCCGACCCGCGTCCGATCTTTGATTGGATGCAGGTCATCCGAAAGCGCGCCGTGGTCTATGTTGGCCTGGATGCGCTATCCGATGCCGAGGTCGCCGCAGCGGTCGGCAATTCCATGTTCTCCGACCTGGTTTCGGTCGCCGGCCACATCTACAAGCACGGGATCGACGACGGCCTGCCGGGCGCATCGGCTGGCTCGCGCGTGCCGATCAACGTCCATGCCGATGAGTTCAACGAGTTGATGGGCGACGAGTTCATCCCGCTGATCAACAAGGGCGGCGGTGCTGGCCTGCAAGTCACCGCGTACACGCAGACCCTCTCGGACATCGAAGCACGCATCGGCAACCGCGCGAAGGCCGGTCAGGTGATCGGCAACTTCAACAACCTGTTCATGCTGCGCGTGCGCGAGACGGCTACCGCTGAATTGCTAACCCGGCAATTGCCGAAGGTCGAGGTCTATACGACCACCATCGTCAGCGGCGCAACCGACAGCTCCGACATTCGCGGCGCGACGGACTTTACGTCGAACACCCAAGACCGCATCAGCATGTCCAGCGTGCCGATGATCGAGCCGTCGCACGTCGTCGGCCTGCCCAAAGGCCAGTGCTTCGCGCTGTTGCAAGGTGGCCAGCTTTGGAAGGTGCGCATGCCGTTGCCGGCGCCAGACCCGGACGAGGTAATGCCGGCGGACTTGCAGCAACTGGCCGGGCACATGCGCCAGAGCTACAGCGAGGCCACGCAGTGGTGGGAGTTCACCAGCTCCCCGGTCTTGCAGGACGCGGCCTTGCCGGACGACCTGCTCGATGAGGCGGCCATCGCCATACCCATCACCGACACGGGCGACACGGCCAGCGAAGAGGCCGCGCCATGAGCGATGCCGCCTCCACTGCGCAGCGCGAGCAGAACCGCCGCCAGGGCCTGATCGTCGGCACCATCACCTTGCCGTTCCGACTGCTCGGAGTGCTGGTCGGCTCGCTGCTGTTCTCGATCCTGATGGAGTGCATCGGCATGCACCTGTTCTGGAAGGACCAGGGCTGGCAGCACTCCCAGCAGATGCTGCAGTACGAGTTGGGGCACCTGTCCAACCACTTCACGCGCAGCGTGGTCGTGCAGGAGCCAGGGCGCACGGCGCATGCGCTGGTGGACACCGGCTACGAATGGGTGTACGGCGCTACAGCCTATGGCTGGGTCTGGATGCGTCGCCGGCTGCTGGCGCGCGAGGCCCAACGCGGGGCGGATAGGCAGGAGCGGCGGCGCCTGCTGCGCAGCGAGATCGCCGGCATCGCCGCCATCCTCGCGCTGGAAGCCAGCCTGTTGCTGCAGGCCGCTTGAGGGGAGATCGGGGCCATGACGCTTTTCACGACCGACTACCTGGAGTACTACCTGACGCTGGTGTCCTGGATCGTCCATAACGGCATCTGGGCAGTACTGGTGGCGAGCGGTGTCTTCGCGCTGCCTTTCATTGCCATCATCGTGCAGGAATGGCTGAAGGCCCGTGCGGAGGGTGCCGACGAAGGCAACACCGGGGGCTACTACGACAGCTACCGCTCCAGCACACCACGCGACGACTGGCCCTACGACAGCACCCGCGACGCGGGGCTTGCACAGGTGGCCAGCGGTGGCGGCTATCCGTCCTGCAGGCAGTGGTGGGCCGATGGCAGCAATGGCCTGCGTGCACGCCTGCTGGGGCAGGTAGACCCAAGCCTGCTGAATCGCTTGGCGGGCTGGGCCGGATTCCTGAGCCGAGCCGATGTGGACGACTCAGTAATCCGCACCATCGCCTCGCCACGGCAGCAGAAATTGAACCAGGGCACCGTCTATACGGACTACGGCGGCCAGATCGACAAGACCCTACCGAACATCGTGACACGGGCCACGGGCGACGTCGGCATGGCTGTCGGCGCGATTGCCGCGTTTCCCGCCATGGACGTGGTGCGCCAGGCGCTGCCTATGGTGCTCGCCTTGCTCAAGATGGCGCTGGTCATCTGCATCCCGCTGGTGCTGGTCGTGGGCACCTACGACCTGAAGACCGTCGTTACCGTGAGCGTCGTGCAGTTCGCGCTGTTCTTCGTCGATTTCTGGTTCCAACTCGCGCGCTGGATCGACAGCACCATCCTCGATGCGCTCTATGGCTGGGGCTTCGGCTGGAACCGGCCACACGCCAACTTCGACCCGTTGGTGGGGCTGAACAACGCCTTCGGCGATCTGTTGTTGAACTTCGTTATGGGGACAATGTTCATCGTGCTGCCCACCTTTTGGATCGGTGCACTGACCTGGGCCGGAATCCGCGCCGGGACGATTGCAAACAGCTTCTCAGCCGGCACGAGGGACGCAGGGAGCGCCGGCGGAAAGGGAGCTGGCGCGATCTCAAGGAAATTGAAGTGACGCACGCTCAAGCCGAGTGTCAGTCATCATCCTTGTACATCTCATGAGAGGTGTCGTTGTAGAGATTCGGGTCATAACCCGGTGTCTCTCGAAGTTCTTCCAAGGTGGTAGGAAACTGCAAATGGAACTCTTCGTCTGAATGGCTCTGATTTGCTGCCCATCCCACAGCCACGACACAAACCAACAGCAGTGCCAGCCAGAACGCGGAATAGAGCAGTACACCGAGCACGGCCAGCTTGACCACCCACAACAGCACGGTGGCACCAGCTACCGGCACGCCCCTGGATACCAACCAGCTCGACGCCCGCCGTTCGCAGCGAGCATAGGCGCGCCATCCACGGCCAAAGCTGCGACCGAGACGTTCTGCAGTGCTAATGCGGGTTGTGGTGTTCATGGTCGTCACCTGCTACATGTGAAATCGCTACTCCAGTTTGCTCCAATCCTGCTTGCTTGCCTGTACCAATGCGCTCCATTCGTCCGGCGGGTTCCCGCGCCCGAGCATCTTCTCGAACACGGCATACGGATCCGATTTGCTCCCCGAAGACCGCAGGGTCTGTTCATCGTTGACCCAGGCGTACACGATGACCTTCGCCTTCGAGTCGTAGCGGAAGAACAGCCGGTATCGCCTTCCGAGCTTGGCCCGCCGCCAGTGGCGATAGGCCGGCCCCATGGTGTTGCCCTGGCGGTATTCGTCGCGCGCCGGATCACTCGGTACCACGTCTTGTATCAACTGGGTCAACGCCCGGAAGAACTTGACGTTGGCGTTCGATCCGAACCCTTCCGGGTCGTTCTCTTGGGCGCGCAGCACGGCCGCGCGCAGCTTCATCATCTGTTCGATCAGGTTGTCGTGGAACAGCAGTGTCCAGCCATGCTGTTGCATCAGATTTCCACATCCTCATCGAAATCATCACCCAGGTCCACCTTGTGCCCCGCGTGCTCCAGCATTGTGCGAGCCAGATCCTCGGGCAGGCCACGCACATTCCGGCCCGCTTCAATGTCGCGGGCCAGCAGGGTCAGGAACGCGGCAATGGCAGGGTCCTCGTGCTCGGCATCGGCGCGGGTGACGACGACTTCGCCGCCACGCAGGTCGAACGCAACCTTACCGCCAGTGTCCACGCCCAGGGCTTGGCGGATGGACTTGGGCAGCGTGATCTGGCCTTTGGAGGTCAGTGTGGCAACTTCGTGAATGGCAGGCATGGTGGCTCTCCTGATCGCAATGCCTGCATTGTAAGGAATTATCCTTACCGCGTCAATGAGAGGTCTCACCGAGGTTCTCCAGCATCCAACAATGAACCTCATCGTAGGGCGGGAACAGCCAGCCTTCCCGCATCAATCCGGCCCCGCTACACCCGCATTGACGGTGGACGACCAATGCTCACCTCTCTATATCCAAAGGCTTCTAAAGGCCAAAGGGCCGAAATGGCAAGGGAATGGGGTGCAAGGGGAAAGGCCCTACCCGAAAAGGCGAAAAGGCCTCCCGCTTGGCCCGCCATCAGGACACCCACATGCTCTCTCTGTTCCAGCGAAAACGGACCTCGGGCGCTGCCGCTCCGTCGCCAGCACCCGTCACCGATCTCCCAAAAGGGCTGCTGCAACCGGAATCGGCCGCATCGCTGCTGGCGACACCGCGCCGGCAGAAGCTGCTGGAACACATCTGGCAGCGCACCTCGCTCTCGCGCAAGCAGTTCGCCGCGCTGTACCGCGCGCCGCTGGAACGTTATGCCGAGTTGGTTCAGGCTTTCCCTGCATCCGAGGCGCATCACCACGCTTACCCAGGCGGCATGCTTGACCACGGCCTGGAAATCGTCGCCTACAGCCTGAAGCTGCGGCAGTCTCATCTGCTGCCTATCGGCGCTAGTCCCGAGGATCAGGCCGCGCAAGCCGAGGCCTGGACTGCTGCCGTCGCCTACGCCGCACTGCTGCACGACATAGGCAAGATCGCCGTCGATCTGCACGTCGAACACGCCGACGGCAGCACTTGGCACCCGTGGCACGGACCACTGCATCAGCCATACCGCTTCCGCTACCGTGACGATCGCGAGTACCGGCTCCACAGCGCCGCGACGGGCTTGCTCTACCGGCAACTGCTTGACCGCGAAGTCCTGGACTGGCTCAGCGGCTATCCGTCGCTGTGGTCGCCACTGCTCTACGTTCTGGCCGGGCAGTATGAGCACGCTGGGGTGCTGGGCGAACTGGTGGTGCAGGCCGACCGAGCTTCCGTGGCCCAGGAACTGGGCGGCGATCCCACACGCGCCATGGCCGCGCCCAAGCACGCACTGCAACGCAAGCTGCTGGACGGTCTGCGTTACCTGCTCAAGGAGGAGCTGAAGCTGAACCAACCCGAAGCCTCCGATGGCTGGCTCACCGAGGATGGTTTGTGGCTGGTGAGCAAGACGGTCTCGGACAAGCTGCGGGCGCACTTGCTGTCCCAGGGCATCGACGGCAAGCGTTCGCACCTGCTGGTCCATCGCGAAGTGCCATGCCATGAACTGAAGAAGCAGCCCCTCATCTGTGCGCAATCGACCGCGGACGAGCCATGGCAGGCCCTGGTGCATCGGCTGATCGGCGACGCGCCACACGAGCAGGTCGTGAGCACCTTCGACATGGCGATGACGCTGGTCGCCGCGGGGTACGGCATCGCCATCGCGCCCGCCGCGCGGCTGGCGGGATACCAGTGCCGCGGCATCGCGGTGCGACCGCTGGCCAGTGCACCGCCGATCGTGATGGCCTACCTGCTGCACACGTGCGAGGCCTTGACCGAACCCCAGGAGCGGTTCGCGCGCCGCGTCCGCTCCGTGACCTGAACGCCAGCCGCGTCAAGGCTCCATCAGGTCTTCGGCGGCATCGGCCGTGATAGCGTCCTGCACCAGGCGCTGCACGCTGCGCCGCACCTGCATCGGAATGTCGGAGTCCTCGGGATCATCCGCCGCGACGCTCTGCGCCGCGACCAGCCGCGCAGCCAGATGCAGGTTCTTCGGGTTGACCACCTCGATGGCGGAGCGCCCGCCGAGCGCGTCATAGGGCTGCAGCAGCGCGTGGTAGATCGCCCAGGTGTCGAGGCCGCGCGGCACCTGCTTCAACACGGACTGCACCAGCCTGCGCTTGAGCGGATCGAGCTGCCAGTCCGGCACCCGCTGCCCACGGTGGCCCATGTGGATCGACAGCAGGTTGCCGGCCTGGATCTCGTAGGTGATCCAGCGGCGCGACTTGCCGGCGAGCTTGGCGTAGTCAGCCACCGAGAGGTTGTGCGGTGCCTCGAAGGTCTCCAGCACCTGCAGGCGTTCGCGCTGCACCTCCGACAGGCGCGGCCGCGCGTACTCGGGCATGCGCACGGCCGACAGCCGCTGCACCGATGCCGGCGCTTCAGGCAGGTCGGGCGTCGGCGCGGTCACGATCAACTGCGGCGCGGTGAGATCGACCACCGGCGGCTGCACGGCCGCCTGGCCGGCGATGGTCGGCAAGCCTTGCAGCGTGATGGTCAGGTGGCGGCTGGCGACCTCGACCTGGTTCTGCTCGAACAGGTCCAGGCGATCGGCCCAATCCTGCATCATCACGCGGCGCTGCTCGACGTACTCGGCATGGTTGTAGGTCGCGCTGATCTTGTCCGGGTCGGCGTGCGAGAGCTGGGCATCCACCCACTTCTTCGGGTAGCCAAGTTCGTTGAGCGCGGTCGACATCGTGGCGCGGATGCCGTGCCCCGTGAGCTGGTCCTCGTAGCCCATGCGCTTGAGCGCGCCGTTGAACGTGTTCTCGCTGACGGGATGCTTGAGGCACCAGTCGCCCGGGATCAGGTAGACCTGGGCCGGTTTGCACTGGTCCAGCAGGTGGCGAACGATCTCCTGGGCTTGCACCGACAACGGCACAATGTAGGGCGGGATGTCCACTAGGCGCTTGCGCTTCTTCTTGGTGAGCAGTGCGCGCTGCTTGAGCCTGGCCACCGGGATGATCCACAGGCCTTGCTCCAGGTCGAACTGGTCGGGCGTGGCGAAGCGCAGCTCGCCGGTGCGCACGCCAGTGAGCATCAGCAGCCGGATGCCCAACTGCGTGTTCAGTCGCCCGCGGTACTTGCGCAGCGTCTGCAGCATGATCGGCAGCTCGGGCATGCGCAGGAACGGGTTGTGTTCGACCGGTGGCAGCGGCAATGCGACGACCTCCAAGTCCTTGGAAGGGTTGTCGTGCATGTTCGGGATCGCCACCGTGGCATAGGTGAACAGTTGCGTGAACCACGTCCGCAGCTTCTCGGCCACCGACAGCGAGCCGCGCTTTTCCACCTTGCCGATGATGTCCAGCAGGTGCGCGCGGGTGATGTCGTAGATGGTCAGGTGACGCAGCACCGGGAACACGTCCTTCTTGAAGACGCGGGCGATCTGCTCCAGGCTGGTCTGCCGTCCTTCCTCCAACGACAGCTTGCGATGTGTCAGCCACTGGTCGTAGACCGCCTGGAACGTGTGCTCGCCCGCCAGCACGATGGCGTGGCGCTTGCGCTTGCGTTCGGTGTGCGGATTGACGCCCTTGGCGAGCAGGTTGCGGGCTTCATCGCGAAGCTCTCGCGCCTCCTTCAGGGAGAGCACCGGGTAGCTGCCGAAGGACATGCGATCGCGCTTGCTGCCCCAGGTGAAGCGGAAGTGCCAGGCCTTGGTGCCGTTGGCGGAAACGAAGAGGGCGAGGCCGTCCGAATCGGCCAGCGTGTACGTCTTGCCGGTGGCTTTGGCCTGGCGAACCATGAGGTCTGAGAGCATGAGCCCAACTCCTGAAAACCGAGTTGGCTGTCATGGTCCTGTCCGACCCCACACCGCTCCAGCAACTATGCGGAAGCGGGAAGCTCCGCTTTCCGATGTACCACTTGATGTACCGTTTTGTACCGGCAGTCAGTGGTTTTCGCTGGAAGTCACTGGATTCAGCGATGGTGAAAAAGCTGAACCCTGACAATCACTTGCGACGTTCCGCGGTCTTTTCTGGAAGTCCCTGGAAAGTCGAAGTGGAGCGGGTGAAGGGAATCGAACCCTCGTATGAAGCTTGGGAAGCTGCCGTTCTACCATTGAACTACACCCGCACGAGCCGCGCATTCTAGCGCACGGCGGGCCCGCAAAAAGCCGGATGCGCGCCTGTCCGCGGCGCACACGGCATATGGGCTGACGTGCCGCGCGCCCGGATGGCGCCACCATGGCCGCATTGCCCGCGCGGCGGGCGCCAAGAGAGGGCTGCATGGCGGTGAAGAACCCATCCAGGGATGCAACGAAGGGGCGCGGCCCCGTGAGCGAGCGCGAGGCGCAGGCACTGCTGGAGCTGCGCACGCTCGGCCCGCATGGCGAGCTGGAACTGCCCTCGGTGCGCATTCTGGGCTACAGCCTGGAGTTGCGCGACGGCAAAGGCGGTTTCGTGGGCGACAGCGCCAGCAGCGCGGCCTTTCGCGGCATGCTCGATGCGTGGCGTGCGCTGTTCGCTGCCATGGCAGGGCGCGATCCGCTGGGCTCCAGGCCGACCGATGCGCTGGACAAGCGCAAGCTGGACGCGCTGCTCAAGGAGGGTGGGCCGGCCGCGCAGGCCATCGCGGCAGCGCAGGAGGATTACGCGCTGCAGCTGGCCGACGTGGTGTTGCGCTTCCTGCGGCACAAGAGCTGGCGCGGCGTACGCCGCGTGATCGTGGGCGGAGGCTTTCACCAGAGCGTGGTGGGCGAGCGCGCCATCGCCCGCGCTGCCGAACTCGTGGGCCGCAAGCGCTCCATGGTGGAGCTGCGCACGCTGCACCATGACGCCGACGACGGCGGCCTGATCGGCTGGGTGCACCTGGCCCCCACGGCGCTGCTGCAGAGCTACGACGCCATCCTGGCCGTGGACCTGGGGGGGACCAACGTGCGCTGCGGCGTGGTGCTCACGCACCTGCACAAGGCGCCCGACCTCTCGCGTGCCGAGGTGCTGCTGCGCGACAAATGGCGCCATGCCGAACACGGCCCCCGGCGCGACGAACTGGTGGACGGCATCGCGCAGATGCTGGCCGATCTGGCCGCGCAGGCCGAGCGCAAGGGCGTTCGCGTGGCGCCTTTCATCGGCGTGGCCTGCCCCGGGCTGGTCTGCGAGGACGGCTCGCTGGCCGGCGGCACGCAGAACCTGCCGGGCAACTGGGAGAGCGCGCGCTTCCACCTGCCGCAGGACCTGTGCGAGCGGCTGCCCGAGATCGGCGGCGGGCGCACGCAGGTCTGCCTGCACAACGACGCGGTGGTGCAGGGCCTGTCGGAGCTGCCGTTCACGCAGGACGTGCGGCGCTGGGCGGTGGTCACCGTGGGCACGGGGCTGGGCAACGCCAGCTACGCCAACCGCGTGCCCAAGGTTTGAAGCGTTTTCGGCCTCTGGCGCTTGTGTAGCAAGCGCGGGCAGCTATCGAAAGCGTAGTAACCAGCGCGCAGGGCAGGTGCCGGCGAAAATCTATAATGTCCGGTTGGTCACGACGGGGCGGCGCACCGCCGCACGCGCCCGCCCACGAACCCCCTACACACCATGAGCACTCCCACCTTTTCCGTCGCGGACATCCGCAAGACCTTCCTGGACTTCTTCGCCGCCAAGGGGCACACCGTGGTGCCTTCGAGCCCGCTGGTGCCGGCCAACGACCCGACGCTGATGTTCACCAACTCGGGCATGGTGCAGTTCAAGGACGTGTTCCTGGGCACCGACAAGCGCCCCTACAACCGCGCCACCTCGGTGCAGACCTGCCTGCGCGCCGGCGGCAAGCACAACGACCTGGAGAACGTGGGCTACACCGCGCGCCACCATACCTTCTTCGAGATGCTGGGCAACTGGTCGTTCGGCGACTACTTCAAGCGCGAGTCGCTCAAGTGGGCGTGGGAGCTGCTCACCGAGGTCTACAAGCTGCCGCCCGAGCGCCTGCTGGCCACCGTCTACGCGGAGGACGACGAGGCCTACGACATCTGGACCAAGGAAATCGGCCTGCCGCCCGAGCGCGTGATCCGCATCGGCGACAACAAGGGCGGGCGCTACAAGAGCGACAACTTCTGGATGATGGCCGACACCGGCCCCTGTGGCCCGTGCTCGGAGATCTTCTACGACCACGGCCCCGGGATCCCCGGCGGCCCCCCGGGCAGCCCCGACGAGGACGGCGACCGCTTCATCGAGATCTGGAACAACGTGTTCATGCAGTTCGACATGAAGGAAGACGGCTCCGTCTCCCCGTTGCCCGCGCCCTGCGTGGACACCGGCATGGGCCTGGAGCGCCTGGCCGCTATCCTGCAGCACGTGCACAGCAACTACGAGATCGACCTGTTCGACGCGCTCATCAAGGCCGCCGCGCGAGAGACCGGCACGAGCGACCCGGCCAACCCCTCGCTCAAGGTCATCGCCGACCACATCCGCGCCACCGCCTTCCTGGTGGCCGACGGCGTGATCCCCAGCAACGAGGGCCGGGGCTACGTGCAGCGCCGCATCGTGCGCCGCGCCATCCGTCACGGCTACAAGCTGGGCCGCAAGACGCCGTTCTTCCACAAGCTGGTTAAGGACTTGGTGCAGCAGATGGGCGACGCCTATCCCAAGATCCGCGAGCAGGAGGCGCGCATCACCGACGTGCTGCGAGTGGAGGAAGAGCGCTTCTTCGAGACCCTGGCGCACGGCATGGAGATCCTCGACGCGGCGCTGGAGGGCGGCACGCAGGTGCTGCCCGGCGACGTGGCGTTCAAGCTGCACGACACCTACGGCTTCCCGCTGGACCTGACCAACGACGTGTGCCGCGAGCGCGGCGTGGGCGTCGATGAAGCGGGCTTCCACATCGCCATGGAGCACCAGAAGAACACAGCCCGCGCGGCGGGCAAGTTCAAGATGGACCGCGCGCTGGAATACACGGGCGCGGCCAACGCATTCACGGGCTACGAGCAGCTGGCCGAAAGCGCCAAGGTCGTCGCACTCTATGTAGATGGTACTGCCGCGGCGGCCCTGCGCGCCGGCCAGAGCGGCGTGGTGGTGCTGGACCGCACGCCGTTCTATGCCGAGAGCGGCGGCCAGGTGGGCGACCAGGGCGTAATAGCCGTGGGCTCCGCGCGCTTCGTGGTAGCCGACACGCAGAAGATCAAGGCCGACGTCTACGGCCACCACGGCGTGCTGGAGACAGGCACGCTCAACGTGGGCGACACGGTGCAGGCGCAGGTGGACACACAGCTGCGCGCGGCCACCATGCGCAACCACTCCGTCACCCACCTCATGCACAAGGCCCTGCGCGAAGTGCTGGGCGACCACGTGCAGCAGAAGGGCAGCCTGGTTACGCCTGAGCGCACGCGCTTCGACTTCGCGCACAACGCGCCGGTGACTGGCGCGCAGATCCGCGAGATCGAGCGCCGCGTGAATGCCGAGGTGCTGGCCAACACGGACACGCAGGCGCGGCTGATGGACATCGAATCGGCCCAGAAGACCGGCGCCATGATGCTGTTCGGCGAGAAGTACGGCGAGACCGTGCGCGTGCTCGACATCGGCGCCAGCCGCGAGCTGTGCGGCGGCACCCACGTGCGCCGCACGGGCGACATCGGCCTGTTCAAGGTGGTGGCTGAAAGCGGCGTGGCCGCCGGTGTGCGCCGCATCGAGGCGGTGACCGGCGAGAACGCGCTGGCCTACCTGCAGTCGCTGGAAACGACGGTGGACGATGCCGCCGCCGTGCTCAAGGCTCCCGTGGCCGAACTGACCACCCGCATCGGCGGCGCGCTGGAGCAGATCAAGGCGCTGGAAAAGGAGCTGGCCGCGCTCAAGGGCAAGCTGGCGTCCAGCCAGGGCGATGAACTGGCGGGCCAGGCGGTGGAGGTCAAGGGCATCAAGGTACTGGCGGCCCAGCTCGACGGCGCCGACGCCAAGACATTGCGCGACACCATGGACAAGCTCAAGGACAAGCTCAAGACCGCCGCCATCGTGCTGGCCGCCGTCGATGGCGACAAGGTGCAGCTCGCCGCCGGCGTGACGGCCGACAGCACGGGCCGCGTCAAGGCGGGCGAGCTGGTGAACTTCGTCGCCGGCCAGGTGGGCGGCAAGGGCGGCGGCAAGCCCGACATGGCCATGGCCGGCGGCACCAACGCCGCGGCGCTGCCGCAGGCGCTGGCCTCGGTGGCGGGCTGGGTGGGCGAGCGCGCGTAATAACCCGCGGCCGCATCCCGTGCGAAACACCCGCCTGACGGCGGGTGTTCTTTTTCCTAGAAGAGCTCCACCTCGTCGTGGGCGACCTTGGCCTGCAGCGCGCCGCTGTGCAGCAGGTCGTCGTAGAAGCAGACGCGGTTGCGGCCGTTTTCCTTGGCGTGGTAGAGGGCCTGGTCGGCCCGGCCCAGGATCTCCACGGGCGAGCCCGCCTGCGTGGCCGCGAAGCCGATGCTGATCGTGATGTGGCCCACCTGCGGAAAGGTGTGCTCCTGGATGGCGGCGCGCAGCCGCTCCAGCGCCTGGCGTGCCTGCGCGAGCGTGACCGAGCGCAGCAGCACCACGAACTCCTCGCCGCCGAAGCGGAAGATGCGGTCCTGGCTGCGGAACAGCGAGCGCAGCCGGTTGGCCACGAGGATCAGCACCTCGTCGCCGTACAGGTGCCCGAAGCGGTCGTTGACCGCCTTGAAGTGGTCGATGTCGATCACGGCCAGCCACTGGCGGGGCGGGTCGTCGCCCTGCGCGGCGTCCGGCCGGGCGCCGGCCTGGCGCGCGAACTGCTCCTCGAACGTCTTGCGGTTGAACAGGCCCGTGAGCGCGTCGCGCTCGCTGTAGTCCAGCAGGCTCTGGTAGTTCTGGTAGACGAGGAACACCCCCATGACCACGTCGCGCTGGTGCCGCGTGAGGGCGCGCGACTGCGTGATCTCCAGGCAGGCGTGGGCGCGGTCGGCCAGCCACACGGGCAGCCACAGGGTGTGGCGCCCGGTGGCGGAATGCTGGGCGCTGGCCTGGCGGCTTTCGATGCACTGCGCCAGCCCCGGCAGCTGCGTGAGCGGCACGCCCTGCGGGTCGGAGCAGGCATCGTGCGCGCTGGAGACGATCTGCCCGTCCTGGCTCCAGCTGCGCGGGCGCAGCATGGTGACCTGGTCCTGCACGAAGAACTCCAGCGCCCGCACCTGCACGATGTGCCCAAGCTTGAGCAGCGTGGACAGCACCGACACCTCCAGCCGCAGATGGTCCCGGTGGCCGGTCATCTCGACCAGGTTCTGCAGTATGGGTTTCATCGGCGGGGCTTTCAGGAAGGTGCGTGGCAGAAGGGCTAGCGCCGCGCGAACACCAGGTCCCACACGCCGTGGCCGAGCCGCATGCCGCGGTTCTCGAACTTGGTCAGGGGACGGTACTCGGGCTGCGGCGCATAGCCGTCGGCCGTGTTTGCGAGCAGCGGCTCGGCCGACAGCACCTCGAGCATCTGCTCGGCGTAGGGCTGCCAGTCGGTGGCGCAGTGGATGTAGCCGCCGGGCTGGAGCCGCTCGGCCAGCTTGGCCACCAGCGGCGGCTGGACCAGGCGGCGCTTGTTGTGGCGCTTTTTGTGCCAGGGGTCGGGAAAGAAGATGTGCACGCCGGCGAGCGAGGCCGGCGCCAGCATGTGGTCCAGCACTTCCACGGCGTCGTGCTGCAGGATGCGGATGTTCTCGATGCCGTGCTCGCCGATGCGCTTGAGCAGCGCGCCCACGCCGGGCTCGTGCACCTCGCAGCACAGGAAGTTGTCGCCAGGGCGCACGCGCGCGATGTGGGCCGTGGCCTCGCCCATGCCGAAGCCGATCTCCAGCACCAGCGGCGCGCTGCGGCCGAACGCTGCGGCGGCGTCCAGCAGGGCGGGCGCGTAGTCGAGCACGAAGCGCGGGCCCAGCTCCTCCAGCGCCTTGGCCTGGCCGCTGGTGGTGCGGCCGGCGCGGCGCACATAGCTCTTGATGCCCTTGGGGTGGGCGACGTCTGCCGGCGCTTCGCCGGGGGCGGAAATGGGGGCCTGTGCGGCTTCGGGATGGAGTGTTGCGATCACGGTGCGCGATTGTAGATTCGAGCCCATGCCTTGGACCAGTGCGTGAGCGCATCTCCCACGGTGGCGGCGGCGCCCGCTGCCGGAGCGGGCAGGCCCAGCACCTGCGCCGCGGCCGCCAGCGCCTGCAGCGGCCGGCTGTCGTCGAGGGGCGGGGCGCCGTGCTGCTTGGAGAGCTTCTCGCCGTCCGCGGCGCGCACCAGCGGCGTGTGCAGGTAGCGCGGCGTGGGCAGGCCCAGGGCCGACTGCAGCAGGATCTGGCGCGGCGTGTTGTCGGCCAGGTCCTCGCCGCGCACCACGTCGGTGATGCCCTGGTCGGCATCGTCCACCACCACGGCGAGCTGGTAGGCCCACAGGCCGTCGGCGCGGCGCAGGACGAAGTCGCCGGTGTGGCGCGCCACGTCCTGCTGCTGCGGGCCCAGGCGCCTGTCGGTCCAGCGGACGCCATCGTTCGCTATCGAAAAGGGAGCTGCTTGCGCTTGACTGTCAGGCGCTGGAAGCTGTTTTGACTGGTACTGCGTGGTATGGAAGCGCCAGGCGCGCGGCGCCCGCCCGCCCAGGCCTTTTCCGGATTCGGGACGGCAGGTGCCGGGGTAGGGCAGCTCCTCATGGCGCTGGCGCGCGTGGCCCTGGGCGGCCAGCGCCTGCGCGATGTCGCGCCGCGTGCAGGCGCAGGGGTAGGCCAGGCGGCAGGCCACGAGCTGGTCCAGCGCCTGCTGGTAGCGTGCGCCGCGCGTGGACTGGTAGAGCGGCGGCGCGTCCGGCACCAGGCCGCAGGCCGCGAGCTGGGCCAGGATGCGCCCGGCCGCGCCGTCCATGCAGCGCGGCAGGTCCACGTCCTCGATGCGCACGAGCCAGCGCCCGCCGGCCGCGCGCGCGTCCAGCCAGCTGGCCAGCGCGGCGACCAGCGAGCCGGCATGCAAGGGTCCCGTGGGCGAGGGCGCGAAACGGCCCACGTAGCTCATGCAGCGGCCAGCGCCAGCTCCAGTCCGGAGACGAAGGCGTCCTCCAGGCGGTGGCCCAGGCACCAGTCGCCGCAGGCGCCCAGGCCCGTGGCCGCGTCCCACAGGAAGGGGCGGCCCAGGGGCGACTGGGTCTGGGCGTAGGACCAGCGGCGCACTTCGCTGTGCGTGGGCACCGCGCGGATGCCGGTCACCTCGGAGAAGGCCTTGAGCAGCTTGGCCTGCACGCGGGCGGCGTCGTCCTGCAGGTGCTCGCGCGACCAGGCGGGGCTGGCCTGCACGGTCCAGCGCTCGACCTGCGAGCGGCCGGGCTTGCTGGACTCGCGCGCCAGCCAGGCGATGCGGTGGTGGGTGCTGCGCGCGGCGTTCCACTGCGGGCCCAGGGTGGTCAGTCCCGGCCGCACGGCCTGGGCGAAGCCGAGCATCAGCGTCCAGCAGGGGGCGATGTCCACACCGGCCAGCGCCGGGCCCCAGGGCGCGGCGAGGGCCGACTGCTCCAGCAGCGCCTGGGCCTGCGGCGCGGGCAGCGCGAGCAGTACGGCGTCGAAGCCGGCATGCACCTGCGTGGCGCCCTCCAGCGTCTCGGTGCGCACCTGCCAGCCGCCGGGGCGCAGGCTGTCGCGCTCGATGCGCGTGACGGCCGTGCGCGCCAGCAATTGGCCTGCCTGCGCCAGCGGCTCGGCCCAGGTGCGCACCAGCGCGTCCATGGCGGGCGTGGCGACCCAGTGCGGCTCGCCGGGCGGCGGGGCGGCGGCGGCCACGCGCCCTGCGGCGTCGAGCACGCGCACGGTGGTGGCGCTCCAGGGGCGGCACAGGCCGGGCACGGTGTCCAGCGCGCGCTGGAAGCGCGCATCGCGCACGGTGAAGTACTGCGCGCCCGCGTCGAAGCTGCCGCAGGGCGATTCCTGCGCCGTGGTGCGGCCGCCGGGCCGCAGGGCCTGCTCGAACATGGTGACGGCATGGCCGGCCTGCGCGAGCGTGCGCGCGCAGGCCACGCCGGCCATGCCGGCGCCGACCACGGCGAAACGGCGTGCGGGCTGGCTGGAGCGGGGAAGGGGACGTGTCATGGGAAGGAGGTGCGAAGAAGGGTGCGCCACACTCTACACGCGCGCCGGCCCGCCGTCGCCCCGGGCGGGTCAAACGCCGTGGTGGTTTTCCAGAAGGGCGCGGCGCGTGGCGGTGCTTTGCAGCTGCTCCAGCCACCACTGCAGCGCGCGCCCCGGCGCGGCCTGGCTGGCGCCGCCCCAGGCGTAGCTCACCGGCACTTCGCGCGCGGGGCGGGCCACCGCGCGCACCACCAGGTGCCCGGCCTCGACGTAGGGCCGGATCATGGGCTCGGGCAGGAAGCCCCCGCCCAGGCCGCGCAGCTGGGCCTGGATCTTGGCGCGCAGCGTGTCCACGGTGAAGACGTCCTGCCCCGCCAGGATGCCCATGGTCACGCTGCTGCGCCGCGCGGAGTCGGCCACGGCGATCTGGCGGTGGGCGCGCAGCACGGCGTCGGTGAGGGGCTCGGGCAGCCGGGCCAGCGGATGGTGCGGCGCCACGGCGAAGACGAAGCGCACGCCGCCCAGCGGCGCGCTCTGCAGGCCAGCCACGGTGGGCGTGCCGACGGCCACGCCGATGGCCAGGTCGGCATGGCCCGAGGTCAGCGCCTCCAGCGTGCCGCTCAGGATGCCGTCGCGCCACTTGAGCTGCGTGGGCGGATCGAGCGCATAGAACGCCTCCACCAGCTCCAGCATGGTGGTGGGGGAGATCACGCCGTCGACCGACAGGGTGAGCTGCGGCTCCCAGCCCGTGGCCACGCGGCGCACGCGGTTGGCGATGGCGTCCGCGTCCTCCAGCAGGCGCGCGCCCTCGCGCAGCAGCTCGGTGCCCGCCGCGGTGGGACGCGCCTGGCGCGCGCTGCGGTCGAACAGCAGCACGTCCAGCGCGTCCTCGATCTGGCGCACGCGGTAGGTGAGCGCGCTGGGCACCAGGCCGAGCTGCCGCGCCGCAGCGGCGAAGCTGCCCGTGTCGGCGATGGCCTGCAGCATGGAGAGGTTGTCCGGGGTCAGTGCATCGCGGGCGTTTTGCATGGTGGAGGGTGTTTCGATTCAAACCATTTGAATGATGCATTCAAGTCGCCTGTGCCTGCAACCAGGCGGGCGCGCCTACAGTGAAGCCATACCCCAACACCCCCAGGAGAGCGCACCATGCTGACCATCCGCAAATCGCAGGACCGGGGCCATGCCGACCATGGCTGGCTCCAGTCGCACCACAGCTTCTCGTTCGCGGGCTACCACGACCCGCGCCACATGGGCTGGGGCAACCTGCGCGTCATCAACGAGGACCGCATCGCCCCGGGCACGGGCTTCGGCACCCATGGCCACCGGGACATGGAGATCATCAGCTACGTGCTGTCGGGCGAGCTGGCCCACCAGGACAGCATGGGCAACGTGAAGGGCATTCCGCCCGGCGACGTGCAGCGCATGAGCGCGGGCTCGGGCGTGATGCACAGCGAGTTCAACCATGCGCAGGGGCAGGTCACGCACTTCCTGCAGATCTGGATCGAGCCCAACGTGCGCGGCATCGCCCCGAGCTACGAGCAGAAGCGCTTCACCGATGCCGACAAGCGCGGCCGGCTGCGCCTCGTGGCCTCGCCCGACGGGGCCGAGGGCTCGGTCTCCCTCCACGCCGATGCCTCGCTCTACGCCGGCCTCTTCGACCGCGGCGAGAGCGCCCGCCTGGCCGTGGCGCCGGGCCGCAAGGCCTATGTGCACCTGGTGCGCGGCGCGCTGCGGGTCAACGGCCAGCCCCTCCAGGGCGGCGACGCGGCGTTGCTGGACAATGAGGACGGCGTGGCGCTCGACGGCGGGCACGACGCCGAGGTGCTGGTGTTCGATCTGGCCGCTTGAGACACATCCGGCGGCCAGCCTGTTTTTCCCTTTCCAAGGAGCTTCACCATGTTCACTGCCCTGCAAAACCCTCTGGCCTTGGCGGGCCGCATTCTCCTGGCGCTGCTGTTCGTGCCCGCGGGCTACGGCAAGATCGCCGGCTTCTCCGGCACCGTGGGCTACGCCGCGTCCATGGGCATGCCGCTGCCCTCGGTGGGCGTGGCCATCGGCCTGGCGATCGAGCTGCTGGGCGGGCTGGCGCTGCTCATCGGCTGGGGCACGCGCTGGGCGGCGCTGGCGCTGGCGGTGTTCACGCTGGCGGCCAGCTTCGTCTTCCACGCCTACTGGAGCCTGCCGGAAGCCCAGCAGGCGACCCAGCAGCTGATGTTCTTCAAGAACCTCGCCATCACCGGCGGGCTGCTGGCCTTCGCGGCCTTCGGCGCCGGCGCCTGGAGCGTGGACGGTACGCGCCGCATCCGCTGAACGCTCCTGAAAGGTGAGCATCCAGCGCTTGTCTGTCAAGCGCTGGGTGCCATTTTTGGCTATGAAGCGCTAGGCGGCCGCGGTCCGCTGCCACTGGCCGTCGATACGCAGCTCGTGCGGCATGAAGCGCGACTTGTAGTTCATCTTCGGGCTCTGCGCGATCCAGTAGCCCAGGTAGACGTAGGGCAGGCCCAGCGCGCGGGCCTGCTGCACCTGCCAGAGCACGTTGTAGGTGCCGTAGCTGGCGCCTTCCTCGGGCTCGTAGAAGGTGTAGACGGCGGAAAGGCCGTCTTCCAGCACGTCGAGGATGGAGACCATCTTCAGCGCCCCCGGCTGGCCGTCGGCGCCCGTCTCGCGGAACTCGACCAGGCGCGAGTTGACGCGGCTTTGCAGCAGGAACTGCGTGTACTGGTCGATGCTGTCGTGGTCCATGCCGCCTCCCGCGTGGCGCAGGGTCTGGTAGCGCAGGTAGAGCTGGTAGTGCTCGGGCAGGTAGCACAGGCGCAGCACGCGCGCCTGCAGGCCGCCGTGGCGCTTGAAGGCGCGGCGCTGGCTGCGGTCGGGGCGAAAGCCCTCCACCACCACGCGCAGGGGCGTGCAGGCCTGGCAGCCGTCGCAGTAGGGGCGGTAGGTGAACATGCCGCTGCGCCGGAAGCCCTGCGCCACCAGGCCGGAGTAGACCGCGTTCTGGATCAGGTGGCTGGGCGTGGCGACCTGCGAGCGCGCCTGGCGCCCCGGCAGGTAGCTGCAGGGGTAGGGGGCGGTGGCATAGAACTGCAGGCTCTGCAGCGGAAGGTCGTTGAGCTGGGTCACGCCGGAGGGTTCGCGTCAAGAAGCGCGTCCCAGTATACGGACTGGAAGCGCCAGTCGCAGGGCGGCTGCTCCCTTGCCGCCTGCACGTGGCGCAGGAAGCCGGCCCGCGCCACCTCGCGCGCGCCCAGCGATGCCAGGTGCGGCGTGTTCTGCTGGCAGTCGATCAGCGCCACCCCCTGGTGGCGGCACAGGCCCACCAGCGCGGCCAGGGCGATCTTGGAGGCATCGGTGGCGTGGGCGAACATGGATTCGCCGAACACCGCCCGGCCGATGGCGATGCAGTAGAGCCCGCCCACCAGCCGGCCGTCCACCCAGGTTTCCACGCTGTGCGCATGGCCGGCGGCGTGCAGCGCCTCGTAGGCGGCCACCATGGGCGGCACGATCCAGGTGCCGGACTGGCCCGCGCGCGGCGTCTGGGCGCAGGCGCGGATCACGGCGGCGAAGTCGCTGTCGATGCGCACCTCGCACCCCGGCGTGGCGCGGAAGCGCTGCAGGGTCTTGCGCAGCGAGCGGTGCAGCCGGAATTCCTGCACGTGCAGCACCATGCGCGGGTCCGGGCTCCACCAGAGGATGGGCTGGCCGCTGCTGAACCACGGGAAGATGCCGTGCGCGTAGGCCGAGCGCAGCCGGTCCACGTCGAGCGAGCCGCCGGCCGCGAGCAGGCCCGGCGCGGGCGAGTCGGGGCCCCAGCTGCGGGCGGGCGGGGGAAACGGGTCTTGCGGACCCAGCCAGGGGAGCGGCGTGGTCATGTGCTGCATTGTGGCCCCGCACCTGGACGAAAGCCGCCAGCCCTGCGGAGGACTGGCGGCTTTTTTGCTTCCAAAAGGGGAGCTGCCTGCGCTTGGCTGGCAGGCGCTGGAGGCCGAAAAGGCTTGCTCAGCCCTCCACGTACCACGCATCCTTGAGCGCGCTCACCGTGGCTTCGGCCACTTCGGGCTGCGCCGCGAGCCAGGCCTGGGTGGCCTGGCGGTCGTCCTCGGTGGCGCAGCCGCGCCCGTAGGCCGTCACGAAGCCGTCGCGCACCCAGCCGGCGGCGGCCAGGTTGCGGGGCACGAGCAGTTCGCGCACGAAACGGTCCATCAGCACCTCTTCCTGCTCCGCGGCCAGGGCCTGCTTCACCTTCAGCTCGTACTCGAAGCCGAGTTCCTGGAATTCGCCCACGCGCATTTTCTTGCGGAGGCGGCGGCTGCGTTGCTTGTTGGGAGGCAGGGACATGGAGGAGGGGCCAATGAAAATGCCAGCCGCATGGACTGGCATGGTTCGGGGAGGGCGGAATTCTTGCGTGGCCTGGGCGGCCACGGGGGCCGCTTACAGGCGGGCGGGGGAGCGCTTGCGGTCGCGTTCGTCTTCAGGCCAGGCAGAGAGCATTGCAGTGGTGTTCATGGAAAAACTCCTTTGATGTACCCACAACGCGGCCCGTCCGCCCGGCGTTGACAGGCCTCCTGCAAAAAAATGCAACCCTGTCTTGCTCATTAAAAATGATAGCTGCTGGCGCTTGCTGGAAAAGCGCTAGAGGTCGAAAACACCCAAAAATCAACCTGCTGCCGCGGCCGCTTCCAGCGCGGTGGAGACTTCAAGCCAGCGCTCTTCCAGCGCCTCGGTTTCGTCGTTGGCGGCTTTCAGGCGGCGGCCGCATTCGGCGATTTCCACCGGGGGCAGGGCTTCTTGCGTCAGTTTTTGCTCCAGCGCGGCGCGCTCGGCGGCCAGGGCGGCCAGGCGTTTGTCGATCTGCTCCAGTTCTTTCTTCAGGGGGCGGGTCTTCTCGGCAAGCTGCTGGCGGGCCTGGGCGTCTTGCTTGCGCTGGTCGCGGCCATCGCGGGGCGGGGTGGGTGCCGGCGCAGCGGCGGTTGGGGCTTCGGGCGCGGCCTGGGCTTGCTCGGCCAGGCGGGCTTCTTCGCGCAGGCGCCTGGATTCTTCGAGCAGGTAGCGCTGGTAGTCGTCCAGGTCGCCGTCGAACGGCCCGACCACGCCCCGGCCCACCATCCAGAAGTCTTCGCAGACCGAGCGCAGCAGCGCGCGGTCGTGGCTGACCAGCATGACGGTGCCGTCGAAGTCGTTCAGCGCCATGGCCAGGGCCTCGCGGGTGGCCAGGTCCAGGTGGTTGGTGGGCTCGTCCAGCAGCAGCAGGTTGGGGCGCTGCCAGACGATCATGGCCAGCACCAGGCGGGCTTTTTCGCCGCCGCTCATGGTGCCCACGGCCTGCTTGACCATGTCGCCGGTGAAGTTGAAGCTGCCCAGGTAGCTGCGCAGGTCCTGCTCGCGGCTGGGCTGCCTGGCGTCCGGCCCCAGCTCCTTGGCGAGGCGGACCATGTGCTCCAGCGGGTTGTCGGCGGGGCGCAGCACGTCCAGCTCCTGCTGAGCGAAGTAGCCGATGCTCAGGCCCTTGCCTTCGGTGATGCTGCCGGCCAGCGGCTTCATGGTGCGGGCGATGGTCTTGACCAGGGTGGACTTGCCCTGGCCGTTTGCGCCCAGGATGCCGATGCGCTGGCCCGCCAGCACCGAGCGGTTGACGCCGGTGAGGATGGTGGTGGGCGAGCCTTCGTCGTCCACGTAGCCGAACGCGGCATCGCTGATGGCGAGCATGGGGTTGGGCAGGCTGGCGGGTTCCTTGAACTCGAAGGTGAACTCGGCCTCGGCCAGCACGGGGCCGATCTTTTCCATGCGTTCGAGCTGCTTGACGCGGCTTTGCGCCTGCTTGGCCTTGCTGGCCTTGGCCTTGAAGCGGTCGATGAACTTCTGCAGGTGGGCCATCTTCTCCTGCTGCTTGGCAAAGCTGGCCTGCTGCAGTTCGAGCTGCTGGGCGCGCAGTTCTTCGAACTTGCTGTAGTTGCCGCCGTAGCGGTTCAGCTCGCCCTGCTGGATTTGCAGGGTGACGTTGGTGATGGCGTCCAGGAACTCGCGGTCGTGGCTGATGACGATCATGGTGCCCGCGTAGCGCTTGAGCCAGGCTTCGAGCCAGACCAGGGCGTCCAGGTCCAGGTGGTTGGTGGGCTCGTCCAGCAGCAGCAGGTCGCTGGGGCACATCAGCGCGCGGGCCAGCTGCAGGCGCATGCGCCAGCCGCCGGAGAAGCTGTTGACGGGCTGGTCCAGCTCGCTCACGCGAAAGCCCAGGCCCAGGATCAGGGCCTGGGCGCGGGCCACGGCGTCGTGCGCGCCCGCGTCGTGCAGGTCGGAATACGCATGGGCGATGGCCATGCCGTCGTCGCTGGCCTCAGCCTGGGCCAGCTGCTGCTGCACCTCGGCCAGGCGGGTGTCGCCCTCCAGCACGAAGTCGGTGGCCGACTGGTCGGTTTCGGGCATGTTCTGCGCCACCTCGGCCATGCGCCAGCTGGCGGGGATGTGGAAGTCGCCCCCGTCTTCGTGCAGCTTGCCGCTGAGCAGCGCGAACAGGCTGGACTTGCCCGCGCCGTTGCGGCCCACCAGACCCACGCTTTCGCCGGGGTTGATGGTGGTGGACACGCTGTCGAGCACGACTTTGGTGCCGCGGCGCAGGGTAACGTTCTTGAGGGTGATCATTCGGGGTTCAGAAAAAGACACACCCGCGCGAGGCGGGTGGCGTGCAATCAACAGGGGGCCGGCGGGGCGGCCCGGGCCGCTATTGTGCCGTGTGCGGGTGGTGGGCGGCCAGCGCCTGCCGGGTGACCAGCACAACCTGGTCTTCGCCCGCGCTGGTTTCCAGCCAGAAAACAGGCAGCTGGGGGAAGGCGGCCTCGAAGTAGGGACGCTCATTGCCGATCTCCAGCACGAGCACCGCATTTTCGCCCATGCGCGCGGGTGCGTCGGCCAGCAGCTGGCGGATGAAGTCCATGCCGTCGTCGCCCCCCGCCAGGGCCAGCTCGGGCTCGGCGCGGTATTCGGGGGGCAGGGCGGCCATGCTGGCGGCGTTGACGTAGGGCGGGTTGCACAGGATCAGGTCCCATGGGCCGGGCAGGGCGGCGAGGCCGTCGGACTGCGCCAGCGTGATGCGCTCCTGCAGGCCGTGCCGGTCCACGTTGACGCGGGCCACGGCCAGCGCGTCGGGCGAGAGGTCGGCGCCCGTCACTTCCACTTCGGGCCAGGCCATGGCGGCCAGCACGGCCAGGCTGCCGTTGCCGGTGCACAGGTCGAGCACGCGGCGGGTCTGGTCGCTGAGGAATTCGTCGATGCCGCCGCCCGCTATCAGCTCGGCGATGAAGCTGCGCGGCACGATGGCGCGCTCGTCCACGTAGAAGGGCACGCCTTGCAGCCAGGCCTCGCGCGTGAGGTAGGCGGCGGGCTTGCGGGTGGCGATGCGTTCTTCAAAAATTGTAGCTACCTGCGCTTGGCTGGCGGGCGCTACGGGCTGATTTTTCATGGAATCGAGGTCGCTGTCTAGCGGCAGGCCCAGGCGCCACAGCACGAGCCAGGCGGCCTCGTCGTGCGCGTTGGTGGTGCCGTGGCCGAAGGCCACGCCGGCTTGTTCCAGCTGGCGCGCGCCGCTGGCGATCAGTTCGCCCAGTGTCATGCCGCAGCCTGCGCGTTCAGCAGTTCGAGCGTGCGGCGGTAGATGTTCTTGAGTGGCTCGATGTCGGCCAGGCGCACGTTCTCGTCGATCTTGTGGATGCTGGCGTTGGGCGGGCCCACTTCGACGACCTGCGGGCAGATCTGGGCGATGAAGCGCCCGTCGCTGGTGCCGCCGGTGGTGGACAGCTTGGTGCGCAGCCCGGTTTCGCCCTCGATGGCCTGCTGCACGGCGGTGAGCAGGTCGCCCGGCGTGGTGAGGAAGGGCTGGCCGCCCAGCGTCCAGTCCAGCGTGTAGTCCAGGCCGTGGCGGTCGAGCACGGCATGCACGCGCTGGCGCAGCCCCTCGGCGGTGGATTCGGTGCTGAAGCGGAAGTTGAAGTCGATGACCACCTGGCCGGGAATCACGTTGGTTGCGCCCGTGCCGCCGTGGATGTTGCTCATCTGCCAGCTCGTGGGCGGGAAGAAGGCGTTGCCCTCGTCCCAGGTGGTGGCGGCCAGCTCGGCGAGCGCCGGCACGGCCTGGTGGATGGGGTTGCGCGCCAGCTGCGGGTAGGCGATGTGGCCCTGCACCCCTTTGACGGTGAGGCGGCCCGAAAGCGTGCCGCGCCGGCCGTTCTTGACCATATCGCCGGTCTGCTCGACGGAGGTGGGTTCGCCGACGATGCACCAATGAAGGCGCTCGCCGCGCGCGCGCAGGTGCTCGACGACGACCTTGGTGCCGTCCACCGACGGGCCTTCCTCGTCGCTGGTGAGCAGCAATGCGATCTGGATGGCGGGGGCGGGCGTGGCGGCGAGGAATTCCTCCACGGCCACGACGAAGGCGGCGATGGAGGTCTTCATGTCGCTCGCGCCGCGCCCGTAGAGCCGGCCATCGCGGTACGTGGGCGTGAAGGGCGGGCTGCTCCACTGCTCCACGGGGCCGGTGGGCACCACGTCGGTGTGGCCCGCGAAAACTATGGTTTTGATAGCTGCTTGCGCTTGTCCATCAAGCGCTGGAGACCGTTTTGCCCACAAGTTGCTGACGCGGAACGTGTCGGGCCCGCTGTCCAGCCGCTCGCAGGCGAAGCCCAGCGGCGCGAGCCGCGCGGCCAGCAGGTCGAGGCAGCCCGCGTCGTCGGGGGTGACGGAGGGGCGGGAGATGAGCTGTTCCGTGAGTAGCAGGGTGGGGGACATGGCGGGGCGGGAGAAATGAGAAGGCCGCGCGCGTCTGCACGCAGCCTGTCGGGTGGGGAGGGCTCAGGCGGGTTTGACGTCCAGCACGATCTCGGTGAACGAGGGCTCGTCGTCCTCGGACGCCTGGGGTTCCTTGCGCGCCTCGGCGGCCTTGGCGGCGATGGAGAAGTCGTTCTGCAGGCGCCACATGAGGTTGGTGGGCGAGTCGGCGTAGGCCAGGCCTTCCTTGCGGTCGATCTTGTTGTCGAGGATCAGGCGCGCCAGCGCCTCCTCGAAGGTCTGCGAGCCTTCGGCCATGGACTTTTCCATGGCCTCGCGCACGCCGGAGAAGTCGCCCTTTTCCACCAGGTCGGCCACGAGCTTGGTGTTGAGCATCACCTCCACGGCGGGCATGCGCTCGCCCGTGAAGGTGCGCACCAGGCGCTGCGAGACGATGGCCTTGAGCGCCGAGGCCAGGTCGCCCAGCATGGTCGGGCGCACCTCGACGGGGTAGAAGGACAGGATGCGGTTGAGCGCGTGGTAGCTGTTGTTGCCGTGCAGCGTGGCCAGGCACAGGTGGCCCGACTGGGCGTAGGCGATGGCAGCGGACATGGTCTCGCGGTCGCGGATCTCGCCGATCAGGATCACGTCGGGCGCCTGGCGCAGCGCGTTCTTCAGGGCGGTCTGCAGCGATTGCGTGTCGCTGCCGATCTCGCGCTGGTTGACGATGGATTTCTTGTTCTTGAACTGGTATTCGACCGGGTCTTCCACCGTGAGGATGTGGCCCGTGAGCGTTTCGTTGCGCTGGTCGATCATGGAGGCCAGCGTGGTGCTCTTGCCCGAGCCGGTGGCGCCCACGATGAGGATCAGGCCGCGCTTTTCCATGATGAGCTCGCTGAGCACCGGCGGCAGGTTGAGCGTGGCGAGCTGCGGGATCTGCTGCGTGATGAAGCGCACCACCACCGCGTAGCTGCCGCGCTGGCGCATGGCGCTGACGCGGAAGCGCCCGACGCCGGTGAGCGGCACGCCCATGTTCAGCTCGCCGGTGTCTTCCAGCTCCTCGATGCGGTCGGGCGGCACGATCTCGGAGAGCAGGTTCTTGGGCGCGTCGGGCGGAAGGACCTGGCTGTTGATGGGCACGCACTCGCCGTTGATCTTGATCAGCGCCGGTGCATTGGCCGACAGGTAGACGTCGGAGGCTTTCTTTTCCGCCATGAGGCGAAGAATCCGTTCCATCGTGCTCATGGCGTGCTCCCTCCTTCGTTGCCGGTATCAGTCGCGCAGCAGGTCGTTCAGGCTGGTCTTGGAGCGCGTCTGCGCGTCCACCGTCTTGACGATGACGGCCGCGTACGTGCTGTAGTCCTGGCCGCCCTTGGTCTTCTTGGGCAGGCTGCCGCTGATGACCACGCTGCCCGAGGGCACGCGGCCGTAGCTGATCTCGCCCGTGTCGCGGTTGAAGATGGGGGTGCTCTGGCCGATGTACACGCCCATGCCCAGCACCGAGTTCTCCTCGACGATCACGCCCTCGACCACCTCGGAGCGCGCGCCGATGAAGCAGTTGTCCTCGATGATGGTCGGGTTGGCCTGCAGCGGCTCCAGCACGCCGCCCAGGCCCACGCCGCCCGAGAGGTGCACGTTCTTGCCGACCTGCGCGCACGAGCCCACGGTGGCCCAGGTGTCGACCATCGTGCCTTCGTCGACGTAGGCGCCGATGTTCACGTAGCTGGGCATCAGGATCGCGCCCTTGGCGATGAAGCTGCCGCGCCGCGCCACGGCCGGCGGCACCACGCGCACGCCGGTGGCTGCGATCTCGTCGGCCGACTGGCCTGCGAACTTGGTGGGCACCTTGTCGAAGAAGGCCAGGTCGCCGGCCTGCATCCGGGCGTTGTCCTTGAGGCGGAACGACAGCAGCACGGCCTTCTTGATCCACTGGTGCACGGTCCACTGGCCCACGCCTTCGCGCGTGGCCACGCGCAGGCGGCCCGAATCCAGTTCGGCGATCACGTGCTCCACGGCATCCACCACCTCCTTGGGAGCGGCGGCGGGGGAGAGGCTGGCGCGGTTGTCCCAGGCGTTGTCGATCAGGGTCTGCAGTTGCTGTGTCATGGATTCGTTCAGGGATGGGATTGGATGAATTGCACGATGCGTTGCGCGGCTTCCACGCATTCGCTGGTTTCGGCCACGAGGGCCATGCGCACGCGCTGCGCGCCGGGGTTGACGCCATTGGCCTCGCGGGCCAGATAGCTGCCGGGCAGCACCGTCACATTGTATTGAGCCAGCAGGGCCTGGGCGAAGGCGGCGTCGCTCAAGGCCAGGCGCTCGGGCACCTTGGCCCAGAGGTAGAAGCCGGCGTCGGGCAGGGCGACGTCCATCACGCCGGCCAGCAGCGGCGTGACTTCGGCGAATTTCTGGCGGTAGAGCGCGCGGTTGTCCACCACGTGCGTCTCGTCGTTCCAGGCAGCGATGCTCGCAGCCTGCACGGCGGGGCCCATGGCGCTGCCGTGGTAGGTGCGGTAGAGCAGGAAGGCCTTGATGAGCTTTGCGTCGCCCGCCACGAAGCCGCTGCGCAGGCCGGGCACGTTGCTGCGCTTGGACAGGCTCGTGAATGCCATCAGGTTGCGGTAGTCCGTGCGGCCCAGGCGGGCGGCGGCCTCCAGGCCGCCCAGCGGCGGCTCGTCGCGGAAATAGATCTCGCTGTAGCACTCGTCCGAGGCGATCACGAAGCCGTGGCGGTCGCTCAGCGCGAACAGCTTGTCCCATTCGTCCAGCGGCATCACCGCGCCCGTGGGGTTGCCGGGCGAGCACACGAACAGCAGCTGCGTGCGCTGCCACACGGCCTCCGGCACGCTGTCCCAGTCCACGGCGAAGTTGCGCGCCGGATCGCTGGGCGCGTAGTACGGCGTGGCGCCGGCCAGCAGCGCCGCGCCTTCGTAGATCTGGTAGAACGGATTGGGGCAGACCACCGTGGCGCCCGGACGGGAAGCGTCGAGCACCGTCTGCGCGAAGGCGAACAGCGCCTCGCGCGAGCCGTTGATGGGCAGCACCTGCGTGGCCGGGTCCACGGCGACGCCGTAGCGGCGCTGCATCCACGCCGCGCAGGCTTCGCGCAGGCGCGGCTCGCCCGCGGTGGACGGATAGCTCGCCAGCCCGGCCAGGCCGTCCGCGAGGGCTTCCTGGATGAAGCGCGGCGTGGCATGGCGCGGCTCGCCGATGCCCAGGCTGATGGGCCGGTGGGCCGCCGAGGGAGTGACCCCCGCGAAAAGTTGCCGCAGCCGCTCGAACGGGTAGGGCTGCAAAAGAGAGAGCAGGGGATTCATGGCGGCGATTATCGGGGATGGCGCCGCAGCCGCACGGGTGCGCGCAGGGCCGGAGAATGGCCGGTTTTTCGCGCTCTTTTCTTCGTTTGCGTCAAGGTTACAAATAGCATCATTTGCCATAATGCTTCGGGCACCTTTCATCACAGCAACGGTGGAGACACACGAACAATGGCGGGCTCACTCATCTTGCGGCCAGGTATGTGGCTGATGCGCCGCTTGCGCTTCGGGGCCAAGCTGGCCCTGCTGGGCGGCGTGGCGATCGTGGCGTTGCTGGCGGTGGCTGCAGCACAGGGCCTCGGGCCGGCCGCCGTCTGGCCGGTGTGCGGCGCGGCAGTGCTGGCCACGGCCTATCTGGCCGCGGCGCTGTGGGCGAGCGCGGCGGCGGACCTGGCGCGGCTCGGGGAGGTCATGGACAGCGCGGCGGCGGGCGACCTGCGCGCACGCGCCGCCATCGTGGGGCAGGACGAGCTGGCCGGTATGGGCGCGCGCCTGGACCGCATGGTGCTCACCCTCTCGGCCATGGTGGCGGACATCCGCAGCAACGCGGCCCTGGTGGCCCACGCGGGCCGCAGCCTGGCGGCCGACAACCGCGAGCTGTCCGACCGCACGGAGCAGCAGGCCGCCAACCTGGAGCAGACAGCGGCCAGCGTGGAGCAGCTGTCTTCGGCCGTGAACAGCAATGCCCAGGCCGCAGAGACGGCCGACCGGCGCGCGGTGCAGGTGCGCGAAGCGGCCGACGCGGGCGCGCAAACCATGGCGCGCGCGGTGGAATCGGTGCAGGGCATCCGCAGCGACGCGCGCCGCATGAGCGAGATCATCGGGGTGATCGACGGCATCGCCTTCCAGACCAACATCCTGGCGCTCAACGCGGCGGTGGAGGCCGCGCGCGCGGGCGAGCAGGGGCGCGGTTTCGCTGTGGTGGCGGGCGAAGTGCGCATGCTGGCCAGCCGCTCGGCCGAGGCCGCGCGGGAGATTCGCGGGCTGATCGGCACGTCGGTGCGGCAGGTGGAGGCGAGCGCAGGCCTCATCGGCTCGGCGGGCGAGGGCATCGCCTCCATGGCCGATGGCATCCGCAGCGTGGCGGCCAACGTGAGCGAGATTTCGCATTCGGTGAACGAGCAGGGCACGGGCCTGCGCGAAATCAGCGCGGCAGTGCAGCAGATCGACCAGATCACCCAGCGCAACGCGCAGATGGTGGGGGAGGCCCTGCGCCAGGCCCAGGCGCTGGAAAGCCGCGCCTCCACGCTGTCGCAGGCGGTGATGAGCTTCCGGCTGCAGCAGGGCACGGCGGACGAGGCGGTCGCGCTCGTGGAGCGGGCGGCCGGGTTGCACCGCAGCGGCAGCCAGGAAGCTTTCCTGCGCATGCTGACCGATCCGGCCCAGCCCTACCACGACCGCGACATGTACGTGTTCGCGCTGGATGCCGCGGGCACCTACCTCGCCTTCGGCGGCAACCCGGCCAAGGTGGGCACGCGGGTGCAGGACATTCCGGGCATCGCGGGCGACCAGCTGCTGCGCGACATCATCGCGCAGGCCGAGCGCGGCCCGGGCTGGGTGGAATACGACATCACCAACCCCGCCACGGGCACGGTGCAGACCAAGATGTCTTTCGTGCAGTGCGCCGGCGATCTGTACCTGGGCTGCGGCGTCTACAAGACGCTCACCGCCTGAGCCGCTCGGCTCAGCCTTGGGCGGTGCGCTGCGCCCGTGCACGCGCCAGCGCCGCGGCGATGGCCGCACGCTTGGGGTCCTGTTCCGCCGGAGCCTGCGGCGGCGCGACGGGAACTGCCTGCTCCGCCTCGCACGCCTCGCGCTGCAGGCGCGCCTGGCGGCCCCGGTAGCGCGCGCGGGCATGCTCGGCCTGGGGCAGCGACCAGGCGGCCCAGCCTGTGGCCTGGCCGCTGGCGTTTTCCATCTGGATGCAATCCACCGGGCAGACCGGCAGGCACAGCTCGCAGCCGGTGCAGTGCGGCGTGATGACGGTGTGCATGCGCTTGTTGAGGCCCACGATCGCATCGGTGGGGCAGGCCTTCAGGCACAGCGTGCAGCCGATGCACCAGTTCTCGTCGATCACGGCCACGGTGCGCGGCGCTTCCTGGCCGTGCGCAGGGCTCAGTGGCAGGAGGGGCCTGCCGGTGAGGGTGGCCAGCCGCGCGATGCCCTGGCTTCCGCCCGGGGGGCATTGGTTGATTTCGGCTTCGCCGCTGGCCACCGCACGCGCGTAGGAGGCGCAATCCGGATAGCCGCAGCGCGTGCATTGCGTCTGCGGAAGGGCGGCGTCGATGCGGTCCGCGAGGGACACGCAGGCCCCCGCGGGGGCCATGGCCACGTTCAAGCGGCGTTGCGCGCGCGCCGTGCACGCTGCGCGGCGGCGGCCTGCTGCGCGAGGATGAAGTCGCGCACCTGCGGGTAGACCAGCTCGCGCCAGCGGCGGCCGCTGAAGATGCCGTAGTGGCCCGCGCCCTTGACCTCGAGATGGTGCCGGCTGTCGGCCGGGACGCCGGTGCACAGGCCCTGGGCCGCCTCGGTCTGGCCGGAGCCGGAGATGTCGTCGAGCTCGCCCTCTATGGTCAGCAGCGCCGTGCCGGTGATGTCCTGCGGGCGCACGCGCTCCGGCGTGCCCTCGGGTGAGCGCACGTCCCAGGTGCCGTTGACGAGGCTGTAGTCCTGGAACACCGTCCGGATGGTCTCCAGGTAGTAGTCCGCGTCCATGTCGAGCACGGCGTTGTACTCGTCGTAGAACTTGCGGTGGGCCTCGGCGCTGGCGTCGTCGCCCTTGATGAGGTTCTTGAAATAGTCGTAGTGGCTGGTCGCGTGGCGGTCCGGGTTCATGGCCACGAAGCCCGTGTGCTGCAGGAAGCCGGGGTACACGCGGCGGCCGGCGCCAGGGAAGTTGCTGGGCACGCGGTAGATGACGTTGTTCTCGAACCACTCGAAGCTGCGCTGCGTGGCGAGGTTGTTCACCGCCGTGGGCGAGCGACGCGCGTCGATGGGGCCGCCCATCATGGTCATCGACAGCGGCGTGGCCTCTCCGCGGCTGGCCATGAGCGAGACGGCCGCCAGCACCGGCACCGTGGGCTGGCACACGCTCATGACGTGGCAGTTGCCGTAGGTGGCCTGCAGGTGGCGGATGAATTCCTGCACGTAGTTCACGTAGTCGTCGAGGTGGAACTCCCCCTCGGACATCGGCACCATGCGCGCATTCTTCCAGTCGGTGATGTAGACCTTGTGGCCGGTGAGCATGGTGCGCACGGTGTCGCGCAGCAGCGTGGCGTAGTGGCCGGACAGCGGCGCGACGATCAGCACCACGGGCTGGTCCTTGAGCTTGGCGAGCGTGGCGGGGTCGTCCGAGAAGCGCTTGAAGCGACGCAGCTCGCAGAACGGCTTGTCGATCTCGATGCGCTCGTGGATGGCCACGCCGACACCGTCGACATCTACCGTGCGGATGCCGAACTCGGGCTTTTCGTAGTCCTTGCCCAGGCGGTACAGCAGTTCGTAGCCCGCGGACATGCGCTGGGCGAACTGGGTCTGGCTGAGGGGCGACAGGGGGTTGCTGTAGAGCTTGGCCGTTGCCTGCGCAAGGTCGGCGAACGGCTCCATCAGGGAGCGCTGGGTCTCGTAGAGGGTGTACAGCATGGGGCGGCGGGGGTGTTATGTTGCAGTGCAATATAACAGCTGTGGCATTTGCCTGCTCGTCGTGCAAATACGGATGAATTGTCACTTATGCGACAGAATTTCACGAATGCATGTCCGTGCTGATGCTTGCGTTTTGATAGCTGGCGGCGCTTGCCAGTATTGCGCTGGAGCCGTTTTTTCTATGTGGCCGCAGAGGCTTCGTGCTGCAGCCACGCCTCGAAGGCCTCGCGCGAGCTGTTGCGCAGCGCCCGGCGGAAAACCACCTTGTCCCCCAGGTACAGGCAATGGCGCATCACGGTATACGGGTTGAAGCTGCCCTCGGGGTTTTGCGCCTCGTAGAACTGCTTGTAGCGCTTGACCGTGCCGATGGACTCGCGCAGCAGCGCGTTGAAGCCGGCCCGCGTGATGCCGGGCGACCAGGCGCGGATGTCGTCCACGAACAGATCCACCTTGTGCGCATCGAATTCCTGGTCGTTGAAGAAATGGCGGGCGATCTTCAGGAAGGTGAAGGCGTTGAGCTCGCTGCCGGGCGCGGGGGCGCGGGCGGTGTCGGTTTCCGGCTCGGCGGTCTCGTCGGGGGCGCCGAGCAGCTCGGCGTCGGTGGCGTCGCGGATCTGGCGGAATTCCCGGTCCGCAAGCTCGAACAGGGCCGCCAGCACGTTGATGCGCCGCTTGAGCTCGGCAGGGATGGATTTCTTGTATTTGATCTTGTGGTCCAGCACGCTCCAGGAGTCCTGGACGATGGTGCGCACCTGCAGCTCGAACGGCAGATGCGCATGGGGCGCGCCGTCCCGCGGCTGCGCCGGGCGGGTGCGCAGGTCCAGGTGCAGGCCCTTGTAGCCGAACGAGGATTCCGTGCCCTCCAGGGCGCTGACCTTGTCGGTCACGTCGATCACGTCGAAGTGCGAGCGCACGATCTGGGCCACCTTCTCCAGTTCGTCCTCGTAGAGGCAGACCACGCGCACGCCGATCAGGTCGGTGATGCAGTCCTGGATCTCGTACGGCGCGCCGCTCTCCTCGAGGGCGGCGCGGTACTTGCGCGAGAACTTGCGGATGCACTCGTCGCGGTCCTTCACCCGGCCTTCGACCTTGGCGATGTCGATGTGGCGGGCCTTGGACAGCAGGGACTGCAGCAGCGCCACGCGGGCGGCACAGGTCTGCTCGAGCGCAGCGCGCTCGCGCGCATAGTAGGCGTGGAACGCCGCTTCTTCGGGGGTGAGGTGGGAGGAGGCTGCGGACATGCAGTGCTCTGTGGGAAAGGAGGGCGGCGCCCATGGTAGTGCAACGCGGCGGCCCGGGCGTTGCAATGTGTGGAGCCCCCTTGTATTGGCGCGGGGGATATGCCACTCTCCGCCCCTCATGAATACAGTGGCGCATCACGACCAGTCCCCTCCCTTCGACCGCACAAGCCCCTGGCACCCGGGGATGATCGCCGCGCCGCTGCTGGCCCTGGTGCTGCTGGGGGTGACGTCCCTCTTCTGGCTCAACGGGGAGCGCGCCCGGCACGAGCGGCGCGTGCACGTCTTCGGCACCGCCGTGGAGCGCGTGGTGTCCAACCTGTCGGACCGCCTGGCGGCTTTCGAGATCGTGCTGCGCGGCGTGAAGGGCTATTACGAGGGCTCCGACACCATCGATCCTGCGGAATTCCATGCCTACTTCGAGGCGCTGAAGCTGCCCCAGTCCCGGCTGGGCCTGCAGGGCATCGCCCTGCTGGCGCAGGTGCCGGCCGCGCAGCGCGAGCAGCACGAGGCCCAGATGCGCGCGCTCGGCCTGGCCGGCTACCGCATGCATCCCCGCAGCGACCAGCCGGTGCAGGCCCCCGTCACGCACGTGGAGCCGCAGACGCCGTCCAACCAGGGGCAGCTGGGGCTGGATGCGATGGCGCATCCCGCCCGCCGCGAAGCGCTGGAGCGTGCGCGCGATTCGGGCGGCATGGCATTGACCGGGCCGCTGAACCCCGCGGACGCGCCCGTGCTGCTGGCCATCTACCTTCCCCTGTACCCTCCGGGCGCTCCCCAGGCCACGGTGGCGCAGCGCCGCGCGGGCATCGAGGGCTGGGTGGTCGCGCGGTTCTTTATCGCCGAGGTCATCCGAGGCTTGGCTCAGGAGCTCGACACCGACCTGGCCCTGGCCATCCACGACGGGCCTTCGGTGGCGGGCGGGGAGCAGATATTCGCCTCCCGCGCGGACTATGCCCCCGCCGCTGTCAACGGCGGGCTGGAGTCGGTGCGCAGCCTGGACGTGGGTGGGCGGCGCTGGACCCTGGTGCTGTACCCGCAGCCATCGTTCGAGCAGCGCTTCGAGGGCTACACGCACCACCTCATCGCGCTGCTGGGCGTTGCCTTCAGCCTGCTGGCGGGCTGGTTCCTGGGCATGCAGATCAGCGCCCGCCGCCGCGCCGTGGCGCTGGCGCACGGCATGACGCGCGAGCTGCGCCGGGCGCGGGATGCGCTGGAGGACACGCTCAACGCCGTGCCCGACCTGCTGCTGGAGCTGGACGGCGACGGGCGCATCCACCACTACCGCTCGGCCCGCTCCGACCTCGCCTGCGTGCCGCCAGAGGACCAGATCGGCCGCCTGCTCGCAGAGGTGCTGCCGCCGGAGGCGGCGGCCGAGTTCATGTCCGCGCTGGCCGAGGCGCGTGCCCAGGGCCACTCCGAGGGGCGCCAGTATTGCGTGCCGATGCATGGCGCGCTGCGCTGGTTCGAGCTGTCGGTGGCGCGCAAGGAAGGCGAGGGGGGCTCCCTGCGCTTCATCGCGCTGGCGCGCGATGTCAGCAGCCGCCACGAGGCCGAGGCTGCCATGCACCGCCTGGCCCATTTCGATGCGCTGACGGCGCTGCCCAACCGCCGCCTGCTGCTCGAGCAGATGCATGCCGTGCTGCTGGCCGCGCGCAACGGCGGCGAGCTGGGCGGGCTGTTCTACATCGACCTGGACAATTTCAAGCAGATCAACGATGCGCGCGGCCACGAGGTGGGCGACCACCTGCTGGTGCAGGCGGCCAAGCGCCTGCGCGACCTGGCCGCGCCGGCGGACACCGTGGCCCGCCTGGGCGGGGACGAGTTCGTGATGCTGGTGCCGCGCCTGGGGCGCGACCCCGGGGCGGCGCGCCTGCAGGCGCTGCAGTTCGCGCAGCGCCTGCGCGACAGCCTGGACGCGCCCTATGCCATGGACGGCGCGCGCTACAGCAGCACGGCCAGCATCGGCGTGACGCTGTTCCCCAAGGGCGCGGAGGGCGTCGCCGACCTGCTGCGCGAGGCCGACACGGCCATGTTCCGCGCCAAGGACCAGGGGCGCAACCAGGTGTGCTTCTTCGAGCAGGGCATGCATGCCGCGGTGCAGGAGCGCCTGGCGCTGGAGCAGGACCTCAAGAGCGCGGTGGCCAATGATGCCCTGGCCACCTACGTCCAGCCTCAGGTCGATGCCAAGGGGCGCCTCACGGGCGGGGAGCTGCTGTTGCGCTGGAGCGATCCCGTGCGCGGCGCCGTGCCGCCCGCGCGCTTCATCGCGGCGGCGGAGGAGGCGGGGCTCATCGCCCGCATGGGCGCACGCGTGATCCACCAGGCCTGCGCCGCGCTGGCGGAGCTGGCGCAGCGTGGGCGGGCGTTGTCGATCTCCGTCAACGTGAGCCCGCGCCAGTTCCGCCAGGTGGACTTCGTGGCGCAGGTGCGCCAGGCGCTGGCCGACACCGGCGCGCCGGCCCATCTGCTGACGCTGGAGGTCACCGAGGGCCTGCTGGTGGAGAACTGGCAGGACACGGCCGAGCGCATGAACGAGCTGGTGGCGCTGGGCGTGCGGTTCTCGATCGACGATTTCGGCACGGGCTATTCCAGCCTGGCCTACCTGAAGAAGCTGCCGCTGTACGAGCTGAAGATCGACCGCAGCTTCGTGCAGGACACGCCGGGCGACCCCAACGATGCCGCCATCGTGCAGGCCATCCTCTCAGTGGCGGGCCACCTGGGGCTGCGTGTGGTGGCCGAAGGCGTGGAGACGCAGGAGCAGGCCGACTTCCTCACCTCCCGCCACTGCGACGGCCTGCAGGGCTACCTGTTCGGCAGGCCCGAGCCTTTGGCAGGCTGGCTCGCCCGCATCGCGGCCTGAGGTTCAGGCGCCGGCCGCGGCGACACCGGGCTTGGTGCGGGCCAGCGCCATCACCTCGCGGGCGGGAAGGTGCTTGAGGCGGTGGTCGCTCCACACCTGGCGCCAGCGGCGGGCACCCGGCAGGCCGTTGCGCAGGCCCAGCATGTGGCGCGCGACCGCGTACCAGTGCGTGCCGTGCCCGGCGGCCTCGCGCTCCATGTAGGCCACCATGTCCTCTTCCACCTGCTCGCGCGTCAGGGCGGAGGGCGGGGCGCCGAAGAACTGCGCGTCCCAGCGCGCCAGCCACCAAGGGTTGTGGTAGGCCTCGCGGCCTACCATCACGCCGTCCACCTGCGCCAGTTGCGCGTGCACCGCCTCGTCCGTCTGGAAGCCGCCGTTGATGGCGATGGTCAGGTGCGCGAAATCCTGCTTAAGCCGTGCCGCGACCTCGTAGCGCAGCGGCGGGATCTCGCGGTTTTCCTTAGGGCTCAGGCCCTCCAGCCAGGCGTTGCGCGCATGCACGGTGAACACGCGGCAGCCTGCTTCGGCCACGGTGCCCACGAAGTCGCGCACGAAGCCGTAGTCTTCGCTCCGTCCGATGCCGATGCGGTGCTTCACCGTCACCGGCACATCCACCGCGTCCGCCATGGCCTTCACGCAGTCGGCCACCAGGCGCGGCTCGTTCATCAGGCAGGCGCCGAAAGCGCCGCGCTGTACGCGCTCGCTCGGGCAGCCGCAGTTCAGATTGATCTCGTCGTAGCCCCACTGCGCACCCAGGCGCGCGGCATGGGCCAGGTCCGCAGGCTCGCTGCCGCCGAGCTGCAGCGCCACAGGGTGCTCGGCGTCGTGGAAGCGCAGATGGCGCGGCACGTCGCCATGGATCAGCGCGCCGGTGGTGACCATCTCTGTGTAGAGCAGGGCGTGGTGCGAGAGCAGGCGGTGCAGGTAGCGGCAGTGGCGGTCGGTCCAGTCCATCATGGGGGCAACCGAAAGCCGCCACATCGGAAATTTCTCTTGTTCTTTAGGCATGAAGCGCTCTGGCATGGGGTTGCGGCTATTTTCGTTTTTCCTGATTTCCCCAAGTTTTACCTGGTGTCATCGCGCTTTGCCTGCGGGCAGGTACTTTGTGAAAAATCTAGGGTTGCCGCTCTTTTTCGCTGCCCGCCTGAAGAGGAGCGAGCAAATGGTCCATCAGGAGCTGCGCCGCCGCTGGCAGCGTCGTCCGACTTCTGACGCACAGGGCGAACTGTCTCCGGGCCCATGGCTCGTCGAGACGGCATATGTGCAGTGGAACTGTCCTGGCATTGCGTCGGGCCATGCTCTCGGGAAGCAGCGCGATGCCGAGGCCGGTGCTGACCATCGTGCAAAGCGCGTCGAAACTGGTCACCTGGATCTTGATGTTCACCTCGCGCCGCGCTTCCTGGGCGGCACGATTCAACAGGATGTTGATCGCGCTGCCCGTGTGCAGCCCGATCAGGTCATGGGCCAGCAGGTCGGGCAAGGTGACAGCCTTGCGCAATGAAAGGGGATGGCCCTTGGGTGTGATCAATGCCAGGCGGTCGGAGTGGTAGCCGTGCTGCTCCAGGTTGGGCGGCATTGCGACCAGGGGAAGAAAGATGCCCACATCGGCCGCGTTCTCCGCCACCGCTTTCACGACCATGGGGCTCAGCCTCTCTTCGAGCTGCACCTGCACGTTGGGATGTTCGTCCATGAACGAGCGCAACGGCTCCGACAGGAACTGGGTGATGGCCGACATGCTTGCACACACCCGCACCAAGCCACGCACCCCTGAGGAGAAGCTCTCCATGGCACCCGCACTTGATCGAGCTCAGCCAGTGCCGAGCGGGCAAGCTTGGTCAGGGCCAAGCCGGCTCCCGTGGGCTCCACTCCCTTGTTCGTGCGTTGCAGGAGCTGGCTGCTGAGCACCGTTTCCAATTCGCTCAGACGCTTGCTCACGGCTGCGGCAGACAGGTGTTCGGCCTCGGCAGCCGCGGCGATGGTGCCGGTCTCAACCACGCGGATGAAAAGCCGCAGGCTGACAGGGTCGATCTGGTTCATGGTGGTGGTCGGTCTCCAGCCGTAACTTTACGTGATGGCAGGCTCGAAAAATGTCGCTTTTCTGCTGGTCGCCCGGTCTCGAGAATCTGCGCAACCCATCACTGCGCAACCAGCGCCAAACCTCACGAGGCCATACATGGAAACAGCGTCTTCATCGTCAACCAGGATCAAGGTCTTCTGGCAGCCGGGCTGCTCATCGTGCTTGCGCACGAAGGAGTTCCTCACCAAGCATGGCATCGATTTCGAGTCGATTGATGTGCATGGCAACCCCCAGGGAATGGCGCAATTGCGAGCGCTCGGTGCGCGCAGCGTGCCGGTCGTATCGCTGGGAGACAAGTACACGCTGTGCCAGTCGTTCGATGACGTGGTGAAGTTCCTGGGCTTGAATGTCCAGCTCGCGGAGCGCCTTCCACCTGAGGTGCTGGTACAGAAGCTGCTCACCGTTTTGGCCGCTGCCGCGCGCTACACGCTCCAGTTTCCCGAGGACAAGTTCCGCTTGTTTTTCCGCGAGCGCAAGCGTTCGGCGGCAGACACTGCGTTCCACGTCTTCCGCGTTGCCGAGATGGGGCTGGAGGCTGGTGAGCAGAAGGAACTCGAGTTCGAAGGCTTCAATGACCTCCCTCCTGCAGACTGGACCGCGCAGCAGATCGCTGATTTCGGCCTCGGCGTGCGCGACCGCTTTGCTGCGTGGTGGGAAAGCTGCGCCGACAAGACGATGCAGTTCACCGTGCCGACCTATTACGGCCGGCACACCATGCACAACGTCATGGACCGCACTACCTACCACGCAGCGCAGCACACGCGCCAGCTCATTCTCATGCTGGAGGACTATGGCGTTGCAGCTGCCGGACCGCTGACCCCCGAAGACCTCCAAGGGCTGCCACTGCCCGAGAAGGTATGGGGCTGACCTTCTTCGAACTATAAATACTGGAGACACGATGAAGTTCCATTCGATTCGCAGCCTGGGCGCCATTGCCAGCCTCGCGCTCGCCACCATCGCCGCAGCAGACCCTTCCTATCCCAACCGGCCTATTCGCGTAGTCATGCCGTTTGCTCCGGGAGGAGGAGGCGATCTGGTCATCCGGTCGCTGACGGACAAGCTCGGCCAGCGGCTGGGGCAACCAGTCGTCGTCGACAACAAACCAGGCGCATCGGGTTTCATCGGCGCTGCCATCGTTGCCAAGTCGCCGGCGGATGGGTACACGCTGCTCATGGGCTTCGATGGATCCTTGGTGACTGCCACTCACCTGATCAAGCCGCAGTTCGATCCGCTGAACGATTTCGTTGCCGTCACCAAGCTTGCCGACGCTCCCCTGGTTTTGCTTGCCCACTCGTCGGTCAAGGAAAACACCCTCGCTGAATTGGTGACGGCAACGAAGAACATGCCTGGGGGCATGGCCTATGGTTCTGCCGGACGCGGCACGACCCATCACTTGGTCGGGGAACTCCTGGCCCTCAAAACCGGGGTGAAACTGACCCATGTGGCCTACAAGGGCGGTGGCCAGGCGGTGGCGGACGCCGCGGCCGGACAGGTCCCCCTGCTGGTGACGGTCATTCCCACCGCAGCGGCATTCATGAAGGAAGGGCGGCTGAAACCCATCGGCATCACGAGCCGCGAGCGGTCTCCCACCCTGCCTGAGGTCCCGACCCTGATGGAGCAAGGCGTGCGCGATTTCGACGTCATGTCCTGGTACGGCATCTTTGCTCCGGCCAAGACTCCGGCCGGCATCGTCGATCGGCTGCAAAAGGAACTCGCAGCGGTTCTTGCCGACCCGGAAGTACGTGCGGTCTACGCCCGCGCAGGATTCCAGCCGGCGGGCAACACCCCTGCTGAGTTTGATCGACAGTACAAGGCAGACTACAAGCGGTGGGCGCAGGTAGTCAAGGAAGCCAACATCCAGGTGGACTGAGCGGACATGACGCATGCGAAATTGATCATCCTGGGATCCGGGCCGGCAGGCTACAGCGCGGCCGTCTACGCGGCGAGGGCGAATCTTCAGCCCTTGCTCATCACAGGACAGGCCGAGGGTGGCCAACTGATGACGACCACAGACGTTGACAACTGGCCCGCGGATGTTCATGGCGTGCGAGGGCCCGAGTTGATGAAGCGATTCATGGAGCACGCACAACGGTTCAAGACGCAGATCGTGATCGACCATATCGACAAGGTCGACTTGCAAAAACGGCCCTTTGCGTTGGCCAGCGCCAGCAGGTCTTACACGTGCGACGCGCTCATCGTGGCAACGGGTGCCTCAGCGAAGTACCTGGGGTTGCCGTCCGAGCAGCAATACATGGGACGCGGGGTTTCGGGCTGCGCAACTTGTGATGGATTCTTCTATCAGGGCCAGGACGTCTGCGTCGTCGGTGGCGGGAACTCGGCGGTCGAGGAAGCGCTGTATATGTCCAACATCGCGAAGTCGGTCACCCTGATCCATCGCCGCGACAAGTTCAGGGCTGAGCCTATCCTCGTGGACAAGGTTTATGAAAAGGTGGCGGAAGGAAAGATCACCCTCAGATTGCACAGCGCTGTCGACGAGGTCCTCGGTGACGACTCCGGGGTGACCGGCGTACGCATCAGGAATGTATTGACTGGCGAGTCTGAGGATTTGGCGCTGCAAGGCTGCTTTATCGCGATCGGTCACCACCCGAACACCGAGATCTTCAGGGGCCAGTTGGAGATGAAAGACGGCTACATCGTCACCCGTCCCGGCAACCGGGGAATGGCAACCATGACAAGCCTGCCAGGCGTATTCGCAGCCGGCGATGTTCAGGACCATGTGTACCGGCAAGCAATCACCAGTGCTGGCACGGGGTGCATGGCTGCTTTGGATGCTTTGAGTTTTCTGGAGTGATGGCTGTCCGTGTTGCGAAGGCTGGTTTGCTCCTGTGCGACATGGCCCAGCCCCGAGGAATAGCGCTTCCTGCACGTGTGCTGCACCAATTTGTCGCAGTTGGCCTTCCGAGAAACCAGATCAGGTTTTTCCGAGATAATCGCGCCCAAGCATTCTTCCGAAGCCTGCCGGTTTTGGACGGGACGCTTGGATTCGAAGGTGCCTGTAATAGGGCTGCGATGTCAAAAGCATCCAGTTCCCCAGGTTAAACGGGAAGCAGGTGAGCGGCCTTCATTGGCTCGCGATTCCTGCGCTGCCCCCGCAACGGTCAGCGAAATCTCCGGTTCTCATGCCACCGGCTCAATGAGCCAACGGCGGTCACTGCGCTCCATACGGCGTGGGAAGGCGACGAACCGAGTCTGCGCATTTGTCAGTAGCACGACTGCGCAGGCGTTTCGCAAGCCCGGATACCGGCCTTTGTTATCGCTTCGGACGCCGCGGGAGGGCGCAGTCCGGGCTGGCCGGCAAGGGGCTGCGCATGACTCGTGGTGTACGCGGGGACGTGGTGACATGCCGGGCCTACCCGTGGAATGTGCGGAACGCGGCGTGTTTTGACAACACGGCCAGTGGCTTCGCGGGTGGGCGAAGCGTGGCTCAGGAACATCGCATGCCTTCCATCGATATTCAGCGGGCTGTACGCCGCCACGCTTTCGGGTCCTTCCTTCCATTCCATCTGCAGCGTGGTGCTGTGCTGTGCGCTGTGGCCTGGGCGGCCACCTCGGCCATGGCGCAGGAGCAGCGTTCCAATTCCATAGGCCAGCCCAAAGCACTGGAAGAGGTGTTCGTCACCGCTACGGCGCGTCCCGAGGATCGCTCCCGCATCGCGGCCACGACCCAGACGATCGGCCGGGAAGACATCGAACGCTCGTCCGCCAGGTCGATCACCGATCTGCTGGCCGAGCACGCCGTCGGGTTCCTGAGCGAATGGACTGCGGCGCAGACTTCGCTGAACATGCGCGGCGCTGCGACGGACGGGCAGGGGCGCGACTACCGTGGCCAGGTGCTGGTGCTGCTCAATGGCCGCCGCGCAGGTACGGCCAACCTCTCCAAGCTGAGCCTGTCCGACGTGCAGCGCATCGAGATCGTGCGCGGGCCCGCTTCGGTGGTGTACGGCAGCCAGAACATGGGGGGTGTCATCAACATCATCCTGCGCAACGGCGCAGACGGCGGGCGCAACCGCGCGCAGGTGGTGGCCAGTGGGTGGGGTGGCTGGCGCACCGACGCGCAGATCGGCGGCGCGACCGACAAGTGGGACTGGTACGTGGGTGCCAGTGCCGGCGGGCGTGACGACTACCACTCCGGCAGCGGCGGCTCCGAGATGAAGAACACGAGCTGGAAGCGCCGGGGGGCGACGGGCGCGCTGGGCTGGCAGATCGCTGATCTGCACCGCGTGGAGCTGCAGGCTCGCACAGATGGCATCTACAACGCGGGATTTCGCGGATCGGGGGGGAATATCCACAGCCGCGACAACCGCTATAACCAGTCAGCCGACCTGAAGTACGAGGGCGCGCTGCCGGGTGAGCGCGTGAGCTGGCTGGCGCACCTCTACACCTTCCGCGACGTGGATGAATTCAACTGGGCCTCCCCAGTCATCAGGTCGGGCGTCAATGCCGTACCAGGCACGTCGCGCGACTACAACCACCGCGCCCTGGACGCCACGGGGCTGCGGCTGCAGCCGCGTTTGCGGCTCACGGATACGAACGACCTGCTGTTCGGCTTCGACTACGAGAAGAACCGCCTGCGCTCGGACCGTGAGCGCGATCCCATGCCTGGCGGCCCCACGGGGCAAGTCGCGCCCTACGACAACAATCAGACCGAGCACACCAAGGCGCTGTATTTCGAAAATGCGCAAAGTTTCTTCGACAAACGCCTGACGCTGCGTGCGGGCGCACGCAAAACATGGGGCGAAACACGCTTCGACCAGACGCCGAATGTGCCCATGGCCGTGACGACGGCGCGGGACTACGACAAGCTCACCTGGTCGACAGGCGCGACCTGGAAGGCGACCGATGCATGGAGCTTGCGCGCGGGTGCGTCCACGGGCTTCCGCGCGCCGACGGCCAGCGAGCTGTCCGCGGATTTCACGGCGGTGGGCGGCGGCCGCATCTTCGGCAACCCCAACCTCAAGCCTGAATCGAGCCGCCAGTTCGAGATCGGCACCACGTACCGGCAAAGCGCATGGAGGTTCGACGCGGCGCTGTTCCAGAACACGATTTCCGACCGCATCATCACTGTGTCGCGCGGCCCGACCACCAATACGTCGGATTACGCGAACAATGCCGCGGACATCGTCGCGCGCGGTCTCGAAATCAGCGCCAACGCCGATGTGGGCAAGCTGCTCGGCCTGCCGCTGGGCGGGCACGCCCTGACGGCTTTCGGCAACGGCTACTACCACTTCCAGATGAAGGACAAGGGTGCAGCGGCGACAGCCAACACCGACCGCGTGCAGCGCATGTACAAGTACGAAGCCTCCGCCGGCATGCGCTATGCGCGCGGCATGGACCGCAATGCCGGCGACTGGAGCATGCAGCTCACCGCGCTGCTGCGCGGCCCGATGTGGTACGACACGGAAGAGAACCTGCTCGTTCCCCTGGGTGAGCCGAGCAGCACCTGGATCCACCGCAAGGGCGCCTTCACGGTGTGGAACATGCGTGCGGATTACCGCCTGAGCCGCAGCGTGAAGCTGTTCGGCGGCGTGAACAACCTCTTCAACCTCAACCGCCACCCCATCTTCATTGCACTGGACCAGCGGCCCTGCATCGCCAATCCCCTCTTCCAGAACGGCAGTTGCGGCACCTCCATGCCGGGCCGCGAATGGATGGTGGGTTTGCAGGCCGACTTCTGAAGCCGGCGATGCAGTTGCAGGCAGGACGCAGCCATGTCCGGCGGCTGAGCCGGCGCAGCCTGGTGGGCGCTGGTGTCGCGCTGGGCGTGGCTGCGCATTGGCCCGCTGCGAACGCGGCGCCCATCGCCCTGCGCGACGCGCTGGGCCGCAGCGTGGCGCTGGCGGCGCTGGCGCGGCGCATCGTGACCATCTTTTCGTCGAACACGGAGCTGGTCGCATCGCTGGGCCTGGCGGACCGGATCGTGGGCGTGGAGGACTACACGCGCTTTCCGCCCGAAGTCGCCGGCCTGCCCAAGGTGGGCGGGCGGCTCGGGTTCTCGGTGGATGCCGTGGTGGCGCGCCGGCCCGACCTGGTGATCGTCACGCCCGCGCGCCAAGCCGCGCACCAGCTCGTGGACCCGATGGAGCGCATCGGCGTACCCATCATGGTGCTGCTCAGCCGCACGCTGGACGAGGTGATCGGCAACGTGCGGCTGGTGTCGCAGGCGACAGGCGTGCCCGCGCGCGGCGATGCGTTGGCCGCTTCGCTGGAAGAGCGCCTGCGCGCCGTGGATGCGCGCATGGCGGGCCGCGCCGCGCCCAGCGCGCTGATGGTCACCGGCCGCATGGGCAATGGCATGCTGCTCGTGGCACGGCCGCAAACCTATACCGGCGAGGCCATCGTGCACGCGGGCGCGCGGCACGCGATGCCGGACATCGGCACGCTGGCCCAGGTTTCGCCCGAGGCGGCGCTGGCCTCCAACCCCGACGTGCTGCTGTTCGCCGGTGCCCAGGCTGCGCTGGACGACCTGGTGCAGAGGCCCGGCTGGCGCGACATGCGCGCGGTGCGGTGGCGCCGGGCCATCACGGTATCGCGCTCGGAGTTCCTGATCCCCGGGCCGCGCACGTTCGACGGCATCGAGACGCTGGCCCAATGGATACGCGGGAGACAAGGCTGATGCGGCACAACGCAGTCTGGCTCCCGGCCCTTGCCGTGCTGGCGCTGTGCCTGCTGTTGGGCGCCTGCGCGGGCCACCAGTGGGCCACACCCGCCGAGATCTGGCGCGCGTTCACCGACAGCGACACGCTGCGCAGCCGCCTGCTGTGGGAATGGCGGCTGCCGCGCGTGCTGGCCGCCGCCTGCGTGGGCGCGCTGCTGGGGCTGTCGGGGGCGGTGTTCCAGGGCGTGTTCCGCAACCCGCTGGCCGAGCCCTACCTGCTGGGCGCCTCGGGCGGCGCGGCGCTGGGCGCGACCGTGGCCCTGCTGGTGCCGCTGGGGCTGCCGCAATCGTGGCTGCTGCCGCTGCTCGCGTTCTGCGGTGCCTGGGGCGCCACGGTGCTGGTGCTGGCCGTGGCGCGCGTGGCGGGCGCGCTCGACGCGCCGGGCATGCTGCTGGCCGGCGTGGCCATGGCGGCGATGCTCGGCGCCATCCGCTCCTTCCTGATGCTGGCGCTGTCGGACGAAACCGTGAGCCTGCAGGTCGTCATGAGCTGGGTGCTGGGCGGCATACAGACACCCACCTGGAAGGGCTTCGCCGTGCTAGCGCTGATCACGCTCGCGTGCCTGGCGGTCACGCAGGCCGCCGCGCGCGGGCTCGACCTGCTCGGGCTGGGCGACGCGACGGCCCAGGGCTTCGGCCTGGACGTGAAGCGCTTCGTGCCGCGCGCGGTGCTGCTGGGCTCGCTGGTGGTCGCGGCCGCCGTGGCGTATGGCGGGCTGGTGGCCTTCGTGGGGCTGGCAGCGCCGCACATCGCGCGCTGGTTCGTGGGCACGCGGCACCGCAGCGTGCTGCCCGCAAGCGCCCTGGCAGGCGCCATCGTGGTGACGGTGGCCGATGCCATCGCACGCAGCGTGCTGCCGCCGGCCGAAGTGCCGCTGGGCCTCATCACCGCCGTGGCGGGCGGGCCGTTCTTCATCGTGCTGCTCGCGCGCCGCCTGCGCGCGCAGGGGGGCCGCGCATGATGGCGCAGTCCATGCTGGCCGCGCGCGGCCTGACCCTGGCGCGGCAGAACCGCACGCTGGTCGATGGCGTTTCGCTTGGCCTGCCCGCCTGCGGCGCGGTGGCGCTGATCGGGCCCAACGGCGCGGGCAAATCCAGCCTGCTCCACCTGCTGGCCGGGCAGGCCGCGCCCAGCGCGGGCGAGGTGCTCTGGCAGGGCCAGCCCCTGGCCGCGCTCGGCGTGCCCGAGCGCGCGCGGCGCATCGGCTACATGCCGCAGCGCTTCGACCCGTATTGGGACGTGACGCTGGCCGACCTCGTGGCCATGCGCGTGCAGGGCCGCGCGAGCGCCGCGCAGGTGCTGGAGGGCGCGGGCCTGCAGGCCTTCGCCGCCAGGCGCTGGAGCACGCTCTCGGGCGGCGAACGCGCGCGCGGCATGCTCGCCGCGGTGCTGGCCACCGACCCGCCCGCACTGCTGGCCGACGAGCCCGGCGCCGCGCTCGACGTGCAGCACCGGCTGGCGCTGGTGGAATCGCTCGCGGCGCGTGGGCGCGAGCGGCTGGTGGTCGTGGTCATGCACGACCTGGACCTGGCCTTCGAGTGCTTCGACCGCGTGGTCGTCATGCACGAGGGCCGCATCGCGCTGGACGGCACGCCGGGCGATCTGCTGCACCACGCGGCGCTCGACGACGTGTTCGGCGTGCGTTTCGAGCGCATCGCCATCCCGCCGCAGACCCTGCTGCGCGCGCGGCGCAAGGCCATGGAGGAGGGCGCTGGTGCGCATTGACCTTGCAGGCTGGACGCGCGAGGCCACGGCCGGCGACAGCCAGGCTTTTTTCTCGCTCTTCGAGCGCGCCGACCGCCTGGGCTACCACGGCGTGTGGTTCAGTGAATTCCGTGTGCCGCGCGCGCCGTGGCCTTACCCGTCGCCGCTGCTGCTCGCCGCCGCGCTGCTGGCGCGTACCGAGCGGCTGCGCGTGGGCACGTCGGTGCTGGTGCTACCGCTGCACCACCCGCTGGTGCTGGCCGAGGAGATCGCGCAGGTGGACTGCCAGAGCGGCGGCCGGCTGGACGTGGGCATCGGCCGGGGCACCGAGCCGGATTCGCTGGAGTGCCTGGAGATTGACCCGCAGTCCACGCGCGAGCGCTTCGAGCAGGGCGCGCGCATCCTGCGCGACGCTTTGCGCGGCGATACCGTCGAGGCGCGCGAGGGTCCGTGGCGCTTCGCACCGCGCACGCTGGGCATGCCGCCCGTGCAGCGCCCGCATCCGCCGATCTACGTCGCAGCCTCGACGCCCGAATCCATCGCGTTCGCGGTGCAGGAGGATTTCCCCCTGCTGCTCAGCCTGGAGCCGCCCGAGACCACGCAGCTCGAACGCCTGGACCACGCGGCGCTTTCGCTGGGGCAGGGCGGCACGGCCTTGCGCGCGCGCTCGTCGCTGGCACGCTACGTGTGCATCGGCGCCAGTGCGCAAGCTGTGCAGGAACAACTCGGCACGCTGTGGGACAAGCTGCATGCGCGCCGCGTCTTCTTCGCGGGCAAGCGCGGCGTGCCCGCATCCGAGGTGCCGCCGATCGATGTGGCTAAGGTGCTGGCCGAGCAGTTCGTCTGGGGCACGCCCGAGCAGTGCCATGCGCAGATCGCCGCGCTGCGGGCGCGCACGGGCATCGCGCAGTTGCGCTGCGTCTTCAACGGCAATGGCCTGTGGAACAACGAACAGGCGCTGCAAGGCATGGAGCTGTTCGCGCGCGAAGTCATGCCTGCGCTGGGCCGCGATGACTGAGCTTGCGCCGATCGCCGTCATCCTCCTGGCCCGGGGCGGCGTCTACTCGGCCGCCGCCAGCGATCTGGCGCAACTGGCCGAGCGCGTGCACGAGGCGCTGGCCGCCCAGGGCAGCGCGCCGACGCGGGTGCAGCCTGCGTTCGCCGACCGTCTGCACCCCTCGCTGCCCGAGGCGCTCGACGCCTGCGCCGCTGCCCGCACCGTCGTCATCGTCCCCGTCATGTCGCCCGACGAGCCGCCGCTGCGCCGCTGGCTGCACAAGCTGGTCATGCGTTGGCGCGCGGGCCGCGCCGATGGCCCCCGGCTCGTCTTCGCCGACCCGCTGCTGCAGACGCCGCAACTGCCCGAGATGCTGGCCTGCACGGTGCGGCGCTCGCTGGCGCTGCCGGACGTGGCCGCCGTGACCGGAGAAGACGCCTGGGAGCGCGACCCTGTGGGCTGGTCCAGCGTGCCCGAGCATCGGCACCACGTGCTGTGGTGCATGGGCCCGCGCTGCGCGGCCAAGGGCGCCGTGCAGCAGTGGCCGCAGCTCGCGCAGACGGTGCGCGAGACGCCGGCCCTCAAGAAGCGCGTGATGCTGCTGCAGACCAGTTGCCAGCACCCCTGCAACCATGGTCCGCTCATGATCGTCTACCCCGAAGGTGTGTGGTACGGCCCATTGGCCGAGGCCGATATGGGGCGGGTGCTCACGCAGCACGTGCTGCATGGCCTGGTGGATGAGGCGCTGCGCGTCCACGGCCCGAAGGCCTTGCCCTGATTTTTGAGTTTCTTCTTTCTCGGAGCCCGATCCATGCAAACCACCAAGATCCCCGCCACCATCGTCACCGGCTTCCTGGGCAGCGGCAAGACCACGCTGATGCGCCACATCCTCGAACAGGCCAAAGGCCTGCGCGTGGCCGTCATCGTCAACGAGTTCGGCGAGCTGGGCATCGACGGCGAAATCCTCAAGACCTGCGCCATCGGCTGCAAGGAAGAAGGCGGCGCCGACGCGCCCGAGGGCCAGATCTACGAGCTGGCCAACGGCTGCATGTGCTGCACCGTGCAGGAGGAATTCTTCCCCGTGATGAAGGTGCTGGCCGAGCGCCGCGACGCCATCGACGTGTTGCTGATCGAGACCAGCGGCCTGGCCCTGCCCAAGCCGCTGGTGCAGGCCTTCCAGTGGCCCGAGATCACGAGCGTCTTCACCGTGGACTCGGTCGTCACCATGGTGGACACTCCCGCCGCCGCCGCAGGCCAGTTCGCGCACGACCCGCATGCCGTTGATGAACAGCGCCAGGCCGACCCCAACCTCGACCACGAGGCCGACTTGCACGAACTGTTTGAAGACCAGCTTTCCGCCGCCGACCTGGTCGTGCTGTCCAAGGCCGACTTGGTCAGCCTCGAAGAACTGGCCCAGGTGCGCGCCCTCGTCGCTGAAGAAGTGCCCGCCGCCGTCAAGATGGTCGAGGCCGTGCAAGGCAGCGTGCCCCTGGCCGTGCTGCTGGGCCAGCACCGCGCGGCAGAGGCGCACATCGACGAGCGCCACTCCAACCACGACCACGATGAAGACCACGACCACGACGCCTTCGACTCGCTGCACATCGACCTGGGCGCGGTGGACAAGGAGCGCCTGATGCAGGCGCTGCAAGCCATCGTGCAGCAGCACGCCGTGCTGCGCGTCAAGGGCTTCGCCGCGCTGCCGGGCAAGAAGATGCGCCTGCTGGTGCAGGGCGTGGGGCGGCGCTTCGACGCCTACTTCGACCGCGCCTGGAAGGACGGCGAGGCGCAGGCCACGCGGCTGGTGTTCATCGGCCAGCACCTTGACGCGGCGGTGCTGCGCGCAGCGCTGGCGGGTGCGGAAATTTAAGGTCAAATTGGCCTCTAGCGCTTATCCATCAAGCGCAAGTAGCTACCATTTTTGAAGCATGCACCTACTCAGCACCCGCCCTGGCGGCTTTGTCGAAGACGAGAGCATCGTCACCCGGCTCGACCAGACGCCCGCCGACATGGTGGTGCTCAGTTCCGCCGACACCACGCTGTCGCTGCTGGCCGATGCCTACCGGCTGTGGCAGCAGGCCGAGCCCGATGCGCCCACGCTGCGATTAGCGAACCTGCTGCACCTGCGCCAGAGCGCGTCGCTCGACCTGTACATCGACGAAGTGCTGCAACACGCCAGGCTGGTCATCGTCGATCACCTGGGCGCGGAGTCGGCCTGGCCCTATGGCATGGAGCAACTGCGCAAGCTCGCGCAGCAGCAGGGGCAGAAGCTGGCGATGTTCTCGGGCGACAGCCAGGAAGATGCCGAACTGCTGGTCAAGGGCACGCTGGCGCCCGAGCACAGCCGCGCGCTGTGGCAATACCTGCGCGCCGGGGGCCTGGGCAATGCGCGCGAATTCCTGCGCATGGGCGCAGCCTGGGGGCTGGGCCGTGCCGTGGAGGGCGCGCCGGTGCGCGTGCTGCCGCCCGTGGCCGTGCATGTGCCGCTGGCCTGGATGGGCGATGCGCCGGGCCGCGTTCCCGGCCTCGACGATTTGCAGGCGCGCTGGAAGCCCGGCGCGCCCGTGGTGATGCTGGTGTTCTACCGCTCGCACCTGCTGGCCGCCAACACCGATGCCTTCGACGCCATGGCCGGGGCGCTTCTCGCCGAGGGCCTGAACCCGCTGCCGTTGGCGCTCGAATCGCTCAAAGACGCGCTGTGCCTGGAAACGTTGCGCGCGCTGTGCGTGGCGCACAACGTACAACTCATCCTCAACACCACGGCCTTCGCCGCGCTGGGCGAGCACGCGCGCGGCGGCGGCGATACGGATGCGCTGGCGGGCGACGTGCCCGTGCTCCAGGTGATCGCCAGCGGTGCCAACCGCGACGACTGGCTGGCCGACGCCCAGGGCCTGCGCCCGCGCGACATCGCCATGCAGGTGGTGCTGCCCGAGATGGACGGCCGCATCATGACGCGCGCCATGAGCTTCAAGGGCCTGGCGCACCGCTGCGAGCTCACGCAGACCGACGTGGTGGCCTACCAGCCTGAGCCCGACCGCGTGGCATGGATCGCGGAGCTGGCGCGGCGCTGGTGCGCGCTGCGCAGCAAGAGCGCCGCCGCCAAGCGCGCCGCGCTGGTGCTCGCCAACTACCCCGGCAGCGAGGCGCGCATGGGCAGCGGGGTAGGGCTGGATACGCCCGAATCCGTGATCGCGCTGCTGGCGCAACTGGAGCGCGACGGCTGGAGCCTGGGCGATGCAGCAGAGCGCCCCGCCAGCGGCCAGGCGCTGATGGAGCGCTTGCAGCAGGGCATTGCCAATGACCCGGCAAAATGGCCACTGCGCCGTGCACAGCAGGGCTATTCGCTGCACGCCTATAGCGAGCGGCTGGCGCAACTGCCCGAGGGCATGGCCGACGCAATCACCGCCCAGTGGGGCACACCCGAGCAAGACCCCATGCTGCGCGATGGCTGGTTCATGGTGGCCGGGCTGCAACTCGGCAACGTCTTCGTCGGCATACAGCCCGCACGCTCGCTCGATGGCCGCAACGGCTACGCCCAATACCACGACGCCGAGCTGGTGCCGCCGCACTACTACCTGGCCTTCTACTTCTGGCTGCGCGACAGCTTCGCCGTCGATGCCATCGTGCATGTGGGCAAGCACGGCAACCTCGAATGGCTGCCCGGCAAAAGCTTGGCGCTGTCGCAACACTGCTGGCCCGACGCCATCCTGGGGCCGCTGCCACACGTCTATCCGTTCATCGTCAACGACCCCGGCGAGGGCGCTCAGGCCAAGCGCCGCAGCCAGGCCGTCATCATCGACCACCTGATGCCGCCGCTCACGCGCGCCGAGAACCGCGGCCCCATGCAGGAGCTGGAGCGGCTGGTGGATGAGTACTACGACGCGCTGCTCGTCGATCAGCGCCGTGCCGTGCTGCTGCGCTGTCAGATACTGGACTGCGCGAAATGCCAGGATTTGCTGAGCGAACTGGGCGTGGACGCCGCGCAGGACGATCAAGTCCTGGAGCGCATCGACGCCTATCTGTGCGAGCTTAAAGAAACCCAGATACGCGACGGCCTGCACATCTTTGGCCGCTCGCCCGAGGGCAGCCTGCGCGACTCCACGCTGCTCGCCCTGACGCGCTACCCGGCGGCGGGCGAGCAGGGCCTGCTGAACGCGCTGGCTGCCGACCTGCTGCCCGGCTGCGACTGGAACCCGCTGGACATGGACGCGGCCGTCGCTTGGACCGGGCCGCGCCCGCAGGTGCTGGCCGAACTCGACCCCGGCCCCTGGCGCCACGGCGGCGACACGCGCGAGCGGCTGGAACTGCTGGCCTTGCAAGTGCTGGCCCGGCCCGAGACCGCCCGGGACTGGCCGCAGACACGGCAGGCCCTGCACCGCATCCACGCACAGATCGCCCCCGCGCTCGACGCCTGCGGCAGCGAGGAACTGCGACAGTTCTCGCGCGCGCTGCAAGGCCGCTTCGTGCCGCCGGGGCCCAGCGGCTCGCCCTCGCGCGGGCGCTGCGACACCTTGCCCACGGGGCGCAATTTCTACACCGTCGATACGCGCGCGATTCCCACGCAGACCGCCTGGGCGCTGGGCCAGCAGGCCAGCGAGCGGCTGATCGCGCGCTATCTGCAGGAGCACGGCGAATACCCGGCGGCCATCGGCCTCTCGGTCTGGGGCACGGCCACCATGCGCACGGGCGGGGACGACATCGCGCAGGCGTTCGCGCTGATTGGAGTGCGCCCCAAATGGGCACCGGGCAGCCAGCGCGTGGTGGACTTCGAGGTCATCCCGCGCGTGGGCCTGCACCGCCCGCGCGTGGACGTGACGCTGCGCATCAGCGGCTTCTTCCGCGATGCCTTCCCGGGCGTGGTGCAGATGTTCGACGCCGCCGTGCGCGCCGTGGCCGAGCAGGACGAGGACGCCGAGGACAACCCCATCCGTGCGCGCGTGCTGCGCGATGCCGCCGCGTGGGTGGAGCAGGGCATGGACGGCGCCCAAGCCCATGAACAGGCGCTGTGGCGCGTGTTCGGCGCGCCCGCAGGCAGCTACGGCGCCAACATGCACGACCTGCTGCGCTCGGGCCAATGGAGCGACGCGGGCGACTTTGCGCGCCATTACCTGCACTGGGGCGCGTTCGCCTACGGCCAGCAGGCCGACGGCGTGCCCGCGCGCCAGGCGCTGGAGCGCCGCATGCAGGCGCTCGACGTGGTGCTGCAGAACCAGGACAGCCGCGAGCACGACCTGCTCGACTCCAGCGAGTACTACCAGCACCAGGGCGGCATGGCCGCCGCCGTGCGTCACCTGGGCGGTGGCGAGCCCGCCATTTACCACGGCGACCACGGCAACCCGCAGTCCGCCAAGATCCGCTCGCTGGCCGAGGAGATCGGCCGCGTGGTGCGCGCCCGCGTCACCAACCCCAAGTGGATTGCCGGCGCCATGCGCCACGGCTACAAGGGCGCATTCGAGATGGCAGCCACGGTGGACTACCTGTTCGGCTTCGACGCGACCACGCAGCTCGTCTCCGACACGCACTACGCGCTGGTCACGCAAGCCTATGTGCAGGACGAGGCCGTGCGCCAGTTCCTGCGCGAGCACAACCCGCAGGCGCTGGGCGACATCGTGGGCCGGCTGCTCGAAGCCATCGACCGGGGCATGTGGGAGCAGCCCGGCGATCTGCATGACGCGCTGCTCGCGCAGATGCTCGCGCAGGAAGAATTCATGGAAGGACGCGCGCCGCAATGACCCCGACATTTCCGCTATCGGCGATTCAAGGCCAGCCGCAACTGGTGCAGGCGCTGCTACTGGCCGCCATCGAGCCCGCGCTGGGCGGCGTGCTGATCCAGGGCCCGCGCGGCACGGCCAAATCGACGGCGGCGCGCGCGCTGGCCGACGTGCTGGCGCCTGCGCCCTTCGTCACGCTGCCGCTGGGCGCGTCCATCGAGCACGTGGTCGGCAGCCTCGACCTCTCGAAAGCGCTGGCGGGCAGCGAGGTGGCCTTCGCGCCCGGCCTGCTGGCCAAGGCGCACGGCGGCGTGCTCTACGTCGATGAAATCAACCTGCTGCCCGACGCCATCGTCGATGTGCTGCTCGACGTGGCCGCATCGGGCGTCAACCGCGTGGAGCGCGACGGCATCTCGCACAGCCACGCGGCGCGCTTCGTGCTGATCGGCACCATGAACCCCGAGGAGGGCACGCTGCGGCCGCAACTGCTGGACCGGCTGGGTTTGTGCGTGCAGCTTGCCAATGCGCAGGACCCGCGATTGCGCAGCGCCATCGTCAAGGCGCGGCTGCGCTTCGACCTCGAACCTGCGGGTTTTCTGCAAGACCATGCGCAGGAGCAAGCCCGTATCGCCGAACGCCTGCGACAGGCGCGTACGCGCTGTGCCGATGCCGGCCAACTGCTCTGGAGCGATGCCGTGCACGAGGAAGTGGCGCGTCAATGCATAGAAGCGCAGGTGGACGGCCTGCGCGCCGACCTTGTGATGCTGCGTGCGGCGCGCGCGCTGGCCGCGTGGGAGGGCTGCGACGCGATCACGGAGCACCATGTGGCCGAGGTCGCGCCCTTGGTGCTGCTGCACCGCGCCGGGGAGCCTCAACGCCAAGCTCCGCCTGCTCCCGCATCGGCACCCTCTCCATCCTCCGCGCCTGTGCCTGGGCCCCAGGCGCGCTCCAGCAGTACGGCCAACTTTCATCAGAACAATGCCGCCACGCATAGCCAGGAACAGCCGCCCCTTGATTGGGGCGAACCTCAGCCCGTGGCCAGCGCTCCGGTGGATGCACAGCGGGCCGACGCATTGGCGCTGGCTGCCCTGGAGGCACTGGCCGCAAAAAAAGCCCGCGCCCCCGGCCCGCAGCGCTGACGCCAGCGGCGCACCGCCCCGGCCGGGGGCAACAGGACGCAGCGTTCTTGATGGGGAACGGACTCGCAAGCCATGCGCAAGTCAAGGCGCAGCGCTTCCCCGGCGCCACGCTTGACTGGCCCGCCACGCTGCGCGAGCGGCGCAGCCGGCCGCTCGCGCCCGCGCATTTGCGCTGGCGCCAGCATTTCGGCCAACTTCATTCGCTGCATGTGTTCGCACTCGACTGTTCGGGCTCGATGCGCGAGAGTGGCGCCTTCGCCCAGGCCAAGGGCCTGCTGCTGCAATGGATGCGCTGGGCCTACGTGCAACGCACGCCGGTCGCGCTGCTGTGCTTTGGCGCGGGGCAAGTCCAATGGCGTCTGCCGCCGCGTCGCGCGCCGCAATGGAATGCCGATCTGATCGAGCCGCTGCCTGGTGGTGGCGGGACCCCACTGGCCCAGGCGCTGCATGCGGCCTGGGCGCTGATGTCCAGGCGGGCCGAGGAGCGCAAGACCCTTTGGGTGCTCAGTGACTTCCGCAGCCCTGACGTGCTGTCGCTGGTCAGGCAGCCCCCTCCACTGCGGTTGCGTCATGTGCTGGTCGATGGAGAGGTTCCGGCGCGCGCCAGCCACCGTGTATTCGGCGGAGCACAGCGTTTGGTGCAGGCTTGGCCGGGTGCGGTGCGGATCACCGCCAATGGATGAGGCTCGGACAAGGGGGGTGGGCGGCTATTGTTTTGACATGGCAGCATTCGGTAGCGCCAGCCGTTGCAAGCACTGCACGATCAACCTCGCCGCTTCGTCGATGCGCGGGCCCGGGCGCACCAGGATGTCGTATTCGTCATTCGGTATGCGGCAATGGCCGTTGTTCCTCAGTGCCGCAATGCGATTCCAGCCCTGGCGGTTTGACGGCGGTATGGCAGTCTCTGCCATGGTGATGATCAGATCGGGATTGGCGCGCACCACGTATTCCGGATTGAGCCGGGGGTACATGGGCAGGTCTCGCCCCGCAATATTCACCAAGCCCAGGCCTTGCAGCGTCTGGCCTATGAACGATGCCTCGCCAGCGGCCGTGGCAGATGTGCCGCCGTGCAGTTCGAAATACACCTTTTTGCCCTGCCACTTTGGCGGGATCTGGCGCTGCAGCATGGCCAGTTGCTCGCTCGTCCGCCGCCATAACCGTATGCCCGAGCCAGGCCGGCCGAGCAGAACGGCGAGAGTCTCCAGTACCTGAGCCATGTCTTCGTAAGTCTGCGCATCCAGCGCCAGCACCCTGATACCTAGGGAAGGTCTGCACAACCCTGCCGCCACCCGCGTGATGTGAGACATTGCCGACATGAAGCAAATGAGCCTGG
>NZ_DF238891.1 GCF_000400995.2 Acidovorax sp. MR-S7 | reverse complement strand
CATGAGCCTGAGGAAGCTGACCAAGATCCGGGGCTCGTTCCCCAGCGACGAGGCGCTGACCAAGCTGTTCTACCCGATGCGACACCAGCCATGCAGCTTGTGGCTCGAGAAATCATCAACGCCGGCAGTAGCACAGACGCCGTATGGAAGAACTCTCCATCCGCCACAGATGTGCACGCCCTGCGCGCTCTTCTGCGGCACACGCCAAACGATGTCATCGCGCTGGTCGACCTGGCTCAACATCATCTTGCCCAGGGAAAGCGTAAGGCGGCTCATCGCGCTTTGTTGGCTGCCCATCAAGTTTCACCTGAGTCAGTCCACGTCATTCGGGCGCTCATACGGTTCTGGATGCATGTTGGAGAAGAGGACAGAGCGCACGCCTTCATCCGAAGAATCCCGAAAGCCTCCGTGGACCCTTGGCTGATGGCATCGGAGATTGCAACCGCGCAAGCAGCTGGGGCCCCGTCCGTGCAACTGCGCAAAGCACAACGTGCGCTGAACTCGAAAGTGTTCAACCCACGCGATGTGAGCGAGCTCGCCGGCGCAATTGGAGGCGCAGAGCTTTGGAATGGAAAGTTCAAGGAGGCACGCAAGCTGTTCAGGCTCGCCCTTGAACACCCTAACGACAACGTGTTGGCTCAAGCCATCACGAATCAAGAATTCCTGGGAATTGAGGTCGACGAAGCCCTACTGCGCCGAGCGCCGAACGGGGTGTTTGAAGGCCGCGCGCTGCGAGCGCTGATGCAGACCGATTTTGAAGCCGCATCCGAGCTGACGGAGTGCTGGAGTGAGGAGGAGCCCTTCTCAAGTCGGCCAAGGACACTGCAATCATTCGTCTGCGGCGCTCTGGGGACGTTCGAGAAGGCACTAGGGGCTGCGGATAAGGGGCTCACCGCTGATGCGAGCGACCTGTCGCTCCGGGGCAACCGTGCCTATGCGCTCGCCGCCCTCGGACGTCTTGATGAAGCTGAATCCGAGCTTTCGGTGATAAACGCTCAAGCAGACGACAATGCGCGCTTCTCGGCCATGTGCAGCCACTACCTGTTTGATCCGGACTTCTGCAACGTCGCCTCGGGCTGGGAGAAAGGGGTGGTGGAGAAGAACGTGCAGGACAGTCGCAGGCGAATCTGGATCGAGGCCGCCAGCAGGCGCTTCGGATCGTTTGCGGAACTCAATGCATGGCTGGGCGAGCGGTGTCGTTCGGTGTGGGCAGACACCGTGCATCCGATCCACAAGCAGTTCACGGTGGCAGAGATGCTGGAGTTAGAGCGCCCCCACCTCATGTCCATGCCTGTGCTGTTTGATGGGTATGTGGAGAAGCCCGCGCGGGTGAGCAGCACCTGCCTGGTGGCGGTGGCGCGCAACCGCTACTCCGTTCCTTGCGAATGGGCGGGGCACCTAGTGAGCACGCGCCTGTACCCCAATCGGGTGGACATTGCTTGCGCGCAAACCATCATCGCCAGCCACGCCCGCACGCCGGGCAGTGGCCAAGTCACCTATGACTGGCAGCACTAGATTGAACTGGTGCAGCGCAAGCCTGGAGCCCTGCGCAACGGCGCACCGTTCCTGGACTTGCCCGAGCCCTTGCAGCGCTTGCGCAAATCTCTTCTGAGGCACCCAGGCGGTGACCGCACCATGGCACAGGTGCTGGCCAGCGTGCCGCAGGCGGGCTTGGACGCAGTACTGGTGGCGGTTGATCTTGTCCTTGAAGGTGCCACGCCCAACGGAAGTGTCAGTGCTGAGCATGTGCGCAATGTGCTGGCCAGGCTGAACGCGCCACCCAGGCCGGAGCATGCCAAAACCACCTTGCAACTGACCAATCTCCCTCTGGCAGATACCGCACGCTACGACCGTTTGCGCCCCATCCACAACGATAACCAAGGGGCCATTCATGTCTGAATCCAAACGCGATGTGCAAAGCGAGCTCAAGGCCCTGCGCTTGAATGGCATGGCCAGCGCCTGGGCTGACCTTATGGAACAGGATGGCGGCTCCACGATTCAGAGCTCGCGCTGGCTGATCGAGCACCTGCTTCAAGCGGAGGACGTGGATCGGCATATGCGATCCATCGCCCATCAGATGAAGGCGGCACGCTTCCCGATTCACCGAGACCTCGCTGGCTTCGACTTCGAGGCATCCCCCGTGGATAAGGTGCTGATCAAGAAATTGGCGGACCTGAGCTTCACTGAAGACGCTCAGAACGTGGTCCTGATTGGTGGTCCTGGTACCGGCAAAACCCACTTGGCAACTGCGCTGGGAATTAATGGACTGACGCACCATTCCAAACGTGTGCGGTTTTACTCGACGGTGGATCTGGTCAATGCGTTGGAGCAGGAGAAGGCCAAGGGCAATCCGGGGCGCATAGCCATGAGCTTGATGCGGATGACCGATATAGGGTGACATGTCAGCTTGGCCATGCCGCTGCGCTTTTGGCTTTAGCCTGCCGCTCTGGACGGTCAGTTTGCAGCGATTGCGGTCTGTCGCCTGGGCGAGCCAAACTCACGCTAACTGATGCAAGCGGTCTTTGAATCTCGCAAACGCCCGAAGCACGTCCTTCATCGCCTTCCCTCAATTGCCCTGACCGTAGTAGATCGCTTGCTGCTTATCCCAACGCTTGGAGCTGACTGAGGTCAGCGATTTGGTCCCGGTGGATGACCTCTTGGCCGCTGCCAAAATGGTCGTCGGCCAGTTCTCGCGGGGCCTCGATCTTGTCGAGGATCCTCGGTAGGCGCCGAAGGTCGATATCGAGAGCGGTGGTCCTGGTGTTCGTCGCGGGGCTGATTGGTCGGTGGACGACGCCACCATTCACGCGCTGAACAATCAGGTCGCCAAGCTTTTGTCCATCAAAGCTGGCTGCAGTTGTGCCACATTGATAAGATGAAAGCCTTATGTCATGCCGATCAGGACATCCGATATGAAGCGCTGCATTGTCGGTATTCGTCGCCCTGGTGAATCGCAGCGGGCAGTTGCTCAAAAAGATATTCCGTCGGTCTGGTTTCCGTCGATGGCCACCATGGCTGCGGTGCTGTCGGAGGACAACCAATCCCTGCTGCGCCTCATCCGTGACAAGCGGCCCAAGTCGTTGACCGAGTTGGCGGAGCTCACTGGGCGCCAAGTACCGAATCTTTCACGCACGTTGCGGATGATGGAAAGCTATGGGTTGGTGGCACTGAAGAAGAACGTACGCGAAATCGAGCCGATGGCGCTGGCGACCAGTTTCAAGATCCTGATTGATTGAAGGACGAATATGAAGGGGGAGTCAATGAGAGATGGCGTGATCACCGAAGCAGACACCTGCCGCGAGTTCGTGACCCCCCGATTGGTCGAGGCTGGCTGGGGCACTGCTCCACACGCCATTGGCGAGCAGCGCACTTTTACCAACGGTCGCATCATCGTGGCCGGGGGCAAGGTGCGGCGCGGCAAACAGAAGCGGGCCGACTACTTGCTGTACCACCGGCGTGACTATCCCCTGGCTGTGGTGGAGGCCAAGGAGATTGGTCTCCCAGCTGAAACCGGTGTGCAGCAGGCGCGCGAGTACGCTGAGATTCTCGGTCTCAAGTTCGCGTACGCGACCAATGGCCACCGCATCATCGAGATCGACTACACCACCGGCACCGAGCGCGAGGTGGATCGCTATGCCACGCCTGATGAACTGTTTACCCGCCTTTCAGCCGCCACCCATCTGCCCCAAGACGCCGCTGCGCATGTGCTGGAGCCGTTCAACCTGATCTCTGGCAAGGTGCCGCGCTATTACCAGCAGATCGCCATCAATCGGGTGATCGAAGCAATCTTGCTCGGGCAGAAACGCATCCTGGCCACCCTGGCCACTGGCACCGGCAAGACCTGCGTCGCTTTCCAGATCTGCTGGAAGTTGTGGAACAGCCGCTGGAACCGGACTGGGGAGTACCGCCGCCCCAAGATCCTGTTTCTGGCTGATCGCAACATCCTGGTGGACGACCCGATGGCCAAGATGTTCGCACCCTTTGGCGACGCTCGGCACAAGATCGCCGGTGGCGACACCAGCCAAAGCCGGGATATGTATTTCGGCATCTATCAGGCGCTGACCACCGCCAGCGCCGATGTGTTCCGTCAGTACCGTCCTGACTTTTTCGACCTCATCATCATCGATGAATGCCATCGGGGCTCCAGCCGTGACGAAAGTGCCTGGCGCGCGGTGCTGGACTATTTCGAGCCTGCAGTTCAGTTCGGCATGACAGCCACGCCGCTGCGCGAAGAGTCTCGCGACAGCTACGAATACTTCGGCAACCCGGTCTACACCTACAGCCTGCGCCAAGGCATCGAAGATGGGTTCCTGGCCCCATACCGCGTGCATCGCGTCATCACAACGGTCGACGCTGCAGGCTGGCGACCCAGCAAGGATGAGTTGGATCGTTATGGCCGCGAAGTGCCCGACGACGAGTATCAGACCAAGGATTTCGAGCGTGTCGTGGCCCTTCGTTCCCGCACAAGGGCGATGGCGAGGCATCTGACCGACCTGCTCAAGGGCACCGACCGCTTTGCCAAGTCCCTGATTTTCTGCGTCGACCAGGAACACGCGGCCGAGATGCGCCAGGAATTGCTTAACCTGAACAGCGACCTCGTCAAGCAGTACCCCGATTACGTTTGCCGTGTGACGGCCGATGAAGGTGCCATCGGCCTCACCCATCTGTCCCACTTTCAGGACGTGGACAAGCCCACGCCCGTCATCCTCACCACTTCTCAATTGCTGACCACCGGCGTGGATGCCGAGATGGTCAAGAACGTGGTGCTTGCGCGCGTTGTGGGTTCCCGCTCCGAGTTCAAGCAGATCGTCGGCCGTGGTACGCGGCTGAAGGTGGACTATGGCAAGGAATACTTCAACATCATCGATTTCACCGGCACGGCCACCAGCCACTTTGCCGATCCGGACTTTGATGGTGATCCGGCGCGTATTGAGGAAGTGATCATCGATGAAGCCGGGGAACAGGTGGGCATCACTGAGGCCGAGGTTGAAGCGCCGCAGGAAGAAGTACCGGTGGAGTACGAACTGCCCGAAGAGCAGATCGGACCAGACACCGGCATCATCATCACCGAGCCACCTGTCGAGCCGCGCAAGTTCTACATCGACGGCGGCGAAGTCGAAGTCATCGGCCACTTGGTCTATGACCTCGACACCGATGGCAAAAAGCTGCAGGTGGTGAAGTACACCGACTATTCCGGCCGCGCTGTGCGCACGCTTTATCCCACGCGCGAGGCACTGCAATCGGCCTGGGCCAATCCCGATACCCGTTCTGAAGTGCTGCGCGAGCTGACCGAACGCGGCATCAGCTTCGCGGAGCTGGCCAGCAGCAGTGAGCAGCCTGACGCAGATCCCTTTGACCTGCTGTGCCACCTGGCCTGGAATGCGCCATTGCTGACCCGCCGCCAGCGTGCTGAAGCCGCCAAGCGCAAGACGCAAGACCTGTTCGCCCAGCACGGTGACACAGCCCGCGAAATCCTCACGCTGCTGCTCGACCGTTACATCGAGCGTGGCATTTTGCAATTCAATGCGCTGTCCGAGCTGATGAAGGTCCAGCCCTTCGATCGCTACGGCAGTCCTTCCGAGATCGCCACCCGTCACTTCGGCGGTGTGCGCGGCATGAAGGACGCTGTCTCCCGGCTGCAGACCGCGCTATACCAATAACGAGAACCGCATCCAATGGCCAAATCAGCCACGAAGGCAATAACGTCGGGCGAGAAAAAGACCCGCGCGCCACGCAAAACCAAGGCACCGCTCACCACCCGTGAAAATCTGTCTGCTTTGATCGGCAGCGCCCGCAAGATCCTGCGCAAGGACAAGGGCCTCAATGGCGACGTGGATCGTCTGCCCTTGCTCACCTGGGTGATGTTCCTCAAGTTTCTCGACGACCTTGAAACGGTCCATGAGGAAGAGGCTGAACTCGACGGTAAGCGCTACAAGCCCATTATTGAAGCCCCTTACCGCTGGCGCGACTGGGCCGCCCGTGATGACGGCATCACCGGTGATGAACTGCTGGCGTTCATCAGCCAGGAAGCGGCCATCCGTGTCGATGGAACGGTCGGCAAGGGTCTGTTTGCCTACTTGCGCGGCTTGGCTGGCGACGGAGAAAAAGGCAGCCAGCGCGAAGTCATTGCCAACGTGTTCAAGGGCGTGCAGAACCGCATGGTCAGCGGCTATCTGCTGCGCGACATCGTCAACAAGATCAACGGCATCCACTTCAGCGCCAGCGAAGAAATCCACACCCTCTCGCACCTGTACGAGTCGATGCTGCGCGAAATGCGTGATGCCGCTGGCGATTCCGGTGAGTTCTACACCCCGCGCCCGGTCGTGCGCTTCATGGTCCAGGTCACCGACCCGCGCCTGGGTGAGACGGTGCTCGACCCGGCCTGCGGCACCGGCGGCTTTCTGGTCGAGGCCTATGACCACATCGCGCCGCAGGTCAGCACGCCCGACCAACGCCGGGTGCTGCAGCAGAACACCCTATTCGGTCAGGAGGCCAAGCCGCTGCCCTACATGCTGGTGCAGATGAATCTGCTGCTGCACGGTCTGGAGGCCCCGCAGATCGCCTATGGCAACACGCTCGAGCGCCGGGTCAATGAGATCGGCCACAGCGAGCGGGTGGACGTCATCCTCACCAATCCGCCCTTCGGCGGTGAGGAGGAGGCCGGCATCAAGGCCAACTTCCCGCCCAATATGCAGACGGCGGAAACCGCGCTGCTCTTCCTGCAATACATCATGCGCAAGCTGCGGGTAGCGGGTGCGCCCGTGCCGGGTGGCAAGCCGGCTGATCGCGGTGGCCGCGCCGCCGTGGTCGTGCCCAATGGCACCCTGTTTGGCGACGGCATCAGCGCCGTCATCAAGGAGGAAATGCTCAAGGAGTTCAAGCTCCACACCATCGTGCGCCTGCCGCAAGGGGTGTTCGCGCCTTACACCGACATCCCGGCCAACCTGCTGTTCTTTGAACGTGGTGGCCCCACCGACACCATCTGGTACTACGAACTGCCATTGCCAGAAGGGCGCAAGAAATACAGCAAGACGGCGCCCCTGCAGTTTGAGGAATTTGCCCCCGCCCTGGAGTGGTGGAACGACCGTGAAGAAGGCCCGCAGGCATGGAAGGTGGATTTCGCGGCCAAACGTGCCGCTGCCGTTGAAGCCGCCACGCCGCACTGGCAACGGGCGGAAAGCGAACGCAATGCCGCCATTGCGCTGGGCAAGCCTATTCGTGAGTTGGAACAGGCCGTTCAGGCTGCTGCCAATGGCCAGAAGGCCGAACTGCAAGACCGCCTGAAGGCGCTCAAGAGCGAGCAACAGGCCCATGAACAGGCTGCCAAGTCGGCGCAGGCCGAAGGCGATGCGTTGTACTGGCCTATTTACAACCTCGATATCAAAAATCCGAGTGCTAGGCGCTCCCTAGAAGATGTAGCTCCATCCGTAGTCATTGAAAGAATCTTCAAGCACGAGGACCAGATCGCTAGGCTTTTCACGAGCAACGATATCAACTTGTCGCCTGGTAACGAGGATGAATCGAACTTGCTTCGGCTTCGTTCACTTGCCAACAAAGTTCAGGTAATTAAGGCAAGTCTGGAGTCAATCGAAAATGATGGAGATTTGCTGCTCGCAGTGAGTTTTCGCGACGCCATTGCCAACGCCCCGCTGCGACCGATGTCAGAAGTCGCGCCGCTGGTAAGGCGCGAGGTGGCCATCGATCTGGAAGCCAGTTACACCGAACTGGGAGTGCGGAGCTTTTACAAAGGCACGTTCCATCGCCGCACAGTCGCTGGTTCGGAGTTCACTTGGCAAAAGATGTTTCGGGTGGAGGAAGGCGACCTGATCTTCAGCAACATCATGGCGTGGGAGCAGGGCATTGCCCTCGCTAAGCCAGAGGATCACGGTTGTGTCGGCAATCACAGAATGCTGACCTGCTGCGCAGACCCGGCGAAGGCCGTTCCAGGGTTTCTTGCCTACTACTTCATGACGGACGAAGGGTTTGCCAAGGTCTATGCGGCCTCACCCGGTACCGCCGCGCGCAACCGCACTCTGGTTGCCGCCAATCTGGAAGCGATTGAAGTCCCCGTACCGCCATTGCCCATCCAGGAATCCTTCAACCGCCTGCAAGCCGAGGTCGCCGCCCTCAAGGCCCAACACGCAAGCCTGCGCACCGCCAACGCTGCCCTGCTGCCGGCAACGCTGGAGCGGGTGTTTGATGGTGATATTCCAGGAGAGCAGGAATGACCCTCCTCGTTTATGGCGAGAAGGCCAGCCGCACGCACGAGAACCAGATGCTCCAGGTCTTTCTGGAGCGGCTGGAAGACCGTTGGGCAGACAGTACCGACTGGATTGTTGCCGTTGCAAACGCGATGTGGAACGGTGCCGAAATCGACTTGGTCTGCATCCTGCCATCGGCCATCATCGTGGCCGACTTCAAGGGTTACGGCGGCACGCTGACCGGCACCGAGAACGGGCCTTGGCAGGCCGATGGCGTGATAGTCAAGGGCGGCCGGAAGGCCAACCCCTACCAGCAGTTGCGTGACAACAAGTTCTCCGTTCTGGATTGGCTGCAATCCAAGGCGCTGCTGTCCGGGCGCAACCTGGGTCATATTTCTGCCGGTGTCATCTTTTCTGGCGGGATTGAAGATCAGTTGGAGCTTCCCTCCAAGGTTCGCTCCTGGTTCTACCCGTCGGATTTGGCCAACTGCGCCGTCATGCTCGATGGCCTGTCGTCTCCCGAGTTGAGGATTGCTCGCGACGAAGCGCTGGAGATCGTCCGCAGGCTGGGCGTTCAGCCGATTGAATGGGCCTCCAGTCGCCCACAGGTTCGCGATATTCACTCGCGTCGGGATCAACCTCAGGCGCGCACGCCGCTGACCGGACATCAACGCGAGGCCTTGCAGACCCTGAGCAGCTTCGTCGCTGCGGACGACTCTGTCAGTCTTTCAGTTCTGGGTATGACATCGACCGGCAAGAGTCGTCTGCTTGCCGAGTTGGCCGACGAGGTCAAGAAGGCGGGCAAGCAAGTCATCGTGTTGCAACCTAACCGGCGCCTCGCCGATGGCGCCGAGGTGGAGTCCAGCAGCATCTACGGGCATCTCTACACGGGTAGCGTGAACGGGGATGATGAACCGGAAAACGAGGCAGAACAGAAGAAGCTCAAAGTCATTCCGTTGCGCGCCTGCGATGACGAGGCCGACTGCGTCTACCTTCTGGACGACGCCCACCTGCTGAGTAACTCGAGATTCTCGACCCCTGACGGCAAACAATATGGCAGCGGCCAGTTGTTGTCGGACTTCTTCGACTTCGCTGCCTTCGGAAAGGGAGCGCGCAAGGTTGTCTTCTTCGGCGATCCGTATCAGATTCAGCGCGGCGGCAGCGAGGGTGCCGTGCTTTCGGGCGACTTCCAGAAGTCACGTGAACTGAAGCACCAATCGCTAGAGCTTCAACAACTTATCGGCAAGAGACTTGATTCGGCCAAACTTGCCAACGCAGAGAAGCTGGTAACCGCCATCCGTGCCCAGAAATTTGCTGCTTTGGAACTGGAAACTGATGAGGGTTTCAGTGTTCTCGATAAGAAGGATGCAGCCAATGAGATGCTGGATCACTTCCAAGCAGACCCAAGTTCAGTCTGGTATCTGGCCGAGACACATGGCCAGGCCAACGCATTGACCCAGTGGATTCGTGAGCGCTTGCACGGCAAGAAGCTCCTGGACACGGTGGAGGCGGGCGACCTGCTGGAAGTTTACGTGAGCCCTGATGTGCGCGATGCATTCGGCTCAAGGGTAGCCGTGCAGTCCGGTGGGCGCCTGACGGTCGCGAGTGTTGGCAAACGATCCGTGTACCAACAAGGCTTGAGCTGGGTAAAGAGCGGCCCGGTCAAGTTCCATTCCCTCAGGTGTAGGGTCGATCGGCGCGACGAGATTGAACTTGAGGTATTCGAGGAGTTCCTACGGGCGGAAAAGCCAGAGTTGGACAAAGAGACGGCGGTTGCCGAAAGCGTCTGGCGAAATGCCGCAAAGCGCGACAGAGAGAAAGCGTTCGGCGGCAAGCAGGCAGCGCTGCAGGGAATAGAGGTGCCGCCCCCGCCACCAGCCGCGCCAGATTTCACCTATGCCCGTTATGGCTATGCATCCACGGTTCACCATGCCCAAGGCATGTCACAGCCGATTTGCTACGTGAATTGCGATCACGCCGCTGGCCGCCACTCGGAAGGATTCTTCCGTTGGTTGTACTCGGCAATCACTGTCGCCGAGCGTGAAGTGGTTTTGTTGAATTTCACGGATATCCACCCCTTCGACGCTGCTGTCTGGAAAGCAGGTGCTGTCAAGGTGGCTGCTGACATCGCAGTGGGTGCAGGCTGGGTATTTCAGCCCAACGGAATCGCGTCCGAAAGAGATCAGCAACGCAGCTTGCCCGAGGGGCTCGACCAATCAAAAGATGTTCTCAAGTCCGTCGCCATCTGGCTTCGTGTCGTCAACGCCGCAGAGCGGTTTGGCTGGCGGGTCGTAAAAGCGGCCTGTCACCCCTACCAGGAGCAGTATGACCTTTCTGGGCCACAGGGCGAACACTGCCTACTGCGGATCGCCTACAACGGGAAAAATGTCGTCACGGCCATGCACGTGAAAGAACCCGAGCACTGGGGTTTGCTTTCCGACCTGGCCTTTGAATGCCTCTTGACGAACGACTATGCACCAGAGGCTGCAGCCTTGCTCCGATCTACACGGTCGCGCTTGGATCAAATTGGCTGGACGGTCGTATCTGCCGCCGAGACTTCGTATCGCTTAGCAATAACGGTTGCTCGCAACCAAGATGAGCGAGTCGGTCTTGAGATCAACTTCGACAAGCAGGGGCTCGTTTCCAGCTTGCGCCCGTTGACGTGCAGCAGTCCAGAGTCCGTTGAAACGATAAGGTCTGTTTTCCAATGACGTGGGCAGACATACAAGCGCTCCGCAAATCTGGGCGTTTCCAAGAGGCTGTTGACCTTGGTCTCCAGGAGCTTGCTGACGATCCCGATGACTTCAAACTGCGGACGCAGATTGACTGGGCGTTCTATGGTTTGGTCAAGAACTACGTGTCTTCCATAGTTTCCAAGCTCAAAGGAGGGCAGCCAGCCCCCAATGCGGTTATCAATCAAATTCATCAGGCGTTACGCCGCTACGCGCGGCAACCGAAGCGCCGGCCAGATAACGCGCTCTCCAACATCTTGCGCGAGTTGTCGAAGATCGCTCCGCACTTTCCATTCTTCCCTGGGTTTATACGGTGGGTGGGCTTCGACGGCCTCGGTGCGGAAGATTGGCAGTACAACCAGCTCGATGAAAATCGTTTTCCGCCCATCGCCCTTGGAATTGCCCGTGGCTTGGCGAAGTGGATGAAGGCATTCCCTGATGCGGCCCAAGAGGATATTGATCTGGCGCTTGAATGGATCGACCGCGTGCGGCCTGTGGCCGAGGGTGACGATGCCCTATGGATGGATTGGGACAGAGTTTATCTACTGCGGCGCGTCCATCGCCATGCCGAGGCAGCCGGAGTTCTTGGTCCAGTCATCAAGGCGAAGAGAAATGAGTTTTGGGTATGGGCCGAGGCGGCGAGACTGTATTCAGAGGAGCAGCCAGACCTCGCATTAGCGTGCGCGTGCCGGGCATTGGAATGCGGATCAGACCCCAAATTCACTGTGAAGGTTCACCGTGAGCTTGCCCAGATGTTGGCAGATCGTGGTGAGTTTGCTCAGGCAAGCAGCGAACTGGCGTCGGTGATATCGCTCCGGCAAGAACAAGGTTGGGGAATCGATGCGGAACTTCAGGACCTGATCAACAGCAGTTGGTATGACCCGTCAGCACAAGGTGCTGAAAGGGCAAGAGACTTCTACGCCCACCACTCCCAGGACGCACTGGTACTGTGTTTCGATTCTGTGGATGTGAAACCTGCGACCTATTTGGGAACGATCGTGCCGCAGCAGCCCAAGGATGCTGAGCCGGGAAGGAAGGTCCGACCTCTTCCTCGTTTCGCTATACGTGAATCCAATGGTGCGTCGGTCAGTATTGTTGGCCCGGGCGTTCGTTGCAGGAATATCAAGATCGGAGATCCCGTAACGCTAGTTCTCGGCAGGCAGCGGGACAGTGATCGCGACGCAATTGTTCAAGTTTCGGTTCGGTCGGACGGGGCCAGCTGGGACTGCACCGATTCGGGGAAGGGTCTGGTAACCCGCGAGGCAGCAGATGATAGGCGGGCAAGAGTCTTTGTTGATCGGGACCTTGAGGTTGGAATCGACGGCGAGGCTTGGATCGGGTCACACTCCCCCAAAGTCGGCGAAGGCGTTCGTTTTCGGGTGACTGAGAACCGCAAGACGGGCCGAAGGGACCTTTTCGCCGTTGAACCAGGTCCTCGTCCAGATGCTGATGTCAAGATGACAACGGGTCACTTGAAGAGGAACCCCAAGGGGTTCGCTTTTGTCGATGATGCCTTTGTCCCTCCTTTTATGGTTGAGACGGTCCCGCCGGAAGTCGATACCGTGGTTGCCGTACTGGTGTACGCGAAGCACCCGAAAGAGGATAGATACGGATGGCGCGCAGTCGCGATCAGCGCAGCGTGAAAAACGATTCCGGAACAACCCGCGCCAATGCTCATAAGCTCGGGAGGCCAATCAGCACATGGTCAATCACCCGCAACCAAAATTGCAACCTCTACCCGGTTGGGGTCCTATCAAGTGCGCCAGGAAAACCTAGCGAGCAAGCGTCCCGGCAAGCATATTGGGTTCAGGTGATGACTGGTTCAGCCCGCTAGCGGTCGCTGGTAGCCTTGATTTGGATGGCTTCAATCAGCCTGGAGCTGCCATGCCGGAGGTCAGTTCTGCAGCGATTACGGATACCAAAGGTGAGGTATGCAAGTGACCGGAAGCGTGCGCCCTGCGGGCATTCAGTGTGTGCATGCCCTTGTATGTCTCACAGGGCACTGAGCAGGCGGCGGGCACTGGTCGCCACCATCAAGCTTCAAGTTGGTGGATGGACGCGGTGCATGAACTCAAGGTTCAAGGTGAGAGTTGACCGCAGAGCGATTCTCGGCGCAGTTGCCAACCAAAGGTCGAATCAGTGTCAGACATCTTCATGCAGCTCTGCCAGTTGCCTGCAGGCCCGGATGTTGATCGCCACGAACTCATCCCAGGTGCACTGGGTGTGAAATCGCAGCACATACTGTCGGTCGACCCGGCAGATGTCGGGCCGCGACGCATAGATTGTGCAATGCCGGCTGGTTGCATCGAAATGTCTGCAACTGCCGTTGCCACCGTCCAGGAACGCGGTTTCAGGCGACCGATGTACCTGCTCGCAACACAGCCCACACCTACGGCACCGCATCGCAAGGCAAACCGGCACACAGGCTGAAGCCCCAGCGCATTGAGGCAGAGAGGCCCGTCAAGGGGACAGCGCCGGGCGCGGCTCCGACCGATCCCGACGAACCGGAGTCCGCAAGCTGATCCGACAGGAATGAATGGGGTAATCATCGAGTTATTGGGGTAATGAAGATCAAACATACCCCAATATGCGGTAGTATTACCCTATTCTTCCTCGTCCGGATGCTGCTGCATGCAATCACTCTCGCCAGACTACCTCGCCAAGCTGCGCTTCGACGCGCAGCAACTGGCGACGTTGCGCGCCCTGGGTGAGTACAGGGGCAGGGGCACGATGGTGTAGAGGTTCGTCACGTCCCAGCCCTCTTTGAGCATGTTGACGTGGATGACGATCTCGGTGGGTTCGTCCACGCTCTCAACCGCCAGGAGCTTGGAGATCATCTCCTCCTCTTCGGCCCCCGTGCGGCTGGAGTCCACCTGAATCACCTTGTCCGCATAGCGCCCTTCATAGAAGGCCGATGACTCAATCAGCGTCTTCAGCTGCGAGGCATGCGTGGTGTCGCGTGCGATCACGAGCATGAAGGGCTTGACCACCTTCACGCCGTTCTCTCGGGCATAGGTCAGCAACTCGACCTTGGTGGTCTCGTGCAGGCGAACACCATCTTCCAGCTTGATCTTTTCGATCTCTTCAGCCGAGTGCGCCTTGGCGTCGAAATTGCGCTGGGTCACGGCCGCAGGCTCTTTGACGAAGCCGTCTTCCATCGCCCGCGCCAGTGGGTAGTCCATCACGACGTTCTTGAAGGGCACAGGGCCGCGCGTGGATTCCACGAACGGGGTGCCCTGCGGCTTTGTAGGGGCTCATGTAGATGCCCTTGCTGGGATGCCAGAGCACTTTCTCGTGGTGGACCACGCCATCGAGGTCTAGGTAGAGGATCACGTCGGCGCTGCGGGGCGTGGATGCCGGAACGTAGAGGGGTTGGTGCTCGCAGGGCATGGCAGGCTCGGCGAATGGGAAGGTGCCTGCGCTTAAGAGAATGTGCCGGATTGCGCCTGCAGCAGCATGCCGCGCAGCAGTTCCAGGCCACCGGGCTCTTTCAAGACGCCCAGGGGGCGCCTTTGGCCGAGTCCGGAGATAAGGCTCACCAACCCGTGCTCCAAGCAGGCCCGTATATCAAAGCCCTGCGAGTTGCCTGACTCATCAACCATGCGTTGCACGAGCGCGGTGAGGGAGGTGATGTCTTCGTTGGAAGTCATGAACCACCTCAACGCTTGCCCGCAAGCGGGGCAATAACGGCATCAAAGGACGTGGGGGCGAATCTTTGATCGTGCAGCCAGGATGCCCTGTCATACACAAAACCCGGGAACTCCTTGTCCAGAGTGGTTTGCCGCAGGATGAGTTGGCGTGCGAAGTGCGCCAGCTGGGCAACTTCCCGTTCGTTCCGAACTTCCAGCGGCGCCACCAGGCTCACCCCCATGGCCCAGCTCAGGCGCTGCCACTTCCACGAAGGGTGAACCTCCAGGTCAATGCCTTCCTGGCACAGTCGCGTCTCGATTTCCAGGAGTTTGGCGTAGTAGCTTCGCTGCGCCTCCGAAGGTTCGCGACTGGTGCGCTAGACCATTGGCGACGACGCCTAGCACGCCCCCCGGCTCACCTCAGCACCTGGACCGAGGCCTATGCAGCCGCAGGGCATGCCGTTTTGCTCTACGGCCAAGCGTCGATCCTGGCGGGGTTTGACGGCGAGGAGCGGCCGAACTTCCGGTTGACGGATTGGCCGGATGAATCCGGGGCACTCATCGTGGAGGCTGGGTGCGGCAACAGCTTTCAGCCGCATGGCGTGATCGATTTGCACCCTACGGTAGGGATGGCGGCCGGGTTGGCACTCGATACGCTGCTGGACAAGGTGCCTGCCTCGTGTCGCCGCGTGTGGATGGGCGACCCCGCAGTGGTAGAAGCCAACGGCGGCATACTACGAGAGACCTTCACCGACCAGCTGACGGTGCGCGAATTTGTCTGGCCATGATCTGTTTGTTTGCAAAGCCGATGCCCAAGCACTCGATCGTCGGGCATCTCGCCGACACCTCTCAAGCCCTTTCGATTTCCCGACTGGCCTTGCAACACGTCAGCCGACACCGTCAGTCCACCCCTTGGGCGACCGAGGCTGGCGGCCAGCTGTTCGGCACGCTCAATGCCGCACAGGTCTGCGTGACCGAGGCCTCCGGCCCGTATGCCGGCGACGAGCGCTCCAGGTATCGCTACCGATCCAACCCCGCTGCCGCCCAGCGCGCGATCGAAGACCGACACAAGCGAGGGCTACTGTACCTGGGCGAGTGGCACACGCACGCTGAAGACTACCCCTGCGCTTCGGGGCTCGACGACGACGCCATGCGCCGTCTGGTCGCCAGTTCGCAGTTGAACAGCAACGCGCTGCTGATGATGATCGTGGGTCGGGCACCAAGCGCGGCAGGTCTCGCGGTGTGGAGCGTCTCCAGTGAGGCCGCTCGCCGATGGATTCTCAGCGCGAACCCGGAGGAAACCTGACATGAGCATCGGCGTCGCGCTTGTCATCGCCATGCTTTGCCAACTCCTGAAGGATGCGCTGTTCAGACTGGGTTGCCCTGGCATAGTCGCACGACTATTCGCCTGACCGGGAACGACTGCTTTCGCGCGCTGCAGTCACTTACCGGTCAAACTCGAACGGCAGCAATCAGCCTGAAGGAGACCGCCCCACCGCCCACACACCTTCGCTATCAGGAACGAAAAGCGCCTCAACTGAGGCGCTTTGACATTTCTTAATGTGATATTTCTCCGATGGACGTTATTTGCCCCCGACGAACTTTATTTGTTGGAGTCAGCCACTTTTGACACCTTTTATTTTTCTTTGACACTTTATATTTCTACGGTCAGCGCCGCCCCAAGAGCGCTTCGGTCATTCGACCGTCACGCTCTTTGCCAGGTTGCGCGGCTTGTCCACGTCCGTGCCCCGGGCGCAGGCCGTGTGGTAGGCCAGCAATTGCAGCGGCACCACATGCAGCAGCGGCGAGAGCTGGCCGTAGTGCTCGGGCATGCGGATGACGTGGATGCCCTCGCTGCTGTCGATGCGGGTGTCGGCGTCCGCCAGCACGTAGAGCACGCCGCCCCGCGCGCGCACTTCCTGCATGTTGCTCTTGAGCTTTTCGAGCAGCGCGTCGTTGGGCGCCACGGTCACCACGGGCATGCTGCTGGTCACCAGCGCCAGGGGCCCGTGCTTGAGTTCGCCCGCCGGGTAGGCCTCGGCGTGGATGTAGCTGATTTCCTTGAGCTTGAGCGCGCCCTCCAGCGCGATCGGGTAATGCAGCCCGCGGCCCAGGAATAAGGCGTTCTCGCGCTTGGCGAAGTCCTCGGCCCAGCTGATGAGCTGGGGCTCCAGAGCCAGTACGGCCTGCAGCGCGACCGGCAGGTGGCGCATCGCCTTGAGGTGCTGGCCTTCCTCTTCCTCGGTCAGGCGGCCCTTGGCCTGCGCCAGGGCCAGCGTGAGCAGGAACAGGCCCGCGAGCTGCGTGGTGAAGGCCTTGGTGGAGGCCACCCCGATCTCCACCCCGGCGCGCGTGATGTAGGCCAGCGCGCACTCGCGCACCATGGCGCTGGTGGCCACGTTGCAGATGGTCAGCGTGTGGCGCATGCCCAGCCCCTGCGCATGGCGCAGCGCGGCCAGCGTGTCCGCGGTTTCGCCGGACTGGCTGATGGTGACCACCAGCGCGCGCGGGTTGGGCACGCTGGTGCGGTAGCGGTATTCGCTGGCCACTTCCACCTGCGTGGGAATGCCTGCGATGGCTTCGAGCCAGTACTTGGCGACGCAGCCGCTGTAGTAGCTGGTGCCGCAGGCCAGGATGAGCACCGAATCGATCTCCTTGAACACGCGCCAGGCGGCAGTGCCGTCGGCGCCGTCGAACAGCTCGGGCACGATGCCCTGCAGCCCCTCCAGCGTGTCGGCGATGGCGCGCGGCTGCTCGAAGATCTCCTTTTGCATGTAGTGGCGGTAGGGCCCCAGCTCGGCCGCACCGCTGTGGGCCTGCACCGTGCGCACGGGGCGCTGCGCCAAGCCCAGGGGCTGGCCGGCGGCGTCCGTGATCCAGTAGCGGCCCAGCTGCAGGTCCACCAGATCGCCTTCTTCCAGGTAGACGATCTGGTCGGTCACCCCGGCGAGCGCCATGGCGTCGCTGGCCAGGAAGTTCTCACCCTCGCCCACGCCCAGCACCAGCGGCGAGCCCGCGCGGGCGCCGACTACGCGGTGCGGCTCGTCCTTGTGCATCACGGCGATGGCGAAGCTGCCCTGCAGCTGCGCCACGGCGGCGCGCACGGCCTGGAACAGATCGCCCTCGTACAGGCTGTCCACGAGGTGGGCGATGACTTCCGTGTCGGTCTGGCTGGAAAAGACGTAGCCGCGCGCCTGGAGCTGCGCGTACAGTTCCTCATGGTTCTCGATGATGCCGTTGTGCACCAGCGCCACGCGCCCGGCGCGCACCGCCTCGGCGGGGGCCACGCCGGGGCCGTGGCTGAAATGCGGGTGCGCGTTGTGCACCGCCGGCGCGCCGTGCGTCGCCCAGCGTGTGTGCGCGATGCCGGTCGCGCCCTGCAGGCCGCCGCTGGCCACCTGCTCCAGCAGCTCTGCCACACGCGCAGTGCTGCGCGCACGCTGCAGGCCGCCGGTAGGCCGGTCGCCCAGGCTGGCCTCGTGCACGGCCACGCCGCAGGAATCGTAGCCGCGGTATTCGAGCCGCTGCAGGCCCTGGACGAGAAGGGGAACGATGTTGCGCGTGGAAACCGCGCCGACGATGCCGCACATGGATGGCTCCGGTCAGATGGGATTGGACGGATGCTAGAGAGGCATCGAGGAAATTACAGATCTCTTTTTCCTTGATTTCGAAATAAAATTTCTCATCAACCCATGAATGAAATTTAATTCCAATAATCTCCATCAATGGAAATTTCCCTTGACGCCATCGACCTGCAGTTGCTGGACCAGCTGCAGCGCGACGCCACGCTGAGCAACCAGGCGCTGGCCGAGCGCGTGCACGTCTCCCCCCCGACCTGTCTGCGGCGCGTGCGGCGGCTGCAGGAGTCGGGACTGATCGAGCGGCAGGTAGCGCTGCTCCAGCCCGACCGGCTCGCCGCGCTGCAGGGCCATGGCCTCACTGCCATCGTCGAAGTCTCGCTGGACCAGCAGGGCGCCGAGCACCTGGCCGCATTCGAGGCCTGTGCCGTGCAGGACGACGGGGTGCAGCAATGCTGGCGCGTATCGCCCGGGCCGGACTTCGTGCTGGTGGTGCACACGCGCGACATGCCGGGCTACCTGGCGCTGTCGCAGCGCCTTTTCACGCAGGACGCCAACGTGCGCAACGTCCGCGCCTTCTTCGCCACCCACCGCGCAAAATTCGAGACAAAACTGCCTCTGGCGCTTGGCTGACAAGCGCAAGCAGCTATCAAAGAAGAAGCACTCCAGCCACAGGCCTTGCGCTGCGGCCGGGTCGGCTCCATCTCTCCTCTTTATAGTGGGCACCGGGCCTGGTGCCCCGCATGGAGGACGCATGGAGTTCAAGGATTACTACCAGATCCTGGGCGTGGAACGCGACGCCACGGCCGCCGACATCAAGAAGGCCTACCGCAAGCTCGCGCGCCGCTACCACCCCGACGTGAGCAAGGAGACCGACGCCGCCGCGCGCATGGCCGAAGTGAACGAGGCCAACACCGTGCTCTCGGACCCGGAAAAACGCGCCGCCTACGACGCGCTGGGCCGCGCGGCGCCGCACCAGGCGGGCCAGGACTTCCGCCCGCCGCCGCACTGGGATGCGGGCTTCGAGTTCACCGGCGCGCCGGGCGGCGGCCAGGGCATGGACGGCGCCGAGTTCAGCGACTTCTTCGAGCAGCTCTTCGGCCAGGCGGCGCGCGCGCGGCGCCCGGGCGGCGCCAGCGCCCAGGGCGGCGGTGCGCAGCGCGGCCGCGACCACCACGCCCGCATCGAACTGGACCTGCGCGACGCCTACCACGGCGCCGAGCGCATGCTGACGCTGCACGGCGCGCGGCTGGACGATGGCGGCCGCCTGGTGAACGAGGAGCGGCAGCTGCAGGTCAGCATCCCGAAGGGCGTGCGCGAAGGCCAGCTCATCCGCCTGGGCGGCCAGGGCGGCCCGGGCCTGGGCGGCGCGCCCGCAGGCGACCTGTTCCTGGAGGTGCAGTTCAAGCCCGACACCCGCTGGCGCGCCGAGGACCGCGACGTGTACCAGTCCGTCACCCTCGCGCCCTGGGAGGCGGAGCTGGGCGGCCCCGTGGAGGTGGAAACGCCCGGCGGCAGCACGGTGGAGGTCACCGTGCCCGCCCGCTGGAAACCCGGGCGCAAGCTGCGCCTGAAAGGACGCGGCATCCCTGCCGCCACGCCGGGCGACCTGTACCTGGAGCTGCACGTGGCCCTGCCGCCCGCCGCCACCGACGCCCAGCGCGAGGCCTACCGCGCGCTGGCGCAGGCCTTCCCGCACTTCCAGCCCCGCACCACGCAAGGAACCTGAGCATGGCAACGCACGCCCCTTCCCCCCGCAGCGCCCTGGCCGAGCTGCTGGACGAGCAGACCCGCCTCACGCTGGACGACCTGGCCCGCGCCTGCTGCATGGAGCGCGGCTGGGTGACCGAACGGCTGGAGGCCGGCCTGCTGCACGGCGAGCACGCCGAAGGCCGCTGGCAGTTCAGCGCCACCACCGTGGTGCGCGCCCGGCGCCTGGCGCGCCTGGAATCCACCTTCGACGCCGACCCGCAGCTGGCCGGGCTCACGACCGACCTGATCGAGGAAGTCACGGCGCTGCGCCAGCGCCTTCGCCAGCTGGAAGCGCTACTGGGCCGCTGACGGCGGCGCCGGCCAGTCGAGGCGCACGGTGCAGCCCGCGCCCGGCGCGGCCTGTGCGCTGATGCTGGCGCCATGGCGCTGCGCAATGGCCTGGCACAGCGCCAGGCCTGCGCCCACGCCGTCGAATTCCGACTCGCGGTGCATGCGCTGGAACACGCCGAACAGGTGCTGCGCGCGCGTGCCGTCGAAACCCACGCCGTTGTCCTGCACCGTGACCGTCACGCGGCCCGCCACATCGCCGGGCGCGGCCCGTACCGCCACGCGCGCGTCCGGCTGTCCGTGCGTGAACTTGAGCGCATTGCCCAGCACCTGCAGCAGCAGCTGGCGCAGCAGCCCCGCGTCGGCCCACACGGCGGGCAGGTGCGGGGCGACATCCCACTGCACATCGCCCGCGGCGCGGCCGGCCTCGGCGGCCGCCAGCTCCGTGCGCGCCTCGCGCACGGCTGCATCCAGGTCCACCGCCTCCAGGCGCAGCGGCGCGCGGCCGGCCCGGGCGATGGCCTGCAGGCCGTCGAGCATCAGCCCCATGCGGCGCGCGGACTGCTCCATGGTGGCCAGGAAGCCCAGCGCTTCGCCCACCTGCGGGTACTGGCCGGGCAGCTCCTGCAACACCTCGCGCACCAGCGTGCCGTAGGAGGTGACGTGGCGCAGCGGCGCGCGCAGGTCGTGCGACACGCCGCGCAGAAAGGATTCGTGCGCGGCGGCCATGTCGTCGATGCGCTGGTGCGCCTCGGCCAGCTCCGCGCGCAGCCGCTCGGTTTCCGTCATGGCTTGGCAGGCCGCTTCCAGCCAGCGATGCTCACCTGTTTGCCACGCGCAACGGTAAGCGCGCCAGGCGCCGTACTCTCGGTGACGGTGGAGCCCCCGCCTACGGTGCCTCTCGCGCCGATGGTCACGGGCGCCACCAGCACGCAGTTGCTGCCCACGTGCACGTCGGCCTCGATCACGGTGCGGTGCTTGTTCGCGCCGTCATAGTTGGCGGTGATGCTGCCCGCGCCGTAGTTCACGCGCTCGCCCACCGTGGCGTCGCCCAGGTAGGCGAGATGGTTGGCCTTGGCGCCGTCGGCCAGAGTGGAGTTCTTCACCTCGACGAAGTTGCCGATGTGCACTTCGCGCCCCAGGCGTGCGCCGGGGCGCAGCCGTGCGAAGGGGCCGATCAGCGCACCCTCTCCCACGTGGGCGCCGGCCTTCTCGCCGTCGATGTGGGTGAAGGGATGGACGACCGCGCCGGCCGCGATGGTCGCGTTGGCGATGCAGCAGTAGGCGCCGATGCGCGCGCCCTCGCCGATCTCCACGCGGCCGGTGAAGATGCAGCCCACGTCGATCTCCACATCCTGCCCGCAGTCCAGCACGCCGCGCACGCCGGTGCGCGCGTCGTCGCGCAGGTCGAAGCGCGCCGGATCGGCCAGGCGCACGCCCTGCTCCATGAGCGCGCGGGCCTGGGCGGCCTGGTGGGCGCGCTCCAGTTCGGCGAGCTGCAGCGGGCTGTTCACGCCCGCCACCTGCAGCGCGTCGTCGATGCGGTGCGCCACCACGGGCACGCCATCGGCCACGGCCCGGGCGACGATGTCGGTCAGGTAGTACTCGCCCTGGGCGTTGTCGTTGGTCAGCCGCGCCAGCCACGGCGCCAGCAGGCGCGCGGGCACGGCCATGATGCCGCTGTAGACCTCGGTGATGGCGCGTTCGTCCGCGCTGGCGTCCTTGTGCTCGACGATGCGGCGCACGGTGCCGCCGTCGCCGCGCACGATGCGGCCGTAGCCCGTGGGGTCGGGCAGCGTCACCGTGAGCAGGGCCAGCCGCCCGCCCGCGCTCGCCTGCACCAGCGCGGCCAGCGTGTCCGCGCGCGTGAGCGGCACGTCGCCCGACAGCACGACCACCGTGCCGTCGCCCGCCAGCCGCGGCATGGCCTGCTGCACTGCGTGGCCGGTGCCGAGCTGCGGCTCCTGGCGCACGCATTGCAAGTCAAATGTGCCTCCAGCGCTTGCCACGCCTGCGCAAGCAGCTTCCACTTCGATAGCACCATGGCCCGTCACCACCACCACGCGGCGCGCCTGCAGGCTGGCGGCCTGGTCCAACACGTGGTGCAGCAGCGGCCGGCCTGCCAGGCGCTGCAGGACCTTGGGAAGGCGGCTTTTCATGCGCGTGCCCTTGCCCGCGGCCATGATGATGATGTCCAGTGCTGTCGTCATGTGGATGGGTGGAGAGAACAGGGGCGCGGGGCCCGCGCGATGCTCCGCGCATTATCCGGCGCCATGCCGCGGGAGCGGGGGCGGGCATGTCAATAAAAGTTGCATGGCACCCTCCACGCCGGGCGCCCACAAAAAAAAGCTGCCAGCGCCCTCCTACGGGCACTGGCAGCCATCGAGGCCCTATCGCAGCCGCAGCCGCCGCGTCAGGCGCAGCAGGTGTCGCGGTCCGCCGCCGCAGCCTGCCGCCGGGGCGCCGCGGGCTGGGCCTGCGCTGCGCCCGCGCGGCGCCACTGGTACTGCAGCGGCTGCGGCCCCATGGGCTCGACCACCGCATGCTGGCCCGGCGCCACGCCCACGCTCTGGCCCGGGTGCAGCACCACGTCGCCGGATTCCTCGCACCAGCCGTGGGGCCCGTCGTTCAGCGTGACCCAGGCCTGGCCGCTGACCACGCGCAGCACCATGGCGGCCTTGGGGTACAGGCTGTGCGCCGCGCCCACGGCCAGCGTGCAGGCCTCGGGGCCGACGGTACCCACGGAGGCGGAATGTTGCGAATTCAGAACGTGCGAGGCGGTCATGGCGGTCTCCAGGTAAACCCTTGAATGGCTGCCAGTGTGCGCCGCGAGAGGCCAGCCAGTCCAATGAAAACGGGCCGCCTTATCGATTCATGAATCGCATCAATTGCGGAGCGCCTGCGACACCTGTCCTTCACCGTTAATACGCGCAGCCTGCGGAGCACTACCGCGATCGATGAAATCACGCTAGGATTTTGATTCCCTTTCCTCATTAATACGCCATGCCCTCGCTCCCGCCTCCCATCGCCCATCTGCGCACCCGCCCCGTGGCCGTGGGGCACTGGCGCGCCTTCCTGGCCGTGGCCCGGCACCTGAACTTCCGCGCGGCGGCGGAAGAACTGTCGCTCACCCAGTCGGCCGTGAGCCGGCAGATCCAGGCCCTGGAGGAGGAGGTGGGCGTGCCGCTTTTCCTGCGCCACACGCGCGCGGTGGAGCTCACCAGCGCGGGCGGGCAGTTGCAGCGTGCCGTGGGCCCGGCGCTGGAGCGCATGGACGCCGCCGTGCGGCTGGTGCGCCAGACGGCGGGGCGCAGGAGCGTGGCCATCACCACCTGGGCGAGCTTCGCCTCCATGTGGCTGATCCCGCGCATGGAGGAGTTCCAGCGCGACAACCCGGACATCGACATTCGCATCGACGCCAGCGACACCATCGTCGACCTCGACACCTCCGACGTCGACCTGGCCCTGCGCTCCAGCGTGCCCGCCAGCGTGGCGCCGGGCGCGCAGCGCCTGTTCGGCGAGCAGCTCGCGGTGGTGGCCAGCCCCTGGCTGCTCAAGAGCGCGGCGCCAATCAGCTCGCCCGAGGACGTGGCGCAGTTCACCCTCATCGAGGCGGGCGACGCCTACCGCATGCCGTATTTCGAGTGGATCACCTGGCGCCGGTGGTTCGACCTCAACGGCCTGGGCCGGCTGCAGCCCAAGCGCTGGCTGTACTTCAACTATGCGCAGCAGATCGTGCAGGCCGCCCTGGCCGGCCAGGGCTTGGCGCTGGCGCGCATGCCGCTCATCGCGGAAAGCCTGGCCTCGGGCGATCTCGTGGAGGTGCTGCCCGGGCACCGGCTGGACTCGCCCCTGGTCTACTGGCTGGTGGTGGGCCCGCGCAGCAGCCAGCGGCCCGAGATCCAGGCCTTCTGCGCCTGGCTGCTGCTGCAGGCGCAGGCCACGCGCCAGGCCATCGGCGAGGTGCCGGACCCGGACCTCAACGACAACCTGGACTGATCGCTTCCATTTTTATAGCTGCCAGCGCTTTTCAGACAAGCGCTGGAGGCCAATTTTGCTCTACATCAAGCCAGCGTCACGCGCGCGAACTTGCGCTTGCCCACCTGCACCACGTAGCTGCCCGCACCCAGCTTCAAAGCCTTGTCGCCGACCACGGAGCCGTCCACGCGCACGCCGCCGCCGTCGATCAGGCGGTTGGCCTCGCTGGTCGAGGGCGCGAGGTTGGCCTGCTTGAGCAAGGCGCCGATACCCAGCGGGGCGCCGGCCAGCTGCACCTCGGGGATCTCGTCGGGCACCCCGCCCTTGCTGCGGTTGGCGAAGTCCTGCTCCGCTGCGTCGGCCGCCTGCGCGCTGTGGAAGCGCGTGGTGATCTCCCTGGCCAGCATCACCTTGGCGTCCTTGGGATTGCGCCCGCCTGCCACCTCCGCTTTCAGCGCGGCGATCTCGGCCAGGCTCTTGAACGACAGCAGCGTGTACCAGTCCCACATCAGGTCGTCGGAGATCGACAGCACCTTGGCGAACATGGTGTTGGCCTCCTCGGTGATGCCGATGTAGTTGTGCTTGGACTTGGACATCTTGTCCACCCCGTCCAGCCCCACGAGCAGGGGCATGGTGAGCACGCACTGCGGCTCCTGGCCATATTCCTGCTGGAGGTGGCGGCCCATGAGCAGGTTGAACTTCTGGTCCGTGCCACCCAGCTCCAGGTCGCTCTTGAGCGCCACCGAGTCGTAGCCCTGCATGAGCGGGTAGAGGAATTCGTGCACGCTGATGGACTGGCCCGCGCTGAAGCGCTTGTGGAAGTCGTCGCGCTCCATCATTCGCGCCACGGTGTAGCGGGCCGCGAGCTGGATCATGCCGCGCGCGCCCAGGGCGTCGCTCCATTCGCTGTTGTAGCGGATCTCGGTGCGCTGCGGGTCGAGCACACGCGCCGCCTGGGTGTAGTAGGTCTCGGCGTTCAGCTTGATCTGCTCGGCCGTGAGCGGCGGGCGGGTGGAGTTGCGGCCCGAGGGATCGCCGATCAGGCTGGTGAAGTCGCCGATCAGGAAGATCACCTGGTGGCCCAGGTCCTGCAGCTGGCGCATCTTGTTGAGCACCACCGTGTGGCCCAGGTGGATGTCGGGCGCCGTCGGGTCCAGCCCCAGCTTGATGCGCAGCGGCTGGCCGGTCGCCTCCGAGCGCGCCAGCTTGCGCGTCCACTCGTCCTTGGGCAGCAGCTCGTCAGCGCCGCGCAGCGAGACTTCAAGCGCTCGTCCTACACCTTCGGTTACCGGGAATGTTGTAACAGCAGATTGATTCATAAGGGTTTTCTGGGGTGTAATGGGCGCTGCCGGGACTATACTTCCGGCCACTTTTCCAGCGGTGGATTCTAGTGGGCCCGCCCACCTGCCCAGGCTCTTGCCTCCTCTGCCGCACACCGATTCCTGATGCTTCCCGCCCTGAGACTTCCGCCTTCGCGGAGGGCCAGGAAGCACATTTGTTTGGGGTAAGACTCTTGAACAACGGCTTGACCACCGCCTGCCTGGTTCTGCTGGGCCATTTGAAGCAATCCGTTCAGAAGCATCCGAAGCGCATTACCGCCGCCGTGGCGTCCGTGCTGCTCACAGGCGGTGGCGGTGCTTTTGCCGTGGCGTCCCTCGCTCCGGACCCGGCCGACCTGCCCGTGACCACCGTCACCCACGCCGTGGAATCGCTGGCGGGCGACGAGCCCCTGTCGGCCCTGGTGGACATGCCGGGCTATTCGCTCTACCGCTCCGATACCACGCGCAGCGCCGACACGGCCGAAAGCCTGCTGCAGCGCCTGGGCATCGCCGATCCGGCCGCCTCGGCGTTCCTGCGCGGCGACGGGCTGGTGCGCCAGAACCTGCTGGGCCGTGCGGGCCGCTCCGTCTCCGCCGAAACCTCGGACGACCATCGCCTGCTGCGCCTGTCCGCGCGCTGGGCGCCGGACGACAGCGGCTATTTCAAGCGCCTCGTGGTCGAGCGCAAGGAAGGCGGCGGCTTCGCCTCGCGCATCGAGACGGCGCCGCTCACCGTGGGCAGCCGGCTGGCGGGCGGCGTTATCCGTACCTCGCTGTTCGCCGCCACCGATGCCTCCAACATTCCCGACGGCGTGGCCGTGCAGATGGCCGAGATATTCTCCAGCAACATCGACTTCCACCGCGCGCTGCGCAAGGAAGACCGGTTCTCCGTCGTCTACGAAACCCTGGAGGCCGACGGCGAGCCGCTGCGCAGCGGCCGCGTGCTGAGCGCCGAGTTCCACAACAACGGCAAGACCTACGATGCCCTCTGGTTCCAGGAAAGCGGCGCGGCCAAGGGCTCGTACTACACGCTGGATGGCGAGAGCATGCGCCGCGCCTACCTCACCTCGCCGGTGGAGTTCTCCCGCATCTCCAGCGGCTTCTCCATGCGCATGCACCCCATCCACAAGACCTGGCGCGCCCACCTGGGCACGGACTTCGCCGCACCCACGGGCACATCCGTGCGCACAGTCGGCGACGGCGTGGTCGATTTCGCCGGTGTGCAGAACGGCTATGGCAACGTGGTCTACGTCAAGCACCGCAACCAGCACGTCACCGTCTACGCGCACCTGAGCCGCATCGACGTATCCAAAGGCCAGGCCGTGGAGCAGGGCCAGAAACTCGGCGCCGTGGGCTCCACGGGCTGGGCCACGGGGCCGCACCTGCACTTCGAGTTCCGGGTGAACGGCGTGCACCAGGATCCGATGACCATCGCCCAGCAGAGCGAAGCCGCACAGCCCGTGTCGGGCGCCTCGCGCGCCACCTTCAACCGCCTGGCGGCCAACATGCGCGTGCAGCTCGCCTCGGCGGCCCAGTTCCAGCTAGCCAGCGCGGACTGATCTCCCTGCGCCCATGCACAGCCAGGCGCGGTGGTTCATCGGGCTGATGTCGGGCACCTCGCTCGATGGCATCGACGGCGTGCTGGCCGATCTTTCAGACTCGAATTGCCGCGTGGCGCAGCATGTATCCGCGCCGCTAGCGCCTGATTTAAGAGCAGAGCTGCTCGCCCTGAACACCAGCGGCCCCGACGAGCTGCACCGTGCAGCGCTGGCCGCCAATGCGCTGGCCCGCGCCTATGCCGACGTCGTTCGCCAATTGCTGGACCGGGCGGGAATGCAGCCGCACCAGGTGCTGGCTGTTGGCGCCCACGGCCAGACGGTGCGCCACCGTCCCCAGGCCTTCGATGGCACCGGGTACACGCTGCAGATCAACAACCCCGCCCTGCTGGCCGAATGCTGCGGCATCACCGTCGCGGCCGACTTCCGCAGCCGCGATGTGGCGGCAGGCGGCCAAGGCGCGCCCCTCGTCCCCGCCTTCCACCGGAGCGTCTTCGGCCAGGCGGGGCGCACCGTGGGCGTGCTGAACGTCGGAGGCATTTCCAACCTGAGCGTCTTGCGCGCAGATGGCGCCACGTTCGGGTTCGACTGCGGGCCCGGCAATGCGCTCATGGACCAGTGGTGCCAGCAGCACACGGGCCAGCCCTTCGATGACGCCGGCGCCTGGGGCCGCAGTGGACAGGTCCTCCCCGCCCTGCTGGAAGCCATGCTGTCCGAGCCCTTCCTCACGCTCGCTCCTCCGAAGAGCACGGGGCGCGACCTCTTCAATACGCCGTGGCTCGAACGGCATGTATCCGCCACGCAGGCACGCCGCCCCCAGGATGTCCAGGCCACGCTGACCGAATTCACCGCCCGCGCTTGCGCGCAGGACTTTGCGCGGCATGCCCCCGGCAGCGATTTGCTCATCGTCTGCGGTGGCGGCGCGCTGAACCGCTACCTGATGGAACGCCTGCAGGCCCTGCTGCCCCGCGTATCCGTCGAACCCTCCAGCCGCCATGGGCTGCCGCCCCAGCAGGTCGAGGCCGCCGCCTTCGCATGGCTGGCGCGCCAGTGCCTGGAAGGCCAGCCCGCCAGCAGCCCCGGCGTCACGGGCGCGCGCGGCCCCCGCATCCTGGGCGCGCTCTACCGCGCATGAAAAAGCCGCCCGGAGGCGGCTCTCGTGGGTGCGAGAAGCTTCTGCTTTCAGGCGGAGAAGCTGGACCCGCAGCCGCAGGTGGTCTGGGCGTTCGGGTTCTTGATGACGAACTGCGCGCCCTGCAGGTCTTCCTTGTAGTCGATTTCCGCGCCCACCAGGTACTGGTAGCTCATCGCATCGATCAGCAGCGACACACCGTTCTTGGTCATGGTGGTGTCGTCTTCGTTGGTGATCTCATCGAAGGTGAAGCCGTACTGGAAGCCCGAGCATCCGCCGCCTTGCACGAAGACGCGCAGCTTCAGGTCGGGGTTGCCCTCCTCAGCGATCAGATCGGCCACCTTGGCGGCAGCGCTGTCGGTGAAGACGATGGGGGCGGGCATGTCGGTGGGGGTATTTTCGGCAACGGCGCTCATATGAGGCTCCTTGGGGCAATCTTGTGCACGATGGTAAGGCAATGCCGCATGGCGTGCGCTCAAGTGGCGTTTGACGCCAGCTTCAGTGTGGGCTTTTCCTCCAGCAACAGCGTGCTTGCGGGGCACATCTGCCCAGAGATCACGGCACCCTGGTGCATTTCAAGGGCCTTGTAATGCACATTGCCCATGATGCGCGCCTTGGGCTGCACTTCCAGCAGTTCGGCCGCGTGCACCGGCCCCTCGACCGTGCCGTTGACGATGACGTGCGAGGCATGCAGCGCTCCCTGGACCCGCCCCAATTCGGACACCACGAGGATGCTGGGCTCCACGGTGGAACGCACATCCCCCACGACCTCGCCGTCGATCCGCAACCCGTCGGTGAACGACAGATCGCCCTGCACGTGCGTCCCCTGGGCGATCAGGCTTTTGATGGGCGGCTGTTTCTTGCGAGAAAACATGCAGGATCTCCTGGGGAAGGGGTGCCAGCGGGTCCGCAGCCGGGCCCGTGCAGGCTCATTCGAGGGTGAAGGTCTGGATGGCACGCACGGAGGAGCCCTCCAGCAAGCGTGCCGTCACGGTTTTTACCATGGCCCGCGCAGGCAGGTTCACCACGCCCTGCATCCGGCGGTATTGCTGGAACTGCACGGGCTGGTCGACCGCCGGCGACTGCGATGCCCAGGGCGCGCCGTCCAGCGAGCCGGCCAGCACCAGTTCCAGCCGCCCCTTGAATTCGGGCGCATTGCGCATGGGCTGGATGGCCAGCACCTGCCAACGCAGCTGCGCTCCATCGCCCAGCACCTCCGCATGCAGGCCGCGGATGCTCAACGCCTTGCCGACCTTGGTGGCGGGAATGAGCTTCTCGAAGAAGCCCAGGTCGTCGCGCAGGCTGCGGTTGTCGGCCTCCAGTTGCCGGACCTGCTCGGACAACCGATCCATCGCCGCACCCTCGGCCGTGCGCAGGCTCTTGGCAGCAATGCCCTGGTCCTGGAACCGGTGGTTTTCCTCGCGCAGCTGCGCCACCTCGGCACGCAGGCGCTGCAGTTCCTCTCGCGCGCCTGAATCCAGGCCCGCAATGCTCTTGCCGAACTCGAACGCCCACAGCGCCACGGCACCACACAGCCCGAGCACCACGGCGGCGCTCAGCCAGCGCAGCGGCCAGGGCATGGCGCTGCGGATGGCGACCCGCGGGGCGCTGATGGTCAGGCGGCGGCGCAACAGGCGAAAACGCATGGGGGGAGCCTCCAGAGCGTGGCGAAAAAGAAAAAACCGCCACGCAGGCGGTTTTTTCGACAGGGCTCGAAACTTAGCGCTTCGAGAACTGCTTGGCGCGGCGTGCGGAGTGCAGGCCGACCTTCTTACGCTCGACCTCGCGGGCATCGCGGGTCACGAAGCCGGCAGCGCTGAGCTGGGGCTTGAGCGTCGCGTCGTAGTCGATCAGAGCGCGGGTGATGCCGTGGCGGGTGGCGCCGGCCTGACCGGACTCACCGCCGCCGTGCACGTTCACCTGGATGTCGAAGGTCTCGACATGGTTGGTGAGCACCAGCGGCTGCTTGGCGATCATGATGGAGGTTTCGCGGCCGAAATACTGCTGAATGTCCTTGCCATTCACAGTGATCTTGCCGGAACCCTTCTTCAGAAACACGCGGGCGACGCTGGACTTGCGACGGCCGGTGCCATTGTTCCATTCACCAATCATTTCAGCTCCTTAGATTTCCAGAGCCTTGGGCTGCTGGGCGGTGTGCGGATGCTCCGCGCCGCCGTAGACCTTGAGCTTCTTGATCATGGCGTAGCCCAGGGGGCCCTTGGGCAGCATGCCCTTGACAGCCTTCTCCAGCGCGCGGCCGGGGTGCTTGGCCTGCAGGTCGCGAAAGTTGGTGGCCGTGATGCCGCCGGGATAGCCGGAATGGCGGTAGTACACCTTGTCCAGGGACTTGGTGCCGGTGACCTTGAGCTTGGAGGCGTTGATGATGACGATGTAATCGCCAGTATCGACGTGAGGCGTGTAAATGGCTTTGTGTTTGCCGCGCAGACGGAGGGCAACTTCGCTGGCTACCCGGCCGAGCACCTTGTCGGTGGCGTCAATCACAAACCACTCGTGCACGACCTCAGCGGGCTTTGCGCTGAATGTGGACATGAGTTTCTCTTTGCAAGAGGGGGTTTGGCGGTCCTTTTCCACGGTCGGTGCCTCTCTTCTGGAGGCCTCTTAGGTGGCAGATGAAGTCTTCGCCGCGGGACCAGTAAATCGCTGCGAAGCCGCGCATTATACAAAAAAGCCCGCGCCGGACCACCTCCGGCCGCTACTGCGCGTAGTCCTGCCGCCGGCGGGCCTCTTCCTCCTGCTTGCGGCGGTTCTCCACGCACACGGGATGGCCGGCCATGCCAGCCTTCTGGCACTCCTGGTGGATGCACATGGGCCGGGCGAAAAAGCCTGCGGAAGCGCAAACCTCGTCAGGCCCCGGCTGCCGCGCGGGCGCCGGCCGGGGCGGCGGAGGCGCGGGCACCGCAGGCTCCGGCACCGCTGTGCGCACCTCCTGGGCCGGCGCCGCAGCGACGGGCTCGGGATCCGCCTTGCGCTGCGGCCGGCCTCGTTGGGACGCCATGGATCGCTCTTGCACGGCAGATGCCTGCGCCACAGGCGCCTCCAGCAGTGTCGTGTCATGCACCACAGGGATCAGTTCCCCTGCGGCCGCAGACGCGGGCGCCGGCTCGGCCCACTCGGTGATGATTTCGCTTTCCGGCGTGTACCGGGGGCGCGGCGCCGAACCTGCCTCCCACCACAGGCCAGCCCCTGCGGCGGTCATGGCCAGCAGGCCCGCCAAGGACCACAAGGCCAGCGAACGCCCACGCGCGCGCGGCGGCTTGCCGGAGTGCGGCCCTGCGGGTTCATGCGGCCTGCGGGTGTCCTTGCGGGCATGGCGCCGGCGCACAGGCTGCTCTTGCGGCTGTTGTGTCGGCGCCCACGACGCATCCCGGGTGTCCGCGAAGGCGGCAGGGTCCTGCGCCACGGTTTCCTGGAAAGCCGGCGATGGCTCCTCGTCCCGCGCCGCCGTGCTGCGGTCCGCCTGCTGCACCGTCCGCACGGCCGCGCGCTGGGCCAGTACATCGGCCAGGGGCTGCGAGACCAGGGGCTGCGACAGCGCCGTGATGTCGATCACCGCGGTCGCCACGCCCTGGTCATCCTTGTCCGACGGCTCGACCCAGATATCGCCCAGGTCCGCCCGGAAATCGAAATGCTCCAGCCCCGCGGGAGCGGATGTCATTTCCATGCGCTGCAGGAACGCGTCGATGGACTGTGGCCGGTCTTCGGGCTGCAGCGCCAGCGCCTGCGAGATGGCTTCGATGAACGGGCGCGAATACTCCACACCGAACTGCTTGCGCACCGTGCGCGCCACGCGGGAGAAAGACACCATGCGGTCGCGTATGGCCCGCAGGGTCGCGGGCAGCGGCGTGTCGTTGCACAGGCACCCATGCACCACGGCGCCCAGTGCATACAGGTCGCTCCACGGCCCCTGCCGCAGATGGCTGGCCGCGTCCGTGTACTGCTCTATGGGAGCGTAATTGACCTTGAGCACGGCCGTGTGCCTGCGCTCGCGGTCGCTGATCGCATGGCGCGCCGCGCCCAGGTCCAGCAGCACCGGGGGACCGTTGTCCTGCAGGAAGATGTTGTCGGGCGAGATGTCCCGGTGCAGCGTATGGCCCTCGTGCAGCACGCGCAGCGCGCTGGTCACGGACCACAGCACCTTGCGCAGCCATGCCTCGGGAGGCGGCGTGCGCATGTGGGCGCGTGCCTGCTTGAGCGTCATGCCGCTGTAGAGCGGCATGACCATGTAGGCCGTCTGGTTCGCCTCCCAGAAGCGGAACACCTTGACCAGCGAAGGATGGTCGAATTGCGCCAGCAGGCGCGCCTCCTCCACGAACGAGGCCAGGCCCGCCTGGAACGACTGCTCGTCCGAGGAGGAGCGCACCCACAGCGACTGCCCATCCGCCCGCCCGGCCAGCGCGGCGGGCATGTATTCCTTGATGGCCACGAAGCGCAGCAGGGAATGGTCGAACGCCTGGTACACCATTCCGAAGCCGCCCACGCCCAGCAACGTCACCACCTCGAACTCCCCCAGCCGTGTGCCCGGCGGCAGGGCATCGACGTGGTGCGCGATGCTCGCTGGCGTGGTGCGGAGGGATGGGGTGGACATGGTGGCGGGATCGTACGGCGGCTTGGGGCCCTGAGGCGTGAACGGCCGCCATGATGCGCCATGCGCTGCCCCGGCTGGCAACAAAGCGCATCCTGTCTGCCAAAAACATCACTTCGCGGCCGCGCAGATGCCGCATTGCGCCGCGGGCGCCGAAGGCGTCCCCACTGGTTACCATCGGCGGATGTTCAGTTATCGCCACGCCTTCCATGCAGGCAACCACGCGGACGTGCTCAAGCACACCGTGCTCATCGCGGCCTTGCAACACTTGCTGCAAAAAGACGCAGCCCTGACCGTGGTGGACACCCATGCCGGTGCCGGCCTGTACCGCCTCGACGGCGACTACGCCACCACCAGCGCCGAATCCACGGACGGCGTCCTGCGGCTGGCGGCCGCCGCCGCCACGCTCGCACCGGCCTTGCAGGATTACCTGGACATGGTGCGCGCCTTCAACCAGGGAAACAACCTGCGGGTCTATCCCGGTTCCCCGTTCATCGTGCAGCGGCTGCTGCGGGAGCACGACAAGCTCAAGCTGTTCGAGCTGCACCCCACCGATACGCGCTCCCTCGCGGCGAACGTGGCCCAGCTCGACGCGGGCCGCCAAGTGGCCGTGCTGCACGAGGACGGTTTCGAAGGCGCCAGGAAATTCTTGCCCCCACCGGCCCGGCGCGCGCTCCTGCTCTGCGATCCCAGCTATGAAATCAAGAGCGACTATGGGCGCGTGCAAGACCTGCTGGACGAAGGCCTGCGGCGCTTCGCCACGGGGGTCTACGCAATCTGGTACCCCATCATCCCCCGGCCCGAAGCCCACGACCTGCCTCGCCGCCTCAAGGCGCTGGCCCACAAGGCGGGCAAACCGTGGCTGCACGCCACGCTGACCGTCAAGTCGAGCAAGATACCTTCCGCCGCCAGCGAGGGCCGGCGGCCGGGGCTGCCCGCGAGCGGCATGTTCCTGGTCAACCCGCCCTATCCGCTGCAAGCCGCGCTGAAGGCCTGCCTGCCGCAGATGGTGGAATTGCTGGGGCAGGACCGGAACGCCGCCCACACGCTGGAAACCGGCAGCTAACCCTGCTCAACGCCGGCGAGGCCGGCTCTTGCTTTTGGTGCGGGCGGCCGGGGCCGTGGCACGCGGCGGCTTCGGCGGCACCACGGCATCGCCCACGCCGGGCAAGTCCTCGGGGCAGTCGGCCGCGTCCTCCCCGATGTGCCACAGCTCCACCTGCTTGAGTCCCAGGCCCGTCATGCCCAGCTCCTCGGCGGCAGCCTGGCTCAGGTCGATCACGCGGCCCGGCGTGAAGGGCCCGCGGTCGTTGACGCGCACCACCACCGCCTTGCCATTGACCATGCTGCGCACGCACAGGCGCGCACCAAAGGGCAAGGAGGGGTGGGCGGCGGTGAAGTCCTCGCGGTCGAAACGCTCGCCGCTGGCCGTGCGCCGCCCATGAAAGCGCCCGCCGTACCACGACGCCAGGCCGCGCCCGAGCAGCACACCGGGTTCGCTGTCCGCCGGCTCCGTCAGCGCGGGCGGCATCTCCGCCTCGGCGGGCGCAGGCGCCAGTGCGGGTTTCGGAGGAGGCGCCGGGGCACGCGGAGGGCGCATCTGCGGTGCGCGCACGGCCGGCGCTTCGGCAGAGGGCGGCACCTGCGGCTGATCGGCGGGCGGCACGGCCGCGCAGCCCGCCAGCAGGGCGAGCAAGGCCGCGCAGACGCCCCGCCTGCCGCGAACCAGCGATCGGTCAGGATTTGGCGCAGCGCGCAGTGATGTTGTCTTCGAAACGGCGCAGGTCATTGCGTTCGCCGGGGGTCAGGTCGGTACGGGCTTTCTTGGCCGCAAGGATACGCCGCGACTCCGCGCATTGCTGCGCCCGCCGGGCATCCTGCTCCTGCCCGGCCTGCAGCGCCTCCTGCTGCTGGCGCTCGTCGTCGCGCCGCTGGCGGCGGCTTTCGCGCTGCTCCTTGTAGTAGCGCGAGGAGGCCTCCGTCTCCTCGTCGCTGCAGTCGCGGCGGTATTCGCGCTGCATGCCGGCGATCACCTCGTACTTCGACCCATTGGCCGAGGCCGCACGGATGCTGCTGCGCAGCGTGCGGCAGCGGCCGCTCATGTAGTCCAGGTAATCGGGCTCGTCGCGCACCGCCCGGCTGCGCTGGGACGTGGAGGACTCCTGCCGGTAGCTGCGCTGCTCCACCGGCCCCGCCGATACGGCCGTGGTGACCATGCCTTTCGGGCAGGGGCGGGACAGCGTGTAGACGGCGCCGCCCTCGTCGCGGCAGGTGTAGCGTGTCTGGGCCAAGACTGGCTCAGCCCCGAGGAAGGACAGCGCGACGAACAGCAGGGAGGAAGGAAGGGCTTTCATGCCAGGCACCACGGTGGGAGGCCAAAAAGTAAAGACCTGTAAATGTTACCGGCAGCCTCGCCGCTACAGCCCGAGGCGTTGGCAGATTTCCAACGTGGCCGCACTCTGGTTCATCGTGTAGAAGTGCAGCCCCGGCGCACCCGCGCGGCGCAGCTGCTCGCACAACTGGGCCACCACATCCAGGCCGAAGGCGCGGATGCTGGCCGCGTCGTCGCAGAAGCCCTGCAGGCGCAGGCGAATCCAGCGCGGAATCTCGGCGCCGCAGGCGTCGGAGAAGCGCATGAGCTGGGTGGCGCCCATGATGGGCATGATGCCGGGCACTACCGGCACGTCGAGACCCAGGCGTCGCGCATCGTCCACGAAGCGCAGGTACGCATCGGCATTGAAAAAATACTGCGTGATGGCCGAGTCCGCGCCCGCGCGCACCTTGGCGGCGAAGGCCTGCAGGTCGGCGTCGGCCGAGCGTGCCTGCGGATGCACCTCGGGATAGGCCGCCACCTCGATGTGAAAGGCGCTGCCCGTCTCCGCTCGGATGAAGGCCACGAGGTCGCTCGCGTACTGGAATTCACCGCCGATGCCGTAGCCGCTGGGCAGGTCACCGCGCAGCGCGACGAGGCGCTTGACGCCCATGCCCTGCAGCTCTGCGAGCTGCGCACGCACGCTGTCCCGCGTGGCACCGATGCACGAGAAATGCGATGCCGCATCCACGCCCTCGGCGAGGATCTCGCGCACGGTAGAAAAAGTGCCTTCGTGCGTGGAGCCGCCCGCGCCATAGGTGACGGAGCAGAACTGCGGCGCGCGCGCATAGAGCTGCTGGCGCACGGTGCGCAGCTTGGCCGCACCCTCGGGCGTCTTGGGCGGGAAGAATTCGAAACTGACCGGGAGGCTCATGCCTCTCTCCTTGCATGGATGAAGAATTCACGGTTGCCGTCGCCGCCTTCGATGGGGCTGTCGAACCAGCGCAGCTCCCGCAGCGGCAGGGCCGCGCAGCAGTCGCGGATACGCTGTTCGACCTGCGCGTACAGCGCCGCGTCGCGCACGATGCCGCCCTTGCCCACCTGTCCCGGCTGCAGCTCGAACTGCGGCTTGACCAGCATGAGCAGGTGGCCGCCGTCCTTCAACAGCGGCACGAGCGCGGGCAGCACCAGCGTGAGTGAGATGAACGACAGATCGCCCGTCACCAGGTCGAACGCGGGCGTGATGTCCACGTCCTCGCGCCCCGCCCTGCGCCGCCGCCGGGTGGGCACGGTGCCTTCGGCGCGCGCGCGGGCCTTGGCGGCGCGCTCGGCCTTGAAGGCTTCGATGTCGTGCTCCTTGGCGTCGTCGCTGTCGTCGTACGCGTCGTCGACCATGCCGCCGTTGCGCATCCACGCATAGGGCGACTGGGGCTGGGTGTCGTTGTCCTCGGCCTCCTCGATGTGCTCGGACAGCGCCTCGTCGCACGCTTCGCGCAGTCCTTCGGGCGTGAGCGCGCGGGCATTCACGCCTTCGACGCAGACCACGCGCGGGTCGTCCCTGAGCCGCTCGTGGAGCTGGTCGTGGCCCACGTCCACGCCGATGACCTGCGCCGCGCCTGCGCGCAGCAGGCAGTCGGTGAAGCCGCCCGTGCTCTGGCCCACATCGAGGCAACGCAGGCCGGAGACGGCCAGGCCCGCGGCCGCAAGCGCGCCCTCGAGCTTGAGGCCGCCACGCGAGATGAACTTGGCCTCGGCCGCGTCGAGCAGCTGCACCTCGGCACCGGCCGGAATGTCGTCGCCGTTCTTGGCCACCTTCTGCCAGGGCAGCGTAACTGCCAGCCGCCACTGCACGCCCGCGGCGATCAGCCGCTGAGCCTGCGAGCGGGTGGCTGCATGGCCGCCTTCGACCAGGAATACGTCTGCGCGCATCGCGCTCATCCTTTATGAGTCAAATAGGTCTCCAGCGCTTGCTGGGAAAGCGCTGGCAGCTACCAAATCAGTAGCGATAGGTGTCGGGCTTGTAGGGGCCGTTCTTGTCCACGCCAATGTAGGCGGCCTGCTCGTCGGTCAGCACCGTGAGCTGCGCGCCGAGCTTGGAGAGCTGCAGCCGCGCCACCTTCTCGTCCAGGATCTTGGGCAGCACGTACACCTTGCCGGCCTGGTAGGCGTCGGGCTTGGTGAACAGCTCGATCTGGGCGATGGTCTGGTTGGCGAACGAGGACGACATCACGTAGCTCGGGTGGCCCGTGGCACAGCCCAGGTTCACCAGACGGCCCTTGGCCAGCAGGATGATGCGCTTGCCGTCGGGGAAGATGATGTGGTCCACCTGCGGCTTGATCTCTTCCCACTGGTATTTTTCCAGCGAGGCGACTTCGATCTCGTTGTCGAAATGGCCGATGTTGCAGACGATGGCCTGGTCCTTCATCGCGACCATATGCTCGTGGCGGATCACGTCCTTGTTGCCCGTGGTGGTCACGAAGATGTCGGCCTTGTCGGCGGCGTATTCCATCGTCACCACGCGATAGCCTTCCATCGAGGCCTGCAGCGCGTTGATCGGGTCGATCTCGGTCACCCACACCTGGGCGCTCAATGCGCGCAGCGCCTGCGCCGAGCCCTTGCCCACGTCGCCATAGCCCGCCACCACCGCCACCTTGCCCGCGATCATCACGTCGGTGGCGCGCTTGATGCCGTCCACCAGCGACTCGCGGCAGCCGTAGAGGTTGTCGAACTTGCTCTTGGTGACCGAGTCGTTCACGTTGATCGCGCGGAACAGCAGCGTGCCCTTGGCGGACATTTCGTTGAGGCGGTGCACGCCCGTGGTCGTCTCCTCGGTCACGCCGATGATCTCGGCGCTCATGCGCGAGTACCACGTGGCGTCTTCGGCCAGCTTCTTGCGGATGGCGGCGAACAGGATGCGCTCTTCCTCGCTGCTGCCGTTGCCGGCGACCAGCGATGCGTCCTTCTCGGCGCGCTGGCCCAGGTGCATGAGCAGCGTGGCATCGCCGCCGTCGTCCAGGATCATGTTCGGGCCCTTGCCTGCGAACTCGAAGATGCGGTGCGTGTAGTCCCAGTAGTCCTCCAGCGACTCGCCCTTGATGGCGAACACCGGCGTGCCACCCGCCGCGATGGCCGCGGCCGCGTGGTCCTGCGTCGAGAAGATGTTGCACGACGCCCAGCGCACCTCGGCGCCCAGCGCCTGCAGCGTCTCGATCAGCACGGCGGTCTGGATCGTCATGTGCAGCGAGCCGGTGATGCGCGCGCCCTTCAGCGGCTGGCTCTTGGCGTATTCGTCGCGGATGGCCATCAGGCCGGGCATCTCCGTCTCGGCGATGCGGATTTCCTTGCGGCCCCAGTCGGCCAGGGTGATGTCGGCGATCGCGGATTCGCGGGCTGCAGCGTTCATGGGTTTCTCCAATAGTGAAAAAACCACGCTCTCGGGGGGATGGAACTCACCGCACAGGCCAAGCGTGGGTGAGCGTCGTTGCAAATGAATCATTCCGAGCCTCGCGCCCCGCCGTGCTGGGGACGCTGCAACGCTCCTCGGAAAAGCCCGCGATTATAGAGCCGCCGGTAAAATCACGCGCTTTGCCCCAGTCAGCTCCAGCCGTGTCCTTCGCCCCTGAAACCCGCCGCCGCCGCACCTTCGCCATCATCTCCCACCCCGACGCGGGCAAGACCACGCTGACGGAGAAGCTGCTGCTGTTCTCGGGCGCGATCCAGATCGCCGGGGCCGTCAAGGGCCGCAAGGCCAGCCGCCATGCCACGTCGGACTGGATGGAGATCGAGAAGCAGCGCGGCATCTCGGTCGCGTCCAGCGTGATGCAGATGAGCTACCGCGACCACGTGGTCAACCTGCTCGACACGCCCGGCCACAAGGACTTTTCGGAAGACACCTACCGCGTGCTCACCGCCGTCGATTCGGCGCTGATGGTGATCGACGCCGCCAACGGCGTGGAATCGCAGACCCGCCGCCTGATCGAGGTCTGCCGCCAGCGCGACACGCCCATCATCACCTTCGTCAACAAGATGGACCGCGAGGTGCGCGACCCGCTGGACATCCTGGACGAGGTGGAGCGCGAGCTGGGCATGCCCTGCTGCCCCATCACCTGGCCCGTGGGCCAGGGCAAGACCTTTGGCGGCATCATCAACCTGCGCACGCAGAGCATGACCGTGTTCTCGCCCGGCAGCGAAAAGCGCCCGCAGGATTTCGAGGTGATCCCGCTCTCCGACGCCGCCACGCTGCGCGCGCGCTTCGGCCAGGCCTTCGACGACGCGATGGAGAGCATGGAGCTGGCCGTGGGCGCATCCGCCGAATGGGATCATGAAGCTTTCCTGGCGGGCAAGCTCACACCCGTGTTCTTCGGCTCCGGCGTCAACAACTTCGGCGTGATGGAAGTGCTGGACGCGGTGGTGGACATGTCCCCCCCGCCCGGCCCGCGCAAGAGCACGCTCGTCGTCAACAAGCAGCCCGTCGAGAAAGTCATCCAGCCCGAGGACGAGGGCTTCTCCGGCGTGGTCTTCAAGGTGCAAGCCAACATGGACGCCAACCACCGCGACCGCATCGCCTTCGTGCGCGTGGCCTCGGGCAAGTACACGCCGGGCATGAAGATGAAGGTGCAGCGCACGGCCAAGGAGCTGCGCCCCACCAGCGTCGTCACCTTCATGAGCCAGCGCCGCGAAGCGGTCGATGAAGCCTACGCGGGGGACATCATCGGCTTCACCATCCACGGCGGCGTGCAGCTCGGCGACACCATCACCGACGGGCCCAGCCTGCAGTTCACCGGCCTGCCCTTCTTCGCGCCCGAGATGTTCATGACCGTGGTGCTAAAGAACCCGCTGCGCACGAAGCAACTGCAGCAGGGGCTGATGCAGCTCGGCGAGGAAGGCGCCATCCAGGTCTTCAAGCCGGAAGCGGGCGGCAACATGCTGCTGGGCGCCGTGGGCCAGCTCCAGTTCGAGGTGGTGCAGCACCGCCTCAACACCGAATACGACTGCGACGTGCGGCTGGAAGGCTGCCAGTACACCGGCGCACGCTGGATCACGGCCGACACGCCCACCGAGCTGCGCGAGTTCGAGAACGCCTACCCGCTGCGCATGGCGCGCGATGCCGCGGACACGCTGGCCTACCTCTGCACCAGCCCCTACGACGTGCGGCTGGCGCAGGAGCGCTTCCCCAAGATCCACTTCCACCCGCTGCGCGAGCACGCCGGGCTGGCGCTGAGCGCGAACTGATGCAGCCCCTGGCCTCTGGGCAATTGCCGCAGCCGCCACTACTGGCGGGCGTGCTGACCGACATCGACGACACGCTGACCACCGAGGGCGCCATCACGCCCGATGCGCTGCAGGCGCTGGCCGACCTGAAGGCGGCGGGCCTGCACGTCATCCCTATCACCGGCCGCCCCGTGGGCTGGAGCGAGCCGTTCGCCGCCGCGTGGCCCGTGGATGCCATCGTCGCGGAAAATGGTGCTGTAGCGCTCCAGCGCTTGCCTGGCAAGCGCGAGCAGCTATCAAAACTGTATCAACAGGACGCCCCCACCCGCACCGCCAACTTCTCCCGCATGCAGCAGGTGCTGGCCGAGATCGAGGCCACCGTGCCCGGCGCGCGACGCGCCACCGATTCAAAGGGCCGCGAATGCGACATTGCCATTGACCACAGCGAGTTCACACACCTGCCGCAAGAGGCCATCGACCAGTGCGTGGCGATCATGCGCGCGGCGGGCATGAACGCGACGGTGAGCAGCATCCACATCAACGGCTGGTATGGCGCGCACGACAAGCTGGAGGGCGCGCGCTGGATCGTGCGGCAACTGCTTGGACGCGACCTCGATGCGGAACTGGGCCGCTGGGTCTACATCGGCGATTCGACCAACGACCAGCGCATGTTCGAGCACTTTCCGTACAGCGTGGGCGTGGCAAACATCGCGCGCTTCGTGCCGCAGCTTGCACACCTGCCACGCTACGTGACGCAGGGCGAGCGCGGCGCAGGGTTCACAGAGTTGGCCCACGCGGTTTTGAATCAAAACAGGCTCTAGTGCCCACCAATCAAGCGCCGGCAGCTATCAAAAAAGCAAAGGCGCCCGCGGGCGCCTTTGCTTTAAGGGGATCGGCAGTCAATGCTGCAGGATCTTGTTAAGGAAGTCCTTGGTGCGCGGCTGGCGGTTCTCGGGGTGGCCGAAGAATTCGTCCCTGGAACAGTCCTCGAGGATCTTGCCGCCCACGTCCATGAAGATCACGCGGTTGCTGACCTTCTTGGCGAAGCCCATTTCGTGGGTCACGCACATCATGGTCATGCCTTCGTTGGCGAGGCCCACCATCACGTCGAGCACTTCGCCGACCATCTCGGGGTCGAGCGCCGAGGTGGGTTCGTCGAACAGCATCACGATGGGGTCCATCGACAACGCACGCGCGATGGCTACGCGCTGCTGCTGGCCGCCCGAGAGCTGGCCGGGGAACTTGTCCTTGTGCGCCGACAGCCCCACGCGGTCGAGCATCTTCAGGCCGCGCTTCTTCGCGTCGTCCTGGCTGCGGCCAAGCACCTTGACCTGGGCGATAGTGAGGTTCTCGGTGACCGACAGGTGCGGGAACAGCTCGAAATGCTGGAACACCATGCCCACGCGGCTGCGCAGCTTGGGCAGGTTGGTCTTGGGGTCGTGGATGGCCGTGCCATCCACCCAGATCTCGCCCTTCTGGACGGGCTCCAGCGCGTTGATGGTCTTGATGAGCGTGGACTTGCCCGAGCCCGAGGGCCCACAGACCACGACCACCTCGCCCTTGCCGATGCTGGTGGAGCAGTCGTTGAGCACCTGGAAGGTGCCGTACCACTTGGAGACGTTTTTCAACTCGATCATTTGGCTCATGTTTCTCTCCAGTCCGCATCAGCGGATGATGGCGATCTTCTTGTGCAGGCGCTTCACGGTCCAGGACAGCGCGTAGCAGATGACGAAATAGACCACGGCAGCGGCGAGGTAGGCCTCGATGGGCCGGCCGAAGTTCTTGCCCGCGATCTCGAAGCCCTTGAGCATGTCGTAGGCGCCGATGGCGTAGACCAGCGAGGTGTCCTGGAACAGGATGATGGTCTGCGTGAGCAGCACGGGCAGCATGTTGCGGAACGCCTGCGGCAGCACGACGAGCTTCATGTTCTGCCCGTAGGTCATGCCCAGTGCCTGGCCCGCGAAGACCTGGCCGCGTGGGATGGACTGGATGCCGGCGCGCATGATCTCGCTGAAGTAGGCGGCCTCGAACGCGATGAAGGTGATGACGGCCGAGATCTCCGCGCCGATGGGCCGGCCGATGATCATGGGCACGAGCAGGAAGAACCACAGGATCACCATGACCAGCGGAATGGAACGCATGCCGTTGACGTAGATGGTCGCGGGCACGTCCAGCCATTTCTTGCCCGACAGGCGCATGAGCGCCAGCACCGTGCCCAGCGCGATGCCGCCCAGCGTGGCGATCACGGTGAGGGTGACGCTGAAATAAAGGCCCTTGAGCACGAAGCTGGAGAACAGCTCCCAGGTGAAGAAGGACCAGTCGATGTTGAGGTTCATGTCAGTGTCCTCCCCCGCCTGCGGCAATCAGCCCCGGCACGCGCGTGCGCTTCTCGATGAAGGCCATGATGCGATTGATGGCGAAGGCCGAGATCACATACAGCGCCGTGACGGCCAGGTAGATCTCCACGCCGCGCGCTGTCTCTTCCTGTGCCTGCATGGCGAACATGGTCAGTTCGGCCACCGAGACGGCGAACGCCACGGACGAGTTCTTGAACACGTTCATGGTCTCGCTGGTGAGCGGCGGGATGATGATGCGGAAGGCCATGGGCAGCAGCACATAGCGGTAATACTGGAACGTGGTGAAGCCCAGCGCCATGCCCGCATAGCGCTGGCCGCGCGGCAGCGCCTGGATGCCCGAGCGCACCTGCTCGGCGATACGCGCCGAGGTGAAGAAACCCAGCGCGAACACCACCAGCACGAAGCCCGGCAACGACTTCATCGCGGGAAACATGGCAGGCACCACGTGGTACCACACGAAGATGTGCACCAGCAGCGGGATGTTGCGGAACAGCTCGACCCAGGCATTGCCCAGGCGTACGACCCAGGGTCGGCCCTCGAGCGTGCGCAGCGTGCCGACGAGCGAGCCGACCACCAGCGCGATGACCAGCGACAGCAAGGAGACGGACACCGTCCAGCCCCAGGCCGACAGCATCCAGTCGAGGTAGGTCACGTCGCCGCCCTTGCCGAAGCAGCTCTGTCCGACCTCTTGGGTAATGGTGTCTTGGCAGAACACCTGCCATTCCCAGTTCATAGGAGCACCCTTTCAATTCATCTGACCATGCCGCCGCCGCAGGCATGCGCTGGCTGCGGCGGCAACAAAAAACGCCCCTTCCGGCCGTTTGGCAGAAGGGGCGATCCGGGCGGAAAGCCTCTTACTTGACTTCGTAGGACTCCATGGGCTTGTCGTTCGGATGGGCCCAAGCGTCCTTGGTGGCTTCGGACAGCGGCAGGCCGATCTTCACGTTGGCCGGCGGGATGGGCTGCATGAACCACTTGTCGTACAGCTTGGCCAGCGAGCCGTCGGCGATCTGGCGCTTGATGGAGTCGTCCACGGCCTTCTTGAAGGCGGGGTCGTCCTTGCGGATCATGCAGGCGATGGGCTCGACCGACAGCACTTCGCCGACGATCTTGTAGTCGGCAGGGCTCTTGGACTTGGAGATGTTGGCGGCCAGGATGGAGCCGTCCATGATGAAGGCGTCGGCGCGGCCGGTCTCCAGCATCAGGAAGCTGTCGGCGTGGTCCTTGCCCATGACTTCCTTGAAAGTCAGGCCGTCGGCGCGCTTGTTCTTGCGCAGGGTCTGCACCGAGGTCGTGCCGGTGGTGGTCACGATGGTCTTGCCGTTCAGGTCCTTGATGCCGGTGATGCCGGACTTGGCGTTCACGGCGATGCGCACTTCCTCCACGTAGGTGGTCACGGCGAAGGCCACTTCCTTCTGGCGGGCCGCGCTGTTGGTGGTGGAGCCGCACTCCATGTCCACCGTGCCGTTGGTCACCAGCGGGATGCGGTTCTGCGAGGTCACGGGCTGGTACTTGACTTCCATCTTGGACAGGCCGAGCTGCTTCTGGATGTCGTCCAGGATGCGCTCCCCCATTTCGGTGTGGAAGCCCACGTACTTGCCGTTGCCCAGGGTGTAGCCCAGGCCGGAGGACTCGCGCACGCCCAGCGTGACGGCGCCGCTGGACTTGATCTTGGCCAGCGTGTCGTTGGCCTGCGCGAACGCGCTGCCTGCAGCCAGGACGGTAATGGCGGCGGCCAGCAAATGCTTCTTCATGTGAAATCTCCTTGTGGGTGAAGCGGGTGACGAAGTGTAGTGAATCGGGCACCCGGGCCTGGACGGCAAGCCCAAGCCAGCGGGTCGAAGCGGTTCCTATTGTGCGTGTTCCGGGCCTTAGAAGGGGACCTCGTCGCTAGGGTATTTCCAGAAGTCCCGCAGCAAATAGCTCACGGGCAGGTTCAGCGCACGCTGCGTGGGCGGGATGGGGCGCATGAACCACCGGTCGTAGATCGCATAGATCTCGCGGCTGGAGATCAGGCGCCGCATCTCGGCGTCCACCAGCTTCTTGAATTCGTCGTCGCCCTTGGGCAGCATGATGGCCAGCGGCTCCGTGGTCACGAAGCGCCCCACCACCTTCAGCGCCTGGGGATCGGCGCGGTTGGAGGCCAGGCCGTAGAGCAGCACGTCGTCCATCACGAACGCGTCGGCCTCGCCCTTCTCGACCATGCGTACCGCGGCCTCGTGGTCGGGCGCCTCCACCATCTGGATGCGCATGAGCCGCTCGCGGTTGGCCTGCTCGGCGGCCTTCAGGGGCGTCGTGCCCTGGGTGGACACGAGCTTCCTGCCTTCCAGGTCCTCCATGCGCTCCACCTTGCTCGCTGCCGGCACCAGCAGTCGCGCGCCGGTGATGAAGTGCGGGATGGTGAACGCCACGTCCTTGCGGCGCTCGGCGTTGTTGGTGGTGGAGCCGCATTCCATGTCGGCCTTGCCGGACTTCACCGCCTCGATGCGGTTGGAGGGCGTCACCTGCAGCATCTGCACGGGCATGTCCTTGCGGCCCGTCTTCTGGCGCACCACCTCGGCGATGCGCAGGCACAGGTCCACCGCATAGCCGACGGCCCTGCCTTCGTGGACATAGGAGAACGGCACCGACGACTCGCGGTGCGCGATGACCAGCGGCCCGCCCCCACGCACGCGGTCCAGCACGCCCTCGGCTTGCGCGAAGGTGCTGCACGCCAAGGCGGCCAGCAGGGCCAGCAGGTACCCGAATCTCATGGGGAAATGTCTCCGAGGCCAGGACGATGCGCCCATGCGGGCAGCTCGCCTTTGAATCGTTTGGAATGGGGTGCGACTGTAATGGCGCGCTCCGCCGCCATCCAATGCCGATGATGGGACTTCATATGCGCATCCCGCATGTACGGTCAGATGGGCTTGTGCCCGCTGTCGCGCGCCTGCAGATACGCCCACAGCGACTGCGCCAAACCCTTGGCCGGCTCCTTGCGCGAGGGTTTTTCCCGGTAGACGCGCACATCCATCACCATTTGCAGGCTGTCCACGCCGAGCGGCACGGCACTCACCAGCTTGCGCGAGCGCAGTTCCTTCTTCACCGCGCTGTGCGGCAGGAAGGCCACGCCGTGGCCTTCGAGCGCCATGGCCTTCAGCCCCTCGGCCATGTCGGTCTCGTACACGCGCTCCAAGTGGATGGCCGTGCCCGCCTGCTTGAGGATCAGCTCCGTCACCCGGCCCAGATAGGCGCCAGGCGCATAGCCCAGGTACGGCAGCGGCTGGCCAGGGCGCCCGGGCAGGCAGTGGATCGGCTGCCCGTCGGCATCGGCCTTGGCATAGGGCGCCAGCGACTCCTGGCCCAAGCTGACCATCTCGTAGCGCTCCGAATCGAGCTGGAACGGCTGCGACGGGTGGTGGTAGGCGATGAGCAGGTCGCAGCCGCCTTCGACGAGGCGCATCACCGCGTCGTGCACGTTCAGCGCGATGAGCCGGCTCTTGAGCGGGCCGAAGTCCTCGCGCAGGCTGGACACCCATGCCGGAAAGAAGGTGAACGCCAGCGTGTGCGGCACCGCGAACTCCACCATGTCGGTGCCCGCGCTGGTGTGCGCGCGCAGCATGGCGCGGGTGTTCTGCAGGGCCTGCAGCACTTCCAGCGCCTGGTCGTACAGCGTGTTGCCGGCGGCGGTGAGCCGCGTGGGGTAGGAGCTGCGGTCCACCAGATCGGTGCCGGCCCAGGCTTCCAGCGCCTGGATACGGCGCGAAAACGCCGGCTGCGTCACGTGGCGCAGTTGCGCGGAGCGGCTGAAGCTGCGCGTCTCGGCCAGGCTGACGAAATCCTCAAGCCATTTGGTTTCCATGGAGCCGCATTATCGTGCCGGGAATGCCGCCCAGGCCCCCCGCACAGAGGGAAGACTCAGGGAACACCCTTGCCCGGAGCCGCCGGGATCTGCATGCAAAATGGAGTGCTGCCGCGCCCCAAGCGCGGCTCCCCCGTCAAGGCTCCCGGTGCACAACGCTGGCGGGCTGCAGTGGTTTGTCTTCCATGTTCGACTTTTCTGCTTCCTGCCCCCATGTCCTCCCACCCCTCTCCCGGGCCGGCCAACGATGCCGCAGCCCCGGATGGCGCGCCCACGTCCCCCTCCTCTAGCGACGAACCCCGCTCCCTGCGCATCGAGGACTGGCTCACCGTCATCGTCATGGCGCTGCTGGCGCTGATCACGTTCGCCAACGTGCTCGTGCGCTACTTCACCAGCTCCTCCTTCGCCTGGACGGAGGAGATCTCCATCTTCCTGATGATCGTGCTGGCCCTGGTGGCCGGCTCGGCCGCCGTGGCGCGCGACCGCCACATCCGTATCGAGTTCTTCTGCGAAAGCGGCTCCGCCGCACGCCGGCGCTTCCTGGCGCAGCTGGGCGCGCTGATGGTGGCGCTGCTCTTCGCGCTGATCGCGGCGCTGTCGGTGCGCGTGGTGTGGGACGATTTCCGCTACGAGGAGACCTCGCCCGGCATCGGCGTGCCGCAATGGTGGTACTCGGTGTGGCTGCCCGTGCTGTCGCTGCTCATCACCTGGCGTGCCGTGGGCCTGTTCATCCGCCGCTCGCGCCAGAGCGACGTCGAGTTCCTGGGCGATGACAGCGAGGAGCGCCAGCCATGATCGCCACGCTGCTCTTCGTCGCCTTCCTGGTGCTGATGTTCGTGGGCGTGCCCATCGGCGCGGCGCTGGGCCTGGCCGGCGCGGCCTGCATCGCGCTGGCCAATGCCGACGCGCAGTGGTTCGGCCTGCTGGCCGTGCCGCAGAACTTCTACGCCGGGCTGGGCAAGTACCCGCTGCTGGCCATCCCCATGTTCGTGCTCGTGGGCTCGATCTTCGACCGCTCGGGCGTGGCGTTGCGCCTGGTCAACTTCGCCGTGGCCATCGTGGGGCGCGGCCCCGGCATGCTGCCGCTGGTGGCGATCGCCGTGGCCATGTTCCTGGGCGGCATCTCGGGCTCGGGGCCGGCCAACGCGGCGGCCGTGGGCGGCGTGATGATCGCGGCCATGAGCCGCGCGGGCTACCCGGGCAGCTTCTCGGCCAGCGTGGTGGGCGCCGCGGCGGCCACGGACATCCTGATCCCGCCCTCGGTGGCCTTCATCATCTACTCGGTGCTGGTGCCCACGGCGTCGGTGCCGGCGCTGTTCGCGGCCGGCATGGTGCCGGGCGTGCTGGCGGGCGTGGCGCTGATCGTCCCCGCCGTGTGGATGGCGCGCAGGCACAAGATGGGCGCGCTCGAATCGTCCATGCCGCGCCCGCCGTTCTGGAAGAGCCTCAAGGAAGCCTCCTGGGGCCTGGCCGCGCCGGTGCTGATCCTGGGCGGCATGCGCGCGGGCTGGTTCACGCCCACCGAGGCGGCCGTGGTGGCCGTGTTCTACGGCCTGTTCGTGGGCATGGTAGTCTACCGCACCATCGGGGTGCGCGACCTGTACGTGATCCTGCGCGAGGCCGGCGAGCTGTCGGCCGTGATCCTGCTGGTGGTGTCGCTGGCGGGCATCTTCGCGTTCTCGCTGTCCACGCTGGGCGTGATCGACCCGGTGGCCAAGGCCATCGTGAACTCGGGCCTGGGCGAATACGGCGTGCTGTCGCTGCTGATCCTGCTGCTCATCACCGTGGGCATGTTCCTGGACGGCATCTCCATCTTCCTGATCTTCGTGCCGCTGCTGCTGCCCATCATGAACCACTACGGCTGGGACCCGGTGTGGTTCGGCGTGATCCTCACGCTGAAGGTGGCGCTGGGCCAGTTCACGCCGCCGCTGGCCGTGAACCTGATGGTGTCGTGCCGCATCGCCGGCGTGCGCATGGAATCCACCGTGCGCTGGGTCGGCCCCATGCTGCTGGCGATGTTCCTGGTGATGGTGGCCGTGATCGCTTTCCCGCAACTGGCCCTGTGGCTGCCCCATTACCTCGGCTATTGAAAATTTTCCAAGGAGACCAACCCATGAAACTGCGTACCTTCCTCGCATCTGCCGTGGCTGCGGCCGCTGCCCTCACCGTCGCCGCACCGGCGATGGCGCAAAGCAACTACAAGAGCGAATACCGCCTGTCGCTGGTGCTGGGCCCGCCCACGCCCTGGGGCATGGCCGGCCAGATCTGGGCCGACCTGGTCAAGGAGCGCACGCAGGGCCGCATCAACATCAAGCTCTACCCCGGCGTATCGCTGATCCAGGGCGACCAGACGCGCGAGTTCTCCGCGCTGCGCCAGGGCGTGATCGACATGGCCGTGGGCTCGACCATCAACTGGTCGCCGCAGGTCAAGCAGCTCAACCTGTTCTCGCTGCCCTTCCTGATGCCCGACTACGCCGCCGTGGACGCGCTCACGCAGGGCGAGGTGGGCAAGGAGATCTTCAAGACGCTGGACAAGGCCGGCGTCGTGCCGCTGGCCTGGGGCGAGAACGGCTACCGCGAGATCACCAACTCCAAGCGCGCCATCGAGAAGCCCGAGGACCTCAAGGGCATGAAGATCCGCGTGGTGGGCTCGCCCATCTTCGCCGACATGTTCACCGCCCTGGGCGCCAACCCCACGCAGATGAGCTGGGCCGACGCGCAGCCGGCCCTGTCCAGCGGCGCGGTGGACGGGCAGGAGAACCCGCTGTTCCTCTTCACCGTGCTGAAGATGCACACCGTGGGCCAAAAGTTCGTCACCACCTGGGGCTACATGGCCGACCCGCTGGTGTTCGTGGTCAACAAGGACATCTGGAACAGCTGGACGCCGGCCGACCAGGGCATCGTGCGCCAGGCCGCCGTGGACGCGGGCAAGCAGGAGATCGTGCTGGCGCGCAAGGGCCTGGTGGAAGCCGGCAAGCCGCTGCTCAAGGACATCGCCGGCATGGGCGTGACCGTCACGCAGCTCACGCCCGCGCAGCGCGAAGTCTTCGTGAAGGCCACCCGCCCCGTCTACGACAAGTGGAAGCCCACCATCGGCACCAACCTCGTGGACATGGCGGAAAAGGCCATCGCCGCGCGCAAGCAATAAAACGCAACTACCAAAACGATAGCTGCCTGCGCTTGCTGCGGGCTGATTTCAAGGCAAAAGACTTTGAAATCTGCTGGCATCAAGCGCCGGCAGCTCCTTTTTTCATAGCTCCCTTTCCATGACTGAATTACTGGATCTCTACCGCACCATGGTGCGCATCCGCGCGTTCGAGGACGCCGCGGAGGCCGCCAGCCAGGGCGGCGTGACCTGGGGCGGCGCGGCCACGGGCAAGGCGTCGGAAGTGCGCGTCAAGGGCCCGCTGCACCTGTCCACCGGCCAGGAGGCCGTCGCCGCGGGCGTGTGCCAGCACCTGGGGCCGCGCGACCTGCTCACCTCCACCCACCGCGGTCACGGCCACACGCTGGCCAAGGGCGCGGACGCCACGCGCATGATGTGCGAGCTGTTCGGCCGCGCCAGCGGCTACAACGGCGGCAAGGGCGGCTCCATGCACATCGCCGACTTCTCCGTGGGCATGCTGGGCGCCAACGGCGTCGTCACCGCCGGGCTGCCCATCGCCGTGGGCGCGGCCCATGCGCTCAAGCTCCAGGGCCAGGAGGCCATCGCCGTCAGCTTCTTCGGCGACGGCGCCATCAACCGCGGCCCCTTCCTCGAAGCGCTGAACTGGGCCCAGGTTTACCGCCTGCCCGTGCTCTTCGTCTGCGAGGACAACCGCATCTCCGCCACCACCCGCTCCGCGCCCATGACCGCCGGCACGCAGGCCGCGAGCGCGCGCGCCGAGAGCCTGGGCATCCCCGCCACGCGCGTGGACGGCAACGACGTGGAGGCCGTGAGCAGCGCCGCGCGCCGCCTCGTCGCCGAGATCCGCGCCGGCGGCGGCCCGCGCCTGCTGCACGCCCTCACCTACCGCCAGAAGGGCCACGTCTCCGTCGACCCCGCCACCTACCGCGACCCGCAGGAGGTGGCCGAGGCGCTCAAGGACGATCCCATCGCCCGCGCCCGCGAACTCTTGCACGCGCGCGGCCTGACCGAGCAGGCCGAGCGCATCGAGGCCGATACCCGCCAGGAGATCGAAGCCGCCCTGGCCGCGGCCTCCGCCGCCCCCGTGCCGCAAGCCGCCGACGCCTACACCGACGTGGTGACCATCGGCGAAGGGGCCTGGAAATGACCGCCACCGCCATGCAACCACGCACCCTCACCTACGCGCAGGCCGCCGCCCTGGCCCTGCAGGAAGCCATGCAGGCCAGCCCCCACGTGATCGCCATGGGCGAAGACCTGGGGCGCGGCGGCGTCTTCGGCCAGTACCGCACGCCCGAAGGCCGCACCCTGGCCGACGTGTTCGGCACCGACCGCGTGATCGACACGCCCATCTCCGAAGCCACCATCATGGGCGCCGGCGTCGGCATGGCGCTCGCGGGCCTGCAGCCCGTGGTCGAGATGCGCGTGGCCGACTTCGCGCTGTGCGCCATCGACGAGCTGGTCAACCAAGCCGCCAAGAACCGCTACATGTTCGGCGGCCAGGGCCGCGTGCCGCTGGTCGCGCGCCTGCCCATCGGCATCTGGACGGCCTCGGCCGCGCAGCACTCGCAGTCGTTCGAATCGTGGTTCGCCCACGTGCCGGGCCTGGTCGTCGTCGCGCCCTCCACGCCCGCCGACAACTACGGGCTGCTCAAGGCGGCGCTGGCCTGCGGCGACCCCGTGGTCTACATGGAGCACAAGGAGCTGTGGGGCCTGCAGGGTGAGGTGGATGGCACGCCGGTGGAACTCGGCCAATGCCGCGTCGCCCACCAGAGTGCCGCGTCGGGCGACCTCACCATCGTCTCCTGGTCGCGCCAGGTGCACGCCTGCGTGGACGCTGCGCACCAGCTGGCCGCGCAGGGCATCCACGCCGAGGTGCTCGACCTGCGCACCATCTGGCCCTGGGACCGCGAGGCCGTGCTGGCCAGCAGCGCCCGCACCGGCCGCCTGCTGGTGGTGCACGAGGCCGTGCAGGCCGCCGGCTTCGGCGCCGAGGTGGCCGCCACCGTGGCCGAGCACACCGGCGCTCGCGTCGCCCGCCTGGGCGCGCCGCGCATCCCCGTGGGCTACGCGCAGACGCTGGAGGCGGAATCGCGCATCGGCGAGGCGCAGATCGTGCAGGCCGCGCGGCGGCTGCTGGGGAAGTAAGGGGCGAAAGCTCTCTTATTGATAGCTGCTGGCGCTTTTCCACCAAGCGCTAGCCGCCATTTTCGCCGCTGGTCTGCTGCATGGCCCACATGCGCGCATAGCGCCCGCCCTGGGCCAGCAGCGCCGCGTGCGTACCGCGCTCCACGATGCGGCCCGCGTCCATCACCAGGATCTCGTGCGCATCCACCACCGTGGACAGGCGGTGCGCGATCACCAGCGCGGTCTTGTTCTGCGCGGCGCTGCGCAGCTCGGTCTGGATGGCGCGCTCGTTGGCCGAATCCAGGGCGCTGGTCGCTTCGTCGAAGATCAGGATGGGCGGGTTCTTGAGCAGCGTGCGGGCGATGGCCACGCGCTGCTTCTCGCCGCCCGAGAGCTTCAGGCCGCGCTCGCCCACCATGGTGTCGTAGCCCTTGGGCGTGGCGGCGATGAAGCCGTGGATGTGCGCCCCGCGCGCGGCGGCCTCCACCTCCGCACGGCTGGCGCCGGGGCGGCCGTAGGCGATGTTGTATTCCACCGTGTCGTTGAACAGCACCGTGTCCTGCGGCACGATGCCGATCGCCTGGCGCACGCTGGCCTGGGTGACGGCGCGGATGTCCTGCCCCGCGATGGTGATGCGGCCCTGCTGGATGTCGTAGAAGCGGAACAGCAGGCGCGAGAGCGTGCTCTTGCCCGCGCCCGAGGGGCCGACCACGGCCACGGTCTTGCCCGCCGGGATTTCGAAGCTCACGCCGTGCAGGATGGGGCGGCTGGGCTCGTAGGCGAAATGCACGTCCTCGAAGCGCACTGCAGGCTGCCCGTCCAGCGCCAGGGGTTGGGCACCGGGCGCGTCGGCCACCTCGCGCTCGCGGTCCATCAGGGTGAACATGCGGTCCAGGTCGGTCAGGCTCTGCTTGATCTCGCGGTAAATCACGCCCAGGAAGTTGAGCGGGATGTAGAGCTGGATCATGAAGGCGTTGACCATGACCAGGTCGCCCAGCGTCAGGCGCCCGTCGACCACGCCCTGCGTGGCGCGCCAGAGCATGGCGACCAGCGCCGTGGCGATGATGAGCTGCTGGCCGGTGTTGAGCAGCGAGAGCGTGGTCTGGCTCTTGAGCCGCGCGCGGCGCAGGCGCTCCAGGCTCTCGTCGTAGCGGCGGGCCTCGAAGGCCTCGTTGTTGAAGTACTTGACGGTTTCGTAGTTCAGCAGCGAGTCCACGGCCTTGGTGTGCGCGGCGGAGTCGAACTCGTTGGCTTGGCGGCGGAACTGCGTGCGCCATTCGGTCACGGTGACGGTGAACACGATATAGATGCCCAGCGCCGCCAGCGTGATGCCGGCGAACCAGGCGTCGAACTTCACGGCCAGGATGCCGAGCACCAGCCCCACCTCGATCAGCGTGGGCAGGATGCTGTAGAGCGAGTACGAGATCAGCGACTCGATACCGCGCACGCCGCGCTCGATGTCGCGCGTCATGCCACCGGTCTGGCGCTCCAGGTGGAAGCGCAGGCTGAGCGCGTGCAGATGCTCGAAGGTACTCAGTGCAATGCTGCGCGCCGCGCCCTGCGTGGCCTTGGCGAAGACCAGCTCGCGCAGCTCGGTGAAGAGCGAGGTGGCCAGGCGCAGGCCGCCATAGGCCAGCAGCAGCCCTGCGGGCACGACGAGCAGCGCCATGGGGTCGCCGGGCTTGAGCGACAGGGCGTCCACCAGGTTCTTGAGCAGCACCGGCACGCCCACGTTGGCGACCTTCGCGCCCACCATGAAGGCCAGCGCGGCGAGCACGCGCCACTTGTATTCCCAGAGGTAGGGCAGCAGGCGGCGCAGGGCCGCCCAGTCGGAGGTTCCCGGCGGGGAGGGAGGAAGGGGGGAATCGCCACCGCGGCGCATGGGGGACAATCGTTGTTTTACTGCCTGCCATTGTGCCCATGACCGACGATTCCATCCGCCCCCACGCCACATTGCCCACCGACAAGGAACTGGTGCTGAAGGTCATCCCCATGCCCGCCGACACCAACGGCAATGGCGACATCTTCGGCGGCTGGGTGATGGCGCAGGTGGACCTGGCGGGCGCCGTGCTGCCCGCACGGCTGGTGCAGGGCCGCATGGCCACCGTGGCCGTGAAGGAGTTCGTCTTCAAGCAGCCCGTGCGCGTGGGCGACATCCTCTCGCTCTATTCGAGCGTGGTGCGCGTGGGCCGCACCTCGGTCACCGTGGACGTGGAGGTCTACGCCGAGGGCTTCCACGCCCAGGGCCAGTACGTGAAGGTGACCGAGGCGCTGCTGACCTACGTGGCCATCGACGACGAAGGCCGCCCGCGCGCAATTGCCCGTCCCCAATGAACAACGGGAGCCCAAGGGCTCCCGTCGTGGTGTGAGCGCGAAGCCGCGTCAGGCCGCCGCGAGCGCCGGGGATGGCGCGGAAGAGGACTGGCTCTGCCGGCCGCCGCCGCCCACGCCGACCTCGATCTCGCCCGAGAGCTGGCCGCCCTCCTCGATCACCACCTTGCCGTAGCGGATCTTGCCGCTGACCTTGCCCGTGCTGTGGATCACCAGCTTCTGGCGCACGGTGAGCGCGCCGTCGAACTCGCCATGGATCTCGGCGATGTCGATCTCCGCGGAGCCGCGGAACGCCCCCTGCTCGGCGATGTGGATCACGCGCGAATCCATCGTGGCCTCCACCGTGCCCTCCACCACCAGGGTGTCGCAGTCCGTGATCTCCACGCCCTTGAGCTTGATGTTAGGGCCCACGGTGAGCTTGCTGCCGCCTTCTGTGGTGGCGGGAGTGGTGCTGCTGGCGGGGGTGGCGGGCTTGGTCACGGCGCTGGTGCTGGGGGTGGTCGATCCGCCCAGGACGGACGAAGGCTGGCGCGGCTGGAATGCATCGGGTTCGCGTTTGCCAAAGAAGGGGTTTTGCACGGCCATCGGTTCTCCTTGAAAAGACCCGCCCATGCTAGAAGCCGCGCCGCGGCGAAACCGCCCCTGTTACGCAAGAACGGTAACCAAACCGCTCCATCGTTGCATGCACTTGCAGGGCTTACGACACGATGTAGGCGGCTGATCCCGCAGAGAGCAATACCCCCTGCGGGCCCAGGAATTCCATGCGCGTGCTGGCCACGCGCGAGCCCAGGCGCAGCACCTCGGCGCGCAGCGTGAAATGGCTGCCGATGCCGGGGCGCAGGTAATCGATGCGCAGGTCGATGGTGCCCAGCCTGGAGAAACGGTGCAGGCGCTGCAGTGGCGGGTCTTCCATGTGCTTGGCGCCGATGGCAGCCATGACGGCCAGCCCGCCCATGGCGTCCAGCCCCGCGCTGATGACGCCGCCGTGCATGCGGTTGTAGACGAAGTGCCCCACCAGCTCCGGACGCATGTCGATGCGGCCTGCGACGTGGCCGGGCTCCAGTTCGGTGATGCGCAGGCCGATCAGGCGGTTGAAGGGGATCTTCTCTTCGAAGATGTCCTTCAGGCCGGCAATGAACTCGGGCTCGAAGACGACGGGCGACGGGACGGACTTGGTCATCGGTGACTATCAAAAAAGGAGCTACCAGCGCTTTCCAGTAAAGCGCTGGAACCGTTTTTCATTCAAACTCAGCAGGTGCTGAAGTCCGGGCGCCGCTTCTCCATGAACGCCGAGAAGGCCTCCTTGGCCGCGGGCCCGCCCATCAGGCGGCCGAAGCTCACGCCTTCCTCGTCCATGCGTTCGCGCACCTGCGCCGCCTGGCCGGCCTTCATCAGGCGCTTGGTCTCGATGAGCGCCGTCAGCGGCTTGGCGGCCAGCTTGCGCGCCTGTGCCTGGGCCAGCGCGTTGCATTCCGCGGGCGGCACCACGCGGTTGACCAGGCCCACCTCCAGCGCGGCCTCGGCCATGAAGGGCTCGCCCAGCAGCAGCGCCTCGGCTGCACGGTGGTAGCCCAGCATCTGCGGCAGCAGCAGGCTCGACGCGGCCTCGGGGCACAGGCCCAGGTTCACGAAGGGCAGCGAGAAGGCGGCGTTGTCGCCCGCGTAGACCAGGTCGCAGTGCAGCAGCAGCGTGGTGCCGATGCCCACGGCCGGGCCGCAGACGGCGGCGACCAGCGGCTTGGGGAAGGCGGCGAGCAGGTGCAGGAAGCGCCACACGGGGCGCTCGCCGTCGGGCTGCGGCACCCCTGCGGCCGACTGGCGCAGGAAGTCGCCAATGTCGTTGCCCGCGCTGAAGATGGCCATGTCGCCCTGGAACACCACGCAGCGCACGGCGGCGTCCTGCGCGGCCGCGGCTAGCGTGTCGGCCATGGTGGCGTACATGGCCTCGGTGAGGGAGTTCTTCTTGTCGGCGCGGTTGAGGGTGATGGTGGTCACGCCGGCTTCGGTGTGGACCAGGATGTCCTGTGTGCTCATGGTGCGGTTCATTCCTTGTAGTAGACGATCTGGTGGCTGGTGGCCAGCAGCGCGCCGGCCTCGTTCCACAACTGCGCGGCCTGGTCGAAGAAGCCGTTGCGGAACTCCTGCGCGCGGGCCTGGCCCAGCAGGTAGCCCGCGCCGGTCTGCGCCAGCAGCGCGCTGCCGGCGTGGAAATAGACGGTGATGGACACGGTGCCCGCAGGCACCTGGCGCGCGCGGCGCAGCCAGACGCGGGGGAAGAAGATGTCGGCCATGGCCGCCAGCGCGCAGAAGTCGAGCGGCCGTGCAGGCGCGTCGCGCATCCACAGCTGCGACAGGCTGCTCTCGCCGCCGCCGTCCCACTGCGCGGGCAGGCTGCCGGCCACGGGGCGCATCTCGTAGCGCCGCAGCCATTCCACGGGGAAGGCGGGCGGGATGGCCTTGCACTGCGCCGGCGCAGGAACAAAGGGCATGGGCGTGTCGGCCGCGCCCCAGGTCTCGCGGCGCGCGGCTGTGACCACGGTGGCCGTGGTGGTGACCACGGGCGCACCTTCGGCATCGGGCTGCAGCACGGACAGCGTCCAGTGCTGCGTGGAGCGGTTGGTACGTACCGGCGTGGCCTGCAGCGTGAACGGCCCCTGCGTCAGCGCGCCGGCGTAGTTCACGGTGAGCGACAGCGGCTCGCCCAGCAGATCCGGGTGCTGCAGCACGGCCTGCAGCAGCGTGGCCGCGGTGACGCCGCCGAACGGCCCCACCATGTTCCAGTAGGCCGGCGTGGTGCGCCCTTCGTATTGCCCAGGCGCGGCGGAGGTGAGCGCCAGCGCATCGTCCAGGGGATGAATGCTGTGGTGGTGTGCGGTGGTCATAGACGTGCGAGTGTGCCGCGAAACCTGCGGCTACGGTGTCGCGCCCATCCAGCCCGCCAGCACCGCGGCCGCGCGCGGCCACAGACTCTGCGCGAACTGTGCGCGAAAGAAGCCGAAGTGCCCGATGCGCCGCGCCTGCACGTCCTGCGGCGCCACGCGCTCGACGCTGCGCGGCGCGTTGGCGTACAGGTTCACCAAGTTGTGCGTGCCGCGCCAGGTCATGAGCTCGTCGTCGCTCATGGACAGCGCCCGCACGGGAAAGCGCACGGCCGCATAGCTGCGCGCGGCGACCTCGCCCTCGGCGCCCACGCTGTACTGCGGGTGCAGGCACCAGCGGCGCCACTGCAGCACCACGCCGGCGGGCAGGTCGCCCACCTTGCGCAAGCGCCGCCCGGGGAAGTAGCCGCACAGGCGCGTGGCCAGCGGCACCAGCACGTGCCAGAAATAGAGCACCACGCGGCGCAGGCGCGGCGCGTTGTCGCGCCAGTAGCCGCTGCCCGCGGCGATGGACAGCAGCCCGTCCACCTGCTGCGGCGCGCGCAGCAGGCCCGGCAGCTGCGCGCCCAGGCTGTGGCCCAGCAGGAACAGCGGCCGGCCGGGCTGCAGCGCCTTGGCGTGGGCGATCACGGCCTCGTAGTCGCGCGCCCAGTCCGTCAGATTGGCGCGCACCTCGCGCATCGGGCCCCGCAGCGAATCGCCGTGGCCCCGGTAGTCGAAGGTGGTCACCTGGTAGCCCTGGCCGGCGAGCCAGGTGGCGAAGTCCTCGTAGAAGCTCTGGCGCACGCCCATCGCGCCGCCGATCACCACGCTGGCCACCACGTCGGCGCTGGGCGCATACACGCGCAGCGCCAGCGGCGCGGCGCCTTCCACCGGAAGGGCGAGGGTTTGCATGCCTGTCTCCTTGGTCGCCGTGGCGCCGCTTCTGGCGGCGGCGCGCACGGTGGGGGTGCGTTACACGCGCTCGAAGATGCCGGCCGCGCCCTGCCCCATGCCCACGCACATCGTGACCATGCCGTACTGCAGGTTCTTGCGGCGCAGCGCATGCACCACCGTGGCCGAGCGGATCGCGCCCGTGGCGCCCAGCGGGTGGCCCAGGGCGATGGCGCCGCCCATCGGGTTCACCTTGGCGGGATCGAGCCCGAGCGTGTTGACCACGGCGAGCGACTGGGCCGCGAAGGCCTCGTTCAGCTCGTACCAGCCGATGTCGTCGGCCTTCAGGCCCGCGTAGCGCAGCGCGGCGGGGATCGCCTCGATGGGGCCGATGCCCATGATGCTGGGCGGCACGCCCTTGCTGGCGAAGCTCACGAAGCGCGCCAGCGGCGTGAGGCCGAAGCGCTTGACCGCATCGCCGCTCGCCAGGATCAGCGCGCCCGCGCCGTCGCTGGTCTGCGAGCTGTTGCCCGCCGTGACGGTGCCGCGCGCGGCGAACACGGTCTTGAGCTTGCCCAGGCCTTCCAGCGTGGTGTCGGGGCGCGGGCCCTCGTCCAGGCCCACGGTGCGGGTCGTGGCGACCACTTCGCCCGTGGCCAGGTCGGCCGTGCGGTCGGTCACCTCGATGGGGGTGATCTCATCGGCGAACTCGCCCGCCTGCTGCGCGGCGATGGCGCGGCGGTGCGATTCGAGCGCGAAGGCGTCCTGCGCCTCGCGCGTCACCTTCCACTGCTGCGCCACCTTCTCGGCGGTGAGGCCCATGCCGTAGGCGATGCCCACGTCGCCGTCGCGTTCGAAGATGCTGGGCGAGAGCGAGGGGCTGTTGCCCATCATGGGCACCATGCTCATGCTCTCCACGCCGGCGGCGATCATCACCTCGGCCTCGCCCACGCGGATGCGGTCGGCCGCCATCGCCACGGCCGACAGGCCTGAGGCGCAGAAGCGGTTCACCGTGATGCCCCCCACGCTGGTGGGCAGGCCCGCGAGCACGGCGCCGATGCGCGCCACGTTCAGGCCCTGCTGCGCCTCGGGAATGGCGCAGCCGCAGATGATGTCTTCGATGGCCGCCGGGTCGAGCCCCGGCGCCTGGGCCAGCGCGGCCTTCAGGATGGTGGCCAGCAGGTCGTCGGGCCGGTGGTTGCGCAGGTAGCCGCGGTGCGACTTGCCGATGGGCGTGCGCGTGGCGGCGACGATGTAGGCGTCTTGCACTTGCTTCATGGTCGTTGTCTCTTTCAGTTGCGCACGGGCTTGCCGGTATTCAACATCCCCAGAATGCGCTCCTGCGTCTTGGGGTGCTCGATGAGCGCGCAGAACGCCTTGCGCTCCAGCGCCATCAGGTATTCCTCGCTGACCAGCGTGCCCGCATCCACGTCGCCGCCGCAGACCACCTCGGCGATCAGCGTGGCAATGTGCTGGTCGTGCGCGCTGATGAAGCCGCCGTCGCGCATGTTCACCAGCGAGCCCTTGATGGTGGCGATGCCGCTGCGCCCCGCCACGGGGAAGAGGCGCCTGGCCGGCGCGCGCCAACCGCTCGCTGCCATGCTCCGCGCCTCGTTGATGGCGACGAACAGCACTTCGTCCTTGTGCGGCACGATGAGGTCGCTCTCCAGCAGGTAGCCGAGCTTGCGCGATTCGATGGCACTGGTGCCCACCTTCGCCATCGCGGCGGCGGTGAAGCCTTCGGTCAGGAAGGGCAGGATGTCCTTGCCCGTGCCGGTGGCCGCGTTCTCGGCCGCGCGGCGGGCGATGTAGGTCAGACCGCCCGCGCCGGGCACCAGGCCCACGCCCACTTCGACGAGGCCGATGTAGCTTTCCATGTGCGCCACGCGGCGCGCGCTGTGCACGGCCAACTCGCACCCGCCACCGAGCGCCATGCCGTGGATGGCCGAGATCACCGGCACCTGGGCGTAGCGCAGGCGCAGCATGAGGTTCTGCAGCTCGTGCTCCACGCCCTCGATGGCCGCGATGCCCGCGACCACATAGGCGGGCATGGTGGCCTGCAGGTCGGCGCCCACGCTGAAGGGCGCGTCGCCCGACCAGATCACCATGCCCTCGTACTCGCGCTCGGCGAGGTCGACGGCCTCCATCAGCCCTTCCATCACGTCGGGGCTGATCGCGTGCATCTTGCTCTGGATGCTGGCGATGAGCACCTTGCCGTCGAGCGTCCAGGTGCGCAGCGCGTCGGTGTCGCCGATGGTGGTGCCGGCCTTGCGCCAGTCGGGCAGGTTGTCCTCGCCCAGCAGTTTCTCGGGGAAGTGCTGGCGCTCGTACACCGGCAACTGGCGGCGCGGAACGAACTTGCCCTGCCGGGGGCTCCATGAGCCCTGCGCCGTGTGCACGCCTCCGGCCTCGGCCACGGGGCCCTTGAACACCCACTCCGGCAGCGGCGCCTTGCTGAGCGCCTTGCCCGCGTCGATGTCCTCCTGGATCATCGTGGCGACGTCGAGCCAGCCCGCTTCCTGCCACAGCTCGAACGGGCCCTGCTTCATGCCGAAGCCCCAGCGCATGGCCTGGTCCACGTCGCGCGCGGTATCGGCAATCGTCGCCAGATGCACGGCGGCGTAGTGGAAGCTGTTGCGCAGGATGGCCCAGAGGAACTGGCCCTGCGCGCCTTCGGCATTACGCAGCAGCTTCAGGCGCTCAGCGGCGGGCCGCTTCAGCATGCGGCCATAGACCTCGTCGGCCTTCGCGCCCGCGGGCACGTATTCCTCGCTCTCCAGCTCGAAGCGCAGGATGTCGCGGCCCACCTTCTTGTAGAAGCCCGCCTTGGCCTTCTGGCCCAGGTTGCCCAGCTCGATGAGCTTTTGCAGCACGGGGGGCGTGCCGAAGCTGCCATAAAACGGGTCGCTCTTTTCGTCCAGGTTGTCCTGCAGCGTCTTGATGACGTGGGCCATCGTGTCCAGCCCCACCACGTCGGCGGTGCGGAAGGTGCCGCTGCTGGCGCGGCCGAGCTTCTTGCCCGTGAGGTCGTCCACCACGTCGAAGGTCAGGCCGAAGTTCTCCACCTCCTTCATCGTGGCGAGCATGCCCGCGATGCCCACGCGGTTGGCGATGAAGTTGGGCGTGTCGTGCGCGCGCACCACGCCCTTGCCCAGGCCGCTGGTGACGAAGGCTTCGAGCTGGTCGAGCACCTGCGCTTCAGTCGTGGGCGTGTCGATCAGCTCCACCAACACCATGTAGCGCGGCGGGTTGAAGAAGTGGATGCCGCAGAAGCGCGGCTTCACGCTCTCGGGCAGCGCCTCGGAGAGCTTGGTGATCGACAGGCCCGAGGTGTTGGAGGCCACGATGGCGTGCGGCGCGAGGTGGGGCGCGATCTTCTTGTAAAGGTCGAGCTTCCAGTCCATGCGCTCGGCGATGGCCTCGATCACGAGGTCGCACTCGCCCAGCAGGGCCATGTGCTCCTCGTAGTTGGCCTGTTGGATGAGCGCCGCATCCTCGGGCACGCCCAGCGGCGAGGGCTTGAGCTTCTTGAGGCCTTCGACGGCCTTGGTGACGATGCCGTTCTTGGGGCCTTCCTTGGCGGGAAGGTCGAACAGCACCACGGGCACCTTCACGTTGACGAGGTGGGCCGCGATCTGCGCGCCCATCACGCCGGCGCCGAGCACGGCGACTTTCTTCACTTGAAATCGGGACATTACTGCGTTCCTTGATTACTGCACGCGCTGCCAAGTCTGTGTGCGGCCGAAGGGGCCGATGGAGCCGCGCACTTCGAGCTTTTGCCCGCCCTCCACGGGCGTGAGGCGCAGGGTGTAGGACTTGCCGCTCTCGGGGTCGAGGATCTTGCCGCCCTCCCACACGTCCTTGCCCTCAGCCTTCTTGGCGCCGCGGATGATGGGCAGGCCGACCATGGGCTGGTCTTTCAGCTCGTCCTTGCATTCCACGCACTTGGCCGCCGGGTCGGCGTCCTTGCGCAGCAGCTTCTCGATGCGCCCTTCCAGCACGCCGCCGGCGTCCTGGATGCGGATCTCGGACTTGGCCTCGCCGGTCTTGTCGTCCATGCTGCGCCACAGGCCCACGGGTGTGGCCTGGGCCCACACGGGGGAGGCGATTGCTACTAAAAGAATAGCTGCTAGCGCTTGTCTCATATTGGCTCCAGTGCGAAAAGACTCAAAACCCTGCGATCAGGCGAGGGCCGCGTCGGTGTCCATGAGCGGCTTGCTGCCGGCGCGCGCGGTGCGCATCAGCGTGGCGGTCTCGGGGAACAGCTTGGCGAAGTAGAAGCGCGCCGTCTGCAGCTTGGCCTGGTAGAACGGATCGGTATTGCCCGCCGCGATTTCGCGCAGCGCCACCTGGGCCATGCGCGCGAACAGGTAGCCGAACACCAGGTGGCCGGCCACGCGCAGGTAGTCCACGGCGGCGGCGCCCACCTCGTCGGGGTTCTGGAAGCCGCGGAAGCCGATCTCGGTGGTGAACTTGGTCATCTGGTCGCCCAGGTAGGCAATGGGGTTGATGAACTCGGCCATCTTCTCGTTCACGCCCTCTTGGGCCACGAGCTGGCCCACGAGCTTGCCGAATTTCTTGAGCGTGGCGCCGTTGTTCGACAGGATCTTGCGACCCAGCAGGTCGAGCGACTGCACGGTGTTCGTGCCTTCGTAGATCATGTTGATGCGGTTGTCGCGCACGAACTGCTCCATGCCCCATTCCTTGATGAAGCCGTGACCGCCGAAGACCTGCATGCAGGCGTTGGTGCTGATGTGGCCGTTGTCGGTGATGAAGGCCTTGACGATGGGCGTGAGCAGGGCGACCAGTTCGTCGCTGTCCTTGCGCACCTTCTCGTCGGGGTGCTCGTGCGTCTTGTCCAGCAGCAGCGTGCAGAAGATCTGCAGTGCGCGCGCGCCTTCGGCGTAGGCCTTGGCGGTGAGCAGCATCTTGCGCACGTCGGGATGCACGATGATGGGATCGGCCTCCTTGTCCTTGGCCTTCACGCCGCTCAGCGAGCGCATCTGGATGCGGTCCTTGGCATATGCCAGCGCGTTCTGGAAGGCCACTTCCGTCAGGCCCAGCGACTGGTTGCCCACGCCCAGGCGCGCGGCGTTCATCATCACGAACATGGCGGCCAGGCCCTTGTTGGGCTCGCCCACCAGGGTGCCGATGGCGCCGTCGATGGCGATCTGCGCCGTGGCGTTGCCGTGGATGCCCATCTTGTGCTCCAGGCCCGTGCAGTAGATGGGGTTGCGCTCGCCCAGCGTGCCGTCGGCCTTGACGTTGAACTTGGGCACCACGAACAGGCTGATGCCCTTGCTGCCCTTGGGCGCATCGGGCAGGCGGGCCAGCACCAGGTGGACGATGTTCTCGGTGAAGTCGTGCTCGCCCGCGCTGATGAAGATCTTGTTGCCGGTGATCTTGTACGTGCCATCGGCCTGAGGCTCGGCCTTGGTGCGCAGCAGGCCCAGGTCGGTGCCGCAGTGGGGCTCGGTCAGGCACATGGTGCCGGTCCACTCGCCGCTGGTCAGCTTGGGCAGGTAGGTCTTCTTCTGCGCGTCGGTGCCGTGCGCATGCAGGGCCTCGTAGGCGCCGTGCGACAGGCCGGGGTACATGGTCCATGCCTGATTGGCGCTGTTGAGCATCTCGTAGAGGCACTGGTTCATCACGAACGGCAGGCCCTGGCCACCGTAGGCCGGGTCGCATGACAGCGCCGCCCAGCCGCCTTCCACGTATTGCGCATAGGCTTCCTTGAAGCCCTTGGGCGTGGTGACCTCATGGGTCTTCTGGTCGAGCGTGCAGCCCTCCGTGTCGCCGCTGATGTTGAGCGGGAAGGTCACGCCCGCAGCGAACTTGCCGGCCTCTTCCAGCACGGCGTTGACGGTGTCGGTGTCCACCTCGGCGTGGCGCGGCATGGCCTTGAACTCGTCGGTGACCTTGAAGACTTCATGCAGGACGAATTGCATGTCGCGCAGCGGCGGCGTGTAAGTGGGCATGGTGGACTCCTGGAAAAAAGTGGAAATGAAAGAAGGTCAGGGCTGGACGCCGTAGCGCGCCAGAATGTTGTCGAAGCCGGCGTTCGCGCGGTCGATGGAGCCGGGCGTGCGCAGGAAGCGCGCCTCGTAGTGCAGCGCCAGGATCAGACCGTGGATCTCGAACAGCATCTGGTCCTCGTTCACGTCCGGCTGGATCTCGCCGCATTCCTTGCACTGCTGGATGGCCCGCTTCATGGCGGCATGCCAGGTCAGCACCGAACCCGCCAGCGCGTCGCGCACCGGGCCTGCGCGGTCGTCGAATTCCACGGCGCCGCTGATGTAGATGCAGCCGGAGTCGATCTCGATCGAGGTGCGCTGCATCCAGTTGGCGAACATCGCGCGCAGGCGTGCCACGCCACGCGGAGCGCTCATGGCGGGGTAGAACACTTCCTGCTCGAAGCGCGCGTGGTATTCACGCACCACGGAAATCTGCAGTTCCTCGCGCGAGCCGAAATGGGCGAAGACGCCGGATTTGCTCATGCCCGTCACGTCGGCCAAGGCGCCGATGGACAAGCCCTCCAGCCCGATGTGCGTAGCCAGGCCCAGCGCCGCGTCGACGATCGCTGCCTTGGTCTGCTGCCCTTTCTGCAGCGCCCGGCCTGCGCGGCGAGGCGCACGGGCGGGCTTGGGAGAGGTGGTCGAAGCGGACATGGCACAAATAAAACGAACGATCGTTCTATTTTGCACAAAAGACAGGACCTGCGCCAGAGCCTCTCTCCCTGCGCGGGGATTTCGAGGGTAAACCCCTAGAAGAAAACCGACGAGGCTGGCCGCGTGCCGCTGCTACAGCAGCAGTGTCAGCGTAGCGTCGAGGTGCTCCGTGGGCGATCGGCGGAAACCCGTGCGCGCGTAGCGCTGCAGCCGCCCGCGGATCAGGTCGCTCAGCGCCGCGGCGGCCACTTGTGCCTGCGCGGTGGGCGTCGCATCACCCGCGGCCTGTGCCGCGGGGCGCAGGCATTGGCGCAGTGTGGCCTCGATCTTGTCGAAGAACAGGTTCATGCGCTGCTGCAGGCGCTCGTTCTCGTACACCAGCGCATCGCCCACCATCACCCGCACCATGCCGGGATTGCGTTCGCCGAACTGCAGCACCATCGCCACGATGCGGGCGGCAGCCTGGGCGCCGTGGCCATCGCGCTCGGCGATCTGGTTCACCAAGGTGAAGACGCTCTGCTCGATGAAGTCGATGAGCCCCTCGAACATCTGCGCCTTGCTGGCGAAGTGGCGGTACAACGCCGCCTCGCTCACCTCCAGTTGCCGCGCCAGGGCGGCCGTGGTGATGCGCTCGGCCCCCGGCTGCTGCAGCATGGACGCGAGGGTCTGCAGGATCTGCTCGCGCCGCTCCCCCGGCCGGGGCCGGCGGCGTGCGGCCGGAGCGTCTTCGGAAGCGGTGGGTTCGGGGAGTGCGGAGATCGATTCGGACATAGGCAACACCTGTGTGCAATTGATTCTCGCACAGCGCTGCGCCAGCCCCGTCACTCCTGAATTGGTAGCTTCCAGCGCTTTCCCGACAAGCGCTGGAGCCCTATTTCACTGAAATTCTCAGTGGCTTCGGATCATGGTGCCGTAGGCCTGGTCCGTCAGGATTTCCAGCAGCATCGAATGCGGCACGCGGCCATCGATGATGTGCACCGCGTTCACGCCGGCCTTGGCCGCGTCCAGCGCGCCACTGATCTTGGGCAGCATGCCGCCGGAGATGGTGCCGTCTGCGAACAGTCCGTCGATCTCGCGCGCCGTCAGGTCGGTGAGCAGGTTGCCCGCCTTGTCGAGCACGCCGGGGGTGTTGGTGAGCAGCACCAATTTCTCGGCTTGCAGCACCGTAGCCAGCTTGCTGGCCACCACATCGGCGTTGATGTTGTAGCTCTCGTTCTCTTCGCCGAAACCGATGGGGCTGATGACGGGGATAAACGCATCGTCCTGCAGCGCCTTGACCACGCTGGGGTCAATGGAAACGATGTCGCCGACCTGGCCCACGTCGTACTCGACGTTCGGATCCTTGTTGTCCACCATCTTGAGCTTCTTGGCGCGGATCAGCCCGCCGTCGCGCCCCGTCAGGCCCACGGCCTTGCCGCCCGCCTGGTGGATCAGGCCAACGATGTCCTGCTGCACCTCGCCGGCCAGCACCCATTCCACCACTTCCATGGTCTCGGCATCGGTCACGCGCATACCCTGGATGAACTCGCCCTTCTTGCCCAGGCGACCCAGCGCTGCCTCGATCTGCGGGCCGCCGCCGTGTACCACCACCGGGTTCATGCCGACCAGCTTGAGCAGCACCACATCCTCGGCGAAGTCGGCCTGCAGGGCCGGATCGGTCATCGCATTGCCGCCGTACTTGATCACCAGCGTCTTGCCGTGGAACTTGCGGATGTAGGGCAGCGCCTGGGCCAGGATTTCAGCCTTGTCGCGAGGGGCGATCGAAAGAAGGTCGGTCATGGGCAATTTCAGTACGGAAAAGTGCCGCAGATTGTGCAACTAAAACCGCATCCAGTCTGGAACCTTGAAGCGCACTATGCCGATGTATGCCGTCACGTAGGTCACACCGAACAATCCGCAGAACGCCATAAGCACAAGCGTGTTGCGCCAGAACAGCACGGCAGGTACCACCGTCAGCATAAAAAACGCCCATAGATAGGGAGAAGTACGGTTGTTGCGCTTGAGCATGCGACGCGCTTCGTCATCATGGAACACGCCGCGCACGAGCCGGCGGTAGATGAGCTGATGGAAGTGCAGAGCATCGGCCATGCCGGGCGAGTCGCCCCGGGCCAGCTTCCGGTAAATCGAGAACATCGTCTCCCAGATCGGATAGATCAACAGCAGCACAGGAAACCAAGGCGATACGTCAACGTTGCGCTGCACCAGCGACAGGCTGGCCACCGCGATCACCACGCCCCAGATGTAGGCCCCGCCATCGCCCGCGAACAGCATGCCGCGTGGGTAATTCCACACCAGGAACCCTCCCGTGGCCGCAGCGAGACATACCAGCAACGCTCCCAGTGCCCGGTCGCCTACCTGCAGACACACATGTGCCAAAGCAAGGCAGACGATCAACGCCACCATTCCCGCCAAGCCGTTGTAGCCATCGATGATGTTGAACGCATGCGGCAGTCCCGCAATGGCCAGGAGCACGATTCCCACGCCCAGCCATGGAACCTGGCCCAGCAATGTGTCCAGCCATGGCAGGCCCAACCGAGTCACATTCAGCTCCAGCAGCCACGCGGCCAACCCGCCCGATACCAGTGTCAACAGCAACCGGTAGCGCACCGTGAGCCGCTGCGTCATATCTTCAGCGATGCCCCCCAAAGCTGCCGGCAGCAGCACCACGATCCACCAGAACACCCAGAAGCCCATGCGCAATGAGCCTGGGTCGCCCGCATGCGTCTGCCAGATGCCCAGCAGCCAGCTCGCCACCACACCGGCCAGCAGCGCCATCCCGCCCAAGCGCGGCACTTCGCCCACGTGAAAGCGCTGGGGCATGGTTTCGCCATACATTGCTGCGCGCCCCCCCATCCAGCGGATGATGTAAGCAGCAGACAACCCTGCAACGAGAAAGCCAACCAGAGACAACCAGATCATGGGGAGCTGATGGTACTCGCACTGCCCAGCCAGCGGCCTGGCGGATACGCCAACCGCCTCCTCAATTTGCAACTAACTGGGGCATGCTTTGTCCTCCCTCCGCATGCCGCAGCCGGGCACCAGGGCGATTGCTGGGACAATGCACCGCGAAGGCCGCTGGTCAACACACCGGCCTCGCCAGGGAAGCCGACCAATGAAGAGAGAAATAACCGAAAAAGTACGCTACGTCATGGATGAACTGGTGCCACCCGCCATTCGCGACAGCCGCTGGTTCATGTGGCCCTTCTTCGTGATGGCCTATGGCACCTTTGCGGTCCGGCCCTTCATGGAGTTCAAGTCCCGGGCATACGCCATGACAGCGGAGGATTACAGGAATTTCTATGCCTCTCTGGGCAATTCGATATCCCGCAGGCGCATAAGCGATCTCAACGAAGCCTCGGTGCGCTTCATCACAGAGCAGCTGCGCCACACCAGCGGCACGAGCCTGCTCGACGTCGGCACGGGCAACGGCTATCTGCTCTCCCGGCTCAGCGGGGAGCGTGCATGGCGCAGGCTCGCGGGCGTTGACGTAGTCGCCGTCACCGGCGAATCGACGCATTTTGAATTCCATGAGGGCATGCTCCCATTGCTGCCCTTCGCGGATCACGAATTCGACGTCGTGACCTGCACCCACGTCGTTGAACACCTGCTCGACGTCGAAGCCTCTATCAAGGAGCTGCTGCGCATCACGAGGCGGCAACTGTTCATCGTCCTGCCGCGGCAGCGCTACTACTTCTACACGCTCGACGAGCACTTGAACTTCTATCCGCACATCGAACCCCTGCTCCGGCTGCTGCAGCCCCACCAAGTGCGCCATGAACTCCGGGGGGGCGACTGGGCCATCGCCATCACCCCGGCCATGCAGACCGCTGCCCCATGAGCCAGACGCTCAAGCTGGTCTTTTCCGCGCTGCTGCTTGCCGCGGCGCTCACGCTGGCCCATGCGCTCCTGCGCTCTGCCGCCAGCCATCCGCCGCTCAGGATCGACTGGATTGCGCGCACCGGCGCCGCCCTGGTGCTCTACGGCGGAGTTTTCTTCAGCTATGCCTTTCTCCTGCGGTATTTCGATCTGTCCACGCTCTATCCCCTGTACACAGGCCTGTCCATCATCGGCGTACTCCTGATCGGGACGGTGTATTTCGGAGAAAGCCTATCCCTGCAGAAAATCATCGGCACCGCCACCATCATCGCTGGCATATTTCTTCTTTCGAAATAGAGCGGCTGCGCATGAAGAAGATTGCAATCGTTACCCCCTGCTTCAACGAAGAGGAGAACATCGGGCCGTTCTTCGACAGGCTTTCGAAAGTCCTGGCCCGGCACGACCAATACGCATTCCAGCTGATCTTGGTGAATGATGGCAGCTCGGATGGCACTTTCCCGGCCATCGAAAAACTGTCAAAGCAACAGAAATGGGTGAAAGGCATCAATTTCACCCGGAATTTCGGCAAGGAGGCAGCACTCACCGCCGGGCTGAACCATGCCGGCGGCGACGCCGTGATCTTCATCGATGCCGATCTGCAGCACCCGCCCGAAGTCATCGACGACTTCATCCACGCCTGGGAGCACGGCGCCGAAGTGGTGCTGGGCCGCAGGATATCCCGGGACACAGACACCAAGGCATACCGTTTTCTCGCCAGCATCTTCTACCGGCTTCACAACCGAATTTCCGATGTCAAGCTGCCCGAGAACGTCGGCGATTTCAGGCTGATCGACAGGAAAGTGGCCGATCACCTCCGGAGCATGCCCGAGAACTGCCGGTTCATGAAAGGCATGTTCGCCTGGGTGGGATATGCGCCGCAATTCGTCGAATACGAGGTCGAGGAGCGCTTTGGCGGCAAGTCATCCTTCAACAAATGGCGCTCCTGGAACTTGGCGCTCGAAGGCATCACCAGTTTCAGCACCGCACCCCTTCGAGTCTGGACCTACATTGGAACCGGCGTTTTACTGGTCGGGCTGCTGTACTCCGCCCTCATCATCGTCCGAGCGCTGATGTACGGCATACAAACCCCAGGGTATGTGACGCTGCTGACGGCCATGGTGATCTTTGGCGGCGTGCAGCTGATAGGGCTCGGCATTCTTGGCGAATACATCGGCAGGATCTACATAGAAGCCAAGCGCCGCCCGCCCTATCTCATCAAGGAAATGGTCCAGCAGGAAACACCGCCCGTAGCCCACTTGGACGGCCACAGCCCCTATGGCAAAGAACAAGACGCCCGTTGATCTCCTTCTGGCGCCGCTGATGATCGCGGTGCTGGGAGGCCTGCAGATTTACTTCTTCGACGTCACCTTCCACGGCCCGGATCAGATCCGCGACATGGAAGTCGCGCGCCGGCTCGTCCACGCGCACGAGTGGCCCGTCAACAGCCCGCCCATGTTCGGAGAGCGCATTACGCTGCCGCCCGGGTTCTATTACCTGCTGGCGCTGCCGCTGCTGCTCAAGGACAGCGACGCCAGCGTTTTCATTGCCTTTGGCATCCTGTTTCTTCTGTCGGCCCTCTATTTGTGGCGCCAGACGAGCCAGGCCTTCGGCCCACACTGTGGCCTAGTCTATGCCACCCTGGCGCTGCCTCTTTTTCCGTCCATCTATGCCCACAGCGCCTGGGCGCCAGCACTCATCATCACGTTCAGCAACGTCCTGCTGGGCCTGTACATCCGCTCTGCCAGCCAGGAGAAAGCTGGCTGGTTTGCCCTGCCGCTGGTCTTTTTCCTGCTGGTGCAGATCCACCCTTCAGCTGCGCCTCTGCTGGCGGGTCTGACCCTGTACGTGCTGTTCCACCGCCGCATCCTCGCGGACAAGCGCACCCTGGCCTCGGTCGCCATCGCCACCGCAGCGACGGCGGTCTGGCTCGTCAAGTCCGGCGCATGGGCCCGGCTGGCGGCCACCGGCGCGCCAGCGGCGGCCTTGCAGCAGCCCGGTCACGGCTGGCTTGCCAATTTCCTGGATCTGGCGAAGTGGCGCGACGCGCTCCTGATGCCCTACAGCCTTGTCACTGGAATCCAGCCGGCCATGGAGCCGCTCGACACCCTCGCCGCCGCGGGCCTGGCTGTCATGCTGGCCGGCCTCGGCTTGTGCTGCGTGCTGGGATGGGCCGAGCGCACCGTCCGCTGGATATTGGCCACCCTGGCCATCTGGCTGATCGTCTCGATGGCATTTCTGCACCAGGGAGGGTTCTGGCACCTCGATGTCATCCACCCCTGGCTAGCCGTGGCCGCCGCCTATGGCTGGAGTCGGTTCTGTGACCTGCTGAAAATCCCCCGCCTCGGGTTGCGCGCCCTCGCAGGCGCCGTCTTTGCCATCGCGCTCTCGTCGCACGCCATTCTTTACCGGGGCATGGATCGCCTGGGAAAGATGGACTGGCCGATATCCACCATGTTTTTCCCGCAGGCGCCGCCCTCGGACATCGTCGTTCCGTCCTACACCTACAGGCATCTGACCGCCGTGCGCAAGATTCTGGACACCCGCCGCATCTGCCAGGATCAGGTCGCAGGGCTGGCGCCGATGGCGATGCGGGAGGCCACCAGCCGCTATTTCGAGCCGGCCTGCACAACTGCGGCCATCACCCAGCCACCGGCGCCCCGGTATTTCATTGCCACCGCGCAAGACCGCCTGCGCTTTGATTTCACCAAGGGCATCGAGGCCATCGCCGTGGCCGGAGATTCAGCGGTCTATGCGCCGCAGGCACTGGACATCGCCCTCAATGGGAAACGCACGGCCACCCTGCTATCGCAGCAGAGGTTCAACTACATGACCTACCTGCCAGCCCATCTGGAGCATGGCCTGCAGGTCACCATGCCGCCCGGTGCCGCGGACATCCTCCTGCGCCTGGCCCTGCGATGCAGCGAGGAGTTGCCTGCGCACCAGCCCGGCTACTGGCGCCTGGAGGGCGCAAGCATCGCCCGGCCCATGATCACCGAACGCCACAGGTATCTGAGCCTTTACTACTACGACCTGGAATGGCTCCTCTCCCCGCATGGCAGCGCACCAGCTGTCGCTCTGTCCTCGCTCGGGGAGCCCATGCACTGCGACGTATCGGCCATTGCCCGCACTGCAGCGCCCTAGGAGAGCTATAAATTTTATAGCAAAAACCCTTTATGTATAGGCGCAATTGCCTATTTTCTCTTGCGCCTTCTTTTCAAGGCAGCGGGTCGGACCAGGTCTTGTAGAGGCGCATCACCTTCTCGACATATTTCTGCGTTTCCGGATAGGGAGGGATGCGCCGACCGTGCTTGATGACCGCCCCCTCACCCGCGTTGTAAGCAGCAACGGCCAGCTCCTTGTCTCCGTCGAACAGGCGCAGCAGATCCGCCAGGTAGCGGCTGCCGACCTGGGCATTGATCCGGGGCTCCATGACGGCGTGCCGACCATCGGGCGACGCGCCTGCCGCCACGCCGTAGCGCGCCGCCGTGGCCGGCATGATCTGCATCAGCCCCAAGGCGCCCTTGTGGGAAACCGCGTCCGCATTGAAGGCGGACTCGGCCGCGGCGACAGCCATGACGAGCATCGGATCGAGCGACTCGGACAGCGCCGCCGATTCCAGATGCGGCTTGACCTGTTCGAAGCCCACCATTTTGCTCAAGGGCTTCGGGCTGGCGGCACCCTGCCCGACCACAGCACCGCGCGCCATCGGCACTTGGTGCAGCCAGATGACGCCGCGCTGCGCAGGAGGAACGGCATTGCCTATGTGCACTACCCCCTCGCCATCCACGAATTCCCAGATCGCCTTGCCGTCCGCAAAGACAGGTCCCGCGCAGAGCAGCGACAGCCACAGCGCCGCCGCCCGTATGAAAGATCTCGCCATGCCGTCAACCTCGCCGTGCATTCCACCAACGGCACCACCGCAGCCACAGACCGCCGCTGCCGTCAGCCACCGGGGCGAAACCGGCCACCCGGCGGGAGCGGATCGCTCTAGCGGGAATGCCCGCCACCACCATGCCCGCCGGCACGTCCTGACGCACCACCGCGCCTGCGGCGACCACGGCGCCCCGGCCGATGCGCACGCCTTCGAGCACCACGGCGCCAGCGCCAATCCAGGCGCCGTCTTCGATGACGATCTGCCCGCGGGTGATGCGGTTGCGCGCGATGATCACGTCGCCTTCGTCGATGGCATGCCCGGCGGACAGCAGTTTCACGTGGGGCCCGATCAACACGTCAGCGCCAATCTCCAGCCCTCCTTCGCCAGACAGATAACCGCCAGCATTGACGATGGTGCGCGCGCCGATATGCAGGCGCACGCAAGGGTCAATGTCCACGTCGCCCAGAACGAGCCGCGTATTCACGTACAAGCTCACCTCGTCCGCAAGACTCAGCACCCCCGTGCGGCGGCCGAATCGCATCACGGAAACGGACGTGTCTATCCGGCAGTCCCGGCCCAGGCTGTCAACGCCGGGATGGGAAGCGGTTACCTCAGGAACGCCCAGCAACATGTGTCGCCCGTCCTATCGCCGCCCCAGCAGGCGGCGCAGCAGCCACCACCGCGACTGACTGGCCGACACCTCGGCGCGCAGTTGCTCCAGATCCGTTTGCAGAGTGCGTTTTTCTGCCGCGGATGCTTCGCTGGCCGCGTCCATCGCCGACTGCAGGGAAGCCTGCTGCGCCTCCAGCCGGGCGATGATCACCTTGGCCTCGGCGAATGCCTTCTGGTGCTCCAGCAGCGAGGCATGCTCCTGGTCATGCACGGCCTTGAGGGCATGCAATTCGTGCCGCAGCCTTTCGGCCTTGAAGCGCTCATGCGCCGCTTCAGCCACATGACCATCGTGCGACGGGGTGGCCACTACCATCCACTGGTACACGTCGAAATCGGGCCAGTTGCACTGCAACTCCTGGCGCAACCCGTCCGTCAGCCCATTCCAGCACCAGGCGAATTCGCTGCGCGTCACCGGAATGCGGTTGGCACCCCAGTAGCGCGGCACCCAGCCAGCGTCCAGCAGCATCTTCTCTGCGCTGCGCTTGGTGAGGAAGCGGACGTGCGTGCGGTCAAGCTGCCCCTTGTCGGCATAGTCGAAGACCCCGTTGCGCAAGGCAGCGACCACGCCCGCATACGCGATATTGGGAACCGAGACGACCAGCCGCCCCGATGGCTCAAGGCAGCCGGCCAGGTTCTGCAACAGCGCCTCCGGCTGGTGCAGATGCTCCAGGACATCGCATGCCAAGATCGCATGGAAGCGCCTGCCCGCCAGTTCGGACAGCCAATCGGCGCGCTCGAGATCGCCCTCAATCACCTGCACGCCCAGGGACTGCAACGCCTCCAGGGCCTGCGGGTCATTTTCGACGGCTGTCACCTGGTAGCCGCGCTCCACCAGCACCTTGGTCATGGCGCCGGGGCCCGGCCCCAGTTCCAGCACCGCGCCCGGAGGTGGCAGTTGCCGGATCAACCGCGCCGCCCAATCCTCGCCCTCGGGGTCAAAGGCATAGTCATAGCGTTCAATGTTGCTCAAGCGAGTTCTCCCCCTTCAGTCGGCGGCGACCACATCTGGTCCCACTGGCCCCAGCACCACCATGCCCAGGGCCGCTCCCTGACATCGCGCTCCAGCCGCGCGACGACCGCATCGATCGCCAGCTGCGGCTCCGGCGGCAGCGGCTCGACGGCGACGCGCAAACGGCCGAAACCGCCGGAGTATGTCGCTGCGTACAGCAGCGGAACATTGGTGAATCGGGCCATGCGCTCGATTCCCGTGGTCAGGGTCAAGCGCCCGCCGAGAAACGGATGCTGCCTCAAGCGCTTGAACCCCGGCTGCCAGGCATCAGCCCAGATCACCCACCCCTGCCCCGCCCGCAGGCCTTCCAGGACCGGAGCCAAGCCTTCGTTCGTGGTGCGCCAGTTTCCCCCGGTGACTTCGGCATAGCCCCGGACCTTGCGCAGCAGAAAGCGGCGATGGGCGTCATCAAGCTCCGGATTGTCCAACACCGGCATGGTCAGCACGTGGGTGTGAATCCCCTGCTGCGCCAAGGCCACCGGCGCGGCCAATTGCCGGTCGAAGTGGTTGAGCACCAGAATGAAGCCCTGGCCCTGCTCGCGCAATCGCTGTACGTGCCCGAGCCCCGCCACGTCGATGGAAGGCCCGCCCGGCCTGCCCAGCCGGTGGAACGCCATGGCATCCATCATCTCCTGCGCCAGCATGTCCAGATGCGCACGGGCCCAGTGGGCATGGTCTGAAGACGATGCCTGCGGAAAGATCTGCGCGAAGCGCGACTCTAGCCAGCGCAGCAGATGGCGGCGCTCAGCGCCACGCTCACGCCCGATTTTCGCGGCCAGCCACCAAGGCAATGTCGTTGGAATATGCGCCAGCGACGGAAACACCCAGTCCAGCAGCCAGTCGCGCGTCATTCCACCAGCACCCAATCATGTTCGAGCCAGGTCACGCCAAACTCCCGGTACTTCTCGTTGAGCACTGTGAAAGGCTGGATCAGTTCCGCCATGTCGATGACCTGAAAACCCGAGTCATCGAGCACGTAGGCGCTCCACAGGTATTCGCCAGAGAGCAGCGGCAGCTTCGGAAAGCGCACCCGGATCCTGTGCGTGCCCATGCCCCGCAGCGGTTCTCCCTGGGCGCGAAACTGGGTGCTGGAGCCAAACACGTTGTCCTTGTCCGGCCGCACAATGGCAAACATGACGTGGAATGGCTCATCGCTGTATGACTCGATTTCAATATCGAGAAGAAAATCCTGGAACGAATCCACCTGGGCAGGATTGATTCCATCGGCCGTCTCGGTCGTCAGGCACACGATCTTGGCCAACGCCGCCATCGACGGCTTGGCCACCGGCTTTTCCTGTGCTGCTTCCTGCCGTTTCTGCTTTTCCGCGTTTTCCAGGCGCAAATGGGCATATCGCCGCCGCTCGTGGGCCTCATAGGCGGTGACCACATCTTCCGTCGCCCCGATCGCCTGCACGCGTCCCCCATGGATCCACGCCGCGCGCTGGCAAAGGCTGCGCACCTGGTACAGGTTGTGCGAGCAAAACAGCACCGTGGCCCCGCGCTCGCGCAGGCGCAAGATGCGATCCAGGCTCTTCTTCTGGAAATGTAGATCCCCCACGGACAAGGCTTCATCGACGATCAGCACGTCCGGCTCGATCGCCGTGGCGGCCGCGAAAGCCAGTCGCATGAACATGCCCGACGAATAGGTCTTCACCGGCCGCGCCAACGTGTCGGCATCCAGTTCCGAAAAGTCCGTGGCATGGGCGATGAACACGTCCATCGCCTCGCCCTCCAGCCCGTGCAGCGCCGCCATAAAGCGAATGTTGTCGCTGCCCGACTCCTCAGGATGGAAGCCCGCTCCCAGTTCCAGCAGCGCGGCCACGCGCCCCACCCGTTCCACCGCGCCGGTGGATGGCCGGATGGTGCCGGCGGCAATCTTGAGCAGCGTGCTCTTGCCGGCTCCGTTCTCACCGATCAGGCCAAAGGTCTCCCCCGGCTTGACGTCGAAATCAACGCCCGTCAGCGCTATGTGCACGCGGTGGCGCTGCCGCCCGGAAAGCCACTCCCACAGCCGATCCTGCGGGCGGGCATACACCGCATAGCGCTTTTCTATGCCGTTGAACCGGATGCTCATTACAGCGCCTCGCCCAAAGCCGACTTCATCGACCGGAAGAACCACCACCCGCCGCCGCCCAGGATCACCGTCCAGGCCAGCAAGGCATAGGGCGTACTCCCCGGCATCGGCATGCCCAGCAAGGCCCATTCGACGCACAGCACCAGACAGGCCAGCGGGTTGAGCAAGTACCAGCCATGGAACTTCTCGGGCACCTGGGCCAGCGGATAAACGACGGGCGTCAGGTAAAACCACAGTTGCAGCGCAAAGGACATCATCGAGCCCACGTCGCGCCACAGGAAATGTGCCATGCTGAACATCAGCGTCAAACCATAGGTCAGCGCCATCTGCATCACCACCAGCACGGGTAGCCAGGCCCATGTGGCGCGCAGCGCCACGCCCTGGCTCAGGCACACCACCAGCAGCAGCGCATAGCCAATCGCCATCATTAACAGGCTGCCGCCCACCGCCACTGCGGGCAGAATCTCTGCCGGCATCGGCTGTTTCCGCAAAAAATCCTCATACGCCGCCAAGCTGCCTATTCCCCGGCCAAACGCATCGGTAAAGGGCAGCCACACCGCCAGCCCCGCCAGCAAATGCAGCAGGTAGCCATGATCCACGTCCAGGCCCGGCACACGGACTGCCAACACCATGCCGAACAGCACGTAGAAAATGGCCAGCGTAGCCAGCGGCTGCACGAAAGCCCAGGCGAGCCCCAGCACCGAACCTGCATAGCGCGTCTTCAGCTCACGCACCATCCAATAACGCCATAGCACCCACAACTGGCGCGGCTGGCGCACAGTCTCCTGCGCGGGGGAATGTGACGCAGAAGTCATGACAGCGTGCTGCCGGCGCGCACCTTCTGCAACCCGGCTTCGAATTGGTCGGCCATATCAGCCCAGTGCAGGTCACGCGCATAGGCTTCGCCGCGCGCACTCAAGGCACTGCGCCGAGCGTCGTCCTGCAACAGCCCGCACACAGCGTCCGTCATGGCTTCAGGTGTTGCATCGGTCAGTACGGCCACGTCCTCGCTCAACAGCCATTCCACGTTGAGACCCCGATTGGATACCACCGTGCAGCCACAGGCCATCAATTCCGGCGGCATCAGCGAAGCATTGGTCAACGACAACACCAGCGCCACGTCACACTGGCTGAACACGTCGGCCAACTCATCCGGCGTCACCGTGCCACACGACAGGTGCGGGAATGGAATGCGGTAATTCGACGTGTCCCATCCCGCCATGATGAAATGCGTGTCCGGCAACCGCTGCCACACTGCATTGAGCACCAGCAGCCCCAACTCGAACGCGCGGCGCTGCGTAGGTGGCCGGGCATAGAAAAACACGCGGCGGATGTGCGGCTCGCGGCGCGGCCGGCGGCGGTAGCGCTCCTGCTCCACGCCGAACCGTACGGCATGGGTGACCATGCCATAGTCCCGTGCCAGCTTGTCGGCCAGCCAATCACCAGCCGTGATGCCGAAAAAGCCGAACCTGTAGGTATTCTCCGCCAGCACATGCTCGCTGCCCATGGCGTAAAAATACGGCTCAAAGTCCTGTACGAAGTACAGCTTGTGCTTCGCGCCCGCGAAGGCGCGTACGCTGTAGGCCGTGTCCCAGCCGGTGGCCAGGGCGAACTCGCAAGGCGGCAACCCGGCAAAACCCAGATACACCCGCGCCTGCAGCGGGAAGAAATGTTCCCGAATTTCTGCACGCGCCTCCTGTGCATCCTGGTGCATGACCGGCTTGCAGATCACGATGCTCGATTGGTATCCCTTTTGCTCCAGATGCCAGATCGTGCGGAAAATGGTGGTGTGCCCGCCCGAACCGATGTTGAAATCGGGAATGAACCATAACAATGTACCGGGCTCGGGCTGCCCCGGCATAGGCGGGATGACATGAGGCAGAGCGAAATCATAATGACCAAAAACATCAACATACTGCGGCTGGGCCGGGCCGTAACGCAGCCGGCGCCAAATGGCTTGCAAAGCACCCCATGCCCCATCGCGCTTCAACAGCGCGGCCACCTGCCGCGCCCTATGCATAAGCAACCCCATTCAGGCTCCCCCTGCACGCTGCAAGCGCTCATCCCGCGACACAGTGCGCAACAGCCAGCCAGGCAAACTGTCATGGCGCGTGCCTAGGTATTGGCCCGTAGTGCGCGCGCACTCGATCAACGCCATATAAATTCCATTTTTGAACAAACGCCAGCCGCTCACCCCTGCACTACGCAGCCAGCCCCAGTCACGCCGCGCCAGGCCCAGCCCCGACACCAAGGCGCGCATTGGCTGGCTTTGCAGACGGTAACCAAAATATCGCTGAAACGAGCGCGCCTCATCAAAATTGCGCTGCAGAGTTTCCCACACGCCAAAGTCGTGCGAGTGGAATACCACCGCATTCGGGACAAAGGCTTTGCCATAGCCGGCCTCCACCGCGCGCAGCGCCCAAGTCTGGTCTTCGGCAAACGCCACGTCGGGGAAGGGCAGTTTTTCCCAGACTGTGCGGCGGATGCAGGAATTGTTGTTGGAGAAAAAATGCAGCCACTGGCGATATCCCGGGTCTGTCGCAAAGCGCGCCCTGTCTTCCAGCCGCACAATGGAAAGGTCAGCGCCAAAGCCCGCGAAATGCGCATCCAGTTCGCGGTGCGTCACATGCCGTGCTTCGATATGGGCGCGATGCGGGCCGAATGCCCCCGCCACGTCGGGCGCCGCATCACAACCATCCACGAGATTGCGCAGCCAGTGCACATCGGCCGGCTTGGCATCTTGTGTGATGAATACCAGAAACTCTCCCGAAGACAGGGACGCCGCCAAGTTCCGTGTGCGTCCATGACCAAAATCGGCTGGGGAGATGCAATGCACCCGCACCCCTCGCTGGCGCGCGAGTTCCACCGAGCCATCACGCGAACCCGAGTCCACCACGATCACTTCAAAAGGCCAAGGAGCCTGCTGGCTCAGCACAGCATCCAGCACCTCACCCAACAAAGCGCCGCCATTCTTGACGGGAATTAAAACGGAAGCGCGTATTTTGGGAGGCATGCAACGTGGAATAGCCCGCGCAAGGAACGCCTAGCCCGCGAAGGCGCGTTCGGCAAGCAGGCGGCTCGGAACAAACAAACCGGCGATTTTAACGAGAATCCCATCTTCGCAGCATGCCCCAAAAACAGAAGCACATCATGGGAGCACAGGCAGCTCCTATATAGAGAGCAAAGAAGAGCCAACCTCTTTGGCTCGCTTGCTACATGGCCTCCCGAATCGCCTCACGGTCGATCTCCACTCCGTACTTCTTGAACAACTCGTTGCGAACCTTTTCTTGTCCGGTGCTGCGGCAATACTCGTATGCGCGGGTGGCGGCAAAGGACTTGGCCTCCTCCCAGACAAGCTGCCGCTGGTCCCGCCGGTTCACCATCAAAAACAAATAGCCAAATTCACCGTCCTGCACGGGCCCCAGCATATTTCCCACCGTAGCCGTGCGCAAGGCACTCACGATGTCGTTGTTGTTGCCCTCCAGTCGAATCCAGCCCAGATCCCCTTGCGTCTCCAGCACATAGTCGGCTTGCGCTCGCCTAACGATGTCATCGAACTTGATCTTGCCGTCCGAAACCGCTTGCGCCTGCGTCTGGAGCCAATCCATCATGGGCTGCCCATCTATCTGCTGCTTTACAGGCAACATGACGCGCAGCACGCGTACCGAAGGCGGAATCACGAAAGCCTGAGGATGCTCGTCGAAATAGCGGCGCGCCTCCGCTTCATCTGCCGGACGCACGCATGCCGGCGCCTGCCGCTCCATCACGGCCAGGCCGTACACGTCGTCAAAGCGCTTATTTGCAACTTCGCCACTCAAACGCACGACCCCCAAACGCTCCCCCTCTAGGTTTAGCACGCGCGTCAGTGCCATTTCGCGTACGACCTCCTCTGCCCCGTAGGAATTGCGAACCAGGGGACGCAAGTCTGCACGACTCGTCACGTAGCCCGAGAAGTCCTGCCGGCTGATCACCTCACCATTCGCCATGATGCGCACCAAAGCCTTGCCCTCCTGTGCGCCAACCTTCTCTCCTGCAAGAGAGGCAATAGCCACCACCATGCACGCCGCTGCGGCGGCCAAACACTTCATTTGCTTCATGCTGCTCATGCTTCTTAGATCAGCGAACTTCTGCTCGTTCCCACAAAGGCCCGTAAATCACTTCAACCCCTGTTTTCTTCTCAGGAAGAGAGCCCGAATGCAGCACCACCAGGTCTTCCTGGCCATCTCCGTCGACATCCTGTAGCTGCAACTCGGTGGCAAATCCGCCTACCGGCAACCATCGCGTCTCCAGCACCTCGCCCTGCGGACCGAAGCGCTGGAAATACAGATCCAAGTCATCTCCCCACACGACCAAATCATCCTTCAGCGCTACCACTGACACAGCCCCAATCCGTGGCAAATTCAGCCACTGGAGCTCTCCGCTGTCCATATCAACACGGATATTGCGTTCCCCGGTTTCCAGCGCCACATACAGCCAGCGCCCCGAGGGCGATACCTTGGCCTGCCGCGACACGATGCGGTACTGCCCCGGCACCCGCATCAAAGTGCGCGGCTCACCCAGCAAATCATCGTCATCGACGAAAACCACTTTCTGGTCATCTAGACACGCCACCGCCACGCCCCCTGCAGGAGCACCCGGTGCTCGCGGTAAACGCTCAGGATGCCAAGGCCCCTCGCACCATTCACGCCTGTTGATGCGGGTAGCCGTCGGTTCCCCGGGCACGTAGTCCACCCACACAACGGTCTTGCCGCTATAGGGGGTTGCAAGCAAGCGGTAGCGTCCCTGCCCAGCACTCGCCACCATCACATCCCTGGGCGGAATACCCACCACAATTTGCTCCACTCGGCGAAGATGCCCTTCTTCAACACGATAGACATCCAGGCTCTGAGAAGCCTCTACCGCCGCCACTACCAGATCATCAGACAGCCATGCGGCCCCATCCGGGTGATACGCCAGTTTCTGCTTATCCAGCACGCGCGCACTGCGCCCTGGCCCTAATTGGATCAACACCAGCATGCTGGTTTCATGCTCCACAACCACCAGCCGGCAACCCATGGCAGCGGCACAGCGCACCTCACCACCCCAGGCATCAGGCACCTCCAGACTCAGGCGATCCACCTTCACAATCCGCTCCTGCCCCGCCACACCCGGCAACGAACCCTTGCCCGTCGCTTGGCAAGCCGCCAGCAACACCACCGCCATCACCACCGCACCGCTGCGCAGATTGCGAATCCAGCCCATGCCTATCCCCCAGAGAGCGTATTCACAGATTTGAACCATGAACAAAGAAGAGTTCCACAAAAAACAAATAGCGCCTAAAGGCGCTATTTGCATTCAAGCCGGCTTACACCGTCCTGGAAAAAACAAGCACGGAGCAGGATCAGCCCCGTACTTGCAATCCCCAATTAGGGGTTCAGAGGACCGTTCTGGTGCGCGCCCAGCAGCGTCTGAACAGCGCCGAAAGAACCGATGCTGATCGTGCTGTACACAAACACGGAGCCCGTGCCCGTGGTGTTAGCCAGCGGCACATCGGCGCCGCTAGTAGCCGTCGGGGCATTTGCAGGCAGCACGCCAGGGCTCCACAGGATGAAGCCGTCGGTGTGGCTGGTCGGCAGACCAGTCATTTCGGCGGGATCATAGAAGTCCAGCTCGGCGTTCTTCAGCTCGAAGTTGGTCGAACGACGGTTCTGCTTCGTGTCGAACACGTTCACCGTGTGCGTACCCTTGTGATTACCAGTGGACCACACAGTGACGCGGGACGTCGAGGACGTAGGAGCGTGGTTGGCATAGCGAGCGGCAATGCGCAGATTCGACGCAATGGTAGCAGCGCCACCGACGCTCGTCAGGCTGGTAGCGTCCAGCGAGGTCAGGTCTACCGAAGCGCCAATACCCAGAGGACCATCGATCACAGGCGTCACAGCCACATCGCTGTTGGCGGGATCCAGCTGGAAGGCGTTAGCCGACAGCAGAGCGGCGTTGTTGATGACTGCAGCGCCCGGAGCCTTACAAGCGGTAGCGGCCGTCGTAGAGCCCGTCGAAGCACCTGCAGCGAACACCATGTAGCCACGCTTGCCAACCACATTGGCGCCGCGCAGGTCGGTTTCACCGCCTTCGTTCTCTTGGTTCCAGCCCAGACCCTTGTACTGGTTGGCGGTCAGGGGGAAGCAACCATCGGTCACGTGACCAGAGTTCTCGTCGTGGAACACCCAGAACACCGGCACCACGGAGTTGGTGCGGTTGATGATACCGATTGCAGTGGTCTTGCCATTGCCTTCGTCGATCACATTGGGCACAACGAAACCGTTGCTGAACGTACCAACCGTATAGGCGCTAGCAACGCCACCGGTCAGGGCTGCTGCTGCCGCAACGGCTGCCAGAGCAAATTTTTTCATATTACAAATCCTTAGAAAAAAAGAAGGAAGCTTCCCACCCTTGCGGGCTTGCAACCCACCCGTTAACCGTTTGGGCTGTAAGCGATGTTAGCCCATGGTGCCCCTGTTTTCAACCAAGACCAAACATCGCGTTTTTTTTTCTTCGTTGCGTTGCAATGCCACAACAACAGGATAGCCTGCTTTTTCGACGCTTCTCCTGTCAGAAAGAGGGCCGATAGGCGTGGTACCACTGCCCCTCTATCCGGACCCACTCGTCCTGCCTATTGACCTGCATGCCTTTGATGCGCACCACAGGCACTGAGTAGGTCATTTTGAGGTTCAACTTGGCGTTGTTCCCCTCGATTTCCTCCACGCCCAGCACCTGCACTTCCTCATAGACGATGCCGCCACGCTTGAGGTAGGCCTGCAGTGTCCAGCCAGGCTTTTTCGATACTTCTTCATACGCCCAGGCTGCGACCATGTCGTTTGTCTTGACAGCATTCCAATAGGCGGCGGCGCGCTGCAGCAACTCTTCCCGGCTGGTACTGCTATCTGGAGTGGAGGCACAACCCGCGAGCCCCAGCGTGCAGAGCACGATAGCAGGCAATACGGAGCGGCGGAGCAATTGAGTCATTTTCATGATGTGGTTTCTCCTGGGGCGAGGAAAATATCAGGGAGCTGCCAGCGGAATAACCGCACCCGCCCCCGGGGATTCGGACCCGGGTCTGGTGCTATCCAACTGCGGCAGCGGGGTAAGGTTGGTTTGCAGAGTCAGCCCACGCAAGCGGTCGCGCATTTCGGCGCTGACCGAACGCAGCGCATCGTCGTCTTCGAGCACGCGTGGGGTCAGCATGACTAGCAGTTCAGTACGGGCATTAGTGTTCTCAGAGGTGGAGAACAGCGCACCCAGAAGAGGAATGTTGCGCAGGCCCGGCACGCCGCTATTGCCAGCAGTTTCGTTTTCGCTGATGACCCCTCCCAAAACGATGGGATCACCCGAGCGCACAGCCACGCGGGTCTGGATCTGCCGCGCGAGGAAAGCACGCTGATTAGTAGCAGTGTCCACTTCACCCACGTCCGTGACTTGCTGCTGAATATCCAGGGTAATGAGGCCGCTGGCGTTCACCGATGGCGTGACGTTGAGCATCACGCCCGTATCCTTGTAGGTGATGTTCTCAGTAGCAAAACCGCCACTGCTGGCAATGGTGGTGGACGTCCGGATGGGCTGCTGCTTGCCCACCATGATGCTGGCACTGTGATTGTCCAGTACAAGCACGGAAGGGCTGGACAGAACCTTGAGCTGCGAACTGGCCGCCAGGGCATTGAGCGTGGCGCGCACGGCTCCTGCCTTGTTGAGGATGGTGTAGGAAAAGCCGGGTTGCTTGGTAGCAATGTTGCCCGAACTATTGTCCCTGTTCAGCAACAAGCCTTGACCAGTGCGGTCACGGCTCATGTGATTTTCTATGAACCACTCGACACCGTACTTCAAGTTTCCACTGAGGGTGACTTCGACGATGCTAGCTTCGATGAGCACCTGGGCGGGCGCCCGGTCGAGTTCGCGCAGGGCCCGTTCGATGCGCCGGTATTCGGCGCGCGGCGCACGGATCATGAGCGCGTTGCGCGACGCATCCGCCACGATGCGGACGTTGCCCTCAAGGGTGCTGGCGGCCGTTGCCGGTGCAGCCGTGGCGTTGTTGCCCGTCCCTGCCCCCAGGGTACTCAGCGAGCCGAATCCACCGCCCGACTGGTTACCGGCAGAAGTCTGCTGGCCGCTGCCGAGAAGGCCACCGCTGCGCGCAGCGCCAAACTGCGCGGGAGCCGAGCCCGTTGCCACACCAGCCCCGCCGCCCGCACCGCCACCACCGAAAAGGCCGTTGAGCATCTCGGCCATCTTGATGGCCGAGCCGTTTTGCACAGGATAGACAAACAGGCTGTGCTCCAGACCATCGGTGGGCCGGTCGAGGCGGCGGATCCAGGTCTCGACCTGCTGGAGGATGTGGCTGCGCGGCGTGACGACGACGAGCGCATTGAGCCGCTCCACGGGGAACAGGCGGATCAGGCCGGACAAGGGACCCGTGGATGCCGAAGTGACTGCTGCGCTGCTGGCAGCCGGTGTGGCACCTGCTGCACCGGCCACCCCGGGACGAGGAGCGGAAGACCCGCCCGCCCTCGGCGCCACCTGACTGCCGCTACCGCCAAATGGTGAAGACCCAGCGCCATCGCTGCCCAGCATGGCTTGCAGGGCTTCGTTCACGACACTGACGTTGGCGTTTTCCAGCACAAATACACCCAGCGACATGCCCGCGAGGAAGTCCACATCGAAGGCCTCCACCATCTCCAACCACCCGCTGATCTGCGACTTGCTACCTTGGAGGACAAGCAGGTTGCGGATGCTGTCAACGTAAGTGATCGCTTCGCGCGATGCCAGGGGCGCCAGGATCTTGGCCATCTCTGCTGCGGCGATGTGGTTGAGCGGCACGATGACCGTGCCCGACCCTGCTAGATCCTTGACACTGGCCGCCCCCACGATGGGGCGAGTACCCACCGTGACCGACCGCTTGGTGACGTGGTAGACCCCTGCATTGTCTCGGTTAATGACAAGGTCGTGCGGCAGCAACACGGCGTCGAGTACTTCCAGTACCTGGCTGCGCGGCAAGGGCTGGCGGGTGTGCAAACTGACCACTGCATCACCACCCGCATCGATGGTGTAGTTGAGCTTGAGCAAGTCACCCAACAGTGCCTCAGCAAGATTGGCGACAGAGATGTTCTCGAAGTTCAGAGACACCTTGTCTCCACGCGCAAGCATGGGATCGGCCTTGGGCTTGAGGTCGGGCTTGAACTGGTTGTCGTTGCCCGGGAACAGGTGCGCCTTGGTCGTCGGTACAGGCTCTGCCTGCGCCTGCGGTGCGCCAGACTGCGCGACGGGTTGGGGTGCGACTGCAGGCACCGGCGCGACAGGCGGCAGGGAGACCACCTGCGGTGGAGCCTGGACGGCTTCATTTGCGGAGGGCACGCCATTCGTGCTGGCACAACCTACTGCGAGCAATGCCAGCATGAGGATGGATGGCCTGATATTCATAGAGATGTCACTCCAATATATTGGTGCTGCATACCGCAGGCGCGTCCCGGCTCACGGCCGGCGCGCGCGCACCGGCGCGGGAGCTTTCGGCGGGGTGGCACCCGCTTCCAGCAGCCGCTCTATGCGCCGGTTGTCGGTAGACAGGAACACGGCCTTGCGGCCATCGAATGATTCGATGCTCCACGGTTTGGTTTCCGTGGTGAGCTTGAGTTTTTTTCCGTCGGGCTGCTGCAGCACGGCCACCCGATTCGGGCCCGACTCCAGCACCGCCATGAGGCGCGACTGTGCAAGGCTGTCGGCGGCCTCGTCCTTCTTCTTTTCGACCACTTGGGGTGGCCGGCGCGATGCCCAGAGCACTGGGCGCTCCTGTGCATGCTGGACAGCAGCACCTTGTGGGCCAGGTAAGGAAGCGAATGCGGGCAGCTCAGGCCTGCGCTCGGGCGGCGGGGTCCACATCGCCTTCTGGGTATGCCACCAATACGCACTCGCGGCCAAGGCCACAGCAGCAAGGACGGGGCCCAGAAGCCAGGGCTTGGGGTCTGTCATCGATCGATTCCCCTTCATGGCTTTTTGTTTTCTGACGTCACAGACGCCACAGGCGCTTCAAGCTGGAGAGTGATGCGGCCGTTCTGGCCTGACGCCCCGGTGTTGGAGCCTTCGCGCAATATGCTGGCTGCACGCACCCAGAAGGCAGGAGTATGCGTCTGCAGCGTCCCCATAAAGCGTAGGAGCTTGGTCCATTCGCCAGTGACAGTCGCTGTCAGGCGAACGCGTGCAAGCTTGCCATCCCCCCCCGGCTCAACAGCTACCTGCGAAGAAACGAGCGTGCTACCGGACGAAGAGATGAGCTCGCGCAATTGTTGCTGTATTTCGTTCTGCGCACTTTCACCACCTGGATGGATCAGAGGGCTCACGCTTTTATGCACATTGTCCAGCAAGGCCTGAATGTCAGACCCAGCACTAACAACACCATCGAGCCGCTCGCTGCGGGATTCGAGCAGTTCCAGCGCGCTGTCGTAACGATTCCAAAGCACATGGTAAGCAAGGGCCATGCATACCAGCACTGCCAACGCACAGAGCAGTGCCGCGGCGACAGCCCGACGCGTCCAAGTATTCATGGCTTTGCCTCCTCACCACGCCAGCGCATTTCGAAAGCGAAGCGCTCCTTGTTGAGCGCGTTGTCGCGCACGTTGGCCGAGGTGGCTCTTACGTCGGCAAACATCGCCTGCCGGCCCAGGCGCGCGATGAGTTCGACGGCATTGGCTGTCAGCCCAGTGATACGTATGCTGTTGCCGTTGATTTCGATACGGTCTAGCCAAGTATCGTCAGGAAGAATTTCAGAAAGTTTGTCAATCACGTTGGCCAAGGGCAGGGCCGTGCTGGAGCCAGCCCGCAAATCCTCTGCCACCAGAGTCTGCGCACGCAGCTCATCCAGCTGCAGACGCAAAGGTGCGGCATTGGGCTCGACCTCGCTGACGTGCCGAACAGCCGACACGACGGCCTGGCGTTTCAGAATCAACGGCATAAGCGCAGGCACCGTGAACGCAGCGGCAATGATGAGCACCACTGCCAACCCCAATCCATTCATCCACCATTGCCGCTTGCGCAACGCCTGCCAATTCACGTTGCGTACAGGCAGAGCACGTCCTTGCCGGGCTAAGTAAACGGGAGTCGCAGCATCCAACGCTTGCTGCGCCAGCGCCTCGTTTTGGATGCTACGCCGGCAGATACCCCATTCGACCAACCATCCTCCGGCAGGATCAGGAGCAGCGCGCCACGCCGCGACGATCTGATCGGGCGGCAAGGGCGACACACGCCACATAGCCTCCTGCACGGCAGGGCCCAGAGCGCGGCTGGGCATATCCGCGTATCTGAGAGAGCCCCACAGGCATTCGGATTCCGGTATGAGCAAGCCTGTCGCCTTGCGGTTGTTAGGTCTGGAGCGCAGCCAGTCGCCCGCCAGCGACCAGCGAACCGAGTCTGAGGACACTATAGGCTGCGCCAGCACGGGCCACCATCCGCGCTTGATGAGCAGTTGCCTGCAATCGCCAACCCCCCAGGCGAGCCGATCCAGAGCGGTGGATATGCGATGCTGAAACTCGCCTTTATCTGCCATGGGTTGAGTTCCTGTTCTCTGGGCTGTTCATTCGACGCGTAGGTTCCAGCGAGAGCGTTGTCCAAGGCGTCAACGAGTCAGGACGTGCGCTCAGATCGATCCATGCCTCACGCTGCCACCAGCGCCCGCCATCAGCCTGAATGGAGACACGCATTCTCACCGCGCCTGCGCCGCTTTGACCCACAGAGAAAAATTCTGCCGCGGGACCGGCCATGAGCTCGCTTTCGCGTGATTCAGGGGGGGATGAGTGGATGCGCTCGCCGAGCCCTTGCTGGCCCGAGAGCACATCGATCAACGACGGAGGCGCTGCATCGATCTGGATACGTGACTGCCCGTTGATTGCCAAGTAAGGGGAAATTATCTCATATAGCTCAGGGGTCATCCCAAGGACCATTCTCAGCTCAGACAGGTCATCCAACCCCCCATTCTTAGGCCCTGTCGGCTTGCCAGCCGCACGGTATTGCGGTGCTTCTGCTCCGCCCACCCCTCCCGGCTCGCTGTCCGGATCAATGTAATCTCTAATACGTGCAGTCATGATCACTGCTTCACCAGAGGTCATTCCTCCCGCTCTTTCAAGCAAGGCTTGCAAAAGCGCGTCGCTGGCAACATTCACGTCCACCAATCCCGAGGCAGGAATGATTTCTATTTGAATGGTATTCTCATCCAATTGAAGGCGCTGGCGGCGGTAAAGGCCTGCAGCACTGCGATCAGCCATGAGCTTTTGCACGCCCAGTTGCAATGCGGTGTCGAGCGCCAGTTCCATCCTCAAGCGTTCCAGATCGACGGACACTCTCTGCGTTTGCTGCCGTATGCTGCTCGCGCTGACTAGCACCAGCAGGGAAAGCGCCGCCACCAACCAGAGCACCAGCACCAGCGCAGTGCCTCGCTTGTTCTTTAAGCCAAGGCTCATCGCGCCCTCGACAACGCAAAGATCAGCGGCGGCCATGCGCCTTGCGCATCGGCAAGTTCTATCCGGATGCGAGCGGGGAAGCGTCGCATGGAGGCGTCCCATTGCTGGGCCCATTGTCCGGTACTGCCGTCCTGGTAGAACCATTGCAGAGTCCGGACATCGGCCAGCAGCGTGGCACGCCGGGAATGACCCCAATCCAGTGCCATCGCAGCACCGTCGTAAGGAAGAACCTCAACCGTCAAATCCACCCGGCCATCCTCGTGGCGTAAAGGTGTTGAACGGAATACATAAAGTCCGCCATCATTGCCCTGCTCCGGCAAAGGGGCAACCCACATCGCTCCCGCGGCATTACCCACAAAGAAGTTCACCATGGCATTGGCGTCCTGCCGGACAAGCAGGCGCAACGTATCGAATTTGCGACCCAGCCATTGGCTCACCACCATCATCCGTTCGGCTCGGTCAATCATTTGCTGGTTGCGATCCTCGGTGCGTCCTATAACACCAAAGCCCGCAAATACCAGCCCCACCACGGCGGTCGTCACGATGAGGGCTATCAGCAATTCAAGCAACGTAAAGCCGTCTTGCTGCCGGAACATACGGCTCATTGCATCGCCCCATACGGCTTCCGAGCGGTCCAGACCAGGACGGATTTACCCTCCTGTGCAACGCTCACTGTCACCCTTGCGACCCGCAAAGGCGGGCTTTCAGGTTGGCCGAAGTCCTCGCTCACGGCAATCTGTTCAGGCTCCACCCGGATGTTCCATTGCCAAGCCCCCAATTGCCCCGCAGGCTGCCGAACCAGGTCTTCCGCAAAAATCGCCGAAGCCAGAACAGATCGCACCACCAACGCAGCCTGCACACGCGACTGAACATCCACCACGTTCTTGGAACCTTGGCCCACGGTTCTGTACAACGCTGCGAATGCGATGGACGCAATCGCCATTGCGACCAGTGCTTCGAGCAGGCTGAATCCACCTGCGCAGACCAGGAAACCGGCCCGCCGCGAACGCTGTTTCATGCTCATGATGCAACGGCAGCTGCCTGCTCCACCGTACCAAGCAGCCAGTTCACCTGAAATGCGACCCCTTGGCCACCGTCACGGGATACAGCAAACCGCCCGCCGCTGGCACCGCCATCGGCATTGAATATGAAGACAGTCTGATGCGGCCCTGCTTGCTCATTGCGTTGCAGCCGCAGGGGCTCCCAATTAACCTGCAACGATGGCGGGATATTCAAGCGACGCTGACCATCGACGATCAGTTGGCGCACTTGCGGATCATAGGCAACGACTACCGTGCGGCCCTCTTGGACACACAATGCCCGAGCACGTCCGAGCTGCGTGGCCACATCGCGAACTGTCTGGTGGTAGCGGGAGCGCTCCATGAAGGACTGCGCACCCCCACCAACCAATGTCGCCGCCATGGCCGCCAGCGAAAGCACGACCAGCAGTTCCAACAGCGTGAAACCGGCTTGCCCTGCCTTTGACAAAAAACGACGGCTCATGAAGATAAAGGCAAAGTAGCCCGATCCTGAAGTCCCGCGTCAGTTGAAGACGTCTGCATCCTCGCCGTCACCACCCGGCCGGCCATCACCGCCCAGCGAGAAGATGTCAGGACCGCCGTGCCGGCCTTGCAGCTTGTATTGATAGACACCACCCCAAGGATCGGCAGGCAGCCCTTTCTTCAGGTAGGGGCCGTTCCAGCCCGACGCTGCCCCGGGGCGATCCACCAACGCGCGCAGCCCTTCAGCATCAGTCGGGTACCGCCCAACGTCGAGCTTGAACAGATCAACCCCTTGTTCGATTTCGGCGATCTGAACCCGGGCAGTCTTCGATTTCGCCCCCCCCAATTGATCCAGCACTTTGGGCCCGACAAGGCCAGCCAGCAAAGTCAGGATGACGAGCACCACCAACAGTTCAATCAGCGTGAAGCCCATGGATCGGGGCCTTTGAAAACCCCCTAGATAAGCAATTTGCTGTTTTTTCATGTATGGAATCCTTGGAAACAATCTTTAAATGGTGTCATTGATCGACAGAACGCCGCCCAATATCGCGACGATGATAAAGGCGACCATCATCCCCAGGAAAATGATGATGAGGGGCTCCAGCGTGGCCAGCACGCGGCCCATGGTGCGCCGGCCTTCGTCTTCATACCGATCCGCCAAGCCCAACAAGGTTGCATCGAGTTGCCCGGTTTCTTCCGCGACGCGGATCAACTGGGGGGTGCTGGTCTTGGCGAAATACCGGGACACGAAGCCCGAGGAGAGCCTGCGGCCCGCCTTGACCACGCCGACCAGCGGCTCCATGTCGCTGCGCAGGACGGTGTTCGTCAGCGTGTCGATAGAGATGCGCAACGCATCGATCATGGGCACGCCGCGCTGCAGCAGCACGCCGAAGGTGCGGAAGTAGATCGCGAATTGCAGGTTCTGGAGCACCCTGCCCATAAGGGGCAGCCCCAGCAGCGCGCCATCGAGCTTCATGCGCCCCGACGGCGTTGCCACCCAGCGGGATACGAGCCAAAGCACGGCGGCCAGCGCAGCCAGCATCGCCATCCAATGGAATCGCAGGAAGTCGCTGACGTCAATGACCAGCTTGGTCGAGTACGGCAGCGCATCGCCCATGGAATCGAAGATGTCCCGGAATTGCGGAACGACGAATGCCAGCAGCAGCACGACGGACAACACCGCGACCACCAGGAGGATCATGGGGTACATCATGGACGAGATGATGTAGTTCCTGAGCTTATCCTCCGCTTCCAGCTGCGTCGTGAGTTCCTTGAGGATGACGTGCAGCGAGCCGGACGCCTCGCCCGCACGAATCAGGATCAGATACTGGCGCCCCAGCTCCTTTTCGAACGGCAGCAGCGACTGGTAGAGCGACTTACCCGCGCGTACCCCCTCCTCCACCTTCGAGATGAAGGCCTTGAGCCGGTCCGTATTGGCTGTCTCCTTGAGCATGCCCAGCGCCTTGTCGAGCGGCATGTTCGCCTGCTTGAGATGGGACATCTCGCGGCTGAACAGCAGCACGTCCGCCCGCTTGAGCTTCACGCCCTGATCGGACGCAGCCTTCTGCTCCGCCGCGCCCTCGGCGAAGCGCACCGGAGTGATGCCCTGGCCGATCAGCCGCAGCCGGGCAGTCTCTGCGTTGGGCGCGCGCACGGTGCCCTGGCATGGCCTGCCATCGGCGGTGGTTCCGGCGTAGTGGAATTCAGTCATTTTGACGGGCAACGCGCAGCACTTCCTCTGCCGTCGTCAAGCCTTGAAAGACCTTGGTGGCACCGTCTTTCAGCAAGTTCCCTCCCACGTAAGCGCTGTCGACGCCAGTCACGGCCGTTCCCTCTTCGAGCACCCGCCGCTTGACTTCTTCCGTGAGCAGGAGCAATTCATGGACGGCCAGCCGCCCCCGGTAGCCCGTGCCGCGGCAGTGCGGACAACCGACCGGCCCGTAGAGCGTCCTCCCCTCCTCCAGCACCATCCCTAGGGATGCCGCGGCCGCCCGTGCCTGGTCCTGCGAGAGGGGCGTCTTGCACTCCTTGCACAACTGGCGCACCAGCCGCTGCGCCAGCACGCCGACCACGGACGCTGTGATGAGATAGGGCTCCACCCCCATGTTAATCAGCCGGACGATGGCACCCATCGCGCTGTTGGTGTGCAGCGTGGACATCACCAGGTGGCCCGTCAGCGCGGCCTGGACGGCGATCTCGGCCGTCTCGCCATCGCGCATTTCGCCGATCATGATGACGTCCGGGTCCTGCCGCAGGAAGGAGCGCAGCACCTTGGCGAAAGTCAGCCCGATCTGGGGCTGGACCTGCACCTGGTTGAGCCACTCCAGCCGGTATTCCACCGGGTCCTCGACAGTCAGGATCTTGAGGTTCTGCCCCTCCATCTCCTGCATGGAGGCATATAGCGTGGTGGACTTGCCGGAGCCGGTGGGCCCCGTCACGAGCAGGATGCCGTGCGGCACGCTGAGCAGCTTGCGCATGGCCTGCAGCGTGGGCGGCGTGAACTGCAGGCTTTCGAGCGAGAGCAGGTCGAAGTTCTTCTCCAGCAGGCGCATCACCACCGATTCGCCGAACATGGTGGGCACGGTGGAGACGCGCGAATCCATCTCCTTGCCATGCACGCGGATCTTGGTGCGGCCGTCCTGGGGCATGCGCCGCTCGGCGATGTCCAGCTGGGAGAGGATCTTGATGCGGGAGACGACGGCTGGCGCATCCTTGTTGTCGATTTCCTCGATGGGAAAGATTTCCCCATCGACGCGGATGCGCACGACGGACTTGTCTTCGTAGGTCTCGATGTGGATGTCGGATGCCTGCGCCGCCACGGCCTGCGAAAGGATGTGGTTCACGCGCTGGATGATGGGCGCCTCCGACGCCATGTCGCGCAGGTGCTCGATGAATTCCGATGCCTCGGCCTGGCCGCCCTCCGCCTCATCCGCCTGCGCGTCATCCTCGAGGAACCACTCGCCCAGCCGGGTGGCGATCTCCGACTCCAGCCCGAAATACAGGTTGGGCACGCGCCCGAACACGAGGGTCAGCGCGCTGTGGAGGGCCGGGCTGCGAGGGTCCGCCGATACGAAGTCCGGAATGGACCCCTCGCTCTCGACATCGCCCAGCGGCAGCAGGTTGTTGGACAGGAGAAAGCTCGTGTTGAGCAGCGCGGTGTTGGGCCTGTCCTGCGGAAAGGCCTCCAGGCGCACCAGCGGTAGCCCGGCCTGCCGGGCCAGCGCGGCATAGACGTCCACCTCCGACACCAGCCCCAGGCTGATCAGCAGGCGCCCCATGCGCCCGCCCATCGAGCGCTGGACTTCCAGGGCCCGCTCAAGATCATTGCGGGAGAGCTTTTGCTCCGCCAGAAGCATCTCACCGAGCCTGGGCGTGGCCGCGGCGTTCTCCTGCACGGTTTCCGTTTCAGCCAATTGATTCATCACGCACGCCTTTATCCAGCTTCGCCAACGTCATACCCCATGCCTACCAGAACAGCAGACGGCTGCACCGGTCCAGCGCAGGCCCGGCGTAATACCGCCGATGCCCGCCAAGCCGCCGCCACAAGGGCCGGCCGCGCCAAGCTAGGTAGTCTTCCACATACCCACCGTCCCGCCCCAGGCTGTCCAGCCGTTCGCGCAGCGCCAGGGCCTGGGCGCGGGTGGCCTGCCCCAGTGCGCGCACCCGGCGCAGCACCCCTGGGGCATCCGCAACCAGCCGGGCCAGCCGGTTGCGCAGCGTCCGCCCCTTGGCGCCCAGCTGGTTCGCGCCATGCTGCCGATACAGCACCAGCGGCTCGTCCAGGAACGACCGGTGGCCACTGCCCGCGAGCAGGGCGCACCACCAGTCGTGCATGACCGCCGCGGCTGGCAGCGGCAGGGCCGTCTGCAGCAGCGCGCGGTTCACCATCATCGCGCATCCGGTCACCTGGTTGATGCTCAACAGCGCGTCGGCGGTGCAGTTCGCCGGGTCGAACCGCTGGTGCCGCACGAAGGAAGGGTGAACGACGTTCAGCGCAGAGTCCACGACCACCAGATCCGAATGCACGACGCACGCAGCGCCCTCGCCCGCCCGCGCTTCGAGGCGCTGCATTTCCGCCAGGGTGGCTTCGATCTTGCGGGGCAGCCAGATGTCATCCTGGTCGCAGAACGCCGCCCAGCCGGCCTGGGCGTCCCGCAGGCTGGACTGCATCAGGTTCTCGAAGTTCCGCACCGTGCCGCGCCCCGGCGCGGCGTTGGGCACCAGCACCAGCCGCCCGCCAAACCGCGCCCTGTAGCTTTCGAGCAGGGTCAGCGTCCCGTCCGTGGAGCCATCGTCGCTGACCAGCAGGCGAAAGTCCTGGTGCGTCTGGGCCAGGAGGGAGTCCAACTGCGCGCCCAGGTGCCTGGCGCCGTTGTAGGTGGCCAGCAGCAGATCCACGCAAGTTGACTTCATGGGGCGATTTTCCTACACGGCCAGAAGTCACGCATGCGCCGCGCGGGCGCCGCATTCGGAGCGGATCAGCGCCTCGTAGGCGTCCGTGATCCCTTCCCAGGTGTAGCTTTCCGCGATGCGCTGCCGTGCGCGGCGGCTGCGTTCGGGCCGCTGCCCGTCGGCGGATGCAGCCCATTGGTCCAGGCTTCGGGCAAGCTGCTCCGGGGTGTCGAAATAGGCAGCGGCATCGCGGGCCACTTCGCGGTTGTAAGGATTGTCGTGCGCGAAGACCCAGTTGCCGCACGCGAGCGCTTCGAGCAGGGACGGGTTCGTCCCCCCCACGGAGTGGCCGTGCAAGTAGCAGGCCGCATGCACGCGCAGGCTCTGGAGCTGGTCCGCGTCGTAGATCCCGCCGACGAAGCGCACCTTGTCACCCGCCATCGACAGCAGGCGCCGCTGATAGGCCGTGGCGCCGGTCACACCGCCCACCACCACCAGTGGCCACGGCCCGCCATGCAGCAGGCAGCCCTGGATGATCTCCTCGATGTGATTCTCCGGCTCGGGCCGCGCCACCACGAGCAGATAGCGGTAGGGCTGCAGGCCCCAGCGGGCGAGCATGGCCGGTTGGGCCTCCTGCACGAGCTCGGCGCCATAGGCGATGAAGCTGCAGGGCGCCCCCCGGGGATAGAGGGACCGGAACCGGTCCGCGATGGCTTGCGCGTCGGCAATGGTCCGCGTGGCGGCGCGGCTGGCCACCCATTCCATCGCGCGCAGGTAGATGCGCGCCACGGCGCTCCATTTGCTGCGCGCCCATTCCAACCCATCGACGTTGATCCACACCGGCACGCCGGACAGTCGGGGCCACCAGCAGGCCCAGGCGGCGCCGTAGCCGAGCATATACACGAGGTCGTACCCCTTGCGCGCATCCCACAGGCAGGCGCAGTCGTAGGCCAGCACCGACGCGGCTCCCCAGCGGGGACGGCGCCGGTAACGCACCCGCACGCCCAGATGGTCGCTGTCGGCACCGGGTGCCACGCCATCGGCCTCGGCATACACCGTAACGCAATGGCCCCGTGCCACCAGCCGGGTGGCCAGTTGCTCAGCGAAGGTCTCGAACCCTCCATAGCCCGCCGGAATGCCCCGCGTGCCCAGGATGGCGATCCGCAGCGCAGGCGGCTGCGCCCCGGTGGAACACGCCTGGGTCAAAGATCCGCCTCGGCGAACGCGCGACCCGCCTGATCCTTGGCGGACAGTTGCGGGGCCACGCCAAGGTCGGGCCAGCCGATGGCGAGCTGCGGGTCGTCCCAGCGGATGCAGCGCTCGTGCTCGGGGCTGTAGTAGTCGGTGGTCTTGTAGAGGAAGTCGGCCGACTCCGAGAGCACCAGGAAGCCGTGCGCCAAGCCCGGGGGCACCCAGAGCTGGCAGTGGTTGTCCTCGGTCAGCTCCGCTCCCACCCACTGGCCGAAGGTGGGCGAGCCCTTGCGGATGTCCACGGCCACATCGAAAACGGCTCCCCGTACCACACGCACAAGCTTGCCTTGCGCCTTGGGAGACGTCTGGTAATGCAGACCACGCAACACACCCTTGCTGCTGCGGCTGTGGTTGTCCTGCACGAACCGATGGTTTGTGTCAGTGGCCTCGTTGAACGCCTGCTGGTTGAAGCTCTCGTAGAAGAAGCCTCGGCTGTCACCAAAGACCTTCGGCTCGATAAGCACCACATCGGGAATGGCAAGTCGGGTAGCACGCATATCGGCTTAGTACACTTTCTCGTTCAGCAGGCGCTGCAGATACTGGCCATAGCCGTTCTTGGTCAATGGCTGGGCCAGTTGTGCAAGATGGGCACTGTCGATCCAGCCATGGCGCCATGCAATTTCTTCAGGGCAGGCGATCTTCAGCCCTTGGCGATGCTCCAACGTAGCAATGAACTGGCTCGCCTCCATCAGGCTGTCGTGCGTTCCCGTATCCAGCCAAGCATAGCCCCGCCCCATGATCTCGACGCTGAGCAGGCCCTGTTCCAGATAAAGCCGGTTTAGGTCTGTGATTTCGAGCTCGCCACGTGGCGATGGCTGGAGTTGCCGTGCCAGTTCCACCACCTGGCCATCGTAGAAATAGAGTCCCGTGACGGCATAGTTGCTCTTGGGTTTCGCGGGCTTTTCTTCCAGCGACAGCACCTTGCCGGATGCATCGAATTCAGCCACGCCATAGCGCTCGGGGTCGTGTACGTGATAGGCAAAAACACTCGCTCCTTGCGTGCGCGCCTGTGCATGCGCAAGTAGTTCATGGAAGTCGTGGCCGTAGAAGATGTTGTCACCCAACACCAGAGCACTGGAACTGCCAGCCAAGAACGACTCGCCAATCAGGAATGCCTGCGCCAGGCCGTCCGGGCTGGGCTGCACAGCGTATTGCAGGCTCAGCCCCCACTGGCTGCCGTCACCCAGCAGCTGCGCGAAGCGCGGCGTGTCCTGCGGCGTGCTGATGATGAGGATGTCGCGGATGCCCGCGAGCATCAGGGTGCTCAGCGGGTAATAGACCATGGGCTTGTCGTAGACCGGCAGCAGTTGCTTGCTGATGGCCAGCGTGGCCGGGTGCAGGCGCGTGCCGGAGCCGCCGGCGAGGATGATGCCTTTGCGTGGAATGGTCATTCAGAGAATCTCGGTGAGCATGCGCGCCACGCCTTGCTGCCACGGGGGCAGCGTAAGCCCGAAGGTGACCCGCAGCTTGCTGGTGTCCAGCCGCGAGTTGTGGGGCCGCACGGCTGGCGTAGGGAAGGCGCTAGTAGGCACCGGCGCAATCTCGGTTGCTTTTATTTCGATAGCTGTCTGCGCTTTCCTAGCGTGGCTTACAACGTATTTTGCATAGGAATTCCAAGTGGTTTCCCCGCCCGCTACGCAGTGGTACAAGCCACCGTCCTCGGGCTTGCGCGCCAAGTGCCGGATGGCATGGGCCGTCACGTCGGCCAGCAGGTCGGCGCCCGTGGGCGCTCCCCACTGGTCGTCGATGACAGTGAGGCGCTCGCGCTCCTGCGCCAGCCGCAACATGGTCTTGGCGAAGTTGCCGCCGCGCGCGGCATACACCCAGCTCGTGCGCAGGATGAGGTGCTTGCAGCCGGATTGCTGGATCAATTGCTCGCCTTCGAGCTTGGTGCGTCCATAGACGGACAGGGGTGCGGGCGTATCGGTTTCCACCCAGGGGCGGGAGCCGCTGCCGTCGAAGACATAGTCGGTGCTGTAGTGGACCAGCCATGCGCCCAGGCGCGCGGCCTCCTCGGCCACCACGCCGGGGGTGGTGGCGTTGAGCAGGCGGACACGATCGGGCTCGCTTTCGGCCTTGTCCACGGCGGTGTGGGCAGCGGCGTTGACGATCACGTCGGGGCGCAGGGCGCGCACGGTGTCGGCGATGCCCGCAGGATTGCTGAAATCGCCGCAGTGTTCCTGGCTGTCGAAATCCAGCGCCGTGACCTGGCCCAGCACGGACAGGCTGCGCTGCAGTTCCCAGCCGACCTGGCCGCCTTTGCCGAAGAGCAGGATGTTCATGCTGCCTCGTATTGCTGGGACACCCACTCGCGGTAGGCGCCCGTCTGCACCTGTTCGACCCATGCGGGGTTGTCCAGGTACCACTGAACGGTCTTGCGAATGCCGGTCTCGAAGGTTTCGGCAGGCTTCCAGCCGAGCTCGCGCTCGATCTTGCGCGCGTCGATGGCGTAGCGGCGGTCGTGGCCGGGGCGGTCGGTCACATAGGTGATCTGCCGGGCGTAGCGCTGGCCGTCGGCGCGCGGACGCAGCTCGTCGAGCAACGCGCAGATGGTCTGCACGATCTCGATGTTGGGCTTCTCGTTCCAGCCGCCGACGTTGTAGGTTGCGCCCACGCGCCCGGCCTGGAGTACGCGGCGGATGGCGCTGCAATGGTCCTTGACGTAGAGCCAGTCGCGCACCTGCATGCCGTCGCCGTACACCGGCAGGCCCTTGCCGGCCAGGGCGTTGACGATCATCAGCGGGATGAGCTTCTCGGGGAAGTGCAGCGGGCCGTAGTTGTTGCTGCAGTTGGTGGTGAGCACCGGCAGGCCGTAGGTGTGGTGCCAGGCGCGCACCAGGTGGTCGCTGGCGGCCTTGCTGGCGCTGTAGGGGCTGTTGGGCTCGTAGCCGTGCGACTCGGTGAAGGCGGGCGCATCGGGCGCCAGGGTGCCGTACACCTCGTCGGTGGAGACGTGCAGGAACCGGAACGCTTCCTTTTCCGTAGCACCCAGCGCTTGCCAGTAGTGCCTTGCGGCTTCCAGGAGCCTGAAGGTGCCGACCACGTTGGTCTGGATGAATTCACCCGGGCCGTGGATGGACCGGTCCACGTGCGATTCGGCGGCGAAGTTGACGATGGCACGCGGGCGGTGCTCGGCCAGCAGGCGCTCGACCAGGGCCGTATCGCCGATGTCGCCTTGCACGAACACGTGGCGTGCGTCGCCCCGCAGGCTGTCCAGGTTATGCACATTGCCCGCATAGGTCAGCTTGTCGAGGTTGACCACGGGCTCGGCATGGTGCGCCAGCCAGTCGAGCACGAAGTTGGCGCCGATGAAGCCTGCGCCGCCTGTTACCAGAATCATGGGTTTGCTAGAAAAACGTCTGCCGCCGGGGCAAAACGCTGATTATCCCATCGGGCCGCCTAGCCTTGTAACAGCGTCCGATTAGTGGCTGCAACCTACACGGGACCGCCCGCCTTGCCCGGACAATGCGCGCTCCACCACGCACAAGGATTGCCCATGCCCCGCTCCCGCCACGACGACGCCCCGCCCCCCGCTGGCGAGCTGCCGCGCATGGCGCGCGATTCGGCCCAGCAGATCTGGCTGGCCGGGCTGGGCGCCTTCGCCAAGGCGCAGGAGGAAGGCGGCAAGGTCTTCAAGGCGCTGGTGCAGGAAGGCGTGGCCTTGCAGCGCAACACCCAGAACGCCACCGAGGCCCAGTGGAGCGAAGCGGCGCAGCGCGTGGGCAGCCTGGCCTCGGGCCTGGGCGCGCGCGCGGCCGGTCAGTGGGACCGGCTGGAGGGCATCTTCGAGGAGCGTGTCTCCAAGGCGCTGCAGCGCCTGGGCGTGCCCACGGCCGGCGAGCTGCAGGCGCTGCGCGAACGTGTCGACGCGCTGGAGCAGGCTCTGGCGCGCGAGCGTGCGGCCGCCCCGCGCGCGGCGCCCCGGCGCCGCAGCAACACCGCGGGCGACAACGACTGAAAACCCGGGTACGCAAGCCCGCACGGCGCGGGTAGAGTCAGACCCCATCACGACGATGGGAGGAGACAGCCCATGGCGCGAAAAGCACCCCGCCGCACCGCCGAACGCATCCTGGAGGCCAGCCTCGGGCTGTTCAACCGCTTCGGCGAACCGAATGTCTCCACCACGGCCATCGCGGCCGGACTGGGCATCAGCCCCGGCAACCTCTACTACCACTACCCTGCCAAGGACGGGCTGGTCAACGCGCTGTTCGCGCGCTACCAGGAGGAGCTGGGCGCCCTGCTGCCCGCCAGCGGCGACGTGGCGGGCGTGGAGGACGCCTGGTTCTTCATGCACACGCTGTTCGAGCTGATCTGGCAGTACCGCTTCCTCTACCGTGACGTGAACCACTTGGTCACCCACAACCGCGTGCTGGAGGCGCAGTTCCCCGCCGCGCTGCAGGCCAAGACCGAAGCCATGCGCCAGCTGCTGCTCGGCATGGGCCGCAGCGGCACGCTCAGCATCGGGAACGAAGACGAACTGCAGACCACCGCCACCAGCATGGTGGTGGTGCTGACCTACTGGCTGAGCTTCGAATACGTGCGCGACCCGCGCCGCGCCCTGGAGCCCGAAAGCGCCCAGGCGGCGCTGCTGCGGGGCGCGCACCATGCGCTGGGGCTGCTCATGCCCTACCTGGAGCCCGAGCAGCATGCGCACCTGGCGCACCTGGCCGGCGCCTACAGGGCCGGGGTCTGAACGAAACGCCGCGCGGCGATCTCCAGCAGGCCGTCGAAGATCAGGTTCTCGACCAACTCGAAGGGACGCACCATGCTGGGCGCCATCTTCCAGCCTGCGCCACCCGCCATGATGCACACGGGCTCCTGCCCGCAGTGCGCGAGGAGGTGCTGGTACATGCGCTCCACCGCGCCGGCGATGGCATAGGTGCCGCCGCTGGTGAGCGCGTCGCTGGTGTTCGAGGGGAAGGGCCGCACCTCGCCCGTGGGCACGTGCAGGCCGGCGGTGCCGGTCTCCAGCGCGCGCAGCATGATGCCGTGGCCCGGCAGAATCAGGCCGCCGAGGAAGCGCCCGGACGCATCCAGCGCCTCCACGGTGACGGCTGTGCCCACCATCACCACGATGAGCGGCCGCGCCGGGCCGCGCGCCAGCATGCGGTGGCGCGCGCCGATCATGGCCACCCAGCGGTCGGCGCCCAGGCGCGTGGGGTGGTCGTAGCCGTTGACCACGCCCGCCTCCTCGCTGGAGGGCACGACCCAGCGCGCCGGCACGTCCCACAGCTCCATCTGCTCGGCCACCCGGCGTTTGATCGCATCGCCTGCCACCACGCAGCCCAGCATGTGGGTGGGAGCGGGCAGCTCGGCCCAGGGGCCTTCCGACAGGCGTTCGATGTGTTCCAGAAATTCAACCCCATGCGCGCGCATGGCGGCGCCGGGCTGTGCCGCATCGAACAACGCCCACTTGAGGCGGGTGTTGCCCACGTCGATGGCCAGGAAAGTCATGGCGCGGATTATCCCGAGTTTTGCCGGAAGGCCCCAGCGCCCGCCCAATGCGACGAATTGTCAACCATGGTATGGCCCGTCCTTGTCCGACATGCCGCGCACTCCCGCAGCCGCTACAGTCGGCGCTGCATCGTTTCTTGCAACCTCAAAAAGGAGTGTGAACCATGGGTCTGTTCAGTTTCATCAAGGAAGCCGGCGAAAAACTGTTCGGCGGCAAGGAAGCCCAGGCCGCGGCCGCCGCCGCGCCTACGCAGGCCGAGCTCAACGCCAAGGCGGGCCAGGCCATCGAGACCTACATCGCCACGCAGAACCTCGGCGTGAGCAACGTCAAGGTGGCCTTCGAGGGCCCCGACGGCAAGGTGACGGTGACGGGCACCGCCCCCACCCAGGCCGTCAAGGAGAAGGTGACCCTGTGCTGCGGCAACGTGGCCAGCGTGACCAGCGTGGACAACCAGATGGCTGTCACCAACCCCGAGCCCGAGGCGCAGTACCACGACGTGGTGCGCGGCGACACGCTCTCGGCCATCGCCAAGAAGTTCTACGGCGACGCCAACAAGTACCCGGTGATCTTCGAGGCCAACAAGCCCATGCTGACCCACCCGGACAAGATCTACCCCGGCCAGAAGCTGCGCATCCCGCCGCTGGCCAAGTAATCAGGTTTCAAGCCAAAACGGCTGCCAGCGCTTGATGGTCAAGCGCTGGCAGCTATTTTTTTGGGAGCATCAGGTCTGCCGCCACGGCAGGCCGTGGAAGCGCCAGCCGCCGCGCCGGTTGCGCTGGCCGTTCTCGTCGGCGTCGCCCTCGAAGCCTCCCAGGATGTTGTAGGCCTCCAGTCCCAGCGCCGCCGCGCGGCGCGCCGCCGCCACCGAGCGCACGCCGCTGCGGCACAGCAGCACGGCCTTGGTGCCGGGCGGCACGGCGGCGCGGACCTGCGCGTCGAAGTCGGGGTTCAGCGCCATGCCCGGCCACTGCTTCCAGGCCACGGCGACGGCGCCGGGCACGAAGCCCACCCAGTCGCGCTCGGCATCGGTGCGCACGTCCACCAGCACGGCCTCGCCGGCCTGCACCCATTGCCAGGCCAGTTGCGGGCTTACGTCGCCCGCGTAGCCATCGTTCGTCATAGCGGTCTCCTGTTCAATCCCATGGAGGGGCAGGCTGCTCGCGCAGGTGCGCGCGCAGCACGGCATAGTCTGGCACCACCGTGCCCACCGTGTCCCAGAAGCGCGGGCTGTGGTCCATCACGCGCAGGTGCGACAGCTCGTGCGCGACCACGTAGTCGATGATGGCCGGGCGGTAGTGCATCAGGCGCCAGTTCAGGCAGATGGAGCCGTCGGCGCGCGCGCTGCCCCAGCGCGTCTGGGCGCTGGACAGGCGCAGCCGCGTCCAGCGCACGTCCAGCAGCGGCGCGAAGTGCTGCAGCCGCTCGGTGAAGCGCTGGCGCGCCTCGCGCATCAGCCAGGCCTGCACCGCGTCGCGCACCTGCGCGGGCGCGGCGCCGTGCGGCAGGGCGACGTGCAGTTCGCGCACGCCCGGCGCCGACGCCACGAGCGCGCCGCCGCGCCCGGCGAAGCGGTGCGCGGGGTCGAGCACCACGTGCAAGGGCTCGCCCAGGTAGGGCAGCACCGCCCCGTCGCCCCACTGGATGCGCGCGCTCTCCAGGCGCTGCTGGCGCGCCTGCTGCTCGCCCAGCTTGCGCACGATCCACGCGGCCTTGTCGCGCAGCGCGGCATCCACTCCCGCCAGCGTGACCCAGGCGGGGGCGCGCACGGACAGCCCCTCGGGGCCGACGGTGAAGCCGATGCTGCGCCGCCGCGCGCGCGCGAGCCGGTAGGCGACGCATGCCTCGCCCAGCAGCACCTCGCGGTTGGCTTCGGGATGGCGGAAGACGGCGGGCGCGAGCAGGCCGGCCAGCGGCTCGGCGGGCGCGGGTTTTGCTCCCTTTAAAGGAGCTTCCTGCGCTTGATGGGCGGGCGCTGGAGGCCGATTCGGCTCTATCTCCTGGCTGCCGTTCCAGAAGTCCAGCGCCAGCTGCACCAGCCGCTGCATGGCGTCAGTCCCGGTACGCCTCGGGGTCGAGGCGGCGCATTTCGGCTTCGATCCAGGCCTCGACCTCATCCATCAGCTCGTCCGGCTTGCGGCCTTCGCTGGGAATGGGCCGGCCGATGGAGACGTCCACCACGCCCGGGCGCTTGATGAAGGCCTTGCGCGGCCAGACCTTGGCCGAGGTGACGGCGATGGGCACCACGGGCACGCCGGCCTCGATGGCCAGGCGCGTGCCGCCGCTCTTGTACTCGCCCTTCTCGCCGCGCGCGGTGCGCGTGCCCTCAGGGAACATGATCACCCAGGTGCCCTTGGCCAGCAGCCGGCGCCCCTGCTGCAGCACCTTGACGAAGGCGCGCGCGCGCTGGCCGCGGTCGATGTGGATCATGTCCAGGCTGCCGATGGACCATCCGAAGAAGGGCACGGAGAGCAGCTCTTTCTTGAACACGTAGGCCAGGGGGTGGGGCATGATGGCCGGCATGAGGAAGGTCTCGTAGGTGGACTGGTGCTTGACCAGCAGCACCGCGCCTTGCGTCTCCCCCTGCGGCAAATGCTCCATGCCCGCGATGCGCGTGCGGATGCCCAGCAGCACGCGGGCCGCGTCGATGCACAGCGCAAGCCAGGCGCGCGCCACCCGGTAGCGCGCGGCCGGGCCGCCGCCCAGCAGCCGCACCAACAGGATGGCGCAGGTGTAGGGGATCACGGTGACGATCATCACCAGCAGGTGGAGGACGGAACGGATCAGGGCCATGGGTGAACAGATGTAATTGTTTTCACGCTCCAGCGCTTATCAGGCAAGCGCAGGCAGCTATCGATCAAGGAGCATTCGGCGGAGGCGGCCCCTGCGATGCGATGCAGTCCACCAGATCCCCCAGGCTCGCATGCGCCCGGGTACCCGGCGGCCAGCCGGGCGGCAGGCCCTGGTGGGCATCGAGGTGGGCCGAGCGTCCCGTGCACACCATGTGCAGTTGCGCGCCCAGGTCGGCCGCTGCCTGCAGATGCGCCAGACAGCTACCGACGACCAGGATCTGCGACCCCTCCACGCCGTAACGCTCCTGGATCTGCTGCATCAGCCCCGGAGCGGGCTTGCGGCAGGCGCAGGCCTCGCCCTCGGCATGCGGACAGTAGAACACCGCGTCGATGCGCCCGCCCAGGCTGGCGAGCAGGCGGTGCAGCTTGGCATGGATGGCCACCAGCGCCTGGGTGTCGAACAGCCCGCGGCCCAGGCCCGGCTGGTTGGTGGCCACCACGACGTGCCAGCCGGCCTGGTTCAGGCGCGCCACGGCCTCCAGCGCGCCGGGCAGCGGCTCCCAGTCCTGCGGCGAGGCGATGAAGCCGTCCCCCAGGGCATTGAGCGTGCCGTCGCGGTCGAGGATGGCGAGTTTCATGGCGCGATTATCGGCTCCAGCCCGGTAACGTAGCGGCCCGTGGCGCGCCCCGTGGCCCAGTGCACGCGCAGGCGCTGGCCCGCGCGCCATTGCGCGGTGGCGGGGTCCTCGGCCAGCACCTGCTGCACTGCGTCCTCGCCCTGCAGCCGCAGCACCAGCAGCGTGCCGCCTACCGATCGCAGCGAGGGCGGCTGCGCACGGCTGCCCAGCACCTCGGCCAGCACGGGCGGCTGCGGCTGCAATGCGCGCAGGTTCACGTGGCGGCCGATCTGCGCCGCGCAGGCGGCCAGGCACGCCAGCACCCAGGCTGCGCCCAGCACCCGGCGCACCGGCCGCGCGCCGAAGCACCGCCATGCCGCCCAACCCAGGCCCAGCAGCGCCAGCGCCACGCCCACGCCCCAGCCCAGGGGGTGCAGCCAGCCCAGCGGGTCCTGCGTGCCCACGAAGGGCGCGAGCGGCCAGGCGGGGGACGGCGTGGCGCGGTCCTCCAGCCAGGCCAGCACCCAACGCACGCCGACCACGGCGGCCAGCGGGGCGAACAGCAGCCAGGCGGTGCGCCGCCGGGCCGCATCAGTCCTGGTCAATGAACCCACGTCGCCGAGCGCCGTTCACAACGCATGCAAAGGGCACTCCCCACGCGAGGGCCGCCGCGCAAGGGCCGCCCCGCCGCGCTGGCGGCGTCCCCCTTCCCACGCAAAGCGTGAGAGAAGGGGGAAGCGGCGAAGCCGCTCAGGGGGTTGTGCATGTGTCAGACCGCGAGGCGGGAGAGATCGGCGACGCGGTTCATCGCCACGTGCAGGGTCTTGAGCAGGCCCTGGCGGTTCAGGCGCAGGGGCAGGTCCTCGGCGTTGACCATCACGTCGTCGAAGAACGCATCCACCGGCGCGCGCAGCACGGCCAGGGTCTGCAGGCTGGCGGTGTAGTCGCCGCGCTCGAACTGGGCGTTGGCCTCGGGCACGAAGCGCTGCAGCGCGGCGTACAGGTCCTTCTCGGCCTGCTCGCGCAGCAGCTCCTCGTTCACGTGGGCGTCCACCTCGCCGGCCTTCTTGAGGATGTTGGTCACGCGCTTATTGGCGGCAGCCAGGGCCGGGGCCTGCTCCAGCGTGGCGAAGGCGCGCACGGCTTCGAGCTGGCGCGGCACCAGCGACAGGCGCTGCGGGCGCAGGGCGATGACGGAGTCCACCTCCTGGGCGCTGTAGCCCTGCTCGCGCAGGCTGCCGGCGAGGCGGTCGTAGAAGAAGTCGGCGAGCTGGGCCGTGGTGTCCTCGATCTTGTCGCCGAAGGCGGGCACGGCGCTTTGCAGCAGCGGCTGCAGGTCCAGCGGCAGGTCCTTCTCGATGAGCATGCGGATCACGCCCAGCGCATGGCGGCGCAGCGCGAACGGGTCGCGGTCGCCCGTGGGCAGGTTGCCGATGCCGAACATGCCCACCAGGGTTTCGAGCTTGTCGGCCAAGGCGACGATGGTGCCCACGTTCTCGCGCGGGAGCGCATCGCCCGCGAAGCGGGGCTTGTAGTGGTCCTCGATGGCGTGAGCCACTTCGTCGGGCAGGCCGTCGTTGATGGCGTAGTAGCCGCCCATGATGCCCTGCAGCTCGGGGAACTCGCCCACCATGTCGGTCACGAGGTCGGTCTTGGCCAGCAGCGCGGCGTTGTCCACGCAGGTCATGAGGTAGTCGAGCACCACCTCGGCGTCCTGCGTGCCCTGCAGGTCGTGGCGCGCGACCAGCCCGGCGTAGAGCGGCTCGGCGATGGCCTTGGCGATCTGCCGCACGCGCTGCACGCGCTCGCCCTGGGTGCCGAGCTTGTTGTGGTAGACCACCTTGTCCAGCAGCTCGACGCGGCTCGCCAGCGTCTTCTTGCGGTCCTGGTCGAAGAAGAACTTGGCGTCTGCCAGGCGTGGGCGCACCACGCGCTCGTTGCCCTGGACGACCGCGCTCGCGTCCTGCGGGGCGATGTTGCTCACCACGAGGAACCGGTGCGTGAGCTTGCCCTGCGCGTCCAGCAGCGGGAAGTACTTCTGGTTGGCCTTCATCGTGAGGATCAGGCATTCCTGCGGCACGGCGAGGAATTCGCGCTCGAACTCGCAGACGAGCACGTTGGGGCGCTCGACCAGCGCCGTCACCTCATCGAGCAGGGCCGCGTCCTCGATGGGACGCACGCCGCCGCCGACCTTTTCAGCGGCAGCCTGGAGCTGGCGCGCGATCTCGGCGCGGCGCTCGGCGAAGCTGGCGATCACGGCGCCCTCCTCGCGCATCTGGGCGGCGTAGCTGTCGGCGCTGCGGATCACCACGGGGTCCACGGCAGCCTCGAAGCGGTGGCCGTGCGTGGCGCTGCCCGCCGTCAGGCCCAGGGCCTGCACCGACAGCAGCACCTCGCTGCCGTGCAGCGCCACCAGGCCGTGCGCCGGGCGCACGAAGTTCACGCTGGTCCAGCCGTCCTGCAGCTGGTAGCGCATCACCTTGGGAATCGGCAGCTTGGCCAGCGCCTCGTGCAGGGCGGCCTGCAGGCCGTCGGCCAGCAGTGCGCCCTTGGCGGTGCTCTCGAAGAACAGCACCTCGGCCTTGCCGTCGTTCACACGCTTCAAGGCAGGCACGGCAGAGGCATCCACGCCCAGCGCCGCAAGCTTCTTGAGCAGCGCGGGCGTGGGCTGGCCGCCGGCATCCAGCCCCACGGCCACAGGCATCAGCTTTTGCGACACGGCCTTGTCGGCCGCCTGCGGCGCCACTTCGGTGATGTGCGCGGCCAGGCGGCGCGGCGAGGCATAGGCCGTCAGCTGCGAATGTGCGCCCGCCAGGCCCTGGGCCTGGAGCTGCTCCAGCAGCACGGCGCCGAAGGCGTCGCCCAGCTTCTGCAGCGCCTTCGGGGGCAGTTCTTCGACAAACAGTTCGACGAGAAGATTCGGATGGGTCATGGTGTCAGGCGGCCTTCTTTTTGTTGCTGCTGTCGGCCTTGGCGAGTTCGGCCAGCACTTCGTCGGCATGCGCGCGCGGCGCCATCGGGAAGCCCAGGCGCGCGCGGCTGTCCAGGTAGGCCTTGGCCACGGCGCGCGCCAGGTTGCGGATGCGGCCGATGTAGGCCGCGCGCTCGGTCACGCTGATCGCGCCGCGCGCATCCAGCAGGTTGAAGGTGTGCGCGGCCTTGAGCACCTGCTCGTAGCCAGGCAGCGCCAACTGCTCGGCCATCAGGTGCTGGGCCTGTTTCTCATGCGCGTTGAAGGCGGTGAAGAGGAAGTCGGCGTCGGAATGCTCGAAGTTGTAGGTGGATTGCTCCACCTCGTTCTGGTGGTACACGTCGCCGTAGGTGAGGCCATCCGTCCAGGTCAGGTTGTAGACGTTGTCCACGCCCTGCAGGTACATGGCCAGGCGCTCCAGGCCGTAGGTGATCTCGCCCGTGGCGGGCTTGCAGTCGATACCGCCGACTTGCTGGAAGTAGGTGAACTGCGTCACCTCCATGCCGTTGAGCCAGACTTCCCAGCCCAGGCCCCAGGCGCCGAGCGTGGGGTTCTCCCAATCGTCCTCGACGAAGCGGATGTCGTTCTTCTTCAGGTCGAACCCGAGCGCTTCGAGCGAGCCCAGGTACAGCTCCAGGATGTTGTCCGGCGCGGGCTTCAGGACCACCTGGTACTGGTAGTAGTGCTGCAGGCGGTTGGGGTTGTCGCCGTAGCGGCCGTCCTTGGGGCGGCGGCTGGGCTGCACGTAGGCGGCCTTCCAGGGCTCGGGGCCGAGCGCGCGCAGGAACGTGGCGGTGTGCGACGTGCCTGCGCCCACTTCCATGTCATAGGGTTGCAAAAGCGCGCAGCCCTGGTTGGCCCAGTAGGTCTGCAGTTGGAGGATGATTTGTTGGAAAGTGAGCATGACGGCTGGAGAAAAGGCACGCGCGCGGCGAACCGGTAATTTTAGGCTGGCAAGCGAAAACGGGGGCCAAGGCCCCCGTTCGACGCGATCGCTTGGCTCAAACGCCTTGCCAGCGCCGCAGCACCAGGCTGGCGTTGGTACCGCCGAAGCCGAAGCTGTTGGACAGCACGGTGTTCAATTGCGCGTCGCGTGTTTGCGTGACCAGCGGCATGTCGCCCAGCAGCGGGTCGGGCGTTTCCACGTTCACCGAGCCGGCGATGAAGCCTTGCCGCAGCATGATGAGGCAGTAGATCGCCTCCTGCACGCCCGTGGCGCCCAGCGAGTGGCCGGTGAGCGACTTGGTGCTGGAAAACGGCGGCACGGCGTCGCCGAACAGCGCCTTCATCGCGCGCACTTCCTGCATGTCGCCCACGGGGGTGGAGGTGCCGTGGGTGTTGATGTAGTCCACGCCGCCCTCGATGCCTTCGAGGGCCTGCTGCATGCAGGCGATGGCGCCGTCGCCGGAGGGGGCGACCATGTCCTCGCCGTCGCTCGTGGCGCCGAAGCCCACGACCTCGGCCAGGATGGTGGCGCCGCGCGCTTGCGCATGCTCCAGGCTTTCCAGCACCACGGCGCCGCCGCCGCCGGCGATGACGAAGCCGTCGCGGTTGGCGTCATAGGCGCGCGAGGCCTTCTCGGGCGTGTCGTTGTACTTGCTGGACATGGCGCCCATGCCGTCGAACAGCAGCGACATGCCCCACGACAGCTCCTCGCCGCCGCCTGCGAACATCACGTCCTGCATGCCCCACGCGATCTGCTGCGCGGCCGCGCCGATGCAGTGGGCCGAGGTGGAGCAGGCCGAGGTGATGGAGTAGTTGATGCCCTTGACCTTGAAGTTGGTCGCCAGGCACGCCGAGACGGTGCTGCTCATGCAGCGCGTGACCTGGTACGGCCCCACACGGCGGATGCCCTTCTCGCGCAGCGTGTCGGCCGCCTCGATCTGGTTGGCGGGCGAGCCGCCGCCCGAGCCCATGATGAGGCCGGTGCGCGGGTGGCTCACCTGTTCGGGCGTGAGGCCCGCTTGCTTGATGGCGTCTTCGAGCGCGATCTGCGCGTAGGCCGCCGCGTCGCCCATGAAGCGCAGCTGCTTGCGGTCGATGCGAGCCTCCAGGTCGATCTGCGGCACGCCGGCCACCTGGCTGCGCAGGCCCAGCTCCGTGAACTTCGGCACGGCCTGGATGCCGCTCCTGCCCTCGCGCAGCGAGGCTTCCACCGTCGCCAGATCGTTGCCGATGCACGAGACGATGCCCGCGCCCGTGATCACCACCCGCTTCCTGGTCATGCCGCAGTTTCTCCTTCGCGCAGGAACAGGCCCACGCGCAGGTCGTTGGCCACGTAGATTTCCTTGCCGTCGGCGAGCAGGCGCGCGTCGCCGATGGCCATGTTGAGCTTGCGCTTGATGACGCGCTTGATGTCGATCTCGTAGCGCACCAGCTTCACGTCGGGGCCCACCTCGCCGGTGAACTTGACCTCGCCCGCGCCCAGGGCGCGGCCCCGGCCGGGCAGGCGCAGCCAGGTGAGGTAGAAGCCGATGAGCTGCCACATGGCGTCCAGGCCCAGGCAGCCGGGCATGACCGGGTCGCCCTGGAAGTGGCAGGCGAAGAACCACAGGTCGGGCCGCACGTCCAGCTCGGCCTCGATCCTCCCGAGCCCATGCGCGCCGCCGTCGCTGTCGATGTGGGTGATGCGGTCGAACATCAGCATGGGCGGCAGGGGCAGGCGCCCGCTGTCGGGAGTGAACAACCGGCCTTCGCCCGAGGCGATCAGTTGGTCGTACGAGAAGGATTCAGCCATTGTGGAATTGATTTCTGAGAGGGTTTGCGCAGGAAAGCGCCCATTATCCAGTGTCGCGGCGCGCCGACCGCGCTGCGGGGCCAAGGGAAAGCCCTTTGCTCGTTGACCGCCATCAAACCCTGCGGCGGCGCAGCCACGCCCCCGCTGGCACGGCCAGCCCCAGCGCCCACAAGGGCGCCAGCCCCCAGCGCGCCACCCACCACGCATAGGGCGTGACCGGGCCGCCCCGCCCCTGCACCTCGGCGTGCAGCACGCCGCGCGTGTGCGCCGCCAGGCGGTGCGTGACCTGGCCGCGGTGGTCGATGACGGCGGTGGCGCCGGTGTTGGTGGCGCGCACCATGGGGCGCTCGAACTCCAGCGCGCGCATGCGGCTGATGGCCAGGTGCTGGTCGACGGCCACGCTGTCGCCGAACCAGCCGATGTTGCTCAGGTTCACCAGCAGCGTGGGCGCGCCGGCCGCGTCGGCGAAGCCTGCGCCGATCTCCTCTCCGAACAGATCTTCGTAACAAATATTCGGCGCGATGCGCTGGCCCTGCCAGGCCAGCGGGGGCTGGCGCAGGGCGCCGCGGTGGAAGTCGCCCAGCGGGATGTTCATCATCCGCGTGAACCAGCGGAAGAACGGCGGGATGAATTCGCCGAACGGCACCAGGTGGTGCTTGTCGTACTGGTAGGGCTGCGGCTGCCCCAGCGCGTAGCCGAGCACGGAGTTGGTGTAGCCCCGCTCCATGTCGCCCAGCGGGATGCCCAGCAGCAGCGCCTGCCCGCCCGCGGCATAGCGCTGGGTGATGCCGGGCAGGTAGCCGGGGTCGAGCTGCTGGGGCAGCAGGGGAATGGCGGTTTCCGGCGCCACGACCAGCGCGGCGTCGGCCGTGCGCAGCTGCTCGGCGTACCAGTGCAGCGCCAGCGGCACGCCGCTGCCGGGCTGGAACTTCTCGTCCTGCGGGATGTTGCCCTGCAGCAACGCCAGGGACAGGGGCTGCGTCTCGCCTCCCTCCAGCGCGCCGTGCCGCTGCGCGGCCAGTCCCGCCCAGGCCAGCGCGAGCACCGCCACCACCGCCCACGCGCGCGGGCGGCGCACGTCCGCCGGGCGCAGCGCCGCCAGCGCCATGGCCAGGGCCGCCGCCACGCAGCCCACGCCGTACACGCCCACGGCGCGCGCCAGCACGGCCAGCGGGCCGTCCACGTGGGCGTAGCCGCCCGCGCCCCAGGGGAAGCCCGTCCACAGTACGCCGCGCGCCAGCTCCGCCAGCAACCACAGTGCTGCGAAAACCATAGCTGTCTGCGCTTTCCCAGCAAGCCTCAGGGCCCGAAAACAGGCGCAGGCCAGCGCGTAGTAGCTGCCCAGGAAAGCTGCCAGCCCCAGCACGGCCAGCACGGCCAGCGGCGCGGCCAGACCGCCATAGGTGTGCATGGAGATGAACAGCCACCAGAAGGTGCCCGCGAGCCAGGCGGTGGCGAACAGCCAGCCCAGCAGCCCGGCGCGCCGCACGCAGCCCGCGCCCAGCAGCACGCGGGCGAACACCGCCAGCGACAGGATCTGCAGCCACCACAGCGGCTGGCCGCTGCCGGGCAAGGCCAGCGAGGCGGCCTGCGCCAGCCCCGCCAGCAGGGCCAGCAGCCATGGCAGGGCGGCGCGCATCAGTCCTCGGCGGCGGCGTCCGCGGCCGGCGCGGGCGACACCTTGAACCAGCGCACCGCGCCGCCCTTGGTGTGCAGCGCCACGAACTGCAGGCCGCCGAGCACCACGATCTCGCCCTTGCGCGGCACGCGGCCGAGCTCGTGCGCGATCAGGCCGCCGATGGTGTCGAAAGTCTCGTCGGGGTCGCTGCCGTGCAGGGGCGTGTCGAACGCCTCGGCCACGCGCTCGATGGGCGTGTCGCCGCTCACGCGGTAGGTGCGGTCGGCCAGGCCGAAGATGTCGCCTTCGTCCTCGGGGATGTCGAACTCGTCCTCGATCTCGCCGACGATCTGCTCGATCACGTCCTCGAAGGTGACCAGCCCGGCGATGCGGCCGAACTCGTCGATGACGATGGCCATGTGGCTGCGCGTGCTGCGGAACTCGCGGCCCAGGTCGTTGAGGCCCTTGCTCTCGGGCACGAACAGCGCGGGGCGCACCAGCGTGCGCACGTTCAGCCCCGGCGCGCGCTGCAGCTTGAGCAGGTCCTTGGCGAGCAGGATGCCGACGATGTTGTCGCGCTCGCCCTGGTAGACGGGGAAGCGCGAGTGCGCGGTCTGGATGACCTGGTGCATCAGCACCTCCAGCGGCGCGTCGATGTCCAGCAGGTCCATGCGGTGCGTGGGCACCAGCACGTCGGCGGCCGTCATCTCGGCCATGCGCAGCACGCGCTCCAGCATCACGCGCGCATCGGCGTTGATGACTTCGTTGTCTTCGGCCTCGGCCAGGGTGGCGATCAGCTCGTCGGTCGAATCGGGCCCGGGGTGGATGAATTCGACGAGGCGCTGCAGGAACGTGCGCTTGTCCTCCTTGTCGGAGGCGCGCGCAGGGTGCGGGTCGGACACGGTCGCGGAGTGCAGGACGTGCGGTGGTGGAACAGGCCCCTAGGATAGCGGATCGCCGGGCGCGGCCCCGGCGCGCTTTCTATTCGGCCGCCTGGTGGCGGCCGTCGCGCACGCCCTGGCGGATTTCCTGCACGTGCGACAGGAAGTGCCAGAACTGCCGCGCCTGCTTCTTGAGCTGGTAGTCCACCTCGCCGAAGTGCTCGGCCATGATCTCGGACATGCGCGTGTCCAGGCCGGCGGGCGGCAGCTGCAGGTAGGCCTCGGACTCCGAGCCGTCCTGGCGCACGGTGGCGCCCGCGTTGCGCGCGATCTTGAGCATGGCCGTGTTCTCGGACAGCGCGTGGATGAACATCATGCTCACGCCCCGGTTGCGCGCCAGCACCACGGCGCGCTCGAACAGCCGCGCACCGTAGCCCCGGCCACGCGCGCTGCCGGACACCGAGACGCCGAACTCGGCGCAGCCGCGGTGCGCTTCCTCCGTACTGAACGCCACGTGGGCCATGGCGATCAGCTCCAGGCGCCGGTTGAAGATGCCGAACACCTCGTCGCGCCCGAAGTCGAGCAGCTGCACGTAGCGGCGCACCTGCTCGTCGGTCGCGGAGTAGCCGAAGCGCAGGTAGCGGTCGCGCGGCTCTAGGCGCATCAGGTGCGCCGCGATGCGCTCGCGGTGCTGCGGGCCCAGCGAACGGATGGGCACCATCACAGTGTTCATGGCAGATGCTCGGTGTGTACGCGCGCCGCTGCGGCGCGCACGAAGCCAGGAGGAAAGCATGATGGGCGTGATTCTAGGGTTTTCCCTAGATTTTTGCTGCATTGCAACATCATTCCCTCCATTCCAAGCCCAATTGGCCTCCAGCGCTTGATGGACAAGCGCTGGCAGCTATCATTTTCGACAACCCTCACACGGGTACGGCCGTCGTCGTCTTGACGCGGTCGAGCACGAAGCTGGTCTTGCAGTCCTGCACGCTCGGGTGCTTGAGCAGCGTATCCATGATGAAGCGGCTGTAGTGCGCCATGTCGGCCACCACCACGCGCAGCAGGTAGTCCATCTCGCCGGTGAGGGCGGCGCACTCCACCACCTCGGGCCAGGTCTGCACGCTGGCGCGGAACAGGTCCATGGGGTTGCGCTTGTGGCTCTCGGTGTGCTTTTCCAGGCGCACGTTCAGGTAGGCCGTCAGGCCCAGGCCCACGGCCTCGGGGCGCACCAGGGCCACGTAGCGGTCGATGACGCCGCATTCCTCCAGCCGCTTGGTCCGTCGCAGCACGGCGCTGGGCGACAGGCCGACCTGCTCGCCGATCACGTCGTAGGTCTCGCGGCCGTTGTCCTGCAGGCGGCGCAGGATGGCGCGGTCCAGCTTGTCAATGGCGGGGGTGCGTTCGCTCATGGCGGCGGATTCTAGGCAGGCGCCCGCCGCGCCGCACCCGAACCTTCCCTAACGCCACAGGGCTGCACGCTGCATTGACGATGCGCAATATTCCTGCATTTCCGTGGTGCAACCGGGATGTTTTCGCCCAAAACGTGAAGGGCCTGCGGCCTACAGTGGGCCGATCGACCACAACACCCCACGGAGACGCCCCATGACCGCCGCCCTGCCCACGCAAGCCACCCGCGATACCAGCGCCTGGGAGAACCCCATGGGCCTCATGGGCTTCGAGTTCGTCGAGTTCACCTCGCCCACGCCCGGCGTGCTGGAGCCGGTGTTCGAGAAGCTCGGCTTCACCCTGGTGGCCAAGCACCGTTCCAAGGACGTGCTGCTGTACCGCCAGAACCAGATCAACTTCATCCTGAACCGCGAGCCGCACAGCCTGGCGGCCTATTTCGGCGCGGAGCACGGCCCTTCGGCCTGCGGGCTGGCCTTTCGCGTGAAGGATGCGCACAAGGCCTACCAGCGCGCGCTGGAGCTGGGCGCGCAGCCCATCGAGATTCCCACCGGCCCGATGGAGCTGCGCCTGCCGGCCATCAAGGGCATCGGCGGCGCGCCGCTCTACCTGATCGACCGCTTCGAGGATGGCAAGTCCATCTACGACATCGACTTCGAATGGGTGGAGGGCGTGGACCAGCGCCCCGCGGGCCATGGTCTGAACGAGATCGACCACCTCACGCACAACGTCTACCGCGGGCGCATGGGCTTCTGGGCGAACTTCTACGAAAAGCTGTTCAACTTCCGCGAGATCCGCTACTTCGACATCCAGGGCGAGTACACGGGCCTGACCAGCAAGGCGATGACGGCGCCCGACGGCAAGATCCGCATCCCGCTCAACGAGGAGGCGCGCCAGGGCGGCGGACAGATCGAGGAATTCCTCATGCAGTTCAACGGCGAGGGCATCCAGCACATCGCGCTGATCTGCGACAGGCTGACCGACGTGGTGGACCGCCTGGGCCTGGCCGGCGTGCCGCTGGCCACCGCGCCCAACGACATCTACTACGAGATGCTGGAAACCCGGCTGCCCGGCCACGGCCAGCACGTGCCCGACCTGCAGGCGCGCGGCATCCTGCTGGACGGCACCACCGAGGGCGGCACGCCGCGCCTGCTGCTGCAGATCTTCTCCACGCCGATGCTCGGCCCGGTGTTCTTCGAGTTCATCGAGCGCCGGGGCGACTACCGCGACGGCTTCGGCGAGGGCAACTTCAAGGCCCTCTTCGAGTCGCTGGAACGCGACCAGATCCGCCGCGGCGCGCTGGAAACGAAGGCCTGACATGACCGCCCGTCCCGTTGTCTACGGCGCGAGCGACCGGCCTCCGCGCGGCGACTACGGCCGCGCGCAGGACGACTACACCTGCGCCCAGAACTTCGCGGCCTACACCGAGGCCGACCACGACACCTACCACCGGCTCTACCAGCGCCAGTCGACCCTGCTGCCGGGGCTGGCCAGCGAGGCCTTCATCGCCGCCCTGCCGCTGCTCGGGGCCAAGGAGCGCATTCCGCGCTTCGACGACGTCAACGAGCGCCTGTACCGCGCCACGCGCTGGCAGCTCGTGGCCGTGCCGGGGCTGATCCCGGAAGTGCCGTTCTTCACACTGCTGGCGAACCGCAAGTTCCCGGTGACGGACTGGATCCGCACGCCGGCGGAGTTCGACTACATCGTCGAGCCCGACGTGTTCCACGACCTCTTCGGCCACGTGCCGCTGCTGTTCAACCCGGTGTTCGCCGACTACGTGCAGCGCTACGGCGAGGGCGGCCTGAAGGCCGCGCGGCTGGGCGCGTGCGAGATGCTCTCGCGCCTGTACTGGTACACGATCGAGTTCGGCCTGATCCGCGAGGCCGGGGGGCTGCGCGCCTATGGCGCGGGCATCCTCAGCTCCAGCGGCGAGCTGCCCTACGCCGTGCACAGCCCCGCGCCGCGGCGCCTGCCCTTGGCGCTGGAGCGCGCCATGCGCACGCGCTACAAGATCGACAGCTACCAGCAGACTTACTTTCTCATCGACAGCTTCGAGCAGCTCTTCCAGCTGACGGACCAGGACTTCGCGCCGCTCTACGCGCAACTGCGCGGGCTGCCGGAGTTCGCGCCCGGGGATTGAAGCCAAATCGGCCTCCAGCGCCTAACAGCCAAGCGCAAGCAGCTATTCTCCCAATAGCAACTCCAGGCAGTCCCGCACCACCTCGGGCCGGAAGGCCATCTCCACATGGGCCGCGCCGGCGATGAAGCGGTTGTCCGCCCCCGCCAGCATGGCGGCGGAGGGGGGGTAGACCACGTTGTCGCAGTTCGAATACCAGCACACGCAGCGCGCGGCCACCTCCGCCGGCTCCTGCGCGCGCAGCGCCTGCACCCAGGGGCCGTGCAGCCGCATCTGCCGCCCGTTGACGCTGCGCGCGCCGCCGGCCGCCCAGGTGCCGTGGTGCGGCGTGCCCAGCGTAACCACGCGGTGCACGCGCGCGGCCGCATCCGGCACCGCGCGCAGCCAGGCGCGCGCGGCCAGCCCACCCATGCTGTGGCCCACCACCACGGGCGCGCGGCCCGTGGCCTCGGCCACGCGGCGCACGGCCGCGTCGATGGCGGGCGCATAGGCGTCGATGGAGCCGAACGCCGGCTCCAGCGTCACCGCCACGAAGGCGTGGCCGCGCGCGCGCAGCAGCGGCAGCCACGGTGTCCAGAACCCCCGGTTGCACAGGAAGCCGTGCACCAGCACCACGCCGCGCCGCCCCGTGGGCGGGGCGGGCAGCCAGTCGGCCACGGCCTGGTGGCGAAACGGCTGCCACCAGCCGAACACCAGGCCGGCCCAGCGCGATTCGGCCCACCACGCGCGCAGCAGCTGCGCGGGGCCGGGGCGCGGGGCGGGGTCGCCGCGGCTGGCCCAGGCCATGAGCAGGAACTGCGGCACCATGCCCAGCCGGAACATCAGCGGCACCGCCGCCACGCCCGCCAGCGCCAGCGCGGGCGAGCGGCTCCAGAACCAGGCCATCCAGCCGGCGATCAGCAGCAGATGGACCCCGACCAGCCAGCGTTGCCAGCGTGCGTTTGTCATGTTGGTGTCTTCACGTGTTGGTTTTCCCGGTACTGCCCGGCCCCCGGGCGCTCCCACAATCGCGGCGGACTTTCAGCGAAGGACTCCCGCATGGACAGAATCTGGCTCAAGAACTACCCCCCCGGCGTGCCGCACGACGTCGATGCCGACCAATACGCGTCGGTGGCGCAACTGCTGGAGGAGTCCTTCCGCCGCCATGCGGACAACCCGTTCTCGGTGTGCATGGACCGCTGGATGCGCTACCGCGACCTGGACCGCCTCTCCGCCCAGCTGGGCGCCTGGCTGCAGGGCACGGGCCTGGCGCCCGGCGCGCGCGTGGCCATCATGCTACCGAACGTGCCGCAGTTCGCCGTGACCATGGCCGCCGTGCTGCGCGCAGGGTACACCTGCGTGAACGTGAACCCGCTCTACACCGCGCGCGAACTGGAGCACCAGCTCAAGGACTCGGGCGCGTCGGCCATCGTGATCCTGGAGAACTTCGCCCACACGCTGGCCGAGGTGATCGACCACACCGCCGTGCAGCACGTGGTGATCGCCTCCATGGGCGACCTGCTGGGGCCCTGGTACGGCCGCTGGATCACCTTCGCCGTGCGCCACCTGGCCAAGATGGTGCCTGCCTACGAGCTGCCCCTGACCGCGGGGCGGCAGGTGCTGCCGTTCAAGCGCGCGCTGGCCCTGGGCGAGCGGCGCACGCTCAACCCCGCGCGCGTCGCGCCGGACACGCCGGCCTTCCTGCAGTACACGGGCGGCACCACGGGCCTGTCCAAGGGCGCGGTGCTCACGCAGCGCAACATCATCGCCGCCACGCTGCAGGCCGAGGCGTGGTTCACCCCGGCGCTTTCCAAGATGGGCGACCTGAGCCGCGCCAACAGCATCGCGGCGCTGCCGCTCTACCACATCTTCGCGCTCACGCTGTGCCTGCTGGCCATCCGCCAGGGCTCGCACCTGACGCTGATCCCCAACCCGCGCGACATCCCCAAGTTCGTCGAGGTGCTCAAGAAGCGCCCCTTCCACCTGCTGCCCGCGGTGAACACGCTGTTCAACGCGCTGCTGCAGAACGCGCAGTTCCGCCGGCTCGACTTCTCCCACCTGTGCGTGTCGCAGGCCGGCGGCATGGCCGCCTCGGAGGCCACGGCCCAGCAGTGGCAGCACGTGACGGGCAGCACCATGATCGAGGGCTGGGGCATGAGCGAGACCTGCGCCATCGGCACCAACAACCCGGTCAGCAACACCGCGTTCACCGGCGCCATCGGCCTGCCGCTGCCGGGCATCGACATCGCCATCAAGGACAACGAGGGCGCCAGCCTGCCCCTGGGCGCGCCGGGCGAGATCTGCATCAAGGGCCCGAACGTCATGCCCGGCTACTACAACCAGCCCGAGGAGAATGCCAAGGCCTTCACGCCCGACGGCTTCATGCGCACCGGCGACGTGGGCGTGATGGACGAGGGCGGCTACATCCGCATCATCGACCGCAAGAAGGACATGATCCTGGTGAGCGGCTTCAACGTGTTCCCCAACGAGCTGGAGCAGGTGCTGGCGCAGTGCCCCGGCGTGCTGGAGTGCGCGGCCGTGGGCGTGGCCGACGACAAGCAGGGCGAGGCCATCAAAGTCTTCGTGGTGCGCAGCGACCCCTCGCTCACCGAGGACGACGTGGTGCGCTACTGCAACGAGCACTTCACGGGCTACAAGCGGCCAAAATACATCGAATTCCGCGACGAACTGCCCAAGACCAACGTGGGCAAGATCCTGCGCCGCGAGCTGCGCGGCTGACCGCTTCCATTTTCATAGCTGATGACGCTTACCCCACCTGCGCTACCCCCCGAAATCACCGTATTCGAACGCGGCTGGCTCTCGGCCAACAACGTGCTCATCGTGGGCGGGGGGCATGCCGCGCTGGTGGACAGCGGCTACTGCACCCATGCCGCGCAGACGGTGGCGCTGGTGGAGGGCGCCCTGGGTGGGCAGGCGCTCGACCTGCTGGTCAACACCCACCTGCACAGCGACCACTGCGGCGGCAACGCCGCGCTGCAGGCGCGCTGGCCGGGCGTGCGCACGCTCATCCCGCCGGGCCAGGCCCGGCAGGTGCGCGACTGGGACCCCTACGCGCTGAGCTACACCCCCACCGGCCAGGAATGCCCGCGCTTTCGCATGGACGGCGTGCTGCAGCCCGGCGGCACCCTGCGCCTGGGCACGCGCGACTGGCAGGTGCACGCGGCGCCGGGGCACGACCCGCATTCCGTCGTGCTGTTCGAGCCGCAGGATGCCCTCCTGCTCTCGGCCGACGCGCTGTGGCAGAACGGCTTCGGCGTGGTCTTCCCCGAACTCGAAGGGGAGCACGCCTTCGCCGAGGTGGACGCCACGCTGGACCTCATCGCGTCGCTCGCGCCGCGCACCGTCATCCCGGGCCACGGCAGCGTGTTCGCCGACGTGCCGCAGGCGCTGGACACGGCGCGCCGCCGCCTGGACGGCTTCGTGCGCGCACCCGAGCGGCATGCGCTCTATGCGGCCAAGGTGCTGCTCAAGTACAAGCTGCTCGAATGGCAGCGCATCGGCATCGCCGACCTGCACGCCTGGGTGCGGGCCACGCCCTATTTCGGCATGCTGCATGCGCGCCACTTCGGCAGCGAGCCGCTGGAGGCGTGGCTGGAACGGCTGGAGCAGGACCTCGTGCGCTCGGGCGCCGCGCGCCGCGAGGAAGACTGGCTGCTCAACGCCTGAGCCTGCGCCGCGCGCCAGCGAGCGCGCGAATTGTTGCCGTTTCACTACATCTGCGTCGGATCAATGCATCTGAATATAGATATGTAAACAAGAATAGTTATCATTGACATCATCAAGTCGATGGATTACGCATTCCGCGAGCCCTGCAGCTTGACCTCAGCCAGCCGTCGAGGCTCCAGGCAGGCGGCCCGTGCCACCCCCCGTCCGAGCGGCAAGCCAACATCCGCACCCTCTCAGACGGGCCCCTCTCATGGCGCACAAAATCTCATACATCAAGAGCCGCAAGCATTCCCCGGCCGCCAGGCCGCATGCCGCCGGCATGGCGGCCGCGGCCGCCCTCATGGCACTGGGCGTTCCCGCCCAGGCACAGACCTCCACCGCTGCTCCCACCTTGAAGGAAGTCAAGGTGGAGTCCTCGCGCGACGCGGGCTACACGCCCACCGCGCCGGCATCGCCGAAATTCACCCAGCCGCTGGTGGACACCACGCAGACCATCTCCGTCATCAAGGAGCAGGTGCTGCAGGACCAGGGCGCCACCACCCTCACCGAGGCGCTGCGCAACGTGCCCGGCGCGGGCACGTTCTACGCGGGCGAGAACGGCAACACCAGCACGGGCGACGCGATCTACATGCGCGGCTTCGATACGTCGAACAGCATCTTCGTGGACGGCGTGCGCGACCTGGGCTCCATCTCGCGCGACGTGTTCAACACCGAGCAGGTCGAGGTGACCAAGGGCCCGGCCAGCACCGACTACGGCCGCAGCGCGCCCACGGGCACGATCAACATGGTGACCAAGCAGCCGTCGCTGGTGGACAGCTTCGGCACCTCCATCAGCGTGGGCAGCGGCAGCTACAAGCGCTCCACCGTGGACTGGAACAAGGGGCTCGACCACGAGAAGGGCACGGCCTTGCGCCTCAACGCCGTGCTGCAGGACGCGGGCGTGGCGGGCCGCCGCGAGATCGAGAACGACCGCTGGGGCATCGCGCCCTCGTTCGCCTTCGGCCTGAACACGGACACCCGCGTGTTCGTGAACCTGCTGCACGTCAAGCAGAGCAACGTGCCCGACGGCGGCGTGCTGACCATGGGCATGCCGGGCTACAGCACACCCGACCGCGCCAACGACCCGCTGCGCCGCAACTTCCTGAACAGCGCGGCGCGCGTGAACAGCCGCAACTTCTACGGCACGGCCTCCGACCACGACGACGTGACGGCCGACATGGCCACGCTGCGCCTGGAGCGCGACCTGTCGCCCACGACCACGCTGCGCAACGTCACGCGCTGGGGCCAGACCAAGCAGGACTACCTGCTGTCGGCGTTCATGGCCGCGGGCCGCTCCCAGAACGCCACGACCGGCGTCTGGTCGGACGGCTCGCTGCTCACGCCCAATCCCGCCGACCCGTCCACCTGGACCATGTCGCGCCTGATCAACGTGAAGGACCAGGTCAACCGCATCCTGACCAACCAGACCAACCTGAGCACCCGCTTCGCCACGGGCTCCGTGCGGCACGACCTGAGCACCGGCGTGGAGTTCACGCGCGAGGAGCAGAACAACTACGGCCTGGCCACCACCGGCACCGTGCCGGGCCGCGTGAGCGTGTACGACCCGGACTCCAGCGTCACCCTGCCCGCCTACCTGCGCAACGGCGCCGACAGCCAGGGCACGACCAACACCTTCGCGCTCTACGCCTTCGACACGCTCAAGTTCAACGAGCAATGGCAGGCCAACCTGGGCCTGCGCTGGGACCACTACAAGACCAAGTACTACCAGACGGCCGTCTGCGCGGCCACCTCGGCAACGCAGCCCTGCGGCACCAACCCCGCAGGCACGGTGGTGCCCACGACCTCCAACGGCCTGAAGACGTCGGACACCATCCTGAGCTGGAAGGCCGGCCTGCTCTACAAGCCCGCGCCCAACGGCAGCGTCTACGTGAACTACGCGCTGTCGCAGCAGCCGCCGGGCGGCAGCAACTTCACGCTGTCGGCCACCGCCAACAACGCCAACAGCCCCAACGTGGATCCGCAAAAGGCCAAGACGGCCGAGATCGGCACCAAGTGGGAACTGTTCGACAAGCGCCTGCTGCTGGCCGGCGCGGTGTTCCGCACGGAGGTCAACAACGAGATCGTCTCCACCTCCGACGGCTCCGTGGACCAGACCGGCAAGAAGCGCGTGCAGGGCTTCGAGCTGTCCGCCGCCGGCCAGATCACGGCCGACTGGGGCGTGAGCGCCGGCTACACGGTGCAGAAGACCAAGATCGCGCACGGCGCCAACCTGGCGGCGGACGGCTCCGACCAGCTCACCTACACACCCAAGGACGCCTTCTCGCTGTGGAGCACCTACCGCCTGCCCTTCGGCCTGACGGTGGGCGGCGGCGCGCGCTACTCGGGCGGCCTCAAGCGCGGCACCGACGGCGCCGTGGGCACGCCCAACTTCACCGAGTCGTTCTGGGTGTTCGACGCCATGGCCTCCTACCAGGTGAACAAGAACGTGGACATCCAGCTCAACGTCTACAACCTGTTCGACAAGGAATACGTGGCGGCCATCAACAAGAGCGGCTACCGCTACTTCCCCGGCATCCCGCGCTCGGCGCGCGTGACGGCGAACTTCCGCTTCTGACTTTCCAAGGGCGCCCGCGCGCGGGCGTTACGCTTGCGCCCCGGCCCAGGGCGCGTCATCCAATAATTCACCACGCGAGGGGCATCCGGGCGGTGCAGTGCTAGGCGCGGTGAGTGCCGCGTAGCTCGGCTACGCAAGCGAGCCGCAACGACGCAATGCGCCGCCCGGATGCCCCTCCCTGCGGGCTGGCTCCGCAATGGGGCGTCTGCTTTGTCGCACGGCTTGCCAATAGCTGCGGCTATTGGCCGCGCCGCGCTTCGCGCATCCATCCCCCTTGCGGGGCCAGCGCGTGGGGAATTATTGGATGACACGCCCTGCGCCGGGGCTTTTTCATTGAGGAGCTTCCACCATGATGCTGCACATCCCCCAGGTGCTCACGCGCGAGCAGGTGCGCCAGATGCGCGCCGCCATCGACGCCGCCGACTGGGTGGACGGCCGCGCCACCGCCGGCAGCCAAGGCGCGCAGGTCAAGCGCAACCGGCAGTTGCCCGACACCTCGCCGGTGTCGATCGCGCAGGGCCAGGTGATCCTGCAGGCCCTCGCGGCCAACCCGGTCTTCTTCGCCGCGGCGCTGCCCGCGCGCACGGCGCCGCCGCTCTTCAACCGCTACGCGGGCGGCGAGACCTACGGCCTGCACGTGGACGGCTCGGTGCGCCGCGTGCCGGGCGCGCCCGGGTGGCTGCGCACCGACGTGTCGAGCACGCTGTTCCTCTGCGACCCCGAGGACTACGACGGCGGCGAGCTGGTGGTGGTGGACGCCTACGGCACGCACGAGGTCAAGCTGCCCGCGGGCGACCTGATCGTCTACCCCGCCACCAGCCTGCACCGCGTGGAGCCCGTCACGCGCGGCGAGCGCGTGTGCTCGTTCTTCTGGTCGCAGAGCATGGTGCGCGACGACGCACGCCGCGCCATGCTGTTCGAGATGGACCAGGCCATCCAGCAGTTGCGCGCGCGCCTGGGCGAGACGCCCGAGACGGTCACGCTGACGGGGCATTACCACAACCTGCTGCGCCTGTGGGCCGAGGTGTAGGCGGCGCCTGGATCCAAGCCGAATCGACCTCTGGCGCTTATGCAGCAAGCGCCAGCAGCTCCTTATTCGATAGCATCAGGGCAAATCCTTGTTGGGCTCCGGGCGCCCCGCGTCGCGCGGGCCGACGAGGCCCAGCCGGCTCTTGAGCGACTGCGGCTGCCCCGTGAGGATGGCCGCGTAGTTCACCGTGTTGGCCAGCACCTTCTTCACGTAGTCGCGCGTCTCGGTGAAGGGCACGTTCTCCGCCCAGATGGCCGCGTCGATCACCGGCCCGTTGCGCCAGTTGCGCGGGCGGCCCGGCCCGGCGTTGTAGGCGGCGGCGGCCAGCGGCATGGAGCCGTCGAAGTCGTCCAGCGCCAGCTTGAGGTAGGCCGTGCCGATGGTGATGTTGGTGTCGCGGTCGTAGATCTGGTCCGGCGTGAAGCCCGCCAGGCCGATCTTGCGCGCCGTCCAGCGCGCCGTGGCCGGCATGACCTGCATGAGGCCCGAGGCGCCCACGCCCGAGCGCGCGTCCATGATGAAGCGGCTTTCCTGCCGGATCAGGCCGTAGACGTAGGCCGGGTCCAGCCCGATGCCCTGCGCACGCTCCACCACCGCGCCGCGGAACGGCATGGGAAAGCGCTGCGCCATGTCGATCACGCCCTTGGTGCGCTCGCTGGTGTTGATGCAGCGGTCCCACACCTCCTGCCGGCAGGCGAAGTCGGCCGCTGCCAGCAGATCGCGCTCGCCCATGCCGCCGGGGGTGTGCAGGTTGGTGGTGTAGTTCCACTCGCGCACGCCCTCGCTGCGCAAGCCCAGCAGGATGGCGTACAGCGCCCGGTTCAGGCCCGGGTTGGCGCGCGCGGCGGCCTTTTCCTCGTCGCTCAGCGGCGCGGGCGCGGGCGGAGGCACCACGCGCTCGCCCAGCTCTTCCAGCGCCAGCTGCTCGTAGAAGCCCGTGGTGCCGGCGATGCTCTCGAACAGGCGGCGGGCGTTGACGCGGTCCTCGTCACCGGGGCGGTTGGACATCAGCGCGCGCGCCCTCCAGTAGGTCCAGGCACTGTCCTGGCGCGCCGCGGGGCTCATGGCGTCGATGCTGCGGCCGGCCAGCTTCCACTGGCCGGCGCGCAGCGCGGCGCGCGTCTTCCAGGCCAGCATGTCATCGGTCAGGTCGGCGTCGCGGCTCGCATTGCCGAAGTAGCCCAGCGCATCGGGCGACAGCGCGATGGCCGACTGCTTGCCGATCAGGCCCCAGAGCCAGTTGCGCTCCTCGGGCGAGAGCTGCGGGCCCCACTTGCTGTCGAGCAGGCGCGCGGCGGCGGCCGTGTCGCTCATGGCCATGCGCACCAGGGCCAGCACCACCAGCTCCTGCCGCTCCTTGCCCCGGGCCGTGGCGCGGCCGGTGAGGTACTTGGTGGGCGCGTCGAGCGCCTCGCGCAGCTGCGGCAGCGCATCGGGCGCGACGATCTCCACCGCCTTGCGCGCGGCGCGCAGGCGGTTGGCCTCTGCGGCCTGGCGCGCCTTGCGCCACACGTCGATGGGCTTGATCTTCTTGGCGGCGAGCATCTCGGCGGCAGCGTTGGAGCAGCCGTCGTCCACGTCGCGCAGCGCGTACCAGTTGCGCAGCACCTCGGCGCCCGCATCCTCGGCGGCGGTGCCCTTGAGCTGGTCGATCACCAGCGCGTAGCAACGCACCTCGCGGTCGTCCGACATGCGAAAGTGCGGGTGCACCTCGGCGAACCGGTCCCACTCGCGGCGCTGGCCGAGCAGCAGCAGCCAGTCGTTGCGCAGCCGGTCCTCCTGGTAGGTGCCGGCCCAGCGGCGCAGGAAGGCCTCCACCTCGGCAGGCTGCGCCTCCTCCAGCCGCGCGCGCAGTTCCCAGTAGGCGGCCCAGGGCTCCAGCACATGGCCGCGCGCGGCGGGCAGCAGCCCGGCGAGCTTGGGCCGGTCGCTCTTGCGGAAGGCCTGGCGCATCTCCAGCAGGGCCTCGTCGCCGCGGTTTTGCGCCATGGCCAGCGGCGCTGCCAGGGCGATCGCCGCGGCAGCGACGAGCGGTGTCAAAATCTTCGGCAGCAATTGCATCCGGGAATTATGTAATGGACAAAGCAGCCCTGCGTCGCGCACTGGTAGAAGAGCGCCTGAACCTGCCCGACCGCCTGCAGCGGGCCGACGCGCTGCAGCGCGTGATGCGCCTGTGGCTGCTGAACCAGAGCGACACTGTGATCGGCGCCTACTGGCCCATCAAGGGCGAATTCGACCCCCTGCCCGCCCTGCACCGCTGGAAGGAAGACGGCGAGTTGCTCGACGAGCCCCAGCGCCGCCGTATCGGCCTGCCCGTGGTGAACAAGGCGCACAAGACCCTCACCTTCCACGCCTGGTACCCCGGCTGCCCCATGGAGGAAGACGCCTACGGCATCCCCAAGCCCAAGGACACCGAGCTGATCGTGCCAACGCTGCTTTTCGTGCCCTGCGTGGGCTACGGCCCTGGCGGCTACCGCCTGGGCTACGGCGGCGGCTTCTACGACCGCACGCTGGCCAGCCTGCAGCCGCGCCCGGCCACCGTGGGGCTGGGCTACACCGTGGGCTACCTGGACGACTTCGAGCCCGAGCCGCACGACCTGCCGCTCGACGCCATCCTCAACGACAACGGCGTCGTCTGGCCGGTATGAGGAACACTCCCCTGAGACGCTTCGCGTCTTCCCCCCTCTCTCACGCTCCGCGTGGGAGGGAGGACGCAGCCAGCGCGGCGGGGCGGCCCTTGCGCGGCTACCCGCGCCTGGGCCGCACCCGCCTTCAGTGCTGCATGTAACGCATACCTGGCTCCACCAAAAAAGGCTCACCATGCTCCAGCTCTACATCGGCAACAAGAACTATTCGTCTTGGTCCATGCGCCCCTGGGTGCTGCTGCGCCAGGCAGGCATCGCCTTCGAGGAAGTGCCCGTGCGCTTCGACAGCTTCGACGCCGGCTCGCAATTCAAGCGCCAGCTCCAGGCCGTGTCTCCCACGGCCAAGGTGCCCGTGCTGGTCGATGGCGGCGTGAGCGTGTGGGACAGCCTGGCGATCGCCGAATACGTGGCCGAGGCGCACCCCGACAAGCACCTGTGGCCACAGGACAAGGCCGCGCGCGCCCGCGCACGCAGCGTCACGGCCGAGATGCACAGCGGCTTCACCGCGCTGCGCAGCCACTGCCCGATGAACATCGAGGCGCGCCTGCCCGAGGTGGGCGCCCTGCTCTGGCGCGATCAGGCCGGCGTGCGCGCCGACGTGCAGCGCCTGGTGCAGATGTGGAGCGCGCTGCTGGAGCAGCACGGCGGCCCCATGCTGTTCGGCGCCTTCACCATCGCCGACGCGTTCTACGCCCCCGTATGCATGCGCCTGGCCACCTACGCCCTGCCGCTGCCGGAAGCCATCGCCGCCTACGTGCAGCGCGTGCAGGCGCTGCCCGGCGTGAAGGCATGGATCGACGGCGCACTGGCCGAAGCCGACTTCCGCGAATTCGAGGAGCCGTACCGGCTGGGGCGCTAAACGATCAATTCGCCACCGCGCGCCACGATGCGCCCGCCCGACACCACCAGCCTGCGCACGGGCCGCGCCACCACCGCGTGTGCCACGGCCTGCGCATCCACCAGCACCAGGTCGGCCCGGCAGCCGGGCGCCAGGCCGTAATCCGAGAAGCCGCAGGCCTGCGCGCCGGCCTGCGTCACGCAGCCGAGCGCCAGCGCGATCTCGTCGTCGCGGCGCAGGTTGTGGCGCAGGCCGATGAACATGGCACGCTCCAGCATGTCGGGGCTGCCGTAGGGCGTCCAGGCGTCGCGGATGCCGTCGTTGCCGCCCGCCACCACCACGCCGACCTCCAGGCACATCTTCAGCGGCGGCACGGGCCGCGATGGCGGCGCGCTGGTGACCAGCGCCACGCCCAGGCGCGCCATGCGCTCCAGCAGCGCGCGGCCTTCGGCCTCGGGCACGTCGCCCAGGCAGAAGCCGTGGCTGACCGCCACCCGCCCCTGCAGGCCCAGCGCGGCGGTGCGCTCCAAAACCAGCCCGAGCGAGAACGCGCCCATGGCGCCCGGCTCGTGCAGGTGGATGTCCAGCGGCACTCCGCGCCGCTCGGCGATGGCAAACAGCGTGTCCAGCGAGCGCACCGGGTCGCCGTCGATGGCGCACGGGTCCAGCCCGCCCAGCACGTCGGCCCCGGCGGCCAGCGCCGCCTCCAGCAGCTCGGCCGTGCCGAGGCGGCCCAGCAGGCCGGACTGCGGAAACGCCGCCACCTGGATGCGCTGCACCGCCTGCAGCGCGGCGCGCGTGCGCAACACGCCCTCCACATGGCGCAGGCCGGCCTGCGTGTCCACGTCCACGTGCGTGCGCACGCACGTGGTGCCGCGCGCCAGGAAGGCCCGGGCCAGCGCGAGCGACTGCGCGCCCGCGTCGTGCCCGCTGGCGGCGCGCCAGGCGCGCTCGTTGTCGATCTTGTCGGTGAGGCGCGGGCCAACCTCGTTGCGGTACCAGTCCATGCCCCACATCGTCTTGTCCAGGTGCGTGTGGCTCTCAACCAGGCCGGGCAGCAGAAGCGCGCCGCCGCCCTCCTCCACTGCGCAGCCCGCGGGTGCGGCCAGCGCGGGGCCGACGGCGGCGATGCAGCCCGCGCGCAAGAGCACGTCGGCAGGCGCTCCGCCCAGGGGGCGGACGTTGCGGATCAACAGGTCGGACGGTGGGCGCATGGACAGTCTTTCTATGTTTGGCAGCCCATCAATCTAACGGAGTGGCCTCCGCCCTTCGTATGCGTCCTGCAGCAGTTGCCGCAACGCCGCCCGCTCCAGCGGGCGCGGGTTGGGATAGGGCGTCTGCAGGGCGATATCACAGGCGCGCTCCAGATCGGCCTCCCGCATGCCAATGTCGCGCAGCGCCACCGGAGCGCCATGGCGCTGCGCCAAGTCATACACGCCCTGCGCTGCGTGCGGCGCATCCAGCGCCCGCGCAATGCGCTCCATGGCCAGCGGCGCGGCCGGGCCGTTGTAGGCCAGGGCATGCGGCAGCACCACCGTGTGCACCTCCGCGTGGGGCAGGTTGAAGCTGCCGCCCAGGGTGTGGCAGAGCTTGTGGTGCAGCGCCATGCCCACGCTGCCCAGCACCGCACCGCACAGCCAGGCCCCATAGAGCGCGCCGGCGCGCGCGCTGGAAGCGCCGTCGAGGCTTCCCGCATGAAGGGCGGGGATGGCTTGTGCAAGCGCGCGGATACCCTCCTGCGCCATCAGGTCCATGACCGGATTGCCATCCATCGCATACAGCCCCTCGGCCGCGTGGGCGATGGCGTTGATGGCGCTGGTCACGCTCAGGGCCAGCGGCAGGCCTCCGGTGAGCAGGGGGTCATAGACCACGCTGCGCGGCAGCACACGGTCGTCCTTGCCGGTCCGCTTCAGGCCATCCTCCGTGATGCCGTAGATAGGCGTCATCTCCGAACCCGCGTAGGTGGTGGGCACAGCCAGCACGGGCAGATCCGTATCCAACGCAATGGCCTTGCCCAAGCCAATGGTCGAGCCCCCGCCGATGGCAATAGCACAGTCCGCTCCCCGTGCGCGCGCCGCCTCGCGCGCAGCGTGGGCAGTGCCGATGGGCACGTGCATCACGGCCTGATCGAACACACCGGCCACCTGGGCCGGGCCGATCAGCACGGCCACCTGCTCGGCCTGGGCACGCTGCGCCGGCGTGCACAGCACCAGTGCCCGGCACAGCCCCAGTGCGTGCATTTCCTCGGGAAGCCGGGCCAGGCTGCCCGCGCCGAACACGACGCGCTGCGCGCGCGCCTGGTAGGTGAATGCAGTGCGTATCGTCATTGCGCAGTGATGTTGAGCTTGCGGATCAGTTGGCCCCAGCGGACGGATTCCGAGCGCACGAGGCGATTCATCTCCTCACGTCCACCCGCGACCACCTCGAAGCCGGATTCCTGCATGCGCTGAGCGACACCCGGATCACGCAAAGCGGCGGTGGTCGCTGCCGCCAGCGTGTCCAGCACGGCTTCGGGGGCCTTCGCCGGAGCGACCATGCCCACCCAGGAATAGATCTCGAACCCCGGGAAGGTCTCGGCAATCGCCGGCACCCCGGGCAGCGCGGATACGCGCCGCGGAGCGGTCACCGCGAGAGCACGCAGCTTGCCGCTCTGAATATGCTGCAGCACCAGCGGCAGGCTGGCGATGATGGAGTCCACATGGCCGCCGATCAGGTCCGACACCGCCGGACCACCGCCCTTGTAGGGAGTATGGATGCCGCTCGTGCCCGCGGTCTGGTGGAACAACTCCGCCGCGAGGTGGTTGGAGCTGCCCGACCCCACCGACGCGAACGACACGCCGCTCTTTTTCGCCGTGGCGATGTAGTCCGCCAGGGTCTGGTACGGGCTGGCCGCGTTCACCGCCAGCACCATGGGCGAGCGCACCATGTACGACACACCCGTCAGGTCGCGCTCGTGGCTGTAGGGCAGGCGCGGGTACATGTGCTGCTCGGTAGCGTAGGAGTCGAAGACCATCGCCACCGTGTAGCCGTCAGGAGCCGACTTGGCCACATGTGCCATGCCGATGGTGCCGCCCGCCCCGCCGCGGTTGTCGATGATGACGGACTGTCCCAGCTTGTCCTGGAGCACCTGCTGCACCTGCCGTGCTACCTTGTCCACCGTGCCGCCCGCCGCAAAGGGCACGACCACGGTCACCGGCTTGGAAGGATATGCCTGCGCCGCGGCCGGGCTGGCGGCAGCGGCCCAGGCGCAGGCCCCAAGGGCTGCGGCCAGCAGCAGGCGGCGGCCGCGGGAAGGAAGGGGTGAAAGGTTCATGGCTGTCTCCTGTGTAGGGTGGATGAGAGTGCACACCCGCAGCGTTCTTTGCCAAAATTGCCAAGATGCCGGGATCCACGGCATCGTAGGCACACCAGCTCCTTTCGATAATCCCTCCTCCACGCCAAAAGCCTTTGCACATCACGCACAGATGGAAACCGTCAAATTCGCAGAAAACCTGTCGATCTTCGTAGACGTGGCACGCACCCAGAGCTTCTCGGAAGTGGCGCGCCGCCGTGGCATGGTGGCCTCCTCGGTGGCGCGGCAGATTGGGGCACTGGAGTCCGAGCTGAAAGTGCCGCTGTTCGTGCGCTCCACGCGTGCGCTGGTGCCCACCGAGGCGGGAGAAGTGCTCTATGAGCGCGCCGTGAAGATCCTCCACGATATGACGGAGGCACGCTCGGAGGTCATCTCCCTGGAGCAGACCGTGCAGGGGCTGCTGCGCGTGAGCTGCCTGCCCGCCTTCGCGCGGCGCTACGTGATTCCCATGCTCGGCCAGCTCGGCGAACGCCACCCGCACCTGCGCGTGGAACTGGAGCTGACCGAGCGCGTCGTGGATCCGGTGGTCGAGCGCATGGATGTGGTGGTGCGCGTGGGGCAGCAGCCCGACAGCAGCCTTATCGGCCAGCGCATCGGCAGCCACCGCTATCTCCTATGCGCCGCGCCGTCGTACCTCGAACGCTACGGCATGCCCCACACACTGGCGGATCTCGCTCGCCACCGTCTCATCGACCGGCGCCACAGCACCAGCGTGCGCGGCTGGCGCGAACTGGGCGATGGCCAGTGGGCACAGCACGCACGGTTTGTCCTGGAGTGCGACGACTGCGACGCGCGCCGCTTCGCCGCGCTGGAGGGGCTGGGCATCGCACTCATGCCCAACTGGTCGGCAGGCGCGGATATCGGCGCCGGGCGTCTGGTGCTGATCACGCTTTCCGACGCCAGCCCGCCTCCGGAAAGCGGCATTTACCTGCTGCGTGCACTGCCACGCGCGAGCGCGCGCATCCGTGCGTTCACCGAGCATCTGCAGCAGCGGATCGGCACTCCGTCGGTGTGGGATGCTGCCCTGGGCGCACACGCCGCACCATAGCTCCGCGTCTGCGCCGCCTACACTCCCCGCATGCAGATCTACATGGTTGGCGGCGCCGTGCGCGACCGCCTGCTGGGCCGGCCCGTCCACGACCACGACTGGGTCGTCGTCGGCGCAACGCCCGAGCACATGGCCGCGCAGGGCTACCTGCCCGTGGGCCGCGACTTCCCCGTCTTCCTGCACCCCGAGACGCGCGAGGAATACGCGCTGGCGCGCACCGAGCGCAAGAGCGGGCGCGGCTACCGCGGCTTCGTGGTGCAGGCCTCGCCCGACGTGACGCTGGAGGAAGACCTGGCGCGGCGCGACCTCACTATCAATGCGATAGCTGCTCCCGCTGACTGGACGGGCGCTGGAGCCGTTTTCGACCCATACCGCGGCACACGCGACCTGCAGGCGCGCGTGCTGCGCCACGTGACCGATGCCTTCCGCGAAGACCCGGTGCGCATCCTGCGCGTGGCGCGTTTCGCCGCGCGGTTCACCGATTTCACGGTGGCGCCCGAGACGCTGGCGCTGATGCGCGCGATGGTCGAAGCCGGCGAAGCCGACCACCTCGTGCCCGAGCGCGTGTGGCAGGAGCTGGCGCGCGGCCTCATGGAGGACAAGCCCTCGCGCATGTTCGAGGTGCTGCGCGCCTGCGGCGCGCTGGCCGTGCTGCTGCCCGAGGTGGAGTGCCTGTGGGGCGTGCCCCAGCGCGCCGAATACCACCCCGAGGTGGACACCGGCGTGCACCTGATGATGGTGCTGGACATGTCCGCGCGCCTGGCCGCGCCGCTGGCCGTGCGCTTCGCCTGCCTGACGCACGACCTGGGCAAGGGCACCACGCCGGCCGACGTGCTGCCGCGCCACATCGGCCACGAGCAGCGCAGCAGCCGGCTGCTCAAGGGCGTGGCCGAGCGCCTGCGCGTGCCCGTGGACTGCCGCGAGACGGCCGACGTGGTGGCCCGCGAGCACGGCAACATCCACCGCAGCGGAGACCTGGGCGCCGCCGCCCTGCTGCGGCTGCTGGAGCGCTGCGACGCGCTGCGCAAGCCCGCGCGCTTCGCCGACGTGCTGCTGGCCTGCGAATGCGACGCGCGCGGGCGCCTGGGTTTCGAGGAGGCACCCTACCCGCCGCGCGGGCGCCTCGGGGCGGCGCTGCAGGCCGCGCTGGCCCTGCCCACGGCCGAGGTGGCCGCGCGCGCCGCTGCCGCGGGAGTGCGGGGGCCGCAGGTGGGCGAATGGATACGCCGCGCGCGCGAGGACGCCCTGGCGCAGTGGCTGCGCGGCGGCTGAATCAGGGAACTGAGCGCACCCAGCGCGCGATGTCGGCCGCGCCCATGGCGCCGGAGACGCGCGCCGCCTCCTTGCCGCCCTTGAAAAGGATCATGGTGGGAATGCTGCGGATACCGTAGCGCCCCGCGATCTGCGGCTGCGCTTCGGTGTCGAGCTTGGCCAGCCGCACCTGCGGCTCCAATTCGCGCGCGGCCTGGGCGAAGGCCGGGGCCATCTGCCGGCAGGGGCCGCACCAGGGGGCCCAGAAGTCCACCAGCACGGGCACGTGGTTGCGGCCCACGTGTTTGTCGAAACTGGCGGCGTCCAACGCCAGCGGCTCGCCCGTGAACAGGGGCCGGTGGCACTGGCCACAGTCGGGCGCGCTGCCGAGCTGCGCGGCCTGCACGCGGTTGGTGGTGTGGCAATGGGGGCAAACGATGTGCAGTGCTTCGCTCATGCCCGCCAGATGCGGAGCCCAGGGCCCTTTTTCAATACCGACGCTACCGTGCGCCCCCGGCCTACACCGGCCGCGCGCGGTTGGGGTATGGTGGCCTGCGATGCATACCCCTCCGCCTTTGACGCCGCGGCACGCGCTGTTCCTGGACTTCGACGGCACACTCGCCGACCTTGCCGCACAACCCCACGCCATTCACGTGCTGCCCGAAGTGCCGCAAGGCCTGCAGGCGCTGCATGCCGCACTGCACGGCGCGCTGGCCATCGTCACCGGCCGCACCATGGCCGACATCGACCGCTACCTGTGCCCGCTGCGCCTGCCCATGGCCTGCGAGCACGGCGCGCAGTACCGCCTGGGCAACGGCCGCGCGGGCAGCCTGCCTGCGCCGCCGCTGGCGCCTCTGCTGGACGTGCTGCGCCCCCTGGTGGCGCAGCACCCCGACCTGCTGGTGGAGGTCAAGAGCGCCGGCGTCGCCCTGCACTACCGGCGCGCGCCGCACCTGCAGGCGCTGTGCCTGCAGGCCATGCACGATGCGCTGCGCCAGGCCCCGGGCATGGAGCTGCTGCAAGGCAAGTGCGTGCTGGAGGCCAAGCCCGCCGGCCCGAGCAAGGGCCGCGCGATCGCGGACTTCATGCGCCAGCCGCCGTTCGCCGGCCGCGTGCCGCTGTTCATTGGCGACGACGTGACGGACGAAGCCGGCTTCACGGCCGTGCAGGCCCTGGGCGGCGTGGGCATCAAGGTGGGCGACGGCCCCACTCAGGCGCACGCGCGCCTGGGCTCCCCGGCCGAAGTGCGCACCTGGCTGCGCCTGGCCGCGCAAGCGCTGGCGCAGCAGGCGCCGGCCCTGGCCGGGGAGTGCCATCCATGAGCAGTACGCAAGACACCGGCGCGCAGCACTCGCTCGCGCTGGGCATGATCGGCAACTGCACCATCAGCGCGCTGGTGGACCAGCAGGCCACCGTGGTCTGGTGCTGCCTGCCGCGCTTCGACGGCGACCCGGTGTTCAACGCGCTGCTGCACCCCGGCGAGGAGGGCAGCCGCTTCGCCATCGCGCTGGAGGACTTCGCCAGCAGCGAGCAGTGGTACGAGCCGAACACCGCCGTGCTGCGCACGCGCCTGACCGACACCCACGGCAACTGCCTGGAGGTGACCGACTTCGCGCCGCGCTTCTTCGCGCGCTCGCGCCTCTTCCGGCCGGTGATGCTGGTGCGCCGCATCCGCCCGGTGCGCGGCTCGCCGCGCATCCGCGTGCTGCTGAACGTGCGCTACGACTGGGGCGAGAGCGCGCCCGCCATCACGCGCGGCAGCAACCACGTGCGCTACGTGGGCCCCGCGCTCACGGTGCGCCTGAACACCGACGCGCCGGTGACCTACGTGCTCTCGGGCCAGCCCTTCGTGGTGGGCCGCGAGCACAGCTTCCTGCTGGGCGCCGACGAGTCGCTGCCCACCGGCATCGCCGACACCGCACGCCACTACGAGCAGGAGACCATCGCCTACTGGAAGCGCTGGACGCAGCGCCTGCATCTGCCGCTGGAGTGGCAGGACGCGGTGATCCGCGCGGCCGTCACGCTGAAGATGTCGCTGTTCGAGGACACGGGCGCCATCGTCGCCGCCATGACCACGAGCATCCCCGAGGCGGCGCACAGCGGCCGCAACTGGGACTACCGCTACTGCTGGCTGCGCGATGCGTTCTTCGTGGTGCGCGCGCTCAACAGCCTGTCCGAGATCGGCACCATGGAGGACTACCTGCGCTGGCTCGGCAACGTGGTGGTGGAGGCGGGCAGCAGCCACATCCAGCCGCTCTACGGCATCGGGCTGGAGCGCGAGCTGCCCGAGAGCATCGTGGAACACCTGCCCGGCTACCGCGGCATGGGCCCGGTGCGCGTGGGCAACCAGGCGGCCGAGCACTTCCAGCACGACGTGTACGGCAACATCGTGCTGGGCGCGGCCCAGGCCTTCCACGACCGGCGCCTGCTGCACCCGGCCGGTCCGGCCGAGTTCCATCGGCTCGAGCAGATCGGCCAGCTCGCCGTGCAGGTCTACGGCCAGCCCGACGCGGGCATGTGGGAGCTGCGCACGCGCGCGCGCATCCACACCTCGTCTGCCCTCATGAGCTGGGCCGCCTGCGACCGCCTGGCCAAGATCGCCGAGGCGCTGGCCCTGCCCGAGCGCGCGGCCCACTGGCACGGCCACGCGCGGACCATGCGCGCCGAGATCCTGGAGCGCTCCTGGAATCCGCAGCGCCGCGCGTTCGCCGAGAGCTTCGGCGGCAGCGAGCTGGACGCCAGCGTGCTGCTCATGGCCGAGGTGGGGCTGATCCACCCCACCGACCCGCGCTTCGTGGACACGCTGGACGCCATGGAGCGGTCGCTGTGCGATGGCCCCTACATGCGCCGCTACGAGGCGGCGGACGATTTCGGCAAGCCCGAGACTTCGTTCAACATCTGCACCTTCTGGCGCATCGACGCGCTGGCCCGCACCGGCCGGCGCGAGCAGGCGCGCGAGATCTTCGAGGCCATGCTGGCCGTGCGCAACCCGCTGGGCCTGCTGTCGGAAGACACGCACGCCACCACCGGCGAGATGTGGGGCAACTTCCCGCAGACGTATTCGATGGTGGGCATCATCAACGCCGCCATGCGCCTGTCGGCCCCCTGGGACAGCGTGATCTGATGGGCCGCCTCGTCGTCGTCTCCAACCGCCTGGCCGACCCGCGCAAGCCCGCCGCCGGCGGCTTGGCCGTGGCGCTGGGCGACACGCTCAGCCGCACCGGCGGGCTGTGGTTCGGCTGGAGCGGCACCGTCGCTGCGCACGGCACGCCCGGCGAAGGCGAGCTGCAGACCCGCCAGGCCGGCCGCGTCACGCTGGCCAGCGTCAACCTCTGCGCCGAAGACCATGCCGCCTACTACCACGGCTACGCCAACAGCGTGCTGTGGCCCGTGTTCCACTACCGGCTCGACCTGGCCGACTTCTCCTCCGGCTACCTGGACGGCTACCGCCGCGTGAACCGCATGTTCGCGCACAAGCTGCTGCCCCTGCTGCGCGAGGACGACGTGATCTGGGTGCACGACTACCACCTGATCCCGCTGGCCGCCGAGCTGCGCGCGCTGGGCTGCCGCCAGCGCATCGGCTTCTTCCTGCACATCCCCGTGCCGCCGCCGCTGGTGCTGGCCGCGCTGCCGCAGCACGAGTGGCTGATGCGCTCGTTCTTCGCCTACGACCTCGTGGGCCTGCAAAGCGAGGCCGACGTGGCCCACTTCACGCGCTACATGACCGTGGAGGCCGACGCGCAGGACCTGGGCGCCCAGCGCCTGCGCGCGTTCAACGCCACGGTGCGCGTGGCGGCGTTCCCCATCGGCATCGACGTGGAGGAATTCCAGCGCCTGGGGCGCACCCCCGACGCCATGCAGACCTATGAGGAAATGCGCGCCGAATACTCGCGCCGCCAGCTGCTGCTAGGCATCGACCGGCTGGACTATTCCAAGGGCATCCCGCACCGCGTGCGGGCCTTCCGCCAGCTGCTGGAGCGCTACCCGGAGAACGCCCACAGCGCCACGCTGGTGATGATCGCCTCGCCCAGCCGCGACGACGTGAACGCCTACGCCGACCTGCGCCAGGAGCTGGAAGGCCTGTGCGGCGCCATCAACGGCGACTTCGGCGACCTGGACTGGATGCCGCTGCGCTATATCCACCGCACCGTGGCGCGCAAGCGCGTGCCCGGCCTGTGCCGCGCGTCGCGCGTGGGGCTGGTCACGCCGCTGCGCGACGGCATGAACCTGGTGGCCAAGGAATACGTGGTCTCGCAAAACCCCGAAGACCCCGGCGTGCTCGTGCTCTCGCGCTTCGCAGGGGCAGCCGAGCAGCTGCGCGACGCGCTGCTGGTCAACCCCTACGACACGCAGGGCATGGCCGAGGCCATCCAGACCGCGCTGCGCATGCCCTTGGCCGAGCGGCAGGCGCGGCACCAGCGGCTGATGGCGTGCATCGGCGAGCACGACGTGCACTGGTGGCGGCGCAACTTCCTGCGCGCGCTGGAAGGGGAAGAACAGGAATAGAAGCCAAATCGGCCTCCAGCGCTTATCCAGCAAGCGCGAGCAGCTATTCTTTTTGAATATCCGCACCGAGCAGCGCCAGCGCCGCGTAATCGCCCACGCGGTCGCCCAGCCCTGCGCGCACCAGTTCCACGCCCTCGGTCAGCGCGGGAAAGTAGCGCGCCAGCTCCTGGCGCAGCAGCGGCAGCAGCAGCGCCTCGTGGTGCAGGAACACCGCACCGCCCAGGCTGATGCGCTGCAGGTCGAGCGTGGCCACCAGGTTGTAGAGCAACCTCCCCATGAGCACGCACAGCCCCCGCACTTCATTGAGGGCCGCCCCATCCCCCGCGCCCGCCGCCCGCAGCAGCGCCGGCGCATCCACGCCCAGCCGGCGCGGGAGCGCGTTGCCCGCGACCAGCGACTCCACGTCGCCCCGGTTGCCGCAGCCGCACACCGCGGGCTCGCCCGCCACGTCGCCCACGAAGGAATGCCCCGCATGCCCCGCGTTGCCGTTCTTGCCCTGCAGCACGCGCCCATCCACGCACAGGCCCACGCCGATCCCGGTGCTCCAGGTCACGTAGGCGCAGTCGGCCGCGCCGCGCAGCGCGCCCCAGCGGCGCTCGGCCTGCAGCGCGGCCACGGCGTCGTTGGCGATGTGCACGTGCGCGCCCAGCGCCTGCGCGAGCGGCGCCTGCAGCGGCACGCGCGTCCAGTCGTTGTGCAGGCCGCGGGCCGCGCCGGCCAGGCCGCCGCAGATGTTGGGGTTGGTGACCTCCACCATGCCGTCCACGCGCACGAACGGCCCGCACGATGCGACGCCCACCGCCGCCACGTCGCCCCGCCCCAGGCCGCGCCCGGCACAGGCCGCGTCCAGCAGGCGCAGCACCTGGCGCGCGAGCGCGTCGGGCGCGCCGGTCTTCACCGTGGGCTCGGCAAGGCGCGCGAGCAGCGTCGGGGGAGCATCGGAGTCGGAGAAGGCGGCCAGGCACACGGCGACCTTGGTGCCGCCGATGTCCACACCGGCCAGTACATGGGAATCGGGAAGCTGCGACATGCGCCCATCATCGCGCACGGCCCGTACCAGCGGTGCAGGACAAGGGCCAAAACGCTCATCGCCACTTGTACCAGCAGGAAGCTCACCAGCACTGAGTCGCTGATATCAGACGTCAATCACGTCGGGGGGAAGCCCTGCCTGGCTGCGTGCATGCATAGCAACATAGGCCGATTCGATGTCTCGTGCGAAGCGCTGGGTGTCGAATAGCGGCGCCGTCGCAATCTGTGCACGCAGCTTGCTACGAATTGATTGCAGCAGAGAAGAGTCGCCAGCCAGCGCAATCGCGCGCGCTTCGTAATCAGCAGGGTTGTCAGTCACCAGCTCAGGAATCCCCACTGCGTGCAGCAGGCTTGCAGCCACACGGCCAGCGAATGACGCTCCCGCGCAAGTCAATACCGGCAGGCCAGCCCATAAGGCATCGCTTGCAGTGGTGTGGGCGTTATAGGGCAAGGTGTCCAGGAACAGGTCTGCCAGGCTGTGGCGGGCCAGATGCATGTCCAGCTCCATGCGCGGGGCAAACACCAGCCGTTGCGGGTCTATGCCGCGTACCTGCGCTTCGCGCTGCAGATTGGGCAGGACGAACGGGTTGTCCTGCAGCAACCATAGTACGCTGCCCGGCACAGCCTGCAGAATGCGCATCCAGCTATCGAACGTAGGCGGTAGAATTTGGCTCTGTCACAAATCTGTGTTGATGACCGGCACTCCGATGGCGTCGAGCAAGAGCTGGCGCGGCTTTGC